>NZ_CP044427.1:1200000-2400000 GCF_008843165.1 Ornithinimicrobium pratense | reverse complement strand
CCGTCGGGGAGTTGGGCGACTACGAGCCGCGCATCTACTTCGGCGAGAACTCCCCGCCGTACTCGATCGTGGGTGGCCCGGAGGACGGGCCCGACCGGGAGCTGGACTACCCGGCGAGCGCCGACGGCGCCGGGACCGGTGAGGTGCGCAACACCTACCAGGGCGACGGCGGAGTCATGATGGGGACGATGGTGCGGCGCCTGGCGTACGCCATCAAGCACCGCGAGGTCAACATCTTGCTCTCCGACTCCATCAACAGCGAGTCACAGATGCTCGACCACCGCGAGCCCCGCGAGCGGATCGAACGCGTGGCGCCGTGGCTGCGCCTGGACGGCAACCCCTACCCCGCGGTCGTAGACGGCCGGGTGACCTGGATCGTCGACGGCTACACCGTCAGCAACCGCTACCCCTACAGCCAGATGGAGGAGCTGGGCGAGGTTACGACCGACTCGCTGCAGACCCAGGCCAGGAACGTGAACAGCATGGAGGGTCAGGTCAACTACATCCGCAACTCGGTCAAGGCCACGGTGGACGCCTTCGACGGTACCGTCACCCTCTACGCCTGGGACGAGGAGGACCCTTTGCTGATGGCCTGGTCACAGGCCTTCGACAACTCCGTCCAGCCGATGAGCGAGATCAGCGCCGAGCTGATGTCGCACCTGCGCTACCCCGAGGATCTGTTCAAGGTGCAGCGCGAGATCCTCTCCCGCTACCACGTCGAGACCGCGGACGCCTTCTTCACCGGGCAGGACTTCTGGCGGACCTCGGAGGACCCGAGCGTCGGTGGGGACAACCCGCCGGACATCCCGCCCCACTATCTGTCCATCCAGATGCCGGAAGAGGACGAGCCGCAGTTCAGCCTCACCACCACCTACATCCCGCGCGGTGCAGGGCGGCAGAACCTCACCGGCTACCTGGCCGTGGACGCGAACGCCGGCGACCAAGCGGGCCAGCGTCGCGAGGACTTCGGTCAGCTGCGGCTGCTGACCTTGCCCCGGGAGACCACCTTCCGCGGCCCCGGCCAGTTCCAGAACGACATCGAGTCCTCCCCGGAGAACTCCGAGGCCTTCGCCCAGACCCTTTCCCAGTTCCTGTCGCTGAACCGGCAGCAGGGCTCGGAGGTCATCCTGGGCAACCTGCTCACCCTCCCGGTCGGTGACGGGATGCTCTACGTCGAGCCCATCTACGTCCAGGCGCGGGGCGGGACGGCCTACCCGCTGCAGCGCGTGGTCGTGGTTGCCTTCGGCAACGAACTGGCCTGGTCGGACACCCTGGACGGGGCGTTGGACGAGCTCTTCGGCGGTGACTCCGGCGCGACCGCGGGCGACGCCGACGCGGCTGGCGAACCCGGACAGGACGCCGTCGTTGACCCGGGTGAGTCGGAGGACACGGGTGAGTCGGAGGAGCCGGGTGAGCCGGCGGAGCCGGTCGACCCCGCCAGCGAGCTGGGTCAGGCGATCGCGGAGATCGAGGCGGCCTACGAGGCCGGTCAGCAGGCGCTCGCCAGCGACCCGCAGGACTGGGAGGCCTACGGCGAGGCCCAGGAGCGTCTGCGCCGGGCGATTGACCGAGCGGTGGCGGCCAATCCCACCGGCGGCTCGGTGACCATGCCGGGTGGCTCGGGAGACGCCGACGACGCAGGTGAGACCGAGGCTCCCTGACCCAGGGACGCCACCACCACAGACCGGGGCTTGCACCAGGATTTGGTGCGGGCCCCGGTCACGTCGTAGAGTGAGGTGTCGCAACGACGCGGGGTGGAGCAGCTCGGTAGCTCGCCGGGCTCATAACCCGGAGGTCGTAGGTTCAAATCCTACCCCCGCTACTGGACTCGCGTCTGCGAGACGAAGGCCCGGACCGCATGGTCCGGGCCTTCGTGCATCCGTCGCGAGATCCCGTGGTTCATCTCTCATCTGGCCCCCACGACACCGTGACTTCCGCCGGGTCCTGCGCACGGGGCGGTGCCTGGAGCTGGCGCAACGGCGACTAGGGTAAGTCGTCTATGTCCCTGCAGTTCCCGATCGCCGAAACGACCTTGGACAACGGCCTCCGGGTGGTCGTGAGCGAGGACCACGCGGTGCCCCAGGTGTCCATCAGCCTGTGGGTCGACGTCGGCTCCCGGCACGAACGGCCCGGCCGCACCGGGCTGGCCCACCTCTTCGAGCACCTCATGTTCGAGGGCAGCGAGCTGGTGGGGGAAGGGGAGCACATGTCGCTGCTCATGGCGCATGGGGGCCGCGCCAACGCCACCACCAGCTTCGACCGCACGGCCTACGTCCAGTCGGTCCCGACCGGAGCCCTCGAGCTAGCCCTGTGGCTGGAGGGCGACCGGCACGGTCACCTGCTGCCCGCGGTGACCCAGACCAACCTGGACGTCCAGCGCGACGTGGTGGTCGAGGAGAAGCGGCAGCGCTACGACACCGTGCCCTACGGTCAGGCCCTAGCCCACCTGTGCAGGTTGGTCTTCCCCGAGGGACATCCCTACCACCACACCACGATCGGCTCGATGGCCGATCTGCGGGACGCGACCCTGCAGGACGTGCACGACTTCTACCGCGCCCACTACGGACCGGGGACGAGCGTGCTCACCATGGTGGGCGACCTGAGGCCGCAGGACGGCTTCCGCCTCGCCGAGCGGTACCTGGGCCACCTGGTCGACGGGACCGAGCCCCGGCCGGCAGCCCGGGCCCCCCTTGACCCGCTGCCTGAGCCGCTGCGGCTGGAGCTGAGCGAGGACGTCCCGTCCGAGCGGGTCTACCTCGGCTTTCGGCTGCCCGCCGTCACCGACCCGGACTTCCTGGCCTGTGCCCTGGCCCTCGACGCGCTGGGTTCGCTGTCGGTCTCCCGGCTGCACCGGCGGCTGCTGCGAGGCGAGGAGACGGCGAGCGGGTGCTCCGCCTCGGCGCTGGGGCTCCGGGACGGCACTTCCCTGGCGTTGCTCGTGTTCGATGTCACCGACGGCACCGACCCCGAGGTCGTGGAGCAGGCCGTGGCCGAGGAGCTGACGACCTTCGCTCGGCAGGGCCCGACACCGGCCGAGCTCGAGGCCTCGCGCGCGGACACCGAACGGTCCTGGCTGGAGGCGCTGGCCACCCACGACGAGCGCGCGGAGCTGATCAGCCGGGCCGCGCTGATCTTTGGCGATCCCGCGCACGTCAACACCTACCTCGACCTGGTGGACGCGGTCTCGGCCGAGCAGGTGCGGCAGGCAGCCGCCCGGTGGCTGGCGCCAGGCGCGGCCGCCACCCTCGTCTACCGGCAGGAGCGGGTATGAGGCGCGCCGCGCCGTCGTCCGCCGCGACGCCAAGGATGATCGACCGCCCGACCGTCGCGCCTCCGGCAGTGTGGTCGTTCCCGCAGCCGCACGAGGTGCTCCTGCCTGGCGGGCTCCGCCTGCTGCTGGTGGACCTGCCGGGCCAGCACGTTCTCTCGCTGCGCGTGGCGCTCAGGGCACCCGTCTCGCACGAGGCGCGGGGGACCGAGGGCGCGACCCTGCTCATGGCGCGCGCGCTGGACGAGGGCACCCGGCTGCACTCCGACGAAGAGCTCGCGGACCTGATGGAGAGGCACGGGATCGCGTGGGGCGCCGGCGCCGGCGAACGCGGCGTCCACCTCGGCCTGGAGGTGACGGCCCGCCACTTCGACGTCGCCCTCGAGCTGCTCAGCGAGGTGCTCACCGAGGCGACCTTCCCCCAGCCGCAGGTGGCCCGGCTCGTGCGCCACCGCCTCGCCGACATCGATCACGAGCTCGCCGACCCGGGCGCCAGGGCGGCACGGGAGTTCATGGCCGTCTACTACGACGAGCGCGACCGGCCGTGCCGCCCCCTCGGCGGCACCCGGGCGTCGGTGCGGGCGCTGACCCCGAGCACCTCATCGAGCGGCATACCACCCTGTCCGCGCAGGGGGGCTGCGTCATCCTGGCCGGCGACCTGTCCAGCCTGGCAGATCCAGAGGGCAGCATCGCCCGGACCCTGGGCGGATGGTCCGGGGCCGCCGTGCCGCCAGGCCCGCCGGGTCGGGCGCGACGGTCGACAGACGCGGCCGGCCTGGTCCTCGTGCCCCGTCCAGGCCTGGCCCAGACTGAGCTCTTCCTGGGCCGCCCCGGCCCCGACCGGCGCACCCCCCATGGGTGGGGCACCTACCAAGCGCTGGGCCTGCTCCTGGGCGGCTCGCCCCATGCCCGGATCGACCGGGTCCTGCGGGAGGAGAAGGGCTACACCTACGGGGTCCGGGCGGGTTTCCGGCCACGCGCCCAAGGAGGCCTCACCGTGGTCGGGGGTGCCGTCCGCTCCGATGCGACGGTGGCCGCCCTGACCGAGCTGCTCCAGATCCTGGACCTCACGGGGGAGGAGCTCGGGCAGGAGGAGGTCGAGCAGGCAGCCAACTTCGTCGCGATGACCGCCCCGGGTCGTTACCTCACCGCCGACGCCGTGGCAGACGAGCTGATGTCCCTGGTCTCCGACGACCTGCCGACGGACACGGTCACCCGGACCATGGACCAGTTGCATGCGCTGACGGTGGAACAGGCCGGTGCGGCGTGGGACGAGGTGCGGCTCGGGCCGGACTGGACCGTCATCGCCGTCGGCGACCCCGACCAGGTCCAGCGCCTGGCCGACCTAGGCCTGGGCCCGGTGCGCACCGGCTCCGGCCCCGGCGACGAACCAGGCTGACGCTCAGCCGGCGGCGTCGGGGAGGGCACCGAGCAGCTGGACGACCTCGTCGTGGAGGTGGCCGTTGCTGCTCACCACCGGGAGTCCGCCGCCGAGCTGCGGTAGCTCGACCGGGGCGCCGAAGGGGTCGGTGACCCGGCCACCGGCCTCCTGCACCAACGGCAGCAGGGCGGCCAGCTGGAGCAGGTCGGCGCGGGCGGTCAGGCCGAGGTCGGTGGCACCCTCGGCCACCAGGGTGTGGCTCCAGAAGTCGCCGAAGGCGCGGGTCCGCCAGGCCCGGTCCGCCAGATGGCCGAAGCCGGCCCCGTGGGGTCCCCGTGTCCAGGTGGCGACGTCGTCGGCGGAGACCGAGCCGTGATCCAGGACCGACACGTCCGAGACCTGCACCTGCCGGGCGCGGGACAGGGCGCGGCCAGTCCAGGCACCTGTGCTCGTCCCCGCCCACCAGCGGCGGGCCAGGGACGGTGCCGCCACGAGGCCGAGGACGGGGCGATCCTCGACCACCAGTGAGATCAGGGTGGCCCAGACGGGCACTCCCCGCACGTAGTTCGCCACCCCGTCCACGACATCGATGGTCCAGCAGCGATCCCCCTGGCCGGTGGGCGGCAGCCAGCGGCCCTCGACCCGGTCCCGCGGACGCGTGCGCTGCAGGTGGTGCCGGACCAGCTCCTCCAGCCGGGCCGTGGCCGGGGTGACGAGGCTGCCCTCTGGTCCGGCCTGCACCTCCAGGTCCGCAGAGCCGAAGAGATCCAGTGCGGTGCGCTCGATCGCGTCCGCGAGGACGTGGGTGAGGCGGAGGTCGTCGTCGTAGCCGTTCACCCGCCCACGGTAGCCCGGCGCTCCCGCCTCAGCCGCGATCCTCACCGGTGCGGCTGCGCAGCAGGCGACGCAGCGACTCCAGCCGGGCCGGGCCGGAGGGCCCCGCGTGTCCCTGGGCCACCCACTCGTCCAAGGCACAATGAGGCTCGTCGTGGCTGCAACCTCGCGGACACCCGTCGGTGCCGGGGGCAAGATCCTCGAAGTGCTCGATGAAGCTGGCCGGGTCGACGTGCCCCAGCCCGAAGGAGCGGACACCGGGCGTGTCCACCACCCAGCCGCCCTCCGGAAGCTCTAGGGCAACGGCTGAGGTGGAGGTATGCCGACCACGGCCCGTCACCGCGTTCACCACTCCGATGGCGCGGTGTGCCTCCGGCACCAGCGCATTGACGAGCGTGGACTTGCCCACGCCGGAATGGCCGACCAGCACGCTGGTGCGTCCGGTCAGTCGTGCGCGAACGGCCTCGACCGATCCTGCCTCCAGTTGCCCGTCCGGGGCGCCCCGGGTCACCAGCGACGGCACGTCCAGGGCCTTGTAGTGACGAAGAAAGTTCTCCGGGTCGGCGAGGTCGGCCTTGGTCAGCACCAGCAGCGGCTCCAACCCGGCGTCGTAGGCAGCCACCAGGCACCGATCGACCATCCGCTCCCGTGGCTCCGGGTCGGCCAGGGCGGTGACGACGACCAGCTGGTCGGCGTTGGCGACGATCACCCGCTCCACCGTGTCGGAGTCGTCAGCGCTGCGGCGCAGCACGGTGTCCCGGTCCTCGACGCGCACGATCCGGGCAAGGGTGTCCGGCTCGCCCGAGGTGTCCCCGACCATCGCCACGCGGTCACCCACGACGATGCGGGACCGGCCCAGGTCGCGGGCGCGCATCGCGACGATCGTGCGGTCCTCGATGCGCGTGGTGTACCGGCCGCGGTCCACGCCGACGACCACCCCCACCACCGCGTCCTCGTGCGCAGGTCGGTCCTTGGTCCGGGGGCGGTTGCCCTTGCGCGAGGGACGGGTGCGCACCGAGGACTCGTCGAGATGGTCGTAGCGTCCGCTCACCGCTCCTCCTCGCGCTGCAGCTCGGTGTGGGCAGGGCCCTTCGAGCGGCCATCCGAGGGGCTGTTGATGGAGACGCCGTCGCCTGCGGCGCTCGCGATGGAAGGAACCCCGCCTTCCGCGCTTGCGACCACCGTGCTCCAGACCCGGTCGAAGCCGGGGTAGGTCTTGCCCACGGTGGCGACGTCCTCCACCAGAACGCCCGGGGCCACTGCCCCGACGACGGCAGCGAACATCGCCATCCGATGGTCGTGGTAGGTCCGCAGCCGGGCCGGACGCAGCGGCGCTGGCTCGATCTCCAGCCCGTCCGGCGTCTCCCGGGCCCCCGCGCCCAGGCGGGTGATCTCGGTGGCCAGTGCGGTTAACCGGTCCGTCTCGTGACCGCGCAGGTGTCCGACGCCCCGCAACCGACTCGGCCCGTGCGCCACGACGGCCAGCGCGGAGACCACTGGGGTCAGCTCACCGACCTCGCCCAGGTCGAGGTCGACGCCGCGGAGCCGCCCGCCCGGTGCGCCGTGGACGGTGAGCGTGCCGACGGCCAGCTCGGTGCGGGCGCCCATGGCCTCGAGCACCTCTCTCATCCGCTCACCGGGCTGGCTGGTTGCAGAGGGCCAGCCCGGGACGCACATCCGCCCACCGGTCACTGCCGCCAGCGCCAGGAACGGGGCGGCCGAGGACAGATCAGGCTCAACCTCGATCTCGAAGGCTCGCACCGGCCCGGGATGCACTCGCCAGCTGGTGGGGGTGGGGCGGTCCACGACGACCCCGACCCGGTCGAGCACCTCGAGGGTCATCTGCACGTGCGGCAGGCTGGGCAGCACGGAGCCGGTGTGCTCCAGGTGCAGCCCCGCAGGGTATGCGCTGCCGGCCAGGAGCAGGGCGGAGACGAACTGCGAGCTGGCCGAGGCGTCGATCCGCACGCGCGGGAGAGCAGGTGGGACCAGACCGGAGTCGGCCCCCGCATCCGGGACAGTCGGCCGTCCTGGCTCCAGAGGCTGTGCCGACCCCGCAGGACGACCGCGCCCGATGCCGCGGACGGTGAACGGCAGGGTGCCTCGTCCTTCGTCGTCGACCGCCACGCCGAGGGCGCGCAGCCCGTCCAGGACGGGGCCCACGGGTCGGGCCAGGGCGGAGTGGTGACCGACGAACCGGACCGGCCCGTCGGCCAGCGCGGCGAGCGGGGGCACGAACCGCATCACCGTGCCGGCCTGACCGCAGTCGACCTCGACCCCGGAGGTGAAGCTCCTCTCCAGGGGTGGCTCGACCACCCAGCGGTCGTCCTCGGAAGTGTCGATCCGCACCCCGAGGATGCGCAACGCCCCCACCATGTGCTCGGTGTCGCTCGAACGCAGGGGGTGGTGCAGGGTGCACGGCCCGTCGGCGAGCGCCGCGAGGACGAGCCAGCGGTTGGTCAGCGACTTGCTCCCCGGGACACGCACCTGCCCGTCGACCGGGCCGGCCGCGCAGGGCGCCGCCCAGGTCGGTGGTGCGACGTCGGGCGTCGGCGCGGTCATGACGTCGGGGCTCCTGTGCGGTGCGGGGTGCCGCCCACGCTAACAACCGGGGCCTGTGGGGCGAGGTGCTCGCCGGGGTTGTCTTCCTTGGGGCCACCCTGAGGCGACTCGCTCGGGGGGACGTTGGCGTCTAAGAAGGTGCAGACGTGCTCCCTCAGGGCGGTCAGGTGGCGCGTGGGGGAGTGGTTGCCGGGCACCTCGTGAAGGGTCAGTGCTTCGGGCAGCGGGTCACCGACCGCCTGGCGGATCTGGGATGGGGTCCCCATCGGATCCGCTCTGCCCTGGACGATGAGGGTAGGGATGCCGGCACGCAGGGGGGTGGCCAGCTCTTCGACCCGGCTGCGTTCGGGCTTGCCGGGCGGGTGCAGGGGGAAGGCCAGGGTGACCACCGCCCTCGGCGGCTGCGCCGGTCCGTCCACGCTGGTGCGGCAGGCCACGCGTGCGCCCGCGCTGCGTCCGGCATACACCCACGGCCGGGGCAGAGGGGTGCCGTCCGGGGCCTGTCCGCCCTCGGCGAGCACGGCCACCACCTCCGACCAGGCCCGATCGAGGGTGGGCGGGGCGGTGGCCACCTTGCGGCCCGCGACCCGCCAGGGCTGGTCGACGAGCACTACCGTCCACCCTGCGACGGTCAGCTCCAGCAGCGCCAGGACGTCGGCCGCGTCCCGCTGCCCCCCGGCACCGTGCCCGACCAGCACGGTGCCCCGCGCCGGTCCGGCGAGGGCGGGGAAGACGCGGACCGCAGCCGGTCCCTGGCTGGTGGGGATGGACTGCGCGGCCACCTCCGTTGGTGCCGAACTCGCCTGCGCCCGTCCCTCCGCCTGCGCCGACGCCTCTGTCCCCTTGCGCGCCTCCGACGCCTCTGTCCCCTCGCGCGCCTCCGACGCCTCTGTCATCCGCCGATCACCTCGCCGGTCACCGGGTCCACGACCCCCTCCAGCTCCTCTGTCGGTACGGGCTCCAGCAGCTGTGGGCCGTTGTTGCGGGTGCTTCCGACGGCCTGCCCGATAGGCCATGCCTCGAACCGGCCGGGCCCGTGGTCGGTCGCCGCCCCGAGCAGGTCCTGCACCCGGTCCGAGGAGGTCAGTCCCGGGTCCAGCCAGTCCGTCCACGCGTCGGGTTCCAGCACGAGCGGCTGACGGTCGTGAATGCGGTCCAGCCCGGGCTCGGCCGCCCGGGTGAGCACGGTGTAGGAGACGATCCAGGACAGCGGGTCCTCCGTCGGGGCAGCCGGGTCCTTCCAGAACTCGTACAGCCCTGCGAGTGCCAGCGGCGCTCCGTCGCTGCGGGTGATGAAGAAGGGCTGTTTGCGCGGTTTGCCTGCTCGAGTCGTGGCCACCGGGCTGGCCTGCCACTCGTACCAACCCGTGATCGGCACCAGGCACCGTCGCGCGGCGGCCGCCTTGGCGTACGCGGGCTTCTCCAGCACGGTCTCGACGCGGGCGTTGGTCATCCGGGCGCCCACGGAAGGGCCCTTGGCCCAGGACGGCACCAGGCCCCAGGTGAGCAGCCGCAACTGCCGGACGGGTATGCCGTCCCCCTCACCCCGCGGCACCCGGGTGAGCACGATCGGCGCCTGCTTGCTGGGCGCCATGTTGTAGTCCGGCTCCCCGGCAGGTGGGTCCTGAGGGCTTTTGAGCACGCTGCCGGAGCGCTCGTCCGTCGCGTCCACCTCGACCTCGTAGAACTCGACCAGCTCGTCAGGGTGGGCGCTGGCTGCATACCGGCCACACATCAGCCGCTCACTGTCGGTAGGAGGAGAGGAAGTTGCCCAGGCGGTCCAGGGCCGCCCGGAGGTCGGTGGCCCAGGGCAGGATCACCAGCCGCAGGTGGTCCGGGGTCGGCCAGTTGAAGCCCGTGCCGTGCACGACAAGAATCTTCTCCTGCTCAAGCAGGTCCAGGCAGAGCCGGAGGTCGTCGTGGATCTGGTGCACCTCCGGGTCGAGGCGGGGAAAGGCGTAAAGGGCCCCCTGCGGCTTGACGCAGCTGACCCCCGCCATCGCGTTGAGCATCGACCAGGCCATGTCGCGCTGCTCGAGCAGCCGCCCGCCGGGAGCGAGCAGGGCCTCGATGCTCTGGTGCCCGGAGACCGCGACCTGGATCGCGTGCTGGGCGGGCACATTGGGGCACAGGCGGGTGGAGGCGAGCAGCTCGATGCCCTCGAGGAAGCCACGGGCGTGGGTGCGAGGGCCGGTGATGGCGACCCAGCCTGCGCGGTAACCCGCCACCCGGTAGGTCTTGGACAGCCCGTTGAAGGTGAGGCACAGCAGGTCCGGGGCCAGCGTCGCGAGGGAGTGGTGCCGTGCGTCGTCGTAGAGGATCCGGTCGTAGATCTCGTCGGCCATGAGCAGCAGGGAGTGCTCGCGGGCCAGCTCGACCAGCTGCTCCAGCACCTCCCGGGAGTACACGGCGCCGGTGGGGTTGTTCGGGTTGATCACCACAAGGGCCTTGGTGCGCGGGGTGATCTTGCTGCGGATGTCCTCCACGGAGGGGTTCCACTCGTCGGTCTCGTCGCACAGGTAGTGCACGGGGGTTCCCCCGCTCAGGCTGGTCGCGGCCGTCCACAGTGGGTAGTCCGGGGCCGGCACGAGCACCTCGTCACCGGGGTCGAGCAGGGCTTGGAGGGTCATCATGATCAGCTCGGAGACGCCGTTGCCCAGGTAGACGGAATCCACGTCTAACTCGGGGAAACCCGGTTCGTCCTGGTAGCGGGACACCACTGCGCGCCGTGCCGAGAGGATCCCCTTGGACTCGGAGTAGCCCTGTGCCATGGGCAGGGCGGCGATCATGTCGTGCAGGATCGTGTCCGGGGCCTCGAAGCCGAACGTCGCGGGGTTGCCGATGTTGAGCTTGAGGATGCGGTGTCCCTCCGCCTCCAGCTGCGCGGCGCGGGCCGCCACGGGCCCGCGGATCTCGTAGAGGACGTTCTGCAGCCTGACCGGCTGGGTCAGCGGGCGCAGAGGGACGGTTCGGGTGCGGTCGCTCACCCCCTTATCGTCCCACCGGCCTGCTGAAGAACCCCGTGGGGTGGTCGGGACACGCCGGGCGGAGCAGCCGGGCGGGAATGCCCTGCCGTGACCGGTGCGTTGCCCCGGATGTCCGATATCCCTTCTGAGGAGGCCGAGTGCTCATCACCTCTGTCACCCCCGGCGAGCGTGCCGGCGCCAGCGCCGTCGCAGAGCATCACGGGCTAGGCTGGACGACGATGACTAGCGAAGACCCGACGCTCGAGGACCTGGACGCCCTGGCTCAGGCAGAGGCGGACTCCACGGTCGACGTCGCGACCGAGACACCGCAGGACCGCGCAGCCCGGTTCGAGCGCGAAGCCATGCCGCTGCTGGACCAGATGTACAGCGCCGCCCTGCGCACGACGCGCAACCCCACCGACGCCGAGGATCTGGTCCAAGAGACCTACGCGAAGGCGTTCGCCGCCTTCCATCAGTACCGGCCTGGCACCAACCTCAAGGCCTGGATGTATCGCATCCTGACCAACACCTACATCAACTCCTACCGCAAGAAGCAGCGCCAGCCGCTGGAGTCGGACGCGGCGGAGATCGAGGACTACCAGCTGGCCCGCGCTGCGTCCCACAGTTCCAAGGGGCTGCGCTCCGCGGAGACCGAGGCGCTGGACCACCTGCCAGACAGCGACGTGACCCGCGCCCTGGCCTCCATCGGCGAGGACTTCCGTCTGGCCGTCTACCTTGCCGACGTGGAGGGCTTCGCCTACAAAGAGATCGCGGAGATCATGGACACCCCGATCGGGACGGTGATGTCCCGCCTGCACCGGGGTCGCAAGCAGTTGCGCGAGCTGCTCACCGACTACGCCGTCGAGCGCGGCTTCGTCAAGGCCGAGGCGGTGCAGTCATGAGCACCCACCCGGAGCACAGCCCAGAGGGCACGCCCTGCGCCGACGTGGTCCTGCGCCTGTTCGAGTTCGTCGACGACGAGACCGAGCCGCTGGACCGTCACCGGATACAGGCTCACCTCGACGAGTGCAGCGCCTGCCTGGC
The DNA here is from genome assembly GCF_008843165.1 of Ornithinimicrobium pratense. Taxonomy (NCBI): domain Bacteria; kingdom Bacillati; phylum Actinomycetota; class Actinomycetes; order Micrococcales; family Ornithinimicrobiaceae; genus Ornithinimicrobium; species Ornithinimicrobium pratense. The sequence goes on along the minus strand of NZ_CP044427.1, from coordinate 2,387,945 downwards.
CGAGTACGAGATGGACCTGCTGCTCAAGGCTCTGGTGCGCCGGGCCTGCGCCAGGCAGTCCGCTCCCGCCGAGCTGCGCGCCCAGATCTTGACCCGGATCACCATCGTGCACCGCACCGACGGCTGACCGGCGCCAGCAACAGCAACAGCCTCGACACGAATGGCTCAGGGCCGACCGGATCCGGTCGGCCCTGAGCCAATCTGCTGCGCCAGTCGGTCAGGCGTTGGGGCGACGACCGTGGTTGGCACCGCTCTTCTTGCGTGCACGACGCTTGCGGCCACGCTTGCTCATGGTCCCTCCTCCGGGTGTGGACAACTTCTCTATTGTCACACACCCCGGGAAGTGTGATCTACGCCACACAATCGGTAAAGACTTGTCCACGGGCGACCTGCAAAGATGCCCAACGGGCGTGACTTATGACACTCTTAGTGCAAGGTGTCGACACACGGGCCGTCGGCACCGCTCCATCCCTGTGGAGCAACCGAACGAGAGGACCCTATCGTGTTCCAGTTGCTTGCCGACCTCTTCTCCACCGGTGTCCTCGACACCCTGTCCAGCGTCATTGACATCATCACCTGGGAGGCATGACCTCTAAGGCGCAGGAGGGGGGCGTGAACCGAATAGGTTCACGCCCCCCTGCCTTGTCTGTCGTCATACTGATCTTCGCGCTGGCGACCATCGCCTTTGCTGCCGGCTGGTGGGGCTGGCTCTGGGTAGGGGCCACGGACCAGGTCGAGGTGCGGGTGCTAGTCCCGCTGGGCCTGCTGGGAATCCTGGGAGTGGTCCTACGGGAGCGGGCCCTGGGGCCGCACCTTGGCGTTTCGCTGGGCATGGTGGTGCTCGCCGCCGCGATCCCTCTTGCCGGCCCGCACGGGGCCGCCTTGGTCGGCCTGGTGTCCTTTATAGCGGACTATCGGCAACGTGACTGGCGGGCCTGGCTGTTCAACGCGGCCATGACGGCGGCAGTCGGGGGCGTCGGCGGGCTGACTTATGTGGCTCTGGGTGGCGCTGTCGGGGCGCAGGCTGCTGACCTGAGGGGGCCGGCGCTCCTGACGCAGGTCGGGGTGCCTCTCCTGGTGGCTTACGCCGTGATGACCCTCACCAATGTGTTGGCACTGGGCGTCATGTCCGCATTGATGAGGGGGACGCGGGTGCTGGACTTCGCCTGGCGGGCCTTGCAAGGCGTGGGCTGGGGTTATCTCACCCACGTCGTGATCGGCTTTCTGTTCGTCGTCCTGTGGGGACCCGCGCGGCTAGAGACAGTCGCTGCGGTCTTCGTCCTCGGTCCACTCTTTATCGCGCACTGGGCCATCGGCCGAGAGGCCCTCGCGCGGCGTGAGCATCAGGAGACGGTCGCCACCTTCGTGGCGGCGCTGGAGCAGTCCGATGCCTCCACCGCCGGGCACAGCGCCCGGGTCGCCACCCTCGCGGAGGCGCTCGGTGGAGTAATAGGGATCCACGGCAAGGCGGCCGAGGCGCTGCGTTACGCCGCCCTGCTGCATGACATCGGTCTGGTCGCGGCCCGGTCATGGGAGCCGGACGACATCGACGAGGCCAGCTATCTCACGGCGCTCAGCACCCACGCCGATGCCGGGGTCGAGGTCCTACGCGGCCTGGACTTTCTCGCCGAGGCGGCGCCCGGCATAGCCCACCATCACGAGCGGTGGGACGGGCGTGGTTACCCGGCAGGGCTGGCGGGGGAGGACATCCCCCAGGCCGCCCGTGTCATTGCCGTTGCCGACGCCTTCGACGCACTGACGGTGGCGCCCGAGGGGGCGCGGCTCACGGCCCAGGAGGCACTGGTCGAGCTGGAGGGACGGGCAGGGACGCAGCTGGACCCGGTTGTGGTGGAGGCTTTGTGCGCCCTGGCCAACCGTCCTCGAGGGCTCCCGGTGCCGGAGCCGACGCAGCCAGCACCCGATGCCCCGGCACGCGCTCTGCCCGACCATGACCACCCGCTGATCAGCGACGCCTTCGCACAGTGGCAGCCCGAGAGCATCGGACGACCGCTGTGACCTTGACCCTGGCGCTCGTCGGCCTGCTGGTCATGGTGGTGGGCGAGGCCTGGCGGATCTCCCCGTCGGACACCTTGCGTGAGTCGCCCCTCACCCACGCCGCCGCCGTGGCGCTGGCCATGTCGGCCGCATGGCCTATGCCGCGAGAGCATCCGGACGGACTCAGCGGACTCCTGGGCCCCGCGTTGCTCGTGGTTGCGGCGGTGCTGCTGGCGGCGGTGGCGCGCAGACAGCGACCCCTGCTGACACACCTGGCCAAGCTCCTGGTTGCCACCCTCGTCGCCGGCGTCCTGGCGCGCATCCCAGCCCCGAGCGGGATCTCCCTGCTCCAGGCGGTTGCGCAGGATGAGGGTAAACCGGGTGTCGAGGGTGGGGCTGTCCTCGTGGCGACCGCCCTCCTTCTGGTCGCTATCGCTGCGCTCGTCCTTCCTCTCCTGGCGGCCGCCGCCCGACGCAGCCTTACCGGCCACACCTCTATGCGGCGGCAGCTTGCCGAGGACCTCGGCCGGCACGGGCCCCTGACCCTGGCCACCGCCACCACCGCCGCCGTCATGACTATGGCGCTGCCCGTCCTCGGCCCTGCCAGCCTGGTGCTCTTCCTTGTCCCGCTCGTCGTCTTGCAGTTTGCCGTCGGTCAGCAACGGGAGATCAGGGCGGCCCAGGCGCAGACCGTGGGGGCGCTGGCCCGCCTCACCGACCAAGCCGGTCTCACTGCACCCGGTCATGGCGAGCGGGTGGCCGCGCTCGCCGTGCCCGTGGCGCGCGATGTGGGTGTCGGCGAGGAGGATCTGCGCGACGTGGAGGCGGCAGCGCTGCTGCACGACCTTGGCCAGGTGGCCCTGACCTCCCGGATCCCGGGGGGTGCGACGATCGAGATCTCGCGCCGGGACCAGCGGGGGGTTGCGGCCGCCGGTGCGGCGATCCTGGCCCGGACCGCCCAGCTCTCCTCGTTGTCGGCTTGGGTCGCGGACGCCGGTGTCCCGCACTACCGGGCCCTGGAGCGGGGTGACGTGGCGCTCCCTTCTCGCGTCATCCGGGTGGTCTCTGCCTACGACGACCTGACCGGTCACCGCACCCCGTTGACCGGTGCCGTAGACCCGGTGCCGGCGCTGGACCGGCTCATGCGCAACGCGCCGCACGACTACGACCCGCAGGTGGTGCTTGCCCTGATCCGTCACCTGGAGAGGCGAGGTGTCATCAGCCAACGGCAGGCGGAGCAGTTGCGCGACTGAGGGTCTCCCCAGGGCCCGGCGTTAGCCTGTGCGGGTGCTGCTCGCCATCGACACCGCCACCCACGCCATCGGGGCCGCCGTCCACGACGGCCGGGACGTGCGCGCCCGCGTCGTTCGGGAGGACGCCCGCAAGCACGCCGAGCTGCTCACCCCGGCGATCGAGGAGGCGTTGCGGCAGGCCGGGCTGCACCGCGACCAGCTCACGGCGGTCGTCTGCGGCGTCGGGCCCGGGCCGTTCACTGGCCTCCGCGTGGGGGTGGTGACCGCCCAGGTCCTGGCGCACGCCCTGGGCCTCCCTGCACCGCAAGGCATCTGCTCCCTCGATGCCTTGGCGCATGCCGTCCGGGACCGGCACCAGGGCGAGCTGCTCGTCGCGACTGACGCCCGTCGCAAGGAGGTCTACTGGGCCCGCTACCGCGTGGACCAAGGCCGGGCCACGCGGGTGGCTGGCCCCGGCGTCGCCCGCGCCGCAGACCTGCCCCGCGAGGTCCGCGAGCTTCCTGTCGTCGGCCGTGGCGCCCTTCTGTATCCAGACGCCCTGCCCCACCTGCTTCCCGACGGCCCCCGCGACGTCGATCCCGGAGAGCTCGCGGACCTTGCCGTCAGGCTGCGTGCCGGCGCCCATCCCGACGAGGACGCAGCGCTGCTCCCGCCCGAGCCGCTCTACCTGCGCCGCCCCGACGCCGTCGCGCCCGCTGGCATGCCGACGTCCGGCGAAGGGTAAGCAGTGGAAGCCATGCAGCTGCGGGAGGCGGACTGGCGCGACCTGGCCATGATGGCCGCGCTCGAGCGCGAGATCTTCCCCGACGACGCCTGGAGCGAGGCCACCATGTGGGCCGAGCTCGCCATGCGCCCGCGCCGCGCCTACCTCGTGGCCGACGATGGCGTTGGAGGCTCGAGTCTGGTGGGCTATGCCGGCCTCGACCTAGCCGGTGACGTGGCGGACGTGATGACGGTTGCCGTTGACCCTCGAGCCAGGGGCCGGGGTCTGGGCGCCGCGCTGCTGGCCGGTCTGCACGGCCTGGCCCGTGACGCTGGCTCCCGTGCGGTGATGCTGGAGGTCCGCGCCGACAACGAACCCGCGGTAGGGCTCTACGGCGCCCACGGTTATGAGGTGCTCCGCACCCGGCGGGGCTACTACGGCGACCCCGCGGGCGGCCCGGCCCGGGACGCCCTGATCATGCGCAAGGAGCTGGACGAGAATGGCTGAGCACGGACCTCTGGTGCTGGGTGTGGAGACCAGCTGCGACGAGACGGGAGTGGGCATCGTGCGCGGCCGCACCCTGCTGACCAACGCAGTCGCCAGCAGCGTCGACGAGCATGCGCGCTTCGGCGGGGTCGTGCCAGAGGTGGCCAGCCGCGCCCACCTGGAGGCTATGGTCCCCACCCTCCAGCGCGCCTGTGAGGAGGCCCGCGTCAGGCTCACAGACGTTGACGCCATCGCGGTGACGGCCGGCCCCGGGCTGGCCAGCGCTCTCGTGGTCGGTGTGGCGGCAGCCAAGGCTCTTGCGCTCGCCCTGAACAGGCCGCTCTATGGCGTCAACCATCTCGCTGGTCACGTGGCGGTGGACGTCCTTGAGCACGGGCCCTTGCCGGAGCCGCTGATCGCCCTGCTCGTCAGCGGCGGCCACTCGAACCTGCTCATGGTCCGGGACATCACGCAGGACGTGGAGTCCTTGGGCTCCACCCTGGACGACGCTGCGGGGGAGGCGTTCGACAAGGTCGCCCGGGTCCTGCAGCTGCCTTACCCGGGGGGGCCGCACATTGACCGGGTCGCCACCGACGGGGATCCTCGGGCCATCGCCTTCCCCCGCGGGCTCACCTCCGGGCGGGACGTGGAACGGCATCGGTTCGACTACTCCTTCTCGGGTCTGAAGACCTCCGTGGCTCGGTGGGTCCAGCAGCGCGAGGCTGCGGGTGAGCCGGTCCCCGTGGCCGACGTCGCTGCCAGCTTCCAAGAGGCGGTGGCGGACGTGCTGACTCGCAAGGCCGTCGCGGCCTGCCGGGAGCACGGGGTCGAAGACCTGCTCATCGGGGGCGGGGTCGCGGCGAATAGCCGGTTGCGGACACTCGCCGAGGAGCGCTGCGCGGCGGCGGGGATCCGGTTGAGGGTGCCGCGACCCGCTCTGTGCACCGACAACGGGGCGATGATCGCGGCGTTAGGCGCCGAGATGGTGATGCGCGGACGGACTGCCTCCAGATTGGACCTGCCCGCCGACTCCTCCCAATCCATCGAGTTGGTCCAGGTCTGACTCAAGGCCCCGGCCGGCCGGTCGTCGGCCCTGCCGGCGTCATCTGACTGGCGGGTGGACCCCTGTCCCTGCGTCAGAAGGGGGGGTGGGCCGTCGTCGTAGCGGCGGTCTTGGATGGCTTGCCAGGGGCTCTGGCTGGGGGGCGGGTGACGCGACCCTCCACATGTCGCGCAGATGGGGGCCACCGCGTCCAGCGTCAGCTGATGAAGCCGGCTGCGGTCAGGTTGAGATGATCCTCGCCGAGGCGCCCACCACAGGCTCCACCACCACGGCGACGGGCGTCCCAGCCACCCTGGTCAGCACCAGCACCGCCTCGGTGGCGTCCCGCCCCGGGCGCAGCCGCAGGTCGGCACGAAACTGGTCAGGGTCGGTGGGTACGCCCCGCTTCTTGATCGTCACCCGACCGACCCCCCGCTCCCGCAGCCAGCCCCTCACCGTCTTGGCGTGCAGGGGGAGTGCCTCGCGCACGGCATACCAGCGCGCCCAGGGCAGGGCAGTGACCGTCGGCGCACTGACGTAGCCCGTGCCTGGGTCAAGCTCCTGGCCCTCTGTCCGAGCGGTCAGGGCGTCGATGCGGCCGGCAGCCAGCACCGCGCGGTCCGGCTCGACGAGGAACGGCCCCAGATCCGCGAGCCCGCTGAGGGGCTCCGCTTCGCTGTCCGCGGCGCCGACCTCGGTCCACCGCACGCCGCCATGCGTGTCCGTCGCACCGATCACTGCCTTTCGGCCGGGGCTGCGGACCGCCGCCCGCCACCAGAGGGCGCACTCCACCACGCTGCCGTCGACGGAGACCCACTCGGCTTCGGTGCCGGACGGGAGATGGGCGTGCGGGAAACCGGGGGAGAGCTTGGCGCCGGTGGCGGCGGCGGTCGCAGCCACCTGCTGGACCACGGCCCAGGAGGGCGACAGCTCCTCCAGCCGGAACACCCGTCGGGTCCGGCCCCGCACGTCGGCCACGCCGGGGGTGCGGCGCGCTGGATCCAGGAACGCACCGTCGTGCGGACCGACAGGTGCCTCCGTGGCGTCCCCTAGCCAGACCTCGGCCACATCCAGGTCCGCGAGGTTGGCACGGGCCGCGACCGCCACCGCAGGGTCGCTCTCGACCGCCGTCACTCGCAGGCCAGCCTCGGCCAGGCCGCGGGCGTCCAAGCCGAGCCCGCAGCCCAGGTCCCAGACGTGCTCGAGACCGGCCTGGCGCAGGCGCAACGCTCGGCGCGCGGCGACTGGCGGCCGGGTCGCCTGCTCCAGGCCGTCCTGAGTCAACAGCAGCTGCTCGGCCAGCGGGCCGAGCCGGACGCGCGCCGCGGCCCGCAGCCGCGACTGCGTCAATGCCGCGGCCACCAACGCAGGGTCGTGGCCCTCGGTCCGCAGGCGGGTGCCCAGGGCCAGGGTGCTCGCCTCGGCGTAGGGCGGCAGCGAGGCGAGCAGCTGGGCGCCCTCGCCCTCGGTGAGGCGCGCCAGCAGGTCGGCGTCCGGGCGGTCCATGCCCGTCATTGTCCCTGCCCCAGAAGGGGCGGGGGCCGGCAGTGGCGCGGTCGCGGATAGATTGGGGGTATGGCTCTGCTCTCGCGCGCTGCGCACCGGCTCCTGCGACGAGGGCGTCGCGCCGCACTGGTCGCCGGCGGCGCCACCCTCGGGGGCAGTTGGCGTTGGCTGGCGGCATCATGGTCGCCGACGCCATCCGTAAGCAGCGCGACCATGCGGACGACAAGGTGCCGGAGCACCAGCCGCATACGGCACAGGTGCAGGAGATCGAGCTGAAGACCTACACCTACGGGCAGCACCTCTACGACGACATGATCGAGGCCATCGACCAGGCCAAGGACTTCGTGTACCTCGCCTCCTACATGTGGAAGGGCGACAGGGTGGGGCAGGCCATCAAGGATGCGGTCGTCCGGGCGGCCGACCGCGGTGTCCTGGTCTGCGTGGTCTTCGACGGATTCGCCAACTTCGTCGTCCCCCGGGAGTTCAAGACCTTTCCCGAAGGCATCCACGTCCTGCGCTTTCCCGTCCTCCGCACGGCCGTCCCGATCATCGACATCCGGAGCACCGGCCGCGATCACCGCAAGATCTTGGTGGTGGACGGCCGCGTCGGCTTCGTCGGCGGTTACAACATTGGCTCGCTCTACGCCGACAGCTGGCGGGACACCCACGTCCGGGTCACCGGCGCGGCGGTGTGGGAGCTGCAGAACTCCTTCGTCGACTTCTGGAACCGACACCGCGGTGCCCGCTCACGCCGGCCGGAGTTGCCCGACAGCGGCACGTGGCGCTGGAACGGGTCCATCCACGCGGCCCGCAACGAGCCGAGCCGGATGATCTACCCCGTCCGGGGCCTCTACCTGGAGGCCATCGACCGAGCCTCCCAGCGGATCTGGATCACCCAGGGTTACTTCATCCCCGACAGGGAGATCAAGGACGGGCTGCTGGCGGCGGCCACGCGAGGGGTGGACGTCCGGGTCATCCTGCCCGAGCGGTCGAACCACGTCCTGGCCGACGTCGTGGCCCACTCCTACTTCGCCGAGCTGCTCGAGGGTGGGGTGCGGCTGTTCCACTACCGGGACGTCATGGTGCACGCCAAGACGATGACCGTCGACGGGCAGTGGGCGACCATCGGCACCGCCAACATCGACCGGCTGTCGCTGCAGGGCAACTACGAGATCAACCTGGAGATCATCGACCCGGACCAGGCCGAGGTGATGGAGCAGATCTTCCGCACCGACCTGGAGAGGTGCACCGAGGTGGAGCTGGACCAGTGGCGCGAGCGTGCCTGGTACCGCAAGGGCGTGGAGCGCTTCCTGCGCCCGCTGCAGTTCATGCTCTGAGCCCTGCGACGCGCGGATCCTGGCACTCGGCTTGACCGAGTGCTAACCGGCGGCCTAGATTCGACTTAGCACTCAGGGCACGCAAGTGCCAGCCGCGAGCGCCAACCGATCCCCGCGACGGCGGTGGGCGCCTGCGGGGAGTGGCAGCACGCACCACGACCACACCGGCCGGTGGACACCACCGGCTGGACCACGAAAGGGAAGGTAACCGTGTCGGTTTCCATCAAGCCGCTCGAGGACCGCATCGTTGTCCAGGCCGTCGAGGCCGAGCAGACCACCGCCTCCGGCCTGGTCATCCCGGACACCGCCAAGGAGAAGCCCCAGGAGGGCGAGGTCCTGGCAGTTGGCCCCGGCCGCTGGAACGAGGACGGCGACGAGCGTGTCCCCATGGACATCAAGGTCGGTGACCGCGTCATCTACTCCAAGTACGGCGGCACCGAGGTCAAGCACAGCGGCACCGAGTATCTGATCCTGAGCGCGCGCGACGTGCTCGCCATCGTTGGCTGACAGACCCGCGAGGACACGAGCTTGCGAGTGTCCATCCTCGGGCTGACCAGCTCTGATTCTTCGTGAGCCGCCCCGCCACACCCGCCCGTGCGGCGCGGTGAGGCGGGGCGCTCGCATGACTGACCACATACCACCGAAAGGAGCTGTGCGCCGATGGCGAAGCAGCTGCAGTTCAACGACGACGCCCGCAAGGCGTTGGAGCGGGGCGTCGACGCCCTGGCCAACGCGGTCAAGGTGACGTTGGGCCCCAAGGGCCGCAACGTCGTCCTGGACAAGAAGTGGGGCGCGCCCACCATCACCAACGACGGTGTGACGATCGCCCGTGAGGTCGAGCTGGAGGACCCCTTCGAGAACCTGGGTGCCCAGCTGGCCAAGGAGGTCGCCACCAAGACCAACGACATCGCCGGTGACGGCACCACCACCGCGACCGTGCTGGCTCAGGCCATGGTCAAGGAGGGCCTGCGCAACGTGGCCGCCGGCGCCGGCCCGGCCGCGCTCAAGCGCGGCATGGACCAGGCCGTGACCGCTATGTCCGACCGGCTGCTGGAGACCGCCCGAGAGATCGAGGGCCGGGACGAGATCGCCCAGGTCGCCAGCCTGTCCGCTCAGGACACCACGGTCGGCGAGCTGATTGGCGACGCCTTCGACAAGGTCGGCAAGGACGGCGTCATCACCGTGGAGGAGTCCTCCACCACGGCGATGGAGCTGGAGTTCACCGAGGGTATGCAGTTCGACAAGGGCTACCTCTCGCCGTACTTCGTGACCGACACCGAGCGGATGGAGTCGGTCCTGGAGGACGCCTACGTGCTGCTGCACCAGGGCAAGATCTCCAAGGTCTCCGACCTGCTCCCGCTGCTGGAGAAGGTCGTCGGTGCCGGCAAGCCGCTGGTGATCGTCGCCGAGGACGTCGAGGGCGAGGCGCTGTCCACCCTCGTGGTCAACAAGATCCGCGGCACCTTCAACGCGGTCGCCGTCAAGGCCCCCGGTTTCGGTGACCGCCGCAAGGCGATGATGCAGGACATGGCCATCCTCACCGGCGGTCAGGTCATCACCGAGGAGATCGGGCTGTCTCTGGAGACCGCTGACCTGGACATGCTGGGCACGGCCCGCCGCGTGGTCTCCACCAAGGACTCCACGACCATCGTCGAGGGCGGTGGCGACCACCAGGCCGTCACCGACCGGGTGGCCCAGCTGCAGGCCGAGGCCGCCTCCACCGACTCCGACTGGGACCGCGAGAAGCTGCAGGAGCGGATCGCTAAGCTCGCCGGTGGCGTGTGCGTGATCAAGGTCGGCGCCCACACCGAGGTCGAGTTGAAGGAGAAGAAGCACCGGATCGAGGACGCAGTCTCGGCGACCCGGGCCGCGATCGAAGAGGGCATCGTCGCCGGTGGCGGCTCCGCCCTCATCCACGCAGCCGGTGCCGTCGACGAGCTGGGCCTGCAGGGTGACGAGGCCGTGGGCGCCAACATCGTCCGCAAGGCCGCGCAGGAGCCGCTGCGCTGGATCGCCGAGAACGCCGGCCTCCAGGGTTACGTGGCCACCACCAGGGTCTCCGAGCTGCCCGCCGGGCAGGGCCTGAACGCCGCGACCGGGGAGTACGTTGACCTGCTCGCCGCCGGGGTGATCGACCCCGTCAAGGTCACCCGGTCTGCGCTGCGCAACGCCGCCTCGATCGCCTCGATGGTGCTGACCACCGACACCTTGGTCGTGGAGAAGCCGGAAGAGGACGACGACGACCACGGGCACGGGCACAGCCACTGATCCTGGCTCGCAGGAACGGGTCTGATCGGCCCTGACCGGACCTGCACGAGGGCCCCGGCGCACCATGCGCCGGGGCCTTCGCCGTCCCCGGACATCTCGGGCAAGGTCGAGTCAGTCGGGTATGCGGCAGGTCTCGGTCAGCGGGTGCGGTTGCGGTCCACCTCGGCGTAGTGGGCAGCCCGCTCCTCCTCACTCATGCCGCCCCACACGCCGTAGGGCTCGCGCACGGCCAGGGCATGGGTGCGGCACTGCTCCAGCACGGGGCAGGCTGCACAGAGTTCCTTGGCGCGCTGGTCGCGGCGCCGCCGGGCCGGGCCTCGCTCACCCTCGGGGTGGAAGAAGACCTCCGGGCTCGTGGTGCGGCACAGACCCTGGAACTGCCACTCCCACAGCTCCGCGAGAGGGCCGGGTTGGCTCATCGCCTCAGTCACGCCAACCTGCTCCTTCCGGTGGGAACCTGCCGGGCCCACCTGGCCGCCCGCGGGGCGCCGGTCGGGCGCTGGTGCCGCGGAGTCGTGCTCCGTTCTTGCTGCCCCGGCGCCGGCCTGTCGGCCCTGCCCCGGTGTGCTGCGAACGTTACCCGAGGCGCCGGGCTCAGCGGGGAACGCGGCCGGTGTGGGCACCCGGGTGGGCGGCGGCGCAGGTCTGGGGCGGGCGGCGGCACAGGTCCCGGGTTGGCGTCGGCTCTTGCCGTGAGGCGACCTACACTCAGAGGATGATGTCTGGCGACCTGCCCGCCCTGCCCGACGCCTTCGCCCGGGTCGGCCTCACTTACGACGACGTGCTCCTGCTGCCGGGGGAGACCGACCTCACCCCCGACCAGATTGACACGACCAGCCGGATGACCCGCGAGATCTCGCTGAAGGTCCCGTTGATCTCCGCCGCCATGGACACCGTCACCGAGTCTCGGATGGCGATCGCGATGGCCCGCCAGGGCGGCATCGGCATCCTGCACCGCAACCTGTCGATCGAGGACCAGGCCTACCAGGTCGACCTCGTCAAGCGCACCCAGACGGGGCTGATCAGCAACCCGGTGACGATCGGGCCGGACGCCACACTGGAGGACCTGGACCGGGTCTGCGGGGAGTACCGCGTCTCCGGGCTGCCCGTCGTGGACGAGGCGGGCCTGCTGTTGGGCATCTGCACCAACCGTGACCTGCGCTTCGTCCCCGTCGCCGAGTGGGAGGACACCCTGGTCCGGGACGTCATGACCCCGATGCCGCTGGTGACCGCGCCGCCGGACGTCTCGCGCGAGGCGGCGACGGCGATCCTGCGGGCGCACAAGCGGGAGCGGCTGCCCCTCGTGGACGCCGACGGCCGCCTGCAGGGGCTGATCACGGTCAAGGACTTCGTCAAGAACGAGCAGTACCCCCGCGCCTCGCAGGACGCCCAGGGCCGTCTGCTCGTCGGTGCTGCGATCGGCTACTTCGGCGACGCTTGGGAGCGGGCGACCACCCTGATCGACGCCGGGGCCGACGTCCTGGTCGCCGACACCGCGCACGGGCACGTCCGGCTGCTCATCGAGATGGTGTCCCGGCTGAAGAAGGACCCGGCGACCCGGCACGTGCAGGTTGTCGGCGGCAACGTCGCCACCGGGGAGGGCGCTCGGGCCTTCGTCGAGGCCGGGGCGGACGCGGTCAAGGTCGGGGTCGGGCCGGGGGCGATCTGCACCACCCGGGTGGTCACCGGCGTGGGGGCCCCGCAGCTGACCGCAGTGCACGAGGCCGCCATGGCGATCCGGGGCAGCGGCGTGCCGGTCATCGCCGATGGCGGGATGAAGTACTCCGGCGACATCCCCAAGGCCCTGGTGGCCGGGGCCGAGTCGGTGATGATGGGCTCCATGCTGGCTGGCTGCGAGGAGGGTCCGGGCGACCTGATCTTCGTCAACGGCAAGCACTACAAGGCCTACCGGGGCATGGGTTCGCTCGCGGCGATGAGCTCGCGGGGCAAGGCGTCCTTCTCCAAGGACCGTTACTTCCAGGCCGAGGTGGCCAGCGACGACCAGTTGATCCCCGAGGGCGTCGAAGGGAAGGTGCCCTACAAGGGTGCCGCCAGCTCGGTGGTCCACCAGATGCTGGGCGGCCTGCGACAGGCCATGTTCTACGTCGGGGCCCAGACGGTGCCGGAGCTGGCTGAGAAAGGTCGCTTCGTGCGGATCACCCAGGCCTCTCTGCAGGAGTCGCACCCGCACGACATCGAGATCACCGCCGAGGCACCGAACTACAGCTGACCCCGGGCGGCCGGGTGTCGGTGACCGGGAGCGGCCCCGTCACTGGGTAGCCTGAGATGGTGACTGAGATCGAGATCGGGCGGGGCAAACGCGGCCGACGGGCCTACTCCTTCGACGACATCGCGGTCGTCCCCTCACGGCGCACCCGTGACCCCGAGGAGGTCTCGATCTCCTGGCAGATCGACGCCTATCACTTCGCGATACCGGTGCTCGGGGCGCCGATGGACTCCGTGGTCTCGCCGCAGACCGCCATCGAGCTCGGTCGCCTGGGCGGCCTGGGCGTGCTGGACCTCGAGGGGTTGTGGACCCGCTACGAGGACCCCGCCGTGGCCCTGCAGGAGATCGCCCGGCTGGAGGGGGAGGCCGCTACCGCCCGGATGCGGGAGCTGTATGCCGCACCCGTGCAGCCCGAGCTGATCGCCGAGCGGCTGCGGGAGATCCGGGAGGCCGGGGTGACGGTTGCCGGGGCCCTGTCGCCGCAGCGCACCCAGCAGTACTGGCGCACCGTCGTCGATGCCGGGGTCGACCTGTTCGTGATCCGGGGCACGACGGTCTCGGCCGAGCACGTCTCCAGCCGCGCCGAGCCGCTGAACCTCAAGCGCTTCATCTACGAGCTGGACGTCCCCGTCATCGTCGGAGGCGCGGGCACCTACACGGCGGCCCTGCACCTGATGCGCACCGGAGCGGCGGGTGTCCTCGTCGGCTTCGGCGGCGGGTCCACGCACCGCACCCGCACCTCCCTGGGCATCCACGCCCCGGCCGCCTCGGCCATCGCCGACGTCGCGGCCGCCCGCCGCGACTACCTCGACGAGTCCGGCGGACGCTACGTTCACGTCATCGCCGACGGTGGGGCAAGCGTCTCCGGGGAGATCGTCAAGGCCGTCGCCTGCGGCGCCGACGCGGTGATGATGGGCGCCGCGCTGGCCCGCGCCCAGGAGGCGCCGGGCGCCGGCTACCACTGGGGCAGTGAGGCGCACCATCCCGAGCTGCCGCGCGGGGACAAGGTCCACGTCGGCACCGTGGGCACGCTCGGGGAGGTGCTGCTCGGGCCGGGGCGGACCGCCGACGGCACCACGAACATGATGGGGGCCCTGCGCCGGGCGATGGCGACGACCGGCTACACCGACCTCAAGGAATTCCAGCGAGTGGAAGTGGTGGTGGCACCGTATGGCGGGCACTGAAAGTCAGTCCGGGACCCTGGCCGGCCGGCGGCAGGTGAGCAAGGACGCGGTGCACGTGCGCCGCCGTCGCGTGGCGGCGATCGGGCTGGTAGGGGTGCTCCTGCTCGGGGGCTGCGGCGCCAATGCGCTCCTGGGCGGCGGGGAGCAGGACGCTGCCACAACAACCGGCACGCCCACGGCCGGTCCGGCTGAGGCCACCGCCCCCACCACGGGTGGGTCCGCGACCGGGCAGGAGGACGACGGCGACGCCGGCGGTCAGACCGGCGGGAGTGAGGACGCCGCCGACGCGACCGGACAGGACGGCGCCACCGAGGATGAGCGCGAGGCCGGTGACGGTGCCGACGACGAGTTCGCCTGGAAGCACGACCCGGTCGCCGCAGAGCACCCCAGCGACAGCACCGCGATGGAGCAGGTGGACTACCTCACCGGCGGGCTGACCCCCAAGTCCGTCATGGCCTCCGGGCACGGGCTGGCCATCGCGAACAACATGATGTACAGCCACACCTCCACCGTCTTCGACACCACCACCCGCGAGCAGGTGGCGGTGCTGTCCGACAGCGTGGACCTGGCCGAGTTCGGCGTCGAGGGACACCCCGGGATCTCGCAGGGCTCGCCCGTGGAAGCGGTGTGGACGCAGGACGGCCGCTACGCCTACGTCTCCCAGTACACGATGTTCGGCGAGAACTTCGGACGGGAGGGTTTCGACGCCTGCACCGTCCACGACGGGGTCGGCCCGTCGATGCTCTACCGCTTCGACGCCCATGAGATGGAGTGGGACCAGGTGATCAAGGTCGGCGCCGTGCCCAAGTACGTCGCGCTGAGCCCCGACCAGTCCACGATCCTGGTGAGCAACTGGTGCGACGCGACGCTGTCCGTGGTCGATACCCAGCGCGGCGAGGAGATCGGCACCATCGCGATGGACGCCGCCCCGCGCGGCATCGTGATCATGCCGGACAACAACACCGCCTACGCGGTGGCGATGTATGCCAACCAGCTGTACGAGATCGACATCGCCGAGCAGTCCTCCGAGGTGATCCGGGAGATCGGTCCTCGGCCCCGCCACCTCAACCTCACCGAGGACGGCTCGACCCTCTACCTCACAGTCAGCGGGGCCAACGCGATCTACCAGATCGACACCGCCAGCGGGGAGATCGTCGGCGAAGCCACGCCGGGGGTCGAACCCCGCAGCGTGGCGATGTCTCCGGACGAGTCAGCCCTCTACGTGGTCAACTACGACGAGGCGACCGTGTCCAAGATCCGCACCTCCGACATGGAGGTCATCGACCGGGTCCAGGTCGACGCCAACCCGATCGGCATCGACTACGACCCGGTGACCAACACCGTGTGGGTGGCCTGCTACAACGGCTCGATCTACGTCTTCGACGACCAGGGCGCCCTGCTCTGACTCCCAGGAGCCTCCCTTACCCTGGGAGGGTGATCCGCACCGCCCTCAAGCCGGCCTGGTTGGCTCTGCTGGCCCTGCTGATCGCCGTCGTCATCGCCTTCTACCAGCTCGGTATGTGGCAGATCGGGGTCAGCTCCAACACCGCCGCCCGGGAGATGGCCGCCGTCCAGGCCGCCCGCCCCACCGAGCCGCTGGGCCAGGTGACCGCCCCGCACCAGACCTTCCCCGACGACGGGGCAGGGCTCTTGGTGCGCGCTGAGGGCGAGTACGCCGCCGAGCACCAGTTCCTCGTCCCCGACCGGTTGCTGGACGGGCAGGAAGGCTACTGGGTGGTGACCCCGCTGCAGACCGACGCCTCCGGCGCCCCCGCGCTGATCGCGGTGATGCGCGGCTTCGTCACCGATCCCGGCCAGGCGGACGTCCCGCCCGCCGCGCCGGTGGCGATCCTGGGGACCCTGGCCCCGGCCGAGACCCCGGTGTTCAACGACCTCCCGGGGGGTCAGCGGGGCGCCATCGACACCGCAGACCTGGCCAACGACTGGGACCTGCCCATCTACAACGCCTTCATCTTCCTCGTCGAGGAGGCACCCACGCTCACCTCCGCACAGGTGCAGCCGGTGCCGCCGCCGATCTTCGGCGAGAGCGGCATCGAGTGGCGCAACTTCGGCTACGGCCTGCAGTGGTTCGTCTTCGCCGCCTTCGCGTGCTACATGTACTACCGGTTCCTGCGGGACGCTACCCGCCAGGAGCAGGAGGCGCAGCAGGAGCGCGAGACGGCCGTCTTGGCCGTGCCCGCCCCGGACGCACGGCATACCCAGCCGCCCTCCGCCACGATGGCGGGCCCGGCACCCACCCGAGAAGGAGACCTCGCATGACCCCCCGCGCCAAGCTCACGTTCTTCCGAGTGATGGCCTTCCTGGTGGGGGTGTTCCTGCTCATCCTGGCTACCCACATGGTGCTCTACTACGGCTTCGACAACGACGTCCTGGCCTGGTGGCCAGCCCCGCACGGCTGGTTCTACATGATCTACATCGCCGCCACCGCGGTCCTCGGCTTCGAGCTGCGCTGGGGGTTGGGCAAGATGGTCGGGGTGATGCTGGCTGGGTGCGTGCCGTTCCTGTCCTTCTGGGTCGAGCACAAGGTCTCCCAGCAGGCCAAGGGCCAGATCGAGGAGCGGGAGCGCAGCGCGGATAAGGTTGCCGTGTGAGCACCCCCCCACCCGCGCGACCCGTCCTCGTCGTCGACTTCGGCGCCCAGTACTCCCAGCTCATCGCCCGGCGGGTGCGGGAGGCCGACGTCTACAGCGAGATCGTCCCGCACACCACACCGCCCCACGAGATCCTGGCCATGGACCCGGCCGCGATCATCCTCTCCGGTGGGCCGTCCTCGGTCTACGCCTCCGACGCACCCGGCCTGGACGAGGCGGTCGTCACCGCAGGGGTGCCCGTGCTGGGCATCTGCTACGGCTTCCAGGCCATGGCCCAGGCCCTCGGCGGGTCGGTCGAGCGGACCGGCCGGCGCGAGTACGGTCAGACCGTCGCCACCGTCGAGGACACCGAGAGCACCCTGTTCGCCGGGCAGCCCGGGGAGCAGGTCGTCTGGATGTCGCACGGGGACGCGGTGATCCAGCCGCCAGAGGGCTGCGCGGTGACCGCCAGCAGCCCCGGGGCCCCGGTGGCGGCCTTCGAGGACGACGAGCGCCGGCTGTATGGCGTGCAGTGGCACCCCGAGGTGCTGCACACCGCCCACGGCCAGCAGGTGCTGGTCAACTTCCTCAGCCGCGGTGCGGGCCTGGAGCGGACCTGGACCAGCGAGAACGTCGCCCAGCAGCTCATCGAGCAGGTGCGTGAGCAGGTCGGCCAGGACCGCGTGCTGTGCGCCCTCTCCGGCGGGGTCGACTCCTCGGTCGCGGCAGCCCTGGTCCAGCGGGCCGTCGGTGACCAGCTGACCTGTGTCTTCGTCGACCACGGCCTCCTGCGCGAGGGGGAGGCCGCCCAGGTCGAGCACGACTTCGTCGAGGCCACCGGGGTGGATCTGGTCGTGGTGGACGCCCGCCAGCGCTTCCTCACCGCGCTCTCGGGAGTCACCGACCCCGAGGCCAAGCGCAAGGCGATCGGCCGCGAGTTCATCCGCGTCTTCGAGCAGGCCGCCCGGGACGTGGTGCAGGACCGCGGCGATGACGACCACCCGGTCAAGTGGCTGGTGCAGGGCACCCTTTACCCCGACGTCGTCGAGTCCGGCGGGGGCGCCGGCACCGCCAACATCAAGAGCCACCACAACGTCGGCGGGCTGCCCGAGGACCTGCAGTTCTCCCTCATCGAGCCGCTGCGCAGCCTGTTCAAGGACGAGGTGCGCCAGGTCGGGCTGGAGCTGGGCGTGCCCGAGTCCATCGTGTGGCGCCAGCCGTTCCCGGGGCCCGGGCTGGGCATCCGCATTGTCGGGGAGGTGACCGCGGAGCGGCTGGACGTGCTGCGCCGCGCCGACCTCATCGCCCGCGAGGAGCTCACTGCTGCCGGGCTGGACCGCGACATCTGGCAGTGCCCCGTGGTGCTGCTGGCCGACGTCCGCTCGGTCGGCGTCCAGGGTGACGGGCGCACCTACGGCCACCCGATCGTGCTGCGTCCGGTCTCCTCCGAGGACGCGATGACCGCCGACTGGAGCCGCCTGCCCTACGACGTCCTGGCCCGGATCTCCTCCCGGATCACCAACGAGGTCGAGGACGTCAACCGGGTGGTGCTGGACATCACCTCCAAGCCGCCCGGGACCATCGAGTGGGAGTGAGGGGTATGCGGCCCCGCACCACCGCTGCGCTCGCCGCGGGCAAGGCCGCACGCCTGGTGTCGCGGCTGCGCGGGGGCGGCTCCGCGCTGCCCGGGCTGGTGGCCGAGCGCATCGACCCCGGCCTGCTGGCGCATACCCTGGGCAGTATGCCCCGAGGGGTCGTGGTCGTCTCCGGGACCAACGGCAAGACCACCACCACCAAGATGCTCGTGGCGCTGCTGCGGGCCCATGGCCTGCGAGTCTTCACCAATCCCACCGGCTCTAACTTCACCCGCGGCGTGATCTCGGCCCTGCTGGGCGAGGTCGGGCTCAGGGGGCGCGTGGACGCCGACCTGGCCGTCGTCGAGCTCGACGAGGCGCACGCCCTGCACTTCGCCGCGCAGGTGGCGCCCACCCACGCCCTGCTGCTCAACGTCGCGCGGGACCAGCTGGACCGGTTCGCCGAGATCGACCACACCGCCCGGCTGCTGACCACCCTGGGCCAGGCGACCACGGGCGGGGTGGTGCTCAACGCCGACGACTCCTTCATCTCCCGGATCCGGGAGCACCTGCAGCCCGGCGTTGAGGTCGGCTGGTTCGCCGTCGACCCCTCGGTGGCGGACCGCCTCCCCGAGCTGCAGGAGGCGGACGTCCGCTTTGCCGAGGAGGAGCGTCCCGACCTCACGGAGGGGGCAGCCCTGCTGCTGCCGGCGGAGGACGGCCGGGCCTGCACCGTCCGTCTGCCCGGTGGGTCGGACGTAGGCCCGGTCACGCTGCGGCAGCGCGGTCTGGCGGCGATGATCAACGCCACCGCGGCCACCGCGATGGCCCGTCAGCTGCTGGGGGAGAGCTTCGCGGTCGACGCCGCGGCGCACGCCCTGGCGACGGTCACGCCGCCCTTCGGCCGCGGTGAGGTCATCGACGTCGGTGGGGTGCCGCTGGAGCTGGTGCTGGTCAAGAACCCGGCCGGGTTCACCGTCGCCCTGGGCACCTACGGCACCGAGCCGGTCGCCACGATGATCGCGATCAACGACAACTACGCCGACGGTCGGGACGTGTCCTGGCTCTACGACGTCTCCTTTGAGTCGCTGCGCGAGCGGGGGGTCGCGCTGACCAGCGGCGTGCGGGCCTGGGACATGGCTCTGCGGCTGCGCTACGACGGCGTCGAGGTGGGCGAGGTCGAGACCGACCTGGACCGAGCGCTGGACCGGTTCCTGGCCCTGCACGAAGGAGAGCCGATGCGCGTCTTCACCTCCTACACCGCGATGATGCACCTGCGTCGCCGCCTGGCCGACCGCTTCGGCCTGGCCCGCTTCGGCGAGGACCCCGCCGCATGAGCTCCCACCCTGCGGACGGCCCTGGGGACGTCGATACGCCGCTGCCGGCCGACGTCGCCGCCTTGGCGGACGTCCCAGCGGACAAGGGCGAGGTGCACCTGGTGCACCTCTACCCTCGCGAGATGAGCATCTACGGGGACCTCGGGAACACCCGCTGCCTGGCGTCCAGGCTGCGCTGGCACGGCTACCGGCCGGTCGTGCACAACCACCACCCCGGTGCCCCGTGGCCGGGCCGCGTCGACCTGGTCCTGGGCGGTGGTGGGCAGGACAGCGGGCAGCTGAGGGTGCAGGAGGACCTCGCGGCGCAGGCCGACCGGCTTCGGGAGCTGGCCGCGGGCGGCGTCCCCATGCTGATGATCTGCGGGATGTACCAGCTCTTCGGCAAGGCCTTCATCACCGCGGAGGGCCACCGGCTGCCCGGGCTGGGCGTCCTCGACGTCACCACCCGGGGCAACGCCACCCGGATGATCGGTCCCGTCGTGCTGGACACCGATTTCGGGGCGGTTGTGGGTTACGAGAACCACTCGGGGGCCACGGTCCTGGGGGAGGGTCAGGCACCGTTCGGGCGGGTGCGGCACGGGCACGGCAACGACGGTTCGGACGGCACCGAGGGAGCCCGCACCGGCAACGTGATCGGCTCCTACCTGCACGGCCCGATCCTGCCGGCCAACCCCGATCTGGCCGACGGCCTGCTCGAGGCGGCCGCGCGCCGGGCGACCGGTGACTGGGCACCTGCGCAGATCGACGACACGCTCGCCCGGCAGGCCCACGGGCACCAGGTGCGCCGGCTGCTCGGCTAGGCCGACGTGGGCCGGTGAGGGCCGACGGGGGCCAGTGAGGGCTGGTGAGGGCCGCCGGTCAGGGCACGGCCGCCCGCCGCCCCTCGACCCGCCAGGCGACCAGGGCCACCACCCCGAACGGCACGACCACCAGGTGGGCGTAGATGGCATAGAGCAGGGCGGTGGCCGAGGCGGCGCCCGCGCTGCCGCCGAGGATGACGAGCAGTCCCGCGGTGCCGACCTCCGTCACGCCCAGCCCCCCGGGTGTGACGGCGACGGCCGTGAGCATCTGCCGGAAGGTGTAGGCCGCGATCAGCTCGGCCAACGGCAGGTCCAGACCCACGGAGCGGGCGGCCAACCAGTAGAGGCCGAAGAGCAGCACGAACTGCCCTGCCATGCCCAGGGTCATCTCCAGGCCGCCGTGCCGGACCACCGAGGCGATACGGTGCCGCTGGTCGGTGATGATCTGGTCGAGGCCGCGCGGCCGGGCGCCCCGGCCGAACCAGCCGGCGGCCGTGTGCACCAGCTTGACGATCTGGGCCGACACGGTGTCGGAGAAGACCATGAGTGCCGCCACCACCAGGACCCCGGTGCCCGCGACACCGGCGAGGAGGGCGCCGTTGATGATGATGCGCGGTGCGTCGATCGGGCCGGCCACCAGCACGAGGCAGCCGATGACCGGAAGGGCGATCCGGGCCAGCAGGTTCCACAACCCGGTGACCAGCAGCGAGGAGGAGATCTCCCGCTTCAGGAAGCCCCAGGAGCGGTACATCATGAACTGCAGCGCGAAGCCGATGGCGGCGCCCAGGGGCAGCACGTTGGCGACCAGGGAGCTGACCGCGTTGGCTTTGAACCCCTGGCGATGCCCCAGCCCCGGCAGGGACCCGGTGAGCACCCAGGTGTAGGAGACCAGGGCGCCTACGAGCAAGGCGGCCATCGCCACGGCGTGGGGAGCACGGACGCGGGAGAGCTGAGTCCAGATCTCCGCCCACGAGGTGTCCAGGAAGTATGGCAGCCCGTAGGCGATGAGCAGGACGACCAGGACCAGACCGACCAGCGCCCGGGCTATGTCCTTCAGGCCCAGCGGCGGCAGCGTCAGCCCACCGCCGTTGCCCTCACCGCCGTTACCTTCGTCGCCGTTGCCTTCGGCGCTCTCGTCGACCGCGCGACTCATCGCACCCCCTTGCACCCGTCCAGGATGTCACGACCCGGTCGCTTGCCGGCGCAGCGGCGCGGCGGCCTCGTCTGGGTCACCGGCTAGGCGGGCTCGGCCGCCGCGCGGGCACCACGGTCGGACAGCAGCCACCACAGGCCCAGGACGGGCAGCACGAGGGGGAGGAAGAGGTAGCCCCGCCCGAAGCTGCTCCAGACCGTGGCGTCAGGGAACATGTGCGGCGCTAGCACGCTCCACGCCCCCACGACGAGCACGCCGACCAGCTCGACCAGCAGGGCGATCGTGCTGACCCACCAGGCGGTGCGGCCCCGCACGGACAGCGAGACCAGGATGACGACGTAGACCGCTGCGGCGAAGGCGGAGAGCCCGTAGGCCAGGGGCGCATCCTCCCAGCGGGTGGAGATCTGGGCGGCGGAGCGGGAGACGGTGCCAATGACAAAGATCAGGTAGAGGGCGAGGATGACCCGGCCGGGCCCGTGCCGGCGGTCGCCCGCATGGGCGGTGGGCCGCCTCATGCGCCCGGCACCAGGCCGATGCCGGCCCAGATCTGGGCCGTGCGGGCCGCCATCACCGCCACGACCCCGGCGGCGACGGCCAGCACGATCGTGCTCCAGCGGCTGGGCTCCTCGCGGGCCCAGATGATGGCCAGGACCGGCAGCAGCAGGATCGTGATGAGGTAGGCCCACAGCTCCCAGGTCGGCCCCGCGGGGGAATCACCGCCAAGCTGCCGGGCCAGGTACCAGACGCAGTAGGCCGTGACGGCCGCCTGCATCAAGCAGGTCAGCCCGAGGGTCAGGCGGCCGGGGGGTCGGCCGTTGATCCCGCTGATCGCGCAGACCCCGGCCACGACCAGACCGCCGACGAGCAGGGCGATCGTGGGCCCGTCGAGATAGGCGGAGGAGCTGGAGGTCACGGGGCACAGGGTAGGCGGCGGGTCTGTGGAGGATGGCACCGGGACCGTCAGAAAGCCCACCTAGGATGGGTGGTGATGAGCGGCCTCTTCGATCACCTGCCCTTCGACGAGCCGGTCCCCCCGATGAGCTCGACCGCGGCCAGCGGCCATGTCCGGGAGGCCGGTGCCGTCGACGACCGCGGTGTGCCCACCTGGGCGGTGGCGGGGCAGGAGCCGCCGGGAGACTCCGCCGGCCGCTCCGGGATACCTGCGGAGGCCAGCGCGGCGGCATCACCCGGCGGGGCCGGCCGCTCGGTGAAGGAGCTGCTGGCTGGCCTGAACGACCCCCAGCGCGAGGCCGTGGTGCACGAGGGCAGCCCGCTGCTCATCGTCGCGGGTGCGGGCTCGGGCAAGACCCGGGTGCTCACCCACCGCATCGCCTACCTGCTGGCGCAGCGGCACGTCCACCCCGGCCAGGTCCTGGCGATCACCTTCACCAACAAGGCCGCCGCCGAGATGCGGGAGCGGGTGGAGGCCCTGGTGGGCCCGCGGGCCAAGGCCATGTGGGTCTCCACCTTCCACTCGGCGTGCGTGCGCATCCTGCGCCGCGAGGCCCAGACGGTGGGGCTGCGGTCCTCGTTCACCATCTACGACGCGGCGGACAGCCAACGGCTCATGGGCATGGTCATCCGCGACCTCGACCTGGATCCCAAGCGCTACCCAGCGCGCGCCTTCCTGGCCAAGGTGTCGAACGCCAAGAACGAGCTCATCGACGAGGAGAGCTTCGCCAGCGCCGCCGCGGGCAACGCCTATGAGCAGAAGGTGGCCGAGGCGTACACCCTCTACCAGCGCCGGCTGCGGGCCGCCAACGCCCTGGACTTCGACGACATCATCACCACCACCGTTCACTTGCTGCAGGCTTTCCCGGCTGTCCGGGAGCACTACCGGCGCCGCTTCCGCCACGTCATGGTCGACGAGTACCAGGACACCAACCACGCCCAGTACGTCCTGGTCCGTGAGCTGGTGGGCCAGCTCGGCGACATCGTGGACGGGGGCGACCGGGCGCTGCCACCCGCGGAGCTGTGCGTGGTCGGCGACGCCGACCAGTCCATCTACGCCTTCCGCGGCGCCACGATCCGCAACATCGTGGAGTTCGAGCAGGACTACCCCGATGCCCGGACCATCCTGCTGGAGCAGAACTACCGCTCGACCTCGACCATCCTGACCGCGGCCAACACGGTGATCGCCCGCAACCCCCAGCGCCGCGACAAGCGGCTGTGGACCGACGCGGGGGAGGGGCCAAGGATCGTCGGATACGTGGCGGACAGCGAGCACGACGAGGCCTCCTTCGTCGCCCGGCGCATCGATCAGCTGGGGGACGAGCGCGGGGTCCGACCCGGGGACGTCGCGGTGTTCTACCGCACCAACGCCCAGTCCCGGGCCCTGGAAGAGGTGCTGGTGCGCACCGGGCTGCCCTACAAGGTGGTCGGCGGGACCCGGTTCTACGAGCGCCGTGAGGTCAAGGACGCCCTGGCCTACCTGCGGGTCATCGCCAACCCCGCCGACGACGTCAACCTGCGCCGCATCCTCAACACCCCCAAGAGGGGGATCGGGGACCGGGCAGTCGCAGCGGTGGGGGCGCTTGCGGAGCGGGAGCGGATCCCCTTCGTGGCGGCCCTGGGTCGGGCGGAGGACGCACCGGGGATCGCCACCCGCTCCGCCGCGGCCATCCGGGGCTTCACCCAGCTCCTGGAGGGGCTCGGCGAGCTGGCCGGGCAGGAGGACACCGACATCGGCGACCTGCTTGAGGCGATCCTGGACCGGACCGGCTACCTCGCCGAGCTTCGGGCCAGCAGCGACCCGCAGGACGAGACCCGGGTGGAGAACCTCACCGAGCTGGTGACGGTGGCCCGCGAGTTCGACGACAACTACCCGGAAGGGGGTCTCGTCGATTTTCTTGAGCAGGTCTCCCTGGTGGCCGACGCCGACGAGATCCCCGACGAGGAGGGCAACAGCGCCGGTGTGGTGACGCTGATGACCCTGCATACCGCCAAGGGGCTGGAGTTCCCCGTGGTCTTCCTCACCGGTCTGGAGGACGGCACCTTCCCGCACCAGCGCAGCCTGGACGACCCCCAGGAGCTGGAGGAGGAGCGCCGTCTGGCCTACGTGGGGATCACCCGGGCCCGCGAGCAGCTGCACCTGTCGCGGGCGGGCAGCCGGGCCGCCTTCGGCGCCCCGCAGTGGTTCCCGCCCTCCCGGTTCCTCGACGAGATCCCGGATGAGCTCATCACCTGGGAGCGCACCGACGCCGACCGGATGAGCATGACCGGCCGCCGCTCCGCGGCCGAGGGTATGGCGTGGGGAAGCCGGGACGGCGGGCCCGGCTGGGGCCGCGGCGGTCTGGGCAGCGGCGGCGGCGACACCCGTCGAGCCGCCGTGGTCCGCCTCGACCCCCGCGGCAGCGCCCCCCGCAAGGAGCGCAGCGAGGCCGAGACGGCCGAGCTCGACGCACTGTCGGACGGGGACCGGGTCAACCACGACACCTTCGGCCTGGGCACCGTCGTCCGCGTCGAGGGCACCGGTCGCCACCGGATGGCCCACGTCGACTTCGGCGAGGCCGGCGTCAAACGCCTCCTCCTGCGCGTCGCGCCCCTGGTCAAGCTCTGACCCAGCGCTGACCCAGCGCTGACCCAGCGCTGACCCAGC
This sequence comes from Ornithinimicrobium pratense, assembly GCF_008843165.1. Classification (NCBI taxonomy): domain Bacteria; kingdom Bacillati; phylum Actinomycetota; class Actinomycetes; order Micrococcales; family Ornithinimicrobiaceae; genus Ornithinimicrobium; species Ornithinimicrobium pratense. Next base: position 2,362,891 of record NZ_CP044427.1, on the reverse strand, counting down.
GCTGACCAAGGTCGGCCAGCGGGCCTGGGCGCATCCCGCCCGGACCGTCGCACAGACCAGTGGCGCCGCTGCGATAGTCTGCGCACCATGTCATCCTCACCGTTGCGCGTGATCGTGGCCAAGCCCGGCCTCGACGGTCATGACCGAGGCGCCAAGGTCGTCGCCAGGGCCCTGCGGGATGCCGGGGTCGAGGTGATTTACACGGGGCTGCACCAGACCCCCGAGCAGATCGTCGAGGCGGCGCTGGCCGAGGACGCCGACGCAGTCGGGCTGTCGGTCCTCTCCGGGGCCCACCTGACCCTCTTCCGCAAGGTCATCGACCTGCTGGGTGAGCGGGACGCCGCGGACGTGGTCGTCTTCGGCGGCGGCATCATCCCCGACGCAGACATCCCGGTCCTCAAGGAGATGGGGGTCGCCGAGGTGTTCACTCCCGGTGCCAGCCCGTCTGCGATCACCCGCTGGGTGCGTGAGCACCTCGCCGCGGACGACTCCGGGGCCCAGGGCAACGACCGCGGTGCCGAGGCCACCGCCGACGCCTGACCCGCGGTCAGGCTAGGGCACCGCTCCGCATCCCCACCGCCAACCCATACCAACGCACACTGCGCAGCACTGCACACCTCACCCACCACCACTCACACGACGGGAAGTGACTCGTGGATCTGTTTGAGTACCAGGCACGCGACATGTTCGAGAAGCACGGTGTGCCCGTGCTCGCCGGTGCGACCGCCGACACGCCGGAAGAGGCCCGCGCGGCCGCCGAGGAGATCGGTCGACGCGCCGGCGGAGTGACCGTCGTCAAGGCCCAGGTCAAGACGGGGGGCCGCGGCAAGGCCGGCGGGGTCAAGGTCGCCAAGTCGGCGCCCGAGGCTCAGATCGCCGCCGAGGAGATCCTCGGGATGGACATCAAGGGGCACACCGTGCACCGGGTGATGATCGCCGAGGGCGCGCGGATCGCCGAGGAGTACTACTTCTCCTTGCTGCTTGACCGGGCCAACCGCTCCTTGCTCGCCATGTGCAGCAAGGAGGGCGGGGTGGAGATCGAGCAGCTGGCGGTCGAGCGCCCCGAGGCCCTGGCCAAGGTGGAGGTCGACGCCAACACCGGCATCGACGAGGCCAAGGCCCAGGAGATCGTCACCGAGGCGGGCTTCGAGGACGAGGTCGCTGCCAAGATCGTGCCGGTGCTGCAGCGGCTGTGGCAGGTCTACCGCGACGAGGACGCCACCCTGGTCGAGGTCAACCCGCTGGTCAAGACCGAGGACGGCGACATCATCGCCCTGGACGGCAAGATCACCCTCGACGCCAACGCCGACTTCCGCCAGCCCGAGCACGCCGACCTGGAGGACAAGGCGGCCGCCGACCCCCTCGAGGCCAAGGCCAAGAAGCTGGGCCTCAACTACGTCAAGCTCGACGGCAACGTCGGGATCATCGGCAACGGCGCGGGCCTGGTCATGTCCACCCTTGACGTCGTGGCTTACGCCGGGGAGCAGCTGCCCGGACACGGAGAGGACAACGGGCCGCTCGCCTCGCCGGCCAACTTCCTGGACATCGGCGGCGGCGCATCGGCCGAGGTGATGGCCAACGGTCTGGACGTCATCCTGGGCGATGAGCAGGTCAAGGCCGTCTTCGTCAACGTCTTCGGCGGCATCACCGCCTGCGACGCGGTCGCCAATGGCATCGTCCAGGCCCTGAAGATCCTCGGCGACGAGGCCACCAAGCCCCTCGTGGTCCGGCTCGACGGCAACAACGTGGAGGAGGGCCGGAGCATCCTCACCGAGGCCAACCACCCGATGGTGACCCTGGCCGAGACCATGGACGGCGGCGCGCAGAAGGCTGCCGAGCTGGCCGCCCACAGCGCCGCCACCAACTGACCCCGACACGAGACACCAAAGGACATCGAGAGAGCACCATGGCGATCTTTCTGAACAACGACTCCAAGGTCATCGTGCAGGGCATGACCGGCTCCGAGGGGATGAAGCACACCCAACGGATGCTGCGCTCGGGCACCGACATCGTCGGCGGCGTCAACCCGCGCAAGGCCGGTCAGACCGTCGACTTCGAGGACGGCGTCCAGGTCCCCGTCTACGGCACCGTCACCGAGGCGATGGAGGCGACCGGGGCCAACGTCTCCGTCGTCTTCGTGCCGCCGGCCTTCACCAAGAGCGCGGTCATCGAGGCCGTCGATGCGGGGATGCCGCTGCTGGTCGTCATCACCGAGGGCATCGCAGTGCGCGACAGCGCCGAGTTCTGGGCCTATGCCCGCGACAAGGGCACGACCCGCCTGATCGGCCCCAACTGCCCCGGCCTGATCAGCCCCGGACAGTCCAACGCCGGCATCATCCCCGCCGACATCGCCGGCGCCGGCCCGATCGGCCTGGTCTCCAAGTCCGGCACCCTGACCTACCAGATGATGTACGAGCTGGGTGACCTCGGCTTCACCACCGCGGTCGGCATCGGTGGTGACCCGATCATCGGCACCACCCACATCGACTGCCTGCAGGCCTTCGAGGACGACCCGGACACCAAGGCGATCGTGATGATCGGCGAGATCGGCGGTGACGCCGAGGAGCGGGCGGCCGACTACATCAAGGCCCACATCACCAAGCCCGTCGTCGGTTATGTCGCCGGCTTTACCGCCCCGGAGGGCAAGACCATGGGCCACGCCGGTGCCATCGTCTCGGGCTCCGCCGGCACCGCACAGGCCAAGAAGGAGGCCCTGGAGACCGCTGGGGTCAGGGTCGGCAAGACTCCCTCGGAGACCGCCACGCTGATGCGGGAGATCATCGACGGCCTGCGCTGACAGTCCGCTTGCCCAGCCTCGCGGCGCCCGGCCGCACCTTCGTGCACCGGGCGCCGCGGCATGTCTGCGGCGCGCCTCCCGGGCAGCGGAGCCGCTGTCCGTGAGCATGGAGGCGATGACTGTGCTGGAGCGCCCCGAGACGACCCCCACGCCCGGCCCCGGACCGCAGCGGGCCCCCGTGCTGACCGTCCGACGGGTGGGGGAGATCCTCGGCGCGGCCGTGGCCGGGGCAGTCTGCGTGGTCCTGAGCCTCCTGGTCATCGCCGTCCCGACCCTGCTCGCGTGGGTCACCGACGAGCGCAGCACCGCCACCCTCGGGCAGAGCGCCGCCGTCTCGGTCGACCTGTGGGCCCTGGCGCACCGCGCCCAGATCATCACGCCCGCCGCGGAGGTCGTCTTCGCGCCGCTGCTGCTCACCGCCTTGCCGCTGCTGCTGTGCTGGTATGCCGCCCGCCAGGTCATCCTCAGCCGCCCCGGCCTGGCCCACCGGGTGCCCCACATCGGTGGCTGGCGCTCGGCCTGGCACGCCCTGGGTGCCACCGACGCCACCGTCTTCGTCCTCTCCTACCTGTTCGCCTCCCTCGCGCTGGCGCACACCGCCAGCTTCGGGATCGCCCCCGTCCGGCTGCACAGCCTGGTGCCCGGTGCCGTCCTCATCCCGCTGGCCGCTGTGGTCCTGGTGTGGTGGCGCGACCACCGCCGCGAGGAGCACCCGGCTGTCGATGCCGGGATGGATTGGGTGCGCGGACGCACGCCCGTGCTGATCCGCCGGGCCGTGCCACCCGCGGTGGAGGTGCTGGTCGCGCTGGCCGCGGTCTGCTTCCTCCTAGTGCTGGGCCTGCTGCTGCTGCGCGGTGAGCGGATCCTGACCCTCTACGGCAGCCTGGACGCCGGCCTCGCGGGCACCGCTGTGCTCACGCTGGCCCAGTTGGCCGCCCTGCCCAACCTCATGGTCTGGGCCCTGGGCTGGCTCTCCGGGGCCGGCTTGACCGTGGGCACAGTGCACGTCGGCTGGTCCCACTCCACCGCTGGCGACCTGCCGCTCATCCCCGTGCTAGGTGCACTGCCGGAGCCCGGTTCCCTGCCCCCGGGGATGGGGGCGATGGTCCTCGTCCCGGTGATGGCAGGTGCCTGGATCGGTTACCGGGCCGTCGAGGTCACCTCCCGGCTCTCCTCGTGGTGGACCAAGGCGCAGGTCGCGCTCGCTGCCTGCGCGGTCGTGGGTCTCGCCACGCTCGTCCTGGGCTGGCTGGCCAGCGGCGGGCTGACTCCGGGCCGGCTCGGCCGCATCGGCGTGGAGCCGGGGCTGCTCGCCGGGTTGCTGACCCTCGAGGTGGCCGCCGGCGCGCTCGTCGTCGTGAGCCTGCTGCACCTGGTCCGGGCCCGCCGCCTCTCTCGGCCGGCCTCCTAGACTGTCCAGTGTGACCCCGGCACCCCGGACGCCCGTCGTCGTCCTCGTCTCCGGCAGCGGCACCCTGCTCCAGGCCGTGCTCGACGCCAGCGCCGATCCCGGTTACGGCGTCGAGGTCGTTGCCGTCGGCGCCGACCGCGACGGGATCGAGGGGCTGGCGCGGGCGCGGCGGCACGGAATACCCACCTTCGTGGAGCGACTGCAGGACCACCCGGACCGTGCGTCCTGGGATCAGGCGCTGGCCGACGCGATCGGCGCCTACGCTCCGGATCTGGTCGTGTGCGCCGGGTTCATGAAGATCGTGGGGGACCCTGCGCTCTCGCGCTTCCGGATCGTCAACACCCACCCGGCCCTGCTGCCGAGCTTCCCCGGTGCCCACGGTGTGCGGGACGCGCTGGCGCACGGCGTCAAGGTCACCGGCGCCACGCTCTTCGAGGTCGACGCCGGCATCGACACCGGGGGGATCCTGGCCCAGCGGGCGGTCGAAGTGCGCGAGGACGACACGGAGGAGAGCCTGCACGAGCGCATCAAGGTGGTGGAGCGGGCGATGCTCGTCACGCTGCTACCCCAGCTGGTCCGGCAGACCGGGGACGGCCCCGACACAGCCGCCCGGTCCTGACATAGGCGAGGTCCGCCTCACCCGCTCGATCGTCGTGGACGCCCCCACCAAGCGGGTGTGGGACCCGGTGGCCCCCCGGGAGGGCATCGGCCACGAGCTGCGGGTGGTGCCCCGCGTGCCGTTGCCGGTCCCGGCGCGGGCCGTCCTGCGACGCGGTCTGGATACGCTCTTCGCCCAACGGCACCGCAGGCTACGTGCCTGTCTGGCGCCCGGGGCCGCCCACTAGACTGACGACACACGACTGGCGCGGGTGGGTCACCACCGGGGAGTGAGAGTTCGTGGGTATCGCCCGCCTGGGTGCCCACCGAGCCAGCAACCGCGAGGAGAACTTTCGTGACCGCCACCGACCGCCGCTTGATCCGCCGGGCGCTCGTCTCCGTCTACGACAAGACCGGACTGGAGGAGCTCGCCCGCGGCCTGCACGAGGCCGGTGTCGCCATCGTGTCCACCGGCTCGACCGCCGGCCGGATCGAGGGGGCCGGCGTCCCCGTCACCCGGGTCGAGGAGCTCACCGGCTTCCCCGAGTGCCTCGACGGTCGGGTCAAGACCCTGCACCCGCGCGTGCACGCTGGCATCCTGGCCGACACGACCAACCCCGACCACGTCACCCAGCTCCAGGAGCTCGGCGTCGAGCCCTTCGATCTGGTCGTGGTCAACCTCTACCCGTTCACCCAGACCGTCATGTCCGGCGCGAGCCAGGACGAGTGCGTCGAGCAGATCGACATCGGCGGTCCCTCGATGGTGCGGGCCGCGGCCAAGAACCACCGCAGCGTCGCCGTGGTCACCAGCCCCAGGGCATACCCCCAGATGTTGCAGACGGTCGCCGCGGGCGGCTGCACGCTGGATGAGCGCCGTGCCCTGGCCGCCGAGGCGTTCGTGCACACCGCCAGCTACGACGTCGCCGTCGCCTCCTGGATGCTGGCGCAGGCACCGGACGACACCGACGCGACTTCGGCTGGTAGCGGCTTCCCGGCCTGGATCGGCGCGACCTGGGAGAAGAAGGCTGTCCTGCGCTACGGCGAGAACCCGCACCAGCGCGCCGCCCTCTACACCGACGGCTCCGCGCCGCAACCGGGCCTGGCCCAGGCCGAGCAGCTGGGCGGCAAGGAGATGTCCTACAACAACTACCTCGACGCCGACGCCGCGTGGCGGGCCGCGCACGACCAGGGCGACCAGCCGACGGTGGCGATCATCAAGCACGCCAACCCGTGCGGGATCGCGGTCGGGACGGACATCGCCCAGGCCCACGCCAAGGCCCACGCCTGCGACCCGCTGTCCGCGTTCGGTGGCATCATCGCGGCCAACCGGCCGGTAACCGCGGCAATGGCCGAACAGATTAAGAACGTCTTCACCGAGGTGGTCCTGGCCCCCGGCTTCGAGCCCGAGGCGCTGGAGATCCTGCGCACCAAGGCCAACCTGCGCCTGCTCGCGGTGGGGCCCCCTGCCCGCGGCGGTCTCGAGACCAGGCCGATCTCCGGAGGCCTGCTCCTGCAGGCGGTCGACACCGTCGAGGCCGAGGTGGAGGGTGGCGGTGACGACGCCTCCCGCTGGCGGCTGGTCGCTGGCGACCCCGTCGACGAAGCCACGCTGGCCGACCTGCAGTTCGCATGGCGTGCGGTCCGGGCCACCAAGTCCAACGCGATCCTGCTCGCCGACGACGGGGCCTCCGTCGGGGTGGGTATGGGGCAGGTCAACCGGGTCGATTCCTGCCACCTGGCGGTGAGCCGGGCAGGGGACCGGGCCGCGGGCTCGGTCGCCGCCTCGGACGCCTTCTTCCCCTTCGCCGACGGGCTGCAGGTGCTGCTCGACGCCGGCGTGCGCGCGGTCGTGGCCCCCGGCGGCTCGATCCGGGACGAGGAGGTCGTCGAAGCAGCGCGCGCGGCCGGGGCGGCGATGTACTTCACCGGCACCCGCCACTTCGCCCACTGACCGGGCACGTCCGCGATCTCAAGCTTCTGGTGGCGTCTTGAGGCCTACTTCCACCACGCCTACTGACCCTTGTGCGGCCCTCGGTCGATGATCACCCCCACCGACCGGCGTGCGACGCTACGCTCGGGCCATGACCACACTCGTCATCACCGTCATCGGTGAGGACCGCCCTGGGTTGGTGAGCGCCCTCTCGGACGCCGTGGCGGAACACGGCGGCAGTTGGGTCCGCAGCCAGCTCTCCGAGCTTGCCGGGACCTTCGCCGGCATCGTCACGGTGGAGGTGCCCCCCGACGCGGTCGAGCCGTTGAAGGGGGCGCTGCGGGGGCTGCAAGGAGTGCTGGAGACGAGAGTGCGTCGCATCGACGAGGACCCGCCGCGACCGGCGGCCGAGGGGGCCGTCGCCCACCTGGAGCTCGTCGGCCACGAGCGGCCGGGCATCGTCCGCCAGATCAGCGGCGTCCTGGCGGCCGCGGGTGTCTCGGTAGAGCGTCTGCAGACTGCGGTAGTGCCCGCCCCGCAGGCGGGAGGGGACCTGTTCCAGGCCCGTGCGCTGCTGCGGGCTCCGGCCGGAACTGACCTGGACAGGCTGCGCTCCGCGCTGGAGGATCTGGCTCAGGAGCTGCAGGTCGACGTGGCATTCGGCGAGGACGAGCAGGGCGCGGACTGGGGGTGAGCCCGACGCCCTAGACTCGGCGGCATGACGGCGACAGTGCTTGACGGCAGGGCGGTTCTCTCCACGATCAAGGACGAGCTGCGGGCGCGGGTGGCCAGGCTCGCCGAGAAGGGCGTGGTGCCGGGTCTGGCGACGGTCCTGGTCGGGGAGGACCCGGCCAGCGCATGGTACGTCGGCGCCAAGCACAAGGATTGCGCCGAGATCGGCATCTCCAGCATCCGCAAGGACCTGCCGGCCGACACCCCCCTGGAGGAGGTGCTGGCGGTGGTCGACGAGCTCAACGCCGACCCGGCCGTCACCGCATACCTGGTCCAGCAGCCCACCGGTCTGGACGAGTTCGCGATCCTCTCGCGCGTCGACCCGGTGAAGGACGTCGACGGCCTGCACCCGTTCAACCTGGGCTCGCTGGTGATGAACGAGCCGGCGCCCCTGCCGTGCACGCCCGTGGGCTGTGTGGAGCTGCTGCGCCGGTATGACGTGCCGCTCGCCGGTGCCGAGGTGGTCGTGGTCGGCCGCGGTCTGACCGTTGGACGGCCGCTGGGACTGATCCTGACCCGGCGCAGCGAGAACGCCACCGTCACCCTGTGCCACACCGGCACCCGCGACCTGGCCGCGCACACCCGGCGGGCCGACATCGTTGTCTCGGCGGCGGGCGTGCCCGACATCATCACCCCCGACATGGTCAAACCGGGCGCGGCGGTGCTCGACGTCGGCGTCGCGCGCCGGGAAGGCAAGATCGCCGGTGACGTGCATCCGGACGTCGCCGAGGTCGCCGGCTGGCTCACGCCCAACCCGGGCGGGGTCGGCCCGATGACGCGGGCGATGCTGCTCGCCAACGTGGTCGAGGCCGCCGGGCGCGCTGCCGGCGCGACGTCCGCCGGCTGACTCACAGCAGTGAGCAGCGGGGAGCAGGGGGACCGGCTGGGCGCGGCGCGCCAGACCCAGCCGCTCGGGGTGTGGTGGGTCGGCGTCGCCGGGTTAGCGCTGTCCCTGCTGCTGCTCCTGGGGCAGAACCTGCGCGCCTACGGGGTCGCGCTCGGCGCGACGCTCGGGGTGCTAGCGCTCCTACGCGCCTGCCTGCCGGCGCGGCTGACCGGTGGTCTGTCCGTGCGGGGCCGCTGGGTGGACGTCGCCACGTTGCTGGTGCTGGGGGCCGCGGTGGCCCTGCTGGCCACCAACCTGCGTCAGGTGTAGGTACGCCCCGTACGACCGCGGGCCGGGCCATCACCGGTTCTGGTGAGGACCCGGCCCGGGGTAAGCCGTGCGGTGCGGGCTAGATGCGGGTGCGGGCTAGATGAGACCAAGCTCGGTGACGGCGGTCCGCTCCTCGTCCAGCTCGGCAACGGAGGCGTCGATCTTGCCGCGGGAGAAGTCGTCGATGTCCAGGCCCTGGACGATCTCCCAGCTGCCGTCTCCGGTGGTGACCGGGAAGGAGCTGATCAGGCCCTCGGCCACGCCGTAGGAGCCGTCGGAGCGGACGGCCATCGAGACCCAGTCGTCGGCGGGGGAGCCGAGGAGCCAGTCGCGGGTGTGGTCGATGGTGGCCGAGGCGGCGGAGGCGGCAGAGGAGGAGCCGCGAGCCTCGATGATGGCCGCGCCACGCTTGGCCACGGTCGGGATGAAGGTGTTCTCCAGCCAGTCGCGGCTGTCGTCCCCGACGGCCTCGGCGGCGTTGCGGCCGGCGACCTTGGCGTGGAACAGGTCGGGGTACTGGGTCGCGGAGTGGTTGCCCCAGATGGTCATGTGGGTGATGTCGCTCACCGGCGCACCGACCTTGGCCGACAGCTGGGCGATGGCCCGGTTGTGGTCCAGCCGGGTCAGGGCGCTGAACCGCTCGGTGGGGATGTCGGGAGCGTTGCTCATCGCGATGAGGGCGTTGGTGTTCGCCGGGTTGCCCGTCACCGTGATCCGGATGTCGTCAGCGGCGTGGTCATTGAGGGCCTTGCCCTGCGCGGTGAAGATCGCGCCGTTGGCCTCGAGCAGGTCGCCGCGCTCCATGCCCTTGGTGCGCGGGCGGGCGCCGACCAGCAGGGCGATGTTGGCGCCGTCGAAGACCAGGTTCGGGTCATCACCGATCTCGACGCCGGCCAGGAGCGGGAAGGCGCAGTCGTCCAGCTCCATCACCACACCCTCGAGGGTCTTCAGGGCGGGCGTGATCTCCAGCAGGCGCAGCTGGACGGGGGTGTCCTTGCCCAGCAGCTCACCGGAGGCGATGCGGAAGAGGAGGCTGTAACCGATCTGGCCGGCAGCGCCGGTGACGGCGACCTTGACGGGAGAGTTCACGAGGGTGCCCTTCGCTCGACGTGTGGGATGGGCGGCGCTGCAGGTGCCGCCAGCGCCGACGCTAGCACCCGCCCCGACAGTCCTGGCGCAGGGATCCGCGCGGCTGCTGGGCAGGCGTGCTCCTCAGCACTGGCCCGCAGGCGGGGAACGGGCTAGCGTGGGGGCGCTATCCACCACCAGCCCACCACCACGACGAGGGGTCGACCATGGGACTGTTCGCCAAGGTCCGACAGGTGCTCGCCAAGGCCGAGAAGGTGCTCCCGGGCTCCGGCCGGGCCGCCGATGGCCAGACGCTTGATGACCGTGCCTTCAATGAGCGGGTCTTCGAGGACAGGGACGACGTCCTAGGGACCGCGCAGCCGGAGCCGGGCGCCGCGGCATCGACGCCGGCAGCATCACCGGATCACGGCGACGCGCCCGACCCGGTGACGGCCGCGGCCGACACCGAGGCGGAGCAGCAGACGCCGCGGCGTTACCGCACCCACACCATCCAGCCGGGTCAGAGCCTGGCGGACGTGGCCGAGCAGCACGGTGTCAGCGTGCAGGAGGTGGCCGAGCTCAACGGCGTGGACCCTGAGCTCGTCTTCGCCGGCCAGGTCCTCCGGATCCCGCACGGCTGACCCTCGGCCCGATGGGCTCAGCGCTCGGCTGCCCCCATCGGGAAGTCCTGCAGCGGGGACCACAGCTCGTCGCCGCGGTGCCCGTAGAGCCGGAACGCCTCGACCTGGAAGGTGCAGCTGAAGCCGGTGAGATCGGCGAAGACCTGGTCCAGCACCCGCTGCGGCAGGTCGTGGGCGAGGGTGACGTGGGGGTGGTAGGGGAAGCTCAGCTCGCGCTCCAGCGGCCCGGAGCGCACGTCCCGCTCGAGCTGCTCGCAACTGGCCACGCCCTGGGCGACCTGCACGTAGACCACGTCGGAGACCGGCCTGAAGGTGCCGGTGCCGCGCAGGATCGCCTCGAAGGGGGTATGCCGCGCAGCCACCTCGCTCAGGTGGGCCCGCACGCCGTCCAGGGCGGCCGAGGTCGTGGTGGTGGGTGGCAGCAGGGTGATGTGGGTGGGGATGTGCCGGGCCCGGGTGTCGCCGTAGTCGACGCGCAGCTGGCGCAGATACTCACCCCAGGGCTCAGGCACCGGGATGGCGACGCCGATGACCGCGTCCCGGGATGTGGTCGAGTCACCGCTGGTCACGGTCGCACCCTATCCAGAGGCCGGGCACGAGAAGGGTCGGAGGGGTGATGACGACGAGGCTCAGGCCACCACCGGGCGGGCCGTTGCCCGGTCCACGACCATGGAGTAGTGGTCCAGCAGCTGGTCGACGAGGGCGGGCCAGGAGCGCTGCTGGACCCTGGCCCGGCCGGCCCGGCCGAGCTGCTCCCGCAGACCGGCGGCCTCCGGGCCGGTGAGCGGCTCGACCGCCGCGCGCAGGGCGCCTGGGCGGTCGGGGTCGAAGAGGTGGCCAGTACGGCCCACGTCCACCAGGTCCACCGGGCCACCCCTGGCGGGAGCCACTACCGGCAGCCCGGCCGCGGCGGCCTCCTGCAGGGTCTGGCCGAAGGTCTCCCGGGTGCCGGTGTGCACGAAGACGTCGAAGGCGGCGTAGGCCTGGGCCAGAGCGGCACCCTCGCGCCGGCCGAGGAAGACCGCCCCCGGCAGCAGCGACTGCAGCAGGTCGCGGCTGGGGCCCTCGCCGACCAGGACCAGCCGGGTGCCGGGGAGGCGGGACAGCTCGGCCAGGCGGTGCAGCTCCTTCTCCGGGGCCAGCCGCCCGACATACCCCAGGAGCGTCTCTCCGTGTGGGGCCAGCTCGCCCCGCAGGGCCGTGGCGACCGGGTCGGTCCGACGGTCGGGATGAAACAGCTCGGAGTCCACGCCGCGCCCCCACAGCGCGATCCGGGGGACGCGGTGGGCGGCGAGGTCCGCCAACGCGGCGCTGGAGGGTGCCAGGGTGAGGTCGGCCTGGTCGTGGATGCGGCGGATCCAGCGCCAGGCGGCGCGTGCGGTGAGCTCACCAGCCGGCCCCGCGTGCTGGCGGATGTAGGAGGGCATGTCCGTCTGGTAGATCGCGACCGAGGGCAGACCCAGGGCCCGGGCGGCGGTCAGCCCGCGCACCCCCAGCACGAACGGCGAGGCCACGTGCACCACGTCGGGGCGGAACCGGTGCAGCACGGTCTCCATCTCGTAGGAGGGCAGCCCGACCCGAAACTGCCGGACCGGGACGCTGGTGACCGTGTGCACTGGGAACCCGGCGTGGTACTGCGGCGTCGGGACCGGGCTCCACGGGCTGGTCCCGGGGGCGACGACGAGTGCCTCGTGGCCCTGGGCGCGCAGGCACTCCAGCACCCTGCACACGCTCGTGGTGACCCCGTTGAGCGCCGGCAGGAAGGACTCGGTGACGATGGCGACCTTCACGTGCCCAGCCTGTCCACCCCAGGTGCGCCCTCGGCGACGGCCTGGGGTGTGTCGGGTAAGCGTTGGATGACCAGTGGGTATCGGGGCCCCTCGCACACCCGGCGTCGGGGTCCGGTGCTCAGGTCAGATCCCCCCGCCCGCGCTCCTGGAGGGCCGCGACCACGGCCTTGACGTCCTGGCAGCGCTCGCGCGTGGTGACCAGGACGGCGTCCGGGGTGTCCACGACGACGACGTCGGCGAGCCCGAGGGTGATGACCATCCGCCCGCCATGCGCGACGACCACCCCCGTGGACCCCTCGCTGAGCACGTGATCGGCAGGACCCAGCACGCGCAGCCCCGGGTGCTCATCGCTCTCGGGCAGCAGGGCCGCCAACGAGGCGAAGTCGCCGATGTCGTCCCAGGCGAACCGGGCGGGCAGCACCCGCACCCGCCCCGCGGCCGCGGCCGGCTCGGCGACCGCGTGGTCGATGGCGATCCTGGTCAGCGATTCCCACCTGCTCGTGACCAGGTCAGGATCGGCCGCGATGTCGCGCAGTGTGCGCACCATCTGGGGGTGCCTGACCTCCAGCAGCTCCAGCAGCGTCCGGGCCTGCACGACGAACATCCCGGCGTTCCATAGGTGGGCGCCACCCGCAAGGTAGTCGGCAGCCCGCTGCGCGTCCGGCTTCTCCACGAACGCCTCGGCCTGCCGCAGGTCAGGCGCGCCCGGCACGGCGGCCTCGGCGCCCACCTGGATATAACCGAAACTGGTCGCGGGGTGGGTCGGGGTGATGCCGAGGGTGACCAGGGCCCCGGTGCGCGCGGCGGCGACCGCCTGGCGCACGACCCCGTGGAAGGCGGGCACATCACCGATGACGTGGTCAGCCGCGAACGAGCCCAGCACCGCGTCCGGGTCCTGGCGCTCCAGCACAGCCGCCGCCCAGCCGATCGCGGGCATCGAGTCCCGGGGTCCGGGCTCGACCAGCACGTGCTCAGGGGCCAGGTCCGGCAGCTGGGCGAGGACACTGTCCGCGTGCCGGCTGCCGGTCACCACCATGACCCGATCGCCGGCCAGCGGCCGGAGCCGCTCGACCGTCGCCTGCAGCAGCGACCGGCCGCTGCCGGTGAGGTCGTGGAGGAACTTGGGGGAGTCGCTGCGGGACAACGGCCATAACCGGGTCCCGGACCCCCCGGCGGGAACGACGGCGGTGAAGCCGTCGAGCCGCTCCGAGCCGCCCCGAGGCCCGCTCTGCCGCGGTGCGTCGCCAGGGGTGTCCACGCTGGTCAGTCTAGGGTTGAGGCCATGGCCCAGCCTGACCGCCACACCGTCGTGACCCCCACCCACCCGCCCTCCGATGGCCGGCCCACCGCGCCCGGTGCGGTCGCCGATCGGATGGACACCTCGCTGGACCGCCAGGGGCGGGTGCTCACCCGGGCAGCCGTGGAGGCGGCATACCGGCACGTGGCCCGGCCCCTGCTCTTCCGAGTGGACCCCGAGGTGGCCCACCACGGCACCGTCGTGGCGGCCGAGCTGCTGGGCCGCACGCCGACGACCCGGGCGCTCGCCTCGATGGTGGGGTATGCGGTCGGTGCGGGCACCCTCTCGCCGGTGGAGCTGCTCGGCATGCGGTTCCCGCACCGGGTGGGGCTGGCCGCCGGGATGGACAAGGACGGGCGCGCCGCGGCGACCTGGGGGGCCCTCGGCTTCGGGCACGTGGAGCTGGGCACCGTCACACCGCGGCCGCAGGGCGGCAACCCGCGACCGCGGCTGTTCCGACTGCCGCAGAGCCAGGCCGTGATCAACCGGATGGGCTTCAACAACGCCGGCGTGCAGGCGATGGCCGGCCGGCTGCGCTCCGCCCGGGACCAGGGGCTGGTCGCGATCCCGGTCGGGGTGAGCATCGGCAAGAACAGGGACACCCCGGTCGAGGACGCCGTGACGGACTACCTCACCTGCGTGCGGGTCCTCGACGGGCTCGCGGACTACCTGGCCGTCAACGTCTCCAGCCCCAACACCCCCGGCCTGCGCTCGCTGCAGGACGCTGAGCCCCTGGGAGAGCTGCTGCGCGCGGTCGTCCGAGCCGCCGGGGACACCCCGGTGCTCGTCAAGCTGGCTCCCGACCTGAGCCACGCGGCTCTGGACGAGGCCCTCGACGTGTCGCTCGCCGCCGGGGTGTCGGGGATCATCGCCATCAACACCACCCTGGAGCGGTCCTCGGTCGCGCCCGAGGAGGCCGTGCTGGCCCAGGCGCAGGCAGGCGGGCTGTCCGGGGGGCCGTTGACCTTCCGGGCCCGAGAGGTGGTGCGGCAGGTGCGTGCCCGCACCGATCTGCCGGTCATCGGGGTCGGGGGGGTGCTCACCGGGTCGGACGCGGCCGCGCTGGTCGAGGCCGGGGCCGACCTCGTCCAGCTCTACTCGGGGCTGGTCTACGCCGGCCCGACGCTGGTGACGGACGCGACGGACGCGACGTCAGGCTCCGGCTGAGCCCTCGCTAGGCTTGGGCCCATGGCTGAGTCGACGACGGAGTCCGGGTTGCCCTTCAAAGCTGTATACGGCCCGGCGGACCTCGACGGTTTCGACCCCGGAAGCGCGCTCGGGGAGCCCGGGTCCTACCCCTACACCCGGGGGGTCTACCCCTCGATGTACACCGGGCGACCGTGGACGATGCGCCAGTACGCCGGCTTCGGCACCGCCGCGGAGTCCAACGCCCGCTACCGGGAGCTGGTCGCCAACGGCACCGGCGGCCTGTCGGTGGCCTTCGACCTGCCGACGCAGATGGGCTACGACTCCGACCACACGCTGGCCTCGGGGGAGGTCGGGAAGGTGGGGGTGGCGATCGACTCGATCGACGACATGGCCCTCCTCTTCGACGGGCTGCCCCTGGACGAGGTGTCCACCTCGATGACCATCAACGCCCCGGCGTCCACCCTGCTGCTGATGTACCAGCTGGTGGCCGAGGGCAACAACATCCCCGCGGCGAAGCTGACCGGCACGATCCAGAACGACGTGCTCAAGGAGTACATCGCCCGCGGGACCTACATCTACCCGCCCGCGGAGTCGCTGCGGCTGATCTCCAACATCTTCGCCTACTGTCAGGCCGAGATCCCGCGGTGGAACACCATCTCGATCTCCGGCTACCACATGGCCGAGGCCGGTGCCACGCCCGCGCAGGAGATCGCCTTCACCCTGGCCAACGCCAAGTCCTACGTGCAGGCGGCGGTCGAGGCCGGGCTGCACGTGGACGACTTCGCCCCGCGCCTGTCCTTCTTCTTCGTCGCCCGCACCACGCTGCTGGAGGAGGTCGCCAAGTTCCGCGCAGCCCGCCGCATCTGGGCCCGGATGATGAAGGAGGAGTTCGGGGCGCGCAACCCCAAGTCGATGATGCTGCGCTTCCACACCCAGACCGCCGGGGTGCAGTTGACCGCCCAGCAGCCGGAGGTCAACATGGTCCGGGTCGCGGTCCAGGGCCTGGCCGCCGTGCTCGGGGGGACTCAGTCGCTGCACACGAACTCCTTCGACGAGGCGATCGCGCTGCCGAGCGCCAAGGCGGCTCGGCTCGCGCTGCGCACCCAGCAGGTGCTGGCCTACGAGACCGACGTCACCAAGACGGTGGATCCCTTTGCCGGCTCCTACGTCGTGGAGAGCCTCACCGACGACGTGCAGGGCGCCGCGGAGGCGCTGATCGCCGCGGTCGATGACCGCGGAGGGGCGGTGCACGCCATCGAGGAGGGTTTCCAGAAGAGCGAGATCGAGCGCTCGGCCTACGAGAACGCCCAGCAGATCGACACCGGCGAGCGCGTCGTCGTGGGGCAGAACCGCTACACCATCGACGAGCACGAGCACTACGAGCCGTTGCGCGTGGACCCCGCTATCGAGGCCCAACAGGGGCAGCGGCTGGAGACGCTGCGGCGGGAGCGCGACAACGCTGAGGTCGAGCGTCGGCTGGACGAGATGCGGGCGGCCGCCCAGGGCAGCGACAACGTGCTCTACCCGATGCGGGAGGCGCTGCGCGCCCGGGCCACCGGTGGCGAGGTCGCCGACGCGCTGCGCGAGGTCTGGGGCTCCTACGTGCCCCGCGAGACGTTCTAGTCCCCCGGGCCCCTGCCGCACCCGCCGGTGGGGGCGCCCTGAGCAGGGTGTGAGCTGCGCGGCCACCACGCTGGCGCGGACGGTGACCAGGCCCGGCGCGGGGCAGGGCGTATCGTGGAGGCGTTCACGACCTTTCAGGAGCCTGACCCTGTGACCCCCGACGCCTCCGACACGTTGACCACCCAGACCACCGCCCGCGCTGCCGACGCGGCCGTCGAGCCCGGGTCCGCCACCCCTGCGGACCTGGTAGGCCGGGTGGCGAAGGAGGTCGACGCGATCTCCGAGCAGCTGCTGCAGTGGCGCCGCGACGTGCACCGCCACCCAGAGGTTTCGTGGCAGGAGGAGCGCACCACAGCGTTGGTCGCCGGACCGCTCAGCCAGGCCGGGGCCCGGGTGCGCCGCCTCCCCGGCACCGGTGCCCTGGTCGAGATCGGGCACGCCGAGCCGGAGCTCCGGATTGGCCTGCGGGCCGATCTGGACGCCCTGCCCGTCGACGAGGTCACCGGGCTGCCCTTCGCCTCGCAGGTCCCGGGCGCCTGCCACGCCTGCGGCCACGACGTGCACACCGTCGGGGTGCTGGGCGCGGGCCTGGCCCTGCTGGCGATGCAGGAGGAGCTGCTGGCCCGCCGGGTCGCGGTGCGGCTGATCTTCCAGCCGGCCGAGGAGACCCACCCCGGTGGCGCGCTGAAGGTCCTCGAGCACGGTGGCCTGGAAGGCGTGGACCGACTGCTCGCGGTCCACTGTGATCCCGGGGTGGACGTCGGTCACGTCGGTCTGCGGGTCGGTCCGATCACGGCCGCCTCGGACATGGTCCACGTCGCACTCACCGGGCGCGGGGGTCACACCTCCCGCCCGCACCTGACGCAGGACCTCACCTACGCCCTGGGCAAGGTGGTCACCGAGGTCCCCGCCGCGCTGAGCCGTCGGTTGGACCCCAGAGCAGCGGCCGTCCTGGTCTGGGGCGAGGTCCGGGCCGGATCTGCCCCGAACGTCATTCCGACCCGGGGCGAGGCCTCTGGAACGCTGAGGATGCTCGACGCCGAGACCTGGGAGACGGTCCGCCCCCTCTTCACCGACATCGTCGAGTCAGTTGTCTCGCCTTATGGCGTCACCGCCACCGTCACCTACACCCAGGGCGTGCCCCCGGTCGAGAACGAGAACGCCTCGGTGGTCGCGCTGTCCCGGGCGGCGATGCTGCTGCTCGGGGCCACCAGCGTGGAGCCGACCAAGCAGTCCATGGGCGGGGAGGACCTGGGCTGGTATCTGCAGCAGGTCCCGGGAGCGATGGCCCGACTGGGCACCCGCACGCCGGGAGGGCCCACCTTTGAGCTGCACCAGGGCGACCTCGTCGTGGACGAGAGCGCGGTCCTGGTCGCCGCCAAGGTCCTGGCCGCCTCCGTCTTCACCTCCCTTGGCCCGGCGGGACTGCAGTGACCTGAGCTCCGGGTTGTGAGCACGACAGGTCACGAGTTCGTCACCTTTTGCTCATGCGGTGCTCATCTGCGTGGAGTAGGTGCGCGGGCGAGATAGCATATGGGCGTCCACCTCCCGTGATAGAAGGAGCATCCCGTGCGCCGGGTTCTCAAGCTTGCCGCCGCAGGTGCGGCCGCCACCCTCGTCCTCGCCGCCTGTGGCGAGGCTCCCGAAGACGATGCCGCCTCGACGCCCACCGCGACCCAGAACGCGGGCACCGATGACGACGCAGCCACCGACGACGCCGCCACCGACGACGAGGCGGCCACCGACGACGAGGCGGCCACCGACGACGAGGCAGCAGCGCCGGTGGACGCCGCCGACTTCCTGGCCTGCATGGTCTCCGACCAGGGCGGCTGGGACGACCAGTCCTTCAACCAGTCCGGCAAGGAGGGTATGGACGCGGCCGCGGAGGAGCTGGGCATCCAGACCCAGGAGGTGGAGTCGCAGTCCGATGCCGACTACGCCACCAACGTGGGCAACCTGGTCAGCCAGGGCTGCAACCTGACCATCGGGGTCGGCTTCCTGCTGGCCGATGCCATCCAGGAGGCGGCGACCGCCAACCCGGACACCAACTTCGCCCTCATCGACTCGGCGTTCAGCGACGAGAACTTCGAGCCGATCGAGATCGAGAACGCCAAGCCGATCCTGTTCAACACCGCCGAGGCCAGCTTCCTGGCCGGCTACCTGGCGGCGGGCATGACCGAGTCCGGCACGGTGGCCACCTTCGGCGGCATGGAGATCCCCTCCGTGACGGTGTTCATGGACGGCTTCGCCGACGGCGTGGACAAGTACAACGAGGACAACGGCGCAGACGTCAACCTGCTCGGCTGGGACAAGGCCGCGCAGAACGGCTCCTTCTCGGGCGACTTCGACAACCAGAGCCAGGGCCAGACCCTGACCGACCAGTTCATCGCCCAGGGCGCCGACATCGTGATGCCGGTCGCCGGGCCGGTGGGGCTGGGTGCCGCTGCCGCTGCCGACTCCGCGGGTGATGTCCGGATCATCTGGGTCGACTCCGACGGCTACCTCACCGCCGAGGGCTATGACCACCTGATGCTCACCTCCGTGCTGAAGCAGATCGGCCCGGCGGTCCAGGACACCATCCAGGCCACCGTTGAGGGCGGGTTCTCCAACGAGCCCTACGTCGGCACCCTGGAGAACGACGGCGTCGGCCTGGCCGAGTTCCACGACTTCGACTCCGAGGTCCCCCAGGAGCTGAAGGACCAGATCGAGGACTACCGGCAGCAGATCATCTCCGGTGAGCTGACGATCGAGTCGGAGAACTCCCCGCAGCAGTGACCCGTCCGCTCCGCGGAGCGACGCACCGTGGGTAGCGGCCCGGCCCCGAGGGGTCGGGCCGCTACGCTGTCCACCCGGCGGGGCCGCATAACCCCGCCTTCCCACCCCGTGAAGGTGAGCATGAAGCAGGAGATGCGATGAAGCTCGAGCTCCAGGGCATCACCAAGGTGTTCGGCCCGCTGGTCGCCAACGACCACATCGACCTGGTCGTGCAGCCGGGTGAGATCCACGCCCTCCTGGGTGAGAACGGTGCCGGCAAGAGCACCTTGATGAACGTCCTCTACGGCCTGTACGACCCCGACGGCGGGCACATCCTGCTCGACGACGAGCGGGTCACCTTCAAGGGCCCGGGGGATGCGGTCGCCGCCGGGATCGGGATGGTGCACCAGCACTTCATGCTGGTGCCCGTCTTCACCGTCGCCGAGTCGGTGGCCCTGGGCTATGAGCCCGCAGGTGCCGGCGGGATCCTCAAGCTGGACGAGGCGAGGCGCCGGGTGAGGGAGATCTCCGACCGGTTCGGCTTCCACGTCGACCCCGACGCGCTCATCGAGGAGCTGCCCGTCGGCGTGCAGCAACGGGTGGAGATCATCAAGGCGCTCTCCCGAGACGCCAAGGTGCTCATCCTCGACGAGCCCACCGCCGTGCTGACGCCGCAGGAGACTGATGAGCTGATCGGCATCATGGGGGAGCTGAAGGAGGCGGGCACCTCGATCGTCTTCATCACGCACAAGTTGCGTGAGGTGCGGGCCATCGCGGACCGGATCACCGTGATCCGCCGGGGCAAGGTCGTGGGGGAGGCCAGGCCGAGCTCGACCGAGACCGAGTTGGCCTCGCTGATGGTGGGCCGCTCGGTCAGCCTGACGGTCCAGAAGGAGCTGGCCCAGCCCGGCGAGGCGCGCTTCCGCGTCGAGGACCTGACCGTGGTCGCCCCGAACGGCACCGTCCTGGTCGACGACGTGTCCTTCGAGGTGCGCAGCGGCGAGATCCTGTGCATCGCCGGCGTCCAGGGCAACGGTCAGACCGAGCTGGCCGAGGTGATCCTGGGCCTGCAGGAGGCGGACGCGGGCCGGTTGCTGCTGGACGGGAACGACCTGCGGGGCAGAAACGTCAAGCAGCGGCTCCGCTCCGGCATCGGTTTCGTGCCCGAGGACCGCTCCACCGACGGCGTGGTGGCCAGCTTCACCATCGCCGAGAACCTCATCCTGGACCTCTACGACACCGCACCCTTCGCCAGCGGCATCTCGATGCACCCCACCGAGGTCGGCGCCAACGCCGAGGACCGCACCCAGGAGTTCGACGTGCGCTACACCTCGGTGCAGGACCCCATCTCGACCCTGTCCGGTGGAAACGCGCAGAAGGTGGTGCTGGCCCGCGAGATGTCCCGCCCCCTGCGCCTGCTCGTCGCATCCCAACCCACCCGCGGGCTGGACGTCGGCTCCATCGAGTTCGTGCACAAGCGCATCGTGCAGGAGCGCCAGAACGGCACCCCGGTCATCATCGTCTCCACCGAGCTGGACGAGGTGCTCAACCTCGGCGACCGGATCGCCGTGATGTACCGCGGCCGGATCGTCGGCATCGTCGATGTCGCCGACGGCACGGTCGACCGCGACGTGCTCGGCCTGATGATGGCCGGTGTCCCTCTGGACGAGGCCCGGACCCAGGCCGCGGAGCACCACTCGGTGCTCGGCCAGGCCGACATCGAGCAGGAGGCGCCGTGAGCGACCAGCCCCACCAGCCCGCCCGCCAGTCCACCGGCTCGGACGCCGAGACCGATCAGGCGGCGACCGCGACCCCGCCCGGGCAGACCGGCGTCCAGGTCGCCGGACTCGACCGGCCCGGGCAGGACCCTCCGCCGCTCCTGCATCAGGTCCTCTCGGGCAGCATCCTGATCTCCGTCCTGGCAGTTGTGCTGGCCCTGGTCGTGGGCGCCTTCCTGATCGCCTTCGCCGACCAGGCCACCCGGGAGGCCTCGGGCTACTTCTTCACCCGCCCGGGCGACACCCTGTCCGCCGCCTGGGGCGCGGTGACCGACGCCTACGTCGCGATGTTCCGTGGCGCGATCTTCGACTGGCATCAGGGTGGCCTGGCCGGCCTGCTGCGACCGCTCACCGAGTCGATGGTCTACTCCGTACCGCTGATCCTGGCCGGGCTGGGCATCGCCGTCGGCTTCCGGGCCGGTCTGTTCAACATCGGCGCCCAGGGCCAGATCATCGTCGGTGCGATCGTGGCAGCATGGCTGGGCTTCGCCTTCGACCTGCCCCCGGTGATCCACCTGTTGGTCGCCGCCCTGGGTGGCGCGATCGGCGGTGCGGTGTGGGCCGGCATCCCCGGTGTGCTCAAGGCCCGGTTCGGAGCCAACGAGGTGATCGTCACGATCATGCTCAACTACATCGCGGTCTACCTGATCGGCTATGTGCTCAAGCTCTCCGCCTTCAACCCTGGCCGGACCGGCCAGCGCAGTCCCAGCGTTGGGGCGGACGCGGTCTATCCGCTGCTGATCCCGGCCTCGTGGTTCCCGGGCGTGAACCTCAGGTTGCACCTGGGCTTCCTGGTGGCGATCGCTGCCGCGGCTTTTGTGTGGTGGCTGCTGGAGCGCTCCACCATCGGCTTCGAGCTGAGGGCGGCCGGCGCCAACCCGGCCGCGGCCCGGACCGCGGGCATGTCGGTCGGCCGGATCACCGTGGTCACCATGCTCATCGCCGGTGCCCTGGCCGGGTTGGCTGCCACCGCCCAGGTGCTGGGCACCGAACGCTCACTGACGGCCGGTGTGGCCGCCACCTATGGCTTCGATGCGATCACCGTGGCGCTGCTGGGCAGGTCTCGCCCCTGGGGCACCTTCTTCGCCGGGCTGCTCTTCGGCGCGCTGAAGGCGGGTGGCATGTTCATGCAGTCGTTGACCTCGACCCCGGTCGACATCATCCTCGTGCTGCAGGCCATTATCGTGCTGCTGATCGCCGCGCCGCCGCTGGTTAGGTCGGTCTTCCGGCTGCCTGACCCAGCCAAGCCCCACCAGCCCAGGAAGCCACGCAGCGGCTCACGTGCAGAGGAGATCCCGGCATGAGCACCGTCACCGAGCGTCCTGCGCCGGCACCCGCGGACGGGCCGGTCACGGTCCGTCCGAAGGTGGGTCTCAAGGCTCCCATCAGCTATGCCGTCGCCGCGCTGATCACCGCGTTGCTGATGGCTCCGGGCACACCGGGAGACACCTCCACCACCTTCCAGGTGGGCAGTGCCCGGGAGTGGGTCACCATTCCCAACATCACCGTCCCGGCGCTGGTCACGATCATCGTGCTGGCCCTGCTGATGGCCGGGGCCGCAGTCTGGGCCTGGCTACGGGTGCGGGACCACAGGCCGGCCCCGATGTGGCTGCACGTGGCCGTCGGGCTGGGCTTCATCCTGGCCTTCCTCACCTACGTCGGGGCCGGCACGACCTCGGTCATCCCGATGGTCTCGTTGCTCGGGGGTGCGCTGGCACTGTCGGTGCCGCTGGTCTTCGGGGCAATGTCCGGTGTCATCTGCGAACGCTCGGGCATCATCAACATCGCGATCGAAGGCCAGCTGCTCTTCGGTGCCTTCGCCGCCGCCGTGGTCGCCTCGATGACGGGCACCGGGTATGCCGGCCTGCTCGCCGCCCCGATCGCCGGCGGCCTGGTCGGAGCGGCGCTGGCCTGGTTCGCAGTGATGTACCGCGTCAACCAGATCATCGTCGGCGTCGTCTTGAACACGCTCGTCATCGGTCTCACCGGCTTCTTTTTCTCCACCGTCCTGGCGGACAACCGCGCCCTGTTCAACACCCGGATGCCGCTGGACCGTCTCCGGGTGCCGGTGCTGGCGGAGATCCCCATCCTGGGCCCGGTGCTGTTCAACCAGACCATCCTGGTCTACCTGATGTACGCCCTGGTGGTCATCCTGAACATCATGCTCTTCCGCAGTCGCTGGGGCCTGCGCACCCGCGCGGTAGGTGAGCACCCCAAGGCGGCGGACACGGTCGGCATCAAGGTCAACCCGCGGCGGGTGTGGAACACCATCCTGGGTGGCGCGGTCGCCGGCCTGGGCGGCGCCTTCTTCACCGTCGGCTCCGGCCTGGCCTTCGGCCGGGAGATGTCGGCCGGCAACGGCTTCATCGCCTTGGCCGCGATGATCCTGGGCAGATGGAGCCCCTGGGGCGCTGTGGCCGCTGCCGTGCTCTTCGGCTTCTCCAAGAACCTGGGCAACATGATGTCCAGCATCGGCAGCACCATCCCCTCCGAGCTGCTGCTCATGCTGCCCTACATCATCACCATCCTGGCCGTGGCCGGGTTCGTCGGCCGGGTCCGCCCGCCGGCAGCCTCGGGCACCGCCTACACCAAGAGCTGACGAGAAAGGTAGGCCATGAACGCCGCCATCGACTGGGACCGCCTCCGCGACGCTGCCCGCGAGATCATGCGCCGGGCCTACGTGCCCTACTCGCGCTACCCGGTCGGCGTGGCCGGCCTGGTCGACGACGGCCGCGTCGTCGCCGGCTGCAACGTGGAGAACGCCTCCTACGGGCTAGGCCTGTGCGCCGAGTGCGGGATGGTCTCCGAGCTGGCGGCGACCGGTGGTGGGCGGCTGGTCGCGGTGTGGTGCGTGGACGGCAAGGGCGCCACGCTCATGCCGTGCGGCCGCTGCCGCCAGCTGTTGTGGGAGCACGGCGGTCCGGGGTGCCTGCTGCAGACCCCCGAGGGCATCCTGCCGATGGAGCAGGTCCTGCCGCAGGCGTTCGGGGCCGAGCACCTGGAGCCCTGAGAACCGAAGGGACCGCTCGGGTCCCGGTCAGGTGCCGCCGATCAGTCGTCGCCCTCGGTGGCCATGACCTCCGGCGACTCTGACGTGAGCAGGCTGGTCCGGGGCAGGCCGGCCTTCAGTGCGAGCCTGCCGGCCTCGGGGCTGCGGGCGACGTAGAGCGCCCGGCCCCGCACACCCTTGACCCGCTGCTGCAGATTCTTCACGGTGCCCGCGTCGACCACCACCTGTCCCTGCTCAGGCGGCAGGAAGGTGTCCTCACCGAAGGTCCCGCCCATGTCCTTGCGGGCCACCCTGGTCACGTCCACGGGCCGCTGGCCCATCGCCTCCGCCAGGGTCTGCAGGATATGCGGGTCCGCGGGCTCCCCACCGTCGGCGGGCCGGCCGACCACCAGCTGTCCGTCACGCTCGGCGACCGTTTGCAGAACGAACTTGGCTGTGCGGTCCCGCGTCATGACCGAGTACGCCAGGGCCAGGTGACCCTCGACGTGGGCTTGGGCGGCGACGACCAGGGCCTGCGGGTCCAGCCCGACCGCCATGGGCAGGGCGCAGTTGAGGGTGATCGACATCCGGGGCGTGCTGACGCTGGCCACTACACGCTGGTGGCGCACCGCGATGAGGGTGGGAAACATCGGCTCGGGCTCCTGCGGGCGCTCCCCCTCGGCCGCGCGGGCACGGCGCAGCAGCTCGACGGTGGGTGGGACGACGAGAGCCATGATGTCTGCGATCTGCACGGGCCACAGGATGTCACAACCTGGGTAGGGTGGTCCGGTGCGCACCGTTCCTTCGCTGCCCTGGTGGGGCTGGGCCCTCATCGCGTTCTTCGTGCTGAACGTGTTGCTGGACATGAACGTGGGCATCTTCGTGCCGATCATTCTGGGGTGGGTGGCTGCGGGGGTGCTGGGTCAGCGCCGCAGCAGCGAGCAGAACACCAGCATGCAGAACAGACCGGACCATCCGCTGCCACCGCCCACTCAGTCGGACGAGCCCATCCCCGGGTGGACGGGCGGGTCCGGTCTGGATGCCACGGCCCCGCCGCCGATCGGCCCGGCGGGCGAGGCCCCCATGGACTCCCCGTCGCAGCACCGTCCTGGCCACTCGCCCTGGGTGCACCGCCCAGGGGAGGCGCCCGGAGCAGGGGCGACGCCGGCGACAGGGACGCCCGGGCCGGGAATGCCCAAGATCGAGGTGCCCCAGTACCCCGACGCAAACACTCCGCCCCCTGCATACCCCTCCGCGGGCACTAGCACGTCCACCGACCCTGTTGTCTCACTCGGCCAGCTGCACCTGAGCCGGTGCGCACGCGACCTGCACACCGCCGCCACCGCCGGATCAGCTCAGGACGTCAGCCGGGTGCTTGAGGAGGTCAAAGAGCAGGCCGAGCGGCTGCTGGGCCAGCTCAGCGGGGCCGGGGCGCTGCCCGGGTCGGGCCGGCGCGAGTTCGAGTCGGGGCTGCGGCGCCTGCAGCGGGACGTCGCTGCCGCGCGCGGGGAGGACCCGCCGGGGCCCAAGGCCGCCCGGGTTGTACGGGCAGCCGGGGCCATGGGCCAGACTGGGCGCTATGAGTGAGTCCTTCGACGCTGTCGACATCATCCGCACCAAGCGGGACAAGGGGGAGTTGCCCAGCGCGGAGATCGCCTGGGTCATCGACGCCTACACCCGAGAGCAGGTGGCCGACGAGCAGATGTCCGCCCTGGCGATGGCGATCCTGCTCAACGGCATGACCCGACGGGAGATCAGCGACTGGACCGGGGCGATGATCGACTCCGGCGAGCGGATGGACTTCTCCTCGTTGTCCCGGCCCACCGCGGACAAGCACTCGACCGGGGGCGTAGGCGACAAGATCACCCTGCCGCTGGCCCCCCTCGTCGCGGCCTGCGGGGTGGCCGTGCCGCAGCTGAGCGGACGGGGGCTCGGCCACACCGGGGGCACCCTGGACAAGCTGGAGGCCATCCCCGGCTGGCGGGCCGACCTGTCGAATGCCGACATGCTGCGCCAGCTCGAGGACATCGGCGCGGTGATCTGCGCCGCCGGTGCCGGCCTGGCTCCGGCGGACAAGCGGCTCTACGCCCTGCGCGACGTCACTGGCACGGTCGAGGCCATCCCGCTGATCGCCTCCTCGATCATGAGCAAGAAGATCGCCGAGGGCACCGGCGCGCTGGTGCTGGACGTCAAGGTCGGCTCCGGTGCGTTCATGAAGACTCTGGAGGACGCCCGCGAGCTGGCCGAGACGATGGTCGCGCTCGGGCAGGACGCCGGGGTGCACACCGTGGCGCTGTTGACCGACATGTCCACCCCGTTGGGGCTGACCGCAGGCAACGGGCTGGAGGTCCGGGAGTCGGTCGAGGTGCTGGCCGGCGGCGGCCCGCAGGACGTCGTCGAGCTCACGCTCGCACTGGCCAGGGAGATGCTCGAGGGTGCCGGCGTGACGGACGTCGACCCCGCCGAGGCGCTGCAGGACGGGCGCGCAATGGACGTGTGGCGCCGGATGATCGCCGCCCAGGGCGGTGACCCCGACGCCGATCTGCCCACAGCGAAGGAGACCCACCAGGTGCTCGCCGACACCGATGGGGTCCTGGGCCGGCTGGATGCGATGGCGGTCGGTGTCTCCGCGTGGCGCCTGGGCGCCGGCCGGGCCCGCAAGGAGGATCCCGTTCAGGCTGCCGCGGGCATCGAGCTGCACGCCAAGCCGGGTGACGAGGTCACCCAGGGGCAGCCGCTGATGACCCTGCACACCAACACCCCGGAGCGCTTCGACCGGGCGGTCGCCGCTCTTGAGGGCGCCTGGGACATCGGCGGGGCCGACCAGGTGCAGGCCGCCGGGTCGATCGTCATCGACCGGATCGCCTGACCCGCCACGTCCCGCGGGCGACACGGTCTGTCCCCCACCGGCGACACGGTCTGTCCCCTACCGGCGACACGGTCTGTCCCCTACCGGCGACACGGTCTGTTCCCTACCGGCGACACGGTCTGTCCCCTACCGGCGACACGGTCTGTTCCCTACCGGCGACACGGTCTGCACCCAGGTGCAGGGCGTGTCGCCGGTTGCGGGTGTCGGGAGGGGAGGGCCGCGTCAGTAGCCCTGGGCGCCGGTGTCGGCGTCGGTGTCGGCGCCGGCGCCGCCCGGCTGAGGGACGACCAGGGTGCCGGCCTGCTCGCGCTCGCGGGCGCCGGCCAGCAGAGCCTGCGTTGAGGAGGTGCCGATGCGGGTGACTCCCTCGGCCACCATCGCCAGCAGGGTGTCGATGTCGCGGACGCCTCCGGAGGCCTTGACCTGCACGGCGTCGGAGATAGTGGCCCGCATCAGGCGCACGTCCGGCAGGGTGGCCCCGCCGCCGGCGAAGCCGGTGGAGGTCTTGACGAAGTCGGCGCCGGCCTCCTCACTGACCCGGCACGCGGCGGCCTTCTGCTCCTCGTCCAGCAGCGCGGTCTCGAGGATCACCTTGACCAGAGCACCGGCGGCGTGCCCTACCTGGACCACGGCGGCGATGTCCTGCTTGACCGCCTCAAGGTCGCCGCCGCGCAGGCGGCCGATGTTGAGCACCATGTCCAGCTCGGTCGCGCCGTCGGCGATCGCCTGGTTCGACTCGGCGATCTTGGCGGCCGTCGACGTGGTGCCGTGCGGGAAGCCGATGACCGTGCACACCCGGGTCGGGGACCCGTCGACCGCGGCCAGCGCCAGCCGGACGTCGGAGGGGCGCACGCAGACCGACCAGATCCGGTCCTGAGCGAGCTCCCGGCCCGCGGCCTCCACCTCGGCTGGGGTGAGCTCAGGCTTGAGCAGGGCGTGGTCGATGAGGTCGGCGACGTCCTGGACGGTCAGTGCGGTCCCGGGGGTGAGCGTGTGCGGCATACCCCCCACTCTATGATCAGCACCATGCCGACGATGCTGCAGCCGGTCCGCGTGCCCGGCGCCGGTGAGAAGCTCATCCAGGAGTATGCCGGGGCGGCCAGCACCGGCCACGGGGCGGTGTCGGTCGCGCGGATGACCGCCCCCCCGGGGTGGGACGAGCCGGGGCAACGTCCGGAGTTCGACGAGGTCACCTACGTCCTGGCAGGGGAGATGCTGGTCCAGGACGAGCACGATGAGGTCACCCGCATCGGGGCCGGCGAGTGTGTGCTGGTCCGCGCGGGGGAGTGGGTGCGCTATTTCGTGGGCGACACGGGCGCCGACTACCTGGCCGTCTGCTCGCCCGCCTTCACCTCCGAGAGCGCCCGGCGCGACCATGCCTGAGACCCCGCCCCGGGCCCGCGCCCTCGAGACGGACACGATCCGCCGGTTGCCCAAGGTCTTGCTGCACGACCACCTCGACGGCGGCGTGCGGCCAGGGACGGTCCTGGAGCTGTCGCACGAGCAGGGGTATGCCGCGCTGCCCGCCGAGGATGTCGACGCCCTGTCGGCCTGGTTCGCCCAGGCCGCCGACAGTGGGTCGCTGGCCCGCTACCTGGAGACGTTCGCGCACACGGTCGGCGTCACCCAGACCGCGGCGGCCCTGACGCGGGTCGCGCGCGAGTGCGTGCTGGACCTGGCCGCCGACGGCGTCGTGTATGCCGAGGTACGCTACGCGCCCGAGCAGCACCTGGAGGGTGGGCTGAGCCTGGACGAGGTGGTTCGGGCGGTCAACCAGGGCTTGCGCGAGGGCGAGGAGGAGATGACCGCCCTGGCCGGCCCGGACCGGGGTCAGGCGGCGCCGGCCGGACCGATCCGGGTGCGCGCGATTCTCACCGCCATGCGGCACGCCGCCCGCAGTCGGGAGATCGCCGAGCTCGCCGTCCGTCACCGGGAGGCGGAGGTCTGTGGCTTCGACATCGCCGGGGCCGAGGACGGCTTCCCGCCCACGCGGCACCTGGCCGCGTTCGAGTTCCTGCGCCAGGAGAACTCCCACTTCACCATTCACGCCGGTGAGGCCTTCGGCCTGCCGAGCATCTGGGAGGCCGTGCAGCTGTGCGGGGCAGAGCGGCTCGGGCACGGGATCCGCATCGTCGATGACATCACGGTCGACGGGCGCCCGGTCACCGACGACCTCGCCTCGGCGATCGCCCGCTCCCGCACCGAGCCCGAGGCGTTCGCGCTCGGTCCGCTCGCGGGCTACGTGCGCGACCGGCGCATCGCGCTGGAGATGTGCCCCAGCAGCAACGTCCAGACCGGCGCGGCGCCCTCGATCGAGAAGCACGCGATCACCCTGCTCACCCAGCTGATGTTCCGGGTCACCCTCAACACCGACAACCGGCTGATGAGCGCCACCTCGATGAGCCGCGAGGCCCAGCTGCTCGTGGACCGGGCCGGCTGGACCTGGACCGACCTGCGCCGGGTCACGGTCAACGCGATGAAGTCAGCCTTCCTGCCCTTCGACGAGCGGCTGCGGATCATCGAGGACGTGCTCAAGCCCGCCTACGACGACTGACCGACGAGGTGGCCCGGAGGAAGCGCGACCTCTGCCTCAGGAGGATCAGGCTGGCGGGAGCACCCTGTCCCGGAGGGCGTCGGCGCGGGCCAGCCGCTCCTCGTCGCGGCGGCGGCGCTCGGCCAGCACGCTGGCCATGACCTCCTCCGGGTGCGCGCTCGGGGGCGGTGCGGGGGCCACCCGCTCCAGCAGCGCGGCATACAGCTCCGAGCCGGTCTGGGCCCGGGCCTGCGGCGACAGGGATGCAGCCCGGCCCACGAACTGCCGGGTGGCGACCACGAGGGCGTCGGGCAGCACCCCGATGTCCGCGCCGACGACCCAGTCGGCGAGGCGTGGGGAGACCTGGGGTGGCTCGGTCATCTGGAGCCGCACCCGGTCCCGCACGACGTAGGTGCCGGCGAGCAGGTCACCCAGGCGGCGGGCCTTCTCGTTGGTCATCGCGACGATGAGGGCCAGGCTGCCCAGGGTCAGCCAGAGCTCGACGGTGCCGACCAGGGCACGGATCGTGGCGTGCCGCAGGCCGATCGGGCCGGTGTCGTCGCGGACGGTGCGCAGCCCCAGGACCAGCTTGCCGACGGTCCGGCCGCGGGTGAGCGTCTCCAACGCGAGGGGGATCCCGGCCATCACCAGGACCATCACCACGATGAGGAAGGCCTGGCCCAGCGCCGCATCGGCGAGGAAAATGTCGAGCGGGACCAGGAAGACGACCGCAAGGACCAGCAACGCGATCACCAGTAGGTCCAGCAGCCCGGAGGCGACGCGCAGCGGCAGGCCGGCCGGCGGCAGCTCGACCTCGACCGCCTCGCCGGTGACGAAGCGCTCGGCCTCGAAGATGCCCCGGGTCGCCATAGGTCCAGCCTACGGCGAGGGCCGGGCTGGACCGACGCACCGCATACAGTGTCCCCGTGGACCTGGACGCGCTGGTGGGACGGCGACAGGGCGCGTGGGCCCGGCTCGACGCTCTGTCCCGGCGGCGTCGGCTGACGGGGGCCGAGGCCGATGAGCTGCTGGATGGTTACCAGCGTGCGGCGACCGACCTGTCCGTGGTGCGCTCCAGCGCCCCGGACGCCACCGTCGTCTCCCACCTGTCCGCGCTGGTGGCCCGTGCCCGGGCGCGGGCCGCGCGGGTGCCGACCGCGAGCTGGGCCGGGGTCGGCCGGTTCTTCGCCGAGGACTTCCCTGCGGCGCTGTACCGGCTGCGCTGGTGGTGGGGGATCACCGCCGTCGTCAACGTCGTGGTCGGCCTGGTGCTGGGCTGGTGGCTGGTGCGCAACCCGGTCGTGGAGCAGTCACTGCTGTCGATGGAGGAGGTGCAGACGCTGGTCAACGTCGAGTTCGAGAGCTACTACTCCGAGCACGCCGCGAGCAGCTTCTCCACGCTGGTGTGGGTGAACAACGCCTGGGTCGCAGCGCGGTGCATCGGGATGGGCGTGCTGGGCTTCCCGGTGGTCTGGGTCCTCTGGCAGAACATCGCCAACGTGGCGGTCGTCGGTGCGCTGATGCACCGGCACGGCCGGGCCGAGGTGTTCTGGGGGATGATCACCCCGCACGGGCTGCTGGAGCTGATGGCGATCTTCGTCGCCGCCGGGGTGGGGCTGCGGCTGTTCTGGGCCTGGGTGGCGCCTGGCCCCCGGACCCGGCTGGCCAACCTGGCCCGGGAGGGCCGGACCGCGGCAGGGGTGGCGATCGGGCTGGTCTTCGTGTTGCTCCTGTCCGGCGTGATCGAGGGCTTCGTCACCCCCTCCCCGCTGCCGACGTGGGCGCGCGTGGGGATCGGCGTGGTCGCGCTGCTCGCGTTCTTCGCCTACGTCTTCACTCTGGGCCGGAGGGCCGTGCTGCGCGGCGCTACCGGCGACGTGGGGGAGGACCTGCAGGCAGCCTCCGCGCCGACGGCGGGGTGAGTTGCCGGCGTCTCGGATCAGCTCTGTGGCTCAGAGCAGGCCCTGGGCCTTGAGCGCCAGGTAGTGGTCGACCAACCCCACGGGCAGCTCCTCGGGCGGCTCGTGCACGACGGTGACCCCGAGCCGGGCCAGGCCGGTGGCCGTCCGCTGGCGGAGGGAGTCGGTGCGCTCGGCCGCGGCCGCGTCATAGACCGCCTCCACGCCGGAGAGGTCCTCCCGTAGCGACCGCAGGCCGGGGTCGGCGACCGATGCCAGCACCACCCGGTGATGGGCGGTCAACGAGGGCAGCACCGGCAGCAGACCCTCCTCGACCGCGGCCGGCTCCAGGCTGGTCAGCAGCACGACCAGCGCCCGGCGGCGGGTGGTGCCGGTGATCGCACCGGCCAGCATGGGCCAGTCCGCCTCGAGCAGCACCGGCTCCAGCGGCGCCATCGCGGTGACCATCCGGTGCAGGAGCGAGCTCGTCCCGGTGCTCGAGCCGGTGCCTGCGCCGCCGGCGCCGACGCGGGCGCGGACCACTCGGTCGCCAGCGATGAGGTCCACCCGGTCACCGGCTCGGGAGGCCACGGCGGTGAGCAGCAGGGCCGCGTCCATCGCCGCGTCCAGCCGCGGCTCGTCGCCCACGCGCGCCGCGCTGGTCCGCGAGGTGTCCAGCACGAGGATGACCCGCCGGTCTCGCTCGGGCTGCCAGGTCCGCACCACCGCGTGCTGCCGCCGCGCCGTCGCCCGCCAGTCGATCGAGCGCACGTCGTCGCCGTCGACGTAGTCCCGCAGCGAGTCGAACTCCGTGCCCTGCCCTCGCGTGCGCACTGCGGAGCGGCCGTCGAGCTGGCGCAACTGGGCCAGCTTGCTCTCCAGGTGCCGCCTGGAGCGGAAGGGCGGCAGGGAGCGCACCGCGCCGGGAATCTGGACGGTCACCTGCCGTCCGGCCAGCCCCAGCGGCCCGTGGGTCCGGACCGTCACCCCGGTCGCGGGGCGGTCGCCGCGGCGGATCGGGCGCAGCGACGTCGTGACCCTGCGCCGTTCCCCGGCGGGCAGGTCGAGGGTATGCCGTGCCCCTTCCGCCCCCGCGGAGGGCACCCAGGCGTCGCGCACCCGCCCCCGCAGCCGGCGCGCCCCGGTGTTGGTCAGGCTCAGGACGGTCTGCGTCTGCTCCTGCAGCCGGACCTGGGGGACCGGGTCGCGGGTCAGCTGGATCGCCCGGGGCGAGGGTGCGGCCAGGATGTCCACCAGCACCAGGACCGCCACCCCGAGCAGCCACAGCGCTGCCACGCTGCCGGCCCGGCCGGGCAGCAGCGCGGTGGGCACCAGCCCCACCAGGATCAGGCCGGCGACGGGTCCGCGGATGATCATGGACGTCGGGGTCGTCTGGGTCGGTGCGGCGGTCAGCGGGGGACCGGGACGGAGGCCAGCACCGAGTCCAGCACCGCGTCGGTGCTGACCCCCTCAAGCTCGGCCTCGGGCCGCAGCTGGACGCGGTGGGCCAGGGTGGGCCGGGCCAGCGCCTTGACGTCGTCGGGGGTGACGAAGTCGCGGCCGGCCAGCCACGCCCAGGCCCGCGCGCTGTTCATCAGCGCGGTGGCGCCGCGAGGGCTGACGCCCAGCTGCAGGGAGGGGGCTGAGCGGGTCGCGCGGGCGAGGTCGACGACATACCCGATCACCTCGGGGGCGAGCTGCACCTGCCGGACCGCGGCGCTGCCCGCAGCCAGGTGCGCCGGCGAGGCGACGGCCCGCACCCCGGCGGCGGCCAGGTCGCGCGGGTCGAAGCCGTGCGCGTGCCGCTGCAGCACCTCGACCTCGTCCTCGCGGGGCGGCAGCGGCAGCGTCAGCTTGAGCAGGAAGCGGTCCAGCTGGGCCTCGGGCAGGGGGTAGGTGCCCTCGTACTCGACCGGGTTCTGGGTCGCGGCGACCAGGAAGGGCGTGGGCAGGGGGCGCGTGCTGCCGTCCACGGTGACCTGCCGCTCCTCCATCGCCTCCAGCAGCGCGGACTGGGTCTTGGGCGGGGTGCGGTTGATCTCGTCGGCCAGCAGCAGGTGGGTGAAGACCGGGCCGGGTCGGAAGGTGAAGTCGCTGCGGCCGCTGTCGAAGACCATGGAGCCGGTGACGTCACCGGGCATGAGGTCGGGGGTGAACTGCACGCGCTTGGTGTCGACGGACAGCGCTGCGGCGAGGGCCCGGACGAGCAGGGTCTTGGCCACGCCCGGCACGCCCTCGAGGAGCACGTGCCCGCGGGCGAGGAGGGCGACCACCAGGCCCGAGACGGCCTGCTCCTGCCCCACGACGGCCTTGCCGACCTCCTCGCGCACCGCGTGCAGGGCCACCCTGGCCTCCTCGGGGGACACCGAGGCCCCGCCGTGCCGTGCTGTGCCCTCCTGGGCCTGCTGGTCGCGCTGGGCCTGCTGGTCGTCCGTCATCTGCGTCCTCTCACCCGGTATGTCGCCGCTGTCACCCTAATGTCCCCCGCGTGGCGGTCCTGACCTGCTCCTCCAGCTCGTGCAGCGCCCGGGCCCCGGTAACGAGGGCGTCGTCGGTGGTGACGGGCCCGGCCTGCGCCAGGAGCGCGGCGACCTCGGTGGCGGAGCGACCGGTCGCCTCCGCGACGGCGGCGACGAGCCGGTCCTGGTCGCTGGCCGGCGGCAGCCCCAACAACGGGGCGAGCCGCCGCCGCGTCCCGGCCCGGATGGCCGCGAGGGCGTGCTCCCGGTCGCGGGCCTGGCGGTAGAGCCGGCCCCGGCTGCGGGTGGTCTCCCCGGCGGGGACCACGGCGGGCAGCGGTTCGACGACAACCGGTCCCAGGCGCCGGCCCTGCCACAGGGCCAGGGCCAGCACCGCCGCGCCCAGCAGCCACACCCACGAGGTGAGGTGGCGCGGCAGCACGTCCCACAACCCGGCGGGGGCGTCGAGCCCGGCGTCACCGGGCTGGGGCAGCACCCACACCAGGCGCTCGCTGCCGCCCAGCAGCCGCAGGGCCAGGGCGGCGTTGGACTCCTCGGTGATCCGGGCGTTGGTCCAGGCGGTGCTCGTCGTCGCCACCACGGTCTCGGGCCGCTGCGCCGTCGCCGGCCAGGTGAGGAGGGCACCCTCCCGGGCACCGCCCAGATTGTGCCCGGCCCCCGGGGGGAAGCACGCCTCGACCTGGCCCCGCTCGGCACCGCCGGCCGCCAGCTGGGCATCGGTGGTGGACAGGACGTCCTCCCTGTGCACCTCGTCGGTCGTGCAGTCCGCGGCCAGCGGGCCGCGGGCGATCCAGTCGACGTCGACGTCCAGCCCCAGCTGAGGGGCCTGCTCGGGTGAGGGCACGAGCACGACGAGGCGGTCGACCGGTGCCAGCGTCTCAAGCAGCGCTGCCCCACCGTCCGGGCCGAGGTATGCCGTGTGCGGCAGCAGGACCGTGGTCTCGGGACCCACGGGTGCCGAACCCTCCATCAGGCGGGAGGAGCCCTCGACGACATCCACCTGCACACCCTGGGTCTGCAGGACCTGCGCCAGAGCGGCTCCGCCGTCCCGGCCGCGGTTCGCCGGCTCCAGCAGCCCGGTTGAGGTGGGCGTGGACAGCAGCCCACCCACCACCGCGGCCAGGATCAGCAGCAGGACCCATGGCCCCCACCGGCGCAACCCCCGCAGGGCCCTCCTCGGCGGGGCCGATGCCCGGGTCTCTACCGTCTGCGTCACGTCGTCGCCGCCAGGGCCGGACGGGCGGAGTGCAGCCGGGCGTCGAGGTCGACGACCTGGCGGGCCTGCTCCGCGGTGGCGCGCTGGTCGCCGTACCGGACCGCGTCGAAGGCGTCGGCCGCGGCGAGCAGCTCGGCACGGGCGTCGGGGAAGACTGGGGCGAGCCCGGTCGCGAGCTCGTGGGCCGTGCGGCCGGGACGGTCGTCCAGCAGGGTGCGCTCGACGGCGCCCGCGGCGACGGCTCGGTAGGCCTCCAGGACGGCCCGGTCAAGGTGACCGGCCGTCAGAGCCGCGGCGGCTTCCTTCCGGTGCTCCGCCGCCGCACGCAGCGGGCCCTCCAGGACCGCACCCGGGGTGCCGTGACGAGTCAGGCGGGCGGTGCGCCACCGGTCCCGTGTGGCGAAGGCGAGCACGGCCAGCACGGCGACCAGCACCAGTGCCAGCAGCACCCAGGTCACCCAACCGGGCAAGGGGCCGACGCCGCCGAGCCCGGAGAACAGGTCGGTGAACCAGCGCCAGGCCCGGGCCACCCAGGACTCCTGCAGCTGGTAGTCCCCGCGCGCCAGCTCTTCCTGGAGCAGTCGGCGCGCCTCGTCGCCGTCGGGAAGCAGGGGTGGTCCGGTGCGCACGTGGACCTCAGCGGGCCCGGCGAGCGGCGCGGTCGTGCGCTGCACGCACCAGGACGACGTCGAGGCCCTCGCGGCGCATCCGCTGGTCGAGGTAGAGCAGGGCCGCCACGCCTGCGGTGAACGGGGTGACCAGCGCGCCGACCACCAGCTGGAAGGTGTGGTCCAGGACCAGTGCCGAGGTGGACAGCGGCGACAGGTCGATGCCGCCGGTGGCCAGCGCCCACAGACTCGCCCCCAGCAGCGGCAACTGCACCAGGAAGGTGACCAGGCTGGTGACCAGCCCGGCCAGCAGGCTGATCCCCACCACCCGCCAGCCCTGCCGGCCCCGGGTCAGGGACCAGGCGCGGACGATCGCGCGCCAGGGGCCCAGCCGCTCGAGCACCACGGCCGCGGGGGCCAGGGTGAGCCGGCCGGACACCCAGACGCCTAGGACGATGGCACCCAGGATGACCAGGATCACCAGGATGATCCCGAGCACCGCCATGCCGCCTCCCGTCTGGGCGATCGCCATGACCAGCAGGACCACGGCGAGGACGAGCGCGGCGGTGCCGATGAGCACCAGCAGGCCCATGAGCAGCATCGCGCCGATCAGGGCGGGCAGCCGACCGCGCACCGCACGCCAGGTTGCTCCTAGCCCGGCCCGGTCGCCCAGCACGGCCTCGCCGACGACGTGCACGATCATCCCGGTCAGCGCGTAGGACGCCAGCAGGCTGAAGCCGAGGTTGACGGTGAGGGTGAGCAGCTCGACATCCGCGGGCGCCACCGAGGTCAGCAGCCGGACCATCGCCAGCGAGCCGAGCAGGGAGGGGACCAGGAGCGCGGTCATCACGACCAGGCCCATGCCGATGGTCGCCTCGGGGTTGCGCCGCATCGTCTGCAGCGCGCCACCGAAGATGTCGCTCAGCAGCAGCGGCCGCAGGGGGACCACTCCGGGCCGGTGCAGGCGCGCCACCTCCTCGGGCGGGAGCTGCTGCCATCCCGGGCCGCCGGCTGCGGGCGGCTGCTGCCAGCCACCCGGCGGGCCCTGGCCGGGGGTATGCGGCGGCTGCCACGGCGGGGCCGGGTGCGGGGGCTGCTGCGGCTCCGGCGCCTGCGGTGCACCTGCGGCGGGCGGGGACGACATACCTCCGGGCGCTGTCCAGGGCCGCGGTGACTGCTCGGAGCCGTGCTCGGGGTTGCTCATCGTTCGGCCTCCGGCCGGTCGGGGGTCGTCAGGCCAGCCTCGGCCAGCAGGGCCAGGATCCTGCGTTCGGCCTCCCGGGCGGTCATCGGCTCGGCGCCCAGCGCCTGCTGCGCGGCGATGATCTGGGGCTCGGCACGGCGCAGCCGGTTGCCGCGTCGCCACAGGGTCAGCGGTGGCTTGCGTCGCTCGGCCAGGTCGCGCACCAGGCGGCGGCCGAAAGTGAGCCAGGGCCGGTTGCGCACGCAGGCCGCGGCCGCGAGCAGTCCGCGCTCGCGCAGACCGGCAACGGTGTGCGCTGCGAAGATGCCCTCGGCGACGACGAAGGGGTGGCCGTCCAGGAGCGCCTGCTGCCGGCCCACGACGGAGGAGGTGCTGATGTCATAGACGGGCACCTCGGCGCGGCCCTCGCGACACAGCCGGGTCATCGCGTCCAGGGCCGCCTCCAGGTCCCAGGAGCGCACGTCGTCCCAGTCGACCAGCGCCGGCTGGCTCATCGGCAGACCGGGGTCGACGGCCTCGCGGTAGAAGTCGTCCAGCTGCAGCACCGGCCAGGAGTGGTGCTCGTGCAGGCGGCGGGCCAACCGGGACTTGCCGGCACCGCTGGGCCCCGTGAGCACGATGACGCGGGCGCTCACCCCAGCACCGCCAGGACGATGAGCAGGAGCGAGACGCCCAGCACGATGATCGCCGCCCACGCCGGTCGCTTTTCGGCCTGCACCTGGTGGTGCGTGCCGCCGAGTCGACCGCCGTCGAGCTGACCGCCGTCGAGCTGACCGCCGTCGAGCTGACCGCCGTCGAGCTGACCGCCGCCGAGCCGCCAGCGTTGCAGGGCCCGTTGCGCCGCGTCGGCGACGCCCTGGGCGGTGCGGCCCGCCGACCCGCGTCGGCGCGTGGTGGTCTCCGCGAAGTCGTCGGTCTGCCCGCGCCGGACCCGCTCCCGCTTGACGGGGATCGCCCACGCGCTGTGCTTGCGGCCCTGGGTGTCGTGCAGCTCCAGCGCCCACTGGTGGGTGATCTCCTCGACCGCGGCGAAGGGCACGACGCTGTCGGTGACGATGTTGGCAATGTGCACGCCGTCACTGTGCAACCGCACGTGCGGCCGCAGGAACAGCACCCAGGCCACGGCCGCGATCCCCACGATGAGGGCGGCGGGGTAGATGAGGCCCTCGTCGCGGCCCTGGCTGACGTCCCACAGGGTCAGCGTGGCCAGCAACGCGGCACCGGTGACCATCACCCAGCCCAGGACGGTGGAGGGCAGCGTGCGGTAGACACCCAGGAGCTCGCCGGTGAGGCCGGGCGAGGAGCTGGGGGAGGAGCGTGTCATACGGCTGTGAGCCCCTCCATGCTGGCGCGGACCGCGGCCAGCCGGCGGTCGGCCTCGGCGCGAGCCGCGGGCAGGCCGTCCGGGCCGGCGACCGGGACGATGGCCTCGAGGTAGACCTTGAGCTTGGGCTCGGTGCCGCTCGGCCGGACGATGACCCGGGTGTCGTCGGCGAGGTAGAAGCGCACCCCCTCCGTGGGCGGCAGGCCGCCCTCGCCCAGAGCGAGGTCGTCCATGCGGGACACGGGGGTGCCGCCCAGCTCGTCCGGGGTGTCCTGGCGCAGGCGGGTCATCACGGGAGGGATCAGCCCCAGGTGGCTGACCCGCACCGAGAAGGCGTCGGTCTGGTGCACACCGTGGTCCAGCGCCAGCTCATCGAGCATGTCGGTGAGCGTGCGGCCCTGCGCCTTGAGGGTCGCGGCCAGCTCGGCCACGAGCAGAGCGGCGGTGACGCCGTCCTTGTCAGGGACCGTGGCGGGGTCGACGCAGTAGCCGAGTGCCTCCTCGTAGCCGTAGGCCAGCCCCGGGACCCGGCCGATCCACTTGAACCCGGTCAGCGTCTCCTCACCCCGCAGGCCCGCCGACTCCGCGACGGCGCCGAGGAGTCGGGAGGAGACGATCGAGCGGGCCAGGACGGGCCGCTCGGTGGTGGCCAGCCCGCGGTCCACGACGTGCCGGCCCAGCAGGGCGCCCACCTCGTCACCGCGCAGCATCCGCCAGCCGCCGCCCTCGCGGACGGCCAGGGCGCACCGGTCGGCATCCGGGTCGTTGGCGATGACCAGGTCCGGCTGCACCCGCTGCGCCAGCGCCAGGGCCGCGTCGATGGCCCCCGGCTCCTCGGGGTTGGGGAAGGCGACGGTGGGGAACTCGGGGTCGGGCTCGGCCTGCTCCGCCACCTGATGCGGCGCGGGGAAGCCGGCCCGATGGAAGGCCTGCCGGACCACGTCGGAGCCGACGCCGTGCAGTGCGGTGTGCACCACCTGCAGCTGGCGTGGGCTGGCCGGGTCCAGGACCGCGACGGCCGCGTCGAGATAGGCGTCCAGGATCTCCTCGCCCAGGGGCTCCCACCCCTCGCCGGTCATCGCGACCTGGCTCACGCTGCGGATGCGGGCGATCTGGGCCGCGATGTCGACATCGGCGGGAGGCACGATCTGCGAGCCGTCGCCCAGGTAGACCTTGTAGCCGTTGTCCTGCGGCGGGTTGTGGCTGGCGGTGACCATCACGCCCGCGTCCGCCCCGAGGTGCTGGATCGCGAAGGCCAGCACCGGCGTCGGCAGGGGCCGGGGCAGCATCAGCGCCCGCCCGCCGGCTGCGGTGACGACGGCCGCGGTGTCCTGGGCGAAGACGTCGGAGTTGTGCCGGGCGTCGAAGCCGATGACCACGATGGGGCCCCGTTCCTCGCCGGCCAGGCCCAGCTGCTGGCGCAAGTATGCGGTCAGGCCGGCGGCGGTGCGGATGACGACCGCGCGGTTCATCCGGTTCGGGCCGGCCCCCAGCGCGCCCCGCAGCCCGGCCGTGCCGAACTCCAGGAAGCCGATGAAGCGGTCGGCCAGCTCGAGCCAGGCCTCCTCGTCCCCCTCACCGGCCCGGTCGACCAGGACCGTGAGCTCATCACGGGTCCGCGGGTCGGGGTCGTCCCCCACCCAGGTGCGGGCCCGGTGGAGGAGCTGCTCGCGGTTCGGCTGATCCGTCATACCTGCCCCTCCTCAGATGCGCTCGACGATGCGGGCCAGCAGGTCGCCGCAGCGCTGCGCCGCGGCCTGGCCGGCCTCGATGACCTCCTGGTGGTCCAGGGGCGTGGCGCTGATGCCGGCTGCTGGGTTGGTCACCAGGGAGATGCCCAGGACCTCCATCCCCGACGCGCGGGCGGCGATCGCCTCCAGGGTGGTCGACATCCCCACCAGGTCCCCGCCGATGACCTTCGCCATCGCCACCTCGGCCGGCGTCTCGTAGTGCGGGCCCCGGAACTGGACGTAGACACCCTCCTGCAGGCTCGGGTCGACCTCCCGGGCCAGGTCGCGCAGGCGCGGGCTGTAGAGATCGGTGAGGTCGACGAAGTTGGCGCCCTCGATAGGTGAGTCGGCGGTCAGGTTGATGTGGTCGCGGATCAGCACCGGCGTGCCGGGCGCCCACTCGGGGCGCAGCCCCCCGCACCCGTTGGTCAGCACCACCGTCCGGCAGCCCGCGGCCGCGGCGGTCCGGATGGCATGCACGACGGCCCGCACGCCACGGCCCTCGTAGTAGTGGGTGCGGGTCCCGTAGACCAGGACCCGCCGGCCGTCCGGCAGCGGGATGGAGCGGATCGTCCCGCTGTGGCCGGCGACGGCCGCCGCGGTGAACCCAGGCACCTCGGTGTTGTCCATCTCGGTGCTCGAGGCCGGGTCACCGAGCCCGGCCAGGGCCTCGGCGGCCGGCTTCCACCCGCTGCCCAGGACGAGGGCGATGTCGTGCCGCTCAGCGCCCGTCCGGTCAGCGATGACGGCGGCGGCCGCCCGCGCCACCTCGCGGGGGTCGGTCGATGGGTCGGCGAGGTCGAGATCTGCACCAGTGGTCACCGGGACAGACTACCGATGGTTGGATAGGAGCCGTGAGTGCAGCAGGCAAGTCCGTGGTCATCATCGGTGGCGGTCCCGGCGGCTACGAGGCTGCCCTCGTGGCGGCCCAGCTCGGGGCAGGAGTCACCGTCGTGGAGCGCTCGGGGATCGGTGGCGCGGCCGTGCTCACCGACTGCGTGCCGAGCAAGGCGCTGATCGCGACCGCCGACTTCATGGACCGGTTCACCGCGGCGGGGCGGATCGGGGTCCACTTCGACGGTGCAGGCGTCCCCGAGGACCAGGGGGTCACGGCACACATCTCCCACGTCAACCGCCGCATCATGAGCCTGGCGCAGGCGCAGAGCCGGGACATCTCCGAGCGGCTGGAGTCCGCCGGCGTCGACGTCGTCCAGGGTGCCGGGCGGCTCCTGGGCAGCGGCCGGGTCGAGGTCATCGAGGGCGTCGGCGCGGTGGAGTCGGGGCAGGAGCCCTCACCGCACGAGGCGGACCGTCGGGAGGCGACCGGCAGCCGCGTGCTCGAGGGTGACCTGGTGCTCATCGCCACCGGCGCCCGGCCCCGGATCATGGACACTGCGGTCCCGGACGGCGAGCGGATCCTGACCTGGCAGCACATCTGGGACCTCACCGAGCTGCCCGAGCACCTGATCGTCATCGGCTCCGGCGTGACCGGTGCCGAGCTGGCGCACGCCTACCTTGGGCTCGGGTGCGCCGTCACCCTGATCTCATCCCGAGACCGGGTCCTGCCGGGGGAGGACGCGGACGCCGCCAATGTGGTCGAGGAGGTCTTTCGTCGCCGGGGGATGACGGTGCTCAACCGCTCCCGGGCCGGCGGGGTGCGCCGTGAGGACGACACCGTCGTCGTCACCCTGGAGGATGGCCGCGAGGTGCGTGGCAGCCACGCACTCCTGGCCGTCGGTTCCCTGCCCAACACCACCGACATGGGGCTGGAGCAGGCTGGCGTCCGGCTCGCGCCCTCCGGCCACATCGAGGTCGACCGGGTCTCCCGGACCAGCCTGCCCGGCGTGTATGCCGCCGGTGACTGCACGGGGGTACTGCCGCTGGCCTCGGTGGCCGCCATGCAGGGCCGGGTCGCGGTGGCCCACGCGCTGGGCGACGCCGTCGCGCCGTTGTCCCTGCGCCGGGTGAGCTCCAACATCTTCACCGACCCGGAGATCGCCACGGTCGGCGTGAGCCAGGCCGACATCGACGAGGGCCGGGTCGACGCGCGGGGCGTGATGCTGCCGCTGACCAAGAACCCGCGGGCCAAGATGCAGAACGTCCAGGACGGTTTCGTCAAGCTCTTCGCCAAGACGGGGTCGAGCACCATCGTCGGCGGCGTTGTCGTCGGCCCCCGCGCCAGCGAGCTGATCTTCCCCATCGCCCTGGCCGTGGCCAACCGGCTCAACGTCGACCAGTTCGCCGCCACCTACACGGTCTACCCCTCGCTGTCCGGCTCGCTGTCCGAAGCTGCCCGCCAGCTGCACGAGATCGCCGACTGAGCACGCCAAAAGGCCCTATCGGCCACTCCAGACGTCGCCACTGAACACGCGACAAGGCCCCACCGAGCACGGCTGGCGTGTTCCGTGGGGCCCGTTGACGTGTTCTGTCGCGGTGTCAGTGGGTTGGGTCAGTCCTGGAGCTCGCAGATGACCGCGCCGTTAGCCACGGTCTCGCCGACGGCGGCGGACAGGCCGGTGACGGTGCCGGCCTTGTGCGCCTTGATCGGCTGCTCCATCTTCATCGCCTCGAGCACGACGACCACGTCGCCCTCGGCGACCGTGGCGCCCTCCTCGACGGCGATCTTGACGATGGTGCCCTGCATGGGCGCAGTGACAGAGTCACCAGAGGCGGCGGCCGCGCCACCGCCCCGGCGGGAGCGCTTGGGGGCCTTCTTGCGGCCGGCCGCCGCGCCGCCACCCCCGCCGAGCGCCAGCCCGGCCGGCAGGGAGACCTCCAGGCGCTGGCCGCCGACCTCCACGACCACCTGCTGACGCTCCCCATCCTCGCCCGGGTCCTCCGCGGTCGGACCCGAGTAGGCCTCGATCGTGTTCTCGAAGTCGGTCTCGATCCACCGGGTGTGCACCGAGAAAGGTGCGGAGGGCTCCGATGGCGCGAAGGCCGGGTCAGAGACCACCGCCCGGTGGAAGGTGAGCGCGGTCGGCATACCCTCCACCTCGAACTCGGCTAGGGCGCGGCGGGCCCGCTCGATCGCCTGCGGCCGGTCCCGGCCGGTGACGATGAGCTTGGCCAGCATGGAGTCGAAGGCGCCGGCGACCACGTCGCCCTGCTCGACCCCGGAGTCCAGGCGCACGCCCGGGCCCGACGGCGGGCGGAAGACCAAGGCGGTCCCTGGCGCGGGCAAGAAGTCGCGGCCCGGGTCCTCGGCGTTGATGCGGAACTCGATCGAGTGCGCGTGCGGCTCGGGATCGTCATAACCGAGCTCCGCACCGTCGGCGATGCGGAACTGCTCGCGCACCAGGTCGATGCCGGTGACCTCCTCGGTCACCGGGTGCTCGACCTGCAGACGGGTGTTGACCTCCAGGAAGGAGATGTCACCCTCCGGCCCGACGAGAAACTCGCAGGTGCCGGCCCCGACGTAACCGGCCGCCTTCATGATCGCCTTGCTCGCGCGCAGCAGCTCGTCGTGCTGCTCCTCCGTCAGGAACGGCGCGGGCGCCTCCTCGACCAGCTTCTGGTTGCGCCGCTGCAGGGAGCAGTCGCGGGTCGAGACGACCACCACGTTGCCGTGCTGGTCGGCCAGGCACTGGGTCTCCACGTGCCGGGGACGGTCCAGGAAGCGCTCCACGAAGCACTCGCCGCGCCCGAAGGCGGTGACCGCCTCGCGCACCGCGGAGTCGAACAGGTCGGGGATCTCCTCGATCGTGCGGGCCACCTTCAGCCCGCGGCCGCCACCGCCGTAGGCCGCCTTGATGGCAACCGGCAGACCGTGCTCCTGGGCGAAGGCGACGACCTCATCCGGGCCCTCGACGGGGTCCTTGGTGCCGGGGACCAGCGGAGCGTTGGCCGCGAGCGCGATGTGCCGCGCCTTGACCTTGTCACCCAGGGAGTCGATGGCCTCGGGCCCGGGACCGATCCAGGTCAGGCCGGCGTCCGTCACGGCCTGGGCGAAGGAGGCGTTCTCGGCCAGGAAGCCGTAGCCGGGGTGGACCGCGTCGGCCCCCGACTGCCGGGCAATGTCCAGCAGCTTCTCCTGCACGAGGTAGGACTCGCCCGGGGTCGTCCCGCCCAGGGAGTAGGCCTCGTCGGCCAGCTTGACGTGCAGCGCGTCCCGGTCGGGCTCGGCATACACGGCAACGGACCCGATCCCTGCGTCCTTGCAGGCTCGGGCGATGCGGACGGCGATCTCGCCGCGGTTGGCGATGAGGACCTTGCTGATCGGCATAGCGCACACCCTAGACCCAGGCTGTCAGCACCTCGGCGACGAGGTCCCGGGGAGAACGCCCGCGTCGCGTCAGCCGATCCGCGCCAGGTCTTCGGTGCAGCGCTTCTCCAGCTCATCGAGCTCGCGCAGGCTGTCCTCGATGTCCCGCCGGCGCCGCTCCAGGTCCGCGCGACGGTCGTCGATCTGGGAGAGCAGGTAGGTGAGCTGGCCCACCTCACCCGGCTGGTCGTCATACATGTCCAGGATCGTGGCCACCTCCTCCAGCGGGAAGCCCAGACGGCGACCGCGCAGGATCAGCGCCAGCCGGGTCCGCTCGCGGCGGTGGTAGATCCGGCG
Source organism: Ornithinimicrobium pratense (assembly GCF_008843165.1). Classification (NCBI taxonomy): domain Bacteria; kingdom Bacillati; phylum Actinomycetota; class Actinomycetes; order Micrococcales; family Ornithinimicrobiaceae; genus Ornithinimicrobium; species Ornithinimicrobium pratense. The sequence continues at coordinate 2,318,756 of NZ_CP044427.1, read as the reverse complement.
CTGGCCGTCCCGCTCGGGGGAGAGCAGCCCAAGGTGCTCGTAGTGGCGCAGCGCACGGTGGGTGACGTCGAAGTCGTCGGCCATCTGGGCGATCGTCCACGTGATCGAGTCAGTCACGGTTGTCCTTGCGTCAAGGTGCGGGGGCGGCTCCATCGTGCTTGACCTTCGCGTCAACGTCAAGCACGATGGGCGCGTGCCAGGGCCGGCACGCCACGATCACCCACTATCACCCCTGAGAGGGGCCGGACGAGCATGTTCGAGCTGAGCCAGGATCACGAGGACTTCCGCCGGTTGGTGCGCGAGTTCGCCGAGGCCGAGATCGCGCCGCACGTGGAGCAGTGGGACCGCGACGGGCATTTCCCCGCCCACCTCGTGCCGCAGATGGGCGAGCTGGGCCTGTTCGGCCTGGAGGCGCCGGAGGAGTTCGGCGGGGCCGGGATGGGGCACGAAGGTTTCTCCTACCTGTGCGTGGCCATCGAAGAGCTGGGGCGCGTCGACCAGTCGATGGGGATCACCCTGGAGGCCGGCGTCGGGCTGGGCATCAACCCGATCCAGACCTACGGCAGCCAGGAGCAGAAGGAGCAGTGGCTGCCTGACCTGGTCCAGGGCCGAGCCCTGGCCGGCTTCGGGCTCACCGAGCCGGAGGCCGGCTCCGACGCCGGCGCGAGCCGGACCCGGGCCCGGCTCGAGAACGGCCAGTGGGTCATCGACGGCGCCAAGGCCTTTATCACCAACTCCGGCACCGAGATCACCTCGGTGGTCACGGTCACCGCGCGCACCGGCGAACTGCCGGATGGCCGGCCCGAGATCAGCGCGATCATCGTGCCCAATGGCACCGAGGGGTTCACCGTCGAGCCGGCCTACCGCAAGCTCGGCTGGCACATCTCTGACACCCACGGCCTGACCTTCGAGGGTGTCCGGGTGCCCGAGGCCAATCTGCTGGGTGAGCGGGGCCAGGGCTTCCGGCAGTTCCTCAAGACCCTGGACGATGGCCGGATCGCGATCGCCGCGCTCGCCGTGGGCTGCTGCCAGCGCATGCTGGAGGAGTCCACCCGCTACAGCCAGGAGCGGCTGGCCTTCGGCAAGCCCATCGGTGTCAACCAGGGCGTCTCCTTCCAGGTCGCCGACCTCGCGGTGATGACCGAGGCCGCGCGCACCCTGACCTACAAGGCCGCCTGGCTGCGCGAGCAACAGGCGCTCGGCAAGCGCTCGGTCGCCGAGGTCAAGCAGGCCGCCGCGATCGCCAAGCTCTACGCCACCGAGGCCGCGGTCAGCTCGACCCGCATCGCCACGCAGGTCTTCGGTGGTAACGGCTTCATGGAGGAGTACCCCGTCGCCCGCTTCTACCGCGACGCCAAGATCCTGGAGATCGGCGAAGGCACCTCCGAGGTGCAGCGGATGCTCATCGCCCGTGGCCTCGGCCTGCCTGCCTGAGCGGCCAGAGGCCCTGACACGATGAGCGGTATGAGCAGCACGGCCGCCTCTCCCAACCCGCACCCCGACCCCAGGGTTGCCGACCTGCGGGACCGGCTGGGGACGGCATACCGGGCCTCGGCGGAGCCGACCGAGCGCGCCAGGGCCAAGCTGGACAGCCAGGGCAAGCTCTACGTCCGTGACCGGATCGCGCTGCTCTTCGACGAGGGCACTTTCGTCGAGGACGGCCGCTACGCCAACGCCACCGCGGAGGGCCTGCCCGCCGACGGCGTGGTCACCGGGCGCGGCGAGGTCGACGGGCGCGCGGCGGTCGTCGTGGCCAACGACCCGACGGTCAAGGCCGGCTCGTGGGGCGCCCGGACGGTGGAGAAGATCATCCGCGCCACCGAGGCCGCGCTGCGCGAGGAGCTGCCGGTCTTCTGGTTCGTCGACTCGGCCGGGGCCCGGATCACCGACCAGGTCGACCTCTTCCCGGGACGCCGCGGCGCCGGGAGGATCTTCCACAACCAGGTGGCGCTGTCGGGCAAGGTGCCGCAGATCTGCTGCCTGTTCGGCCCGAGTGCGGCCGGTGGTGCCTACATCCCCAGCTTCACCGACCTGATCATCATGGTCGAGGGCAACGCCTCGATGTACCTTGGCAGCCCCCGGATGGCTGAGATGGTCGTCGGGGAGAAGGTGTCGCTGGAGGAGATGGGCGGGGCCCGGATGCACTGCACGGTCTCGGGCGTGGGTGACCTGCTGGCGACCGATGACGTCGAGGCGATCGAGCTGGCCCGGCACTTCTTCTCCTACCTGCCCGAGACCTGGCACGACCCGGTGCCGCACTACGCTGCCGAGCCACCCGCGGTGCCGCTGGACCGGCAGACCGTGCCCGAGGCCGAGTCGGTGCCCTTCGACGTCCACGACGTCATCGAGGGCCTGGTGGACGACGACAGCTTCTTTGAGATCAAGCCGCTCTTCGCTGCCGAGCTGGTGGTCGGGCTGGGCCGGATCGCCGGCCAGACCGTGGGCATCCTGGCCAACAACTCCGCGGTCAAGGGCGGGGTGCTGTTCACCGACTCCGCCGACAAGGCGACCCGGTTCATCTGGCTGTGCGACGCCTACGGGATCCCGCTGCTCTACCTGGCCGACGTGCCCGGCTTCATGATCGGCTCAGAGGTCGAGCGCGGCGGGATCATCCGGCATGGCGCCAAGATGGTCTCCGCGGTCTCCGAGGCGACCGTGCCCCAGCTGTGCGTCGTGGTCCGCAAGGCCTACGGCGCAGGCCTGTACGCCATGGGCGGCCCCGGTTTCGGGCCGGAGGCGACGATCGCGCTGCCCACTGCCCGGATCGCGGTCATGGGGCCCGAGGCGGCGGTGAACGCCGTCTACGCCAACAAGATCGCCGAGATCTCCGATGAGGGGGAGCGCGAGCGGTTCGTCCAGGCCCGCCGGGCGGAGTATCTGGAGGACGTCGACCTGGAGCGGCTGGCCGCCGACCTCGTCATCGACGCCGTCGTGGAGCCCGAGGAGCTGCGCGAGGAGATCATCCGCCGGTTCCGGTATGCCGCGCGCCGCGACCGGCACTTCTCCTCCCGACACCGCGGCATACCCCCGGTCTGAGCAGCGCTCACCCGCCCCGTCCGCCAAGCGCGTGAGATAGACCAGGTTGCGCACCACAGACGAGGTCGTCGACGCTGCCTGTGGTGCACAACCTTGTCTGTCCCGGGTCCGTCCGGGTCGGTCCTGGCCGGGTACACCTAGGACTGTCCTGGTCGGTCCTGGGCTCGGCGTCGTAACGACCACCCATCCTGCCCGCGGGCGTGGTCAGCCGCGGCGCAGCCGCCGCAGCAGGTGCAGCAGCCCCACCCGGCGGGCGGCCCGCCGCAGCGGGAAGGCGAGGCTGGCGCCGACGACGATGCCCAGCGCGATCGCGGCAATGACCAGGGTCACCGCGACGACGGCGGAGAAGGCCACGGCCGGGCCGGCGTCGAGCTGGGTGACCGAGATGAGGCCGAACGATCCGGGCACCAGCAGCCAGAAGCTGGGCAGGAAGACCACGGAGCGGGGCAGCTGGGGTCGCACGAACTCCACCACCGTGGCGGCCAGGATCGCGACCACCGCCCCCAGGAACGCCCCGGCCCAGCGCGCGTCGGACAAGGTCTGGCCCAGGAGCTGCCCGAGATAGGTCGCCACGGCGGTCACCATCACCCAGGGGACCAGGGCGAGCCGCAGGGACTCCATGAGTGAGATCGCCAGGGTGACGACGGCGACGCCGAGTAGCGGGGCCCACCAGCCGAGCTCCACGGGGCGGGTCGGGTCGAGCAGCTCGCCGGGCACGTCGAGCAGCGCCGTGGCGGCGCCGACGCCCAGCGCGAAGAGCAGCAGCTGGACCGTCCCGTGGCCGAGCCGCGAGGTGCCGGCGACCATCGAACCCGCGGCCAGCTCGACCAGGCCGGTGACGATGGTCGCACCCGGGAGCAGCACGGCGATCGGGGCGACCAGCGTCCACAGCGGCGCCGTGACCAGGCCGGCCGAGGCGGCCGAGAAGGCGACCAGCGCGGTGCTGAAGGCCGCGAGCAGCGGGGTGAGGGTCGAGATCGTGCGGTGGCGGCCGGACAGGATCATCAGCACGACGGTGACCGGCGCGAGGAGTGCGGCGAACGCCACCGACGGCCACGCCGGGGCCAGGACGAGGGCGATGCCCACCCCGGAGAGCACCCCTCCGGCCAGCAGGCCGGGGACCTTGTAGCGGTGCGGCTGGGCACGCAGCGTGGCCAGCGAGGCCAGGGCCTCCTCGGGGGTCAGCCGCCCGGCGCGCAGGCCGGCCAGCAGGGCCGTGCCGTCGGCCAGCTGCTCCAGCCGCAGACCGCCCTCGACGCCCTCGAAGGTGGCGGGCTGTCCCGCGGAGAGGGTGACCCAGACCCCGCGGGGCAGGCAGGCGACCTGAGCACGAGGATGCCCGAGGGTGGTGGCCAGGGTGCGCAGGTCCTGCTCCACCTCGTGGGTGGGGATGCCGCCGGCGAGCAGCCCGGCGCCGAGCCAGGCCAGCAGCCTGCGGTCTCGCTCCTGAAGGGTCTGCGGCGCGGCGCCTGCCGTCCCGCCACCTGTCATCACGCCACCCATTGTCGGGGCGGCCCGGTCAGCGCAGGTACTCGGCCCACCAGTCCAGGATGTGCTCGAAGCGCTGCACCCGGTGGCGGGGCTGCCCGGCCCGGCTCAGCTCGTGCCCCTCACCGGGGAAGACGAGCAGCTTGGTCGGCACCCCGTTGCGACGCAGCCGGGCGTAGAGCCGCTGGCCCTGCTCCAGGGGACAGCGGAAGTCGCGCTCGGAGTGCATGACGAGCGTGGGCGTGCGGATCTGGTCGGCCCAGGTCAGCGGTGACTGCTCCTGCGCGAGCTCCCCGACGTACTCGTCGCCGAAGAACCAGCCGATGTCGGAGGTCCCGGCGAAGGAGTCCCAGGCGTTGACCGCACGCTCGCTGATGGCTGCGGTGAACCGGTCGCTGTGGGCCACCAGCCAGGTGGTCATCAGCCCGCCGTAGGAGCCGCCCTGCACGCCGACCCGGGAGCCGTCCAGCTCGGGCAGGGTCAGCGCGTGGTCGAGCAGCGCCATCAGGTCGGCAACATCGACCGTGCCGATCGCTTCCTTGACCGCCCGCCCGTGCGTGGCGCCGTAGCCCGACCCGCCGCGCGGGTTGCCCATCACCACGGCATACCCGGCGCCGGCGAGCACCTGCGCCTCGTCGAAGAGATTGCCGGAGTACTGCGTGTACGGCCCGCCGTGGATCATCAGCACGACCGGGTGACCCCCCTTGCGGGACGCCTTGGTCGTCGGCCGGAACAGCCAGCCGTGCACCGGGTAGCCATCCTCGGCGCTCGTCTCCAGCTCCTCCGGCTCGATCGGTGCCGCCGTGCCGGTCAGGTGCGGGGCGGCCAGGTCACCGACCTGGGTGAGGCGCTCGCCGACGCGACCGACGAACAGCTCGGAGTATGAGGTGCGCGTGCCGGCCACCGCCACCACGACTCCGCCCCCGACGGCCAGGGCGGACACGGAGACGTTGCCGTCCAGCAGGGTTGCGCCGGTGTCGACGTCCCGGATGACCGTGTCGCCACGGTGCTCGAAGGCCGCGACGAGGGTCCCCCCGGCGCCCAGGGCCGGTGCGCAGGCCAGGTGGTCCTCCTCCGGGTCGGTCAGCCCGTGGCCCTCCTGCGCCGTGCCGGTCGTGGGGAGCCGGTGCAGGACGGTGTTGCGGGCCACGAAGTCCTGACCGCCGGGCCCGAGGTCGTTGGCGCCGTAGACGACGGCACCGTCCGCGGCGACGTGCACGCTGCTGACCGACCCGGTGCCGGAGGTGTGCCGTCGAAAACCCTTGCCCCGCAGGTCCACCGAGCACAGGTCGCTGATCAGGGTGTCCGGCCGCCAGGCGCCCCGCTCGTCCCGGGAGGCGATGAAGCCGACCCGCTGCCCGCCGTCGAGGAAGGCCGGCTGCCGGTCATCCCCCTCACCGCTGGTCAGCTGCCGGCTCTCGGGGAGCTCGTCAGCGTCCTCTGCGTCGGGCGCGGGCAGCTCGTCGAGGTCGACCAGAAAGATCTTGCTCGGCCGGTCCAGCACATAGCCCAGGCCGTCGGCGAGGTAGGTGCTGTGCTCGATGAGCCGCGGCGCCTCCTGGTCGGGTTTGACCGACTCATCGGTGCCGTAGCGACCCTCCTCGGGGACCCGCGCGGCATAGGCGATCTGGCCCCCGTCGGGGGACCACGCGAAGGCGACCACACCCAGCTTGGTGTCGGTGAGGAGACGGGCGTCGCCGCCCTCGTTCGCTATGACGTGCAGCTGGGCCGGTCCGTCCTCGCTCGCGCGCAGGAACGCCAGGCGCGACCCGTCGGGGGAGTAGGCCGGGCTGCTGTCCCGGGTGCTGTGCGTGAAGCGCTCCAGCTCGCCGTCGGTCGCCCCGTCGGCGGAGAGACGCTGGCGCCACAGGCTGCTGCGGTAGCGGTTCTCCTCAGCATCGGGCCGGCTCATCGCCAGCACGACGTCGCGGCACTCGGGGTGGACCGTGGGGGAGGACAGGAGTCGGATGCGGGTCAGGTCGCTGGGCTGCACCCTCCGACCTTACGACCCGTCAGCGCCGTTCCCAGGTGACCCACGCCGTCACCGGAGGCTCACCCGGGGTGCGGGACACCTCCTGCCACAGGTCGGGGTCGACGGTCGGGAACCGGGTCTGGCCCTGCGGCTCCAGGTCGACCTGGGTCAGGAGCAGGCGGTGGGCGTGCCCGATCGTCTGGGCGTAGATCTGCCCACCACCGGCGACGAAGACCTCCCCGTCCCCGGCGATCGTCAGCGCCTCGCACAGGGAGTGGGCCACCTCGGCACCCGGGGCGGACCAGCCAGGCTGCCGGGTGACCACGATGGTGCTTCTCCCTGGCAGGGCCCGGCCGATGGAGTCCCAGGTGCCCCGGCCCATCACCAGGACACCGTCCATCGTGGTGCTTTTGAAGAAGCGCAGGTCCTCGGGCAGGTGCCAGGGCATCTCTCTGCCGTCGCCGATGACGCCGTTGCGGCCGACCGCGGCGATCAACGTCAGCCGTTGCTCAAAGCCGAAGGCGTGGAAGGTCCCGCGCTCGCCGGCGGCCACCGACTGCAGCGCCGCGCGCTCGTGCGGGACCACCCGTTCGGGGAGCTCGTCCAGCGGCCACCAGCGCAGCTCGCCCGCCTTGCCCTCCTCCTGGATGGTCGGCTCGCCGGTCCAGGCCGTCGCGGTGACGAAGATGTCGATCCGTTCCTCGAGCTCTGGGTGGTCGGACGGCACCACGCAGGTGCGTTGCACGGTCGCGGCCAGGTCGAGGTCCTCGGGCAGGACCTCGATCCCGAGCTCCTCCCGGGCCTCGCGCGCTGCACCCTGGAGCGCGGTCTCGCCCTGCTCGACGTGACCGGCCGCGCCGCAGGCCCACCAGCCGTCCATGTAGGCCGTGCCCCGCCGCAGCTGCAGCAGCACCTCGCGCCGGCCCGCCTCGGGCTCCCGGAGCAGGACGAGGTAGGCGGCCGGGACGAGCGCGAACCGGTCCTGCGTCATACCGCGATCGGTGCCTTGATCGTCGGTGCGGCGACGTAGTCTCGCACCTCGATGTCCGCCAGCTCGAAGGCGTCGATCTCGGTCACGTCCGGGTTGAGCCACAGGGTGGGCAGGGGCCCGGGTGTGCGGGTGAGCTGCTCCTGCGCCTGCTCCAGGTGGTTGAGGTAGAGGTGGGCATCACCCAGGGTGTGCACGAACTCCTTGGGGCGCAGGTCGACGACCTGCCCGACGAGGTGGGTCAGCAGGGCGTAGCTGACGATGTTGAAGGGCACCCCGAGGAAGGTGTCCGCGCTGCGCTGGTAGAGCTGGCAGGACAGCCAGCCCCGCTGGTCCGGGTCGTCCGCAGCGGCGGGGGAGACGTAGAACTGGAAGAGCGTGTGGCAGGGGGGCAGCGCCATGTCCTCCACGTCGGCGACGTTCCAGGCCGAGACGATGTGGCGGCGCGAGTCGGGGTTGGTGCGCAGGCCTTCGACGAGGCGCTGGATCTGGTCGATGGTGCCGCCGTCGGGGTCGGGCCAGGAGCGCCACTGGTGGCCGTAGACGGGGCCCAGGTCGCCGTTCTCGTCGGCCCACTCGTCCCAGATGCTGATGCCGTTCTCGTGCAGCCAGCCGATGTTGGTGTCGCCGCGCAGAAACCACAGCAGCTCGCCGATGACCGAGCGCATGTGCAGGCGCTTGGTGGTCAGAGCCGGGAACCCCGCGGTGAGGTCGAAGCGCATCTGGTGACCGAAGACCGACAGGGTCCCGGTCCCGGTGCGGTCGCTCTTGCGCACACCCTCGGTGCGGATCCGTGCCAGGAGGTCGAGGTAGGCCTGCATGCTCGCCAGCCTAGTGGGGCTGCGCGCAGCCGCACCCAGGCCGCCCGGTGTCCTCGTGCGGCGAGCAGGGGGACGGGGGAGGGCCCCCCAGTAAACTCACCGGCCATGAGTCACCCGCACCCCGAGCTGAGCCCTCCTGCCCCCTTGGTCGACGGCGGCGTGCGCGTCATCCCCCTGGGCGGGCTGGGTGAGGTCGGGCGCAACATGGCCGTCCTCGAGCACCGGGGCAAGCTGCTCGTCATCGACTGCGGCGTGCTCTTTCCCGAGGAGCACCACCCGGGCGTGGATCTCATCCTGCCCGACTTCGGCCCCATCGAGGACCGGCTCGACGACATCGTGGCGGTCGTGCTCACCCACGGCCACGAGGACCACATCGGGGCAGTGCCCTACCTGCTGCGGCTGCGGGAGGACATCCCCCTGGTCGGCTCGCAGCTCACCCTGGCCCTGGTTGAGGCCAAGCTCAAGGAGCACCGGATCAAGCCTCTGACCCTGGGGGTCAAAGAGGGGGGTCGGGAGGTGTTCGGCCCCTTCGACTGTGAGTTCGTGGCGGTGAACCACTCCATCCCCGACGCCCTGGCGGTCTTCGTGCGCACCTCGGGCGGCACCGTCCTGCACACGGGCGACTTCAAGATGGACCAGCTGCCGCTGGACGGCCGGATCACCGACCTGCGTGCCTTCGCCCGGCTGGGGGAGGAGGGGGTCGACCTGTTCATGACCGACTCCACCAACGCGCACATCCCTGGCTTCACCACGCCGGAGCGCAACATCACCCCGGCGATCGAGCGCGTCTTCCATGACGCGCGCCGCAGGATCATCGTGGCCTGCTTCGCCTCCCATGTGCACCGCGTGCAGCAGGTGCTGGACGCTGCGGTCGAGTCCGGCCGCAAAGTCGCGATGGTGGGGCGCTCGATGATCCGCAACATGGGCATCGCCGCCGACCTGGGCTACCTGCACATCCCCGACGGGGTGCTGGTCGACCTGGGCCGGCTGACCCAGCTGCCCGAGGACCGGCAGGTGCTCATCTGCACCGGGTCCCAGGGCGAGCCGATGGCCGCGCTGTCGCGGATGGCCAACGGCGACCACAAGATCGACGTCGGCCAGGACGACACGGTCCTGATGGCCTCCTCGCTCATCCCGGGCAACGAGAATGCCGTCTACCGGGTCATCAACGGGCTGACCCGGCGGGGCGCGAAGGTCGTGCACAAGGAGAACGCCCTCGTGCACGTCTCGGGCCACGCCAGCGCCGGCGAGCTGCTCTACTGCTACAACATCGTCCGGCCGCGCAACGTCATGCCGGTGCATGGTGAGTGGCGGCACATGGTCGCCAACGGTGACCTCGCGGTGGCGACCGGCGTGCCGCAGGAGAACGTGGTGCTGGCTGAGGACGGTGTGGTCGTCGACCTCGTCGACGGGCAGGCCCGGATCGCCGGCGCGGTCGACGTCGGCTACGTCTACGTCGACGGCTCGACCGTAGGCGCCGCGGACGAGACCATGCTCAAGGATCGCCGCATCCTGCGGGACGAGGGCTTCGTCACCGTGATCGTGGTCCGCGACGCATCCTCCGGCGCGATCGCCGCCGGCCCGGAGATCCAGACCCGTGGCTTCGCCGACGGGCAGGAACCCTTCGAGAAGGTGCGGCCGCGCCTGGTCGAGGCGTTGCAGGAGGCTGAGCGCAACGGCGTCCAGGACACCTACCAGCTGCAGCAGGTGATCCGCCGGACGATCGGCTCCTTCGTCGGCAACAAGCTGCGGCGGCGGCCGATGATCATCCCCATCGTCATCGACGCCTGAGCTGCTCGCCGAGGCTCACTCCTCCAACCGGCCTCGCGGCTGACGGCGCCGCAGCCGCTGGATCTCGTCGTTGATCTCCTCCTCGGTGGGGTCCTTGTCCCAACCCAGGCTGACGCCATGGATGGCCACGCCCAGACCCCAACCCATCATCGGGAAGATCGGCCAGAAGAAGCCGCTGAAGCCGGTGCTGAACGCCCAGATCCCGGTCAGCAGCAGCATGACCAGCAGGTAGATGGTCAGATGCCCCCGGAAGTCAGCCTTGGCCTCCAGCGACTCCAGCGCCCGCTGCCGATCGGTGAGGGCTGCGTCCTGCCCGCGGTCCAGGCCATCGGACTGGTCCACCCGGTCCGGGCGCTCTAGGGCGTCCGGACGGCCCAGCCTGTCCTGCGGTCCCTCCCCGCCCTGCTCGGGTCGGTACGGCGGGATGGGCGGCGGGGTCCCCTGGTCCTCGTTCACGTGACTTACCGTAGTGAGGCTGGCGCCGGAGCACCACCACCTTTAGAGGATGGATCGAGCGCGACCACCTTCCCGGTAGACAGCACCCCGGTGCGGCCCATCGGGCCCCGCGGGGCCTGGCCCGGATGCCCACCCCGCGGCGTGGGGCGACTGTGGCAGGCGTGACTGTTGGGTACGGTGCCATGGTGGCCAAGACTGCATCCTCGACGACCAGCGCCCGCGCGGGCGGCGCCAAGGGCGCCTCGACGCGCCCGGCGAGCCGCTCCGGCAGCACCCGGTCGACCAGCACGCGGGGTGGCAGCACCGGCCGTGGGGGCGCGAGCACCCCCGCGGACAACGGCCCCTCCCTGCCCGGGCGGGTCTTCCGGGGGGTCGCCGGCGCCGCCGGTGGCACCGTGCGGGCGATGACCGACTCGGCCCGCGACCTCGAGCCCGAGCACCGCCGCGACGGTGCCGGTTTCCTCCTGCTTGCCCTGACGATCGTGGTGGCGCTGCGGGAGTGGTGGCACCTGGACGGCGTGTTTGGCGACGCGGTGCACGCCGTCACGGCCGGCACCTTGGGCCGGGTCGCGCTCGTCCTGCCGGTCGTGCTGATCTTCTTCGCCCTACGGCTCTTCCGGCGACCCACCGACCAGCAGGCCACCAACCGGATGTCGATCGGCACCATCGCCCTGCTGCTGTCCGCCTCCGGCATCACCCACCTGGCCGTCGGGGCGCCCGACTACAGCGAGGGGCTGGCGGTCATGCAGTCCTCCGGCGGGGTCCTGGGCTTCATCCTGTCCTCGATGATCTCGGCCGCGATCACCCCCATCGGGGCCTACGCCGTGCTCTCGCTGCTGGGGGTGTTCGGCTTCCTGGTCCTCACCCGCACCCCGGTCCATCGCATCCCTGACCGCCTGCGGGAGGTCGAGCAGCAACTCTTCGACTCGGCCCGCTTCGATGAGATCGACCCAGTGACCGGTGAGGTGCTTCCGCGCACCCGCCGCTCCCGCCGCCGGGCGGGCGAGCTCGACGCAGAGCGGGCCGGTGACGTCGCCTTCGATCAGGCAGCGGTGGTAGAGCGGGGCCAGGGTGGGCGCTCGCTGCGGGCCCGACCGCGGCCCCAGGCTGGTCCCGAGGATGTCCCTGAGCAGCCGCCCGAGGCCCCGAAAGCCAGCCGGCGCAGCGCGACGGCGGGCAAGGGGGCGACCGCGCACACGCCGGCGCGCGCGGCCCAGGGAGCAACCCCGGCCCGGCCGGAGGCACCCGGGGAGACGACCGAGGAGATCGTCGGACTGCGCCCGGGGCAGAAGCGCCCCCAGCCGCCCACCGCGGTGCAGAAGGCCAAGGCCAAGGCGCCCCTGGAGCCGCCACCCACCACCCAGCTGCCGCAGCGGGTGGAGCAGCTGCAGCTCGCCGGGGACGTCACCTACACCCTGCCCGACTCCTCGGTCCTCAAACCCGGAAGCCCACATAAGGAGCGCTCGGAGGCCAACGACAAAGTGGTCGACGCGCTCACCGGCGTCCTTGAGGACTTCAACGTCGACGCCCAGGTCACCGACTTCACCCGTGGCCCCACCGTCACCCGCTACGAGGTCGAGCTGGGACCGGGCGTGAAGGTGGAGCGGATCACCGCGCTCTCCAAGAACATTGCCTATGCCGTGGCCTCGGCCGACGTGCGTATCCTCTCCCCGATCCCGGGCAAGTCCGCCGTCGGCGTGGAGATCCCCAACACCGACCGGGAGAACGTCAACCTCGGTGACGTGCTGCGCAGCCAGGCGGCCCGCAACAACACCCATCCGATGGTGATGGGCGTCGGCAAGGACGTCGAGGGTGGCTACGTCATCGCCAACCTGGCCAAGATGCCGCACCTGCTCGTCGCCGGTGCGACCGGCTCGGGCAAGTCCAGCTTCGTCAACTCGATGATCACCTCGATCCTCATGCGCTCCACGCCGGACGAGGTCCGGTTGATCCTCGTCGACCCCAAGCGGGTCGAGCTGACCGCCTACGAGGGCATCCCGCACCTGATCACGCCGATCATCACCAACCCCAAGAAGGCCGCCGAGGCGCTGAGCTGGGTGGTCAAGGAGATGGACACCCGCTACGACGACCTGGCGGCCTTCGGCTACAAGCACATCGACGACTTCAACAAGGCGATCCGCTCGGGCAAGATCACCCCGCCCCCCGGTTCGCAGCGGGTCCTGCAGCCCTACCCCTACCTGCTGGTCGTCATCGACGAGCTGGCCGACCTGATGATGGTGGCCCCCCGAGACGTGGAGGAGTCGGTGGTGCGCATCACCCAGCTGGCCCGGGCCGCCGGCATCCATCTGGTGCTGGCCACCCAGCGCCCCTCGGTCGACGTGGTCACCGGCCTGATCAAGGCCAACGTGCCCTCCCGGATGGCCTTCGCCACGTCCTCGCTGGCCGACAGTCGGGTGGTCCTGGACCAGCCGGGCGCAGAGAAGCTCATTGGCCAGGGCGACGCGCTCTTCCTGCCCATGGGCGCCTCCAAGCCGCTGCGCGTCCAGGGTGCCTGGGTCAGCGAGTCCGAGGTGCACGACGTCGTCGCGCACGTCACCGGCCAGCTCAAGCCCACCTATGTCGAGGAGGTCCTGGCGACCCCGGCCAAGAAGCAGACCGACGAGGACATCGGCGACGACCTCGACCTGCTGCTGCAGGCGACCGAGCAGGTGATCACCACCCAGTTCGGGTCCACCTCGATGCTGCAGCGCAAGCTGCGCGTCGGCTTCGCCAAGGCGGGCCGCCTCATGGACCTGATGGAGTCCCGCGGCATCGTCGGGCCCTCCGAGGGCTCCAAGGCGCGCGACGTGCTGGTCAAGCCGGACGACCTGGAGGAGACCCTGGCACTGCTCCAGGGCCACGACCCCGCACCGCGCCCGGAGCCGGAGATCGACACCGCGCCCTTCGACGCCAACCCGACCGAGGTGGCGCGCGAGGAGGGCGACCTGGACGACGAGCTGGACACAGCCGACGACACCGACCCGACCGCCGCCCAGCCCCGGGTCGGCCACACCCGCGACGCCCGCTACGACGGCGACCCCGTCGGCGGGACCTACGTCGAGGACGAGGGCGAGGCTGAGTCCGAGGACGCCTGGGAGCTCACCGACCGCGGTGGCCGCGAGCGCTACTGACGTTCGTTGCCGTCGCCGGTCGTAGACTGACGGCATGTCCCACCCCCGTTCCGTTGCCGTCGTCACCCTGGGCTGCACGCGGAACGAGGTGGACTCCGAAGAGCTGGCCGGCCGCCTGGCCGCCGAGGGTTGGACCCTCGTCGCGGACGCCGCCGAGGCCGACGTGGCGGTGGTCAACACCTGCGGCTTCGTCGAGCAGGCCAAGAAGGACTCGGTCGACGCCCTGCTGGAGGCCAGCGACCTCAAGCGCACCGGCCGCACCCAGAAAGTGGTTGCCGTCGGCTGTATGGCCGAGCGGTATGGCGCGCAGCTGGCCGAGGAGCTGCCGGAGGCCGACGCCGTGCTCGGTTTCGACACCTACTCGGACATGTCCAGCCACCTGCAACGGATCCTGGCTGGGGAGCGCCCCGCCTCGCACGCGCCCCGCGACCGGCGACGCCTGCTGCCCGTCTCGCCCGTGGCACGGCATACCGCCAGCACCGCGGTGGCCCTGCCCGGCCACCAGCAGGCCACCCCCGCACCCGCCGCCACGTCCGACACCCCCACGGAGTTCTCCAGCGACACCGAGCCCGCCACCCCCCTGGAGCAGGTCACGCCGGCGACCGGGCCGCGCGTCGTGCGGGCCCGGCTGGACGGCCGGCCGTGGGCGCCGCTCAAACTCGCCTCCGGCTGCGACCGGCGGTGCGCGTTCTGCGCGATCCCGATGTTCCGCGGCGCATTCGTCTCCCGGCCGCCGCAGGACGTGCTGACGGAGGCGCAGTGGCTCGCGGAGCGGGGGGTCAAGGAGGTCTTCCTGGTCAGCGAGAACACCACCTCCTACGGCAAGGACCTGGGCGACCTGCGGCTCGTGGACGGTCTGATCGCCGAGCTCGCCGCCCTGGAGGGGATCGCGCGGGTGCGGGTGTCCTACCTGCAGCCCGCCGAGATCCGGCCCGACCTGCTCGACGCGATGGCCAGCACCCCCGGCGTCGCGCCTTACTTCGACATCTCCTTCCAGCACGCCTCCGGTCCCCTGCTGCGCCGGATGCGCCGCTTCGGCGACCGCGAGTCCTTCCTGGCCCTGCTGGAGCAGGTGCGGGCGCGAGTGCCCGAGGCCGGCATCCGGACCAACGTCATCGTCGGCTTCCCGGGGGAGAGCGAGGAGGACCTCACCGAGCTCACCGCCTTCCTGGAGGAGGCCCGGCTCGATGTCGTCGGCGTCTTCGGCTACTCCGACGAGGATGGCACCGAGGCGGAGAGCTACGACGACAAGATTGACGAGGCGACGATCCTTGAGCGCGTCGCGCGAGTGAGCGCCCTCGTCGAGGAGCTCACTGCGCAGCGGGCCGAGGACCGGATCGGCACCCTGGTGGAGGTGCTCGTCGAGGACGTCGACGAGGACGACGGGCGGCTCGTCGGCCGTGCCGGCCAGCAGGGCCCGGACGTGGACGGCGTCACCTACCTGGAGGACGAGCAGGGAGGTATGCCGACCCTGGCCGTCGGCTCCCTCGTCACCGCCAGGGTGGTGGCGACCGAGGGGGTCGACCTCGTCGCCGTGCCGCTCGCGCAGGCTGGGCAGGGCAGGCCCGGCGGCGGGCAAGGGGCAAGCGAGCCCGTGGGCCCGCCCCCGGCCGCGGGGGAGCCGGCGGCATGATCCACGACCCGGACGGCCCCGACCTCGCGACCGCGCCAGAGGCGCCACTGGCGTCCGCGTGGAACGTCCCGAACGCGCTGACCGTGCTGCGCATCCTGATGGTGCCGGTCTTCGGCTGGCTGCTGATGTCGCAGGGTGGTGAGGACACCACGCTGCGGTGGTGGGCGCTGGCGGTCTTCCTGGTCGCCATCGGCACCGACTGGGTCGACGGCTACCTGGCCCGCAGGCAGGGGCTGATCACCGCCTTCGGCAAACTCATGGATCCGATCGCCGACAAGGCGCTGATCGGCACCGCCCTCGTCGGACTGTCCGTCATCGACCTGCTGCCGTGGTGGGTGACCGTCGTCATCCTGGCGCGCGAGGTGGGCATCACGCTCATGCGCTTCGTCGTCATCCGGCGTGGGGTCATCCCGGCGAGCAAGGGCGGCAAGCTCAAGACGGTGCTGCAGGCGGTCGGGATCTCGATCCTGATCGTGCCGGTGCTGGGCTGGTTCGGCCAGCTCGGCCTGTGGGTGATGTATGCCGCGCTCGTAGTCACCGTCATCACCGGCATCGACTACGTGCGCCAGGCGCTCGCGCCGCGCGAGCGCGCGACCTGAGGGGCGCGGCGCGATGACTGCGGCGCCGCTGCCGGGCCGGGTGCTGGCCGCCCTGCAGGACCACGGGCACACCATCGCCGTCGCCGAGTCGCTCACCGGTGGTCTCGTGGCGGCGGCCCTCACCGACGTTCCCGGAGCCAGTGCGACCGTACGGGGCGGGGTCGTCGCCTACGTCGACGAGGTCAAGGCCGGGGTGCTCGGAATCCCGGGCCGGGTGCTGGAGGAGGACGGCGCGGTGTCCCGCGCGTGCGCCGTGGCGATGGCGCAGGGGGTCCGGGACCTGCTGGGGGCGGACTGGGGCCTGGCCACGACCGGAGTCGCCGGCCCGGGGCCCTCGGGCGGCAAGGCCGCCGGGTCCGTCCACATCGCCGTGGCCGGGGAACAGCGAAGCGCCCACCGGGCGTTGACCCTACGTGGCACGCGGACCCAGGTCCGTGCCGACGCCGTCACCGCTGTCCTCGAGCTGCTGCTGGAGGTCCTCGTCCCGCACCTGTCGGGCGGGCGGGGTACGGTAGAAGACCATTCCCGGCAGCCGCTGCCCGGGTCGTGACCCAAGAGGAGGGAAGACGATGGTGCTGCTTCGCCGAGAGCTGGGGGACGCCCTGCGTGAGACCCGCCAGACGCAGGGCCGCACGCTGCGCGAGGTGAGCGCGTCGGCCTCCTGTTCCCTGGGCTACCTGTCCGAGATCGAGCGTGGTGAGAAGGAAGCCTCCTCCGAGCTGCTCGCCTCGATCTGCCGGGCGCTGGACGTGCCCCTGTCCGACATGCTCTCCGACGTCGCCGACCGGGTCAGCCTCGCCGAGGCCGCCGAGCAGCAGATGACCTCGGTGCTGACCGACGGGCTGGCTAAGCCGCTGCGACACCGCAAGGTGGTCGACCCGCAGGGTCGGACCGTCATCTCGGCGGCCTAAGGTCTGTGGCAGCTGTCCTTCAGGGCAAGTTCGCTGCGCTCTAGGCCTGCTCCGGACCGCCCTGGCATCCCGGGCAATAGCTGAACACCCGCTCCTGCGGTGCCCGGCCCACCGACCCCTGGTCCACCCTCGCCCCGCACCGGTGGCACGGCATGCCGCGGCGCCCGAACACCCAGGTCTCCTCACCGACGCCGCTGCGTCCCGTGGTGGCGGTCCGCCCGGTCCGGCAGGACTGCACCATCACACTGCGGGTCGTGCTGAGCAGCTCGGTCAGCGCCTCCGCGCCCACCGCCCCCACCGGCCGCCAGGGGTTGATCCGGTGCAGGAAGAGCGGCTCGCTGGCCCAGATGGTGCCGATGCCAGCCAGGTTGCGCTGGTCCAACAACGCCTCTGCGACCGGGACTCCCGGTTGCTCCAGCAGGTTGCTGACCGCCTGGGTCACCTCGAAGCCGGGGTCCAGCAGGTCCGGGCCCAGGTGCCCCACGACCTGTTCCTCGTCCTGGGTCCGCACCAGGTCAAGCATCCCCAGCCGGTCACCGATCGCCACCCGCTGCGTCGTCCAGAGCAGGGCGCGCGTGGTGTGCCGACGGCCGGCGGCATACCGTGCGCCGACGCCCTGCACCCTCCATGAGCCGTCCATCCGCAGGTGGCTGTGCAGGGTCAGCCCACCCTCGAGCCGGTGCAGCAGGTGCTTGCCGCGGGGGACCACCTCGACGGTTCGGCGCCCGGACAGGTCACGGGTGGCCAGTTGCGGCACCCGCAGGTCCGACCCCTGCAGCACCTGGCCCGCCAGCTCCGTGTGCAGCCGTCGGGCCGTGCGCCAGACCGCGTCGCCCTCCGGCACCGGATCAGTGCTCCGGCGGTGGACCCGATGCTCGGTCCTGGGAGTGGTACTCCACGTTCGGCACCATGGCCAGGGCGGTCGCGACCCGGTTGGTCATGTTGAACATGCCGACGACCTGCACCGCCTCCAGGATCTGGTGCTCGTCCAGACCAACCTCGCGCAGCGGCTCCAGGTCCTCCGGGGTCACCTCGCCGGGGGCCAGAGTCAGCTTTTCCGCGTAGGCGGCGAGCGCCGCCTCCCTGTGGGACAGCTCCGCCTGACGCCAGTTGACTGCCACCAGGTCGGCCGTGACGGGGTCACCGGTGTAGTGCCGCAGGGCCGCACCGTGCGACACCGCGCAGTAGGTGCAGCGGTTCAGCCCGCTGACCACGACCGCGAGCAGCTCGCGCTCGGCGTTGGTCAGATACCCCTCCTTGTTGACCAGCAGGTTGAAGTAGCTCCACCACGCCTGGAACTGCTCGCCGTTGTACGCCTGCGCCACGAAGACGTTGGGCACGAAGCCGAACACCTCCCGGGACTTCTCCCAGAGACGGCGAACCCCCTCCGGCACCTCGTCCGGGCTGGGCAGCGGCAGGGCGGAGATCGAGGGGTCGAGCCGCGTGGTCATGCGCTCACCCTAGTCGCGGCTGAGGCTGCGACGCTGCTGCGGCGTGGGCGCCGAGCAGGGCGGGAAGCCCACGCCCAGCGAGGTGCCGATGGTGATCACCGCGGTATGCCGTTGCCCCGCCCGACCCATGGCCGCCGCCTGGCCGTCGTTGACGAGCAGGCGGACGGGCAG
This sequence comes from Ornithinimicrobium pratense, assembly GCF_008843165.1. NCBI lineage: Bacteria > Bacillati > Actinomycetota > Actinomycetes > Micrococcales > Ornithinimicrobiaceae > Ornithinimicrobium > Ornithinimicrobium pratense. The sequence continues at coordinate 2,300,308 of NZ_CP044427.1, read as the reverse complement.
CCCCAGCTCCTGGGAGAGCAGCTCAGCAGCGGGCTGGCCCAAGTGGGCCAGGGTGCCCCACGTCGGGTCGTCGTCCAGCTGCCCGTCGACGACGTAGTTGGCCACCGCCAGGCGTGCCTCGACGGGCGCGGGGTCGCGGACGGCTAGTTCCTCGGACCGGACGTGTGCGGCCGCCTCCCGCACCAGCCCCAGCAGCGTGGCCGGGTCCGGCCAGGTGCCGAGGTCGAACGGCGTCCAGGGCACCCGGAACCGGGTGACCGGCCCGAGGTCGCCGACCTCGGTGGCGACGGCGGCCTTGACCGCGGTGTGCCCCAGGTCGAGCACCAGCGTGGGCGCATCGACCGGTGGCCGAGCGGTCAGGCCACGCAGGGAAGCCGAGGCCGGGTCCGTCTCGACCTCGACCGGCACCGCGGGCAGGCCCAACTGACCGGGGGCCCGGAAGCGGGAGCGCACCAGGTCGCCCCGGCCTCCTGCGAGCACGCCTCCGCACAGCACGATCTGTTCCAGCTGCCCCCATCGGGCCCAGTCATCCTCGCCCCAGTCCGGTCGGGCGGCCCGGTCCTGCGGGGTGGGCTCGACCAGGGTGGCGACGAGGCGTTCGAGGGCGCACAGCCACTGCCCGTCGTCCAGCGGGGAGGCAGCGCCAAGGGCGCGGCCGGCGGGGGCACCGTGCCAGGGCGCGCCGGGCGAGAGCAGGACGGTCCGGTTCAGCCCGGTGCGGCGGGTCGGTTGGAACGACATACCCCCATCCTGACACCGGCCAGGACCTGACCTCGTTCACCCGACCGGCAGCAGGTGCCCGTCTGTTCCTTACCGCCCGGACCCGCCCCGTTCACCTGGGTCTAGCAAGGTCCCGCCTCGTGACTCGCACCGAAGAGCGTCCCGGGCGCGGCCGGGAGATGCTGCTGGCGGCAGCGCTGCTGCTGCCCAACGTCGTGCTCCTCGTCGTGTGGACCTACCGGCCCCTGGTCGACAACATCCGGCTCAGCTTCTACCGCTGGAACCTCGGCAGCCCGCGCTCAAGCTTCATCGGCTGGGACAACTACGTCGAGTTCTTCACCAGCGAAGGCAGCCGCACGGTGCTGTGGAACACCCTGGTCTTCACCGGGGTCGCGGTGGTGGGATCCATGGTGCTGGGGCTGGTGCTGGCGCTGCTTCTGGACCAGCGGCTCTTCGGGCGGGGACCGGTGCGCTCGCTCGTCTTCGCCCCGTTCGTCCTCTCCGGGGCTGCCGTCGGCGTGGCCTTCCAATTCATCTTCACCCCGACCTTCGGTCTGGTCCCGGACCTGCTGCGGACTGTGGGCATCACGCCGCCCAACTTCTACCAGTCCGCTGGCTGGGCACTGTTCATGGTGACGGTGACCTACGTCTGGAAGAACCTGGGCTACACCTTCGTCATCTACCTAGCCGCGCTGCAGGCCCGCCGCCGCGACCTGGACGAGGCCGCCGAGATCGACGCCGCCTCCTCCTGGACCCGGTTCCGGCACGTGGTCTGGCCCCAGCTCAGGGGCGCCACCTTCTTCCTGCTCATCACCGTGATGCTCAACAGCTTCCAGGTCTTCGACGTCATCCACACCATGACCCGGGGCGGGCCGTTCGGCAACGGGACGACCACGATGGTCTACCAGATCTACCAGGAGACCTTCGTCAACCTCCGGGCCGGGTATGGCGCGACCGTCGCCACCGTGATGTTCGTCGGCCTGCTCGTCGTCACCCTCGGGCAGGTGTGGCTCATGGAGCGGGGGCGAGAGCGGTGAGCGAGGTTCTCGCCCCGCACGAGCGGCGCGGCCGGGTCGGCGTCGCGGGTGGCTACCTGGCGATGCTCGTGGTGGTCGTCGTGGTCGCCCTGCCCCTCTACTGGATCCTCGCCGCCTCCCTCAAGGAGCGCAGCGACATCTACACGGTGCCGGTCACCTGGGTCCCCGACCCCATCACCGTGCAGAACTACGACGGGGTCAACCAGGGCGTACCCTTCCTCAGCTACCTGCGTAACTCGGTCTTCATCACCACCACGCTCACCGTCGTGCAGGTGGTGATCGGCGTGCTGTCGGCGTTCGCGCTGTCCTTCCTGCGCTTCCCCGGTCGCACCCTGGCCCTACTGTTCATCATCGCCGCCCTCATGGTGCCCAGCCAGATCACCTGGATCAGCAACTACGCGCTGGTGGCCGAGTTGGGTTGGCGCAACACCTTCCAGGGGATCATGATCCCGCTGGCCGGCGTCGCCTTCGGCACCTTCCTCATGCGCAACCACTTCGTCTCCCTGCCCGGGGAGATCATCGAGGCGGCCGAGATGGACCACGCCCGCCCGTTCACCCTGCTGTGGCGGGTGGTGCTGCCGATGTCCTGGCCGACGGTCATCGCGTTCACCCTCATCACGGTCGTCAACGAGTGGAACCAGTACCTGTGGCCCCTGCTCATCGCCGACGACGCCTCCACCGCCCCCCTGCCGGTGGGTCTGACCCAGCTGCAGGACCAGGAGGGCTTCACCAACTGGGGACCGGTCCTGGCCGGGACTGTGCTGACCATGCTGCCGATCCTCGCCGTCTTCCTGCTCCTGCAGCGCCACATGATCAAGGGCCTGACGGCCGGCGCGGTCAAGGGCTGAGCCGATGACCGCTCCCTGTCCCACCGCATACCCCTCCCGCGTCCCACCTCCTGCCCGTCCGTACCGCAACTACCCGTCATCGGCCATACCCACCCGCCACGGCGGATCACACCCACCCGCCACCCAGATGTGCGCCCCGCACCTCGGCACCGCTTCGAAGGAGACACCCATGAACCGCCCCATCACGTCCCTGCTCGGTCTGTCCCTGACCGCCACCCTGCTCGCCGCCTGCGCCGGCGGCTCCGCTGACGACGACGGCACCACGGACGGCGGTGGCGGCGGCGCGGCGAGCGATGAGGAGGTCACCAGCCTCACCTTCTGGTCCAACCACCCCGGCAGCTCCAAAGAGGTCGAGGAGCAGCTCATCGCCGCCTACGAGGAGGAGACCGGGATCAGCATCAACCTGGTCACGGCGGGCGCGAACTACGAGGAGGTCGCCAACCGGTTCAACGCCGCCCAGGCCGGTAGCGACGTGCCCGACATCGTCATCGCCTCCGACGTGACCTGGTTCCCGATGATGCTCAACGATGCGATCGCCCCGCTCGATGACCTGTGGGAGGCCCAGGGGAGTGACACCGACAGCTACGTCGACGCCCTGCGCGAGGACTACCTCTACGACGACCAGCACTTCGCGGTGCCCTACGCCCGCTCGACGCCGCTGTTCTACTACAACAAGGAGATGTGGCAGGCCGCCGGCCTGCCTGACCGCGGGCCGGAGACCTGGGACGAGTTCGCCGAGTGGGCCGATGACCTGCGGGAGGCTAACTCGGAGATGCCGGCGCTCGTCCTGCCCGACGGCTCCAACTATCTCGACTGGCACTTCCAGGGCATGATCTGGACCTTTGACGGCGCCTACTCGCACGAGTGGGACACCGAGGCGATGACCTCCGAGGGGTCCATCGCCGCTGGCGAATTCCTCCAGGGCCAGGTCGAGTCGGGCAACTTCGTCATCGCCACCGACCCGAACAGCGACTTTGCCGCCGGCCAAGCGGCCGCCCTGCTGCAGTCGACGGGGTCGCTGGGCGGACTGACCGAGGCGGCCACCTTTGAGTTCGGCACAGCTTTCCTGCCCGGCCCGCAGCCCGGGGTGACCACCGGCGGGGCCGGCCTGGCGGTCTCCAGCAAGATCTCCGAGGCCCGCAAGGCCGCTGCAGTGGACTTCCTTGACTGGTACACCAGCACCCCCAACACGGTGACCTTCAGCCAGTCCACCGGCTATGTCCCCGTCCGCAAGGACGCCGTCGACACGGACGAGGTGCAGGCCTACCTGGAGGAGAACCCTAACTTCCGGACCGCCGTGGAGCAGCTGCCGAACACGCAGTCGCAGGACTACGCCCGCGTCTTCGTCCCCGGTGGCGGTGCCCGCATCGGGGCCGCGCTGGACCGCATCACCACCGGTGGGGAGGACGTCACCGAGGTGTTCACCCAGCTGGCGGAGGACACCCAGCAGGTCGTGGAGCGGGACGTCGAGCCCGAGCTGCGCTGAGCCGTGGCGACGGTCAGCTACGAGGCGGCGAGTCGGACCTTCCCCGCCGCCGAACGTCCCGCGGTGGACGCGCTGGACCTGCACATCGACGACGGCGAGTTCGTGGTCGTCGTCGGGCCATCCGGGTGCGGGAAGTCCACCTCCCTGCGCATGCTCGCCGGGCTGGAGCCGGCGACGTCGGGGCGCATCCTCATCGACGGTGAGGACGTGACCCGGGTGCGGGCCCGGGACCGGGACGTGGCCATGGTCTTCCAGAGCTACGCGCTCTACCCCAACATGACGGCCGCGGAGAACATGGCCTTCGCCCTGCGCAATGTGGGCATCCCGCGGGCCCAGATCCGAGAACGGGTGGCGGAGGCAGCCCGCATCCTGCAGCTGGAGGACCTGTTGGACCGCAAACCGTCCCGCATGTCGGGCGGCCAGCGGCAGCGGGTCGCGATGGGCCGGGCCATCGTGCGGCAGCCGAAGGTCTTCTGCATGGACGAGCCGTTGTCCAACCTGGACGCCAAGCTGCGGGTCTCCACCCGTGGGCAGATCGCCGAGCTGCAGCGGCGGCTCGGGACCACCACCGTCTACGTCACCCACGACCAGACCGAGGCGATGACCATGGGTGATCGCGTCTGCGTGCTGCGCGACGGGGTCCTACAGCAGGTGGGCTCACCGACCGAGCTGTACGAGCGGCCGGTCAACGCCTTCGTGGCCGGCTTCATCGGCTCGCCCGCGATCAACTTCCTCGACGGCGTCCAGGTGCACGAGCGGCGGGCCCTGCTGGCTCCGGGCCTGCGGATCCCGCTGCGTCCGGCCCAGGTGGCCTCACCGGTGACGGTCGGGCTGCGTCCTGAGGGCCTCGACATCGTCGGTGCCGGCACGGCTCCCGGCGGCGATGAGCTGTCGGTCGTCGTGGACCGGCTGGAGCGGCTGGGCTCGGAGACCTTCGTCTTCGGCACGCCCGAGGTCGCCGACGGGGTGACCGTCCGCGGTGGTCACCTGGTGGTGCGCCTGGACAAGCGTGTGCAGGTCCGTCAGGGCGAGCGCCTGCGGCTGCGGGTGCACCCCGAGGAGGAGCTGGTCTTCGACGCCGACGGGGTCCGGGTGCCGCACGACTGACCGCGGTCGGGCCGGCCCCCTCCGGGCCGCTCGGAGGTGGCGTCGGTCCTCCCCGGTCACCCTCACCGGCGCAGGCGCAGCCCCTGGGGTGCGGTGTGGAAGCCGGCGTCGACCAGGGCCCGGGCCAGGGGATCGGTGGAGGCGAGGGCCCCCACCCCGTCGATCTTGCCGATCGTCAAAGCGCTGAGGGTCTGCCCGCGGACGGCGCCGACGAGGGCCTGGGCGACGGCGCCCCAGGTCTCGTCGGGGTCCAGGTGCTCGGGGACGCCGAAGGTCAGCGCGCTGCGCCCGCCCCGCTCGAGATAGAGCACGAGGGCGCCGTCCACCAGCACCACCATCGCACCGGCCTTGCGCCCGGGCCGGTGCGTGGTCTCGTCCTCGCGCTCTGGCCACGGCACGGCCGCGCCATAGGGGTTGGCCGGGTCAGTGGCGGCCACCAGCACCACCTCCGGCTCGCGCCCGGCCTGCAGCAGGTCCCCGGTCAGGGCCCGGAGGCGGTCAATGGCCCCTGCTGTGCCGAACTGCGCCGCCCCCAGGCCCTCCACCACATACCCGCGGCGGACGCGACCGGCCTCCTCGGCCGTGGCCAGCACGCGGTACACCCCGGCATACCCGCCCGGGATCCCTTCGGCGACGACCGAGCCGCGCGTCAGGACGCCGTAGCGGTCGAGCAGCTGCTCGGCGGTGGCCAGCGCCCGGACCGTCGGATCCTCCTCGACCGGTGGCAGGAGCGACCAGCGACCCACCCCGGTCGGTGGTCCCGACCGGGCCGGCAGCGCCGGGCGGGAGGAGCGGGAGGCCAGGGCGACGGAGGTGCGGGACCAGCGGCCGGGCCGCTGGGGCGCGCGCCGCACCTTGTGCGCCGTCCGCCCGCCGGCGAGCAGGGCCCGGACCGGGGCGAAGGTGTCAGCGCTGATCCGGCCCGCCCAGACCAGGTCCCACAATGTCCCCACCAGACCGGTGTCGTCACTGCTGCCCAGGCCATCGGCGAGCGCGCGGAAGAAGTAGGCGGCGCCCGGGGTCCGCTGCAGCAGATCAAGCAGCTCCACCCCGGCCGGTGGCTCCTGCGGCGGGGTCATCGTCAGGTGCGCGGTCTCGGTTAGGTGCAGCGAGACCCAGCCGTCGTCACCCGGCAGCGTGCCGTGGCCCTGCCAGAGCACCTCACCGGAGGTCATCAGCTCGTCGAGCAGGCCAGGGGAGTAGCCCTGCACCCGGGACGGCAGCACCAGGGTCTCGACCGCCGAGGCCGGCATTCGGGCACCGGCCAGCTGCTCCACCGCCCGCAGCAGGCCGTCGGCCCCGCGCAGCTCGCCGACCGACTGCCAGCGGGGCAGGAAGCGGGCGTAGGTCTGCTGGGTGACCGGCTCGACCTCCTGGCGCAGCGCCGCCAGCGAGCGGCGACGCAGCAGGCGCAGGACCTCGGCGTCGCAGACGTCGTCGCTGCTGGTGCCGTGCGGCACCAGAGCGCCCTGCACCATGCGGCCCGAGGAGACCAGGCGGCGCACGGCATCGCGCACCACTGCCGCGCCGAGGCCGAGCCGGGCAGCCAGGTCGGGGATGGTGAACGGGGTGTGGGTGCGGGCGTAGCGGACCACCAGGTCACCGAGCGGGTCCTGCACCCCCTCGAGGAAGACCGCCGGCACCCCGACCGGTATGGCCGCGCCCAGTGCGTCGCGCAGCCGGCCCGCGTCCGCAGCGTCGGCCCAGCGTGGCTCGCCCGCGACCCGCACCTGGATCACTCGTCGGGACTGGTCGAGGGCACCCAGCCAGGCCTCGACCTGGGGGCGGTGGTCCTCCTGGGTGCGCTCGAGGATCTCCGGGGTCGACAACGTCCCCAGCAGCCGCAGCAGGTCCAGCACCTCCTCGGCGTCCCGCGCGGCACGTTCAGGGGTCAGCCGCTGCAGCTCGGCGTGGGTGCGTGCCACCACCTCGGGGTCGAGCAGGTCGCGCAGTGCCGCGCCCTCGCCCCGGCCCAGCAGCTCGCCCAGCAACGAGGGGTCCAGGGACAGGGCTGCGGCCCGCCGCTCGGCCAGCGGGGAGTCGCCTTCGTAGAGGAACTGGGCGATGTAACCCATCAGCAGTGACCGCGCGAACGGGGAGGGGCTGGAGCTGGCGACCGAGACCACCCGGACCTCGCGGGTGGCCACCCGCCGCATCAGGCCGACAAGAGCGTCCACGTCATAGACGTCCTGGACGCACTCACGGACCGCCTCAAGCACAACCGGAAAGGTCGGGTAGCGCACGGCGACCTCCAGCAGCTGCGCAGAACGCTGCCGCTGCTGCCACAACGGCTGCCGCCGGCCGGGGTTGCGGCGGGGCAGGAGCAGCGCCCTGGCCGCGCACTCGCGGAAGCGGGCGGCAAACAGCGCCGAGCCGCCGATCTCCTGGGTCACCAGGTCGGCGACCTCCTCCGGGTCGAGGGTGAGCAGCGCGGCAATCTCCGCGTCCAGGTGCTGGGCCCCTGCCGGACCGTCTGCCCGGGTGTCGTCCTCGTCCCAGGCGCCCAGGTCCGGCAGGCGCAGCACGATCCCGTCGTCGGCGGCCAGGGCCTGCACGTCCGTGCCGTAGCGCTCCCGGAGCCGGGCCGCCAGGCACAACGCCCAGGGCGCGTGCACCGGGGTGCCCCACGGGGAGTGGACGACCACCCGCCAGTCGCCGATCTCGTCGCGGAAGCGCTCCACCAGGATCGTCCGGTCATCGGGCAGGTGGCCGGTCGCCTCACGCTGGTCGGTCAGGTAGGTGATGAGGTTCTGCGCCGCCCAGGCGTCCAGACCCCGCTCCTGAAGTCGAGCGACCGCGACATCGTCCCGTGCCTGAGCGTGCCCGGCCGTCTCCCGCAGGAAGGCGCCTACCGCGGCACCCAGCTCCGCGGGCCGGCCCTGAGCCTCGCCCTTCCAGAACGGAAGCCGGCCGATCTGTCCTGGTGCCGGCGTGACCAGCACCTGGTCGTGGGTGATGTCCTCGATCCGCCAGCTGGTGGTGCCCAGGGTGAAGACGTCACCGACCCGCGACTCGTAGACCATCTCCTCGTCGAGCTCGCCCACGCGGCGGCCGGGGCCGTCGCCCGTGGCGAGCATCACGGCGTACAGGCCCCGGTCGGGGATCGTGCCGCCCGAGGTGACCGCGAGCAGCTGGGCGCCGCGACGGGCCGCGAGGGTGTTGGTGACCCGGTCCCACACCACCCGGGGGCGCAGGTCGGCGAAGTCCTCTCCGGGGTAGCGTCCGGCCAGCATGTCCAGGACCGCCTCGAAGAGGGGGCGGGGCAGGGCCGCGTAGGAGGCCGAGCGGCGCACCACGTCGAAGAGCTCATCGACCGCCCAGTCCTCCATCGCCACCATCGCCACCACCTGCTGGGCGAGGACGTCCAGTGGGTTGGCCGGCACCCGGAGGGACTCGATCATCCCCGCGCGCATCCGCTCGACCACGACCGCGGTCTGCACGAGATCGGCCCGGTGGGTGGGGAAGAACACCCCATGGCTGACCGCCCCGACCTGGTGACCTGCGCGGCCGACCCGCTGCAGGCCTGAGGCGACGCTCGGGGGGCTGGCCACCTGCACGACGAGGTCCACCGCGCCCATGTCGATGCCGAGCTCCAGGCTGCTGGTGGCGACCACGGCCGGCAGCGCACCCGTCTTGAGGGCGTCCTCGATGACGGCCCGCTGTTCCTTGCTCACCGAGCCGTGGTGGGCCCGGGCCATGGCCGGCGCTGCGCCCCGGCTGGTGCCCGCCTGGCCCATCACCTGAGCCGGCGTCCCGGCCGCCTCATCTCCTGCGGCCCCGCCCTCACGCTGCTCCTGCCACTCCTCGTTCAGCCGAGCGGTGAACCGCTCGGCCACCCGGCGGGAGTTGGTGAAGACGAGGGTCGAGGAGTGCTCCTCGATGAGCCCGGCGACCCGACGCTCCACGTGGGGCCAGATCGAGACCCGCTCCTCCGGGTCCGGCGCGGGGGCCCACACGGCGTCGGTGACCTCGCCGTCGCCGCCCAGGTCGGGCAGGACCGGCCCTGGACCGGTCAGCCACGCATCCCCGGCACCCGCATCCTCGGCACCCGCATCCTCGGCACCCGCCTGCTCGGCACCCGCCTGCTTGGCACCCGCCTGCTCGGCACTGTCCTGGCCGGCAGTGACCGGGTCATCGCCGGCCGTGCGGCGGCGGGCCGGGGAGGCGCCCGGCATCTCTGGCCGCTCGGTGGCGCCCGGGTCAGCCATGTCGGGCACGGGCACGACGACCTCGAGGTCCCACCTCTTGGTCGAGGGGGGGTGCACCGTGGTCACCGGTCGGCCCCCGCCCAGGTAGCGGGCGACCTCCTCGACCGGCCGCACCGTCGCCGACAGCCCGATCCGTTGCGCCGGTCGCTCCAGCAGCGCGTCCAGCCGGTCCAGGGTCACCGCCAGGTGCGTCCCCCGCTTGGTCCCCGCCACGGCGTGGACCTCGTCGATGATGACCGACTCGACGCCGCTGAGCGCCTGCCTGGCCTGGGACGTGAGCAGCAGGAAGAGTGATTCCGGAGTGGTGATGAGGATCTCGGCGCCGTCCTTGGCAAAGGCTCGGCGCTCCACCGCCGGGGTGTCCCCCGATCGGACGGCGACCGAGACGGCGGGGGAGGGCGAGCCCAGGCGGGCCGCCGCGTGCCGGATACCGACGAGGGGGGAGCGCAGGTTGCGCTCCACGTCGACGGCCAGTGCCTTGAGGGGGGAGACGTAGAGCACCCGGCAACGTGCTCGTGGGTCCTGCGCGGGCCGGGGGGTGGCGATGATGCGGTCGATGGCCCACAGGAAGGCCGACAACGTCTTGCCCGACCCGGTCGGGGCCACGACCAGGGTGTGCTGGCCCCGGCTGATCGCCTCCCATGCCCCCACCTGGGCGGCGGTGGGCCCCGGGAACGAGGCGTCGAACCAGGCCCGCGTGGCCGGGGAGAACCGACCGATGACGTCGGCAGGGTCGTGGCTGGTCACCGGCTCAGCCTGCCACGGCCCACCGACACGGGGCGGTCCGGAGCGCAGGACAGCCCGGTGCGCCGGTCAGGGAGTTGCCTTGGGTGAAGGCCTGCGGGCGGTGGGTCAGCAGCGGGGCTGCCGCCGCGTGTGTGTCAGCCGTCGGAGCGCTGCGGGACCCGGCTACGGCGCACCCGGGTGTCGACGAGGTTGCCGTGGTTGCCGGTGACGGGCGGCATCACCGGCCGTTCCATCTGCCTGATCTCGTGGTGCTGGGTCCGGTGCGGAGGCCGCCAGAGCTTGAGGAAGACCAGCGGCTTCTGCCACCAGGCGAGGTCCTGACGAGTGCGCACGATTCCTCCAGGTGCATGACGAGCAGCGGACGAGCCTCAGTGTCTCACCCTGGGTCCGGAACGGGGAAGCGCGGTCGGCCAAAACCCGTGGTGCGCACTCGGCGAGTGGGCGTACGCTGCAGCACGCCATGCGCGACTTCCCACCCACCATCACCGCCTGGACCCAAGGCTCCTCGAGCGTGCCCGACACCCGGTCCCCGCTGCGTTTCCTGGTCGGGCTGCTTGCCCAGCAGTGGGGTCTGGTGGTGGCTGGCTGTGTGGTGAGCCTGCTGTGGATGCTGCCGTCCGCACTGACCCCGTGGGTGCTCGGCCGGGCGATTGACGAGGGGATCGTGCCCCACGACGGCGGCCGGACCTGGCTCTGGGCCGGCGTGCTGCTCCTCATCACCATCGTCGGCGCCGCCAGCGGGGTGTTCTACCACACGGTGGTCGTCCGCTCCTGGCTCATCGCGGCGTACGGTCAGACCGGGCTGGTGACGAACAAGGCGGTGCGCCTGGGCCACGTGCTGCCGCGCCGTGCCCCCACGGGGGAGGTGCTGTCGGTCAACGGCAGCGACGGCGAGCAGTTCGGCCACTTCGTCGAGATCTTCTCCCGGCTGGTCGGCAACCTCGTCGCGTATGCCGTGGTCGCGGTCATCGTGCTGTCCATCTCGGTCCCGCTCGGGCTGGTCGTGCTGCTGGTGGCCCCGCTGCTGGTGGCGGTCTCCGGCGTCCTGCTGCGGCCCATGTCGGCCGCCCAGACCCGGCAACGTTCCCGGGACTCCGAGCTCACCTCGATGGCCACCGACATCGTCGCGGGCCTGCGGATCCTGCGCGGCATCGGCGGGGAGCGGATCTTCGGCGACAACTACGCCCGGCAGTCCCAGCGGGTGCGCCGGGCCGGGGTCCAGGCCGGTGGCTGGGCCGCCTTCGTCGAGGCCGTCGGCGTGCTCCTCTCCGGCTTGTTCGTGGTAGCCCTGCTGGCGATGGGGGTGGACCGGGTCCGGACCGGGGAGCTGCAGGTGGGCCAGCTGGTCACCTTCCTGGGCTACGCCCTGTTCCTGGTCCAGCCGATCCGCGTCGTCTTCGTCTCCTTTCAGCAGATCACCCAGTCCTTCGTCTCCGCCCGCAAGACGATCGGCGTCCTGGGCACCCCCGACCCTTGGCCGGAGCGGCCACCGCTGGGCGACCGGGAGCTGGTCGGGCTCGCCGAGGGCGAGCTCATTGACGAGGCCTCCGGGCTGCGGGTGCGCCCCGGCCGGCTGACCATGGTGGTCAGCGCCGTGCCCGACGACAGCGCTGCCCTCGCCGACCGCCTCGGTCGCTACCTGCCCGCTGGCGACGGCGGGGAGGGTGGGGACGGCGCCGGTGACGAGGACGACGAGGTGACCGGGCGCGCTGCGCGCAAGGCCCTGGCGGCGCGGATCGCCACCCGGGCGGCGTTGGCCGCGCAGGACTCGGCCCAGGCCCAGGGACGCTGGGGCGTGACCCTGTCCGGCACCGACCTGGCCGACCTGCCGCTGGCACAGACGCGCGCACTGGTCCTGGTCAGCGATAGCGTCGCGCAGGTCTTCGCCGGCACCCTGCAGGAGGCCGTCGACCCGCATGGGCGCCTCACCCGGCAACAGGCCGAGGCCGCGCTGCACGCCGCCGCGGCCGAGGACGTCTACGACATCGTGCCCGGCGGCTGGCAGGGCCGGCTCGACGAGCGCGGCCGCGGCCTGTCCGGGGGCCAACGGCAGCGTCTGGTGCTCGCCCGGGCGCTCGCCTCGGATGCGCCGGTCCTGGTCCTGGTCGAGCCCACCTCTGCCGTGGACGCTCACACCGAGGCCCGGATCGCCCAGCGCCTGCCCGTCCATCGGGAAGGCCGGACGACGGTGGTGATGAGCGCCTCACCGCTGCTGCTGCACCACGCCGACGACGTCGCCCTGCTCGAGGACGGACGCGTCGTGGCGACCGGCACCCACGAGGAGCTCGTCACCCGCCACGCGGGCTACCGGTCGGTCGTGCTGCGCGGTGATGCGGTCGAGGACGAGCCAGCCCTGTCTGTCCAGTCCGGCGCGCCTGGGCCCGGGCACCAGGACCCCGACCCGCGCCCCATACCCGCACCCGAACCCAGAGAGCGGCTGCACACCGAGGAGGTGACCCGATGACCCCGACGCTGCACGAGACCTTCCAGGACGACTCCGCTCGCACCTGGCGCGCCGGCGGGGAGCGCCCCGACGCCGTCCCCGAGGAGCTGCGGCCTCCGGCGCCGGGCAGCGTGCCCCTACGCGAGCGACACCGGCTGCTCTGGGCCCGGCACGCGCTGCGCCGCGCCCGGGCAGAGGACTACGTCTCGACCTCGATGAACCCCGAGCACGGGCTCCCGGTCGCCTCCCCGCGCACCGTCGTGGACTACCTGGGCGGCTTGCTGCGCCGCCGCGCCGTCCTCGTCGTGGTGGTCGTCTTCGCCAATGCGCTCGCCGCGGCCGCAGGGCTCGCGGTGCCGCTGCTGCTCGGGCGGCTGGTCGACGAGGTAGTGGAGGCGCGCGGGGTGCCGGCCTCCGGCACCGTCACCACCTTCGTCCTCGTCGTCACCGGCGTGCTCACCGCCCAGGCTGTGCTGACCTACCTGGCCAAGTGGCTGGCCTCCGTGCTCGGCCAGGGCGTGCTCGCCGAGGCGCGCGAGCACGTCGTCCGCTCCGTCCTGCGGCTGCCTCTGGGCACGGTCGAGGCGGCCAGCACCGGCGATCTCGTCACGCGGGTCACCCGCGACGTCGGCTCGATGAGCCGCGCCGTGCGCTGGGCGTTGCCCGAGTTCATCATCGGCATCGTCACCGTGCTGCTGACCTGTGTCGCCATGGCCGTCAACTCCTGGGCGCTCGCGCTGCCCACGCTGGTGACCGCCTCGCTGTCGATGCTGCAGGTGCGCCGCTACCTGCAGCGCGCGCCGGCTGCCTATCTGCTCGAGGGAGCCACCTACTCGCAGATCAACAGCAGCCTCACCGAGACCGTCGAGGGACTGCGCACGGTCGAGGCGCACGGGCTGCAGGAGCGACGCCGCCGCGCGGTGGCACGCGACATCGAGGTTTCGGCGCAGGCCGAGCGCTACGGGCTGTTCCTGCGCAACATCCTCTTCGCGGTGATGGACATGGCGTTCTCGCTGCCGCGGGTCGTCACGCTTGCCCTGGGTGCGGTGCTCTACACCCAGGACGTTGTCACCCTCGGCCAGATCACCGCAGCCATGCTCTACATCGAGACCTTCTACGGGCCCTTCGACCGGCTGGTCGGCACCATCGACGAGCTGCAGGTCGGCATTGCCTCCACCACCCGGCTCCTCGGGATCGCGGAGGTCCCGCCGGACCGTACCCCTGGGCTCGCGGAGCCCGCCGGGTCCGACCTGGTCGGCCAGGGCCTGCGCTACGCCTACCGCGAGGGCCATGACGTGCTGCACGACGTCGACCTGGTCCTGGAGCCGGGGGAGCGGCTGGCCGTGGTCGGGCCGTCGGGCTCCGGCAAGTCCACGCTGGGCCGCCTGCTCTCCGGCATCCACGCCCCACGCACCGGCACGGTGACCGTCGGCGGCGTCGAGCTCACGGCGCTCCCGTTGGAGCGGCTGCGGACCGAAGTCGCGCTAGTGACCCAGGAGCACCACGTCTTCCGGGGCAGCGTGCGAGACAACGTCGAGCTGGCGCGGGAGGGCGCGGGTGAGGCCGAGGTATGGCGTGCCCTGGCGACGGTGGACGCCGCACCGTGGGTGCGGGCCCTGCCGCGGGGTCTGGACACCGTCCTGGGCTCGGGCCACCACACCCTGACGCCGGCGCAGGCCCAGCAGATCGCCCTGGCCCGGCTGATCCTGGCCGACCCCCACACCCTGGTGCTGGACGAGGCGACCTCGCTCATCGACCCCCGCACGGCCCGTCACCTGGAGGGGTCGATGAGCGCCCTGCTCACTGGGCGCACCGTCGTGGCAATCGCCCACCGGCTGCATACCGCGCACGACGCGGACCGGATCGCCGTGGTTCAGGACGGGCAGATCGTGGAGCTGGGCAGCCACGAGGAGCTCCTCGCCGCGGAGGGTGAGTACGCCGCGCTGTGGGGGGCCTGGACCAGCTGACTGGCTGGCGCCTCGGCCGGGTCGGACGACTCGGCCGGGTCAGTCGGTCAGTCGGTGGACAGCTCCTCGGCCGGGGCCAGGTCGGTGATGGCCACCGGCTGCTCGGTGGCCAGCCGGCCCAGGGTCCGGGGCCGCAGCCGCTCGTCGGCCTTCTGGCGCAGCCGACGCGGGGACAGGCCCTGCTGCTGGTTGTAGCCCTCGACGATCGCCCGCCGCAGGGACTGCGCGGTGACGAACGGGCTGTCGTCGTCCTCGACGATGGTGTCAACCAGACCCTGGGCCTTGAGGTCCTCGGCGGAGGCCTTCATCGTCTCCAAGGTCATCCCGACCTGCTCGACGCTGGGGTTGGCCTCGGCATACAGGATCGTGGCCGTGGAGCGCGGCTCGGAGACGAAGCCGAGCGCCGAGTCCAGCATGATCGTCTCGCGCCCGAACGGCGTGGTGGCCAGGCCACCGCCGGAGCCCATGGCCCCCGAGATCACCGAGACCGTGGGGTAGGGGTGTGAGGCCGCCTTCTTGATGCTCTGCGCGATGGCGCGGGACTGGCCGCGGCGCTCGGCGGCCATCGTGGGCAGCGCCCCCAGGGTGTCGGTGAAGAAGACGATCGGCAGCTGCCACCGCTCGGCCGCCTCCATCATGCGCACGGCGTACTCGAAGTCCTCGGGCGAGGGATTGGCCGGGGCCTTGCCGACGTAGCCGGAGGAGATGCGGTAGGAGGGCTGGTCGCCGATGACCATGAAGGTGTGCCCGCCGAGGATGCCCAGGGCCGCGATGATGTTGGGGTACTTCTTCTCGTCCTCGAACTGCACGTGGTTGTAGAAGGGCACCGCGGAGTCGAAGACGTGCCGGAGGAAGAACTCGGTGTCGAGGCGCCCGGAGCCGGCCGCAATCTCGTTGTAGCGGGCCATCAGGGCGTCCCGGTGCACCTCGACCCCCCGGTCGCGCCGGTCCCTCGCCAGCAGGAGGGTCTGCTCGACCTGCTGGCGGTCCCATAGGGCGGGGGAGAAGCCCTCCGGCCCGCGCGTGAGCTCACGCTCGGGCTGCCCTGCCCGGTCTGCGTGCGGAGGCTGACCCGACACGATCCGGCCGTTGCCCCGGCCTGCGGCGAGGACCCGGCCGAGCAGCTCGATCAGCTCATCCACCCCCTTCACCAGCACGTCTACGTTGCGGTCGAGATAGTTGGCCTCGGCCGACTGCATCCCCTTGGGCACGGCTTTGCCCTCGAAAGTCTCGATGACCCGCGCCCCGGCGAAGCCGTAGTCCGTGCCCTCCAGGGCGATGATCAGGTCGGCTGCCGGGACCGCGCTGGCCGACATGCCGCCCCAGACCTGACCGGCAAGCACGGAGATGTGGGGGCGGTTGGTGGTGTGCTGGAACTTGTTGGCCGCGGCTGCCATCCGCTGCATCTGGATCAGGCCGAGCACGTTCTCGTGCTGGCGCACCCCCGAGGAGGCGCCCATGCTCACCAGCGGCAGCTTCTCCCGCTCGGCCAACTCCGCGGCCTGGACGAACTTCTCCCCGGCCACCTCCCCGAGCGAGCCGGCGAAGAAGGCCCAGTCCACGACATACACGACCGCCCGCTCGCCGGCGAAGTGCCCGATGCCGAACTTGGCCGACTCGGTGGTCCCCGACTTGGCCTCAGCATTGAGCAGCTTGTCCTTGTAGCGCTCGATCCGGTCCCCGACCCGCCGCTGCAGCCCGACCAGGTCATCGACCACGCGCAGGTGGCCGTAGCGCTCCTGCAGCTCGACCTTGTCCACGAACGACGTGACTGCCTGGGTGGCGTTAAGCTTGGGGCGGGTCTCGTAGAGCGAGTTCACCGTCCGGGGCCTGACCGGGCGTCGGTCCAGCATCTCCCGGGTCAGGCCGCCGTCGCCGGTGATGTAGTCGGCATCGAGCTCGAGTGGGGTGCTCTCGTCGGGGTGGCGGGGTTCGGTCATGGCCTGTGCATGCTAGCAGCGCCGGGCCCCACGCCCCGGGCTGATCCTGCGCCCTCAGCACCCGTGCTGGGCGCCCCCGCACCGCCGGGGCAGGCCTTGCGGATAATGGTGCCCCGTGGTCGCCGTCCTCGAGGGTTTCGGGCTCATCGGGGTCGTCGTGGCCGTCGGCTGGCTCCTGGCCCATACCCGGCTGCTGGGCGCCGAGGCCCAGCGGATGCTGGCCGTGCTGACCTTCCGCGTCGGTTCCCCGTGCCTGCTCTTCCTGGTTGTCGCCGACGCCGACGTGCAGGTGATCTTCTCCGGCTTCCTGGTCGCCACCGTCGCGGCCGTGGTGGTCACGGGAACGGTCTACCTGCTGCTCGCGCGGCTCCTGTGGCGGCGCACCTGGACCCACTCGGTGATGGGCGGGATGGGGGTGACCTACGTCAACTCCAACAACCTGGGCCTGCCGATCGCTATCTACGTCCTGGGCGACCCCGCCTGGGCGGCGCCCATCCTGCTGCTCCAGCTGCTCGCGCTGCAACCGGTGTGGCTGGCCGCGCTGGACGCCAGCGGTGGCGACCGCATCTCGCTGGCCCGGCTGCTGCGCTCGCCCTTCACCAACCCGCTGACCATCGGCTCGCTGCTGGGCCTGGCCGTCGCGCTGACCGGCATCACCCTGCCGTCGGTGGTGCTGGACCCCGTGGAGCTCATCGCCGGTCTGGCAATCCCGTGCATGCTGATCGCCTTCGGCATTTCGCTGCGCCTCTCCCCACTGCCGGGCCGGGGCGGGACCGCGACCGAGCTGCTCGTCGCTGCCGGGCTCAAACTGGTGTTGATGCCGGCCGTCGCCGTCCTGGTGGCCGGCCCGGTGCTGGGGTTGGACCCCCACGCCGTTCTGGCTGCGGGCGTGATGGCCGCCCTGCCGACGGCGCAGAACGTCTTCGTGCTGGCCGTGGCCTACGGCCGCGGCGAGCAACTGGCCCGCGACGTGGTCTTCACCACCACGCTGCTGGCCATGCCGGCGATGCTCGTCCTAGTCGCCGTCATGACCTAATCTGGGCCGAATGCGGCTGAGTGAGTTCTGGGCACTGATGGCGCAAGAGTTCGGCTCCGGCTACGCCGGGGTGGTCTCCCGCACCCAGTCCCTCGGCTCGATCGAGGGGCGGACCGCGCACGAGGCCCTGGAGCAAGGGATGCCGGTGCGGGCAGTCTGGGAGGCGGTGGTCCGGGACATGAACGTGCCGCCCCAGCACCACTGGCTCGCCGACCCCGAGGAACGCCGAGGCTGAGCCTGCGGCTCAGACCAGATGGCGCTCCAGCAGCACCTCGGCGATCTGGACCGCGTTCAGCGCGGCGCCTTTGCGCAGGTTGTCGCTGCTGACGAAGAGCACCAGCCCACGCCCGTCCGGCACCGCCTGGTCCACCCGGACCCGGCCCACGAGGGAGCCGTCCTGACCGGCCGCGGCGAGGGGGGTCGGCACGTCGACGACCTGGACTCCGGGAGCCTCGGTCAGCAGTGCGGTGGCCGTGGCGGGGGTAATCGGCTCGGCGAACTCCGCGTGGATCGCCAGGCTGTGCCCGGTGAAGACCGGCACTCGCACGCAGGTCCCGGAGACCGCCAGGCCCGGGATGCTGAGGATCTTGCGGGATTCCGTGCGCAGCTTGACCTCCTCGGAGGTCTCGCCGTCCTCCACCAGGTCGCCGGCGACGGGGACCACGTTGAAGGCGATCGGCGCCGCGTAGACCGAGGGGTCCGGCAGCTGCACGGCCGCCCCGTCGTGAGCGAGCGCCTCGACCGGGACCTGGCCCGCGACGCCCGCCCGGACCTGGTCGCCGAGCTCGCTGACCCCGGTCAGGCCAGAGCCGGAGACCGCCTGGTAGGTCGCGACCCGTAGCCGCCCCAGGCGGGCGGCCGCGTGCAGGGGGCGCAGGACGGGCATGGCAGCCATCGTCGTGCAGTTGGGGTTGGCTACGATCCGGAGGCCACCGGGGCGGACGGCCAGCTCGAGGTCGTCGGGGTTGACCTCGCTGACCACCAGCGGCACCGAGTCATCCATCCGCCAGGCGGAGGAGTTGTCGATGACCACGGCCCCGGCGGCGGCGAACCGGCCGGCGTGCTCCCGGCTGGCGTCGCCGCCGGCCGAGAACAGCGCGATGTCGATGCCGCTCAGGTCCGCGGTCGCCACGTCCTCGACGACGACCTGCCGAGGCTGGTCCCAGCCGTCGACGCCGCGGGGGGAGCCGTCCCAGGGCAGCTCGGTGCCCGCCGAGCGGGCCGAGGCCAGGTAGCGGACCGAGGCGACCGGGAAGGAGCGCTCAGCGAGCAGCCGGCGCATGACCAAGCCGACCTGGCCGGTGGCGCCCACCAGGGCGAGGTGCAGGTGCTTCTCGTCGTGCGGCATACCGCTCACCGTCCCGTCCCCCCGTAGACCACGGCCTCTTCCTCGGCGTCCAGTTCGAACGCTGTGTGCACCGCCCGCACCGCCTGGTCCAGGTTGGTCTGGTCGCAAATGACCGAGATGCGGATCTCGGAGGTGCTGATCATCTCGATGTTGACGCCCGCGTCGGCCAGGGCGGAAAACAGTCGGGCCGCGACCGAGGGGTTGGAGCGCATGCCTGCCCCGATGAGGGACAGCTTGCCCACGTGGCTGGAGTAGAGGACGTCGGCGAAGCCCATGGACTCCTGCAGCCGGCGCACTGCCGCGACCGCGGTCGGGCCGTCGTCCTCGGGCAGGGTGAAGGACAGGTCCGAGGTGTCGGCCTGGGAGGTCGAGACGTTCTGCACGATCATGTCGATCGACACGCCGGCGCCAGCGACGGCCTCGATCACGGCCGCGGCGGCCCCGGGACGGTCCGGGATCCCGACTGCGGTGACCTTGGCCAGCGTGCGGTCGTGGGCGATGCCGGAGATCAGCGGGTCTTCCATGGTGTCCTCCGTGAGGGGTCGGCCGACCAGGATCCAGGTGCCCTCCTGGTCGGAGAAGGAGCTGCGCACGTGGAGCGGGACAGTGAATCGGCGGGCGTACTCGACGGCACGCAGGTGCAGGATCTTGGCGCCGTGCGCCGCCATCTCCAGGGTCTCCTCGATGGTGATCCTGGTGACCCGGCGGGCCGAGGGGACGATGCGTGGATCGGCGGTGTAGAGGCCGTCGACGTCGGTGTAGATCTCGCAGACGTCGGCGCCCAGCGCCGCGGCCAGTGCCACCGCGGTGGTGTCCGAGCCGCCCCGGCCCAGGGTGGTGATGTCGTCGTCGGTGGAGATGCCCTGGAAGCCGGCGACGATGGCCACGGCCCCGTCGTCCAGCGTGCGCCGCACCCGCTCGGGCTGCACGTCCAGCAGCCGGGCCCGGCCGTGCGCGGTGTCGGTGCGCATACCGGCCTGGGCGCCGGTGAAGCTCTTGGCCGGGACGCCGAGCTGCTGGATGGCCATCGCCAGCAGGGCCATCGAGATCCGTTCGCCCGCGGAGAGCAGCATGTCGAGCTCGCGCTGGGGCAGGGTGCCGGGGGAGATCTGACCGGCTAGGTCCAGCAGGTCGTCGGTGGTGTCGCCCATGGCCGAGACCACGACCGCGACCTGGGAGCCGCCGCGGCGCGCGGTCACCACCCGCTGGGCGACGCGGCGCATCGCCTCGGCGTCGGTGACCGAGGAACCACCGAACTTCATCACGAGCAGAGCCATCCGGACTTCCCTTGGGTATGGGGCGCAGGCCGCCGGGTCGGGCCCGCGCTGGCATCCCACCCCGACGAGAGGCCAGTCTAGGGGCTGCGTCGCTCATCCTGACGCCGGGGAAGGCCGTCGGTCGTCCGCCAGCCCGTGAGCGGCATACCCTTGGGCACCATGGATGACGAGGACCGGATCGCGCTGCTCATCGACTACGAGAACCTGGCGCTGGGGGCCCGGGACCACCTCGGGGCGCCCTTCGACCTCAGGCCGGTCGCGGACGCGCTCGCCGAGCGGGGCAGGGTGGTCACCCGGCGGGCCTACGCCGACTGGTCCTACTTTGACGAGGACCGGCGGATGTTGACCCGCAACCACGTCGAGCTCATCGAGATGACGCAGCGGATGGGTGCCTCCCGCAAGAACGCGGCCGACATCAAGATGGCCGTCGACGCCATCGAGCTGGCCTACGAGCGGGGCTACATCAGCACCTTCGCCATCTGCACCGGGGACAGCGACTTCACCCCGCTGGTGCACAAGCTGCGCGAGCTGAACAAGCGGGTGATCGGCTTCGGCGTGCGCGACTCGACCTCGACCATGCTGCCGCCCGCCTGCGACGAGTTCCTCTTCTACGACGACCTCGACGGGGCCCCCCACGGGGAGGTCCGGGCTGGCGAGCCCTCCCGGGGCCGGCGCCGCCGCCCCGGTGGCGAGAAGGGGCAGAAGCCCCGTCGCGAGGCGAACGGTCCGGCGGAGCAGGAGGTGCCCCAGGAGCCCATCGAGATCGACGAGCGGATCGATGAGCGGATCGATGAGCGGATCGACGAGACGGTCGAGGAGGTTGAGGACACCGTCGAGCTGGAGAGCCCGGACCTGGACGTGCTCGTCGCGCAGACCGTGGCGGGTCTGCAGCGCGGCTCCGGGGGAGCGGTGACGGCCTCGGTCCTCAAACGCACCCTGCTGCGCAAGGACTCGACCTTCTCCGAGGCAGCCCACGGCTTCCGGGCGTTCGGCGAGCTGCTCGAGCACCTGGCCGACCGGGGCATCATCGCGCTCTCGGCAGGCCCGGCCAAGGGCGACCCGGAGGTGACCCTCCCCGAGGGGGGCCGGCCGGAGGCGTTCGCCCTGTTGTCCGAGGTGGTGCAGGAGCTGGACGAGGGCCAGGGCGTGCCACTTTCCGGACTGAAGGACCAGTTGCGGGCGCGTCGCCCGGGGTTCTCGGAAAAGCCCCTGGGCTACGGCTCCTTCCTGCAGTTCTGCCGGGGCGCCGCCGCCGCCGGCGTGGTGGACCTAGAGCGTGACGGCAACGCCTATCTGGTGCACCCGTTCGACTGACCGGTCCGCTCACCTGTCCACTCTTCTAAGGCGGCGTGTCGCGCTACTCTCGTACACAGGTGCGAGTACGCTGGTTCCCAGATGTCGACGCCGTCCCGGGTTATCCACAGCATCGGGGGCGGTCGGGCCAGGTCTGTCGGTCCGGGCATCTAGCGTCTGACTGGACGGCGGTGAACGCGTCCCTCGCACGGGGGGCGGCACCGAGAGGTCGGTCGCAGGTAGGCGCGCTCACCCACAAGACGTAGAGGAGCAGGCAATGGCACAGACCACGAGGAACCCGCACGCAGCGGGCAGTGACAACAAGCTTCGGGCGCTGGACACCGTGATGGCGCAGATCGAGAAGCAGCACGGCAAGGGCTCGGTCATGCGCCTCGGTGACGAGGAGCGGCCGCCGATCCAGGTCATCCCCACCGGCGCCATCGCCCTCGACGTCGCGCTCGGCGTGGGCGGCCTGCCCCGTGGGCGGGTCGTGGAGATCTACGGCCCGGAGTCCAGCGGCAAGACCACGGTGGCGCTGCACGCCGTCGCCAGCGCCCAAAAGGCCGGCGGCATCGCGGCCTTCATCGACGCCGAGCACGCACTGGACCCCGACTACGCCAAGAAGCTGGGCGTCGACACCGACGCGCTGCTGGTCAGCCAGCCGGACACCGGTGAGCAGGCGCTGGAGATCGCCGACATGCTGATCCGCTCCGGCGCGCTCGACATCATCGTCATCGACTCGGTCGCGGCCCTGGTGCCGCGGGCCGAGATCGAGGGCGAGATGGGTGATAGCCACGTCGGTCTGCAGGCGCGGTTGATGAGCCAGGCGTTGCGCAAGATCACCGGTGCGTTGAGCTCGACCGGGACGACCGCGATCTTCATCAACCAGTTGCGCGAGAAGATCGGCGTGATGTTCGGCTCCCCGGAGACCACCACCGGTGGCAAGGCGCTGAAGTTCTACGCCTCGGTGCGCATCGATGTGCGCCGCATCGAGACCCTCAAGGACGGCACCGATGCGGTCGGCAACCGCACCCGCGCCAAGATCGTCAAGAACAAGGTGTCCCCGCCGTTCAAACTGGCCGAGTTCGACATTCTCTACGGCCATGGCATCTCCCGCGAGGGTGGCCTGATCGACATGGGCGTGGAGCACGGCTTCGTGCGCAAGTCGGGCGCCTGGTACACCTACGAGGGCGAGCAGATGGGTCAGGGCAAGGAGAACGCCCGCCAGTTCCTCAAGGACAACCCTGACCTGGCTGACGAGATCGACCGCAAGATCAAGACCAAGCTGGGGATCGGCGTCGTCGCGAGCGTCGAGGACCTCCCGGCCGGGGTGGACCCGGTCACCGGTGAGGTCTCGGTCGACTTCTGATGGGCCAGGCAGACCGGCTGTCTGCGGCTCGAGAGGCGCTGGCCGCTGCAGAAGCGGCTGCCAGCGCCTCCGGCCTGCGGCCGGCCGGAGCCAAGGCGGGAGCTGACGGCACCGACTCTGGTGCCTCCGGTGCTGGCCGCGCCGCCGCCACCCACCCTGGCGCCTCAGGGTCTGGGGCTGCGACGTCGGAGCCGGATCCCCACGACGTTGCCCGCAGGATCGTGCTGCGCCAACTGGCCATGGGCCCGCGCACCCGCCGTCAACTGGCGGACAAGCTGCGCGAGCGAGACTGCGACCCCCAGGTGGCGGCCCGGGTGCTGGACCGGATGACTACGGTCGGGCTGGTGGACGACGAGGCCTTCGCCGAGATGTGGGTCCGCTCCCGCCAGGAGACCAAGGGGCTGGCGGCCAGCGCCCTGCGCCATGAGCTGCGCACCAAGGGCATCGCCGAGCACCTGATCGACGAGGCCCTGGCGGAGATCGAGCCCGAGCAGGAGAAGGAGCAGGCGCGGGCCCTAGTGGCCCGGCGGCGGCGCACCATGGGCGGGCTGGACCGGGAGGTGCAGACCCGGCGGCTGGCCGGGTTCCTCGCCCGCAAGGGTTACGCGCCAGGGGTGGCCTACCAGGTCATCCGCGAGGCAGTGGACGACCTGCCCGAGCACGCCCGGGACTAACGGCTCACTGTTCCTCGTCGACGAGCACGGCCTGCGGGTCCCACTCCACCTCGGCCAGAACGGCGTCGCTGCTGCCGAGGTCCTCCCCGCCGGCATCGTCGACGTAGTGCATGGCCGACTCCTCCGGGGAGTCCCAGCTGGTCGCCTGGCCCTCGCGGGCGATCAGCCGTGCCTCCCGGTCGGGGAAGCGACCCTCGTCGGGAGCCACGATGCGCCCGACCCGCTGCTGCTCGTTGCCGTAGTAGTCCAGCTCGGCCCGGATCGCGTCGGGGTCATCGCCGCCGATCCAGCCGTCGTCCTCGGCGTCCATCCCGGACTCGTCGCGCGGGGCGCCGTAGGCCGAGGAGGGGTCCTCATCCTCCTGCCGCACTCGCACGTCGATCGTCTCCTCGGCGTAGGCGTTGGACCACTGGTAGCGCTCACCAACCCGGAAGCCTCGGTCCAGCACATCACCTTCGCCATCGAGGGTGTCGCCGGGCTGTAGCTGGTCCTCAGCGTCCACGCTATAGACACCGAACTCATCACCCATCGTCTCGCGGTCGGCCTGGTCGCTCATGACGTGCTCCTTTGCGCGCGGTGACTGATCGTGTCTTCACCCTAGTCCTGCTCCGGACGCCCCACGACGCGGGCCGACGTTACGTCAGCCACACTGTCCCGGTGTCTTGGTCGATCCTGCTCCTCGTGCTCGGCGCCGTCGTCCTCGGCGCAGGGCTGCAGCGGGTCTCGGGGATGGGGCTGGGGCTGGTGGCGGCCCCGACCCTGTCCCTCCTGCTCGGCCCCGTGGCTGGCGTCACCTTGAGCAATGTCGCCGCCGTGGCCGCAGCCCTCGTGCTGGCCGTGGTGATGCGCCGCGACATCGACTGGCGCCGGTTCCGCAGCGTCGCGCCGCTGCTGCTCGCCGGATCGGTTGCCGGGGCCCTGGTGGTCCGCACCGCGGACACCGCCGTGCTGGACACCGTGCTCGGGGCGACCGTGCTGGTGGCGATCGCGGCTGCGCTCGGCCTGCAGCGCCACCTCAACGCCACAGGTCGGTTGCCGGCGTTGACCTCGGGCGCGCTGGCCGGGTTCATGAACACCACGGCCGGGGTCGCCGGTCCGGCGATGACCGTCTACGCCGTCGCCTCCCGCTGGGGACACCGCTCCTTCGCCGCCACGCTGCAGCCGGTCTTCCTGCTGGCCAACCTCGCCTCGGTCATCACCAAAGGGCTGGCCGGGGCCACTCCTGCCGCCGACGTCGTGCCGTGGTGGGCCTGGGGGGTCGCGGTGGCCGCGGTGCCGGTGGGCATCGGGCTCGGGACCGTGCTGGCCAGGCGGGTGAGCCTGCGCGCTGCCCGCTCGGTCGCCCTCACCGTGGCCACCGCCGGGGGCGTCGTGGCCCTCGTGCGTGGTGTGCTGGGATTGGTGTCGTGACGGTCCACCCCCGCCACCTGCTGCAGCTCGCTGCCGGGCAGCGGGATGAGTGGACCAACCGGCACCTGGCCTACCTGCTCGCCTGGGTGGCCGGAGTGCTCAACTCCGTCGGTTTCGTCGCCGTAGGCTTCTACACCTCTCACATGACCGGCATCGTGGCCACCGTCGCCGACCAGCTCGTGCTGGGCGGAACGCACCTCGTCCTGTTCGGTGCGGTCGCCCTCGCGGCCTTCATCCTCGGCGCGATGGCTTGCGCCCTTCAGTTCAACTGGGCCCGGCGGCGGCACCGCCGGGACCGCTTCGCCCTCGTCCTGTTCGTCGAGGCGGTCCTGATCCTCATCGTCGGCGGGCTGGCCGAGGAGGTGACCTGGGCGCACCGGGAATGGCTGATCGTGGCCACCCTGGGCTTCGTCATGGGGCAGCAGAACGCCCTGATCACCAAGGTCTCCAACGCGACCATCCGCACCACCCACATCACTGGGATGGTCACCGACATCGGGATCGAGCTGGGCAAGATGACCTACCTCAAGCGTCCCGGCGACCCCGACCCGGTCCGGGGCGACCCGCACAAGCTGCTCATGCTCTCGATCCTGGTGGCCCTCTTCTTCGTCGGTGGGGTGCTGGGCGCCCTGGGCTACCTGGCGATCGGTTTCCCGGTCCTGCTGGTCCCGGCCGCGCTGCTGCTGCTGGTGGCCGTGCCGCCCCTCGTCGGCGGCCGGTTGCCGTTGGCAGAGCACGTACCCTAGGGGTGCGATGACCATCACCACCAAGACGTATGACGTGCGCACCCACGGGTGCCAGATGAACGTGCACGACTCCGAGCGCCTGGCCGGGCTGCTGGAGACGGCCGGCTACACCGACCTGGCCAGCCTCCCGCCCGCGCAGCGGCCAGAAGTGGCCGACGTGGTCGTCTTCAACACCTGCGCGGTGCGCGAGAACGCTGCCAACAAGCTCTACGGCAACCTGGGCCAGCTGCGCCCCGCCAAGCTGAAGAACCCCGACCTGCAGATCGCCGTCGGCGGGTGCCTGGCGCAGAAGGACCGCTCCACCATCGTCGAGCGGGCCCCCTGGGTCGACGTCGTCTTCGGCACCCACAACGTCGGCTCGCTGCCGGCGCTGCTGGACCGCGCCCGGCACAACAGGGCGGCCGAGGTGGAGATCCTCGAGGCGCTGGAGACCTTCCCCTCCACGCTGCCGACCCGGCGCGACTCGGCCTACTCCGGCTGGGTGTCGATCTCGGTGGGCTGCAACAACACCTGCACCTTCTGCATCGTGCCCGCCCTGCGCGGCAAGGAGAAGGACCGCCGGCCCGGTGAGATTCTGGCCGAGGTCGAGGCGCTCGTGGCCCAAGGCGTGGTCGAGATCACCCTGCTGGGCCAGAACGTCAACACCTACGGTGTGGAGTTCGGCGACCGGCTGGCCTTCGGCAAGTTGCTGCGCGCCTGCGGCCAGGTCGAAGGACTGGAGCGGGTGCGCTTCACCAGCCCGCACCCGGCCGCCTTCACCGACGACGTCATCGCTGCGATGGCCGAGACCACCAACGTCATGCCCAGTCTGCACATGCCGCTGCAGTCCGGCTCGGACCGGGTGCTGAAGGCAATGCGCCGCTCCTACCGATCGGCGCGGTTCCTCGACATCCTGGACCGGGTCCGGGCGCAGATCCCCGACGCGGCGATCACCACCGACCTCATCGTCGGCTTCCCGGGGGAGACCGAGGAGGACTTCCAGGACACCCTGGACGTGGTCCGCGCCAGCAGGTTCTCCAGCGCCTTCACCTTCCAGTACTCCATCCGCCCCGGCACGCCCGCCGCCGAGATGGACGACCAGGTGCCCAAGAAGGTCGTCCAGGAGCGCTTCGATCGGCTCATCGAGCTCCAAGAGGAGGTCTCCTGGGCGGGCAACCGTGAGCTCGAGGGCCGCGAGGTCGAGGTGCTCGTGGCGCCGGGGGAGGGTCGCAAGGATGCCGAGACCGAGCGCCTGTCCGGCCGCGCCCGCGACAACCGCCTGGTGCACTTCGCCGTCCCCGAGGGCCTCGACCGTCCCCGCCCCGGCGACGCGGTGACCGTTCAGGTCACCTACGGCGCACCCCACCACCTCATCGCCGACTCCGGCGTGCAGAGCGGGGTGTATGCCGTGCGCCGGACCCGCGGTGGGGACGCCTGGGCCGCGCTCCAGGAGGGCGGCACCCCGGGGGCGGTCCGCAAACCCACGGTGAGCCTCGGCATACCCACCGTGGGAGCCCCGCCAGCGCGCGAGGTGACGGCCCCGGCCTGCGCGGTCGCGGACTGACCTGCTGACTGCCCTGGCCTACGGACGCGACCCGACCGCGGCATCATGGTGAGCTGGCCGTGACGCCGTCACCCCGGACGATGCACCAGCGTCTGGGCTTTCGGCTGGCGTCACCGGGCGCCCTCAACGCAGCCTGGCGACGCACGTCACCCGGACAACGCCGTGAGCCGCCCATACTCCGACGCGCACGCCGCACAGTCGCAGAGGGTGAGCTTGTGCATGGTGCCCGCGTTCCAGACGGTCCCGGGCGGGTAGAGCGGCTCAGACCGTCCGGAGGGGCTGGCGAAGGTGTCGATGAGCACCGGCCGAGGATCGACGTCACCATCGCCGAGGCAGCAACGGCACCCGCTGTAACCGCGGTCCCCGCCCGAGTGCGACGTAGCCCTGTGCCCGCACGTGCGGCACAGGTGCATCAGGACGCTCATGAGCGTTCCGGAGCGAGCGGCATGACGAGCGCGACCACGTCAAGGTCACCGGGGGAACGGACGACGAGGGGTGCGATGACGCCGTCGGCCGGCAGGAGCACCTGGCCGTCGGGGACGTTGCTCACCGCATCCCAGAGGAAGCCGCGGTCGACCAGGACGCCGCCCAGGTTCACCGCCACGTCGTCCCCGTCGAGCGCGGCGTGCAGCTGCTCCGTGGGCAACGGCCGCAGCTGAACCCCGTGCTCCAGGACACGGCGGTAATCCGGATAGGCCTCGTCCAGCCCTGTCAGCCGCAGCTCCTCCTCCCCGGAGCGCACGACCAGCAGCTCCTCCTGAGCCGCCAGGGTGAGGGAGCCGTGCCGACCCGAGAGCCAGGTGGTCAGCCGGTCGACCTCGCCCGTCGGCAGCAGCACCGATCCCACCTGTGGCTCTGCCGCGCCGGCCCGGTGCCAGCGCCCGGCCACCACCATCCGGAAGCGGTCCGTGGCCACGACCGTCAGCTCCTCGCCCACCTCGACCAGCACGCTCATGAGGGCCGGGAGCTGCGGGTCGGTGCCGACCGCGTGCCGCACGGCAGCGAGCAGGGCGAGCAGAGTGGGAGCAGCCACCTGGGAGGGGGGCCCGCCGGCCATCGCCTTCCCGAACATGGGCTCGGCCAGCGCGTGATGCAGCTGCGCCAGCTGGCGGCGCGCGTCATCCAGCCCCTCCTCGAGCCGTCTCAGGTGGGCCGAGAGCAGGTCGCGGGCGCTGTCCAGATCCCCCTGCCGGAGGGCCTCGAGCGTGGCGGCCATCTCGGCCACCGGCATCTGCACCCGACGCATCCCAGCGAGGATGCGGGCCTCCAGCACCTGCCCGGGGGAGTAGCGGCGGTAGCCTGACCAGCTGTCCACCCACGCAGGTGTGAGGACCTGGGCGCCGTCGTAGAAGCGCAGCGCGCTCACTGTCAGTCCGCTCGCACGGGAGAGCTCACCGATGGAGAGCAGCTGCTCGGGGTCCGTCGTCATGACTCCACGCTGAGGTCTCGACCTGGGTGAGGGTCAAGGCGCGGCCTGCACAGGATCACCGTGGACAACGTTGACCGGCGGCACTGGTCTGGTGCGGTGACCGGGTCTGGCAGGTCCACCGCTGCCCAGGGACTGGCGGGCCGCAACGTGAGCCGTCGAGCCGAGGCGGCGGCGGGGTCACGCACTCCGTCGCCAGGGTGTCCCCTCCCGGCGCATCCGGCGCAGCCGGTGCCGGGCTCTGCGCATCGCCGAGGAGCGGGCTCGGTGTGCCTCCTCGAGCCGCTCGACCGCCTCCATCGCGTCCGGCTTGCGGTAGAACCGCAGGACGGTGAAGACCAGCAGCGCCAGGGCGATCACGGCCGACACGGTGAGGGTGACGCCGACCGAGACCCCGCCGAAAAGCCACCACTTCTGCGGCAACGGCCACCAGCCCGGCGCGGCCGGCTGCACCAGCCAGAGCACCCCCAGCGCGAGCAGGGTCAGCGCGGCCAAGGAGGACGCGACGATCCGGGGGGCGGTCCGCACCCCCTCCGCGGCGCCCCGCCAGGCCTTGACCCGCACCGGCTGCACCATCCGCCGGGCCCACCGATACTGGGTCGACAAGATGGCCAGCCCGGCGAAGGTCAGCAGCAGGCCCGGCCCGGGCAGAACGAGGGCGAGCAGGCCCGTGACCAGGACGACCCATCCGAGGATCTCCAGACCAAGGCGCTTGGCGGTGGCGCTCACGCCCCAACCCTAGGTCGCGATCCCGGACGTTTCCTGGGGGACCCCACGCGGTCGGTGGGCTGCCCGGTGCGTGCCATCCTTGACCCCGTGATCTGGGCATGTGTGGACCGCACGACGCTGCTGGAGCGCACCGGCGACCCCTTCCTCCGGTATGCCGCGCCCGCGGACGTGCTCGCTGTCGCCGGCCCCCTGGGCTGGGCCGCTCTGGTGCGGTGGCGTCCGTTCGGACACTGGGGAGGCGCGGCCGTCATGGCACCGGGTGCACCCGTCGGGGCGGAGTCGGACGCGCTCTCCGTGCTCGTGGCCCGGGCCGAGGAGCAGAACGTCTCCCCAGAATGGTTCTCCACCGCGCCCGGGCGTGAGCTGGCGCCGCCACCAGGTTGGCAGGTGGGGACCGGCGACACGTGGGCGTTCATGTGGACCGACCGGGCCACAGACCTGCCCCCCGCGCCGCCTGGCCTGGTCGAGCTGGACGACGCCGCCGACGCCGCACGCGTCGAGGCTTTCGGCCGGAGCCACAACCGGCTGTTCGAGGGCTTCCCCGGCCGTGGGTACGCCAGCCTGTGGCTGGGCGTCGAGGACGCCGCGGGGGAGCTGGCTGCCGTCGGCGGCATCCACGTCCTGGGCTCCGGGGCCGCCCACCTGGCCGGCATCGTGGTCCGGCCCGACGTGCGTGGCACCGGCCTCGGGACCGGCCTGACCGCCCAGCTGACGCGCCGTGCGGTGGCCGCGCACGGCGCCTCCACCCTGGGCGTCTACTCCGACAACGCGGTGGCGGTGGGGCTCTACCACCGCCTCGGATATGCCGTCGCCCACCACTTCCACACCCACGGCCTCACCCGGATGCGGGTCGGGGCAGCGGTGGCATGCGACCTACGATGAGCGGCATGTCCTCCACCGAAGCCGCGCCCGAGCGGACCACCCCGCGGCGGCCCACCTCCCGCCAGCTGCTGCTGGGCCAGGTGGCCGCCGGCCTGCTGGCGCTTGAGTCGGTGATCATTGCCGGGTTCGTGGTCTTCTACGGCTACGAGGTGGCGATCGGCGAGGGGCAGGACCTGCTCATCATCATCATGTCGGCGGTGACGATGGTGGTCTTCGCCGTCGGGCTGGCCTACACCGCCAGGGGTCTGCTGCGCCGCCACCCCCGGGCCCAGGCTCCCGCGATCGCCTTCAACTTCCTGCTCATCCCGTTGGGGATCGCGATATTCCAGTTCGCCCCCTGGTGGGTGGCCGGTGGCGTACTCGTCCTCGGGGTGGGCACGATCGCGTCCGTGCTGCTCATGGGCAAGCTGGACGGCGGGCGCGACTAACCCACCTCACCCAGTCGCTGACCACCGCGTCCGGGGGGCGGGGCGACCACCTGGATCCGGGTGGTCCGGCCCCGGTGGACGAGGACGCCGCGACCTGGCACCGGCAGGTCACCGACCGGGGGGCGGGCACCTACGACCGCGCCGTCACCCGGCATACCCGGCTGCAGCACGACCGCCGTGCGGGACCGGGCCAGCTGGGGCAGCAGCCCGCGGAAGGCCGTCCCCGCCCCCTCGAGCTCGGCCGCGACGTGCAGGGCGGCTCGGGCGCCGTGCCGCGCTGCATGGCTGACCAGCAGGTCCTCAACGGGCGTGCCGGCGATCAGGTGGGCGTCATCGACGCTGACCAGGTCCCCACTGTCGAGGTGCTGGAGCCGGGCCTGGAGGTCGTGCTCCGATGGGGGGTCGCTGCCTTCAACCAGCAGGGCGGCGCCGCCGGCGGCCGCGGCGAGAGCGGTCAGCGACCGGGAACGGCCCGAGCCCGGCGGCCCCAGCACCAGGACGGGCCCGGCCGGCAAGTCCACGGCGGCGGCCTCGTCGCCGCCCACCGCCCACACCGTCGGGTCACCGTCGTGGACTCGGCGGGGCAGGGGCAGGCAGCGCAGGGGAGGAGTCTGCCCGGTCGGCGGACGCCCGCCCGGTGCGTCGGGCTGCACGACCTGGGCGACGACACCGTCCCGGGCCCGCAGCGCGCGCCCGGGCGGTTGGTGATTGGGCACCTGTGCTGCCCGCAGCCCCGGTCGTCGGGGAGCACCCAGGCGCAGCAGCGTGGGTCCTGCGCCCCGGCCCAGCCCTCGTCCAGAGCGCGGCCGAGGTCGAGCGTCTTTGTCCGGCACACCGGTAGGGCTCGTGGCCTCCTCCGCTGGGACAACCCGCATTTCATGAGGACTCCGCCCGGTCAACTAGGCGGCTTCCACACCGAGTCCTCGCCGCCATCCTCGTCACGCGGTTGAGCGCCTTCCACAACAGAATAGAACGCCTGCCCGAACGCGGTCACAACAAGGCGCCCATTGGTAGTCGTTAACTCATCAGTCTCGCTGTCTTCATACTCCGCTCGGCGCGCTGCGTAACGCGGATGATTGTCCAAGAATTGATATGCATTATCATCGGCAATGCGTACGTCATACTCGGCAATAACCAACCCGAGACGGACCCAGTTATCAATCCAAACTGCGAGTCGTTTGTCGTCAGTGGTCACAGATAGGTCTGACTGTGATCTGAGGTCCATCAGGTGGTTGTCCAAAATCCGGAAGTGCCAAGTATCTTTATTTCGCCACTCGATTCGGAAGAGCGGCCAAATGGGAGTAGGCAGGAGGTCAATCAGCAAGTGCGCTTCGTCAGGAGAGAGCTCGCGAATGATGTCAGCAAAAGCCGGGTGGGCGTCTTCACGACGACGCGCGTCGGACGCTGAGGCTAACAATTGCAGATACATTTCCTTCAACTGTGGCGTGCTCAGAGAGTAGGAGAGTCCCTGTATCGCCGGTACGGCAACACTTGGCTCAGGCGTGACTATGTCATCTTCAGGTACACCATTTAGGCGCTCTGCCATGTCGGCAGCGAAGGTTTCTGAGTCAAAATACTCCTGCGACACGCCGAACCATTGACCTAGCCACTGCCAACCTTTTAACACGATGCCTTTTCGGACGGCAATAGCCTGAGCGTGTGCCTTGGCAGCCGCCCCCAACACCGGGCCGCCCTTTGCTTCTTCCAGCAACGTTCGATCCGTTTCACTGTTCGCAGCAGCGATCCTTTTCGTCTGACCCTCGGCGGCTCGGACTCCCGTCTCGACGATCTTCCCCACCACGGGCTCGATGCCTGTCATGCGTTGAGCCTACAGGGGTGTGACTGACAATTTGCCGGATTCCCGGCCTGAGTCCCCCGGCGACCAGGATGTTCAGCCCCGAGACCACCGCGGCCTCCAGGAAGGCCGCCGCCTGCGCGGTCACGGTCCCCAGCCGCACGAAGGTCCGCGAGGTCATCGGCGGCCGTCGACACTGGGCGGGCAACGTCCGCAAGTTCGTCGTGCGTGATGTTGGAGATGGCCACGTGCAGACGGCTGCTAGGCCGTGTTGCTAAACGCCTTCGGACGCCTCGTGGGCGAGTCTTGGACTCGTGTCTCGTGATATGATCTCAGATGAAGCGTGGGCTGTGATCGGTCCGCTGTTCCGTAACGCGAAGTCGACCGGGTGTCCGCCGATGGATCGGCGCACGGTGGTGGAGGCGACGGCGTGGCGGTTTCGCGCGGGGGCCCCGTGGTGGGATTTGCCGGAGCGGTTCGGCAATGGGAACACGATCTACAAGAACTTCAATCGGTGGTCCGAGCGGGGGGTCTGGGCGCGCGTGCTTGAGAAGATGCAGTCCCTGGCGCATCAGTGTGCGAGTTGGACTGGGTGACATCGATTGACTCGACGATCGTGCGTGTCCATCAGCAGGGCGCGACCCCTCACCGGGGCACAGGGGGATCGGTCGAACTACAAGAGGTTCGGGACGGAGCCGCCTGATTCATGCGATCGGTCGCTCTCGGGGAGGCTTGACGACCAAGAGTCATCTGGTTTGCGACGGCAAGGGTCGCGCCCTCGCGTTCCTTCTAACGCCGGGGCAGGTCGTGGACACGAGCATGCTCATCGAAACGCTCTCGGAGATCCGGGTGGCCGGCCGCACCGGCCGGCCTCGGTCCCGGCCAGACCGTGTCCTCGCGGACAAGGGCTACCCGTCCAGGCGAACCGAGCCTGGCTCCGCCAGCGCGACATCGCCACGACGATCCCCGAACGTGACGACCAGATCGCCCACCGCCGCAGGAAGCCCGGACGGCCAATCGACTTCGGCACTGACCAGAAGGAGCGATACAAGGGCCGCAACGTCGTCGAACGGTGCTCCAAAAGTTCAAGCAATGGCGCGGCATCGCAATGCGCTCCGATAAGACCGCGCGCAGCTATCCTGCCGGCCTATGCCTCGCGGCGATCCTTCATTGGGCGCAGCAGAGCGGGTGTCACTCGTCAGTGTCGATGACTTCCCATGCGCCCAAACGAGTGAATCCTGCTGCTCGCGCGAGCGCGACCGAGGCAGCATTGTCGAGCTGACAGCGATATTGCGGCTCGTGCTCTCGTCTCAGTGCCTCTGCGCTCATCGCTCGGACGGTCACACGTCCCAGCCCGCGACCGCGGAATGCCGGGAGCGTGATCACTCCGAGATCAGCAAGATGAGTCCCACTCCACGGATACATGCTCGCCGCACTCACCAACTTGTCGTCGATGAAGGTGCCGAACACGAGTCAATGGTCGAGTTCAACGAATGCTTCGTCGAGGTCATCCTCGGGCGCTTCGCTTGTGAAGTCCTCGAACAACGCCGCGTCCGCAGCAGTGAGCTGGCGCGTCTCGGCACCAAAACTCTCGTTTTGAAGGACTGCCTGGTCGCCGAGGGTCAGGTAGAAGAGGTGATCGGGATCGTTGAACGAGATCCCCGATCTCTCTATCCGCGCAGAGAGATCAGCCACGTTAACGCGCTCTTCACCGATGAGTTCAAGCTCACTCGCACGTGCGGGAGAGACTGAGAGCACGGCGCATCCACCTTCTAGACGCAGCAACGACACCGACCGATTCGCGGACAGAGCAGGATCGACTGGCACCGCGATCTCGCCCTCCGGCAAACTGCGGACTTCGTCCGGCACCCACTGGGAGAGCACAAGCGATGAGAACACGACGGGCGACCTTCCGAACGGG
The DNA here is from genome assembly GCF_008843165.1 of Ornithinimicrobium pratense. Lineage (NCBI taxonomy): Bacteria > Bacillati > Actinomycetota > Actinomycetes > Micrococcales > Ornithinimicrobiaceae > Ornithinimicrobium > Ornithinimicrobium pratense. The sequence goes on along the minus strand of NZ_CP044427.1, from coordinate 2,265,928 downwards.
CGACGACTTCCAGCTACGACCTTAGCCGGGCACCACCCCTCCGACCATCCGTTTAGCAACACACCCTAGAGGAGCGTGGCTGAGATAGATGTGTCTGTGCAACCGACCGCCGCTTCGAGCCGGCCCATAACGGGTGACCGACCCGACGACCGTGGCGCGCTCGACCGGATTCTTCCGTGGGCGCAGGTCATGGCGTCGTCGTCCGGGAGGAAGCGTCCGACGTTTGGGGTGTCGTAACCAACGTTCAGCGGGTCCTGCGGGTCACCATGGAGTGTGACTGAGACAGATCCTCCTCTAAACGGGGGCAAGCCGTCGTTCATCAAATACCCCAAGATGGAGGCAGTCCTGCGCGGTATCTCCGAGCAGCACCAGGCATCACTGCGGACCATGTCTCCCACCATCATGGACACCGTCATGCGCGGCATCACCGCGCAGAACAAGGCGGTCCTGCGCGGTATCTCCGAGCAGCACCAGGCATCACTGCGGACCATGTCTCCCACCATCATGGACACCGTCATGCGCGGCATCACCGCGCAGAACAAGGCAGGCGCGGCCTTCACCAACCAAGCAGTGGCCGCTGTTGCCCGCCATACAGCGGAGTCCGCCCTCAAGCGGGTTGGCGTCGAGGTACCCGACGGAGTTCCAGAACCTGGACCGGTTGCCTTCGATGACGACTCGGCCTGGTATGCGGTCGAGGCCGCGTGCCCCGACTTCACGAAGCCAATCGATGACCAGCTCACAGCAGCCGGACTCACGGACGCTGAGCGTAGGTGGATCCGCCGCTACGTCTTATTCACCATCTGGTGGATAGCGACCGCCGTCAAGGTCACGACAGGCACTATGATCGCCGGCCCGGCTGGCGGCGTCGTTGCGGCCCTCCTCGTTCACTTCGATACTCAGGCAGCCACAGACAAGGTCATGGGGTGGGCTGGCTTCGATGACGAGCCGTACGGTGAGATCCGCAGTTCGGACGACGTGTGATCGTACTGCAGTTGCGCTAGCTCGATGACTTTCCTCGCAGGTCTAAGGGCCCGCCCAGCACCCGCGTCCGCGAGGGCGAGCCGTGGCACCCTCACTGTGTTTAAGCTAGCGTCGCCCACATGCTGCCGGAAGGCGCGGAAGGCGCGGAAGGCGCGGAAGGCGCGGAAGGCGCGGAAGGCGCGGAAGGCGCGGAAGGCGCGGAAGGCGCGGAAGGCGCGGAAGGCGCGGAAGGCGCGGAAGGCGCGGAAGGCGCGGAAGGCGCGGAAGGCGCGGAAGGCGCGGAAGGCGCGGAAGGCGCGGAAGGCGCGGAAGGCGCGGAAGGCGCGGAAGGCGCTGCACTGTCGAGGATGCGGGGCGGGAGCTTGATGAGGCCCGTACGCTGCTGCTGCTGAGGGCTGAGGTGGCCCTCGCCGAGGTGCCGACGAGAGTGGCGTGTGCCGTGCTGCCGCCGGGGTAGAACCCCTCACGCTGCGCCGGTGGCTGGCGAGGCGTCAGGCTGACGTCGGGGGTCCGGCGTGCGGGAAGTGGGCGGACTCGACTAGGGCCACGCCTAGCCGGGGGCGCAGCGTCGGTCACCCGTCCGCGGACAGCAGAATGGCTGACGGACCGGCGGACACTTATCCCGAAGACCAGCACCCCCGCTCAGAGAAGGTGAGCGGGGGTGCTGCTGCTTGCGTGGGGTCAGCCCACAGCCTTGGCCCGGTGGGGCGAGACGAGCGCAACACCAGGCCACTCGTTCCGCGTGGCTCTGCCAGCACTCAATGTCACCCGCCGGAGGGTAGGTCTTACTCCCGCGCTCAATCCGGTTACCCAAACTGTCAGCTCACACCTTGAGCCTTGAGCCATGCGTCAGAAGGCCCACTCCCAGCCGCCCTGGACCCCCCAGGAGGAGCCGTTAACCACTAGAATGCCGGACGTTACTTCAAGATCCAGGACGATCAGGCCAGAGGCGGTCTGCTTAGGCCCAATTGCGGTTGGCAAGGAGTCTGCAGACTCTACGCACCACAGCGCGTTGCCGCTGATGTCGTTGAGCAGCTTGCCGTTCTCATCGAGCACGCTCAGGTCCCACTCTGAGAGGGTGAACGAGGAGTCGTAAAAAGCCTCGGTCATCGCGTCGGCGCTACCGGTCTCCACCTCCCACTCGAAGGCGACGTAGTGCCCGTTGGCAGGAGGGTCCACCATCATCGGGTCGGCGGTGCACTCGAAGTCGACCACGACGTCGGTGAGCGTGAATGCCACGGTCGCCTCGTCGGCAGGGTCGCCAATGCCAGCAGCTTGGCCGATTTCCTTGATCAAAAGGCCCCGCTCAGAGGTCTCCGATTCGCCGAAGTCCGGCTCTCCCTCCTTTGCGCTCTCATCGTCCTCGGTGGTCTCCTCCTCAGTCACGGTCGCCTCGGTGGTCGGCTCCTCGGTGGTCGGCTCGGCCTCGGCGGAAGTGGGGACGGGTGGCTCGGAGGTGACCTCGGCCTCCCCCTCGGTAGTGGTCTGGGCTGGGGCGGCGGCGGTCACCGTCTCTGTGACGACCGTCTGCTGCGGGGTGGTGCTGCATGCGGCTAGCGGCAGCATCATCGCTACCGCGACCACCAGTGCGGGATTCTTCATAAGGATGCCCTCTTCTGTGTGTGGTGTTGATTGTACTCATAGACGCTCGTCTCCGCATTAGCGGGTGGCACTTCACCCAATAGACGCCCGTCGTTGCCAAATAAACCGCAAGTGCCAGGTCAGTCCCGGTTTCAGACGCGGCGCTTTCGCCCTTGAGCCATTCTCTAAGTGATGCTGCATCAAGACAGGTAGGACGTGTCACTTGTGATCCCCGTCGTCTTCCTCGTCCTGCCCGTGACCGTCCTCTTCGCCTTCTACCCGGGGGTCACCATGCTCCGCGTCACGCTCTGATCCACCCCCCCGGCCGCAAGGCGCCACACCACACAAGGAGATCCGATGCTCCCCGATTCACCACCACCTACCGCAGCCGGCTCCTCGCCTGGACCGCCCGACCCGAACGCGGCGACGTGCCGGGATGGGTGCTGATCACCATCATGACGGCAGGCATCGTCGCCGCCCTGTGGCTGGTCGCCGAGCCGCTGCTGACGGGCCTGTTCTCCACCGCTGTCCGCTCCGTCGGGTCGTGACCTGGCCGTCCGGCAGCGCTGAGCGAGGAGCTGCGGTCTCCGAGTTCGACCTGCTCGCCGGACTCGTCAGCATCCTGATGCTCGCCGCGATGCAGCTCGCGTTCGCCTTGCACGTGCACAACACCACCACGGCCCATGTGCTCGAGGGCGCCCGTCTCGGTGCCCGCGCTGACAGCTCGCCGGAGGTCGGGGCACAGCGCACCACCGACCTGCTGCGGGACAGCCTGCCCGGCTCGGGCGAGGTCCAGGTCGTCGAGGTCACCGCCCAGGTGCGCCTGCCCGTCCTTGGACCGTTCGGGCCCGGGGAGGCCGTGACCGTTACGGCCCACGCCTACGCGGAGGACCAGTGAAACCGGCGCGTCATACCCTCCTCGTCGGCCGGGACCGCGGCTCGATGACGGTCGAGGTCGCGACAGTCCCTAAAGATGCCACTTCGCCCCTTTGAACGCGCTGAGGCCCCTCCGAGAAGCGTCGAACCTCCAGCGAAGGCAGCAAGTCTAGAGGCTTCCCTGGCTGGAAAGGTCTGCTGAGAGATACTGGGAGAGTGGCGCGCAACACGCCCGACATCTCGTCGCGGGTGGCGATACAAACACGAAGGAGTGCTATGAGCGAGGACAGTGGCAAGATTGCAGATGGCCTGCATGAGGATATTCGAACTGAGTCTTTGGGGTTGATGGATGATGTGCAGCGGTTCAGCGCGCAGAGGTTGGAGGGTGAACCCATCAGTATGGGCGACCTGCTTGAAGCGGCGACTGCATTCTCAACTAGGGGTGCGCACATCAGTGCCGTGGCGGCGATTCAGACATCAACCCTCAACAAAGTCGCCGTCAACACCTATGAGGCCGTGGAGAAGGTATCCAGAGATGCTAAGGCTACGCTAGCACGTGTCGATACTCTGGCCACTCAGACGGCGAGTCTAAATGAAGTCGCCACCGGCACTTATGAGACGGTGGAGAGGGTGTCCCGAGATGCCGAGGCTACGCTAACGCGTGTCGATACTGTGGCTAAAGATGCACGCAGCATCAGTGATCGAGTGGAGCGTCTGCATCAACCCAGGGGCCTATTTCTGCTCGGGGTTTTTGTCGTGTTGAGTAATGCCGCAGTCGCGGCAGCGATTATCGGGCTTTATTACTTGGGCACAGCAATTCTGAGTCAGGTGAATGTTTCTCGTGGCCTTGCAACAGGCATAGTCAGCAGTTTGATCGCGGCTGCATTAATTGGCGTTCTTACATGGATCGGCAAGCTGATAAAGAATCTCTTGCAGGGTGGGCAAAGTAAGCAGAACCGCGCGAAAGACGGCGAATGAGATCTGTGCTGGGATGGCGCAACCGGTGTCATTCGCTCGTCAACAGAACGAAGGCAGGCTGCCCTCGACCCAAGGTAACCCGTAGGGATGCGCCGTCCAACTGCTCGGTAGCCACAGGCATACACACGTTGGCACTCGCAGATGCGCCAGAATACATGTCGCCCACGTCGCGCAGAGGGTTCGGAATGACGCCACATGAGTCGGTAAAAGTGTTGCCGCCTGAGCCGACTATGGCGAAGTCCATAAGCCGCCACGGACTTACCGGTTCGGATTCACCGTGGTACGAGACCTCAATGTCTATCATGACGTACTGATGCTCGGGTGGCGGGGGATCGTTGAACTGATTCTGCGCTGCAACGACGTCCGCCGCGTCAAAACTCACGTCCGCCATCGTCATAGTCCAGTCGCCCCCTGTCAGGACGGCATCGCGAGGGAAGGGATTCTGTCGTGAGCCGTCCGGACCTGAGCACCTTTCCTCGTAGTGATCACTCACGACAGCAAAGTCCCAGCCGTCATCGTAGTCGCGAAGCATGGTGCGAAAATCGCCTTGCCGCCAGAGCTCGCAAACGTTCTCACGGTCGGTGGTAGTTGCCCAAAGGTCTTCCAACAACGCCACAGTGTCAACCGTCGGTTCCGGGGTGGTGGGAGGAGACTCGACCTCAGGCGTCGACTCGCTCTCTGGTGCTGTTGCCTCCGTCGACGCCGCCACTGGGGCTGTGGCTAAGGCCCCCGTCCCTGTTGGCGATGGCTCGGGCGTTGTCTCTCCCTCGTCCGACTCGGACGCACATGCGGTCAGCGCGCCAGCAGCCAAAAGGGCTATCAAGCCAAAACGGGTACAGCGCAGTGAGTGTGAGTGCACCATTGCGACTCCTGATGAATCGGGGGCTAGAGCATAACTGAGCGTGGCGAACCGCAGCCAGGCACGCGCCCAGGGGCGCTACCCGCTCAGGGAACGCTTACAGACATACAGACACACGTCCGCTCATGCACGCCCCCGGTAGCGCACGTTCGAGTTGGTCAGGCATCCGGGGTCAGGGCATCGCCGCACCTCTCGAGAGTGCCGCCCAGGAGCGGACAGGCGCGCAGTCTGCTCCACGGTGACATGGCGCACGTCGGCCCCGCACTGTCGGCAAGGCGTCTCAGTGTTGGGCACTTGGCCGCTCATGCCCCGCCCAGCGTCTCGTCGGCCCGGCACGTCCGGGTGTCGACGGCGCTCGAAAACTGGGCGGTTTCGGCGGTCGAAGAGTGAGCGGTTTCAGTCTAGGGATTCTTGCTCGGCTTTGATGCTGGGTAGGGTCTCCACGCCGCGGTCGCGCAGTCGGTAGGAGGCGCCTTTGAGGGCGATGACGTCGGCGTGATGGACGATGCGGTCGATCATCGCCGCGGCGACGACCTGGTCACCGAAGACGCCGGCCCAGGAGGAGAAAGGCAGGTTGGACGTCAGGATGAGGGAGGCGTGCTCGTACCGGGAGGACACGAGCTGGAAGAAGAGGTTCGCTGCGTCCTGGTCGAACGGTAGGTAGCCGACCTCATCGACGATGATCAGCCCGTAGCGGCGCAGCCGGGTCAGCTCAACGGCGAGCCGTCCGCGGTCGTGGGCCTCGGTCAGTCGGGTGACCCAGTCGGTGGCGGTGGCGAACAGGACCCGGTGGCCTTGCCGGGCGGCCGCGACGCCGAGGGCGGTGGCCAGGTGGGTCTTGCCGGTGCCCGGTGGCCCGAGCAGGACGACGTTGCGGTGCTCGGCCAGGTACGCCCCGGAGGCCAGGGCCTGGATCGGGGTGCGCGCACCGGGTTGGTGGTCGAAGTCGAAGTCCTCGATCGTCTTGGCCGCGGGCATGCCGGCGGCGCGGATCCGCAGCCGTGCGCCGGAGGCGTTGCGGGCGGCGACCTCACGTTCCAGGACGGCGGCCAGGTAGTCCTCATGAGTCCATCCGGCATCGCGGGCGTGGTCGGCCAGCCGGGTGGCGGACTCGGTGATCCGTGGTGCTTTCAGCGCCGCGGCCAGGTGGGTGATCTGCTTGAGGGTCTCAGTCGTGGCGGAGGTGGTCTTGCGGGTCATGGCTGGCTCACCTCGCCCAGGCCGAACGCACGGTCGTACTCGGACAGGTCCCGCACCATGCCGTCGTCGGCGGGCGCCGGTGTCGCGGGGTGTTGGTAGTCGTGCCGAAGCTTCGCGGCGGTGGCGACGTGAGCGGGGTCGGTGATGGTCATGCCGCGGGCCCACCGACGCGGGTGTTCAGCCACTAGGCGGCCACCGTGGCGGACCCGGACGACATCAAGGTCGGCAGCGACGTCGACCCGGGCACCGATGGCGCGGGGGTCCACGGAGTAGTCGTTGGTGTCGATGCGTACGTAGTAGTCCCGGCCCAGGCGGACATGGTTACGCCAGCCCAGGTGCAGCACCGCCGGCGGCAACGGCAACATTGCCTCTTTGTCCGCGCCCAGCAGGTCCACGGGACGGGCCTTGATCGTGCGCACCACCCGGGCGTTCGCGGTCAGCAGCCAGTCGGTGAACTGGGCGTTGAAGTCGCCCGGGGACTCAAAGTGGCGCCCGGGCATGAAGGAGGTCTCAAAAAAGCGGTTGCGCCGTTCCACGATGCCCTTGGACTCGGGGTCCTTCGGCGGCAGCAGCACGATCCGCGTCGCCAGCGTCCCAGCGAACACCGCCACCGGCTCGGTCACCTTCCGGCGTCCGATGCCGGGCTCGTTGTCCCAGATCAGCCGACGCGGAACACGGCCCAGCTGCTCCAGCAGCGACCAGGACCCCAGCAGCAGGTCAGGTGTCTTCCGGGTCGGGATCATCCGGGCGAGCATGAACCTGGAGTACCCGCAGGTCATCACCAGCACTGGAAGCAGGGTCCGGGAGCCGTCTTCGAGCAGGATCTTGCGCGGCGGGAACCACAGGTCGCACTGCGCCACGTCCCCGGCCGTCCACGTCAACCGGTCGGCCGGGTCGATCGGGCGGTGGTCAGCCCGGACCCGGTTGACGTTGTCCCGGAACCAGCGGATCGAGCCGCTCCACCCGACCCGTTCAGCCAGCACCGTCGCGGGCATGTCCGGGGTCTCCGCCAACAGCGCACGCACCCGCGCCTTGTACGGCGTGAACGACGTCGGCCCTGGTCTTCGTTCGTACTTCGGTGGACCCTCGGAAGCCACGGCCGCAGCGACCGTGTTCCTCGAGATGCCCAACCTCCTGGCGATCGCGGCCTTCGGCACGCCCTCGGCGGCCAGCCTCCTGATCAGCGCCCAGTCCTCCATGGTGATCACACTCCAATCGTCGAAGAGTGCTCACTTTTCGAGCGCCGTACCTGCTCAGTTTTCAAGCGCCGCCGACACCGGTTAGTGCAGACGCGCTCATAGGCGGGCGGTGACGGCTCACCGGACAGGGAACGCTCGACGGGCAGACACCTAAGACGCACGGGCGAACCGCACTGTTGGCAGGGGCTTGCATCGGGAGTCTGTGTCTCGACCATGTTCTCGAAGCTAGGGCACCCCCTGACAAACGCGCCAAGGCACGCCCGTTTACCGCACTAGACGCCGCCAGCGCCTCGCCAGTGCCTGGGCTCACCTAGACAAAGCGAGACGCCAGCGGACGGCCTCGATAGACGCAGCCAGACGCCAGCGGGTCGGCCCTCGACGCTGTGAATTTCTTAGAAACCATCGACTGAATCGATGCAGGGCAAGGACGTCAGCCGAACACGCCGGTATCGCGCTCAGCGACGAGTCCCTGCGTGAACCAGCCAACGAGCGTGACGGCCATGAGCACAGCGGCCTCCGCCTCCTCGTGGGTCACGTCCTCGTAAGCCGCGCTCCCGTGCCTGTCCCGTTGCCCGCGATAGAGCGACTTCAGCATGCCCAAGAGCACGTCTCGCGAGGGTGCCTCAGTGTGCTCGCGCTTGAAAGGCAGGCGCCAGGTCGCCTCTCGCTTCTCTATCGCCCGAATGGCATCCGAAACCGTAGCCGTCGGTTTATGTAGGCCCAGAACAGGCAATGCCGCCGTTTCTACTGCTTTGACGGCCATAGAGTAGGCACCACTGTCATTCGGTGTCAGATCATAAAGGCCGTTCCAGGCGCGACGTAGCAATTTCCCAGCCGTGTCTTTGCGCGCCATAATAGCCTCAGCGCCCTCCTGCACCCCTTCGGAGAGTCTCGCGCGCAGACGATGCCGTCGGCCCTCTGGGACGACCCTCCATTTTGAGCGGCCTTCTCGCAGAACTTTTTCCACGTTAGACGGGACCGCGCTGGGCGTAGAAAAGAGGAGGTAATCTACAACCCGGAGCAGGGCGTCCCCTTCTAGTCGCTCAAGGATCGTATGCGTGTCGCTGTCGCGCATCAGCGAGGTGAAAGCTGGATTGAGATTCAGGTCTAGGTCGAGGTTATTCTGGATGTCGTGGAATTTGGCTGGTTCAACCCAGCCACTGCCCCCGCTGATGGTTCTCACGACCCAACCGCGCAATGCGTTTCTCATGGTGGGCGGAACACCGCTCCTGAGTACTTGGCGCGCCGCAACATCTTCGTCTGTAGCGTCGAAGGGGACGTACGTCATGAGGGCACCTTAGCGAGTCCGCCAACTTCGGCAGGGCGGCGCCCCCAAACTGGCTGAGCCTAGGCCGCCGACGCCTCCGTCTTACGTGTCGGCCAGTCGCCTGACTAGCGTGACTCTCCCGTGTCTACGTCGCCGCGTCCGCGTGGGCTGGCGCCAGCGGTGCTGACGCCCGCGTCCGCTCATTGAATAGCCTGCGGTTGTTGTCGAAGGTTGGTGCCTAAGATGTGGATTCATCCCGTGAGGGGGCCGAACGCCTCGCCGGGTAGCGACGGAAGCGGGGTCGGCAAGGGGGTCCACCCCCCTGCCCATCGTCGCCGGATCAGAACAGCCGTCAGCGTGACGACGTTGCGATCTGACGGACGTTCACGCGTGTCAGGTGTCCGCATACCTCCGCCAGAGTTGCGTGCTTTGTAGGGCCATATAGCGTGGTATGTCGTTAGAAAAGAACAGCGCCGGAACGAGCGTAACCATCGTGGCTATGCCGTTCCGGCGCTGCACTGTTGAGTGTCAGTCAGAACTACGTATTACAGTTCGAGTAGCGACGTTCATCATTACTCAGGTTGAACCGATCAGGTTCGGACAGTGTGAGTTAACCAGTAGGAGTAGTCACGGTCCATCAGCCGTCACACTCCCATTAACCGGTTAGGCGGTTAGGTCAGGCAGCGTCAACCAGACGTGCGAACTTAGTAGCGTCCGCCATGAAGGCGACCTCAATCTCTGCACGCAGGGCAAACATGTTGCGCTGCCACAGGTTAAGAGTACGAGTAGTACCCTCAAAGGTTTCCGTCAAAGTAGCCTGGTCGGCAGCGGTAAGCCTAACGCCGTCAACGGAGCCCCACTCGGCACCCTGCCAGTCGCCAGCCAGACCCATCAGCCCAGGGGCGTCGGATACGTGGCGGTTGTACACGGGTAGGTACGTTCAGTAGGGACCACTGTTCGAGTCCTGCCCAGCGGTAAGGGTGGGGTTGCCCGCACCGTCCGTTACACGCAGGAACTTCACGCGGGACGCGGGAGAAAGCGCCCACCCCGTGTTGAATCCGCCAGCGTTAGCAAAGACTCTTCCACGTCAACCAGGCTGCTGTAGGCAGACTGCGCGGTAGAAGCGTCGAACTCGACAGCGGGAGCGGCGTCCAGCGTGTCAAAGTGCTCCCCAGGGGCGTCAACCAGACCAAGAACGGTACGGCCGAAGAGACGGCCAAGAGCGCCAGGAATACGGCGCTGAACCTCGGCGTAAAGACGGCTAGCGTCACGACGGAACTCGTCAGAGAATGGAACGATGACGGCCATCTGCTCGACGCGGCCGACGCCGCCGCCCTCGACGCCAGCGACGCGCTGGTGGAGGAGCGCGCGTACGGCGAGGGGATCGGGGCCGGCGTTCCACTCACCGACGCCTCGGTGCAGGCGGCGGCGGGTGCCTACCTGGCCACGCGGCCGCTGCCCGGGCGGGTGGCCGCGTGGTCGCTGGGGCCGGGCACCGGCAGCCCGGATGGACGCACCGCCGTGGTGGTGCTGACCGGACAGGCTCAGATCCCGGTGGTCAGCCCCGTACTCAGCGCCTTCGGGGGCGGGGTCAGCGTCACCGTCACCTCCAGCGCGCGCTCCGACCTGCAGCCCTGACCAACGCTGGCCCCCTGCGACGATGGGGGTGTGCGAGACATCTGGGGTGAGACCTTCCAGGCCGTCCTCTTCGACAACGACGGCACGCTCATCGACTCCAGCGGCCCGGTGCTGCGCAGCTGGACGGCCTGGGCGCGGCACCACGGCATCCCGGCGCAGGCGTTCGGCAATGTGCACGGTATGCCGAGCCGCCAGGTCGTGCAGCGGGTCGCCCCACACCTGGACGTGGACGAGGCGACGGCCCACATCGACCGGATCGAGCTGGGCGACCTGGAAGGAGTTGTTGCCCTCCCGGGTGCGGCAATGGCCCTTTCCGCTGCCGGGCCGCGGTCGGCGATCGTCACCTCGGCCGGTCGGGAGCTGCTGCGGTTGCGCCTGCGCCAGGCCGGACTCACGGCACCGGCGGTAGCGGTCGCCGCTGAGGACATCGCCCGGGGTAAGCCGGACCCAGAGCCCTACCTGACCGGTGCCCGGTTGCTGAAGGTCGACCCGGCCCGGTGCCTGGTGGTCGAGGACGCGCCCGCAGGGCTGCAGGCTGGCCGAGCCGCTGGGGCCGCGACGTTGGCGGTGACCACCACGAGCACGGTTGAAGAGCTTGCCCCGTATGCCGACGTGGTGGTGCAGGACCTGTCGCAGGTGCGGTTCACCCGCAGTGCCGACGGGATCCGGGTCAGCCGCCCCTGACCGCAGGCCTGACACAGCGCCGGCGGGCGGGCCCAACGCAAGGCCGTGGACGTCCGCGGCTCAGCGGACCCCGAGGCTCAGTTGGCGGCGGCGTGCACCCGCTCGTGCTGCTCCTGGTCAGCGTGCGGTTCGGTGCCCTGCTCGTCGACCGGCACCTCCAGCTCGGTGAGGAGCTCCCGCACCCTGGCCTCCAGCTCGTCCGCGATGCGACGGGCGGTGTGCAGCTCCTGGGCGTAGGGGTCGGCCACGTCCCAGCGCACGGTGCGCCGACCGAGCAGGTCGCAGGCCGGGACACCGATGAGCACCAGCACGTCGGCGGCGTCCAGCACGTCGGCCTGGACCTCACCGGGCAGTGGGTTACGCAGCTCGATGCCGCGCTCGGCCAGCACCGTCGGGGCATGCGGGTTGAGGCGTCCGGTCGGGTGTATGCCGGCCGAGCGGGCCAGCACGCGGCCGGCGGAGAGGTGCTCGGCCAGCGCAGCGGCGACCTGGGAGCGCCCCTCACCCCGCTCACAGACGAAGAGCACCTTGGGCAGGGGGGAGAGCGTGCGGCCCTCGGCGCGGGCCAGGGCGAGGAGCTCGTCACGGGCCCAGTGGTCCAGCAGTGCGGGGGCGAACGTCGCGGGCCGTCCGGATGCCTCGAACTGGGCACGGCCACGCTCCACGACCGCGGCCACCTCCGCTGCGGTGAACCCGTCGCGGAACCGCTCGGTGAGATCGGCCACTACCCGGGCGATTGCGTGCTCGTACATCGGGCTGTGCAGCTGCATGGTCCGTCGCCTCCTCGCGCGCAGGTGAACAACTGGTGAACCAGGAGTGTACGCCGGGGGGAGCTTGTCGTCGCGTTGACGCGCTGACCTGCTCGATGCGACAGGGCGAGCAACCTACGCTAGCGTAACCTACGCAAGCGAAACCTACGTCCGCGTAGGTGTTCTTCCCGACCAGGAGAGGTCCCCTCCCCTTATGGCCGCTGTCCCCACCGAGCACCTCCACCTGCACCACCGCGATGACCCGCGCCGCCCTCGCCCCGCGATCATCCAGGGCGGCATGGGGGTGGCCGTCTCCGGCTGGCGGCTCGCCCGCGAGGTCGCCCAGGCCGGACACCTCGGTGTGGTCTCCGGCACGGCCATGGATGCCGTCCTCTCCCGGGTGCTGCAGGACGGTGACCCGGGCGGTCACTACCGCCGCGCACTGGAGCACTTCCCCAGCCCCGAGATAGCGCAGCGCGTGCTCGACAAGTACTTCATCGACGGCGGTCGGGTCCCCGGCACGCCCTACAAGCCGATTCCCAAGTTGACCTTGGCTACCGCCCGCGCCGGGCAGGAACTGGCCGTCGCGGCCAACTTCGCCGAGGTCTGGCTGGCCAAGGAGGGTCTGACGGGCCTGGGCACCGGTGCCGTCGGCATCAACTGCCTGGAGAAGGTGCAGATGGCCACCCCCACCGCGCTGCTGGGCGCGATGCTGGCGGATGTCGACTACGTGCTCATGGGGGCCGGCATCCCGCGCGAGATCCCCGCCCTCCTGCGTGACCTGGCGGCTGGCGGGATCGGCCGGATCAGCGCCGACGTGCTGGGCGGCAAGCTGCGCCGCCACGTCGAGGTGGACCCAGTGGACCTGCTCGCGGAGGACCTGCCGCCGCTGAGGCGGCCCGACTTCCTGGCGATCGTCTCCGTGGATCAGCTCGCCACCTACCTGCACCGCGACCCCGACATCCGCCCCGACGGTTTCGTCGTCGAGCGGCCCCCGGCGGGTGGTCACTCCGCCCCGCCGCGAGGCAAGATGCAGCTCGACGAGCAGGGTCAGCCGATCTACGGCGATCGGGACGAGGCCAACCTCGCCAAGATCGCCGCCCTAGGTTTGCCGTTCTGGCTAGCGGGCGCCTTCTCCACACCCGAGAAGGTCGCGGAGGCACTCGCCGCCGGCGCCGTCGGGGTCCAGGTCGGCACCCTCTTCGCGCTCTCCCATGACTCCGGCCTAGCCGACGGCGAGCGTGGGCAGCTGCTGGACAAGCTGCGCACCGGCGAGCTCGCCGTGCGCAACGACCCCCGCGCCAGCCCCACCGGCTTCCCCTTCAAGGTCGCCACCCTGGAGGGCAGTGCTAGCCAGGTGGAGGTGTACGAGGCGCGCCCGCGTCTGTGCGACCTGTCCTACCTGCGGCAGCCCTACGAGCGCGAGGACGGCGAGATCGGCTACCGCTGCGCCTCCGAGCCGGTCCACATGTACCTCAAGAAGGGCGGTGTGGTCGAGGACACCGTCGGGCGCAAGTGCCTGTGCAACGGCCTCATGGCCAACATCGGCCTGGGCCAGGAGCGCAAGGACGGCTACGTCGAGGACACCCTGGTGACCCTCGGGCAGGACCTGTCCGGCGCGACCGCGCTGATCGGGCGCCATCCTGAGGGCTGGACCGCGGTCCAGGCCCTGGGCTACCTGCTGGAGCAGGTGCCCGCGGTGCGCAGCCTGGCCGCAGCCGGCTGATCAGGTCGGCGGTCGCGCAGCCAGCAGCCGCACGCACTTCCCGGGCCTGGGAGAGCGGTGGTCGGCGACCCTCAGCCGGAGGAGGGCTGCCACCGCGCGCCGGGCCTGGGCGAGGCCATGCCATGGTCCAGGTCCGGGGCGGGACGTCGGGGTGAGGACCCTGCTGGCGTAGGCTTGACCCTCGTGGCAACCGACTTCGAGACCGAGATCAAGCAGCTCCGCGGGACCATGGCGTCGGTGCGGGAGGTGACCGACCTCGATCGGCTGCAGGCTCAGATGACCGAGCTGGAGGCGCAGGCCTCGGCTCAGGACCTGTGGGACGACGTGGACAACGCCCAGCGGGTCACCTCCGCGTTGTCGCGGATCAAGGCCGAGCACGACAAGGTCATCGGCATGGACGCGCGCATCGACGACCTCGAGGCCCTGGTCGAGCTCGGCACCGAGGAGGGCGGCCAGGAGGGCGCCGACGTCATCCAGGAGGCCGAGCGCGACCTGACCAAGCTCAAGAAGGACGTGGCCCTGCTCGAGGTCCGCACCCTGCTCAACGGGGAGTATGACGAGCGCGATGCCGTGGTGACCATCCGCGCCGGCGCCGGCGGGGTCGACGCCGCCGACTTCGCCGAGATGCTCATGCGGATGTACCTGCGCTGGGCCGAGCGGCACGGCTACCCCACCACGGTCCTGGACACCTCCTACGCGGAGGAGGCCGGGCTGAAGTCGGCGACCTTCGAGGTCAAGGCCCCCTACGCCTTCGGCACGCTGGGCATCGAGGCCGGCACCCACCGGCTGGTGCGGATCAGCCCGTTTGACAACCAGGGGCGCCGTCAGACCAGCTTCGCGGCCGTCGAGGTGATCCCGCTCATCGAGAGCACCGACTCGATCGAGATCCCCGAGACTGACCTCAAGGTCGACGTCTTCCGCTCCTCGGGCCCTGGCGGACAGTCGGTCAACACCACCGACTCCGCGGTCCGGATGACGCACATCCCCACCGGGACGGTCGTCTCGATGCAGAACGAGAAGTCGCAGATCCAGAACCGCGCCGCCGCCCTGCGCGTACTCCAGTCCCGGCTGCTGCTGCTGAAGAAGGCCGAGGAGGACGCCGCCCGCAAGGAGATGGCCGGCGACGTCAAGGCCAGCTGGGGAGAGCAGATGCGCTCCTACGTGTTGCACCCCTACCAGATGGTCAAGGACCTGCGCACCGGCCACGAGGTCGGCTCCACCTCGGCTGTGCTCGACGGCGAGATCGACGACTTCATCGACGCCGGCATCCGTTGGAAGCGCGGGCAGGAGAAGTCCGAGGGCTGACCCGCAGCGGGCAGGGTTCAGGTGGCCGAGGCAGCATGGGGGTATGTCGCACCTCACCGACGCCCCCTACGACACCGCCTCGCTCCTGGGCGGGCTCGACCTGGCAAGGCTGCGGCATACCGTGCACTCCGGGGCGACCCTGAGCCTGGGCCGGCGTCGGGAGCACCTGGCGGCCCTGCGCCGGCTGGTCGTCGAGCATGAGGACGAGATCAACGCGGCGGTGACCGCCGACGTTGGCAAACCCGCGCTGGAGGTGCGGCTCACCGAGACCTGGACCATCGTCCAGGAGATCGACACCCTGCTCGCCCACCTGGAACGGTGGACAGCGCCACGCACGGTGCCGGTGCCGGTGGCCCTGCAGCCCGCCTCGGCGCGCGTCCACCTGCAGCCCAAGGGTGTCGTGCTGGTCATCGCGCCGTGGAACTACCCGGTACAGCTGCTGCTCTCTCCGCTGGCCGGAGCGCTTGCGGCCGGGAACACGGCCGTGCTCAAACCCAGTGAGATCACACCACGGGTGGCGGAGCTGCTCGCCCGCCTGGTGGCCAAGCACCTGCCGCCGGAGGTGGTGCAGGTGGTGACGGGCGGGGTGCCCGGGACGACGGCTTTGCTCGAGCGGCGCTTCGACCACATCGTCTTCACCGGCTCCACCGAGGTCGGCAAGGTCGTCATGCGCGCCGCCGCCGAGCACCTGACGCCGGTCACGCTTGAGCTCGGCGGGAAGTCACCGACCTTCGTGGACGCCACGATGGACGCCACTGTCGTGGCTCGACGGATCGCCTGGGGCAAGTTCGTCAACGCCGGCCAGACGTGCATCGCCCCCGACTACGTCCTGGTTACCTCGGAAGCGCGGGACCCGCTGCTGGCCGCGTTGCGGGAGGCTGTGCAGGAGTTCTTCGGCGCCGACCCCCGCACCAGCAGCGACCTGGGCCGGATCGTCAACGGCCGGCACCACGAGCGTCTCGTCGGGCTGCTCGGCGGTCACGGTGGCGAGGTGGTGGTCGGCGGCGAGCACGACGCGCAGGACCGCTACTTCGTTGCCCCCACCGTCATCGCCGACCCCTACCCCTCCGCGCCGCTGATGCAGGAGGAGATCTTCGGGCCGATCCTGCCGGTGCTCACCGTCGCCGACGCCGAGGCCGGTGCCGAGTTCATGCGCGAGCGGGAGCACCCGCTGGCTCTCTACGTCTTCTCCTCCGACGAGAAGGTGCGGCGCACCTTCGAGCAGCGCACCACCTCGGGGGGATGACGATCGGCGCCCCGCTGCTGCACATCCTCGCCCCGGACCTGCCGTTCGGCGGGGTCGGCGCCTCCGGGATGGGCGCCTACCACGGGCGGGCCTCCATCGAGGAGTTCAGCCACCGACGCTCGGTGCTGGTCAAGCCCGCCGCCCCGGACACGCTCAGGGTCGTCTACCCGCCGCACTCGGGCTGGAAACGGGCCGCGATCACTCGGCTGATGACGCCTCTGCGCAGGCCCGACCCGCTCGCCCCGGTGCGGGCGGCGGGCCGGGCGCTGCGCGGTCGACGGCGCAGCAGCAGCTGACCGGAAGGTCAGCCGCGGCCGCCCTTGCCCTTGCCCTTGCCGCGCGGGCCGGTCTCCAGGCCCACCAGCATCGGGTCGTGGTCGGAGCTGGCGAACGGGTCGTCGGCGTGGAAGTCGACGACGTTGTAGTTGCGCCGGCTGTACTGGAAGGCGATCGACTCATCGCCGTTGATGTCCCACACCGCAGCCCCGGTGACCAGGCGCATCGCCTTGTCGTTGGCGAAGACGTGGTCCAGGGAGCCCAAGCGGCCGGAGAACTGGTAGGTCGTCGAGTCCGGCTCGTACGTCTTGGCGGTGTTGGTGAAGCCAGCCGCCTCGATGATCTGGACCGGGGTCTCCTTGCTGTAGGCATTGAAGTCACCCATGAGGAAGACCGCCTCGTCGTTGAAGGTCGAGTCGACCCACTCCGTCAGCGCCCGGGACTGGGCCTCGCGGGAGGGGTTGGCCAGGCCCTGGCCCGTGCCGTCGTCCTCACCGGATCCCTTGGACTTGAAGTGGTTGTTGATCGCCACGAACGGGTTGCCGGTCTGGCGAGCCTTGAACTTCTGCGCCAGGGGG
Organism: Ornithinimicrobium pratense; assembly: GCF_008843165.1. NCBI lineage: Bacteria > Bacillati > Actinomycetota > Actinomycetes > Micrococcales > Ornithinimicrobiaceae > Ornithinimicrobium > Ornithinimicrobium pratense. Next base: position 2,248,785 of record NZ_CP044427.1, on the reverse strand, counting down.
TAGCGGGCGTTGGCGAAGGCATCGTCGAGCAGGATCTGCGAGGGGCCGAGCAGCTGCACGGTGCTCGGGTTGTAGATGAACCCGGTGCGGATGATGTCCTCGTTGGCGGGCACCTGACCTCTCGGGGAGGGCACGTAGGCCCACCGGGTGAAGCCGGCTGCCTCGTTGAGCGCCCCGACCAGGTCGGCCATCGCGACATCGCGCGGCAGGTCCTTGTAGGACAGCGCCGAGTTGGCCTCGATCTCTTGCAGGCCCAGCACGTCGGCGTCCATCTCGTTGATCGCTGCCACGATCTTGGCCTGCTGGTCCTCGAAAGCGGCCTGGCTCCAGGCGCCCCGGACCTCACAGAAGTTCGTGCCGACCGGGTTGCCCTCACGGTCGGCGTAGAACCGGCAGCCGGGCTCGTCCTCACCCAGGTCGGTGAAGTAGTTCAGCACGTTGAACGCGCCAATCTGGATGTTGCCGCCGACCTCGGGTACTTCATACTCACGGTCGTTCTCCGAGACGATCGGGTCGAACGGACTGTCGGCACCGACGACCTGGCCGGTGGGCTGGTAGTTCCACTGGAAGCGGTAGTCCAGGATGACCGGCTGGTCGAAGGTGACGTGGGAGCCGGTCCGGTGCGGCTCCTCCGCCGAGAGGTAGGGCAACGGCGTGTCCTGGGCGGTGCGGTTGGACAGGTAGTTCCAGGACGAACCGTCGTCGAGGGTGATGTACCGGCGCAGGTTCTCGGCCTCGTAGGCCTCCGCCTCCGCACCCGGGCGCACCACGTCGGTGGCGGTGTAGAGGGGTTCCTCGCCGACCGCCAGGCCGATCTGGCCGTACTGGTTCAGCGCGTAGTTGTTGGTGATCGTGTAGGTGCCCTGCGGGTGCACGAGCATCCCCTCGTACACCTCCTTCTCCGCGTCCGTGGCGGGCAGGGTGTCCAGGGCGGTCGGGGTGACCGCGGCGCAACCCTGCACGGGCGTGACGAAGACCTGGCTGAGCTGGGTCAGACCGTTGAACTCCCCGGCCTGGCCCTCGACGTCCACGCAGTCACCGATCTGCAGGTTCTCGGCGGCCCAGTCGGAGAAGACGAAGATGCCGTCCGAGGCATCACCAGGGACCTTGGCGGCGCCGCCGCTGCCGGGGGTCTGCAGGTAGACGCCGCGGAACCCGCCGGTCGGGTAGGCCGCGGTGACCACGCCCTGCGTGGTGACCTCCTGGCCTGCGTAGGGGGTCGCGCTGCCGGTGCCCTGGATCTCGGCGATGGTCAGCTCTACCGGTTCCGGCTCCGGCTCCGGCTCCGGGTCGGGGTCGCCGCCGTCTCCTCCGCTGTTCTGCGGGGTCACCTGCTCGCTGAAGGTGAAGTCCGCTGCGTTGTCGTCGGTGTCGATGAATCCGGTCCGCGTCAGGGAGCCGGGGGTGGCATTGGTGCCGGGGTATGCGGCGGCCGTGCCCTCGGGGCTGTTGGAGCCGCCGTACCCCAGCTTGTCGATGACCAGGTCGAGGTTGTCCGGGCTGGTCGCGCTGGTCGTCTCCGCCAGGAAGATTGTGCCCGTCGTGCCGGAGGGGTTGATGGTGCCGACCAGGTCCGGGGTGGGCAGCGTCTCGCCGTTGCCGGCGTTCCCGGGCAGCTGGATGAGGAAGTAGCCCTCTGCCGGGACGGTGCCGGACAGGGAGGTGACCCCGCTGGCGTTGCCGGTGCCGGTGGCGCTGCGATACTGCAACGAGGTGCCGGCCAGGTTGACCGCCGCGTCCGTCGGGTTGTACAGCTCGACGAACTTGTGGGTGTAGGGCTGGTTGGCGGACCCGCCGCGCCCGTAGAACTCGTTGATGATCAAGCCGTCGCCGGCTGCCTGCGCCACCGGCGCCAGGGTGATCAGACCGGTGGCCATGAGTGCACCGGTGGCCCCGAGCGCGAGGACGCGCCGCAGGCGGGAAAGGGTGTTCATCGTTGTCTTCTCCAGTCCAGGGCTCAAGGTGCCGCCCCCTGGCGGGTGGTACGGCGGCAGGACGAGAGTCAAACTAGCGCTTCGGTCCGACACCCGGGGGCCGCTGCGGCCTCAGGACCGCAAAGTTCACGCACTCTTCAGCAGCGGGACGAGGTAGGCCAGGTCACCAGCGCCCCGGGTCCATCCAGGGTGGCCGGACCGCGGGGGCTGGGTCCGAGGTCCGTGTCTTCGACCCCTCGCGGTCCGATCTGCGTTCCTCGCTTGTGCCTTCCTTGACTCGCACCGCTACTCGGCTACCGTGTTCTCGTTGTCACAGCCGACACACATGTCCCAGATGTCCCAACATCACCGGTAGTCACGGAGCTGTCCCCCATGATCACCCTCGAACAGGTGAGCCTGCGCTATGCCAAAGGCGACCCCTGGGCGGTGCGCGGGGTCGACCTGGACGTGCTGCGGGGGGAGTTCTGCTTCGTCGTCGGGCAGTCCGGCTCGGGCAAGTCCAGCCTCCTTCGCTTGGTCATCCTGGAGCAGAAGCCGACGAGCGGGCGGGTCCTGGTGGCGGGGCACGACCTGGGGGCCCTGCCCCACCGCCGCGTGCACCTGCTGAGGCGTCAGATCGGCACCGTCTTTCAGGACTTTCGGCTGCTCTCGGGCAAGACCGTGCACCAGAACGTCGCCTACGTGCTGCAGGTCCTGGGTGCCGGCCGGCACGAGATCCGGCGTCGTGTCCCCGAGACTCTGGCGCTCGTCGGGCTGGAGGACAAGGGCAGGCGCCTCCCGCACGAGCTGTCGGGAGGTGAGCAGCAGCGGGTGGCGATCGCGCGGGCCATGGTCAACAAGCCACCGATCCTGCTCGCCGACGAGCCGACCGGCAACCTTGACCCGGACACGAGCCAGGAGATTGTGGCCATCCTGGAGCGGATCAACCGCACCGGCACGACCGTGCTCATGGCCACGCACGACACCACCATCGTCGACCAGTTCCGCAAGCGCGTGGTCCAGCTGCACGAGGGCCGGGTTGTGCGCGACCAGGCCGAGGGCGGTTATCGGCAGGTGGTGGAGCCGTGAGGCCGGGCTTCCTGCTGGGCGAGGTGGGCAACGGGTTGCGCCGCAACGGTGCCATGTTCATCTCCGTGGTCCTGGTCACCATGGTCTCGTTGTTCTTCCTCGGGATCGGACTGCTCGCGCAGCAACAGGTCAGCACGGCCCAGGGCTACTGGTATGACCGCGTCCAGGTCTCGATCTTCTTGTGCACCCCGGACTCCACCGACTCCGTCGGCTGCACCGGGGGCGGGGTGACCCAGGAGCAGCGCGACCAGATCGAGGCCGACCTGGAGGGTCTGCGGCCGCTGGTCACCGAGTGGTTCTACGAGTCCAGCGAGGAGGCATACGAGCGGTTCCGCGAGCAGTTCCGCGGCTCCTCGGTGCTCGACTCGGTCCCCCCTGAGGCGATCCCGGCCTCGTTCAGGGTCAACCTGTCCGACCCCCACCGGTATGACGTGATCCGGGCCGCCTTCGAGCAGGCCCCCGGTGTGGACAGCGTGGAGGACCAGCGCGAGGTCGTGGACCAGTTGTTCACCTTCTTGCGGGTGCTCAGCGCCGGGGCCCTCGGCCTGGCCGCCGCGATGGTGCTGTGCGCGGTCCTGCTCATCTCCACCGCGATCCGGCTCACCGCCTGGACCCGCCGGCGGGAGACCGGCATCCAGCGGATGGTTGGCGCCTCCGCCTTCAGCATCCACCTGCCGTTCATCGTCGAGACCGTCATCGCCACGCTGCTGGGGGCGACGCTCGCCGTCGGGCTGCTGTGGGCCACGGTCCGCTTCGGCGTCAGTGGCTTCCTGTCCGATGTGCTCGCGGGGGAGAGCGGTCTGGTCAGCCTCATCGGTGAGGGCGAAGTGTGGCTCATCACCCCCGTCCTGGTGATCGGCGCGCTGCTGCTGGCCGTCCTTACCGCCTGGGCGGCCTTGCGTCGCCACGTGAGGGTCTAAACAAGGAGAAGCACGCCATGTCCAACCCATCCACGCACCGCCGCGGCCTCCGCCGCACGACATACTCCCGGGCCCTGGTGCTGGCCCTCGCCGGTGTGGTCGGCATCGCCACGCCTGCGCTGGCCTCCGGGACCCTGGAGGAGATCCGGGAGCGGATGGAGCAGGTTGAGCGAGAGCACAAGCGGACGACCGGCGAGCGCGAGACGAGTGAGCAGCGCGCCACCGCCCTGGGGGAAGACCTCGAGCACACCAGTGCCGAGCTGGTCGCTGCGGACCAGGTGCTGCGGGAGACGACCGCCAAGGTTGAGGCCGCCCGCATCACGCTGCAGGAGGCCGAGCTGGACCTGGCTGACGCCGAGGCCGAGGCCGACCGGATCCAGACCCAGCTGGGGGTGGCGCGCGTCAGCGAGGCTTCGATCGAGGAATCCCTCGCGGCCAACGCGGACGAGCAGGCTGTCAGCCGCAGCACGGTGGGCGCGATCGCACGGGAGAGCTACAAGCAGGGTGGGCTCGGGTCCCTGGCGGCCACCCTGGAACTGCTCTCGGGCGAGGCGGACGCCGCGGACCAGATGGCGATGTCACGGACCGTGCTGCGGGTCCAGGACCAGCAGATCCGCTCGCTGGCCACGCAGGAGGCCGTGCAGGTCGCCGAGCAGGACCGGTTGACGGGCGTGCGGCAGGACATCGCCTACCTGCTGGCCCGGGCCGAGGCCGTGGTGGTCGCCAAGGATCAGGCCAGGGCCGCGGCGGAGACGGCAAAGCTCGACCTGGAGTCCCTGGAGGCGGAGCAAGCCCAGGCCCGGGAAGAGTTGGAGGCGCAGAAGGAGATCGTGCTGGCCTCCCTGGAGGCCGAGCAGCAGGTGTCCGAGGACCTCGAGGCTGAGCTCGCGCAGCTGGCCGAGAACAAGCACGGGCTCAAGCTCAAGGAGAAGGCGGAGCTGGAGCGCCTCGCGGAGGAGGAAGCCAAGCGCCTCGCGGAGGAGGAAGCCCGACGCAAGGCAGCCGAGGAGGCAGCCCGACAGGCCGCGGCAGAGGAGGCTGCCCGGCAACGAGCGGCCGAACGGGAGGCTGCCCGGCAGTTGGCGGCCGCCGAGGAGGCCCAGCGCCGGGCTGACGACGCCGCGCAGGCGGAGGCGGAGCGCCGGGCCGCGGCGGCCCAGGCCGAGGCAGAGGAGGCCCGTCGGGCCCAGGACGAAGCACGCCGGGAGGAGGAGCGCCGCCTAGCCGAGGAGGAGGCGCGCCGTGAGGAGGAGCGCCAGGCGGAGGAGGACATCTACCGGGCCTCCGTGCCCTCCCCCTCACCCTCGCCCTCGCCCTCGCCCTCGCCCTCGCCCTCGCCCTCGCCCTCGCCCTCGCCCTCACCCGTCCCCCCGTCCCCGCCCTCGTATCTCACCTATCCGGTCAACGCGCCGATCACCAGCGAGTTCGGCAACCGCCTGCACCCCGTGCTGGGCATCTGGCTGCTGCACGCCGGTATCGACTTCGGCGCGAACTGTGGCACACCGGTCGTGTCCGCGGCGGGCGGAGTGGTGTTCAGCACCGGCTACAACGACCGCAGTGGTCACTACGTGATCGTCGACCACGGGGTTCACCGTGGGGTCAACCTGACCACCACCTACATGCACTTCCAGAGCGCTCCCGTCGTGGCGTCCGGCCAGGCGGTGGACCAGGGTCAGGTGGTCGGCCATGTCGGGACCACCGGGTCCTCCACTGGCTGTCACCTGCACTTTGAGACCCGGGAGAACGGCAGCCCCGTCAACCCGCGCGGCTGGTTCTGACAGGGCTATCGCGGCGCCAGCCCCGGAAACTGCGGTGACGGCATACCTGGCTCTCGCCTAGACTTGAGCGGTTATGCCCAAGGAATCCGGACGCAAGCTAGTTGCCAGCAACAAGAAGGCCCGACACGAGTACCACATCGAGGACACCGTCGAGGCCGGCCTCGTGCTGACCGGGACCGAGGTGAAGTCGCTGCGTCAGGGACGTGCTTCGCTGGTTGACGGGTACGCCACCAGCTACGGCGGCGAGCTCTATCTGGAGGGCGTGCACATCCCTGAGTACACGCAGGGCACGTGGACCAACCACTCCGCGCGCCGGCGGCGCAAGTTGCTGCTGCACCGCCACGAGATCGACAAGCTGGTCGCCAAGGCCGAACAGGCAGGGCACACGATCGTCCCGCTCGCGCTCTACTTCAAGGACGGGCGGGCCAAGGTTGAGATCGCGCTCGCCAAGGGCAAGAAGATCCATGACAAGCGGCAGACGCTGCGCGAGCGGCAGGACCGTCGCGAGGCCGAGCGGGCCATGTCAGCCCACGTCAAGCGACAGCGCTGAGCCGGTTCAGCACCACCCGGGGTCTGGCGAACAGCAAGATGCCCGCCAGGGAGAAGGTCGCAGGCAGAGCGTAGACCAGCAGGTTCACCGGGTTGTTGAGGAAGGCCAGGATGAGGCCCAGGATGGCGGGGGCCTCCAGCAGCGCCACGCGCAGCATGACCATGGCCTGAAGGGCCGGGCCGAACGAGCCGCTCGATCCACGGCGTGCTGGAAGCATCAGGACGACACCCCAGGCGGCCACCGTGGCGAGGATCACTAGGCCAAGCGCCCACAGCTCGGGCGTGACCAGCTCGCCCCCCAGGACCACGAGCACGACCCCCATGACCACCAGCGCGCCAGCCATGGCGGACACCATGATGCTCAGGCTGACCAACAAGGGGCGCGGGACGTCCTGCGACCCCGGGTCCAAGCTCGGGTGATGTCGATCGGGTCGAAAGCTCGTCATAGTCGACACCCTGCCAGAGGCCGGGAATCTTCGTGGACTCCACACCGTTGGACCACTAGACTGACCAGTCTGGCCCCAGCGGCCAGCTGCTTGACAACTGCACAGCGTGAGACACCCCCCATGGGGGTGATCGGTTTCGACGTCATTCGGCACTTCAGGGGAAGCGGGTCGAGGATGCAAGGTCATCTCGTCAAACGATCCTTGCAAAACCAATAGCTGCCAATTCCAAGCGCAGCGACTTCGCCCTCGCCGCCTGAGCGAGCGCAAGTCTGTCAGCCTGAGTTCGTCACCGGCTCAGATCCTGGCACCGATTAGGTGACTAGCTGCACGGTCATGTCGAGGGACCGTGCGGGACTGCTACTCGACTGGGCCTGTCAGGGAACGTGTGCGCGCGAGCCCTGGGGCCGAGAAAATCCTGAGCGCACTGCACCCGGAGAAGCCCTGGTTTCCCGGTGACGGACGCGGGTTCAATTCCCGCCACCTCCACCCCTGTGTCTCACGCTGTGCGAGTTGTCGCACGTCAACCCCCAGAATCAGCCTCACGGCGCGGATCTGGGGGTTCGTGCGTCCGGGCAGGAGTGGCCACAAGTATGCCCAAGGTGTCACCAGAACTGACACAGGCTGGCACACCCAGGCTCGATCCGGAGGCGGATGACGTGAGCGCGAAGGGCGCGGGGGCCCTGCCTAACGCGGCGGTAAAGGCCAAGGCCGGGGGACTGGAGCACTTCGAGTTCCCGGCCGCGACCAAGCACCGTCGGGTCCGCCCCCATGACGACCACGGGGACGTGGCCTCCCCGGACCGCACCGCGCCGGTCCTCGCGGGTCTGCGCAGTGCCCGGGTCTCCTCGACCGCGCTCGACAGAGGAGCACGTCTAGCTTCACCTCACATCTGGTCATGCCGCGAGGCGCTGATCGTTCAGATGTGCATGAGAAGTGCCGTCCCTATGTGCAGCTGAGGCACGTGGTCCCTGGCTGGGACCAAGATGCTGGTCATGCCGGCGTGCACGGCGCCTCCGTCGGCGTGGGGGTGATCTCCTACGAACACGCACTCGTCAGCGGGAAGACCCAGGCGGTCCGCAGCGAGGGTGAAGATGCGTGGGTCTGGCTTGACGAGGCCTTCCTGGTAACTCAGGACGACGGTGTCGAGGTGGGTGAGCAGCCCCATCTGCGCCAGGCGTGGGCAGATGTCGAGGCCGATGTTTGACACGAGCCCAACTCGACGGCCCCGAGCCTTGAGTGCTTGGAGGAGGTCGATTGCCCCCGGGGCGGGAACCCACTGGACGGGCATCGTGTCGTAGAGGGCTGCCGCGAGTCGCGGGCTGCACGCTGCCTCGCTCGTGAGGACGCCCGTGAAGGCTTTGCGGTGCAGGTCTGGGTCGAGATCCCATTCGGAGTTCGGGTAACGCTGCCCTGCGCGTTCCCAGACCGTCCGTAGCACCGGCAGGATCTCGCTGACTTGGTCATCGCCGTCACCCGAGACCGCGGCCGCATCCCGTACCCATGTCTTCAGTGAGCCTGCGAGCGCCAGGGTTTGGTGAAAGTCGAAGATCACACCGTTCAACGCCATGCCCGCATCCTTACCCACCTGGCACCACGTGTGCTGGTCCCGCGGGCTATGGGGTCACCCAGACGAACGAGGTCGGCAGCCCTAGGGCAGAGCGCAGCTGCTCCGCGAACGGGCGCCGTTCATCGGCGTGGACCCATCGAGCATCAGGATGGCGCTGGTAGAGCCGGTCACCTCTCAAACGTGGAAGCACGTATACGTGGAAGTGCCACACGTCCTGGTCAGCATTAAGGGATGCTCCCATCCATGTCAGGCGTGCACTGAACGCTGATCGGCATGTCCATCCTGGGCTTCCGGCAGGTCGCTGGGGATGGGAGCATGCTCGATGTGCGTGTCACGCTGCAGTTTCACCCTGATTGGCCATTTGCTGACGGTTTGGTCATCGAGGCGATCGCCCGGGATGGGCGTTACTGCAGTCAGTTCGAGACGGGCACCTCCAACGGTGGTCTGACGGCGTTCGAGGGCGGGGAACGCTGGCGCTGGGAGAGTCGCCTCTTCGGTGGTCGCTACGACGGTGCCGACCACGGTCAGCGGCCGGTGTACGGGGCCTTGAACTTCGATGAAGACCCCTACGGAGGCTCCGTCCGGTTCGGATCGGCCCATCTCCGGTTGCGGGAGGAGGTCGCGGATCGGTGCACGTTCTGCTTTCCTGATTCAGTCTTCGAGCCCGAAGCGGTCTGCGGTCCCGGCGAGGTCGAACATCTCATTCGGCTGGCGCGCTTGAGTGATCTGGATCCGCTGGATCGGTACGTGGAGGCGCACGTTCACGGCCAGGTGTCCATCGCCCGCGATGTCGAAGCCGTGGTGCTGGATCCCTGCTACCGGGGCACACACGTTGAGAGAGCAGCTGTGACCTTGGGTTGTCCCGTGGAGTGGCATCTCGGTTTCGCCACCACCACTGCATCACTCGACGAGGCCTACCGGGGTGCTAAGTACGTACGACTTGCCCGGTCGCTGGGAACAGCGCTTACCCCCGACGTGATCGGCAAGGCCGCAAGGTCAGGAGACCACGACGGGCAGACATTGAAGAGGGTCTGGCACTATCTCGCCCGATACGGCCAGCGCGTCTAGCTCCCACCGGTCACCAGCAATCCCTGCGCTCACGAGCCATCCTGTGTTGCCCGCGTGTTGCGCGGGGCATGCCGAGTGCCCATCGCGGCCGAGCAGCCGGTAAGACCCCACACGGGTCGTCCCGGAGGGTTCGAGAAGGGCTGCGACTAGACTCCGGTGGTGCGCCGTTAGACATCCGATGTCTGCGCCCTCATGCGCAAGGCTTGAAGCTGTCGGACTACTGGCCCGTAAGGAAGTATCGCAGCAGGGTTGCCAGCTGCTCTGGATTCTCCTCGGCCATGTGATGACCGGATTGGATCACCCCGGACTCGGGCTCGGCCTTGCACCACGGGCGCCAGACTCCGCGCGGATCCTCGTACAGGGATTCCATGTCGTCCTGGCTAGACCAGGCGACAAGGGTGGGGCAGGTGATTCGCCGGCCCAAGGCGCGGTCGGCTTCGTCCGCGGCTCGGTCGACGTGCAGACCCGCGCGGTAGTCCTCGAGCATGGCCCGGACGGTGCGCGGATTGCTGACCGCAGCGACCGCGTCCTCGTAGTTCTCGCGCCCCATCACTGTAGGGTCGAGCTGGTACCAGGCGAGGGGATCTGCGGTGATGACGCGCTCGGCCTGGTCGGAGGCGAAGAAGAACCAGTGCCACCACGCTTCGGCGAAGCGCGCATCGGCGCGTTCGAGGGCTTCGAGGATCGGGACGCTGTCGAGCACGGCCAGGCGCGTGACGCGCTCCGCGTGATCCAAGGCCGTGCGGTAGGCGACGTAGCTGCCTCGATCATGACCGACGACCGCGAAGCGCTCGTGGCCCAGGTGCGTCATGAGTTCGGCGATATCGCCGGCCATGGCTCTATCGCTGTACGCACGGTGGTCGGCATCCGGTTCTGGTCCGAGGGACTGGCCGTAGCCGCGCAGGTCGGGACACACGACCGTCAGGCCGGCCTCGACCAGGCGGGGAGCGACCCCGTACCACGTCGTGTGCGTACGCGGGTGACCGTGCAGGAGAACGACCGCAGGCCCTTGCCCGCCGTGACGTACCCGCAAGACCACGTCGTCGCTGACGCGCACATGCTCTAGAGCAAAGCCGTCGAAGATCGCCACAACTACATCAAACCACCGAGCCAGCGCCACACTCTTCTACCGCGTGGAGCAACATAGAAACGCGGTCGTGATGCATCTCGATAGCGCTCGACGTTGGTACGGCTGGCTGGCTGGGTCTCCTGTGGGTGGGCGGGATCATCAGTTCGCTCCAAGAGGTGCTCGGAGCGGCCGCGGACGCCTGCGGCAACACTCGTCGGTCTCGTCGTGCACCAAGTTGTGTTGCATCTGGTCAGGGCAACTCTTCGTCAGTTCCAAGTTCGGTGCAATCCTGCGCCTGACGTACGACTTTGCCGCAGGCGCTGCGCTGATCGCTCAACGTGATCGATACAGGAATTTTGGCAGCTCGCGAAGGGAACGGATCCGGGCAGGTTCCTCACATGGGCCGGCGTTGGTGCGGTCGAGGTGAACGGCTTGGAGCCCAGCCTTCCTCGGAGCAACCACGTCTAGTGCATGCAGATCGCCCACGTGGAGCGCGCAGTCTACGTTGACCTGCAACGCCTGGCAGACGGTGCGGTAGGTGGAGAGGTCAGGCTTGGCTACCCCCAAGCTCTCGGCCGTGAACACATCTCCGACGCGGCCCTCCAGACCCACTGCCCTGAGTTTCGCGCGCTGCTGATCGTCGGTGCCGTTGGTGAGCAGCGCCGTTTGGACCGGGAGTTCTGCGAGGGCGCGCAACGTCTCGTCGACGTCATCGAAGATCTTCCATGAAGCCTCGTAGTGCCGGAGATACCCGGCGAAGACTTCATCCAGTTCGTCGTCGTCGCTGATCGAGATGTCGACGAGAGGAAGGAAATCGCGCAGGCGTCGGCGGCGCTGCTCAGCGAAGGTGATTTCGCGCGAGCGCCAGGCTGCGAAGTGCTTCTCCTCGGCAACGAACCAAGCCTCGGTTCGATCCTCCGTCGGGGACGGCGCACCTAGTTCGGGGAGCCACCAATGGAGCGCCTGAGTCGCCGCCCCGATGTGGTCTAGCAGTGTGCCATCAAGGTCGAAAATAACGGCCCGGATCCGCTTCACCGGCGGAGTTTACGGGCACATGCTCCTGCCGTGCCGGGAGTCCTGTGCGCGTGCCGTGTCACATTGGACATGAGCACCGTCACGTCCGACAGCGCCGCTCTCCGTGCGGCTGTGGCGGCGCATCGTGACGCCCTCGACGAGATCCTCCAGCGTTACGGCGCGACGAATCCGAGACTGTTCGGCCCCGTGGCTCGCGGTCACGCAAACGCGACAGCGACCTCGACCTTCTCGTGGATCTACTGCCCGACGCCGGAAAACCTGTTACGCGTGGCAGGCGTGAGCGAGGAGCTCAGCGAGGTGGCGGGGCGTCGTGTCGATGTGGCACGTCGCCAAGCATCCGTCACCGTCGCAACTCGGTGGTGGCGTGAGAGCTCATCACTATTTTTTCAGGGTGCCGCGATGCGTGGCCGCTCCGACCGCTGGACCGGAAAGCCGCGTTGCAGTGATGCGGGTGGATCAGACGGGTTAGGGCGCGCTTGAGCCCGCGATCAGGAAGACGCCCGAGCTTAGGAGCAGGGCGACGCGCACATGGTTCATGCGCGTCCAGGTCTGCGCGTAGCGGGGCCAGTAGGCGGCCGCCGCCGAGCTGGAGAAGTCGAGGGAGGCGAGGGCGTTGTTGCGCGGCACGTGGTATGCCGCGGTGGTGACAAAGGCGGCTATGGCCAGTCCAGCGCCGCTCACCAGCAGGACACGGTCGCCCGGTATGCGGTCCACCAAGGCAAGGGCACCGACGACGGAGCCGGCCGCTGCGGAGCCCAGCAGCGGAACCATGAGGGCGCTGCGTGGTGCCTTCTCGTTGATCGCCTGCATGGCGTGCACCGCTGACTCCACATCCAGGTCGCGCAGGGCAGGCATGACGAACGACGAGAAGGAGAACAGTGCACCACCGGCGAGGACCCCTGCGGCGCCTGCGGCGAGGGGGAGGATGTTGAGCAGCTGACTAGTCATGGGCCTCAGCCAAGCGGGCCTTGTCGATCGTATCCATACTCTATCCACGCTGATACCTTCGTCATCGTCTACGGTTGCGGTCATGGACGCAGTCTCCGCCGCTCTGGACGACCTACGTGGGCGAGGCGCCTTCGTCCTGCGATGCGAGCTCGAGGAACCCTTCCGGATCCGCGTGGAGGACGGCGCCGTGGTCACGGTCATCGCGCCGGTGCGTGGCTCGTTGACAATTCGGCACCCTTCGCTGCCCGAGGCGACCGCGGGTCCCGGTGAGGTTGTGGTCGTGCCGACCGGGGGCAGTTATGAGGTGCTTCCGGTGGGTAGCGGTCCTACAGTTCCTGGCGTGCGGATCCTCGCCGGAGGGCACTGCGCGGACGAGCAGGGCAATGACCTGTCGGCGGTGATGTGGCTGGACACCCGAGTGTGGGGAACCAGGTTGGGCGGTTCTCACGCCTTCCTCACCGGCAGTTACAACGCACCTGAGCAGCTGGGGAGCCTTCTGCTGCGCGGCCTTGAACAGATCGTCACGGCACAGGTTCCTCGCCATCTGGTAGCACTGCTGGTGGCCGAGCTGGCCGACGGCCAGCCCGGTCAGGCCGCGGTGCTTGACCGGTTGGTCGACCTGTTGCTCACCTCGGCGCTGCGCTCGTGGTTCGCCGACCGTACCCATGAGGCGCCGGTGGGCTGGCACGCCCAGTCCGACGAGATGATCGGACCAGTTCTGGACCTCATCCACCAGGCACCGGATCATCCGTGGAGCGTTGCCATGCTCGCTAGCCGGGTCGGCTGGTCTCGCGCGAGCGTGGCCCGCCGCTTCACTCAGCTGGTTGGGCAACCTCCCATGACCTACCTCACGCATTGGCGGATGACGCTGGCCGCCGACGCCCTGCGGCGCACCGACGACCCCGTCGGCGCGGTGGCGCGCCAGGTGGGTTATGACAATCCGTATGCGTTCTCCACCGCCTTCAAAGGGCATCATGGCGTGTCACCACGGGCCTACCGCGCTGCAAGCGTCAAAGGTCAGGCCTCGCAGCACCAGGACGAGGCCTCTCGGCGCTGAGGCCAGGCTTGCGTCCTGGAACGGGTGCGAATGTGCGACCCGCACCGCCCCCTTCAGGGCTGCACGCAACTGGCAGCGCCGGGTGCCCATGCCCCCAAGTCGAGACCTGCGTTGATCGCGCTAGGACGACGTCTTTGCGGCACTGCCTCGGCGACAGTTGTCGGCCGGTTGGCGCCCGAGACCCTTGTGGTGGTTAAGCGGGGAGGGCGAGGGGGGCGGGCTATGCCGGAAGGCTTGCGGCCTCCCGGTCGGGCGCGGTCCTCGTCGCTGTCCCGCGCGGGGCGAGGAGAGCGGCGGCCGCGAGGAGCAGGACCGCCGTCACGCCGCCGAGGGCCCAGTGGGCCGCGACGGACAGCTCGTCCACGTCTGACATCAGGTTGAGCGCAGAGATCGGCAACGCATGGCCGACCACGGCCGGCCAGACGCTGCCGAAGCGGGCGACGGCTGCGCTGAGGAGCAGGCCGAGGGGGAAGAGGCCCACGGTGGTGACTACGGCAATGAGCCACGGGATCGTCCCCTGCAGCGCCATCACGCCGTGCAGGGGGACGTGGAACGCCACCCACACGGCCGCAACGACGGACGAGGCGCGCCAGAACCCGAGGTGGCTGAGCGCCCGCTGCAGGAATCCGCGCCACGCGGCCTCCTCCCCGAGCGTGCTGAGGGAGAAGAACAGCACCATGGGGATGCCGAACAGCGCCACTTGGCCCAGGGCGGTCCATACCTGTGTCTGCGCCAGACCGGTGGCGCCCACGACCGCGGCGCTCAACGCGTAGGCCATCACGAGGATGCCCAAGGTCACGACGCTGCCGAGGAGAAGGCGACGCCACCCACCGGGCCGCAGTGCCCACCAGGTCGCGAGGCCGCCGGGCAGCGGCACGACACGGAGCACGACCAGAGTGAGCAGGGCTGGGAGCCATCGGCCGACGATGACGAACCACTCCGGGATGACGGTGTCGGAAAGCAGGAAAAGGCTGCAGATGACGGTGATGACGACCAGAGCCAGGGTGACGAAGAGGCGAGCCGCTCGACGCTCGAGGGTATTTGTTCGGTGCACAAACAGGAAGGTAGCATGCCCGGATGGCCTACCAGAGCACACCCGCCCGCCGCCGGGGCCCGCGCGGTGACGTCTCGGCCGACGCCCTCGCGAGGGCCGCGCACGGGGTGCTGAGTTCGAAGGGTCTGAGTGGTCTCTCGCTGCGGGCCGTCGCCCGTGCCGCCGGCGTCACCCCGAACGTGCTCTACACCTACTTCGCCGACATGGGGCAGCTACGCAACCGTCTGGGTGATGAGTTCCTCGGCCGGCTTGAGCTGGACCTGCTCCGGACCGACCCGCCGCGGGAGGCCCTACGTCACTTCCTGCGCCACGTGCTGGCGGTCTTCGCGTCCTCACCCGGCCATGTCCAGGCCCTGGCGGCACAGCGGGTCGTCGGCCCGCACTCCCTCGCCCTCAACGAGGCGCTGCTCGAGTTCTTCGAGGACGTCGTGGGGCACCCGCCTGCGATCGCTGCGGACGTGACGATCTTCCTCACCGAGTGGGTGCACGGCCGGATGATGCTCCAACCCTCCGACGTGGCGGACAATGCCTCTAGGACGGCCCTGACCGGCCTCGACCTCACCCCGTACCCGCGCACCGTCGCGATGTCCCCGGGCACGGGTGAAGACGCCGGCATCGATCTCGTGGTGCGCATCACCGTGCCGGAGCCGACCACATCTGCCGCCGGCTAGACGTCGTCAGCCGCAGGAGCAGGGGTGGTGCGAGTGCTCGCATCGGCCGTCCCACGTGGCTGCGGACCACCACCCACGCCAAACGGATCCGGAGGTCCGGAACGACGACGGGAGCATCGTTCGCAAGCGGACCGCATGGCCCGTCTCACCGAGGGCCGCCCGCGGGAGAGAATCAGCGGCATGCCGATCGTGCCGATCCCATCCGACCTGGAGCCCGAGGCAGCACAGCTGTGGCGTGACTGCGGCCTGACCCGTCCGTGGAACGATCCCGACGCCGACCTCGCTCGGGCCCTCGGGGGTCCGTCCTCCACGGTCCTTGCGGCGGTGGCGGACGGGGAACTACGTGGCACGGTGATGGTGGGTCACGACGGTCATCGCGGCTGGGTGTACTACCTGGCCGTCCAGCCGGACCATCGCGGAAACGGGATCGGGCGTGAGTTGATGCGTGCCGCTGAGTCATGGCTGCACGGGCGGGGCATACCCAAGCTGCAGCTCATGGTGCGGGCAGACAACACCGTCGTCATCGAGTTCTACGAGCGGATGGGCTATGTGGACCAGCAGGTCACTGTCCTCGGTCGATTCCTCGACGAGGACCTGCAGGCGCTACGTGAACAGAACTCGGCCCAACATCCTCGCTAAGACCACAGCTCTCCGGCGGGCACGGGGTAACAGGCGAAGGGGCTTGGGAGCCACCTGCCGAGGAGTCGACAAGCAGGCAGGTCCGTCATCCGGCGGAAGGACCCGTCCACCTTCCGCACGACTCCAGCCGGCTGAGCAGGCGGCGCCTCCCTCAGTTGGGCGCGCCGATATCGATGACACAGAACAGGTTGCCCGTGGGGTCGGCCAGGACGATGAAGTCGGCGTCCTCGGGATAGTCCCAGTCGACTCGAGTAGCACCCAGGGAGATCAAGCGCTCGACTTCGGCGCGTTGCTCCGCTTTGCTGTCCGTCCACAGATCCAGATGTGTGCGGTCTGTCCTGTCGAGGTGGAAACGACTGGCGCCGCTGTGCTGCGGAACCAAAAAGTCGGGGTTCGTGGCTCGGTCGTATCCGAGGGCATGGCTCCAGAAGGCGCCGGCACGCTCCGGGTCGGCAGTGTTCAGAACGATCGCTCCGATGCGGATCATGAGATCCATGCTATGGCCGGCGTCGGAAGTCGCACGGCCGATGACGCCGTGGGCCCGCGCGGGCCGGGAGAAGCCTGGCTTCGGGTGTCCGGCGAGGGTGGTCACACCTGGTGCCCAAGTGAATAGGCGACCGGTGCGCACCCCACTGGGGCGGTTAAGGTTCATGCTGTGAAGCCAACCTGGTCCCCGGGGTCGCAGACATCCTTGAGGGCCGCAAACCGCACTCGCGTGATGGAGACTCTCCAACGCGAGGGTTCGTTGACCCAGGTCGAGATCGCTGGGGTGACCGGACTGTCCGCCGCCTCGATCTCCACGCTCGTGCGCGAGCTCAACGACGAGGGTGCGGTGCGCCTGGAGCCGAGCATCCGCAACGGCCGACGCGCGACCCTCGTGTCCCTGCCTGGCCAACGGGGGATGCTGGCCGGCATAGCCATCGGGGACCGCGACCTGCGCGTCGCCGTCGTCGCCTCTCCCGCGGGTGACGTCCTCGAGCGCACCCGGCTGCCGCTGCCTTTCCAGCACGAACCCGATGAGACGCTGGCCAGGGCTGCCCGTCTGGTCGCCGACCTCCACACAGAGATCGGGCGGCCGGTGTCCGACCTTCGGGCGGTGGGGGTGGCGATGCAGGCGCCCGTGGACTCGGTCAGTGGGCAGGTGGGGTCCGAGAGCGTGATGCCGCGCTGGAGCGGGGTGATGCTGACCGAGGCGTTGCAAGCCCTGCTCAGGGTGCCAGTTCAGCTGGATAACGATGCCAACATGTCCGCCCTGGGCGAGCTGCGCGCCGGCGTGCTCGCTGGGGTCGCCAACGGTTGCTACCTGCGCGCCTCGCACGGGGTGTCAGCGGGCCTGGTGATCGGCGGCGAGGTGTTTAGCGGGGTCAGCGGTACGGCCGGGGAGATCGGCCACGTCACGCTTGATGAGAACGGTGCCATCTGCGCCTGCGGCAACCGCGGTTGCCTGGACACCCTGGTGGGCTCGCGGGCGCTGGTCGAGTCCGTGCGGGGCTCCCACGGCGACCTGCGCTTCACTGACCTTGTCACGCTCGCCGGACGAGGTGATGTGGGCTGCAGGCGGGTCCTGGCCGACGCCGGCATGCACCTGGGTGTGGCGGTGGCCGGTCTGATCAACCTGCTGAACCCCGAGGTCATCGTCCTTGGCGGTGACCTGCTCATGGCCCAGGAGTGGGTCCTGGGCCCCATGCAGGACTCGATCGAGCGGCGGGCCCTGCCCAGTGCCGCTGCCTCGGTCGAGCTGCGTCCCTCGGCGTTGGGCGCAGACGCCGACCTGCGCGGCTGCTTCGTCGCCGCAGCACAGATCTCGTCCTTCCATGAGCCGGATAGCGCCCACAGGGCAACTTGAATTCAAGTCTTGACTTCAAGGCCGAGAGTGTGACTTAGTTGGCTGCACGAGATGCCGATCAGCGTGGACGGCCCCGATCAAAGGACAGACCCATGACAGTTCACTCCTTGCGACGGACGGGTGCGGTCACCATGTCCGGCCTGCTCATCGCCGCCTTGACCGCATGTGGCAGCAACGAGCAGGCGGAGACCAACGATCCGGCGGAGACCGGCCCGGCAGCCGACGGCGAAACCTCCACCGAGGGCGACGCAGCGGGGCAGGCGGGGGAGGGGGAGTCCTTCGCGATCGCCCTGCTTCTGCCGGAGTCCAAGACGACCCGCTACGAGGCATTCGATCGCCCGTTGTTCGAGGCCGCCATCGCCGAGCAGTGCCCAGAGTGCACTGTGATCTACTCCAACGCCGACCAGGATCCTGCTCAGCAGCAGGAGCAAGCCGAGTCGGCACTGGCACAGGGCATCGACGTCATGGTGCTCGACGTGGTCGACGCCACCGCCGGCGAGGCGATCGTCAACAACGCCAAGGGCCAGGGCGTGCCCGTCGTCGCCTACGACCGTCTGGTCGCCGGGGCTGACTACTACGTCTCCTTCGACAACGCTGCGGTCGGCGAGCTGCAGGCGCAGACGCTGCTCGACATGCTCGAGGCCGAGGGCACGACGTCCGGTGACCTTGTCATGATCAACGGCTCCCCGACCGACGGCAACGCCGCCCTGTTCAAGGAGGGTGCACACGGTGTGTTCGACGCGAGCGAGTTCAACATCGTCGCCGAGTTCGACACCCCGGACTGGAGCCCGGACGCGGCGCAGCAGTGGATGGAGGGCCAGCTCAGCGCTCTGGACATGGACAGTGTGGTCGGCGTCTACGCCGCCAACGACGGCACCGCCGGCGGTGCGGTCACGGCGATGAAGGGCGGCGGCATCGAGCCGCTGCCTCCGGTGACGGGCCAGGACGCCGAGCTCGCCGGCATTCAGCGCATCGTCGCCGGGGATCAGGCCCTGACGATCTACAAGGCCATCGTCCCCGAGGCAGAGGACGCGGCGACCGCAGCCTTGGCGCTCGCCCGCGGTGAGACCCCGGAGTCGTCCACCGAGCTCGAGGGTGTGCCCAGCACGCTGCTCGACCCCGTCGCGGTCACGGCGGACAACATCATGGACACCGTCGTCGCAGATGGCTTCTACACCGTCGAGGACATCTGCACCGCCGAGTACGCGGACGCCTGCGCGGAGCTGGGCATCGAATGAGCACCTCCACCACCAACCCCGGCGTGGGCACCACGGTCCTGTCCATGGAGGGGGTGTCCAAGCGCTTCGGAGCAGTCCAAGCCCTGAGCGACATTACCCTCGAGGTCCGCGCCGGGGAGGTGGTGGCGCTTGTCGGGGACAACGGCGCCGGCAAGTCGACCCTGGTCAAGTCCATCGCGGGTGTGCACACGCCGGACCAAGGCCACCTCGAGATCGGCGGGAAGCAGGCTGTCGTCCGCGGGCCCGCCGAGGCTCAGAAGCTCGGCGTGGCCACGGTCTTCCAGGACCTCGCGCTGTGCGACAACCTCGACGTCGTGGGGAATCTCTTCCTCGGTCGGGAGATTCGGCGGGGCGGACAGCTCGACGAGGTCGAGATGGAGCGCCAGTCCTGGCAGCTGCTCCAGGAGCTGTCGGCCCGCATCCCCTCGGTGCGGATCCCCGTGGCCAGCCTCTCCGGCGGTCAGCGGCAAACCGTCGCGATCGCCCGGTCGTTGCTCGGCAACCCCAAGATCGTCATGCTCGACGAGCCGACGGCCGCCTTGGGAGTCGCCCAGACGGCCGAGGTCCTCAACCTCGTGGAGCGGCTGCGCGAGCGCGGGCTAGGAGTCCTGCTGATCAGCCACAACATGGCCGACGTCATGGCGGTCGCCGACCGCGTCGTCGTCCTGCGGCTGGGACGCAACAACGGCACCTTCACGGTCAGCCGGACCTCGAGCCAGGAGATCATCGCCGCCATCACTGGCGCCACCAACAACCCGGTCTCGGCGCGGGCGCACCGCCGCAGCCAGCAGGAGAAGAACTCATGACGCTGCCCACCTCCGACCCCACCGCATCGACGGAGGCCGCGACCGCGGTCGCGGCCGACCGGGCAGACGAGCGGCTGATCGCCTCGGTGGGCATCTCCGGTGCGTTCTCCACCTTCCGGGACCGCGTGAAGTCCGGCGACCTCGGCTCGCTGCCGGTGATCATCGGGCTGCTCGTCATCTGGGCGGTCTTCCAGGCACTTAACCCTGCGTTCCTGTCCAGCCGCAACATGGTCAACCTCACCCTGCAGTCCGCGGCTGTCGGCACCATCGCCCTGGGGATCGTGCTGGTCCTCCTGCTCGGGGAGATCGACCTGTCGGTCGGCTCGGTCAGCGGGGTGTCCTCCGCCATCGTCGCCGTGGGCTTCATCCAGCAGGGGTGGCCGCTTGCGGTAGCCATCCTCGCGGCCATCCTGGCAGGGTCGGCGATCGGGCTGCTCTACGGGTTGGTCTTCACCAGGTGGGGCGTGCCGTCGTTCGTCATCACCCTGGCGGGCCTGTTGGGCTTTCTCGGGCTCCAACTCTGGATCCTCGGCGATGCCGGCTCCATCAACCTGCCGTTCGAGTCCGCACTCGTGAAGTTCGCAACGGCGTGGTTCCTGCCCTCCTGGCTGTCCTATGCCGTCATCCTCCTGACCGTCGCGGGCTACGTGGCCGCCCGCCTGGCCGACAACCGCCGACGCGTCGGGGCCGGTCTCACCCCGCAGCCCCTCCACGGCGTCCTGGTCCGAGCAGTCGTCCTCGGCGTCATCGGATGCGCTGGCGCCTATGTGCTCAACCAGGACCGGGGCGTGTCGGTGATGTTCCTGACGTTCATCTTGCTGGTCTTCATCGTCGACGTCATGGTGCGGCGCACTAGCTGGGGCCGATCGGTGATGGCCATCGGCGGCAACGTGGAGGCTGCACGACGGGCTGGCATCAACGTCAAGCGCGTCTACGTGTCCGTCTTCATGGCCTGCTCCACCCTGGCTGCCGTGGGAGGCCTGTTCGCCGCGGCACGCCTGGCCTCCGCCAGCCAGTCCAGCGGTGGCGCCGACACCAACCTGACCGCGATCGCGGCGGCAGTCATCGGCGGAACCAGCCTGTTCGGCGGACGCGGCTCGGCGTGGTCAGCCGTACTTGGCATCTTGGTGCTCCAGTCGATCACGTCGGGCCTGAGTCTGCTCAGCCTCGACTCCTCCATCCGCTACATGGTCACCGGTGCCGTCCTCCTCCTCGCCGTCACCGTGGACTCCCTCACCCGGCGCAGCCGTGCCGCCCACGGGCGAGCCTGAGCGTTCGCCTGCTCGGATATGCCGTTCGCCCACCCGGGCGGCATGCGGGGGGAGCGAGCATATGACGGGGTGCGGGTTGTCGGCTCAGCCCGTGTTCTGCAGACCGGCGGCCATGCCGTTGATGGTGAGCAGCAGCGGGCGGTGCCAGGGGTGGCCCTCTTCGGCCTCCTCGCCTGCATCGATCGTGTGCAGCATGCGTAAGCAGCGCAGCTGGAGCCGGCTGAGCGCGTCGACCGAGGGGCGGCGCAGCTCGACGGCGGTCCGCAGGTGCGGCTTGCGCTCCAGCAGCCTCTCCTGACCGAGCACGTCGAGCGTCTGCTCGCGGGCCAGGCGCAGCTCGGCGAGGATCCGCTCGGCGATGTCGGGGCGGTCCGCAAGGTCAAGGAACTGGGCCGCGAGCCGCTCCTCGCTCTTGGCCAGGCTCATCTCGGCCACGTCGACCAGGGCCGAGAAGACGGGCCACTCACGGTAGGCGGCCCGGAGCGCCTCGCGGTCGGTCTCGGCAGCCAGCGCGGCCCCGAGCCCGTACCAGCCCGGCAGGTTGAGCCTCGTCATCGACCACGCGAACACCCAGGGGATCGCTCGCAGGTCGGACAGCGTCCGCCCGGACCCGCCGCCCCGACGGGCCGGCCGGGAGCCCAGACGCAGGTCGCCCAGGGCATCGAGAGGGCTGGCGACGGCGAGGACATCAGCGATGCCGTCGGTGTCCATGAGGGCGCGGTATGCCGCGCGGCTCGTCTCCTCCAGCCGTTCGGCAAGCGGGGCGTACCGCTCCGCCGCAGCGTCGCGCGCGGCGGTGACCTCGGGCGAGTCGGCCTGCAGGACCGCCGAGGCCATCCGCTCCAGGTGCTGCTGAGCGATTCGCACGTCGGCGTACCGGGCGTGGATCACCTCACCCTGCTCGGTCACCTTGAACCGGCCGGCGACCGATCCCGTGGGCTGGGCGGTGATCGCCCGCTGCAGCGGCCCACCGCCGCGTCCCATCGACCCACCACGGCCGTGGAAGAGGGTCAGCTGCAGGTTGTGCCTTTCTGCCCAGGCGACCAGGTCCTGCTGAGCGCGGTGCAGGATCAGGGTGGCTGCCGCCGGGCCGACGTCCTTGGCGCTGTCGGAGTAACCGAGCATGATCTCGACCCTCCGATCCCGGGGCCGCAGCCAGGCCTGCGTCGACCCCAGGAGCAGCCACGCCTGAAGGGTCTGGCACGCGCGCTGCAGGTCGTCTCCGGTCTCGAAGAGCGGCACGACGTCGAGGCGCAGCGGCCGGTCGCCGACCGCCAACCTGGCCAGGGCCCGCACCGCGGCGAGATCCCCAGCGCTCTGGCTGAAGGAGACGATATAGGTCCCGCAGCAGGTGATGCCCCAGCGCTCCTGAAGCCAGGCCATCACCCGCAGCGTGTCAAGGACCTCCTGGGTCGAGGGGTCGTGCGCATGCACCGGGGCCGGCCAGCCGTGGACGGCCAGCCAGTCAAGGATCCGGACGTCCGAGGCGGCGGTCACGGGGTCCTCGAGCGACATCCCCGCGATCTGCACGTCGGCGTCACGAAGCTGTCCCAGCAGCTCGACCAGGGCGCGTCGGTGCACGGCACTGTGCTGACGTACCTCTAGCTCGGCGAGGTGGAATCCGAAGGTCTCCACCATCCAGAGCAGATGCATCAGCTCGCCTCCCGCAGCTCGGCGGTCACCCGCCTCGAGCAGGGAGCGACGCACCAGCTCGAGGTCGGCGATGAGCTCATGCGCCCCGCCGTAACCGCGGCCCGCGACCCCGTCGGCCGTGGCTGCCAGCCGATGGGCCGCGACCAGGAGCTTCTGCCGGTGCGGTTCGCCCGGGGAGTCCTTGACGATCCGGGCAAAGACGTCCGGCATGGCGACGGCGTCGTAGTCCAGTGCCGTGCGTAGTGCAGCCGAGGCCGGGGTGCTTCGCTCGTCCATCGTCAGCGTGCGCGCGACCCGCTCCACGTTGACGCGCAGGGCGTGCAGGGCCACGGCCGCCTGCGCCTCGACCGTCTGCCTGGTGACGGCAGCGGTGACGTGCGGATTGCCGTCCCGGTCGCCCCCCACCCACGAGCCGTAACGCAGCAGGGCCGGCAGCGGCTCCTCGCCGGCAGGCTCGCCGAGCTGCCGCAACGCCAGCTCGACGGTCCGCTGGAACCGCGGGACCGCCCGGAACAGCGTCGTCTCGAAGATGGCCAGCACCGTACGCACCTCGTCCAGGGGTTCCGGACGGGTGGTCCGCAGGGTCGAGGTGCGGTGCAGGATGTCGATGTCCTCCAGCATCCGGCGGCGCGCGAACGCCTTCTCGGCAGCTCCCGACCCCGTGTCGACGTGTCGGTCGAGTTGTTCGGCAATCCGGTGCAGGGCACTGGCGACGGCACGCCGACGGGCCTCTGTGGGGTGCGCGGTCAGGACCGGGTGGAGCCGGAGCAAGGGGAGGTGCTCGGCGGCGGCGCCACCCACCGAGGCGACCGTTGCCGCGATGTCACCGGCCTCGAGCGAGTCCCCATACTCGCCGTCCCCGGCGCGTAGCGAGCGGGCTCGGTGCCGCTCTGCGACGAGGTTGGTCAGGTGTAGTCGCACGGTCAACGCCCGGGCCATCGCCGCCACTTCCTCCGGCCCCGCGTCGGCGACAAGATCATCCAGAGTCTCGCTCCGCCCCCCGAAGTGGTCGCGCAGCGGGTCGGCCAGGCCCTGCTCGCCCGACTCGGCGAGCACCTGCTCGTGCAGCTGGATCAGTAGGTCAAGGTCTCTGGCCAGGCGCTCCATGTCGCACCACCCTAGGGGCCGTCCGCGGCCCCCGCCCGTGGCGACGCCCCGCCACCGGACAGGCGGCGGGGCGTCGTGCGCCGGGGGCCGCATGTCGATGACGCAGCGCGCCCAGGATCACTCGGTGGTCGCGGCGGGCCCAGGGTCCTCGATGATCGCGGCGGCCTCGCCCTCGACACGCTCTCGTGCAGCATCTCGCCCTCGTCGTCGACGGGGGTGTAGCGCGCCGAGAAGGTGATGGCCGCCCCGGGCTGATGGTGGAAGTTGTCGCCGACCGAGAGGCCAAGGGCGGTCAGGCTTGGCCGGACCCGCCCTCCTGCTGGGCCGCCGCGACCTTGGCCCGGACCTCGTCCATGTCCAGCGCCTTGACCTGGGCGATCACCGAGTCCAGGTCCCGGGCGGGCAGCGCGCCGGCCTGGCTGAAGACCAGCATGCCCTCCTTGAACGCCATGATCGTCGGAATCGAGCTGATCTCAGCGCTGGCAGCCAACGCCTGCTGGTCCTCGGTGTCCACCTTGCCGAAGACGACGTCCTCATGCTGGGCGGAGGCCTGGTCATAGACGGGGGCGAACATCTTGCAGGGGCCGCACCACTCGGCCCACCAGTCCACGAGGACGATGTCGTTGCCGGTCACGGTCTGCTCGAAGGTCTCTGCGGTCAGGTCTAAGGTGCTCATACGGGCGTCAACAGACCTGTCCGGCGATCTCTTCCACGGCCCTGGGGACCGTCTAGCATCGACCACATGCCCACCGCCCGACGGCCCTGCCTCCTGCAGGGCCTCATCCCGCTCGCCTGCCTGGCGCTCCTGACCAGCGCCTGCGCAGACCCGTCCCAGAACGGTCTCCCGCAGGAGGGGGCCTCGGGCACTCAGGAGGGGAAGGTGCCAGCACAGGACGTCGTCATCGCCGTCGGGTCGGAGCCGGACACTCTCAACCCGGTGCTGGGCTACGCGCGGTGGGGCGACGGCAAGGTGGTCGAGGGTCTCCTGCAGCTGGGTGTGGACCTGGTCCCGGAGCCCCTGCTCGCAGAGTCCTTGCCCGAGGTGAGCGACGACGGCCTGACGTGGACCTACACGCTACGCGACGGGGTCCGCTTCCACGACGGCACCCTCCTGTCCGCCGACGACGTCGTCTACACCTACGAGTCGGCGCTGGACCCCGACCTCGGCTCTGCGGTGGCGGCCGACCTGACGGCCCTGGCAGCCGTCGAGGCGGTCGACGAGCGCACCGTCCGCTTCACCCTCGACCGGCCGCACGCATCCTTCCCGGTCGCGACCGTGCTGGGCATCGTTCCGGCGGGCAGCGACCTGGACGACGTGCAGGTGGTGGGCACCGGTCCCTACCGGATGAGTTCCTACCGACCCGGTGACCGGCTGGTCCTCACCGCCCACGACGACTACTGGGGCGAGCCGCCGGAGGTCGGCCGGGCCACTTTCGTCTTCGCCGAGGACGACGCGGCCCGCGTGGCACGGGTCGCCTCCGGCGAGGTGGACGCAGCGCTGCTCCCGGCCACCTCCCTGGCCCGGTTCGAGGAGAACGACGCCTTCGATGTGGTGCGTCGCGACACCAGCGACTTCCGCGCGATCATCATGCCCGAGGAGCACCCCGTCGCCGGCGACCCCGCCGTCCGGCGAGCACTCAACCTCGGCCTGGACCGTCAGTCCCTCGTCGAGGGTGCCCTCGCCGGATCCGGTCGCCCCGCCTACGGTCCCATCCCGCCCGAGGCCGCTGAGTATTCCTCGGTCGTGGAGGTCGACACCGACGTCCCCGCGGCCCGCGCAGTCCTGGAGGAGGCCGGGTGGCAGGAGGGCCCGGACGGGACCCGGGTCCGGGACGGCCAGCGGGCGGAGCTGACGCTCATGTACCCCGCCGGTGACAGCCTGCGCCAGAACATTGCCCTCTACGTGCAGGCCCAGGCCGGCGGACTGGGGATCGAGGTCACCCCGGACGGCTTGTCGTGGGACGCGATCGAGCCCCGGATGAGCCAGGACCCGCTGGTCTACGGCTCGGGCAACCCCTATGACGCCGACCTGTCCACCTATCCGCTCCTGCACTCATCCCGGGCGCTGGTCGGCTTCGACAACCCGGGCGGTTACCGTTCGCCGGAGCTGGACGCCGCCCTGGAGTCCGGCCGCAGCGCGCTGGACGACGCGGAGCGCAACGCGGCCTACGCCGAGGTCCAGGATCTGCTGGCCCAAGACCTCCCGTGGATCTTCCTGGCTTACGTCGGGCATGACTACGTCATCCGGGCGGGGGTCTGGCAGGGGTATGACGTGCCGCTGGTCGAGCCGCACGAGCACGGTCTGCAGGGCGGGCCCTGGTGGAACCTGCCCTCCTGGACCAGCGCCAGGCGGTGAGCGACGCCCGGCCGTCCGCCCCCGCACGTCCGCGCCGCGCCGACCGGTCGGTGGCCAGGCTGGTGCTGGGTCGGCTGTTGCTGCTGCCGCTCCTGCTCGCCGGGGTGACCCTGGCCATGTTCGCCCTGGCTCAGTCCGCACCGTTCGACCCGGTGGTGGCGGCCCTGGGGGAGCGGGCGCTGACCATGGACGGGCCCACCCTGGCGTCCATGCGCGAGCGCTTGGGCGAGGTCTCTGCGCTGCAGCAGTGGGCGGCCTGGTGGGGCAACGTCCTCACCGGCGACCTGGGCGCCTCCACCAGCCTGCGCCGTCCGGTCGCCGCGGTGCTGGCCGAACGCCTGCTGTGGACGCTGGGCCTCATGGCTGCAGCCCTGCTGCTCGCCGTTCCGTTGGGTCTGCTGCTGGGCGCCTGGGCCGGGACGCGCCCGGGCACCCTGGCCGACCGGGTGGTCGGTGCTGGGCTGCTCTCCCTCCAGGCGGCTCCTCCGTTCTGGCTGGGGCTGGTCGGGATCTGGCTCTTCGCGGTCGCCTGGGGATGGTTGCCCACGGGGGGTGCCACCAGCCTGAGCGCCGACCGTGCGCAGCCGCTGGACGTCCTGAGGCACGCGGTCCTGCCGGTCTCGGTGCTGGCCCTCTCCCAGCTGCCCTGGTACGCCCTCGTCGTCCGCGACGCGACCCGGGACGCCCTCGCCGGGCCGGCCGTGCGGGGTGCCTGGGCCCGCGGCATACCGCGCCGGCAGATCCTGCGTGCACACGCGGTGCGCCCCGCCCTGCTGCCCCTCGTCACGGTGCTGGGGGTGCGTCTGCCTGAGCTCATCACCGGCGCTGTGCTGGTGGAGGTGGTCTTCTCCTGGCCCGGCATCGCCAGCGCGGTCGTCGAGTCCGCGCTGCGGCTCGACTTCGCCCTGCTCGCGGCCATCACGGTCCTGAGCACGATCATCGTGGTGCTGGGCAACCTGGCGGCGGACCTGCTCTACCGCGTCGTGGACCCGCGGGTGGGTGAGCGCGATGGCTGAGGAGTGGCGCGCCGTGCGCGACGCCCACGCCCGCCCGTGGATGGGGCGAGGGGAGAAGGGGCGGACAGCCGGACGAGGTATGCCGATCCCTCGGCGGAGTCCGGGCGCCACCAACCGTGCGGCGGGGGGCAAGGTCTTCGGTGCGGCCGGTGCCTGGTGGCTGCTCTGCCTCGTCGGGGTTTTGACGGCCGTGCTGCTCCTCGGCGGGGGCGGGCCGGCGCAGACGGCAGACTTCACCCGGTCCTGGCTGCCGCCCTCCCCGGGTCACCCGTTCGGGACCGATCACGCGGGCCGTGACCTGCTGGAACGCACGCTCGCGGGCGCCAGGGTCTCGCTGTTGGTGGGGCTGGCTGCCGCCGGCACCTCCAGCGCGATCGGCCTGCTCGTGGGCGGGCTCGCGGGCTCGGTCGCCCACCGCGCCGGCGGCTGGCTGGACTCGGTGCTCATGCGCCTTGTCGACGCGGTCAACGCGCTGCCGCACCTGGTGCTCGGCATCGTCATCGTGGCCCTGCTCGGTCCCTCGCTGACCAGTGTGGTGATCAGTGTCGCGCTCACCCACTGGACGACCACCGCCCGGATCGTGCGGGCGGAGATGCTGGCCCTGACCGGAGCCGGTTTCGTCGAGGCTGCCGTCGGCGCCGGGGCGAGCCGGTGGTGGGTGCTTTCCCGGCACCTTCTGGGGCACGTGCTCGCACGGGCCCTGCTGGCCACGGTGCTCATGGTGCCGCACGCGATCATGCACGAGTCCGCGCTGAGCTTCCTGGGCCTGGGGCTGCAGGACGACCGGGCCTCGCTCGGCACGATCATCGAGCAGTCCCGCTCTGCGGTCCTGGCTGGACACTGGTGGCCAGCGGTGCTGCCGGGACTGGTGCTGGTCCTGCTGAGCCTGGCCGTCTACTGGGTGGCCGAGCGGCTGCGGCCCGTGTCCGTGGGGCGATCGTGACCGGCCGCGCCGAGGGCCGGCCCGTCGGTGGTCAGGCGAGGGTCGGTCTGGTGGTCGAGGGCCTGGGGGTGGCCCTGCCCCAGGTCGACGGCGCCCACCTCAGCGTGCTCGACCAGGTCGACCTGCACGTGCAGCCGGGGGAGGTGCTCGTGCTCCTGGGGCCCAGCGGTGCGGGCAAGTCCACGCTGGTGTCGGCGCTGCTCGGTCTGCTGCCCGCGGGGTCGTGGGTGCGGGGGCAGGCCCGTTGGCATGCCGCGGACCATGCCGTGGACCTGCTTGACCCGCCCGTCAAGGAACGGGAGCGGCACCGAGGCCGCATCGCCGCGTGGCTGCCGCAGGCCCCCTTGGCCACGCTCACCCCGGTCCTGTCCGTGGGGGCCCACCTGCGCGAGAAGGCACGGGTCCACGCGCCGGCCAGGCAGGTGGACCGCCTGCTCCAGCGCGCCCGGAGCAGGCACGACGTGGACGAGGCCTGGGACGGCCGCCTGCCCACCCAGCTCTCGGGGGACAGGCCCAGCGCGTCTCCAACGCCCTCGCCCTGCTCGGCGACCCCCTGCTGGTGCTGGCCGATGAGCCGACCACGGGTCTGGACCGGGAGCGGGCGGTGCGGGTGGGCGAAGAGCTGCGTGCGTTGGCCCGTGAGGAGGGCCGGGCGGTCCTGGTCGTCACCCACGACCTGGCGCTGGCCGAGCAGGTCGCCGACGCCGTCGTCGAGCTCGACGCCGGCCGGGCCAGTGACCGGCAACCGGCCGGCACGGTCGTCGAGCGGGTCCGCACGGCCGGCCACCGCCACGCTCACCGGTCCCGGCCACGCCAGCCCGCGGACCTGGACACCGCGCCGGCCGCCGAGCACCGCACCGGCCTGTCCGGGGTCGGGCTGACCATCGTCAGGGGCCGGGGGCAGGTGGTCACGGAGAGCCTGGACGTGCGTGTCGCCCCGGACCGGACCACCGGCCTGATGGCACCCTCCGGCGCGGGCAAGACCAGCCTGCTGCGCACCCTGGCGCTGCTGCATACCCCTGCCCGCGGGCATGTCGAGCTGGACGGTCGACGGGTCCGGGGGACCGGACACCGGGTGCCCGCCGAGGTCCGCAGGCAGATCGGCTACGTCCCTCAGGACCCACGATCCTGCGTTGACCCGCGGTGGACGCTGGGCAGGACGCTGGCCGAACCCCTGGTGTTGGCGGGCCGGTCGAGCGGGCCCGAGGTGGTCGCTAGTCTGCTGGACCAGGTCGGCCTGACCCCCCGGATCGCCCAGCGGCGTCCGGACGAGGTCTCCGGCGGCCAGCTGCAACGGGTAGTGCTCGCCAGGGCCCTGGCCATGCAGCCGGACTACCTGCTGCTCGACGAGCCGACCGCGATGGTCGACGGGGCCACCGCCCGCGCCCTCGTGGCCGCGGTGCACGAGCACCAGCACGCCACCGGCGCTGGGGTGCTGGTCGCCTCGCACGACGAGGAGCTGGTGCGGACCTGGTGCGACGACGTCCTGGTGTGGGAACAGTGAGCACCGTCCGGAGCTGCCGCGCGCATACGGAACAATAGGACGTCATGAGCCCCGTCCCCTCCGTGTCCAACTCCATCACCGTCCGGCTCGAGCTCCCGGCCCGCGTGACCGCGGTCTCCGAGATCACCACCGCCGTGTCCGACGTCGGTGGCATGGTCACCGCAGTTGACATCAGCGAATCGGGCACCGAGCGGCTGCAGGCCGACCTGACTATCGCCACCCACGGCACCCGCCACGCCGCCGAGGTGGTCGACGCCATCAGCCAGGTCGACGGGGTCGAGATCGGTCGGGTCAGCGACCGCACCTTCCTGGCGCACCTCGGGGGCAAGCTCGAGGTCAAGTCCAAGCTGCCGATCCGGAACCGTGATGACCTGTCGCTGGTCTATACCCCGGGTGTGGCCAAGATCTGCCAGGCGATCGCGGAGAAGCCCGAGGACGCCCGGAGCCTGACCATCAAGCGCAACACGGTCGCGGTCGTCACCGACGGCTCGGCGGTGCTCGGCCTGGGCGACATCGGCCCGCTCGCGGCGATGCCGGTGATGGAGGGCAAGGCGGCGCTGTTCAAGCGGTTCGCGGACATCGACGCCTTCCCGATCTGCCTGGACGCCCATGACGCCGACGAGATCGTCCGCATCGTCAAGGCCCTTTCGCCAGGCTTCGCCGGGATCAACCTGGAGGACATCTCGGCTCCCCGCTGCTTCCACATCGAGGACCGGCTGCGGCGTGAGCTGGACATCCCGGTCTTCCATGACGACCAGCACGGCACCGCGATCGTTGCTCTCGCCGCGCTGAAGAACGCCCTGCGCGTGGTGGAGAAGGAGCTCTCCGAGGTCAAGGTCGTCATGTCCGGTGCGGGCGCCGCGGGCTCGGCGATCATCCGTCTGCTGCTGCAGGCCGGGGTCGTGGACCTGGTCGTCGCCGACGTGGATGGGATCATCCACTCCCGCCGCCCCGACGTGGTGCGCGGGGACAACGGCAACCTGGCCTGGATCGCCAGCCAGACCAACCGGGCGATGCAGGACGGCACGCTCAAGGAGGCGCTCGTGGGCGCCGACGTCTTTATCGGGGTCTCTGCCGGAAACATCCTCACCGGCGATGACATCGCGCAGATGAACGAGGACGCCATCGTCTTCGCGATGGCCAACCCGGTCCCGGAGGTGGACCCCGTGGAGGCCGGTCGCCACGCGACGGTGGTCGCCACCGGACGCAGCGACTTCGCCAACCAGATCAACAACGTCCTGGTCTTCCCCGGCGTCTTCCGCGGTCTGCTCGACGCCGCGAGCAGGCACATCGACGACGACATGCTCCTGGCCGCGGCGTCGGCCCTGGCCGACGTCGTCCAGCCCGAGGAGCTCAACCCCACCTACATCATCCCCAGTGTCTTCAACCCGCAGGCGACCAAGGCGGTGGCCCAGGCGGTCGAGGCGGCCGCGCGGCGGGTCCGCGAGAAGGGCGAGGAGGGCGCGGGCTGACGGCTATGACGGACCAGACCGCAGGTGGGCGGCTGCGCCTCTTCGGGTGGGTGCTACTCGGGCTCGCCGTGGTGGGACAGGTGGCCGGGCTCTACGCGCCGACCGTGCCCGGCCCTGACGGCATACCCGGCTTGGACAAGGTCGGGCACTTCCTGGCCTTCGCGGTGCCGGCCTTTCTGGCCCGACTGCTCGGCGCCCGGTGGATGATGCTCTTGTTGCTCGTGCACGCGCTGGTCGCTGAGCCCCTCCAGCACACCCTGACGTCGAACCGCGTCGCCGAACTGGGCGACGCGCTCGCCAACCTCGTGGGCCTGGCCGTCGGTGCGCTCGCGGCGCGCCTGGTGGCTCGGTGGCGTCATGATGGGGGCATGCCGTCCGTCGACGATCGGGAGAGGGCAGGATGAGCGCACGCAGCCCCTGGGCCCCCGCCGGCCACGTCACCGGCGAGCTGCTCGTCGCGACCCCGATGACGGGAGAGCCGTTCGAGCACGCGGTCGTGCTGGTGCTGCACCATGACGAGGACGGTGCCCACGGGCTCGTGCTCAACCAGCCGCTGGACGCGGGGGTGGACGTCGTCCTGCCCGAGTGGCAACCGTTCGTCACCTCACCCGGGGTGCTCTTCCGGGGTGGGCCGGTCGGGATGGACACCGCGATGGGTCTGGTCAGCGTGCCGGGGCATGACCCTGGCGACCCGCCGCTAGGGACCCAGCTGCTCTTCGGCGGGATCGGCCTGGTCGACCTCGACGCCCCCGCGCCCTTGGTGGTGCCCGAGCTGGGTGCCTTCCGCATCTTCGTCGGCTACAGCGGGTGGGGCGCGGGCCAGCTGGACGGTGAGATCCGCCAAGGGGCCTGGTACGTCGTGCCCCGGGAGCCCCGCGACCCCTTCCACGAGGACACCTCCGAGCTCTGGCGCGAGGTGTTGCTGCGGCAGCGCTCCGCGCTCTCCTTCGCCACCACCTGGACTCCGGACGCCGACCAGAACTAGGCCAGGACCTGCTGGGTCGCGCCTAGACTGTGGTCCATGAGCACGCGCATGTCGGATCAGCCCCTGGACGCACCCGAGGCCCCCACCGCCCCGTCGACGCAGACGGCGCTGCTGGAGCGCACCGACACCCGGGTCGATCCCGATCTGCAGGAACCCGGTGACCACGAGCGCTTCGCCCACTATGTGCGCAAGGAAAAGATCATGGAGTCGGCGATGACCGGCAACCCGGTGATCGCCCTGTGCGGCAAGGTCTGGATCCCGGGCCGGGACCCTGAGAAGTTCCCTGTGTGCCCCATGTGCAAGGAGATCTACGAGGGTCTGCGTGAGCCGCAAGACGGTGGGTCCGGCAGCGGCGGGCCGGGCAGCGGCGGGTCCGGCGGGGGCACCGAAGGCTGACCGGAGCGAGGGCCAGCGCCCGACAGGGACGGCAGTCGGGGTCGGTCCTCGCCGGTCGTGAAGGAAGGCCCGGACGACACGCCATACCATGCCGTCGACCGCCCCCGCGGGCGTGCCCGGCCTGGTGAGTCCCCCTGAAAAACCACCTATCCTGGGTCGGCCATGTCGACTGCTGCTGCCTCCCACCTGCCTCCCGCCTATCCCGAGCGCGCCGCCTGGGGGACCGCCGGAAAGCTGCGCGCCTGGCAGGCCGCAGCACTGGAGCAGTACCTCGCCGAACGGCCCCGTGACTTCCTCGCCGTGGCCACGCCGGGGGCCGGTAAGACCACCTTCGCGCTCCGCGTGGCCACCGAGCTGCTGGACCGCGGGGAGGTGCAGCGCATCACCATCGTCGCGCCCACCGAGCACCTGAAGATCCAGTGGGCGGATGCTGCCGCCAAGGTCGGCATCCGCATCGACCCGCGCTTCGCCAACGCACAGGGACGGCACGGCCGCGACTACGACGGGGTCGCGGTCACCTACGCCGGCGTAGCCAGCAAACCCCTCCTGCACCGGGCCCGCACCGAGGCCGCCCGCACGCTGGTCATCCTCGACGAGATCCACCACGGCGGTGACGCGCTGTCCTGGGGCGAGGCGGTCCGGGAGGCGTTCGAGCCCGCGCAGCGTCGCCTGGGGCTCACCGGCACCCCCTTCCGCTCCGACACCGCAGCGATCCCCTTCGTGCGCTACGAGATGGACACGGAGGGGATCCTGCGCTCGGCCGCGGACTACACCTACGGCTACGCCGACGCCCTGCGGGACGGCGTGGTGCGGCCGGTGCTCTTCTTGTCCTACGGCGGCACCATGCGCTGGCGCACCAAGGTTGGTGACGAGCTCGAGGCCCGGCTGGGCGAGCCGCTGACCAAGGACCTGACCAAGCAGGCCTGGCGGACCGCGCTGGACCCGGCGGGGGAGTGGGCGCCGTCGGTGCTGCGGGCCGCGGACAAGCGGCTCACCGAGGTGCGACGGCACGTCGAGGACGCCGGGGGCTTGGTCATCGCCACCGACCAGCGCTCGGCCCGGGCCTACGCCAAGCAGCTGCACGAGCTGACCGGCGAACGGCCCACCGTGGTCCTCTCTGATGACTCCGACGCCTCCGCCCGGATCGAGAAGTTCGCGGCCAGCACCTCGCGGTGGATGGTCGCCGTCCGGATGGTCTCCGAGGGCGTGGACGTCCCCCGGCTGTGCGTCGGGGTCTACGCCACCTCCACCTCCACGCCGCTCTTCTTCGCCCAGGCCGTTGGCCGGTTCGTCCGAGCCCGGCGCCGCGGGGAGACCGCATCGGTCTTCTTGCCCAACGTCTCCCTGCTCCTCGCGCACGCCGGCTCGATGGAGCACGAGCGCGACCACGCCTTGAACAAGAAGAAGGACGACGACGGCGAGCTGCTGTGGTCGGAGGAGGACGGTCTGCTGGCGGCCGCGAACGCCCAGGAGAGCGCGTCCGGCGAGTTGGAGGGCAGCTTCGAGGCGCTCGGGTCCGACGCCGAGTTCGACCACGTCCTCTTCGACGCCGAGCAGTTCGGTCTCGGCGGCCTGCCCGGCTCGGAGGACGAGGATGAGTTCCTCGGGCTGCCCGGCCTGCTCGAGCCCGACCAGGTGGCCCATGTCCTGCGCGAGCGGCAGAAGAAGCAGGTCGGCCGTGGCGGGGGGCAGGAGCGAGCCCAGGCCGTCTCGGCCCACCGCGCCCTGGCCGAGCACCGCAAGGAGCTGAACAAGCTCGTCTCTGCCTACGCCCAGAAGAAGGGCCAGCCGCACGCCGTCGTCCACGCCGAACTGCGCAGGGTATGCGGTGGCCCCGAGCTCGCCACCGCCTCCAGCGAGCAGGTACAGGCGCGGATCGAGAAGATCCGCAACTGGTTCGTCGGACGCCGCTAGTTCGCCGGCGCGCTTGCTCCCGGGCGCGCTGGTTCGTAGGCGCGCGTGCTCGCCTACCCGCGCCGTTCCGGGCTCATCCTTCCCGGGAGAAGCTGCACCCCTGCGGCCGTCTGCCCACCTCTGCACGGCACCAGTCGGACTACGGGGGATCCACGTCCCGTGTCATTGCCCTGTGCAGCCTGTCGTCAGCACTGCCGGTTCTCGTCCCACTGCTCGTTCAGGCGGCCATCGGCCGGCGCGCTACTGCGCGAGCGAAGGCCGCTCGCGACCTGGCCACGGCGCGTGCCCGCAACGCGTGGCGCTCCCAGGGCGGGTCCCCTCGCACATGGAGGCTGGCGGCTTGCTCGGGGCGACAGGGGCGCAGAGCACCGCGACCAGTGGGATGCGCCACTAGCCTGCAGGGATGACCTCGCCTGCGGAGACCTCCCAGACCCTCGACCGAGGGCTGCAGGTGCTCCAGCTGCTGGGCAGCCCCGGCGGCTCGGCGGGGATGACGGTCTCGGCGCTGGCGCAGGAGCTCGGGGTGGGCCGGGCGATCATCTACCGGCTGGTGGCGACCCTGCAGGCCCGCGACTTCGTCACCCGCGGGGAGGACGGGCGCGTGCGGCTGGGGCTGGGCGTCACCCGCCTCCAGCTTTCAGTGCGGCCGATGCTGGTCGAGCTGGCCCGTCCCCTGCTGCGAGAGCTCGCAGACCAGGTCGGCGCCACTGCCCACCTCACCGTCGCCGAGGGGGAGCAGGCGCTGGCCCTCGTCGTGGTCGAGCCCAGCTGGACCGACTTCCACGTCTCCTACCGGGTCGGCAGCCGGCACCCGCTGGACCGCGGTGCTGCCGGCCGAGCCATCCTCGCCGGACGCCGCAGCGGGGACAGCCGGCCCGTGGCCACAACCGGGGAGCTGCAGCCGGGTGCCCATGGCGTCGCCGCGTGGGTGCCGGATGTCCCTGGCCTGGAGGCGTCGGTCGGCGTGGTGACCATGGGGCCACCGCCGCCGGTCCAGGACGAGGTCGTCGCGACGGCCAGATGGCTCACCCGCAGCCTGACCGGTCAAGCACCCTGACCCTCGTGATCAGCAGCAGCGGCGCCGGAGCCGGCGCTGCGCTGCACCAGGGGCATCGTGCGGTAGGCGATGCGGGTGGACAGCGCGATCAGGGTCGAGGAACGGTCGACCATGGGGTGGCCGACGACCAGGTCGATGACCTCCTGCAGGTGGGCGTTGTCCCTGGCGACCACCCTGAGCATCAGGTCCCCCGAGCCGGTGATGGTGTGCGCCTCGAGCACCTCGGGGATCCCCGAGAGGTGCTCGACCACGGGCCCACCGCCGGTGCCTTGACGGATCTCCAGGGTGGTGAGAGCCATCACCGGATACCCCAGTGCGGCCGGGTCCAGGGACGGGGCGAAACTGCGGATGATCCCGCGGCGGACCATCTTGTCCAGGCGGGCCTGCACCGTGCCCCGGGCGACCCCCAGGATCCGTGAGGCGCCCAGCACCCCGATGTGGGGGTCCTGGTCCAACAGGGTCAGCAACCGGGCGTCCAGCTCGTCCACCGTCTGAGACATAGACACAGTGTGCACTCTGGACCGCGCAGGCCGGGTCAATGTGTGCACGCTGCTCAGCGATTCTGCAGCCACTTGCCCTGTTAGCGCAGTGGCAGCACGCTCAGGGTATGACCGACACTGTTGTCCATCTGACCGACCAGGAGCGCGAGGCCAACCTCGAGCTCGACCAGCTCAAGCAGCTCGTGGGCCTGGTGCCCTACGACGAGTCCTCGGACGTGTTCCCGGTGACCGGGTGGGACTCCATCCACTTCGTCGTCGGCAACGCGACGCAGACGGCGCACTTCTACCAGTCTGCCTTCGGGATGGAGCTGATCGGTTACTCCGGACCGGAGACCGGCAACCGTGACCACAAGGCCTTCGTGCTGAAGTCCGGCTCGATCAGGTTCGTCATCAAGGGCGGCGTCGACCCGGACAGCCCCCTGCACGACCACGTGCGCCGCCACGGCGACGGGGTCGTGGACATCTCTTTGGAGGTCCCGGACCTCAACCGCTGCATCGAGCACGCCCGCGGCATCGGCGCCACCGTCCTGCAGGAACCCGAGGACCTGACTGACGAGCACGGCACCGTCCGCGTCGCCGCCATCGCCACCTACGGCGAGACCCGGCATACCCTCGTCCAGCGCAAGGGTGCCGACGGCAAGTCGACCTACAGCGGCCCCTACCTGCCGGGCTACGTGAAGAGGACCTCGCACTACGTCAAGCGCGACGGCGAGCCGAAGCGACTCTTCCAGGCCCTGGACCACATCGTCGGCAACGTCGAGCTGGGCAAGATGGATGAGTGGGTGGAGTTCTACAACAAGGTCATGGGCTTTGTGAACATGGCCGAGTTCATCGGGGATGACATCGCCACCGACTACTCCGCGCTGATGTCCAAGGTCGTCGCCAACGGCAACCACCGGGTCAAGTTCCCGCTCAACGAGCCGGCGGTCGGCAAGCGCAAGTCGCAGATCGATGAGTACCTCGAGTTCTACCGGGGCCCAGGTGCCCAGCACCTTGCGCTGGCCACCAACGACATCATCTCCACGGTGGACCACATGCGCGCCCACGGCATCGAGTTCCTCGCCACCCCCGACTCCTACTACGAGGACCCCAAGCTGCGGGAGCGGATCGGCCAGGTCCGCGCGCCGATCGAGGAGCTGCAGAAGCGGGGCATCCTCGTCGACCGTGACGAGGACGGCTATCTGCTGCAGATCTTCACCAAGCCCGTCCAGGACCGTCCGACGGTCTTCTTCGAGCTGATCGAGCGGCATGGCTCCCTCGGTTTCGGCAAGGGCAACTTCAAGGCCCTCTTCGAGGCGATCGAGCGCGAGCAGGAGCAGCGCGGCAACCTCTGAGCGTCGCGTGACTCCCTGGGCGGGGCGGCATACCGAGGAGGTATGCCGCCCCGCCTGCGTCGGGCGTGGGCGCCGGCCGGGGCCAGACAGCCCTAGGCTCTGACCATGGCAGAGACCCCGCAGGAGTGGTATGCCCGCGCCCGGGCCGCGATCGAGACGGACGGTTACCGGCACACTCAGCTCGAGGAGTGGAGCTCGTGGCCCTGGACCGGGGAACTGACGCCGAAGCCGCTCGACCCGCCCGCTGAGGCTGAGCCGGAACGCCACGGTGCCGGGGGAGTGGACTGTCATACCTGCCGGGCCGCCGGTGAGCTGGACCCGGGCTATGTGGTCTGGCACGACGACGGGTGGATGTTGGGGCTGCCGCTGGAGCCGCGTGCCGTGCCGTTCGCGCTGTTCCTCATGCCCCGACGGCACGCCGACCTGCAGGACCTGACGCCCGCCGAAGCGGCCCGGCAAGGAGAGCTGCTGACCGCGCTGGAGCAGGCGGCGTGCGCCGCCCTGGCGGTGCCACGCATCCAGGTGGCTCGATGGGGGGATGGTTCGGAGCACCTGCACTGGTGGTTGTATGCCAGGCCGGCCGGCATGCTGCAGCTACGCGGCACCTTCCTGTCCCACTGGGACGAGCTGCTGCCGCCCGTCCCTGCCGACCGGTTCCGCGCGGACCAGCTGCGGGTGGTGGATGAGCTCGTTCGCCGGGTGGGCGGGCGGCGGACCGGGGAGGGCAAGGGGAGCGGGGGGAGCGCGGGCCTGGAAGGGCGGACGCCCGTGCGAGAGTAGGGGCATGAGTCAGCAGGCAGGGTGGTACGACGACCCACAGGACCAGGACAACCTTCGCTACTGGGACGGCGTGCAGTGGACCAACCACACCTCGCCCAAGCAGAAGCCGGGGCTGGACCGCGCGGGGCAGAGCCAGCAGTCGTTGGGCGCTGCGCCGGGACAGACTGACGGGCAGGGTGGCTATGGCCAGCAGGGGGGCGGTGACGGCCAGGGCGGTTACGGCCAGGGGGGCTACGGGCAAGGCGGTTACGGTCAGGGGGGTTACGGGCAGGGCGGCTATGACCCGCAGCAGCCCTATGTCCAGCAGGGCCAGTGGCAGGGGGCCTCGATGCCGGGGGCTTACCCGGGACAGCTGGCGGGCAGCCGGGCGACCACGCCGGACGGTCAGCCGCTGGCTGGGTGGTGGCACCGGGTGCTGGCCAGGCTGATCGACGGCATCCTCCTGGGAATCGTGGGTTTCTTGGTCGTCATGCCCCTCGCGGCTCCCGATTTCACCGACAACCTCGGCACGTGGATGGATGACGTCCTCACGACGGCCCAGGCCGGTTCCACGATGGCCCCGACGATGCCGGCCGGGCTGGAGTCCGATCTGTTCCGCATCACGATGGCCTCGCTCATCTTCGGCCTCGTCTACGAGATCGGGATGGTCCACCTCTTCGGCGGCACCGTCGGCAAGCTCATCACCGGGCTTCGCGTCCGGCTACGCGAGACACCCGGCAATCCCACGCTCGGGGCGGCTGCGATCCGGGGCGCCATCTACCAGTTGCTGCCGCAGATCCCTTATCTGGGGTGGATCGCGACGTTGCTGAACTACCTGTGGCCGCTGTGGGACCCCAAGCGGCAGGCCCTGCACGACAAGGCCGCCAAAACCAACGTGGTGCGCCACCACCGCGGCTGACGCTCTCGGCGGTGGGGCGGTGGGGCGGTGGGGCGGTGGGGCGGTGGGGCGGTGGACCGCTGCGCCCCGTCCCACCCCGGCCCGGTCAGCGGGCGGGTCGGATCGTCCCCGTCACCTCGGCCAGGCCCAGCGTGGAGCCGTGCTGGCCGGGTGCGGTCGCGGTGATCGTCACCGTGTCGCCGTCCCGGAGGAAGGCGTGCTCCGAGCCGTCGGGGAGGGTAAAGGGCTCCGTGCCGTTCCAGGACAGCTCGAGGAAGGACCCGCGCTGCTCCCGCTGCGTGCCGGAGACCGTCCCGGAGGCGAAGAGGTCGCCGCTGGACAGGCGGGCGCCGTTGACCGTCAGGTGCGCGAGCATCTGCGCGGGCGACCAGTACATCGCGCGGTAGGGCGGACGTGACACCACCTCCCCGTTGAGCCGGACCTCCATGGTGATGTCCAGTCCGAACAGGCCGGCCCCGGACCCGGTGAGGTAGGGCAGGGGTTGGGGGTCCTGCGCGGGAAGCTGGATGCGCGCTGCCTCCAGCGCGGCCATCGGAGTGATCCACGCCGCCACCGATGAGGCGAAGCTCTTGCCCAGGAAGGGCCCGAGTGGGACGTACTCCCAGGCCTGCAGGTCCCGGGCCGACCAGTCGTTGAAGAGCGCCACGCCGAAGAGATGGTCCGCCGCATCGTCGATCCCGACGGGGGAGCCCAGGGGTGTCGAGCCTGCGACCACGAATCCCAGCTCAGCCTCGATGTCCAGCTTGATGCTCGGGCCGAAGGTCGGCTCCGGGTCGCTCGGTGCCTTGCGCTGGCCCACCGGACGGGGGATGTCGGTGCCGGAGACGACGATGGTCGAGGAACGACCGTGATAGCCGATCGGCAGGTGCTTCCAGTTGGGCGTCAGCGGCTCGCCGTCGGGGCGGAAGATGCGCCCCACATTGGTGGCGTGCTGCTCGCTGGCGTAGAAGTCGACGTAGTCCTTGACCTCCAGTGGCAGGTGGGTGGTGAGCTCGGTGAGAGGGCGCAGGTGCTGCTCCACCTCGGCCCGCCGCCTCGGGTCGGTCAGCGCCTGCGTCAGGTGCTCCCGCAACCCCGCCCATGCTGTGGGACCCAGCTCCAGGAAGGCGTTCAGGGTCGGCCCGGCCAGGGCTGCTGTCCACGGGGTGTCCGCCGCGAAGGAGGCCAGGTCCAAGGCGTGGTCACCGACCCGCACCGCTAGCCGAGGCGGCGCGTCCGGCCCGTCGCTCACCGCGCCGTAGGGCAGGTGGTGGACGGTGAACGGGTGGTCGGCGGGCAGGTCCAGCGCGTGCCTCGACGCGGTCATCAGCTCTCCTCGATAGGGGTATGGGGTGTGGTGATCAGGCCGAGGCGTGCCAGGTCGTTGATGGGGTCGAGGACGCCGCAGCACCCGAAGGAGACGAAGCGGGCCCGGAGGGCCTCGACCTCGGCCGCGGTCAGGCCGGCCAGCAGAGCCGCCAGCGCCTCGCCGTCCTGCAGCTCCAGGGTGGCGACCAGCTCGGACAGGGTGCTTCCCCTGATCAGGTGGTGGGTAGCCACCAGGATGTTGAGCGCGCCGTGCGGCTCGTCGCCCGAGGGCCCCGGTGCGACGGCCCGGTGCAGCCCGCCGGTGAGCTTGAACGCCAAGGCTCGCTCGTGGGTGGCCAGGAGGAACTCGGCCAGCTGCCGGGCGTCGGGGGCAGCGGCGGCCGGTGTGGCCTGGGTGCGCCACTTGACCAACGCCGTTGGGGTGTCCGAGCCACCGACCTCCTCCGCGACGCCGGTTCCGAGGTCGTCCAGCGCGCGCGACAGGTTTCGGCCCTGGCGGGGCACCTCGACGGCCGTGCGCAGCCCCAGGTCGACCAGCCGACGCCAGTCGCCTTCGCCGTGGGTGACCTCGGCGCCGGTGACGCGGAGGTGCACCTGGTCCTGCAGAGAGCGGACGGCGCCGGCCACGTCCTCCACCGAGGTCCCCGCCCGGCCCACGACCGCGACCTCTACCGGGGAGACGTGGTCGGGCGCGCCGTGCACCAGGACGGCTCGCGCCAGGTCCTCCGCCGCGGTGGCTCCGATCAGCAGCGGGCCCAGCAGGTCCCCCTCCGAGCCGGACAGCATCTCAACGTGCTCAGCCCAGGCCCGCGGTGCGGGTGCGTTGCCCGGCGGAAAGACGGCCGCGTCGTCGATCCACTCCTGGAACAGCGTGCGCGGGGCAGGCGTCGTTGACATGCTCTGCACGCTACTGCAAGGTGGGGCTAGAGGCGACAGTTCCGTCCGATAGTCGGACGGCGATCCCGAGGAGATGTCATGGCCCACTACCAGTGCAGGGGCAAGGTGCCCCCGAAACGGCATACCCAGCATCGCGACGAGCAGGGCAACCTGTACTACGAGGAGCTCATGGGTGAGGAGGGCTTCTCCTCTGACTCCAGCCTGCTCTACCACCGCAACATCCCCTCGGCGATCGCCGAGGCCCGGGTGTGGGACCTCGGCGACATGTCCACCGTGCCCAACCACCCGCTGCTGCCGCGTCACCTGTTGCTGCACGACCTCTTCGTGGAGTCTCGCGCACAGGATGGCACCGCGACCGTGGAGCAGGGCGTCGACGTGGTCAGCGGCCGACGGCTGGTGCTGGGCAACGCAGACGTCCGCCTGCTGTACGTCGTCGCCGACACTCCGAGCCCCTACTACCGCAACGGAATCGGGGACGAATGCGTCTACGTCGAGCGGGGCGGGGCCCGGGTGGAGACTGTCTTCGGCGCTTTCGACGTCGCCCAGGGTGACTACATGATGATCCCGAGGGCGACCACCCACCGCTGGATCCCCTTGGTGGAGGGTGACGCTGACTTCGTGGAGCCCCTGCGCGCGTATGTCATCGAGGCCAACAGCCACATCGGGCCGCCAAAGCGCTACCTGTCCCGCTTCGGCCAGATGCTCGAGCACGCGCCCTACTGCGAGCGCGACCTGCGCACCCCTCAGGGCCCCCTGTTGGCGGAGGACGTGGGCGCGGACCGGGATGAACCGACCGAGGTCTACATCAAGCACCGTGGCAGCGGCGAGCACTCCACCGGCGGCATGGTCGGCACCGTCTACACCTACCCCTACCACCCCTTCGACGTCGTTGGTTGGGACGGCTGCCTGTACCCCTACGTCTTCAACATTCGCGACTTCGAGCCGATCACTGGACGGGTGCACCAGCCGCCACCGGTGCACCAGGTCTTCGAGGGCCACAACTTCGTCATCTGCAACTTCGTGCCGCGCAAGGTGGACTACCACCCCCTGGCGGTCCCGGTGCCCTACTACCACTCCAACGTCGACTCTGACGAGATCATGTTCTACGTCGACGGTGACTACGAGGCG
This sequence comes from Ornithinimicrobium pratense, assembly GCF_008843165.1. Taxonomy (NCBI): domain Bacteria; kingdom Bacillati; phylum Actinomycetota; class Actinomycetes; order Micrococcales; family Ornithinimicrobiaceae; genus Ornithinimicrobium; species Ornithinimicrobium pratense. Next base: position 2,206,573 of record NZ_CP044427.1, on the reverse strand, counting down.
CGCAAGGGCAGCGGGATCGGTAAGGGCTCGGTCTCGGTCCACCCCGGTGGGCACGCCCACGGCCCTCAGCCGGGGGCCACAGAGGCCTCGCTCGGCGTGGAGTACTTCGACGAGACCGCGGTGATGGTCGACACCTTCCGGCCGCTGGAGCTGGGCGAGGCCGGTCTCGCGGTGGACGACGGGAAGTATGCCGGGTCCTGGGGACGTGGGCTGGCTGCGGCCAGGGGCGGGCAGCCGGGGTCGGACGAGGTCTTCTCCACCACCTAACGGCCGCCCGGCCTCACGGTTATGCCACGTCGGCCGACCGGACCCCGACCCCCGCGGCGCGCAGCTCCTCCAGTGCCCGCTCGGTGCTCTCCGGGGCCACGCCGGCGATGAGGTCGACAAGGACGGTGGTGCGCAGGCCCTGGCCAACCGCGTCCAGAGCCGTGGCCCGTACGCAGTAGTCGGTCGCGATGCCAGCCACCTCGACCGAGGCAATGCCGCGCTCGCTCAGCCACTCGGCCAGGCCCAGCCGCCGGCCGTGGGTCTGCGTGGCGCCCTCGAAGCCGCTGTAGGCGGCCTCGTGCTCGCCCTTGCGAAAGACCGCCTGCACGTGCTCCAACGCCGGCGCCAGGGCCGGATGGAACTCGGCGCCGATCGTGCCGGCCTCGCAGTGCACCGGCCAGGAGCTCTGGAAGTCCGGCTCGTCGGACCAGTGGTTGCCAGGGTCGACGTGCCAGTCTGCGGTGGCCACCACAGCGGCATACCGGGCGCCGTGCTCGGCCAGGTGACGGCTCACTCCCTGGGCCACCGCCCCGCCTCCCTCGACGGCGAGGGAGCCCCCCTCGCAGAAGTCGTTCTGGACGTCGACCACGATCAGTGCGGTGCTCATGGCTCTCACGCTACCGCCTGGGTCTCGGCGGACACCTTCTGTCCTCCGAAGGGCATACCGTGCTCGTATGCAGCAGCCGCACCGCCTCACCGCCCGTGACGCCCGCCGGGTCGCCGTGCGGGCCCAGCTGCTCAGCCGGCCCCGCCCGGGCGACGTCGTCGAGGCCGTGCGCGAGCTCGCGCACCTGCAGATCGACCCGGTGAACGCGGTGGCACCGGCGCAGCACCTGGTGCTGTGGAGCCGTCTCGGCAGCGACTACGACACCGGTGAGCTGACCCGGCTCTTGGCCGACCGGACGCTGGTGGAGCTGCACGGGCACATCCGCCCGGCCGAAGACATCGCGCTGTATGCCACCGCGATGGCGGGGTGGCCGGTGACGTTGCCCGGTCGCGAGGGGCTGCTGGGCTGGCAGCGGCACAACGCCGAGTGGGTAGCGGGGAACGACCGGGCGCGGCGCGACGTGCTGGCCCACCTGCAGGCGGAGGGCCCCACCCCCACCGGCGGCCTGCCGGACACGACCGAGGTGCCGTGGCGCTCGAGCGGATGGACGCACGAGAAGAACTTGGGGCGGCTTCTCGACTTCATGGTCGCGCGCGGCGAGGTCGCGGTGGCGAGCAGGGAGGGCGGGCAGCGGCTCTGGGACCTCGCCGAACGCGTGTACCCCGGGGTGCCGGCCCTGCCGCTCGAGGAGGCGATAGCCGAGCAGGACCGACGCCGGCTGGCGGCTTGCGGCATCCTGCGCCCGCGCGGACCCCAGTGCCCCACTGAGTCGCTCGACGGGGGCGAGGCGGGAGAGGAGGCGGTGGTTGAGGGGCTGCCCGGTACCTGGCGGGTCGACCCGCGCTACCTGGACGGCGCTGCCTTCCAGGGTCGCGCGGCGCTGCTGTGCCCGATTGACCGGCTGGTCTTCGACCGCACCCGGATGGGGCAGATCTTCGACTTCGACTACGTCCTGGAGATGTACAAGCCCAAGGCCAAGCGACGCTGGGGCTACTACGCCTTACCCGTGCTCGACGGGGACCAGTTGGTGGGCAAGGTGGACGCGACCGCCGACCGCAAGGCGGGTGTGCTGCGTGTGGACGCGCTGCACGAGGACGGGGAATGGAGCGCTGCACGCCGGGACCGGGTGGTCGCCGAGATCGAAGATCTTGCGCGCTGGCAGGGCTTGAACCCGGTGCTGCCCGCCCACCTGGGTGGTGAGTAACCGGTCGTGCTCGCGATCGGCAGCTCAAGGTGTGAGGATCGGGACGTGAACGCCTTTCCTGCCGCTGACCGTTATGACCACATGCAGTACCGCCGCACCGGGCGGTCCGGACTGGACCTGCCCGCTATCAGCCTGGGGCTGTGGCACAACTTCGGCGACGACGTGCCCCTGGAGCGGCAGCGGGACATCCTCCGGACGGCCTTTGACCACGGAATCACCCACTTCGACCTCGCCAACAACTACGGCCCGCCCTACGGGAGCGCCGAGCGCAACTTCGGCCAGCACCTGCGCACCGACTTCGCTGGGCTGCGCGACGAGCTGGTCATCTCCAGCAAGGCGGGCTGGGACATGTGGCCCGGCCCGTACGGTCAGGTCGGCGGGTCGCGCAAGTACCTCGTGGCCAGCCTGGACCAGTCCCTGCAGCGGATGGGGCTGGACTACGTCGACATCTTCTACCACCACCGTCCCGACCCCAGCACGCCGCTGGAGGAGACGATGGGGGCGTTGGACCACATCGTGCGCACCGGTCGGGCGCTCTACGTCGGCATCTCCTCCTACTCGGCGCAGCGGACCCGCGAGGCCGCCGCGATCCTGGCCGACCTGGGCACCCCGCTGCTCATCCACCAGCCGTCCTACTCAATGCTCAACCGCTGGGTCGAGACCGAGGGGCTGCTGGAGACCGTCGACGAGCTGGGTGTCGGCTGCATCGCCTTCTCGCCGTTGGCGCAGGGGATGCTCACCGACCGCTACCTGGCGGGGGTCCCGGAGGACTCCCGTGCTGCGCAGGGAAAGTCGTTGGCTACCGAGCTGCTGACCGACGAGGCGCTCGAGCACGTCCGCGCCCTGAACGACCTTGCGCAGGAGCGCGGTCAGACCTTGGCCCAGCTCGCGCTCGCGTGGGTGCTGCGTCGCTCGGAGATCACCTCGGTGCTGGTGGGTGCCAGCCGTCCCGAGCAGATCCGCGACTCGGTCGGTGCGTTGGACAACCTCGACCTCAGCGACGACGAGCTGGGCCTGATCGAGGAGCATGCCGTGGACAGCGGCATCGACCTGTGGCAGCAGGCGCGGCACACCGACGGGCGGCAGGGCTGAGGCGGCGGCACGCCATATCGGCCCGGTGTGAGCGGGAGGGCTAGCCCTCCAGCAGGCGGACCAGCGCCTCGACCGTTCTCCAGTTGCGGGCGGTGGCACATCCTCGCCGGGGCCCTTCGCCCGGGCCAGCCGCTCCGCGAGCTTGCTCCGGCCCAGGCCGCCGGGCGTGAACAGGTATGTCGTCCGGCCGACCACGGTGAGGTGGTCCGGGCTGCCACCCGCCCGAGCCTCGGCGAGCAGCCGGGTCAGGGTCTGATCCTCGGCCGGGGTGAGGTCATCCTGCTGCACCGCCGCATGCACGGTGGTTGGGTCCGCTGCAGCCTCGGCGGGGTAGGGGTTGGCCGCGACGACGGATCGCCACTGCGAGGCAGTCAGGATGATCACGTGGCAGGACACCCCGAGGTTCTTCTCGATCGCGGTGCTCAGCTCGGTGGCCAAGGTGGAGAGAGCGCTGTCGCGAGTGGTGGTAAACACGACATTCCCCGACTGGAGGTAGGTAGCCACCTCTGCATGTCCCAGGTCCGACACGACCGAGCGCAGGTCGGCCATGGCGATCCGGTTGGCCCTGCCCACGTTGATGCCACGCAGGAGTGCGACATGGGTGGGCATGAATCCTCCTCCGGAGAGGGTCTGTCAGTGGTCATGTCCAGTGTGCAGTGAAAGAGGTTGATCGGGAGGGATCAGCCACACACCCTGGGGAGGGGGTGAGGGATGATGCGTCGGCGCGCAGAAGACGAACCGGGGCGAGCGCAGGGCGCGGCTGCGAGCACGCAGTGTCAGCGTGGTGGCGCTCGCGCCGCGCCAGCCGTAGATGGACTGGTGCGGGTCACCTACCGCCTGGCACGACCGCGAAGGGCGGCGGTGCAGGGGTGGGTGGTGCTGATCGACGGGCGGGCACCACCGATGGGCAGGTGGGCGCGCCTTTGGCTCCGACCGTGGATGCGCCCGGCGTTGAGATCTCGCAGCGGCGCTGGCCGCGGTTCGGGAGTCTCTTCTCCGGCGTGCCCGCGACCTGGGTCCCCTGCCCGACAAGCAACGTCTGGAGCTTCTGCACCAGATCGAGCTCCTGGGCAGGGCGGCGGCAGGAGTCGGAGCTCACCTGCAGACGGCGTTCCGCGCATCTCAGGTTCAGGCGCAGCTGGCAGACGGGGTGCGCCCGTCCCGGGCAGGGATGGCGGTCGGGGACGACCTGGCCCTGGCCCGGCTCACCTCTCCCTACTGGAGCCGGCGCGAGCTGACCGGCGCCCGCGCCCTGGTCGAGCAGGTGCCGCGCACCCTGACCGCACTGGAGGAGGGGACCATGTCGCCCTACCAGGCGCGCCAGCAGCCGCGGGCAGCCGGGCGGTGAGGATCCCCATCACGTCCCGGCCGGGCCGTGAACACCTACCGTCCTGCTCAGCTCCAGTCGTTCAGGTACCTGGTCGGTATCGCCGGATCGCCGCCGGAGAGCCGCAGGGCGCCGAGGGGCAGCTCCGCACGCGCCTCGGCGTGATGCTCCCGGGCAGTGTGCACGTCGGTGGGCGCGACGACCTCGCCGGCCCGCACCAGGGGGACCAGCAGCTCGCGGTCGTCCCCGTCATCCTGTGGTCGCTCGTCGATCCCGACGATCTCGGCCTGCGCGATGCCGGCGGTGGAGCGTCGACGAAGGGCGAACTTGCGCCCGCCCACCGAGGTCTTCTCCTGGCTGGCCTTGGCCACGCCCTCCATCCGCCCGGCGGAGTTCTCCCGGCTCACCAGCTTGTAGACCATGCCTGCCGCCGGATGCCCAGACCCGGTGACCACCCTCGTGCCCACCCCGTAGCGGTCGACGGGAGCAGCAGCCAGGGCGGCGATCGCGTACTCGTCCAGGTCGGAGGTGACCACGATCCGGGTGTCGTGCGCGCCCAGGGCGTCCAGCCGCGCCCGCACCTCGTGCGCCTGGCTGACCAGGTCGCCGGAGTCCAGACGCACACCGCCGAGCTCGGGCCCGGCCAGCTCCACCGCCAGCTCCACCGCAGCGGTCACGTCGTAGGTGTCGACGAGCAGGGTCGTGCTCAGGCCCAGGCTGGACAGCTGGTTGGCGAACGCCTCCCGCTCGTCGTCGTGCAGGAGCGTGTAGGAGTGCGCCGCCGTCCCCGCGGTCGGGATGCCGTGGCGGCGCCCTGCCTCCAGGTTCGAGGTCGAGCCGAAGCCGGCCAGGTATGTCGCACGCGCGGCCGCCACCGCCGACTCCTCATGGGTGCGCCTGGAGCCCATCTCGATGCAGGGTCGGTCACCGGCCGCGGCGGTCATTCGCGAGGCGGCCGAGGCCACCGCGGAGTCGTGGTTGAGGATCGAGAGCACCAGGGTCTCCAGCAGGACGCCCTCGGCGAAGGTCGACTCCACCACCAGCACGGGGGAGCCCGGGAAGTAGACCTCGCCCTCGGCATACCCCCAGATGTCGCCGGAGAAGCGATAGTCCGCCAGCCAGCCCAGGGTGCGGTCGTCGACGACCGCACGCTCGCGCAGGAAGGTGAGCTCTGCCTCGCCGAAGCGGAAGTGGCGCAGCGCCTCCAGCACCCGACCGGTCCCGGCGACGACGCCGTACCGGCGGCCACCGGAGAGCCGACGGGCGAAGGTCTCGAAGACGCAGCGCCGGTCGGCGTGGCCGCTGGCCAGGACCGCCTGGAGCATCGTCAGCTCGTAGTGGTCGGTGAGAAGCGCGGTGCTTGTGGTCACCCGGTCAGCCTAGACGCGGCTCGCTGTGCGCCGTCCTACAGTGGGAGGATGCCAACCGACCTGCCTCTCCCGCCGACCGCACCGCGCGGTCCGCACACGAACCCCCAGGAGGGTGGTCAGGTCGCGCTGCTGGACCGGCCCGAGACCGACCAGCCGTGGATCACCCTGGTCTGGAACGACCCGGTCAACCTTATGAGCTATGTCACCTGGGTCTTCCAGACCCACTTCGGCTACTCCCGGGCCAAGGCGGAGAAGCTGATGATGGACGTGCACGCCGAGGGCCGGGCCGTGGTGTCGACCGGCACGCGCGAGAAGATGGAGGCCGACACCGAGGCGATGCACGGTTACGGCCTCTGGGCGACCTTCCAGCAGGACACCTGAGCATGGCGAGGGCGTTCAAGCGCAAGGGATCGCGCCTCGTCGGCCAGTTCGACGCCGAGGAGATCGGTGTCCTGGTCCACCTGCTCGACCTGACCCGCCGCTTCGTCGCGCCGGAGCGGCCCGACTCAGGCGACCCTTTCCTCGACCTGGTCGCCGGGCTGGGTGACGAGGCGGACCCGGAGGAGCCCTCGGACCCGGCGCTGGCACGTCTGCTGCCCAGCGCCTCCCGGGACGACCCCGAGCAGGCTGCGGACTTCCGCCGCCTCACCGAGCACGGGCTGCGTCAGCGCAAGGCGGCCACGCTCGCCACCGCCATCGCCGCGTTGGAGGCCGCGGCGCCACCCACGCTCGAGCTCGACCTGGATCAGGGGCGGGCCCTGGCCATCGCGCTGACCGATGCCCGGCTCATCCTGGGCGAGCGGCTGGGGCTGCGCACCGACGAAGACTCCGAGCGGCTGCACGCCGAGTTGGAGGCTGCGCTAGCCGGCCAGGTCGAGCTCGACCCCGCCATGGCGCAGAAGATGGCCTACTACGACTTCCTCTCCTGGGTGCAGGAGTCGGTGACCCTGGCTCTCATGGCCCGCTGATGCCACACCCCCCGGCCTCCTTGGCCGGTCGGTGTCCCGCACGCCCCCAGTCCCTAGACTGGCGCCCATCATGACGACTCACTCCGCCCCTGTGTCCGCCACCGAGCACCACGAGGTGACCGGCCCCGACGTCCGCGTCCGGTTCTGCCCCAGCCCTACCGGGACACCGCACGTCGGTCTGGCCCGCACTGCACTGTTCAACTGGGCCTTTGCGCGCCACCACGGCGGCACGCTGGTCTTCCGGATCGAGGACACCGACGCCGCCCGCGACTCGCAGGAGTCGATGGATCAGATCGTGGAGATGATGCGCTGGCTCGGCCTGGACCACGACGAGGGTCCGGACCTCGGGGGCCCTTACGGCCCCTACCGGCAGAGCGAGCGGTCGCAGATCTACCGCGATGTGGCCCGTCAGCTGCTCGATGCCGGGCTGGCCTATGAGGCCTACTCGACGCCGGAGGAGGTCGAAGAGCGGCACCGTGCGGCCGGCCGGGACGTCAAGCTCGGCTATGACAACTTCGACCGCGACCTGACCCGGGACCAGCGGGACGCTTTCCGGGCCGAAGGCCGGGACCCGGTCCTGCGGCTGCGGATGCCGGACGGAGACCTCACCTTCACCGACCTGGTCCGCGGGGAGGTGACTTTCCCGGCGGGCAGCATCCCCGACTTCGTGATCGTCCGCGGCAACGGGGCACCGCTCTACACCCTGGTCAACCCGCTCGACGACGCGATGATGCGGATCACCCACGTCATCCGCGGTGAGGACCTGCTCTCCTCGACCCCTCGCCAGCTCGCGCTTTACCGGGCCTTGGCCGAGATCGGTGTGGCACAAGGGGTCCCGACCTTCGCCCACCTGCCGCTGGTGCTGGGGGAGGGTAACAAGAAGCTGTCCAAGCGCGACCCGCAGTCCGACCTGTTCCTGCACCGGGATCGGGGCTTCATCCGCGAGGGCATGGTCAACTACCTGGCGCTGCTCGGGTGGGCCATCGGCCCGGACCGAGACCTCTTCGAGCCCCGCCACCTGGTCGAGGCCTTCGACGTGCGCGACGTCAACCCCAACCCCGCCCGGTGGGACCAGAAGAAGGCGGAGTCCATCAACGGCGACCACATCAGGCGACTTCCCCTGCCAGAGTTCACCTCCCGCCTGCTGCCGGTGCTGCGGCAGGCCGGCGTGCTCGGCGCCCAGTCAGACATGGGTGAGCTGGCCCGCCTGGAGCAGGTAGCACACCTGATCCAGACCCGGATCCAAGTGCTCTCCGAGGCGGTGCCGCTCGTGGCTCCGTTCTACACCGTTGCCGAGGACCTCCCGATCGCCGAGGATGCCCGGTCCCAGCTCAAGGAGGACGCCCCGGCAGTGCTCGACGCGGCGATCTTGGCGCTGGAGCAGATCCCGGGGGGCCGCCCCCAGCCGCTGGGTGGTGGCGTGGACTGGGCGACCGAGCGCATCGAGGCCGTCCTGCGCGAGGCGCTGATCGAGGGGATGGGCCTCAAGCCGCGCTTCGCCTTCGGGCCCCTCCGCACCGCCGTCTCGGGCCAGCGGATCAGCCCTCCGCTGTTCGAGTCGATGGAGATCCTGGGCCAGGACGAGACGCTGTCGCGTCTGCGCCGTCTTCGCAATCAACTCTGAGGCGCCGGCCGGGGCGCCAGGCCGCGATTTGGGTCGGGCGGGGTGGCAAGGTAAGGTTGCTCCTCGGTTCACCGGCCGGAAATCCAGGCCGGTGATGGCCCTTGGGGTATGGTGTAATTGGCAGCACGACTGATTCTGGTTCAGTTAGTCTAGGTTCGAGTCCTGGTACCCCAGCGCAGATCGCCACAGCACGATTTCGCCGGAAGGCCGCCGATCGGGTAGGCTCTCCGCTCGGCGCAGAACGCGCCGGAACACGGCCCCGTTGTGTAGTGGCCTAGCACGCCGCCCTCTCAAGGCGGTAGCGCGGGTTCGAATCCCGTCGGGGCTACCCGTGTTCGAAGGCCCTCGTCGCAGTAGCGGCGGGGGCCTTCGTCAGGTCCGGGCCAGTCGCGGCCTCCAGCTCGGCGGTCACGCAGATGGCTCTGTTCGGCCTGACATGTGTTGCGGGGCATGGACTTTCACCCGCTTTTGGGCTTAGCGTGGAGTTGAGACCAGCCGGGCTAGGGGTGGGCGTCCGACCCGGGTGCCTGTCAGCACCGGCCGCATAGTGAAGGGGTCGCAGTGAACAAGACCGAGCTGATCGAGGCGCTGGCCCCCCGGCTGGGAGGCCGGCCCCAGGCGGCCGCCGCCGTGGAAGCAGTGGTGGACCTGGTGCTCAGGGAGGTCGCGGCGGGCCGCTCGGTGGGGATCACCGGTTTCGGGACCTTCGAGAAGGTCGACCGGGCGCCACGGACCGGCCGCAATCCACGCACCGGTGAGCCGGTGCCGATCGCCGGCACCAGCACCCCGCGCTTCCGCCCCGGCGCGTACTTCAAAGACGTCGTGGCCGATCCCTCTGGGCTGCCGCCGCACGGCCTTGCTGGGGCTCGGGTGGGATCGGACGGGCGGCTCGAGCGCACAGGCGCACCCTCGTCGGTGCGACGGGCGGATGGCGTGCCCCAGGCGAAAGCCGGGGCCGAGGACACCCGTGCCAAACCGGGCCGGAGCAGCAGCGGACGGAACGGGGACGGAGACGAGGGTCGAGACACAGGTGCAAGCGTGGGCCGTGACGGGGGTCGGGCCAGCCGCATCAGCGGGACCCCGGAGTCGGTGCGCAAGGACAGCGACCTCGTCGAGGAGGTCCAGCCTGGCCTGAGCCCTTCGGAGACGTCCGCGTCAGCGACCGGCCGGATCATGGCCGGCGGGGAGGAGATCACCCAGGGAATGATCTGGGCGAAGAAGGCCCAGCTTGCGCGGGTCAAGAACGACGAGCTGGCCGCCCAGCAGGAGAAGCAGGCCAGGACGGCCAAGAAGGCGAAAAAGGCGGGGAAACCGAAGAAGGCGGACAAGGCCAAGGAAAAGCACAGCGGGACCAAGGAGTCGGACGCCCAGGGCACGGGTCGCAATGGGCCCAAGGGTAAGGGCGCCAAGAGCAAGAGGGCTCAGAGCAAGGGCGCCAAGAGCAACGGGGCTCAGAGCAAGGGGGCCAAGGGCTCGGAGGTCAAGAAGAAGTCCAAGAAGTCCGGCTGACCAGCTTCGCGGGGGAAGTCAGCGGATGGTCTCGCCGGGGCCGATCCCGACGATCCACAGCCGGGTCAGCTCGGTGCCGGCCCGCTCAGGGTCGCCGGAGACCTCGATCGACAGGCGCTGCCCCAGCCGCAGGTGCCGCAGCCCGCTGTCCTCGAAGACGTCACGGGGGAACGGCAGCACCCGGCCGGTGTCCAGCAGCACGCTGCCGGCGCCGGTCTCGGCATCGAAGGTGTGCACGCTGGCCTGCATGTTCCCACCCTAGTGGGGCCAGTTAGTGGGGCCAGCTAGTGGGGACAGGACGGCTGATCGGGGCCAGACGCCCAGCCCAGGGGTGCCAAGGCCCGGGCAGTATGCCGTCCGACGCCCAGCTCCAGCGCGGACGCCAGATCGGTCGCGGTGTCCACGTCGCGGCGCAGTCCGAGCAGGTCCAGCTCGAGCCGGGCGGCGAGCTGCTGGTGCCGGGCGGCGGAGCCGGGGCCGAACTGCGGCTCTGGTGGTTTGGTGGTCGAGGTGAGCAGGACCGTCCCGGTGCCGTCGGCGTCCGGGACCACCGCCGCGGCATGGGTTGCGCAGGCCGCCAGAGCCACCACCAGCTCGTGCGCCTTCAGCGCGGGCAGGTCGCCGAGGAGCACGGCCCAGCCGACGGGGAGCTGGATCGGCGCCGATGCCTCCGCTGCTGCCCGTGCCGCCGTCAGACCCGCGCGGATCGCGGCGTTCAGGCCTCGTCCGGGGTCACTGACCACGCGCGCCCCCAGGTCCAGGGCGACGCGCGAGGCCGCAGGGTCTGAGGTCACCACGGTCACCTGCCCGGGGGGAAGGGCACGGCATACCTGCTCCAGGGTGTCCCGGGCGACCGCCCGGGCAAGATCGGGCCGAGTAAGCGGACGGGGCGGTTCGAGCCTGCTCTTGGCGCGCGAGGCGTCCTGGACGGGGACGACGAGCGACCAGCGCACGTCGCCGGGCTGGGCCTGGGGCGCACCGGTCACCCCGGCATCCTCGCCACCGGCGGGTCCGGATGCAAAGATGACGGGCGTGAAGCGCCCGCCCAGCCACCATCCCCTGCCGTGGTCGTACGGTCTGGTGATCCGCACCGTGCGGCCCACGCTGCAGGTCCTCACCCGGCGGAACTGGTCCGGGGGCGAGCACGTCCCGCGGCAGGGGGGCTTCATCGCCGCGGCCAACCACTACTCCGAGATCGACCCCCTCACGGTCGGGCACTTCCTGGTCGACCAGGGCCGTCCGCCGTTCTTCCTGGCCAAGTCCTCGTTGTTCACGGTGCCGCTGCTCGGGGCGGCCCTGCGGCACCTGAGGCAGGTCCCGGTCTACCGCGCGACGAGCAAGGCCGGCGACGCCCTGGAGTCCGCGCGGAGCACGCTGGAGGAGGGGCTACCCATCGCGATCATGCCGGAGGGCACCTTGACCCGGGACCCTGACCTGTGGCCGATGAAGGCCCGTCCGGGGGTGGGACGGCTTGCGCTCACCACCGGCGCGCCGGTCATCCCGATCGCCCAGTGGGGCGCCCAGGAGCTTCTCGGGAGGTATGCGCGCCGGCCCGGCAATGTGTTCAAGCGGCCCATGCAGCACGTGCAGGCCGGGCCCCCCGTCGACCTCTCCGACCTGATGGACCGCCCAGACGACCCGCGGGCGCACCAGGAGGCGACCCGGCGGGTGATGGCGGCCATCACCGCTATGCTCGCCGACATCCGCGGCGAGCAGCCGCCGCCGGAGCCCTACGACATGGCCAAGCACCCGAGGGACCGCAAGAACGACCACAAGAAGGACCAGGCATGACCCGCGCCGTGATCTACGGGGCGGGCAGCTGGGGGACGGCCTTCGCCCAGGTCCTCGCCGATGCGGGAGCCGAGAGGGTCACGCTTTGGGCCCGCCGCGCCGAGGTGGCCGACCACGTCCGCGAGCGCCACCGCAACCCGGACTACCTGCCGGAGGTGGAGCTGTCCCCGGTGATCACGGCCACCACGGACCCCGCCGAGGCTGCCGACGGTGCCGACCTGGTGGTGCTCGCCGTTCCCTCCCAGAGCTTGCGGGACAACCTGGCGACCTGGTCTGACCTGCTCCCACCGGCCGCCCCGGTGGTGTCGCTGATGAAGGGGATCGAGCTGGGCACCGGGCTGCGGATGAGCCAGGTCATCGAGAGCGCCCAGGTTCAGGCCTCCCGGGTTGTCGTGGTCTCCGGCCCGAACCTGTCCAAGGAGATCGCCGCCCGCCAGCCGGCTGCCAGCGTGGTCGCCGGCGCGGACCTGGCCGTCGCCGAGCAGGTCGCCGCAGCCGTCGCCACCCCCTACTTCCGGCCCTACACCCAGACCGACGTGGTCGGCGCCGAGATCGGCGGCGCGATCAAGAACGTCATCGCGCTGGCCGTCGGCATGGCCGAAGGTCTCGGCTACGGCGACAACACCAAGTCCAGCCTCATCACCCGGGGGCTGGCCGAGATCGCCCGGCTGGGCAGCGAGCTGGGTGCCGACCCGCGGACCCTGATGGGGCTGGCCGGGGTCGGCGACCTCATCGCCACCTGCATGTCACCCCTGTCTCGTAACCACCGGGTCGGGGTCGCGCTGGGCGAGGGTCGCACGGTGCAGGAGGTCCTCGCAGTGCCACACCAGACGGCCGAGGGCGTGAAGTCCTGCCGGTCCGTGGTGGGTCTGGCTGCCCGGCACGGCGTCGACATGCCCATCTGTGCCGGCGTGACGGCCGTCGTCGACGGACAGCTCACCCCCGACCAGCTGACCGGAGCATTGATGTCCCGGGCCCGCAAGCACGAGGCCAACTGACGCGTGCGCCACGGCCTGCCATAGCCGGGCGCGGGCGCATCCAGGTCGGCGTGCGCGTCATACCCGGCAGGGGGCACCCCGCCGACTAGGCTCGGGCGCGATGGACAGCCAGCCCGCCTCCCAGGTCGCCTCCCGCTCCCGCACCCGCATCGCGCTCGTCTTCGGCGGTCGCTCCGGGGAGCACTCAATCTCCTGCGCGACCGCGGCGAGCGTGCTGCGCACGCTGGATCGGGAGCGGTATGACGTGCTGCCGGTCGGGATCACCCGCGCCGGCCGGTGGGTGCTGGTCGCGGACGACCCCGCGGCCCTGGAGATCCGCGACGGCCGGCTGCCCGAGGTCCCGGACACCGGACACCAGGTCATCGTCCCCCTCGGTGGCCTCGACCACGACTGGCAGAGCGTGGACCGGGACGGACGCGTCACCGACCTGGGGCAGGTCGACGTCGTCTTCCCGTTGCTGCACGGCCCGTTCGGCGAGGACGGCACGATCCAGGGGTTGCTGGAGCTGGCCGACCTGCGCTACGTCGGGTGCGGGGTGCTGTCGTCGGCGGCGATGATGGACAAGCACTTGATGAAGGTGGTCTTCGCCGAGGCCGGGCTGCTAGTCGGCCCCTACGCGGTCATCACCGACGTGCAGTGGCGGCGGGACCGCGCGGCGGCCCTCGATGCGGCCACCTCCTTGCAGTTCCCCGTCTTCGTCAAACCGGCCAGGGCCGGTTCCTCGGTCGGGGTCTACAAGGTGGACCGGCCCGAGGAGCTGGAGGTGGCCATCGACAAGGCCCGCGACCACGACCCCAAGGTGCTCGTCGAGCAGGGCATCGTAGGCCGGGAGATCGAGTGCGGGGTCCTGCAGGGGCGCGGGGCGGGATCGCCACGGGTCAGCGAGTGTGGGGAGATCACCGTGGCCGGCGGCCACGAGTTCTACGACTTCGAGGCCAAGTACCTCGACGAGGACAACGTCCGGATCACTGCCCCGGCCGACCTGCTCCAGGGCGTGCGGGAGGAGGTCCGGCGGGTGGCCGCAGTGGCCTTCGAGGCCGGCGGCTGCGAAGGCCTGGCCCGGGTCGACTGCTTCGTCACCGAGGACGGCTCGGTCCTCGTCAACGAGATCAACACCATGCCGGGGTTCACGCCGTTCTCGATGTACCCCCAGGCGTGGGCCGCCAGCGGGCTCACCTACCCCGAGCTGATCGACGAGCTCATCGGGCTCGCGCTGGAGCGTCCCCTCGGCCTGCGCTGACCTTCCCTCCGGCCCTGGGTGCTCGTCCCGGCGAGATCAGTCGCCTACCGCCGTGCACCGGCCCATGGTCTGCGGGACCTGCTCGGCCGCGGCGCCGAAGACGGGCAGCAGGAGCGGGGCCGACTCATGGGTGTCCGGCACCAGCACCTCGATGGCCGGGTCACGGCCGTAGGTGGTGAACATGGCCCCGTCGTCCAGCTCGGTGAGGACCCAGTCCACCCCGTTGACGTCCAGGCACTGCTCGGTGGTCGGCCCGGGCGGTTGCTTACCGCAACGCGCCACGATCGGGGGATCCCCCCAGGCAGCGACCCCCCGGCTCTGGACGGCGGTGACCCGCGGCTCGTGGGGCCCCACCGTGGTCGGCCAGTGGTCGGCGACGGCCAGGCAGGCGGGAGAGTCCGCAGCGTCGAACGGCACCGCACGAACCGCGCCGTCCCCGCACGCGCCAGCCAGCAGCGCTACGCCGGCGCAGAGGACCGCGACGAGAGCGGGTCGCCCGGCTCCTGGCGTGCGCCTCAGAGGTCGACGACCGTGCATGTGGTGGTGCGGGTGATGCGGGGGATGGCCTGCACCCGGGAGATGACCTCCTTGCCGAGCTCGCTGACGGTGGGGGCCTGGACGACCGCCACCACGTCGTAGGGGCCCGCGACCGTGTCAGCGGAGACCACCCCCGGGATCTCGCTCATGGCGTGGGTCACCTGCGCCGAGGACCCGACCTCGGTCTGCACCAGGATGTAGGCCTTGATCACGGTGTACTCCCTCTCGTCGGGTGGTTGGGGGGAGGTTACCGTGCTGCGGTGAGCCCACGACGATCACCCGGTATGCCGTCCCCCGGCCCGACCCTCGGCGAGGTGGGGGAGTCCGGGGTCCTGGAGCAGGTGTTCGCCGCACTGGAGGGCAGCCCGAGCGCCGGCGTCCAGGTGGGGCCCGGTGATGACACCGCACTGCTGAAGGTGCGGCGCGGTGCCCTGCTGGCGACCACCGACACCATGGTTCGCGGCCCGGACTGGCGGGACGACTGGTCCACCGCGTTCGACGTCGGGGTCAAGGCGGTCACCCAGAACCTGGCCGATCTGGCTGCCATGGGCGGGACCGGCACCGGCCTGTTGGTCACCCTCGTCGCCGAGCGGTCGCTGCCGCTGGCCTGGGCGCGCGAGCTCACCGAGGGGCTGGCCTGGGGCTGCACCCGCGCCGGGGTCCCGGTGCTCGGTGGGGACCTCAACGGCGCCGGGGACGAGGTGGTGATGGTGTCCATCACCGCGCTCGGGGAGCTGGGGGAGGACGTGCAGAAGCCGGTGCTGCGCTCGGGCGCTCGCGCGGGTGACGTCGTGGCCGTCTCCGGCCCCCTGGGCCGCTCAGCGGCCGGACTGGCGCTGCTGCTGGAGCACGGCGAGGACGCGGGGTCTGTGGCGCCCGGGGACCTCGTCGCCGAGCTGCTCGCCCACCACCTGCGACCGCTGACCGACTTGACGCAGGGGCCCGCGGCGGCCCGGTTGGGCGCCACCGCGATGATCGACGTTTCCGACGGTCTGGTCAGGGACGGCGACCGCGTCGCGCGCGCCAGCGGCGTGGTGTTGGAGCTGGCGAAAGAGGCGGTGGCGGCACTTGCCGACCGGCTCGCCCCTGCTGTGGGCGGCTCAGCGCTCGGCTGCGTCCTGGGCGGGGGAGAGGAGCACGAGCTGCTCGCTTGCTTCCCGGGGGAGCCACCGGCGGGGTGGACCGTGCTGGGCCGGGTCATTGACCTGCCCGCCGGCGGGGCGCCCGGTGTCGTCCTGGGTGGGTCTTGCCTGGACCCCCGCACCGGCGGGTGGGACCACTTCGGCGGCTGAGCGTGGGTCTGGGGTGTGGAGACGACGAAGCCGGCGTCACCCTGGTGGGTGCCGCCGGCTCGAGGTGCCGTGGTGGCTGGAGGTCAGCGAGTGACCTTCCCGGCCTTCAGGCAGGAGGTGCACACGTTGAGGCGCTTGGGGGTCGCGCCAACCATGGCGCGCACGCGCTGGATGTTGGGGTTCCACCGACGCTTGGTGCGGCGGTGCGAGTGAGAGATGCTGTGACCGAAGCTCGGTCGCTTGCCGCAGACGTCGCACGTGGAAGCCACGGTGTACTCCTACAGGTCGATGAAGTGGATGGGTTTCCGCCGGGGTCGGGCACCGCACGTAGGCGTGCGCCGAGCGCCAGGCAACCGGTCCAGAGTACCGGACACCGGGCACACCCCCAAATTCCCCGCGCCCACGCTCCACCTCTGGCACGCGGCCGCGGCCGGGACTGTGGACGTCAGGCCCGGTGCAGGAGCCTGGGACGTAAAGTCAGCCCTGTGCCCCGTCCCGTCCTTGACCTTGTCACCGCCCGCCGCTGGGCGATGACGGCGCGCCTGCTGCTGGGCGCGGCACGGGAGCGGATCGACGCGCTCAACGTCTTCCCCGTGGCTGACGGCGACACCGGCACCAATATGTACCTGACTATCGACGGCGCCCTGGACTACGTCCGTGGGCAGTTCGAGCTGGGGGCCGGCACCGACCGGCTCAAGGACGGTATGACGCTCATCTCGCGGGGGATGCTGCTGGCGGCCCGCGGCAACTCCGGGATCATCCTGTCGCAGCTGACCCGCGGCCTGGCCGAGGCCGTCGACCCCGACGTCGCGCACGCTGGTCCGGACGATGTGGCAGCCGCCTTCGAGGCGGCTGCCCGCACCGCCTGGGACGCTCTCGCCTCCCCCGTCGAGGGCACCATCCTCAGCGTGGCGCGAGCCGCTGCGGAAGGGGCCCGCGCCGCCGTCGAGCGCGGCCGTCCGGTGGACGGCGAGTCGCCGCTGGAGGTCGCCGACGTGGTCACCGAAGCCCTGGACGCCGCCCGGGAGGCCCTGGCGCGCACGCCGGAGCAACTGCCAGTGCTGGCCGCGTCCGGCGTCGTGGACGCCGGGGGTGCCGGGCTCGTCTTGGCCATCGAGGCGCTGGAGTCGGTCCTGCACGACCGGCCCCCGGGGGCCGGCCAGGAGGTCCCCGCGTGGTGGGCCCTGGCCCTGCAGGAGGCCGGTGGGCGGGTCGAGAGCCGGGCGCGAAGGGCCCCGGCCGGCGCCACCGGGAGCGACGAGGCTTGGGGTCAGGAGACCGGGGGCGACGGGACCGGGAGCGATGATCAATGCGCCGCCGCCAGCGGTGTCCACCACGGCGGTGAGCCGGACGGGGCGGTCGAGGTGATGTACCTGCTGACCGGGAGCGACCCCGAGCGCGCCGGACGGTTACGCACCAACCTGGCCCAGGTCGGCACCTCGGTGGTCGTGGCGGGGGGCCCAGAGGAGTTCCGCGTGCACGTCCACCTCGACGACCCCGCGGTCGCGGTGGAGGCGGGCAGCCTGGCCGGGTCGGTCACCAAGGTCGCCCTGACCTCCCTGCACGACGGCCACACCCAGCCGGGCGCGCAGACCGAGGACGCAGGCAGCGGTCTGGCGGTCATCGCCTGTGCCCTGGGCGACGGCGTCTGCGCGCTCTTCGCCAGTTCGGGTGCCATCGTCGTCTCCGGCGGTCCTCGCCGGCGAGCCTCCGCCGGACAGCTGCTCGCCGCCGTCCTGGCTAGCCGCGCGCCACGGGTCGTCGTGCTGCCCAACGACCCCGACACCGCCATGGTCGCCCTGGCCGCCGCCGACGAGGCCCGAATGCTCGGCGTCGAGGTCGACGTGGTGCCCACCCGGTCCCTCGTCGAGGGGATCGCGGCGATGGCCGTGCTGGACCCGGAAGGCGAGCCTGACTCTGTCGTGGAGGGGATGCGTGAGGCCGCCGCTGCCGTCCGCGCCGGCGCGCTGACCCGTGCCGAACGGGCTGCCCAGACTCC
Organism: Ornithinimicrobium pratense; assembly: GCF_008843165.1. Classification (NCBI taxonomy): domain Bacteria; kingdom Bacillati; phylum Actinomycetota; class Actinomycetes; order Micrococcales; family Ornithinimicrobiaceae; genus Ornithinimicrobium; species Ornithinimicrobium pratense. The sequence goes on along the minus strand of NZ_CP044427.1, from coordinate 2,188,748 downwards.
CGTCGGGCCATGCGCGCAGGGCCAGTGGCTGGGGATCTTGGGCCGGGAGCGCATCGTCGCGGTCGACGATGCCGTGCTGCCGGTTGCTCGCGCCCTGGTCGACCTGCTGTGGCGCGACGACGTCGAGGTGGTGACCGTGCTGCTCGGTGCCGCCGCCGATGACGACGCCAGCGCGGCTGTGGCCCAGGCGGTGCAGGACCGGACCGCCGCCCTGGGGGAGCGGGGGGAGCAGATCGAGGTGGTGACCTTGCGCGGGGACCAGCCCACCTACCCCGTCCTGCTCGGGGTCGAGTGATGGTCGACCTGCAGCCGGCCGGGGAAGCCGATCCCCGCGACCGCCCGCTGAAGCAGCTGGTCGGCAAGACCGCCGACGTGCTGAAGCGCACCCGGGGCCTGAGCACCGTGGGTGACCTGCTCGACTGGCTGCCCCGCACCTACCTCGACCCGGCCCGGCCCGAGGCCTTCGCAGGCCTGCCGCACGGCGAGGACGTCGTCATCGTCGGCACCGTGCGCTCCGCGCGCACCCACCAGATGCGCAACCGGCGTGGCCGCCGACTGGTCGTCGACGTCGAGGACGACACCGGCGCCACCCTCCAGCTGACCTTCTTCAAGCCCTATGGGCACGAGGACCGGCTGCGCCCCGGCGTCCGGGTGGTCTGCTCGGGACAGATCGGCGACTACCGGGGGACCCTGCAGCTGACCCACCCGGACTACGCCCCGATCCGGGACGAGGGGGACTCCGGGAAGTGGCTGCTGGGCGGGCTGGTGCCCGTGTACACGGCGACCAAAGGGCTCTCGCCCATCGTCCATGGGGACAGCCTGGACATTGTCCTGCATGCCCTGACCTGGCTGCCCGACCCCGTCCCTGCGCACGTCCGGGACCAGGTGGGGCTGCCCGGGTTGCTCGAGGCATACCAGCTGGTGCACCGCCCGGAGTCCGAGGCCGACCACCGCAGGGGCCGGTGGCGGCTGAAGTTCCAGGAGGCGTTCGTGGTGCAGGCGCAGCTGGCCCGGGCGCGGCGCTCCGCCGACGCGGTGCCGGCTACCCCCCGGGCGCCGCACCCGGGGGGTCTGGTGGACGCCTTGCGGGAGCGGCTGCCCTACACCCTCACTGCCGGCCAGGAAGAGGTGCTGGCCGACGTGCTCGCGGACCTAGGCCATAGCAGCCCTATGCACCGGCTGCTGCAGGGGGAGGTCGGCTCCGGCAAGACGGTGCTGGCGCTGCTGGCCATGCTCACGGTGGTCGACTCAGGTGGGCAGGCGGCGCTGTTGGCCCCCACGGAGGTGCTCGCGGCACAGCACCACCGCTCGATGCTGGAGCTGCTGGGCCCCATCGCCGAGGGCGGGATGCTCGGCGGGATGGAGGGCGGCACCCGGGTGGCCCTGCTCACCGGCAGCCAGGGCGCTGCCGAGCGCAAGGCCAACCTGCTGGCTGCCGCCTCCGGCGAGGCCGGGATCGTCGTCGGGACCCACGCCCTCATCCAGGACAAGGTTTCCTTCGCCGAGCTCGGCCTGGTCGTGGTGGACGAGCAGCACCGCTTCGGGGTCGAGCAGCGGGACGCGCTGCGGGCCAAGGCGGACGGCGGCGCGCCGCATGTGCTGGTGATGACGGCCACCCCCATCCCGCGGACCGTGGCGATGACGGTCTACGGCGACATGACGACCTCGACGCTGCGCGAGCTGCCGCGCGGCCGCCAGCCGATCACCAGCCATGTGGTCCCGGGGGACGCCCCGGCGTGGGTGGAACGGACCTGGAGGCGGGTCGCCGAGGAGGTCCAGGCGGGAGGTCAGGTGTATGTCGTCTGCCCCCGGATCGGGGAGCCCGACGACCCGGACCTCCCGGCCGCCCACGACCTGGGCCCCGGGGCACCGATCGCGGCCGCGAGCGCTTTGCCCGCGCCCGCAGCTGCAGCCGGCGCAGGGACCGACGCGGGAGTCGGCTCCAGCACGGCAGCCGGCGCCAGCGCGGCATCCACTGACGTGGGCTCGGACGCCCAGCTGCACGGCGTGCACCAGGTGGCCCGGTCGCTACGCTCGCTCGCGGTCACCCGCGACCTCGTCATCGCCGAGCTGCACGGGCGGATGGTCGCCGAGGACAAGGACGGCATCATGCGAGCCTTCGGCGAGGGCCGGATCGACGTGCTCGTCTCCACCACGGTCATCGAGGTCGGGGTGGACGTGCCCAACGCGACGATGATGATCGTGTTGGACGCAGACCGGTTCGGGATCTCCCAGCTGCACCAGCTGCGCGGCCGGGTGGGGCGGGGTGGCAAGCCGGGCCTGTGCCTGCTGGTCACCCAGGGCGAGGGGGTCGACCCCGCTACGCTGCAGCGGTTGCAGGCGGTCGCGGCGACGACCGACGGCTTCGAGCTGGCCCGGCTGGACCTGGAGACCCGTCGAGAGGGCGACGTGCTCGGCGCCAGCCAGAGCGGGGGCCGCAGCGGGCTGCGCTTGCTGCGGCTGGCCCGCGACGAGGAGCTCATCGTGCAGGCGCACGACCTGGCCTGGGCCACCGTGGGAGCCGACCCCGAGCTGGAGCGACACCCCGACCTGGCAGCCGAGCTGCAGCGCCTGGACGAGGAGCGCGCGGCCTTCCTGGAGCGGGGGTGAGCACGGCGTGACCCGCATCATCGCCGGCACCGCCGGCGGACGCACCATCCGGACGCCGCGCGGCCGGGACACCCGGCCGACCACCGACCGGGTCCGCGAGGCGCTCTTCTCCCGGGTCGAGGCGCTGCTGGACCTGGACGGCGCACGGGTGCTGGACCTCTATGCCGGGTCCGGGGCGCTAGGTCTGGAGGCGCTGTCCCGGGGCGCTCAGGCCCTGCTGGCGGTCGAGCGACACCGGCCCACCGCCCGGCTGGTGGAGCAGAACGCCGACCTGCTCGGCTTCGCCGGGCAGGTCGGGGTCCACGCAGGCGGTGTCGAGCGGCTGCTGGCCTTGGGACCCGACGGTGCCGTCTACGACCTCGTGCTGGCCGACCCGCCCTACCCGCTGGGGGAGGAGGAGCTGACCCGGACCCTGCAGGCCCTCGTGCTGCACGGGTGGCTGGCCCCCGATGCGCTGATCGTCGTCGAGCGCAGCTCGCGCTCGCCGCGACCCACCTGGCCGCCGGGCCTGGAGCACCTCGACACGCGCGCCTACGGCGAGGCGGCCCTGCACCTCGCCGAACCGATCGCCCCTGGTGACGGCGCCGCCGGCTGACCGTCGACCTGGCCGCGCGCCGGCGTGGCCGCAATGGCAGGATCACCGGCGTGACTGCATACCCCATCCCTCGGCCCGTGTCCGGTGACGTCGTCGACCTCATCCTGGATGACCACCGCCTGTTCGAGACGCTGATGCGCGAGCTGCGCGACAGCACCGCCGACCGGGACGCTGCCCGTTCGGCGCTGGCCGCCGTCATCGTCGCGCACGGCGAGGCCGAGGAGCAGCAGGTCTACCCGCGGCTGCGTCGCAAGGACGCCATCGACGCCGAGGAGGCCGAGCACGGCGAGGAGGAGCACGCCGAGATCAACGAGGCGCTGCTGACCCTCCTGGAGTGCAAGGGCACCGGCACCCAGAAGTTCGACGACGCCGTCGAGGCGCTGAACGAGGTCCTCCAGCACCACATCACCGAGGAGGAGCTGAGCATTCTCAACCCCGCCCGCGAGGAGGTCTCCGAGCAGGACCGGCGCGACCTGGGCGCGATCTTCCTGGAGATCCGCGGCAAGCACCTGGACGCCGGCGTGACCGTGGAGACGGTGCGCGCGCTGGTCGGCGAGGCCCACCGGGAAGGGGTCCTCCCCGCCGACGCGGGTGAGTGAGGCCAGCACAGCCGGGCCGACAGTGAGCTCAGGCCGTTAGGGTCCGGGTATGACGCCCACCCGCCGCTGCGTGTGCCCCGGCTCCTTCGACCCGGTGACCCACGGACACCTGGACATCATCGCCCGCGCCACTACCCTCTTCGAGGAGGTCGTGGTCGCGATCCTGCACAACCCGGCCAAACGGGGGACCTTCGAGGTGCCCCGGCGGGTGGCGATGGTGCAGCAGGCGCTGCCGCAGGAGCTGGCCGACCGGGTGCGGGTCGAGTCCTTCGGCGGGCAGCTGCTCGTCGACGTCTGCCGCCAGGTGGACGCCGGGGCGATCGTCAAGGGCCTGCGGGGCGGGACCGACTTTGCCTACGAGCTGCCGATGGCGCTGATGAACAAGCACCTCACCGGCGTGGAGACCGTTTTCCTGGCCGGCGACCCGTCCCTGGAGCACGTCTCGAGCTCGCTGGTCAAGGAGGTCCACCAGTACGGCGGGGACGTCTCCGCGCTGGTGCCGGCCGAAGTGCTGGCGGCGCTCGATGAGCTGGGCTGACGCCGTTCGGTGTGATTTGAGCAGGAGCCTGCCGCTCCGGTAGTCTGGTGTGTCGGTTTGTGTTCCCCTACGGCGTCATCCGCGGACGAGGGTCGCACCGCCGCCACCACTACACACGATCACGCTGGACGAGGACTACATCATGGCTGCGCAGCAGACGGAGCAGGGCTGGGTGTTCGACACCCGCGACCTGGTCCGCCGGCCCGGCACCATGCTCGAGTTCTCGCGCCGCGTGGACGTGTCGGAGCCCCTGGGCACCGACGTCATCGCCGTCCCGGCCGGCCAACAGGTCGCCCTGGAGCTGCGGATGGAGTCGGTCGTTGAAGGGGTGCTGGCGACGGGGTCGGCCCAGGCCACGGCGGTCGGGGAATGCGTGCGGTGCCTGGAGCCGATCGAGCAGCAGCTCGACGTGGCCTTTCAGGAGCTGTTCGCTTATCCGGATCGCGCCGCCCACCACCAGAAGGTGGCCGGCAAGGACCAGGAGGACATGGACGAGGAGGAGCGCGAGCTCGACGATGACCAGATGGATCTCGAGGAGACCATCCGGGACGCCGTCGTCACCTCGTTGCCCTTCCAGCCGGTGTGCCGGGAAGACTGTCCGGGCCTGTGCTCAGAGTGTGGAGCTAGGCTCGCGGACGACCCGGAGCACCACCATGACGTGATCGACCCCCGGTGGGCGGCACTGGCCGAGCTGGCCAGCCCGTCCGACGACGACGACGAGAAGAGGATCTGACGTGGCCGTTCCCAAGCGGAAGATGTCCCGCAGCAACACCCGGCACCGCCGCTCGCAGTGGAAGGCCGCGCCCATCACGCTGTCGACCTGCCCCCAGTGCCAGGCCGTGCGCACCCCGCACCAGGCCTGCCCCTCCTGCGGCTCCTACAACGGCCGGCACTACGGTGCCGCCGAGCGCACCGAGCACCAGGGCTGAGCAGTCCCCGCTGACGCATGCGCCCCGTCGCCGAGCTCAACGACCGTCTGCAGACGATCGTGGGTCAACGGTGTGACGCGGCGCTGCTTCTGCGTGCCCTGACGCACCGCTCGTACTCCTATGAGAACGGCGGCCAACCGCACAACGAGCGCCTCGAGTTCCTCGGAGACTCCGTCCTGGGGGTGGTCGTCACCGACACGCTCTACCGGGACAACCCGGACCTGCCCGAGGGGCAGCTGGCCAAGCTGCGCGCCGCCGTCGTCAACTCCCGGGCCCTCGCCGAGGTCGCCCAGGTCCTCGACCTGGGCGACTACGTGCTGCTCGGCAAAGGGGAGGAGGCCACCGGCGGACGAGGCAAGGCATCGATCCTGGCCGACTGCGTCGAAGCCGTCATCGGCTGCGTCTATCTCTCGGCCGGGGTGGGTCCCGCCGCCGACCTCGTGCACCACCTGCTGGACCCGCTCCTGCGCCGCAGTGCCAGCCTGGGCGCCGCGCTGGACTGGAAGACCTCCCTGCAGGAGGTCACCTCGGCGGGGGAGATGGGCCCGCCGGAGTATCGGGTCGAGCACGAGGGCCCTGACCACGACAAGACCTTCACCGCACGGGCGATCGTCAACGGAGAGGTCGTCGGCACCGGGACCGGCCGCTCGAAGAAGCGTGCCGAGCAGGAGGCCGCCGAGGCCGGCTGGCGTCTGCTGACCGCGCGGGCCGCCAAGGTCGTCGACGCGGAGCCCGCCACCCGTGCCTGACCCAGCCGTGCCCGAGTCGAGCCGTGCCTGAGCTGCCTGAGGTCGAGGTCGTCCGCCGCGGCCTGGCCGACCACGTCGTGGGACGCACCATCACCCAGGCCCTGCTCACCGGCGAGCGGGTCGCGCGCCGCCACGAAGCAGGGCCGGCGGACCTGATGGCCCGAGTCGAGGGGGCCACCGTCCTCGCGGTCGACCGCCGCGGCAAGTACCTCTGGCTCGTCCTGGACCCGCCGGATGACGACCCGCACGCCCTCGTCGTCCACCTCGGGATGAGCGGGCAGCTGCTCGTCCAGGACGCGGACGCGCCCCGCGAGAAGCACCTGCACGCCTGCTTCGACTTCGCCGACGACGGACCCCAGCTGCGGTTCGTGGACCAACGCACCTTCGGTGGTCTGGCGCTCACACCCTTGCACGAGGACCGGTATGGGGTGCCGCTGGCCGCGCAGGACGACCCCGCGGGGCACCTGCACGGCATACCGGAGCCGGTGCTGCACATCGCCCCGGACCCGCTGGAGCCCGCTTTCGACGCCGCGGGCGTCGCGCGCCGGATGAAGGCCAAGGGCGTCGCGATCAAGCGGCTCCTGCTGGACCAGACGGTGGTCAGCGGTATCGGCAACATCTACGCCGACGAGGCGCTGTGGCGGGCGCAGGTGCACGGGCTGCGGCCGGCCTCGGCGCTGACCAAGCCGGCTCTAGGTCGGCTGCTGGGCCACGCGAGCGAGGTGATGACCGAGGCGCTTGGCCAGGGCGGGACCAGCTTCGACGCCCTCTACGTCAACGTCAACGGGGCCAGCGGCTACTTCGACCGGGCCCTGGCCGTCTACGGGCAGGACGGGCTGCCCTGCCCCCGATGCGGGTCCACAGTGCGGCGCGAGCAGTTCATGAACCGCTCCTCCCACTTCTGTCCCCGCTGTCAGGTGCGCCCGCGCGGGTCCTCCCCGTCGGGGTCCTCAGTGTCCCCTGTGTCCCCTGTGTCCTCGAGGTCTTCGACCCGGCGACCCTGATCCTTGACCTGGGACTCGCGCTCGGCCGCGGCCTGCTCCAGGCGCCTGCGCTGCAGTGCGCCTGCCTCCCTGAAGAGGGTGATCGCGTGGGGGACCCGGTCCATCAGGTAGACCGGGGTCCAGCGGCGAGGCGGTTGTCGTTCACCCAACGGCGTGGCCAGGTGGCCCAGCACCATCAGGGCCACCAGGGCCCCGAGCAGGAAGACCAGCAGTTGGGTCATGGACCTAGCCTGCCCCACCCCATCGCTCAGGTGTGCAGCGGCTCGGGCTCCTGCGGGTAGCGCACGCCAAGCTCGCGGCGGGCCGACTCCAGGATCGTCATGATCGCCACCGTGTCCGCGTGCGGGACGAGGGGCGACTGCAGCAGACCTTCGCGCAGGCACCGGTGGACCTCCTCGACCTCGTGCACGAAGCCGCGCCGGTCACCGGTGACGTGCTCACCCTCCTCCGCGTCCGGGCCGCGGTGGACGGTGAAGGACTCCGGCTGGGTGACCGGGCCGTGCACCTCGATCCAGCCCTCGGTGCCGCGGACCACCGTGCGGGAGGAGCCGTGGCTCTGGGAGTCGCAGATGACCTGGGCCACGGCGCCGTCGGCGTTCATCCACTGCAGGGCGGCCTGTGCGTCGACCCCGGTCGGGACGGTCGCGCCGAGCACCTGGACGTCGGTGGGGTGGCCGAGCAGCAGGTGGGCCAGCGCGACCGGGTAGACCCCCAGGTCGAGCAGGGCCCCGCCCCCGTTCTCGAGGTCGAAGATGCGGTGCGCGGCGTCATACTCGAACGGCACGGTGAAGGCTGCGTGGAAGCTGCGCACCCTGCCGATCTGTCCCTCCCGCACCCGGTCGGCCAGGTCGAGCACCAAGGGCTGACACCGGGTCCACATGGCCTCCATCGCGAACAACCCCCTGGTCCGGGCGGTCTCCACGATGCGCTCGGCGTCCGCGACCGTCAGCGCGATGGGCTTCTCCACCAGCACGTGCTTGCCCGACTCCAGGCAACGCACCGCCTGGTCGGCGTGGTGGGGGTTGGTCGAGGAGATGTAGACGACGTCCACGTCGGGGTCGGTGCACAGCTCCTCGTAGCCGCCGTAGGACAACGGGATGTCGTGGGCCCGGGCGAACTCGGCGGCACGCACGGCATCCCGGGCGGCGACCGCGACCAGCTGACCGCCCTCGGTCTCGCGCACGGCCTGCGCCAGCGCGTGGGCGATCTTCCCGGCGGCCAGGAGCCCCCAGCGGATCGGACGGTCGGTGATCGGCGGGTACGCACTCTTCTCGGTCACGGCCCCACCGTAGTGTGCGGGTATGGAGCGTGCGCTGATCTTCGTCCGAGGGCGGGTCCAGGGGGTCGGCTTCCGCTGGTGGACCCGGGCCCGGGCCCTGGAGCTGGGCCTGGTCGGGCACGCCCGCAACCTGCCCGACGGCCGGGTCGAGGTCAACGCGCAGGGGGACCGGGCGGCGCTGGACGCGCTGATCGGACTGCTGGAGGGGGACCCGTCGACCAGCTCGCGGCCCGGGCGGGTCGACGGCATCACCACCCAGTGGCATGCGCCCCGGGAGGGGCTGACCGGCTTCGTCGAGCGCTGAGGGCCACCGTGCTGCCTCCGCTCCCAGGCGGGAGGGCGCGGGTATCGTGACCGCAACCAGCGCCCGCGAGAAGAGAAGCCAGCCAGAGAAAATGTCGTGTACGTCAAGAGCCTGACCCTGAAGGGGTTCAAGTCGTTCGCCTCGTCGACGACGCTGCGCCTGGAGCCGGGCATCACCTGCATCGTGGGCCCCAACGGCTCGGGCAAGTCCAACGTCGTGGACGCGCTGGCCTGGGTAATGGGGGAGCAGGGGGCCAAGAGCCTGCGCGGGGGGAAGATGGAGGACGTCATCTTCGCCGGTACCTCCGGCCGGGCGCCGCTGGGCCGGGCCGAGGTCTCGATGACGATCGACAACACCGATGGGGCGCTGCCGATCGACTACTCCGAGGTGACGATCACCCGGACCATGTTCCGCTCCGGCGGCAGCGAGTACGCGATCAACGGCACCGCCTGCCGACTGCTCGACGTCCAGGAGCTGCTGTCCGACAGCGGCATCGGCCGCGAAATGCACGTCATCGTCGGTCAGGGCCAGCTGGACCAGGTGCTACGGGCGACCCCGGAGGAGCGGCGCGGTTTCATCGAGGAGGCCGCCGGTGTCCTCAAGCACCGCAAGCGCAAGGAGCGGGCCCTGCGCAAGCTGGAGACGATGGAGGGCAACCTCACCCGGCTCACCGACCTGACCGCCGAGATCCGCCGCCAGCTGGGTCCCCTGGGGCGACAAGCCGAGACGGCCCGACGCGCCGCCACCATCCAGGGGGAGGTCCGCGACGCCCGCCTGCGCATCCTCGCCGACGACCTGGTCCAGCTGACCAGTGCGCTGGCGCAGGAGATGGCCGACGAGCGGGCCCTCATCGAGCGTCGCGCCCGGGTGCAGGCCGCGGTCCAGGCCGCCGAGGCCCAGGTCGCCGAGCTGGAGGACGAACGGGCCCGGTCAGCCCCCGCGCTGCAGGTCGCGCAGGACCATTGGTACTCCCTGTCCTCGCTCCTGGAGCGGCTGCGCGCGCTGCGCGACCTGTCCGCCGAACGGGTGCGCCTGCTGGGTGCCGAGGAGGAGGACCTGCGCGCCGAGGCGGTCGGGCGCCCCGGCGGACGCGACCCCGAGCAGCTGCTTGCTCAGGCGGAGAAGGTCCGCGAAGAGGAGAACGCCCTGCTGGCCAAGGTCGCCGAGCTCGCGGTCGCCCTGGAGGAGGCCGAGGGTCTGCGTCGCCAGGCCGAAGCTGCGCACGCCAAGGAGCAGGCCCGGCTCCAGCGTCTCGCCCGCGCGGCGGCGGACCGTCGCGAGGGGCTGGCCCGGCTCGCCGGTCAGGTCGCAGCCCGCCGCTCCCGGATCGAGGCCGGCGAGGGCGAGATCGCCCGGCTGCAGGCGACGGCCGCCGCCGTCCAGGAGCGAGCGGTCACCGCCGAGCAGGAGTTCGCCGCGCTGGAGGGCACCGTCCTGGACGTGGAGGAGGGCGAGGAGGGACTGGACGCCCGCTATGAGGCCGCCGAGGAGAAGCGGGAGAGCGCCGAGGCCGAGGTGCAGCGCTGGCAGAGCGACCTGCGCGAGGCGCAGGGTGAGCAGGGCGCCCTGCAGGCCCGGGTCGAGGCGCTCGCGCTGTCCCTGCGGCGCACCGACGGCGCCAGCGCGTTGCTTGACGCCGACCGGTCTGCGGTGAGCGGCATCCGGGGCACCGTCACCAGCGAGCTGACCGTGGAGCCGGGCCGTGAGGCGGCGATCGCCGCTGCACTCGGCTGGGCCGGGGAGGCCCTTGTCGTCGAAGGTCTGGAGCCGGCGCAGCAGGCGCTGGGCTGGCTGCGTGAGCAGGACCAGGGGCGGGCGGGGATGCTGGTGGCCGAGCTAGCCGACGGGGCGCAAGAGACGCCCCGGGCCGAATGGCCCGACCTACCTGGGTATGCCGTGTGGGCCGCCGATGTCGTCACTGCCCCCGACCCGGCCCTGACCAGGGCCGTGCACGGGCTGTTGGACCGGGTCGCGCTGGTCCCGGGCGGGCAGGACGCGGCCGTCCTGGTGCGCTCCACACCGGGGGTCACCGTCGTGACTGACCAGGGCGACGTCTACGGTCCGGGCTGGGTGCACGGCGGCTCGGCCGCGGCCCCCAGCCTGCTGGAGCTGCAGTCTGCCTTCGACGAGGCGCAGGAGGGGGTCCAGGCCGCGGAGCGGCGGGCGCAGGCGGCGACCTTCTCCCTCGCCGGGGCCCGGGAGGCCCTGCAGGAGGCCGCCGCCGAGGCGGAGGCCGCCCTGGACGACCTGCACGACTCCGACGCCCGGATGACCGCGGTCGCCGAGCAGCTCTCCCAGCTTGGACAGGCCACGCGCGTGGCGCGGGCCGAGCACGAGCGGACCACCGCCGCGATCACCACGGCCGAGCAGAGCCTGGCCACCACCAGGGCCGAGCTCGCCGAGCTGGAGCAGCGGCTGGCTGATGCCGAGGTGCTGGCCAGCCAGGAGGGCACCGAGGACCCCGACACCTCCGAGCGGGAACGGCTGGCGGAGTCGGCCGCGCGGGCGCGCACGGCCGAGACCGAGGCGCGGCTGGCCCTGCGGACCCAGGAGGAGCGGGCCAAGGCCCTCGCCGGACGGGCCGACACCCTGGAGTCCGCCGCCCGCAACGAGCTCGCCGCCCGCCAGCGCGCGGCCCAGCGCCGGGCCCGACGGGCCCACGAGCGGGCCACAGCCGAGGCCGTGAGCCGGGGCGCGGTCTACGTGCTGGGGCTCACTGAGCAGGCGCTAGCCGCCGCGACCACCGCCCGGCAGCAGGCGCAGACGGAGCAGACCCAGCTCGACCAGGCCCTGGCGGTGGCGCGCAGCCGGGCCCGCAACCTCGCCGACGAACTGCGCGACCTCACCGACTCGGTGCACGCCGACGAGATCGCCCGGGCCGAGCACCGGCTCCGCATCGAGGCGCTCGAGGCGCGGTCTCTGGAGGAGCTGGGCGTCGACCCCGAGACCCTCGTGGAGGAGTACGGCCCACAGCTGCCCGTGCCGCACGTCCCCGGCCCCGACGAGGACCCGGACGCTGAGGACTTCCCCGAGCCGCGGCCCTTCGTCCGCGAGGAGCAGGACAAACGGCTGCGGCGGGCCGAGCGGGCCCTGGCCCAGCTGGGCCGGGTGAACCCGCTGGCCCTGGAGGAGTTCGCCGCTCTGGAGGAACGCCATACCTTCCTCACCGAGCAGGTGGAGGACCTGCGGCGCAGCAAGGCCGACCTGCTGGAGATCGTCAAGGAGGTTGACGAGCGGGTGGAGCGGGTCTTCACCGAGGCCTTCCACGACACGGCGGCGCAGTTCGAGCGGGTCTTCTCCCGGCTCTTCCCCGGAGGCGAGGGGCGGATCATCCTCACCGACCCCAGCAACATGCTCACGACCGGCATCGAGGTCGAGGCCCGGCCGCCGGGCAAGAAGATCAAGCGGCTCTCGTTGCTCTCCGGCGGGGAACGGTCGCTGACGGCGGTCGCCCTGCTGGTGGCCATCTTCAAGGCCCGGCCCAGCCCGTTCTACATCATGGACGAGGTCGAGGCGGCGCTCGATGACACCAACCTGGGCCGGCTGATCACTCTGTTTGAGGAGCTGCGCGACTCCTCCCAGCTGATCGTCATCACCCACCAGAAGCGGACTATGGAGATCGCCGACGCGCTGTACGGCGTGTCCATGCAGGGGGACGGCGTCACCACCCTCGTCAGCCAGCGGGTGCGCGACGTCGCGCCGAAGGGTGGTCGTCCGCAGACGGACCAGGAGCACACGAAGGAGCCAGCCTGATGCAGGTCTACGGCGGCGGGGAGTTCCCGGCCTACATCATCGACGAGGAGACCCTGCGTGAGGAGCTCCTCTCGGAGGAGGACACCCAGGAGTGGCTGGAGGAGACGCCGGAGGACCCGCACGCGGTGTCGTTCTGGCGGATGCTCGGCGAGCTGGACCGGGCGCTCACGGTCGGTGAGGCCGCCCTGGCCGACCAGGAGCCGATGGCCCCCGGGTGGGCGGCCGCAGCCGTCCGGCTCGCCCACGTCCACCACTGGCGCACGGAGTATGCCGAGGCGCACGAGCTGCTGACGGCCGCGGAGGAGGTCTTCGCCCGGTCGGGGGATGACGGGGGCCCCGATCTGCGCATGCTGGCCTTCGTGCGACAGCACCGGGCCAAGGCGCTCTTCGACGAGGGGCGCCTGGCGCAAGCCGAGGAGCAGGCCGTGGCAGCGCTGCGCCTGCGCCAGGAGCTGGGGGAGCCCGAGGGAGTTTTGGCGTCGAGTCAGCAGACCGTGGCCCGGATCCGCCGGGCACGGGACCGCCCGGCCACCGGGGGGTAGAACCGCGCCCGGCCGCTGGCAGGGATGACCCCCTCGCGAGGGCAGGTCAGGTCTCACCCACGGCCTTGGCGTGTGAGCCTGCTCACCAAGGCTCAACTAGCGCGGGACACGCCGCCGGGGGATTGGGGTGCAGCGGGATGGGGGCGGCACACTGGGACCATGCTCGCTCTCGTCGTCGCCATGATCATCTGTGTCAGCCTGGGTGCCGGCGTCGTGGCCTTCGTGATGCTCGAGGCGCGCCGAGAGGGACGTGGCGAGTTCTGGACCGCCGAGGGGGAGGAACTGATCGCAGGCGTCCGCCGGACGGGGGAGAGGGTGCGGGAGCGCGGCTCCCGGCTCGGAAGCACCGCCGCCGAGCGGAGCCAGGCCCTGCGCGAGCGACTGCCCGAACGGCCCGCCCCGGGCCGGGACGCCGTCGCTCGCCCCTCCAGGCCTGTGCCGGGCCCCTCGGACGAGGATCTGCCGGCGGCCAGCTGACCCCTGGGCAGCTGGCTGTGGGTCGACGGGCCCGGTCAGCCGTTCACGGTGAGGACCTGCTCCCCGTCGTTGACGTCGATCGTCACGGGGAAGGTGTCCGTCTCGCCCAGGGGGATCGTGATGTCGTAGGGCACCAGGACCTGCGTGCACCTCATCTCGCCCTTCTCGAGCGTGGTGAGGTGGACCAGGAAGGTGTCCGCGTCCTGCTGGACCTCGTAGGCGACCGTGTGGCAGGGGGTGGGGGCGTTGCCTTCCACGTCGAGGAAGAGCTGCACCGGGTCAGACTCGGCCTGCCGCACCTCGAGGCTGTCGATGAAGAAGTGACCGTCCCCGCGGGTGTCGGCCAGCACCTTGCCGTCCGGGTCCTCGGTGCCGTCACCCGGGTCGCCCGTGCTGTCACCCGGGTCGCCCGTGCTGTCACCTGGGTCGCGGGTGCTGTCACCTGGGTCGCCGGTCTCGCCGGTCTCGCCGGTCTCGCCGGTCTCGTCGGGGTCACCCGGGGAGATGGTGTCCTGCTCGGTACTGGTGGGTGCGTCACCACCGGCGTCGGGGGTCCCGGTCTCGGTGCCGCAGGCGGCCACGGTGAGCAGGGCGGCGAGGGCGAGGGCGGCAGTGCTGGTCCGTCTCATGTGGGTCGGACGGCGCACGATGCGGGGAGGTTCCGGGGCGTCTGGAAGACTGTCCGCCGTGGGACCGATCAATGAGCTCTGGGAGATCCTCGCCGTCGTCTCCATCGTCGTCCTCGCAGGGCTTGCTCTGCTGGTGGCCCTGGTGCGGGGCCGCGGCGGACGCAGCACGACCCTGCCGCCGGGGGCGGAACGGGATCGGCCGCCGGCCGTCGGCACCGACCCGGTGGGGCAGGAGCCCGGGGACGGTGAGGTCCTTCTCGAGGACCGCCCCGCCGACGTCCAGGACCGCGGCGGTGTCGCCGCCCAGGAGATCGAGCTGGAGGAGGCCGCCGCGCTGGAGCGGCCCGCCTCCGCGCGGGGCCGCCTGCAGCGGCTGCGGGCCCGGTTGGCCCGGTCCAACACGGCCATGGGACATGTGCTGCTGGCCCTCCTCTCGCGCGAGGGGCTGAGCGAGAGCGACTGGGAGGACGTCGAGGACACGCTGCTGGCCTCGGACCTGGGCGTGGAGGCGACGACCGAGCTGGTCAACGCCCTGCGCACCCAGGTCAAGATCGAGGGCACCACCGACCCGGAGGTGGTGCGCTCCTGGCTGCGGACCGACCTGCTCCGGCTCGTCGACCCCACGATGGACCGGCGCATCGCTGCTAGTCGGACCGAGAACCACCCGGCCGTCATCCTCGTCGTTGGCGTCAACGGCACCGGCAAGACCACCAGCGTCGGCAAGCTCGGCCGGGTGCTCGTCGCTGAGGACAAGGACATCCTCTTCGGCGCGGCCGACACCTTCCGCGCCGCTGCCGCGGACCAGCTCAGCACCTGGGGCGAGCGGGTCGGGGTCCCCACCGTGCGTTCCCAGCTGGAAGGGGCCGACCCCGCCTCGGTGGCCTACGAGGCGGTCAAGGCCGGCATCGACCTGGAGTCCGACGTGGTGATCATCGACACCGCCGGGCGCCTGCACACCAAGCGCGGGCTGATGGATGAGCTGGGCAAGATCAAGCGGGTGGTCGAGAAGCTCGCCCCGGTGGGCGAGGTGCTGCTCGTGCTCGACGCGACGACCGGTCAGAACGGCATGCGTCAGGCGGAGGAGTTCGCCAAGGAGGTCGCCATCACGGGCATCGTGCTGACGAAGCTGGACGGCACCGCCAAGGGTGGCATCGTGGTCAACGTCCAGCGCAAGCTGGGCGTGCCCGTCAAGCTCATCGGCCTGGGTGAGGGCCCGGACGACCTCGCACCCTTCGACCCGGAGGCCTTCGTCGACGCCATCGTCGGCCGCGCAAGCTGACCGCAGACGCGTCGGCTGACAGGCCGGGGTGATCGCCTCTCAGGCCCCGGCGGAGTTGTCAGGACGGTTGCGGGGTTCCTGAGGGTCGGACATGGCCCAGCTGACCGCTGCGGTGCCGACGCGACCCAGCGGTCGGGCGAGCACCCGCAGCGCCACCTTGTCCGTGGCCCGCAGCGGCCCGGGCAGCCGCAGGTTCAGCAGCTCGCGGGCGTAGCCGGGCAGCATCTCCACCGCCCCCGCGGCGAGCAGCCAGAAGCCCGGACGGGCGGCGACCGGCAGCGGCGGCTCGAGCAGCAGGAAGCGGGCGACGTCCAGGGCGCCGGGAGTTGCCTCCAGCTCGGGCCGGTATGACGCCAGCTGACTTTCCAGCTCGGCCACCGTGAGCGGGGGGTCGGGGATGCCGAGCCTTCCCGCCGCCCAAGCGGCCTGCTCCACATACCGATCAGCCTCGGGAGGGGTGAGCGGGGTCCGGGAGTAGCGCTGGTGCGCGAGCAGGAAACTGTCGATCTCGGCAACGTGCACCCAGCGCAGCAGGTGCGGGTCGGTGGCGTCGTAGGGGCGGCCGTCGTGGGCCGTGCCGACGACCGTGGTGTGCACCTTGTTGATCCGATCCAGGATCTTCTCAGCCGTCTCGACGGGACCGAAGGTGGTCATCGCGATGAACTCGCTGGTGCGCTGCAGCCGGCCCCAGGGGTCACCGCGGAAGCCGGAGTGCTCACCGATCCCGGCCATGGCAAGCGGGTGCAGGGACTGCAGGAGCAGGGCGCGGATGCCGCCGGCATACATGCCGGCATGCCCCTGCACCCGGCAGATCGGGTCGTCCGGGGCGAATCGGCGCTCGCCGGGAGCCACCCAGATCGCGTGGGCCCGACGCTCGGCGTCGGGCCCGGCAACCCGGTCCCGGAGCGCTTCGGCGAGGCGGCGACGGGCGGTGCGAATGGGATCGGCCACGGGTCCAACGTATCCTTGCGGGGTGTTCAACTCCCTCTCCGACCGTCTCGCGCTGACCTTCAAGAACCTCAAGCGCAAGGGCACCGTCACCGAATCCGACCTCAACGCGACCATCCGCGACATCCGGATGGCGTTGCTGGACGCCGACGTCGCGCTGCCGGTGGTCAAGGAGTTCACCGGTGCCGTGCGGGAGCGGGGCCTCGGCGCCGAGGTGCACCAGGCGCTGAACCCCGCGCAGCAGATCGTCAAGATCGTCAACGAGGAGTTGGTCTCGATCCTGGGCGGGCAGACCCGCCGGATCACGCTGGCCAAGACCCCGCCGACGGTCATCATGCTCGCGGGCCTGCAGGGGTCGGGAAAGACCACCTTCGCCGGCAAGCTGGGCCGGTGGCTGGCCGACCAGGGGCATACTCCCCTCCTGGTCGCGGCAGACCTGCAGCGGCCCAACGCCGTCACCCAGCTCGAGGTGGTCGGGCAGCGTGCCGGGGTCGCAGTGTTCGCGCCCGAGCGTGGCAACGTCTTCGGCCACGACGCCGCCCTGGAGTCTGGGGAGGGCACCCGCTCCTTCGGTGACCCCGTCGACGTCGCCGTCGACGGTGTCGAGGATGCTCGCCGTAAGGGCCACGACGTCGTCATCATCGACACCGCCGGCCGGCTGGCCGTGGATGTCAACCTCATGCGCCAGGCCCACGACATCCGGCTGGAGACCAACGCCCACGAGGTCCTCTTCGTCATCGACGCGATGATCGGGCAGGCGGCGGTGGAGACCGCCAAGGCCTTCGCAGACGGCGTGGGGATTACCGGCTCGGTGCTGACCAAGCTGGACGGTGACGCCCGCGGTGGTGCGGCCCTGTCGGTCGCGACGGTGACCGGACAGCCGATCATGTTCGCCTCCACCGGCGAGGGCGTGAAGGACATCGAGCTCTTCCACCCCGACCGGATGGCCTCTCGCATCCTGGACATGGGTGACGTGCTGACCTTGATTGAGCAGGCCGAGAAGGCCTTCGACCGGGTGCAGGCACAGGAGATGACCCGCAAGTTCCTCTCCGAGGAGGACTTCACCTTCGACGACTTCCTTGAGCAGATGTCGGCGATCAAGCGGATGGGCTCGCTGAAGCAGATGCTCGGGATGATGCCCGGGATGCAGCAGATGCGGGCCCAGCTGGACTCCCTGGACGAGAAGGAGTTCGACCGGGTCGAGGCGATGGTGCGCTCGATGACTCCCTTCGAGCGCAACCACCCCAAGCAGATCAACGGCTCGCGCCGGGCCCGCATCGCCCGGGGTTCGGGTGTCTCGGTCTCAGAGGTCAACCAGCTGCTCGAGCGTTTCGCCGAGGCGCAGAAGATGATGCGCCAGCTGAAGAAGGGCGGGATGCCGGGGATGCCCGGGATGCCGGGGATGCCCGGGATGGGTGGCGCCGGCGGCAAGCGCAGCAAGACCCCGCAGAAGAAAAAGGGCAAGTCGGGCAACCCGGCCAAGCGCGCGCAGCAGGAGCGGGAGGCAGTGCAGAAGGCCCAGGCCGCCCGGGAGGCCTCACTGGAGAGCGCCTTCGGCGCGGGAGCCCTGGGGCAGGACGAGGCCGGTACGCCTTCCGGCCAGGGCGGCGATCTCGCCGGCCTCAAGCTGCCGGCGGGCTTCGAGAAGTTCCTGGGGGACCAGGACAAGAAGTAGTCCCCGACCGGCGACGCGGTTCGCCCCGACCGGCGACGCGGTTTGCCCCCGACCGGCGACACGGTTTGCCCCGACCGGCGACGCGGTTCGCCCCCGACCGGCGACACGGCCCGCGCCGTGATCCCGTGTCCCGGGCAGACCGTGTCGCCGGTGGAGACAAAGCATGTCGCCGGTGCGAGGCTAGAGCCGGGGGAATGGGGCGCCTTTAGGTTGGCTCCCTGGAGACCCTCGCGCAAAAGATCGCCGCGACCGCCCGGGCGCTGAAGCTGGCCGCTGTGGCCTCAAGTGCCGGCAGCCGGCCGATGCGGCACAGCCAGCTCACGCAGTCCCCCATCGAGCTCTATGGCACCCGGGTCATCCCGCCGGTCTGCGAGCTGCTCGGCGACTGATCCGAGAGGTATGTCGGCCGGGCGTGGCAGAGTCTGGTCATGGAGGGCACCCACAGCACCCATCGACCCCACGCACGCTGCGGCATCGTGCCCGGCTACCTGCTGCGCCGGATCGCCCAGGCCGAGCCCGAGCTTGCCCCGGCCCTGGAGTTCGCGCTGCGGGACGGCGAGGCCACCCGTGGGCGCAGGGAGCTGCTCGGCACTCGCTGGCCGGGCGGCCACGCACCCCTGCAGGGGCGGCTCATGGTGCCGCCCGTGCGGCTGGCCAACACCCCGGCCGGGGAGGTGCTCTCCCTGCCCGATCACGTCCCCCTGCCCGAGGATGCCGCGCCGGACCGGCAGGTGCACGACGCCGAGCACGGCACACTGCTCCCCGGGCGGCTGGTGCGCACCGAGACCGGCGACGGTCCCTGGGAGCCGGCCGTCGAGGAGGCCTTCGACGGGCTCGGCGCGACCTGGGAGGTGCTGGCCCGGGTCTACGGCTGGGACTCGCTGGACGGCCAGGGGATGCCGTTGGTCGCTACCGTCCACTACGCCCGCAACTACGCCAACGCCTTCTGGGACGGGCGGCAGATGGTCTTCGGCGACGGCGACGGGGTCTACTTCCACCGCTTCACCGCCAGCATCGACGTCATCGCGCACGAGCTGGCGCACGGGATGACCCAGTACACCGCTGGTCTGACCTACGTCGGCCAGTCCGGGGCGCTCAACGAATCGGCCTCGGACGTCTGGGGCGCCCTGGTGCGCCAGTGGGTCCGGGACGAGACGGTCGCCGAGGCCGACTGGCTGATCGGTGCCGACCTGTTCACCGACCGAGTGCAGGGCGTGGCGCTGCGCTCCATGGCCGCGCCGGGAACGGCCTATGACGACCCCGTACTCGGCGCCGACCCACAGCCGGGGCACATGGACGACTACGTCGTCCTCCCGCACGATGCCGACCACGACAACGGCGGCGTGCACATCAACTCCGGCATCCCCAACAGGGCCTTCCACCTCTTCGCCACCGCCCTGGGCGGCCGGTCGTGGGAGCGGGCCGGGACGGTGTGGTTCGACACCATGGCCACGCGGGGGCTGATCCCCCGCGACTGCGACTTCGCGACCTTCGCCCGGGTCACCCTGCAGGTGGCAGCCGGCCGGTATGGCGTGGGCTCGGAGGAGGAGCAGGCGCTGCTGTCGGCCTGGGACCAGGTGGGGCTGCGGCCGGGGGAAGCCGACCCCGTGGCGCTGTCCACCTGAGCTCTGCCACGCTGCGCTGCCCTGCTACTCGGACCGTAGGCTCGGCCGGGTGGCGACCCGACGATTCACCAAAACCGAGCTGGAGTCCTTCCGGGACAGGGAGGTGCCTGACCTGCTGCCCGCCGACGGGTCGGCGGTGCGTCTGCTCTTCGTCGGCATCAACCCAGGGCTGTGGACCGCAGCCACCCAGACCCACTTCGCGCACCCGGTCAACCGGTTCTACCCCGCGCTGCTGCGCGCCGGCATCATCGAGCACGCCATCGACCCCGCCGCCGGCATGACCGACGAGGACCGGGCCCACCTGCTCGGGCGGGGGATCGGGATCACCAACCTGGCGCCGCGTGCCACGGCGCGGGCCGACGAGCTGTCGAAGGAGGAACTGCGCCAGGGCGGGCAGCGGCTGCGCGAGACCGTGCGAAGGGTGCGACCCCGGGTGGTCGCGGTGGCCGGCATCACCGCATACCGCAGCGCCTTCGGGGTGCGCACGGCCGTGGCCGGTCGCCAGGCCGACCCGCTGGAGGAGGCGGTGCTCTGGGTGGTGCCGAACCCTAGCGGGCTCAACGCGCACGAGACCGTGGACTCCCTGGCGGCCTCCTACGCCCACCCGGCCCGCGAGGCGAGGGTGCTCGCGCGCTGACCTGCGGCCTGGTCAGCCTGTCGCGTCGTCCACAGGTCGGACGCGGCGAGGCCGCCATTGCTGCACCGAGCCGACCGGCACGAAACCGCGGCGGAGGAAGAACCGCAACGAGCGGGCGTTGCCGGGCGTCACGGAGGCCAGCACCAACTCACCGCGGGGCACCCGGGCCAAGGCTCCGGCCAGGAGTTGTCCAGCCTCCCCGTCCTCCGCCTGGATGCCGACCTCCGTCAGACCCGCAATGCCGCGCGACAGGGTGGCCAGCCCAGTGGTCTCATGGTCGGGCAGGCCGAGGACCCGCACGTCGTCGCGCCAGAGGTGTGCATGGCGGGCCCGTTCCGCGCAGGCCAGGTCGGGCCGGGTCACGAGCGGCGCGACGGGCACGTCGCTGTCCGGACGGGTCTCGGGGCCCGGAGCCTGAGCGGTCGGTTCGGTGGCCGGGGCGACCAGCAGCACGTCGAGCACCCCGATCTCGCCCTGACCCGCCAGCGCCGCCACCAGGCGGGGGTCGTGGACGCCGCCGTAGCCGTGCACCCCGAGCCGCAGCAGCGCCTCATCGCTCACCTCGGCGGCGACGGCCAGGACCGCGTGCCCGGTGAAGGCCACCGCGGCCTCCACCCCCGCTCGCCAGGGCCGCGCCCGGGAGACCCCGCCGTCGACCGGCGGGAACCGCCCTCCCGCCGCCCCGCGGAGCAGCGCGGTGAGGTCGACCCGGTCCATGAGCACATGGCCGAACCTACTCGCTAACCTGAGCGCACGGCATACCCGCAAGGAGGCGAGATGAGCGCACCGGCGCTGCACATCCAGGGCTCGGTCCTGGTCGGTCCCGGGGAGGTCCTGGACGAGGTCTGGGTGATCGAGGGGGTGGTCAGCCTCACCCCGCCGATGTCGGGGGAGGTGCAGACCGTCCACGGGTATGCCGTGCCGGGGCTGGTCGATGCCCACTGCCACGTCGGGCTGGAGGCGCACGGCGCGGTCGACGACGCCCGTGCCGAGGAGCATGCCCTGGCCGACCGGGACGCGGGCGCGCTATTGCTGCGAGACGCCGGGAGCCCGGCCGACACCCGGTGGGTGCAGGAGCGCGAAGACCTGCCGCGGCTGATCCGCGCCGGGCGGCACATCGCCCGGACGAAGCGCTATCTGCGCAACTTCGCCTGGGAGATCGAGCCCGAGGACCTGGTGGAGTACGTGCGTCAGGAGGCGCGCAACGGGGACGGGTGGGTGAAGCTGGTCGGTGACTGGGTGGACCGGGAGAGCGGGGACCTGGGGGTGTGCTGGCCGGTCGACATCCTCACCGAGGCGATCACCGCCGCGCACGAGGAGGGGGCGCGGGTGACGGCGCACTGCTTCGGGGAGCAGTCGCTGGCCGACTTCGCCGCGGCCGGGACGGACTGCATCGAGCACGCGACGGGGTTGACCGATGAGACGATCGACACCTTCGCCGCCCAGCGGATCGCGATCGTGCCCACGCTGGTCAACATCGACAACTTCCCCAAGTTCGCCGAGGCGGGGCGGGGCAAGTTCCCTACCTACGCCGACCACATGATGGACCTGTACGAGCGCCGCTACGAGACGGTGGCCAAGGCACGGGAGGCCGGCGTGCCGGTCTACGTGGGCACCGATGCCGGTGGCCAGCTGCCGCACGGGCTGGTCGCCCGTGAGGTGGAGGCGCTGACCCGGACCGGGATGTCCAACCTGGAGGCGATCGGGGCAGCCACCTGGGCGGCGCGGGAGTGGCTGGGCAGACCGGGCATCGCCGAGGGGGAGGCGGCCGACATCGTGGTCTACCGGGACGACCCGCGCGAGGACGTGCGGACCATGGCCGACCCGCACCGGGTGATCCTGCGCGGCCACCTCTACTAGAGGGGGCCCTCCCGAAGCTGCCCTCCCGGAGCGGGCCCCACTAGAGCGGATCGGTCAGGCCACCGCGGCGTCGCCGTCCCCCGTCCTCTCCACGGACAGCAGCGCTTCGTAGGCCTGTTGGTACAGGAAGGCCGGCGGCTCCTCGGCAACCATCGACTCACGAAGGAGGGTGACGGCCAGCTGCAGCAGGTCCTCCCGGCCACCGCGTCGCCGCAGCAGGGAGACCTCGTCCTCCAGCATCCGGTCCAGCAGCCGCTCCGACATCGTCGGTCCCTCCGCCAGGCGGGTGCCGTGGAAGAGCCACTGCCACAGCTGCATCCGGTTCAGCTCCACGGTGCCGAAGTCCTCGACGTGCCCGGCCAGGGTGATGGTGCCCTCGCCAGCCAGCCAGCCGGTCAGGTAGGTCAGCGAGGAGCGCAGCGCGGTGCGGACCCCGGTCAGGGTGGCCGAGCCGGCCAGGGAACTCACGTCGCGCAGCGCCCCAGGGTCGATCGCGCCGGAGGGTCGGGCCGGTTCGGGCAGGTCACCCTCCTCGCGGTGACGGTCGCGCTCCTCGAAGGGTGCCCGGGCGACAGGCACCAGGGCAGGGTGCAGCACCCAGGCGCCGTCGAAGCCCTCGGCGGCCTCCCGAGCCTTGTCCCGGTGCACCCGGGCGTGCGTCATCGACACCGACTCGTCGAACGGGCCGCCGGCGGCCAGCGCGATCGGACCGCCGATGGCCTGGACCCCGCGGCGGCGGCAGACCCGCACGATCGCGTCGGAGTAGGTGCGCAGGAAGCGGGTGTTCATGGTGAAGGCGTCCCGGTCGGGCAGCACGTGGTCGGGCCGGGCGCCGTAGGTGCGCAGGTGGGAGAAGACGTAGTCCCACCGGCCTGCGGCGAGCCCGGTCACCCGCTCCCGCAGCTCGTGCACGATGTCTTCCAGCTCGTAGACGGCCTGAACCGTCTCGACGAGCACGCTGACGCGGGTGCAGCCCTGGGGCAGTCCCAGCAGCTCCTCCATCCGCGCCAGCGTCCGGTCCCACCAGCGGGCCTCGGCCGCCGTCTCCAGCTTGGGCAGGTAGACGTAGGGGCCGGTGCCGTTGTCCTGCAGGGTGGCCCCGCACCGGGCCAGGAAGGTGAAGGTGTCGGTGAGCGCGGCGCTTGCCGGCGCGTCGTCGACGAGGAAGTGAGCCTCGTCCAGGTGCAGCCCGCGAGGGCGGACCATGAGTGTGGGGACCCCCGGCTCGGGGTCGCCGCTCCGGGTGGTCGCGACCTCCTGGATCACCCGTTGGGCGGCGAAGAGCCGCGCCTGGGTGGGGACCAGCATGTCCTCCAGGTCGGCCACCCACACATCGGCCCCGGAGGCCAGGGCACCTTTGGCGTGCTCGGGGGTGGCCGGCGTGGCCAGCTCCACGAGCCGGTAGGTCAGGTCGGCCGGGTGCGGGCGCACCCGCCAGGCGTCGTCGTCGCGGGTGTGCCGGGCCGCGGCCGGCACCTCGAGCTCGGCGCCTTCACGGATCGTCCGGGAGAGGTCCTTGCGGGCCTCGATGAGCGCATGCAACTCGGTACGCGTCTCCCGCTCCAGCGTGCGCAGCGCCTGGAGCCTGGTCTCGTCGAGCAGTCCGGTGGGGTACTGGTCCTGGTCCATCGTGTCCTCGTCCTGGGTGCGGCGGGTGTGGTGCGGGTACGGGGCGTGGGGGTGGGAAACCGGGTTGGCAGCCAGGGTATGCCGAGGCACCCAGCACAGGTGGCGGGCCGGTCCCGGGTGCCTCGTCAGACCTGCTGCCCGATCGATGGAGTCGATCGGTCAGCAGGGCCGCCGATCAGTGGAACTGCTCGGACTCGGTGGAGCCGGACAGTGCCGTGGTGGAGGACTCCGGGTTGACCGCGGTGCTCACGGCGTCGAAGTAGCCGGTGCCGACCTCGGCCTGGTGGCGCACCGCGGTGTAGCCGCGCTCGGCGTCGGCGAACTCGGCCTCCTGCAGCTCGACGTAGGCGCTCATGCCCTGGCGGGCGTAGCTGTGCGCCAGGTGGAACATGCCGTGGTTGAGGGAGTGGAAGCCGGCCAGGGTGATGAACTGGAAGGCGTAGCCCAGCTCGCCCAGCTTGTCCTGGAACTCGGCGACCTCGGCGTCGGACAGCGCCGACCTCCAGTTGAAGGAGGGGCTGCAGTTGTAAGCCAGCTTCTGGTCGGGGAAGTCCTTGTGCAGCTCCTCGGCGAACTCCCGCGCCAGACCGAGGTCGGGGGTGCCGGTCTCGACCCAGATGAGGTCGGCGTACGGGGCGTAGGCCTTGGCCCGCGCCAGCACGGGCTCGATGCCGCTGCGGACCCGGAAGAAGCCCTCGGAGGTGCGCTCGCCGGTGGTGAACTCCCGGTCGATCTCGTCGACATCGCTGGTCAGCAGGTCTGCGGCCAGGGCGTCGGTGCGGGCAATGACCAGCGAGGGGACCCCGAGGACGTCGGCAGCGAGCCGGGCTGAGTTCAGGGTGCGCACGTGCTGGCTGGTCGGGACCAGCACCTTGCCACCGAGGTGACCGCACTTCTTCTCCGAGGCCAGCTGGTCCTCCCAGTGCACGCCGGCGGCGCCGGCGGCGATCATCGACTTCATCAGCTCGAAGACGTTGAGCGGACCGCCGAAGCCCGCCTCCGCGTCGGCGACGATCGGGGCGAAGTAGTTGACGTCGGTCTCGCCGTTCATCCAGGCGACCTGGTCGGCACGCTTGAGCGCGTTGTTGATTCGGCGGACCACCGCCGGGACCGAGTTGGCGGGGTAGAGGCTCTGGTCGGGGTAGGTCTCGCCGGCCAGGTTGGCGTCGGCGGCCACCTGCCAGCCGGAGAGGTAGATGGCCTCCAGCCCGCCCTTGACCATCTGCACCGCTTGGTTGCCGGTCAGGGCGCCCAGGGCGCGGGTGAACGGTGTGGTCTCCAGGGCCTCCCAGAGGCGCTCGGCGCCCCGGCGGGCCAGGGTGTGCTCCTCGACGACGGAGCCGCGCA
Organism: Ornithinimicrobium pratense; assembly: GCF_008843165.1. Classification (NCBI taxonomy): domain Bacteria; kingdom Bacillati; phylum Actinomycetota; class Actinomycetes; order Micrococcales; family Ornithinimicrobiaceae; genus Ornithinimicrobium; species Ornithinimicrobium pratense. The sequence goes on along the minus strand of NZ_CP044427.1, from coordinate 2,163,740 downwards.
GCCGCACGACGTCCTCGGCGGAGTAGCGGCGCTCGACATCCTTCCAGCGGGGGTTGCTTGCCCAGTCGTGCTCGATCTCCTGGGCCTGCTGCGCGAAGGGCGTCCGCTCGGTGGAGGGGGTGGTGGTCGTCATCATCGGCTCCCGTGTGGTGAGGGTAAAGCGGGCTGTTCTCACGAGTCTGCCCCGCTCCGATCCCTATCAGACGTCCAGATCCTGTCAAGAACATCGGTTTTTTCGTTAAGGTGGAGGTATGCGGACTTCTCACGCCCGGGTGCTTCCGTTCCGCCCGTCGACCCGGCTGGACGGGGTCGAGGACGAGGTCCGGGCGGGTCAGGCCGACCCCGTCGCGGTCGGTCGCCGGATCCGGCACTACCGCCGGCGCTGCCGCCTGACCCTGGCTGACGTGGCGACCGAGGTCGGGATGTCGCCGTCCGCGCTCTCCCTCATCGAGAACGGCCACCGGGAGCCGCGCGTCTCTACCCTGGCGGCCCTGGCCGCGACGCTGCAGGTGGACACCGCCGCACTGCTGTCCGGGGGTGCGCCGACCCGCCGCGACGCGCTGGAGGTGCGGTGGCAGCGGGCCCAGCGCTCTGAGGGCTTCGAGACCCTCGGCATACCCACGGTCCGCACGGGGGCGGGCCTGCCGGATGACGCGCTGGAGGCTCTCGTGGGGCTCTACGAGACGGTGGTAGGGCTGCAGCAGCAGCGCGCGGCCACGCCCGAGTTCGCCCGCCTGGCCAATGCGGAGCTGCGGGCGTTGATGCGTGAAGCGGACAACTACTTCCCGGAGATCGAGGCGCGGGCAGCCGAGTTGGTGCGGGTGGTCGACCACAGCCATGGACCGGTCACCCGGGAGGCGGTCAGCCGGATGGCGCGGCACGTCGGCTTCGAGCTCGAGGTCGTCCCGGACGTCCCGGCCTCGACCCGGACGGTGACCGATTTGGACCACCGGCGGATCTACCTGCCGGCCCGCGGCGCGCACGACATCCGGGCGGCCGCGCTGCAGGCCTTGGGGCACGTCGTCCTGGAGCACGAACCACCGCGTGACTACGCCGAGTTCCTTGCCCAACGGGTGGAGATCAACTACTTCGCCGCCGCCGTGCTCGTCCCCGAGCTGACCGCGGTGCCCTTCCTGCAACGAGCCAAGGCTCAGCGGGACATCGCCCTAGAGGACCTGCGCGACGCCTACGGGGTGTCCTACGAGACAGCCGCCCACCGGTTCTGCAACTTGGCCACGCGCCATCTTGACCTGCGCGTGCACTTCATGCGCACCAGCGCCGACGGCGTGATCTACAAGGCCTACGAGAACGACGGCGTGCGCTTCCCGATGGACGCCTCCGGGGCCATCGAGGGTGCCCGGGTGTGTCGCGCCTGGACGGCCCGTGTCGTCTTCGGAGAGCCGGTGGGGTCGGCCTACGCGCAGTACACCGACACCGGCCGCGGCACCTTCTGGTGCACCGCCGTGGCCGAGCAGACCCCCGCCGGGGTGTTCTCGGTCAGCCTCGGGGTGCCGTTCGACCAGGTGCGCTGGATGCGCGGCCGGGAGACCACGCAGCGCCGGGTCTCCGGCTGCCCCGACCCACGGTGCTGCACCCAGCCGCCGGCGGAGCTGGCCCGGCAGTGGGCGGGCAAGGTCTGGCCCAGCGCTCGCGCCCACTCCCACCTGCTGGCCGTCATGCCACCCGGAGTGTTCCCGGGTGTGGACGACACCGAAGTGCTGCGGTTCGTCGCCGATCATGCGCCCGGTTGGGAGGGCGCCGAGGATCTGGCACAATGATCCGGTACCCATCTGCGGTCGGTCCCTCTCACCTGCCCAGATGTGTCCACGCAGCTCGTCACCGCGCGTGTTCCCCACGCGGACCGCAGGGCTGCACACACCAGACCAAGAATGAGGAGACACCGCACACGTGGCTGTCAAGATTCGCCTGAAGCGCATGGGCAAGATCCGTGCACCGTACTACCGCGTCGTCGTCATGGACTCCCGCACCAAGCGGGACGGCCGGGCGATCGAGGAGATCGGCAAGTACCACCCGACCGAGGAGCCCTCGCTCATCGACATCGACTCCGAGCGGGCGCAGTACTGGCTCGGCGTCGGCGCCCAGCCCACCGAGCAGGTCGCTGCCCTGCTCAAGGTCACCGGTGACTGGCAGAAGCACAAGGGTGAGCCGGGTGCCGAGGGCACGCTGAAGCACAAGGAGCCCAAGCCGGACAAGCGGGCTCTCTACGAGGCCGCCCTCGCCGCCGCTGACAAGGAGGACGGGGGCAACTCGCCCGACACCCGTCGCCGCAAGGCCAAGGCCGAGGAGCCCAAGGCTGAGGACGCTCCGGCTGAAGAGCCCAAGACCGAAGAGCCCAAGACTGAAGAGCCCAAGACTGAAGAGCCCAAGGCCGAGGAGGCCTCGGTTGAAGAGGCCGCGAGCGACGCCGCGGCTGCCGAGGACACCCAGGCTGACAAGGCCGAGGCCTGATCGTGATCGAGGAGGCCCTGGAGCACCTGGTCAAGGGCATCGTCGACCACGACGGTGACGTCTCCGTGCGCACCAAGAGCTCGCGCTACGGCGACATCCTTGAGGTCCGGGTCCACCCCGAGGACCTGGGCCGGGTCATCGGTCGCCGGGGCCGCACCGCCAGCGCGCTGCGCACCGTGGTCGGTGCCCTGGCCGGCGGTCAGAAGGTCAGGGTCGACATCGTCGACACTGACCGTGTTCGCTGACTGTCCGCTGACCGGCGCCTGCACCTCCCGACGGCCCGCCCCGCGCACCCGCGCCGGGCGGGCCATCGTCGTCTCACGCTGCATACCCCCCACCCCAAGGAAGCCAGATGAGCCAGCCTGAGACCTTCATCGTCGCCCGCGTGGGCAAGCCGCACGGGCTGCGTGGCGAGGTCACCGTCCAGGTGCACACTGACGATCCCGAGCGCCGGTTCGTGACCGGGGCCGTCTTCACCACCGAGCCCGAAGGCGTCGGGCCACTGGAGCTGGCCACGGTGCGGGTGCACCAGGGGGTCTACCTGCTGGGTTTCGGCGGCCACACCGACCGCAGCGCCGCCGAGACGCTGCGCGGCACCCGACTGTTGGTGCCAGACGCGGACGAGCCCGAGGATGAGGACGGGTGGCGCGAGGAGGACCTGCAGGGGATGGAGGCGGTCCTCACCGACGGCAGCAGCGTCGGCGAGGTCGTCGCGCTGCACCTGCGTGAGGTCCAGGACCTCCTGGAAATCCGCACCCCCGACGGCCGCGACCTGCTGGTGCCGTTCGTGGAAGAGTTGGTGCCCGAGATCGACGAGGACGCCCACCGTGTGGTCCTGGACCCGCCGCCCGGGCTGTTGGAGCTGGGGGAGAAGTGACCCTGCGGATCGACGTCATCACGATCTTCCCGGACTACCTGACGCCCTTGGAGCTGTCCCTGCTGGGCCGCGCCCGGGAGCGTGGACTGCTGGAGGTACGGGTCCACGACCTGCGGGACTGGACGCACGACCGGCACCGCACCGTCGACGACACCCCCTATGGCGGCGGCGCCGGCATGGTGATGCGGCCCGAGCCGTGGGGCAAGGCGCTGGACGACGTGCTCGGTTCAGGTCCGGACGGGGCGAGCCCGCACCTGATCCTGCCGGGGCCGGGCGGCACGCCCTTCACCCAGGCCCGGGCCCGGGAGCTGGCCCACGAGGACTGGCTGGTCTTCGCCTGCGGCCGCTACGAGGGGATCGACGAGCGGGTCTACGAGGAGTATGCCGAGCGACTGCCGGTGAGCGTCCTGTCCCTGGGCGACTACGTGCTCAACGGGGGCGAGGTCGCCGTCCTCGCGATGACCGAAGCGATCGGGCGGCTCGTGCCCGGGGTGGTCGGCAACGCCGAGTCCCTCGTCGAGGAGTCGCACGAGGACGGCCTGCTCGAGTACCCCGTCTACACCAAGCCTGCGCTCTGGCGCGGCCGCGAGGTGCCACCGGTCCTGCTCTCCGGCGACCACGGCAAGGTCGCCGGGTGGCGGCAAGAGAAGCGGCTGGAGCGCACCGCGGCCAGGCGGCCGGACCTCATCGAGGCCTACCGACGGAGCCAGGCCGAGCCGCCCGCGGGGGACGCGCGGTAGAGCCCCTCGCGGTCGGCTTCCAGCGGGCGCGGCCCGACGGCCTACCATCCAGTCGTGCCAGTCCTGACCCTCCTCGCCCCACCGACCCGTCCCGACCTCACTGACGCAGCCGTACGCCAGGCGGCGGCCGGCCGGACCCTCGCCGAGGTCCGGTGGCTGGCCGCCGGGTCAGCGGTCGTAGCCCGCGTGGGCGGCCCGGACGCCGTCGATGAGGAGGCCTGGGCTCGGTGGCAGGAGCAGGGTGTCGACCTGGTCGTCCAGCCGGACGGACCACGGCGACGGCGGGTCCTGGTCGCCGACATGGACTCCACGATGATCGAGCAGGAGTGCATCGACGAGCTGGCCGCGTACGCCGGGGTGGGGGACCGGGTGGCCCACATCACCGCCCGGGCGATGAACGGCGAGCTGGACTTCGCCGCCGCCCTGCACGAGCGGGTCGCGCTGCTCCGGGACCTGCCAGAGTCGCTGATCGCGACGGTGATCGAGGAGCGGGTGACCTTCACCCCCGGCGGCGAGGTGCTGGTGGCGACAATGCGGGCACAGGGCGCCTACACCGCGCTCGTCTCCGGCGGGTTCACCCAGTTCACCCAGGCGGTGGCGGCGCGGCTGGGTTTCCAGGAGCACCGCGCCAACACGCTGCAGACCCGCGACGGACGGCTCACCGGAGAGGTCATGCCCCCCGTGCTGGGCAAGGAGGCCAAGGTGGCGACCCTGGAGCAGATCGTGGCCCGGCTGGGGCTGCACACCCGCGACGTGCTTGCGGTCGGCGACGGGGCCAACGACCTGCCCATGCTGCAGAGGGCCGGGACCGGCCTGGCCCTGCACGCCAAACCGGTGGTCGCCACCCAGGTGCCGGTCCGGGTCAACCACGCCGACCTGACCGCCGCGCTCTTCCTGCAGGGGTATGCCGAGCAGGAGTTCGTGCGTCCGGCGTGAGCTCGGACGCCGGCCCCGCCGGTGCGGTCGAGCAGCGGGTGGAAGTTGGTGCCGGGCCACCGCCTCTGGCACACTTGACCCTTGCGTCCCGGCTGACCGACCACGGCTCGCGCCCCTGCCACAGGGGGACCGCGCGAGGGGCCGACACCAGGGACCGCACCCCACGACGACCGTGCCGGTGGCAGCCCTGCCGCCGGCACCCAAGCGCCGAGGGTGACCTGTGGCACCACCGGTAGGAGAAGCATCATGCACAAGCTCGACGAGCTCGACGCTGCCAGCCTGCGGAGCGACATCCCGGACTTCCGCGCCGGTGACACCGTCGACGTCCACGTGAAGGTCATCGAGGGCACCCGCTCGCGTATCCAGATCTTCAAGGGTGTCGTCATTCGCCGCCACGGTGGTGGCATCGGCGAGACCTACACCGTCCGCAAGGTCTCCTTCGGCGTCGGTGTGGAGCGCACCTTCCCGCTGCACTCCCCGAACGTGGAGAAGATCGAGGTCGTCTCCCGCGGCATCGTCCGTCGCGCCAAGCTGTACTACCTGCGCGACCTGCGCGGCAAGGCCGCCAAGATCCGCGAGCGTCGCGACAGCACCCCCTCGGCCAAGGCCGCCTCCGCGGCCAAGTCCGCTCCCGCAGCTGCGGCCACCGAAGGTGCCCCGCAGGACGCCTGAGCAGACCCGTTTACAGTGCATACCCGCGCATCGGCGCGGACCGATCCCCCGCCCGGGACATCCGGCGGGGGATCGGCGTCTGTCCAGCCGGCCGGGTTAGGGTCGGCAGGGCCAGACCGACCCCGAACGGACCAGCCCTGACCGGGCGAGCCCGTATCGCAGGCCCCATCGAACGAGCAAGGACGGCAGCAGGTGAGCGACCGGACCCGCGAGGACCCCACGGGCGGCGAGGTGCCCGACGAGGACGCCACGCACGTTGCGCACGAGCCTGACCCGGGGCGTGACCGGCGTCGCGGCGGCGGGTTCTGGCGCGGCGTGCGCGAGCTGGCCGTGATCGCCCTCACCGCGCTGCTCATCTCCTTCCTCATCAAGACCTTCGTCATGCAGGCCTTCTGGATCCCCTCCGGCAGCATGGAGGACACGCTGGTCTACGGCGACCGGGTGATGGTGAGCAAGATCCAGGCCGGGCCCATGTCCATCGAGCGGGGCGACGTCGTCGTCTTCGAGGACCCGGGCGGCTGGTTGCCCGCCGTGCAGGGTCCTGACCGGGGGCCGTTGATGAATGGCGTCTTCGCCGGGCTGGAGTTCGTCGGGGTGGTGCCGTCCTCGCAGGGCAACCACCTGATCAAGCGGATCGTGGGGATGCCCGGGGACACCGTGGTGTGCTGCGACGAGGACGACCGACTCAGCGTCAACGGGCAGCCGCTGGACGAGAGCTCCTACCTCTACCCCGGCGACTCCCCCAGCACGGTGCCCTTCGAGATCATCGTGCCCGAGGACCACGTGTGGTTGCTCGGCGACCACCGCTCCAACTCCCGCGACTCCCGGGCCAACGACGACGGCACCGGCAGCGCGGGCTCGGTCCCCACCGACAACATCGTGGGCAAGGCGTTCGTGCTGATCTACCCCTTCAGCAACTTCACCTGGTTCACCACTCCCGACACCTACGACAGCGTCCCGGAGAGCACCACGTCGTGACCGCCACTACCCGCCCTACGAGCGCCCGCCGTGGCGCCGGCCCCCGCCGGCCGAGCCTGCGGGTCGAGCGGACCCTGCAGCGCGAGGGGTATGCCGTGCTGGTGGGCATGGACGAGGTCGGCCGGGGGGCGCTGGCTGGCCCAGTCTCGGTCGGCGTGGTGGCCATCGACGCCGACTGCCGCAGCGCGCCGCAGGGGGTCAAGGACTCCAAGCTGCTCACGCCCGCAGCCCGGGAGCGCTTGGTGCCGCGGATCCGCCGGTGGTGCCTGGGCCACGGGGTCGGCCATGCCTGGCCCGAGGAGATCGATGCGATCGGCATCATGGCAGCGCTGCGCCTGGCGGGCGAGCGGGCCCTCACCCAGTTGGAGGGGATCACGCCGCACCTGGTGCTACTCGACGGCAACCATGACTGGCTCACCGACCCGCGTCGGGTGGGGCTGCTGGGGCTCCTGGAAGAAGCGCCACCCCCGCCGCCCGTGCGCACCATGGTCAAGGCCGACCTGCGCTGCTCCTCGGTCGCCGCGGCGTCCGTCCTGGCCAAGGTCTCGCGCGACACACTGATGGTGCAGGCTGCGGGTGAGGAACGGCACACGCCCTACCGGTGGGAGCAGAACAAAGGGTATGCCGCAGCCGAGCACCTGGACGCGCTGCGCGAGCTGGGCCCGAGCGACTGGCACCGGCGCAGCTGGCGGCTGACGGGGCAGGCGCACCTGGATGGGGAGGCCCACATCGACGAGGCCCACAGCGACGAGACCCACAGCAACGAGGAAGGGAGCGCAGGATGAGCGCGGAGGATCTGGAACGCTACGAGACCGACATGGAGCTGGCGCTCTACCGGGAGTACCGCGACGTCGTCGGTCTGTTCAGCCACGTCGTCGAGACCGAGCGTCGGTTCTACCTGGCCAACGAGGTCGAGGTGCAGGTGCGGACCGGTGGCGGCGAGACCTGGTTCGAGGTGACGATGGCCGATGCCTGGGTATGGGATGTCTACCGTCCTGCGCGGTTCATCAAGAAGGCCCGGGTCATCACCTTCAAGGACGTCAACGTCGAGGAGCTGGCCAAGAGCGACCTGCAGGTCCCGGACGGCGATAGTCCCTTCGGCAAGTGAGCAGCACCGAGGTCCGCAGGTGAAGGGCGGCGCCTCCGGCCGCAGGGGGAGTGGCCGGAGGCGCCTTCGCGAGAAGGAGATCCCTCTCGCGGTGTGGGTGGGTCAGGGGCCCCACCCGGGCGACACCCGTGACGAGTCGCCGAGTTCCAGTATGACCCAGACACATGAAAGAACGATGAGAAGCACGACGTGTCTGGAGGGCACCGGACACCGGCCGTCGGGAGGCCGGTTGTCCACATCCTTGCGCGCGACCCTTGCTTGTCCACAGTCTGCGTCCAGCTGCTTGCCCCCGCCCTACCTTGCGGGATGCCATGGGGGTGCTGCTGCGGTGGCGGAGCGAGCCGAGGAGGGGACATGGGTGGACCGGGAATGCCGTGGGCACGAGCCAGGGCGGTGGGTGACCGCGGGGAGGACCTGGCGTGCGCGCACTTGGAGGGGCTGGGCTGGCAGGTGGTGGCACGCAACTGGCGCTGTCCCCAGGGTGAGCTTGACGTGGTCGCCGACGAGGAGGGGCTGCTGGTCTTCTGCGAGGTCAAGACCCGCAGGTCGACCCGGTTCGGCACTCCGCTCGAGGCTGTGGACGAGCAGAAGGCGCGCCGTCTGCGGCGGCTGGCCTGGACCTGGCTCGCCGAGCACGGGCGCAGCGGTGAGACCTTTCGCATCGACGTCGTCGGGGTGCTCTGCCTCGCCGGCGCGCCTGCGCAGATCCAGCATCTGCAGGGGGTGGCGTGATGGGTTTGGCCAGGACGCATGCCGTCACCCTGACCGGCGTCGAGGGGCACCTGGTGACGGTGGAGGCGCAGGGCGCTGACGGGCTGCCGGCCACCGTGATGACCGGACTGGCCGACAAGGCCTGCAAGCAGGCACCGGACCGGGTCCGCCCGGCGTTGGCCAACTGCGGCATGCCGATCCCGCCGGCCAGATGGACGATCAACCTCTCCCCGGCTGGGGTGCCCAAAACCGGGTCCGGGCTGGACCTCGGCATCGCCGTGGCGATGATGGCTGCACAGGGTCACGTGGCCGCCGCGGCGGTCCGCGGCCCCGCCCACATCGGGGAGATCGGGCTGGCCGGAGAGGTGCGCACGGTCGCGGGCGTGCTGCCGATGGTGGTGGCCGCTGCGGCGGACGGCGTGCGCGAGGTGCTCGTCGCGGCTGACGCCGCGCGGGAGGCGGCGCTGGTCGCGGGGGTGACGGTGCACCCGGTGCGTCACCTGGGGCAGGTCCAGGAGTTCTACCAGGCCAGAGCCGCCGGGGTCGCCCACCTGCTGCCACCGCCCCCAGAGGTGCCTGCCCGCACCGTGCGCCGGCTTGACCTGGCCGACGTGGTGGGACAGGCGACCGCCAGGGCGGCGCTGGAGATCTGCGCCGCCGGTGGTCACCACCTGCTGCTGGTCGGTCCGCCCGGAGCGGGCAAGACCATGCTGGCCGAGCGGCTGCCGGGGATCCTGCCCCCACTGACCGAGGAGCAGGCGCTCGCCGTCACCGCGATTCACTCGGTGCTGGGGGTGCTGCCCGACGGGGGAGAACTCGTCGACCACCCACCTTTCGTCGCACCGCATCACAGCGCGTCGACGGCGGCAGTCATCGGCGGTGGCTCCAGGGCCATCCATCCCGGTGCGGTCTCACGGGCGCACCACGGGGTGCTCTTTCTGGACGAAGCGCCCGAGTTCCGCCGGGACGTCCTGGACGCCCTGCGACAACCTCTGGAGTCGGGAGAGGTGGTCATCGCCCGCGCTGACCGGCATGTGCGCCTGCCCGCCCGGTTCCAGTTGGTCCTGGCCGCCAACCCCTGCCCGTGCGGGGGCCTAGGCGCGCACTGCGTATGTCCGCCGTTCCGTCGCCGCGGCTACCTGTCCCGGCTCTCCGGGCCACTTCTGGACCGCGTCGACCTCAAGCTCTCGGTCAGCGCGGTCACCCGGGCGGACCTCACCCTGCCCCGCGGTGAGCCCTCTGAGGTGGTCGCGGCCAGGGTGTTGGAGGCCAGGGAACGACAGCGCGAGCGCTGGGCCGGCACGCCATATCTGCTCAACAGCCAGGTGCCCGGGGCCGCGCTCCGGCGAGAGCCCTGGCAGCTGCCGACCGCGGACCGTCAGCCGCTGGACCGGGCGATGGACCGGGGCACCCTCACCCTGCGCGGGATGGACCGGGCCCTGCGGGTGGCGTGGACCATCGCCGATCTGCAGGGCTTGGACCGGCCGCGACGGGCGCAGGTGCAGCTGGCGCTCGACCTGCGCACCCCTTCGGAGGCGAAGGTCGCATGAGCGGGTGGAGCGCAGGGCTGTGCGCGCCGCGGCTGGACGAGCGCGCCGCTCGGCTGCTGCTGTCGCGCATGGGGGAGCCCTACGACGAGTTCGTCCAGGAACTGGTTGCGGAGTATGGCGTGCTCGACCTGGTCGGCTACGCACTGCGGGACGGGCACACCCCGGACGGCACCGGGCTGGGGCGGCTGCTGGGGCGCCGGGAGCGGGCGCTCGCCGCCGACGACGGCCACATCTGCCGCGCGCTCGGGCTGCGGGTCCTGGTCCCCGGCGACGAGGAGTGGCCGGGCGTCCTTGACGAGCTGCCGTGGGCGCCCTGGTGCCTGTGGGTGCGTGGATCAGTGCGCCTGGAGGAGGTGCCGGAGCGCAGCGTCGCCGTGGTCGGGGCCCGTGCCAGCACCGCCTACGGCGAACACCAGGCGGCGCGGCTGTGCATGGACCTCGCCGAGCGCGGTTTCGCCATCGTCTCCGGGGCGGCCTACGGTATCGACGCTGCGGCGCACCGGGCCGCGCTGGCCGCGGGCGGGACGACGCTGGCCGTGCTGGCCGGGGGAGTAGACGTGCCCTACCCCCGCACCAATGCTGACCTCATCGCCCGGATCGGGCAGGTGGGTGCGCTGGTCAGCGAGACGCCGCCGGGCGGGGCCCCTGCCCGGATGCGCTTCCTGGCCCGTAACCGGATTATCGCGGCGCTGGCGACGGGCACCCTCGTCGTCGAGGCCGGCCTGCGCTCGGGGGCCCGCTCCACCGCCAAGAACGCCCGTGACCTGGGCCGTCACCTCATGGCCGTGCCCGGCCCGGTGGAGAGCGGCATGTCCGCCGGGTGTCACGCCGAGATCCGGATGGGCGCCACCCTGGTGACCGACGCCGCAGAGGTGATTGAGCTGGTGGGCCGGATCGGTCTGGACCTGGCGCCGGTCAAGCAGGGTGGCGTCCGGGAGGAGGACGTCCTCGACGACGGGCTGCGGCGCATCTGGCAGTGGTTGCGCCCACGCCGGTCGTCGTCCGTCGATGAGGTCATGGTCCGTTCAGGGTTGACGATGGCGGAAGTCCTGGCGGGACTGGGTGAGCTGGAAGAGCTGGGTCTGGCCGAGCACCTGCTCGACGGCTGGCGGCGCAGGTCGGCCCGATGAGCAGGGGCGGTGGGTCCAGGCGGGTGCTCGTCCCGTTGCCGGCGAAGGTTCTGGCGGCAGTCGTGATGATGGTCCTGGTGGCAGTGCCCGGTGTCGCGGCCTTGGTCGACGACCGGGACGCCGTGTTCGCCCCGCGTGCGCCGGAGGTGACGGGCCTGGTGGTCTCGCAGGTGCTGGGGGTCCGGGACGCACCCGGCCGGGGCACACCCGGCGCCGCGGGTGACCGCGCCCGCACCGCACAGTGGGGCTGGCCTCTGGTGGGCGCCCCGCCCGTCGCCCGGGCCTTCGACCTGCCGGCTCAGCGTTGGCTGCCCGGCCATCGCGGCGTCGACCTGGTCGGGGTCGCGGGCGAGCAGGTGTTTGCTGTCGACGCCGGTGTGGTCACCTTCAGCGGCACGATCGCCGGGGTGGGGATGGTCAGCGTGACCCACGAGGACGGGCTGCGCAGCACCTACCAACCGGTGGAGGACAGGCAGGATCGCGGGGAGCGGGTCGGCCGGGGGCAGCGCCTCGGTGTGCTGGGCACCACCGGCAGCCACTGCGCCCTTCACGACTGCCTGCACCTGGGCGCCGTGCGGGGACGGGACGCCTACGTCGACCCGCTGCCCCTGCTGCTCGGCGCCGAGCTTGCCCTGCTGCCAGTGGCGCCGTGAGACCGGCAATGACCGGATCCGCTCAGGGTGAGGGCGCGCCGCCCCCGCCCCCAGCTCGCCGCGCGCGTCAGGCCGACGGTGTCGGCCAGGGAGCGTCAGGCGCGGGGGTGGGCCTGCTGGTAGGCAGCCCGCAGCCGGTCGACCGAGATGTGGGTGTAGATCTGGGTGGTGGCCAGGCTGGCGTGCCCGAGCAGCTCCTGGACCGTACGCAGGTCGGCCCCACCCTCCAACAGGTGGGTGGCGGCGCTGTGCCGCAGGCCGTGCGGGCCCATGACCGGGGTGTCGGGCAGGTGGCGCAGCAGCTCCTGCAGCGAAGAACGCACCTGCCGTTGGTCGACCCGGCGGCCGCGCCGACCCAGGAACAGCGCTGGGCCCGAGGAGGCGGTCGCCAGCCGGGGCCGCCCTGTGGCCAGCCAGGCCTGCAGCGCCTCGGCGGCGGGGGCGCCGAACGGCACGATCCGCTCCTTGGCCCCCTTGCCCAGCACCCGGGCGGTGCCTGCCTGCAGGTCGACGTTGTCCACGTCGAGACCGGTCAGCTCACCGACCCGCATGCCCGAGGCGTAGAGCAGCTCCAGCATGGCCCGGTTGCGCTGGTGCACGGGATCGTCGTCGTCCGCCGCGACCCCGGCTAGGTCCATCAGCTCCCCGGCCTGGGGCGCCCGCAGCACGGCAGGCAGGTGCTTGTCCTTGCCTGGAGCGAGGAGACGCAGGGAGGGGTCCTGGCTGACCCGGCCGTGGCGGTGGGCCCAACGGAAGAAGGTCTTGGCGGCCGCGGCCCGGCGGGAGAGTGTGGACCGTGCCGCACCTTCGGCTCCCATCCGGCCCAACCAGGACCGCAGATCGGGCAGGCCCACGTCGCCGAGGTCGGTGACACCCTGCTCGCTCAGGTGGGTGCCCAGGTCGCGCAGGTCCCCCAGATAGGCGCGCACGGTGTGCTCCGAGCGTCCCTTCTCCACCCGCAGGTGCTGCTCGAACGCGTCGAACAGCTCCTGGGCGGGGAGGGCGGACGCGGCGACGGGAGTGGACCCGGTTGCAGGGGTCATGAGCCGCTCCGGCGGGCGGTGGCCGCCCCGCGCTCGACCCGTGTCCCGGCGATCCGATCGTGGATGCCGCGGCCGCCCACCAGCGCCGGGACGGCGCAGGCCAGCCCGAGCAGGGTGCCAGCGACGGCGAGCCCGATGCCGAGGCCGACCTGGGTCTCGAGCATGCCCCGGGTGAAGCCCAGGTGGCCCAGCTGCCAGGCCAGGACCTTGATCAGGTTGCGCACCCAGACCGAGCCGGTCACCGGCGACGAGCCGTCGGCTGCGGCGACCCGGAGGCCGGCCCAGCGCTTGCCCAGGGTCGCCCGCCGGGGGGAGGACTCGGTGAGGACGAGGTAGAGCAGGTAGGGCAGCACCGTAGCCACGGTGATGAGCACGTCGGCTGTGAGCAGGGCGCGCAGCGTCGTCGCCCCCGCCTCGCCCGAGGGCAGCAGTGGCCGGGCGGCCAGACCCACCACGGCGAGGACGCCCAACCAGGCGCCCACCACCAGCCAGTCGAGGAGCCAGGACCGCACCCGCGCAAGGGGCCGGGGCCGCAAGCTCGGGGGAGCCGTAGCGTCGGGGGTGGACGGCATACCGGCCAGACTGTCAGGGACGGGACAGCCGGTGCAGGCGGCGCGCCGCCTCGCGCAGCACGTCCTCGCGCTTGCAGAAGGCGAACCGCACCAGGGACGCCACCGGGGCAGGGTCGTCGCAGAAGACCGAGACCGGGACGCCGACCACGCCCAACTCCTCGGGCATCCGTCGGCAGAAGTCGACTGCGTCCTCGACACCGTGCCCGGCGAAGTCGGCGATGACGAAGTAGGTCCCCTGACACGGGCTGACCGGCACGCCGACCTCGGTCAGCGCGGCCACCACCAGGTCGCGCTTGGCCTGCAGCTGGGCGGCGAAACCGGTGAAGAACTGATCGGGCATCGACAGGCCGTGGGCGACCGCCGGCTGCAGGTGGGTCGCACCGACGAAGGTGAGAAACTGCTTGACCGCCGCGACCGCGTCGATGAGGTTGGCGGGCCCGGTGACCCAGCCCGTCTTCCAGCCGGTGAAGGAGAAGGTCTTGCCGACCGAGGAGATGGTCAGCGTGCGCTCTGCCATCCCGGGCAGCGTCGCGATCGGCACGTGCACCAGCCCGTCGAAGACCAGGTGCTCGTAGACCTCGTCGGAGACGACCACCAGGTCGTGCTCGATGGCGAGGCTCGCCACCGCCTCCAGCTCCTCACGAGAGAAGACCTTGCCGGATGGGTTGTGCGGGCTGTTGAGCAGGAGCACCCTGCTCCGGTCGGTCACCGCTGCGCGTAACGCCTCGACGTCCAGGGTGAGGTCGGGGAAGCGCAGCTGGACCGTCCGCCGGACCCCGCCGGCCATTCCCACGCACGCGGCGTAGGAGTCGTAGTAGGGCTCGACCATCAGCACCTCATCACCCGGCTCGACCAGCGCGATGAGTGTCGCCGCGATCGCCTCCGTGGCGCCGACGGTGACCAGGACCTGCTGGTCCGGGTCCAGGGGTATGCCGTAGAACCGGTCCTGGTGCGTGGCCACGGCCTCGCGCAGGACGGGCAGGCCCCGGGCCGGGGCGTACTGGTTCAGACCGCCCAGCAGCGACTCCTGAGCCACCTGCACCATCTCGGGCGGTCCCTCGGTGTCGGGGAAGCCCTGGCCGAGGTTGACCGCGTCGAACTGCAGGGCGCGTTGGGTCATCTCCGCGAAGACCGACGTGCCGAAGGGGCGCAGGCGATGGACGAGCCGGTCCGAGGTCATGCACCCACCGTAACGAGTGGCCAGGCTGACGGTCCGGGGCGCCGGCGGCCGGCGCCAGCGGCGCCTGAGCGGCTACTGGTTCGCGAGGTCGGGACCATCGCCGCGGCTCCGGTAAGATGAAAGGCACGTGCGGTGTGCCTTACGCCGCATGAATTCGCGCCCGGGCGCGGTCGACACACCCCTGAGCTTGACTCGGACCAGGTCACTGACGACGGCGCACCCCGCGGTCCCGCACGGCATACCCATCTGCCGCACGGGTGGGGAGCGTCCCCGGGCCAGGACCAACTGCACCTCGAGAAGAAAGCGAGACCTCGGCATGGCCGTCGTCACCATGCGCCAGCTCCTAGAGAGCGGCGTCCACTTCGGGCACCAGACCCGTCGATGGAACCCCAAGATGAAGCGCTTCATCATGACCGAGCGCAACGGCATCTACATCATCGACCTGCAGCAGTCGCTGACCTACCTCAACGAGGCCTACGACTTCGTCAAGCAGACCGTCGCCCACGGCGGCAGCATCCTCTTCGTCGGCACCAAGAAGCAGGCCCAGGAGGCCATCGCGGAGCAGGCGACCCGGGTGGGGATGCCCTACGTCAACCACCGTTGGCTCGGTGGCATGCTCACCAACTTCCAGACCGTCTCCAAGCGCCTGACACGCATGAAGGAGCTGGAGGAGATCGACTTCGACGACGTGGCCGGCAGCATCCACACCAAGAAGGAGCTGCTGATGATGCGTCGCGAGTTCGACAAGCTCAGCAAGACGCTTGGCGGCATCCGCGACATGCAGAGGGTGCCCTCGGCCGTCTGGGTCGTCGACACCAAGAAGGAGCACCTCGCCGTCACCGAGGCCCGCAAGCTGGGGCTGCCGGTGATCGCGATCCTGGACACCAACTGCGACCCGGACGAGGTCGACTACAAGATCCCGGGCAACGACGACGCGATCCGCTCGGTCAGCCTGCTGACCCGCGTCGTCGCCGACGGCGTCGCCGAGGGCCTGATGGCCCGTGCCGGCGGCAGTTCCGAGGCCGGCGCCGAGGGCGCCGCGGCTGAGCCGATGGCCGAGTGGGAGCGTGAGCTGCTCGCCGGTGCCGAGCCGGAGCAGAGCGGTGCCGCCACTGAGTCGGACGCGACGGCCGAGGACGCGAACGCCGAGGTCGCTGCCGAGGTCGCTCCGACCGAGGACGCGGCGGGCGACCAGCCGGCTGCGGAGGCCCTCGAGTCTGTCGTCGAGGCCCCGGTCGAGGCGCCCGCCGAGGGCCCGGCCGAGGGTGCCGTCACTCCCGGTGCCGACGCCGCCCCGGCGCTCGACGCCGACGGTGACACACAGGTCGCCGAGCCGACCCAGTCCTGACCATTAGCCTCACCCCCAAGGAGCGAGACACCACACATGGCTGCGAACTACACCGCTGCTGACATCAAGACCCTGCGCGAGGCCACTGGCGCCGGGATGATGGACGTCAAGAAGGCTCTCGACGAGGCCGAGGGCGACCTGGCCAAGGCCACCGAGATCCTGCGCGTCAAGGGCCTCAAGGGCGTCACCAAGCGTGAGGGCCGCTCGGCCTCCAACGGCCTGGTCCGGGCGCACATCGACGGTGGCGCCGGCACCCTGGTCGAGGTCAACTGCGAGACCGACTTCGTGGCCAAGAGCCCGAAGTTCGGCGAGCTGGCCGACCAGCTGCTGGCCCAGGCCGTCCAGGCCGAGGCTACCGACGCCGACTCCCTGCTGGCCTCGCAGATCGACGGCACGTCGGTCAAGGACGTCATCGACGAGGCCAACGCCGGGCTCGGCGAGAAGATCGAGATCCGCCGGGTCGCCCGCGTCACCGGCGACCAGGTCGTGTCCTACCTGCACAAGACCAACCCCGACCTGCCCGCGCAGATCGGCGTCCTGGTGGCTACCACCGGTGGCGACGAGCAGGTGGCCCGCGACATCGCGATGCACGTGGCGGCCTTCGCCCCCACCGTGCTGAGCCGCGACGACATCGACGCCGAGACCGTCGCGAACGAGCGGCGCATCGCCGAGGAGACCGCCCGCGAGGAAGGCAAGCCCGAGCAGGCGCTGTCCAAGATCGTCGAGGGCCGAGTCAACGGCTTCTTCAAGGAGAACGTGCTGCTGGACCAGGCGTTCGCCAAGGACGCCAAGAAGTCCGTCGGCCAGGTCGCCAAGGAGGCCGGCACCCAGGTGACCGGGTTCGCCCGGTTCAAGGTCGGCGTCTGAGCGCACCGCACCTTCGATAGCAGGGCCGGCAGGGCCCGTCGCAGCCTCGGCTGGGGCGGGCCCTGCCGCATGCCGGTGGGCGGTCCCGACCCCGCACCCGAGCGGTCCTGCGATGACCGTCCGCGGCGCGGTGTGTGGCAGGATCGAAGGACCGCACCCCCACCTGGAGGCCCCCAGCATGACCTCGACCGCGCCCGCGCCCGCCGCCCTGCACTCCCCGACCTCACCCCCGGCCAAGGACACGCCGCACTCCCGGCGCCGGGTGCTGCTCAAGCTGTCGGGTGAGGCCTTCGGCGGTGGCAAGGTGGGGGTGGACCCGGACGTCGTCAAGGGGATTGCCCACCAGATCGCCCAGGCGCACCGGGAAGGGGTCCAGGTGGCTGTCGTCATGGGCGGCGGCAATTTCTTCCGCGGCGCCCAGCTGCAGCAGCGGGGCATGGAGCGCTCGCGCGCCGACTACATGGGCATGCTGGGCACCGTGATGAACTGCCTGGCGTTGCAGGACTTCCTGGAGAAGGAGGGCGTGGACACCCGCGTCCAGACCGCTATCACCATGGGTCAGGTCGCCGAGCCCTACATCCCGCGCAAGGCGATCCGGCACCTGGAGAAGGGGAGAGTGGTCATCTTCGGCGCCGGCGCCGGTATGCCGTACTTCTCCACCGACACCGTCTCGGCCCAGCGTGCCCTGGAGATCAAGTGCAATGCGGTCCTGATGAGCAAGCACGGGGTGGATGGTGTGTACACCGGCGACCCGCGCACCGACCCGCAGGCGGTGAAGCTCGACAAGCTCACCTTCAGCGAGGCGCTGACCAGCAATCTGCGCGTGGTGGACGCCGCGGCCTTCAGCCTGTGCATGGACAACGAACTGCCCATGCTGGTCTTCGGCATCGACGGCGAGGACTCGATCACCCAGGCGATCAAGGGTGAGAAGATCGGAACGTTGGTCACCGCCAACTGATCAGCCGGCGTCCAGGACGCAGACCCGGCGGGCGACACGGACCCACCACCGGTCTCGACCGGCGCCCAGCACGCAGACCCTGCAGGACCGCATACCCACGAAGGAGCACCACCCATGTCCGAGGTCGTCGAGATGGCCCTCATGGAGGCCGAGGAGAAGATGGACAAGGCGCTGGAGGTGGCGCGCGACGACATGTCCTCGATCCGCACCGGCCGCGCCCACCCCGGCATGTTCAGCAGGCTCGAGGTCGACTATTACGGTGCGGCCACCCCGCTGCAGCAACTGGCCAGCTTCACCGTCCAGGACGCGCGCACCCTGCTCATCACGCCCTACGACAAGGGCTCGCTGCGCGAGATCGAGAAGACGCTGCGCGACTCCGACCTGGGTGCCAACCCCAGCAATGACGGCAACGCGATCCGGATCGTGATGCCGCAGCTGACCGAGGAACGGCGCAGGGAGTACATCAAGCTCGCACACAGCAAGGGGGAGGACGCCAAGATCTCGGTGCGGCACGTGCGCCGGCACGCCAAGGACCAGATCGACAAGGCGGTCAAGGACGGCGAGATCGGCGAGGACGAGGGCACCCGCGCGGAGAAGGAGCTCGAGGCGCTGACCAAGAGCCGCGTGGACACGATCGATGAGATCCTCAAGAGCAAGGAGACCGAGCTGCTCGAGGTCTGAGCAGCTCCTCCCGGTGGCGAGGGTCCGGGCATGACGGACGACCAGACCCAGGGGCCGGTGGCGCACGTGCCACCGGCCTCCCGTCCTGCCCCCGCGGTCTCCAGTCCGGCCACCGTGGCCGCCGACCCACCCCCCGCCCGAACCCCCCGTGCCGGGCGCAACCTGCCGGCGGCGATCGGAGTCGCGGTGGTGCTGCTGCTCCTCATCGGGGCCAGCCTGGTCTTCTGGAAGCCGGCCTTTGTCCTGGTGGTGACCGCCGCCTCCCTCATCGGGGTCTGGGAACTGGCCGCCGCGATCCGCAACGGCCGTGTGCACCCGCCCCTGCCGCCGCTGCTGCTGTCGGTGGCGCTGGTGCCGCTCGCGTTCTGGGGCGGTGCGGACGCGCTTGGCCTAGGCTTCGTGACGGCAGCTGCGCTGGTGCTGGTGTGGCGCGCGGTCGGCCCGCCCGAAGGTGCTGTGCGCGACATCGCCGGCGGAGTCTTCATCATCGCCTACGTGCCCCTGCTCGCGGCGATCACCTCGCTCATGCTCGCCGAACCCGACGGCGTCGGGCGCATCGTCACCTTCATCCTGGTCACCGTCGCCTCCGACACCGGCGGGTATGCCGTGGGGGTGTTCAAGGGCCGGACCCCCATGGCGCCGTCGTTGTCGCCGAAGAAGTCCTGGGAGGGTTTCGCCGGGTCCGTGGGCACCAGCGCGGTGGTCGGCGCCGTCTGCGTCGTGCTGCTGCTGGACGGTGCCTGGTGGGCCGGGTTGAGCGTGGGGGCGTTCGCCGCCGTCTTCGCCACCATCGGTGACTTGTCGGAGTCGGCGATCAAGCGCGACCTGGGCATCAAGGACATGGGCAGCCTGCTGCCCGGCCACGGCGGGATCATGGACCGGCTGGACTCCCTGCTCATCACCGCCACCGTCTGCTGGGCACTGCTGCACGTGCTGGTCTGAGAGAATGGGCGGTGATGACTACCGACCTGCCGACCCCCAGCAGCGCCCGTCCCGCGCCCGGCGCGCTGACTTTCACCGCGCCCCGGCGGGGCAAGGCGCCCCAGCACCTGGCCGACCTGGACCTCGCCGGACGCAAGGCCTGGGCCCAGGAGCTGGGCATCCCCGGCTTCCGGGCCGACCAGGTCAGCCGGCACTACTTCGAGCGCCTCGTCTCTGACCCCGCCCAGATGACCGACCTGCCCAAGGCCGGGCGCGAGGAGCTGGTCTCCGGGCTGCTGCCCAGCCTGCTGACCCCGGTACGCACCCTGACCGCGGACGACGGGGCCACCCTGAAGCAGGTGCACCGGCTGCACGACGGCGCGATGGTGGAGTCGGTGCTGATGCGCTACCCCGGCCGGGTGACGATGTGCATCTCCAGCCAGGCCGGCTGCGGGATGAACTGCCCCTTCTGCGCGACCGGCCAGGCTGGGCTGACCCGCAACCTGTCCACCGCCGAGATCGTCGAGCAGGTCGTCGCCGCCGCCCGGGCGCTGCGGCACGGTGACCTGGCCGCCGCGCCCGGCGAGGACACGGACCCGGCAGGGGAGCTGGGCGCCCCTCCCGAGCAGCAGGACGGGCAGCTGGACGGCGCGGGTGACGCCCGCGAGGCCCTTCGGGTCTCCAACGTGGTCTTCATGGGGATGGGTGAGGCGCTGGCCAACTACAAGGCGGCCATCGGCGCTATCCGCCGCCTGGTCGATCCCTCGCCTGAGGGCCTGGGCATGTCGGCGCGCGGCGTGACGATGTCCACCGTCGGGCTGGTCCCGGCGATCGACAAGCTGGGTCAGGAGGGCGTCCCGGTCACCCTGGCGCTGTCCCTGCACGCCCCCGACGACGAGCTGCGCGATGAGTTGGTGCCGATCAACACCCGGTGGAAGGTCGACGAGGCGCTGGACGCCGCGCGCCGCTACTTCGACACCACCGGTCGGCGCGTGTCCATCGAGTACGCCCTCATCCGGGACATCAACGACCACGCCTGGCGGGCCGACCTGCTGGGGGAGAAGCTCAACGCCCGCGGCCGGGGCTGGGTGCACGTCAACCCGATCCCGCTCAACCCCACGCCGGGGTCGAAGTGGACGGCCTCGAGGCGCGGCGTGGAGCAGCAGTTCGTCGAGCGGCTGCTCGCGCACGGCATACCCACGACCGTCCGCGACACCCGAGGCTCGGAGATCGACGGCGCCTGCGGTCAGCTCGCGGCGACCGTGTGACGTTGGCTCCTCGGAGCATGAGCCGCTAGCCTGACGGACACCTGAGGGGGAGGAGTGACCACCATGTCCGGTCCGGAGATCGTCAATCCGCGCAAGGCGGAGCTGCGCGCGTTGGCCGACCGGGCGGGCGAGGTGGAGTCTGCGGTCGCGACCGTGCTGGAGGCCGCCCGATCGGCGCTCGAGGGCGGCGCGTGGGTGTCGAGCACCGCGCGCACCTTCGAAGAAGGGATCACCCTGGCGCGGCAAGACATCCAGAGAGCGGCAAGCGGCACGGTGGCCGCGATCGAGGCCGAGTGGGCCTCGACGCCTGCCCGGATCCCGGCGAACGGGCCGATCTGATGGGGCTGGTGCAGATCGACATCCCCGCCATGCGCCGGTTGATCTCCGACGTGGACGGGACCATGACGTCCGCGTTCACCAATCATCAGACCCTCACCGGGCTGCTCAGCCAGGCCTCCGCCTCGGCCTCCGTGGCCACCCCCATGCTGTCGGCAGCCACCTGGTTGGAGGAGCAGGGTCCGGACCTGCGGCGACGGCTGGCGCTCGCCGAGCAGGTCGCGGCGAGCAGTCCGGGCGCCTCGCTCATGGTCGAGATCGACGAGTCGCTGCTCTCGGACCTGACACCGGAGGAGGCCCGGCTGCTGGCCCGCGAGCTGGCCGAGGAGCTGCGGGAGGGGCCGCACACGGAGGGCCTGGTCGAAAGGCTCGCCGAGAACGCCTCGGACCCCTACTTCGCCGAGGCGCTCCTGGCCGAGCTGTCCCCGGAGGAGCTCGCCACCTATCTGGAGAGCGTGGACTTCAGCGTCCAGCGCCCGGGCCAGGCGGAGATCGACTACGCCCGGCGACACGGGGTGATCATCACCAGCTTGCGGACGGCGTTGCAGACGGCGGCCCGTGCCGACCGGCTCCCGGACGGCTACGCGGAGCAGCTCTCCGAGTTCATCTGGACGGGGGACGGGGCCGGGGCGGTCGCCCTGGCCGACTTCCTCAACGACACCGAGGACCTGCACCCCAGCCTCGCCGCCCCCACCAGCGAGGCCCGGGAGATGGTCACCGGCTATCACGACCTCGTGGAGGCCGGTGTGCTCACCGCGCCCCCGACGGCCTACCTGCGGGAGTGGATCGGCAACGTCCAGGGGCGGGACCTGGTGGCCCTGGCCCAGCAGGAAGGGGTCCAGGACGACACCTTCGACCTCCTCATGGAGCTGGAGGTCATCCGGGATCCCGAGGGTCGTGCCTTCTTCCAGTTCGGGCTCGACCATGCCGATGACGCCCGGCGGATCGCCGAGCTCACCGAGCTGCTCGACGGTCGAGAACCGTCGACCAACGCCTGGCGCCGGGATGCGAACTCGTGGACCTTCGACACCCTCCTCGGCCAGGGTGACATCCGCCTCGTGCTCAATGACGGGGGTGCGCTGGCGGCGACCCCGGAGGGCATCTTCATGGCTGTGGGCGACAGTTCGCGGCTGGTCACCTCGACGGATCTGTTCGCCCACTCCGGCGGCACCATGTGGGGGGAGATCTTCATGATCAATCAGGAGGACGAGGATCCGGGCCAAAGGTTGCGGGACATCATCGAGATTGGTTCGCTCAGCAGGCGGGAGGACGGTCACCCGCTGGCCGACATCCTGCGGCACGAAGCGGTGCATGGACAGCAGTGGGCACGCGAGGGCCACGCGCTGTTCATAGCCAAGTATGGATTCTGGGCAGTCCGGTTCGGAGGCGACATGTGCAAGCACCCCTTCGAGATCGAGGCGGGCCTCGAGGACGGGAACTACTCATGTCCCTGACCAGGCTGGGCGTCACCACCGCAGCGGTACTGTCGGCCGGTCTGCTGGCGGGCTGCTGGAGCAGCCCTGCCGAGCCCATGGTCGTGGCCGGTCTGCGGATGGCCGGGGAGCAGCTGGAGTACTGGGCCGGGACGCAGTGCCCCGGCGTTGGTCAGGTCACCGTCGAGGTGCCAGGCAAGTCCGGTGCGGACGCCGAGCACACCTGGACGATGACCGCCCAGGAGGGATCATCGTCGTTGGAGACCTTCGTGGTCGGCGATCCCCCCAGCGGTTTCGTCGCCGACGCCCCGGCGCCGGACTGGCCGCCGGAGGGCACGGTCCGGGTTCAGGTCCGGGACGACGACGGGGGTGTCCTCGGAAGTCACCTGTGGTCGCTGGGTTCCCTCGCCGAGTCGGGGGACCACCCGGGCGAGTGGTATGCGGAGGGCCACGGCTGGGTGGACGAGGAGGGTTTTGCCGAGCTCGCCGACGAGGGGGCCGGTTCTCACCCGTTCTGCGAGGTGCCGCAGAGGTGACACGGTGATCGGCCGCTGCCAGCGTCAGGGCAGCATCGGCCAGTCCGACGGCGGGTCCTCGCCCACGTGACCGTCGATGGCCTCGCGCAGCAGGTCCATGTGGCCGGTGTGCCGGCCGTACTCCTCGATGAGGTCGTGCAGGTGGCGCCGGATGCTGGGCCGCACCCCGTCGAACTCGAGGTGACCGGGCCGGTCCAGACCGCCCTCGGCCACGAGTTCCTGCTGCCGGGTCCGTGACCGGCCGACGGCCGCGGCCCATAATTGGTAGACCTGCTCGGCGCTCTCGTCCGGGCCCACGGTGAACTGCCAGCGCTCGACCTCGTCCTCCGGCACCGACAGCCAGGTGACGGGCGGCCGGCCCGAGGTCCGCCAGCAGAAGACGTCGTCCTCGCACACGGCCAGGTGCTTGAGCAGGCCACCCACGGTCAGCTCGGAGGTCGGCACGGCTCTGGCCCGCAGCTGGTCGAGATCCAGACCGTCCGCCTTCCACCGGAAGGTTGCGCGCAGACGCTCAAGCGTCGCGAAGACGTGCTCGGTGTCCGTGCCGGCCAGCGGCGGCTCCCACGCAGGTGGTCCGGTGCGTTCGGTGCTCGCCGCGTCGGTGCTCATGGTGTCTCCTGGGAGGGGGGTACGGCCTGGTGGTCCCCACCGACGCTAGTGCCGCCCCCGGCTCGGTGTCTGCCCGCTGACGAAGAGTCGCGGACAGGTGGCGTCCGCTAGCACCCCAGAAGCGCGGCCGCCTCGTCGACGGTGTCGACCAGGTGCAGCGCTCCGGCCATCCGGCGTCCCTGCCCCAGTGCCTGCAGCAGCGGCCAGACCGGCAACCGCTCCGTCCAGTGCTCGCGGCCGACAAGGACCATCGGTGCCAGGGGCTGCCCCGTGGCGGAGTCCACCTCGTAGTAGAGCCGGGTGGCCATCTGGAAGACCTCCTGCACCGTGCCGGCCGCGCCGGGGAGCACCACCAGCCCGTCCCGCGAGTGTGCGAGCAGCAGGTCTTCGCGTAGCGCGTTGGAGAAGAACTTGGCGACCAGCTGGGCGAAGGCGTTGGGCGGCTCGTGACCGTAGTACCAGGTCGGGATGCCCAGGCTGCGTGCCCGGCGAGGTCCGGCCGGTCGGCCCTCACCCGTGCGCAGCTCCAGGACGGGCTGCACCCAGGCCGCGATGTCCGGCGCGAAGTCGGGGACCTCTGCGACGGCAGCCAGAGCCTCCTCGAGGACGCCCTCGTCCGGGGCCCACGCGCCCAGGTTGGCCGCCTCCATCGCCCCGGGGCCGCCGCCAGTGGCGACCAGGAAGCCGGCCTCGGCCAGCCGGTGACCCAGCACCGCGGCCGCGGCGAACTCGTCGGTCCCGCGGCGCAACGCGTGCCCGCCCATGACGCCCACGACCCGTCGGTCCTGCACGGTGGCGGTCAACGCGTCGGACATCGCGTCGTCGTGGATCGCGCGCAGCACGGTCACGTAGGCGTCGTGTTGGATCGCCGCGTCCTCGAACCAGGTGTAGGCGCGGGCGTCGGGGGTGGCGGCATATCCCTCCTCGGCCAGTCCGAGATAGAGCTCCTGGGCGGTGTAGAGCCGGGCCCGGTAGGGGTCGACGGGGGCCTGCGGCGCGGCAGGGAAGACGATCGCGCCGTGTCGACGCAGATGGTCCTCGACCTCGTGATCCAGCACCCCGCCGAGGACGACGATGTCGGTGAGGTCGGCCCTGGCCAGCAGCAGCTCCTTGTCACGGGTCAGGTCCAGGCCCTGCAGCCGCAGGTTGTGCAGCGGTTCGGGGGAGTCGAGCAGGCGTCGCCAGGTCGTGCGGTCCTCCACCTCGCGGCCCGGGGCCGGGCCAGTGGCCTCGACCCGGTGGTAGCGGACCTCCGGGCCGAGCTCGGGGGCAGACCCGCCGGGAACGCAGGAGGAGCGGGCGGACACGGGGTGCTCAGCATGCGGCATACCGCCGACCCTAATCACCCGCGTCCCCGCCCGATGTGCGGCGCTGCCGTCCGGCGAGCTTGGCCGGACCCCTCTTCCGCAGCGTCGGGACCGGGTGTTGGATGGTGCCATGAGCACCGACGCCCAGGAGAACTACCGCGACACCGTGGCCCAGTCGCTGGCCGACCCGAGGGCGTTCTGGGGGGAGGCGGCAGGCCTCATCGACTGGATCACCCCTCCGACGCAGGTGCTGGACGAGACGAACCCACCGTTCTACCGGTGGTTCACCGGGGGACGGCTCAACGTCTGCTACAACGCCCTCGACCGGCACGTCGTGCACGGCCGCGCGGACCAGGTCGCGCTCATCTACGACAGCCCCGTCGCCGGCAGCAAGGCGCGCTACACCTACGCACAACTGCTCGACCTCGTCGCGCGGTTCGCCGGCGTGCTGCGTGACCTGGGCGTGACCCAGGGCGACCGGGTGGTCATCTACATGCCGATGGTGCCCGAGGCGGTCATCGCCATGCTCGCCTGCGCTCGGATCGGCGCGGTCCACTCGGTGGTCTTCGGCGGCTTTGCCCCGGCCGAGCTGGCTGCCCGCATCGAGGACGCGGCCCCCAGGGTCGTGGTCTGCGCCAGCTGCGGCGTCGAGCCCAGCCGGGTGGTGCCGTACAAGCCGATGCTGGACGAGGCGATCGAGCGCTCGGCGCACAAGCCGGAGCACTGCGTGGTCCTGCAGCGCGAGCAGCTGACCGCCGAGCTGGGCGAACGCGACCTGGACTGGAAGCAGGTCATGCACCCCGACGCCGTCGCACCCGCTGAGGTGGTGCCGGTCGAGGCGACCCACCCCCTCTACGTCCTCTACACCTCCGGCACGACCGGGAAGCCCAAGGGGATCGTCCGCGACAGTGCTGGCTACGCCGTGGCTCTGCGCTGGTCGATGACCAACCTCTACGGCGTGCAGCCGGGTGAGACCTGGCTGTGCGGCTCGGACGTCGGCTGGGTGGTGGGCCACTCCTACATCGTCTACGCGCCGCTGCTGGCCGGCGCCACCACGATCCTGTTCGAGGGCAAGCCGGTCGGAACCCCCGACGCCGGGGTCTACTGGCGGATGATCCAGGAGCACGGCGTGGTGGCGGCGTTCACCGCGCCCACCGCGATCCGGGCGATCAAGAAGCAGGACCCGCGCGGGGAGCTCATCGGCGACTACGACCTGGCCCCCCTGCGGGCGCTCTTCCTGGCGGGTGAGCGCCTTGACCCGGACACCTGGCGGTGGGCGACCGAGCACCTGGGGGTGCCGGTGATCGACAACTGGTGGCAGACCGAGACGGGCTGGCCGATCGCGATCAACCCGCTCGGTCCGGACGGGGCGACCTTCGAGATCAAACCGGGCAGCCCGACTCTGCCCACGGCGGGATATGACGTGCAGGTGCTGGACGAGAAGGGTGAGCCGGTGCCGGCCGGCACCGAGGGTGCGATCTGCCTGCGGCTGCCCCTGCCCCCGGGCACGCTGCCCACGCTGTGGCAGGACGACGAGCGCTACGTCTCCTCCTACCTGTCGACCTTCGAGGGCTACTACCTGTCCGGTGACGGCGGCTTCGTTGACGAGGACGGCTATGTCTACGTCATGGGCCGCACCGACGATGTCCTCAACGTGGCCGGGCACCGCCTGTCCACCGGCTCGCTGGAGGAGGCGCTGGCCGGGCACCCCTCGGTCGCCGAGTGCGCCGTGATCGGGGTCAGCGACGCCCTCAAGGGGCAGGTGCCGCGGGCGCTGGTCGTGCTCAAGGCTGGGATCGAGCTCGATGACGCCGGCCGGGAACAGCTGCAGGCTGAGCTGGTCCAACGGGTCCGGGCCGAGGTCGGTGCCGTCGCGGCGCTGCGCCAGGTGGACGTCGTCGACGCCCTGCCCAAGACCCGCTCGGGCAAGATCCTGCGCAAGACGATGCGGCAGCTGGCCGACGGCCAGGAGGCGATGGTGCCGTCCACCATCGAGGACCGGTCGGTGCTCGACGCGCTGGAACAGGTGCTGCGCGGGCGCTGACGCCCGCCTCCTGTGGATAACCTCAGCACGGCCCCGTCCGGGTGCCTACTGTCGGAGTCAGCCGGGCGCGTGCTGCGCCCGGCCCAACCGAGGGGGATCCGATGGGGTATGCCGTGCGCGTGGACGCCGACCGGGTGTCCGCCGCCGCGACGCAGCTGACCGCTCTGCACGACGACCTGGAGCGGGCTGGCGGCGCCCTGGCGCAGGCGCTGCGCGCCGCGGCCGGCGCGGCGGGGCGGGGGACGTTGGCAGCCACCGCTGAGGCGGTCGCAGGTCAGTGGCAGGGCGGGATGGCCGAGGTGGCCCTGCACGGGCGTGACCTGGCGCGGGCGACCATGGAAGCCGCTGAGCTCTACCGGACGGCCGAGCTGCTGGCGGCCCGGGCGTTCCGCCTGCCGGTGCCCGGGGGCGCGCCGTGAGCCTGCACCCCGGCGGTGGCTCGGCCGCCGCCGGGGCCGCGTCCGCTGGGGGTGCGCTCGCAGCAGGGAGCGTGAGCCCGGTGCTGCTCGTGCGTCCCGACGAGCTGCGCCAGGCCGGTCGGTTGCTGCGGGGCGTGGGGGAGCAGGTGGAGGAGCTCGCCGACCGGGCACGGCAGGAAGTGGTCGACCTGGGGCAGGCGTGGACCGGTCTGGCCGCGCTTGAGCAGCAGGCCCGGGCCGCCGCGGTGCGCGAGCTGATGCGGGTGACCGCGCGCCCCGGACGCGCGGCGGCCGACGCGCTGGACCGCGCGGCGGAGGTGGCCGCGTCGGCGGGTGACCGGGTGCGTGCCTGGTCACGGAGGGTGGACGACTGCCGGGCGGAGCTGACCACGTTGCAGGCCATGGGCCCCCCGCCAGAGCCACTCCTGGAGCAGCTGTGGCGGCGGCATCTGCAGGAGGCTGAGCAGGAGCTGGTCCTCGCCCAGTGCCTGGTGGGGAAGGCCGAGCGGGAGTGGAGGGCGGTCGAGCAGGACGTCGCGGCCGTGGTCTCGACGGCGTGGTCGGTGGTCACCGAGCTCAACCGCACCCGGCAGGTGCTGCAGCCGGTCCTGACGTCGGCCACGAAGGCCTGGACGACGGTCCGTTCCGCCGGGCTCACCACCGCGACCGCGATCGCCTTGGCGCGGGCCCGGTGGCAGCGCTCGGCACCGATGCGGGACCTGGCGCTGCGGCGGGCGCGGGTCTGGTTCCGTCAGCTGACGACAGGCAAGCCCGGCCGCGGCAAGGACTGGACCCTGGTGCGCAAGGCCAAGTTTGTCCCGGGCCCGGTCGGGTGGGTATTCACCTACCTGGGGGCGCTGGATGATGTGCGCACCGGCGGCGGGTACCCAGGCTGGCGCGGCGACGTCACCCGGTTCCTCGCAGCCGGCGCCCTGGCCGGTGGCCCGCTCATGCTGGCCGGTGTGGCCCTGCCACCGCTGGGTATCGCTGGTGTGGCGGCAGTCTCGGCCTACCAGGCGTGGACCGCCGGCAACCTGGTCTGGGACAACCGGGGGGCGCTGGTCCGCTACGCCCATCAGGCTGCGGAGGGGGTGGTTCTGGTCGACCGCAAGCTGGACGAGCTGCGGATCCGCGCCTACGCCCGTCTGGCCGAGCACATCAGCACGCTGCGCGACCCGCGGACCTGGCAGGTGACCCCGGCCGGCCCCCGGCCCCGGATCGACGTCAGCGACGCACTGGGCCCCGTCCTGGCTCGGCTGCCGGATACCCAGTGGCTGCGGGAGCGGTGGCGGCAGGTCGGTGAGCCGCTCCGGCTGCCCGCGGTGCCTCTGCCCCCGGTCCTGCCGCCGTTGCGGGTGGGCACCTGGCCCCGGCTCCCGGGGATGCCATGAGCGAGGACGTCGGGGGCTACAAGGGTGTCGAGGGCGAGCAGCAGCACCATCGCCCGTTCGGGCCTGCGCTGGTCCTCACCGCCGAGGAGCTGGCGGTGCTCGAGGAGGCCCACACCCGGGGCCTGGCCGCGCTGCCGGGCCAGCCTGAGCTGTCGGGCCAGCCTGAGCTGGCAGAGAGCCAGGAGACCCAGCTTGACCAGGTGGCGACCCGGACCGGCGCGGCTGACCGCTCGAGCCCGGGCCTGGTCCGGGATGCCGGATCCGCCCAGGCGCGGTGGTCCCTCATCGCCCGCGGCCTGCTCACCCCGGACGGCCAGCTGCCCGAGGACACCGATGTCGGGCTGCTCCTGCAGACCCTCCTGGACGTCCGCCTGGCCGCCGAGGCACTGGTGGTCGTCGAACGGCTCCTGGGGGAGGGCCGCCGAGACGTGCGCCTGCTGCACCTGGTGCCGCAGGGTGGGGTGGTCGAAGATGTGCACCCCGAGGGCCTGCACGGGCTCGACCTAGGGCTGGACGTCAGAGGACTAGTCACGTCCGTGACCGAGATGGTGGTGCCAGCCGACGCCAGGGGCGGGGACGGCCCGGAGGTCACCGCCGACCTGGAAGACGTCGCCGGCGTGTCCTCGCTGCTGCCGACGCTGCTGCACCGGCCGACGGTCCTGGCCGAGCTGACGATGGCGCGGCCGCAGCAGGAGGCGACGGGCCACCTGGTCGCGCTCGGCCCGCGGGGGTGCTGGGCCGGGCCGACGCCGGCCGGGCAAGGACTGCTGCGGCTCTCCCCGGTCGAGCCGGGATGGGTGGGTGAGCTGGTGACCTCCTGGGTGCAGGGCGTGGTAGGCATTCCGGGAGGGGGCACAATGTCGGGGTGAGCGTCCGCACCCTGACCCTGCTTGGCTCGACCGGCTCTATCGGCACCCAGGCCATCGAGGTGATCGAGAACCATCCGGACCGGTTCGTCGTGCGCGCCCTGGCCGCCGGGGGCGGTGACCTCGGGCTGCTGGCCCACCAGGCGGTGCGGCTGCAGGTCGAGACCGTCGCGGTGGCCCGGGACGGTGCTGGGGAGGAGCTGAGCGCGGCGATCGCCGAGGCGGCCCGGGAGGCAGGACGCACGGCATACCGCCCGGAGGTGCGCAGCGGCCCGGACGCGGTGTCGGAGGTCGCCGGCAACGGCGCGGACGTCGTGCTCAACGGCATCACCGGCAGCATCGGGCTGCGCCCGACCCTGGCGGCCCTGGCCGCGGGCAGCACTCTGGCGTTGGCCAACAAGGAGTCCCTCATCGTGGGGGGCCCGATCGTGCGCGCCGCCGCGGCACCGGATCAGATCGTGCCCGTCGACTCCGAGCACAGCGCGATCGCGCAGAGCCTGCGCGGTGGTCGACCCGAGGAGGTGCGCCGCCTGGTCGTCACCGCCAGTGGCGGGCCCTTCAGGGGGATGACTCGCGAGCAGCTGCACGACGTCACGCCCCAGCAGGCGCTGGCCCACCCGACGTGGGACATGGGCCGGGTCGTCACCACCAACTCCGCGACCCTGGTCAACAAGGGACTGGAGGTGATCGAGGCCCACCTGCTCTTCGACGTTCCCTTCGAGGCCATCGACGTGGTCGTCCACCCGCAGTCGGTCGTGCACTCCATGGTCGAGTTCCACGACGGCTCGACGATTCTGCAGGCTTCCCCGCCGACCATGCACATCCCCATCGGGCTGGGTCTGTCCTGGCCCGACCGGCTCACCGACGTCGCCCCGGCCTGCGACTGGACCCAGGCCTCGACCTGGGAGTTCTTCCCTCTCGACGACGAGGCGTTCCCGGCGGTGCGCCTGGCCGCGCAGGTCGGGCAGGAGGGCGGCACCTACCCGGCCGTCTACAACGCGGCCAACGAGGTCTGCGTGGACGCCTTCCACGAGGGGCGCCTGCCCTTCACCGGCATCGTCGACACCGTCTTCGCCGTGGTCGAGGAGCATGCCGGGAACCCCACGTCGTCCTCGGCGGTTGATCTGGACGTGGAGCAGGTGCTCGCGGCCGACGCCTGGGCCCGCGAGGCCGCGGCCTCACGCATCACCCACGCGCGCAGGACCTGACCAGGAGGGGCCCATGCTCTACCTCATCGGTGTGCTCATCATGGTGTTCGGCATCGCCGTCTCCATCGCGCTGCACGAGATCGGTCACCTGCTGCCGGCCAAGGCCTTCCGCGTCCGGTGCACCCAGTACATGGTCGGCTTCGGCTCGACCCTGTGGTCCACCCGCCGCGGGGAGACGGAGTACGGCATCAAGGCCGTCCCCCTGGGTGGCTACGTCCGGATGATCGGGATGTTCCCGCCCGGCAAGGACGGGCGGGTCCGGGCCAGCAGCTCCAACCCCTTCCACCAGATGGTCGAGCAGGCGCGGACGGACTCCCTGGAGGAAGTCGGCCCCGACGACGACGACCGGGTCTTCTACCGCCTGCCGGTGTGGAAGCGGCTGATCATCATGGCCGGTGGGCCGCTGATGAACCTCGCCCTCGCCGCCGGCCTCATGGGTCTGGTCATCACTGCGCACGGCGTGCCCTCGGACCTGACCCCCACCCTGAGCAACGTGCAGGCGTGCGTCAACGACGACATCACTGACGTCACCTGCGAGGGCCAGCCACCCTCGCCAGCGCTGGCCGCCGGCCTGCAGGTCGGGGACCGCATCCTGTCCGTCAACGGCGAGGAGGTCACCACCTGGTCGCAGGCCAGCTACGCGATCCAGAACGCCGGGGCCCAGGCCACGTTCGTCGTCGACCGGGACGGGCAGCAGGAGACGCTGACCGCCGACCTGGTCGTCCGGGAGCGCCCCGTCATCGGCACCGACGGCCGGGTCCAGCTGGACGAGAAGGAGGAGCCGGTGATGCGCGAGGTGTCCTTCCTGGGCGCCTCCGGCTCGGTCCTCTACGAGCGGCAGCCGATCAGCGAGGTCCCCGGCGTGGTGAACGAGATGTTCAAGGGCACGGCGGGCATCGTCCTGACCCTCCCGGCGCACCTCGTCAACGTGGCCAACGCGGCCTTCGGCCCCGACGAGCGCGACATCGAGGGCCCGATGTCGGTCGTCGGTGCCGGTCGGGTCGCCGGCGACGTGAGCCAGTCCGGCCTGATGCCCGGCGACACCACCACCGACAAGCTGTGGTGGCTGGTCTCGATCATCGCCTCGCTGAACATGGCCCTGTTCGTCTTCAACCTGATCCCGCTGCTGCCGCTGGACGGCGGCCACATCGCCGGCGCCCTGTGGGAGGGCCTCAAGCGCACCGTGGCCCGGGTTTTCGGCCGGCCCGACCCCGGGCCGGTCGACACTGCCAAGGCCCTTCCGGTGGCGTACGCGGTGGCTATCGGGCTGCTGGCGATGAGCGCCCTGCTCATCTACGCCGACATCGTCAAGCCGATCCGCCTCACCTGACCCTCGTCGCGACTACCCTGCAGACCCGCTCCTGCAGGTCGCACCCAGACCCGGGTGCGACAATGGCAGGCATGACTGCTGGTGTCCCCATCTCGCTCGGTATGCCGTCCGCCCCGCCGCCGGTGCTGGCGCCGAGGCGGCAGAGCCGCAAGATCCGCGTCGGCAAGGTCGAGGTCGGCGGCGACGCCCCGGTCTCGGTGCAGTCGATGACCACGACCCAGACCACCGACATCAACGCCACGCTGCAGCAGATCGCCGAGCTGACCGCCACCGGGTGCGACATCGTCCGGGTCGCCTGCCCCACCCAGGACGACGCCGACGCCCTGCCGATCATCGCCAGGAAGTCGCAGATCCCGGTCATCGCCGACATCCACTTCCAGCCCAAGTACGTCTTCGCCGCGATCGACGCCGGCTGCGCCGCGGTCCGGGTCAACCCGGGCAACATCAAGAGGTTCGACGACAAGGTCGGGGAGATCGCCAAGGCGGCCAAGGACGCCGGCGTCTCCCTGCGCATCGGCGTCAACGCCGGGTCGCTGGACAAGCGGCTGCTGGCGAAGTACGGCAAGCCCACCGCCGAGGCCCTGGTCGAGTCAGCCGTCTGGGAGGCCAGCCTCTTCGAGGAGCACGACTTCCACGACTTCAAGATCTCGGTCAAGCACAACGACCCGGTGGTCATGGTCAAGGCCTACGAGCTGCTCGCCGAGCGCGGCGACTGGCCGCTGCACCTGGGCGTGACCGAGGCCGGGCCCGCCTTCCAGGGCACGATCAAGTCTTCGGTCGCCTTCGGTGCCCTGCTGGCCAAGGGCATCGGCGACACCATCCGCGTCTCGCTCTCCGCCCCGCCCGTGGAGGAGATCAAGGTCGGCAACCAGATCCTGCAGAGCCTCAACCTCAAGCCCCGCAAGCTGGAGATCGTCTCCTGCCCCTCCTGTGGCCGGGCCCAGGTCGATGTCTACACCCTCGCTGACGAGGTCACCGCCGGGCTTGAGGGCCTGGAGGTCCCGCTGCGCGTGGCCGTCATGGGTTGCGTGGTCAACGGACCGGGGGAGGCCCGCGAGGCCGACCTCGGCGTCGCCTCCGGCAACGGCAAGGGGCAGATCTTCGTCAAGGGTGAGGTGATCAAGACCGTCCCCGAGAGCCAGATCGTCGAGACCCTCATCGAGGAGGCCATGCGGATCGCCGAGGAGATGGGCGAGCCGGTCGACGGCCAGCCGGCCGGAAGCCCGAGCGTCACGGTGGGCTGACCGGTAGCGTGCGCCCATGAGTCCGGACCCGATCAGCCGCGGGACGGCCCGGCACGCCGTCTGGGACGACGTCTGCGACGCCTACCACCTGGTGGACCGCACCGACCTGGGTGTGGTCGAGGAGGCCGTGCCTTCGGGGGCCCAGGGACGCCC
The DNA here is from genome assembly GCF_008843165.1 of Ornithinimicrobium pratense. Lineage (NCBI taxonomy): Bacteria > Bacillati > Actinomycetota > Actinomycetes > Micrococcales > Ornithinimicrobiaceae > Ornithinimicrobium > Ornithinimicrobium pratense. Next base: position 2,130,202 of record NZ_CP044427.1, on the reverse strand, counting down.
GCACCAGCACGCCCGTTCCCGGGAGTTCTTCTACGTCCTGGCCGGGGAGGCGACCATCGCGCTGGGTCCTCAGGAGGTCAGGGTCGAGGAGGGCAGCGGGGTGGAGGTCCCCGCGGGCACCTGGCACCAGGTGCGCAACGAGGGTGAGGATGAGCTGCGCCTGCTCGTGGTCAGCTCCCCGCGGGTGGCCGACTCGGGGCCTCGCCAGAGCCCACGCCCGTTCGCCCGCGACCGGTCCGGCCTCGTCGTCGGCAGCCACCTCCGACGCACCCGCCGCGGTGATCTGAAGGACGTGCTCTCCTTCGAGCAGGAGCCAGAGACCCAGCCCTTCCTCGGTCAGGGCGGCCGGGAATGGCACGAACGGGCCCTGGCCGACCCCGACATGGAGCACTGGGTGCTCGTCGACCGGCTCGACCGGGTGGTGGCCTTCGGCATCCTGGCCGGCCTCTTCCGGCCTGACATCGTGGAGATCCGGCGCATGGTCGTGGCGCCGGAAGGGCGTGGCCAGGGGCTGGGCCGGTTGCTGCTGCGTCAGCTGCTGGAGCAAGCCCTGGCCAGCTCAGAGGTCAGTCGGGTCTGGCTGGACGTGAGTGCGGACAACACCGGGGCCCGCAGCCTTTACCGGTCCATGGGTTTTCAGGAGAGGCCCACACCGGCCGAGGTGACCCTGCTCGAGGACGGGGTCTACATGGAGTGGTCGGGGCAGGCACCTACCCTGGCCCGATGAACGCCGGATTTCTGCCCGTCCGCCAGCTGGTGCTGGTCGACCTCCTCGCCCTCATGGTCGCGGTGCACCCGGGGGAGCGGGCGGTGATCGCCGTCGACGGACCCGACGGGGTGGGCAAGACCCGGCTCGTGGGCGAGCTGCTCGCGCTGGCGCCGCACGTCGCCGGCCGCACCGTGCACGCGGTGTCAGTGGACGGGTTCCACCACCCGCGGGCCGTGCGCCACGCCCGCGGGAGCACGGGGGAGTCCTTCTACGCCGACTCCTACGACTACGAGGCGCTGCGCCGCAAGGTGCTGCGCCCCTTCCGCGCGGGGCGCGAGATCTTCCCCGCCGTGCACGACGTCGACACCGACCGGCCGGTACACCCCGACCCCGTCGAGCTGCCCGAGGACGCGTTGCTGCTGGTGGAGGGCATTTTCCTGCGCCGCCCGGAGTTGCGGGGGGAGTGGGACGCGACCTGCCTGATCACCGCCCCCCTGCAGGTGACGGTGCCTCGCGGTAACGCGCGCCACCCCGAGCGACGGGTGGCTGGGGATGATGACCCGCAGCATCCCGCCAACGCCCGGTATGTCGAGGGGCAGCGGCTCTACCGCCTCCAGGCCCGCACCTGGGCCCCGACCTGGATCGTGGACAACACCGACCTGTCCCGGCCCGAACTCATCGAGCCTGACCCGGACGAGCCGCAGTGGTTCGACCAGTGAGCTGACCTCGTCGTGGCGGGGTCGTCCCGGCCGGTGCCGGTGGAAGAATGAGCCACGTGTCCACGTCATACCGTGTCTCCCGCACCATCCGGATCGAGGCACCACCTGCCGCGGTCCACCCCCACGTCGCCGACCTGCGCCGCTGGGCGGGTTGGTCCCCCTGGGAGGGCAGCGAGGACGACCACCACCTGGAGCGCAGCTACACCGGCCCGGACCGCGGGGTCGGTGCCGGCTACGCGTGGTCGGGCAACAAGGACTCAGGTGCGGGCAGCGTGGCTCTGGTGCTGGACCAGGGAGCACGCATCGAACTGGACCTGCACTTCCAGGAACCCTTCCCCGCCGAGAACCACCTGCGCTTCGACCTGGACCCCGAGAGCGAGGGTCGGGCCTGCGTGGTGACCTGGACGGTGACTGGGGCGCCCACGGGCCTCATGCGGGCGCTGGCCCGGGTGCTGCCGATGGACCGACTCGTCGGCATGGAGCTGCGGAAGGGGTTGCGCCGGCTCAAGGCGCAGGTCGAGTCGGGGCGGAGCGGGGCTCGCTAGGCGTCGGCGTCGGCGTCGTCCTTGTCCTTGCCCTTGTCCGCGGACGGCGCCTGCTCGGCCAACGCCTGCTCGGCCACCTCCTCCTCGGCGGCAGCGGTGTCCTCGTCGACCCAGTCGAAGGTGCGGGTGACCGCCTTCTTCCAGGTCCGGTAGAGCCGCTCGCGCTCCTGCGACCGCATCCTCGGGCTCCAGCGACGGTCCACGGACCAGTGTCCGGCCAGCTCCTCCTGCCCCTCCCAGAAACCGACGGCGATCCCGGCGGCGTAGGCCGCCCCGAGGGCCGTGGTCTCCGCAACCTCCGGGCGCACGACGTCGAGGTCGAGGATGTCGGCCTGGAACTGCATGAGCAGCTCGTTGGCCACCATGCCGCCGTCGACCCGCAGCTCGCTGATCTGCACACCGGAGTCGGCCTGCATCGCGTCCAGAACCTCCCGGGTCTGGTAGGCCGTGGCCTCCAGGGCGGCGCGGGCGATGTGGTGCTTGGTGACGTAGCGGGTCAGCCCGACCACCGCGCCGCGTGCGTCGTCGCGCCAGTAGGGCGCGAACAGCCCGGAGAAGGCGGGGACGATGTAGCAGCCGCCGTTGTCGTCGACCTGCGCGGCCAGCTCCTCGATCTCGGCGGCGTCGGAGATCAGGCCGAGGTTGTCCCGCAGCCACTGCACGAGGGAGCCGGTGACGGCGATCGAGCCTTCCAGGGCGTAGACGGGGTCCTGGTCACCGAGCTGGTAGCACACGGTGGTGATCAGCCCGTTCTCGCTGGGCACGATCTCGGTGCCAGTGTTCAGCAGCATGAAGTTGCCGGTGCCGTAGGTGTTCTTGGACATTCCGCGCTCGAAGCAGGCCTGGCCGAAGGTGGCGGCGTGCTGGTCGCCGAGCATCCCGGCGATCGGCACGTCCAGCTTGTCGCTGCGGCCGTAGACCTCCGAGCTGGAGCGGATCTCGGGCAGCATGGCCTGCGGCACCCCGATCGCCTCGCAGAGCTCCGGTGACCAGGACAGGGTGCGCAGGTCCATGAGCATGGTCCGGGAGGCGTTGGTGACGTCGGTGACGTGGATGCCGCCGTCGGGGCCCCCGGTGAGGTTCCACACCAACCAGGAGTCGATGGTGCCGAAGAGCAGCTCCCCGGCCTCGGCCTGCTCCCGGGCACCGTCGACGTGGTCCAGGATCCAGCGGACCTTGGGACCGGCGAAGTAGGTGGCGAGTGGCAGACCGCAGATCTGCTTGAACCGGTCCGGCCCATGCTCCCCGCCCAACTGCGCGACCAGGTCGGCGGTGCGAGTGTCCTGCCAGACGATGGCGTGGTGCACCGGCTCCCCGGTGCTGCGATCCCAGACCACCGTGGTCTCACGCTGGTTGGTGATGCCGATCGCGGCCAGGCCGCCGCCTGGGACGTTGGCCCGGCCCAGGGCCAGGCCGATGACCTCCCGGGTGTTGTCCCAGATCTCGACGGGGTCGTGCTCGACCCAGCCGGCCTGCGGGAAGATCTGCTCGTGCTCCCGCTGGCCCACGGAGCGGATCCGCCCCCGGCGGTCGAAGACGATCGCCCGGGTGCTGGTGGTGCCCTGGTCGATGGCCAGGATGTGCTGCTCGCTCACCTTCTCCTCCTCATCGTCCCTCCGGTCCGCCGACGCGTTCGTCGGCCCGTCCGCTGGAGTCTTCGCCGGCGCGGTCGCGCGCCCGGCCGACCGGCACGGTCGCGTGCTGTTCGGCGTGGAAGGCCGCGAGCGCGGCCTCGTCGCTGTCCTCCTCGGCTGCGGCGCACACCCCGCGCACCCACGCGGTGTAGGCCTCGATCTCCTCGGTGAGCCGGTCGTGGCCCCAGCCCAGCCACTGCTCGGCGATCTCGGCGATCTCCGGCAGGGCCGAGCGGCCCTGGTCGGGGGACTCGTAGACCAGCCGGGTGCGGCGCATGAGCAGGTCCTCCAGGTGCAGTACGCCCTCGCTGATGCAGGCGTAGGCGATCTCGGCGCGCAGGTAGGCCGGCGCGCGCTCCAGCGGGCGGGCCAGCGAGGGGTCCTCCTCGATGAGCTGGAGCAGCTCCTCGATCAGGGAGCCGTAGCGGTGCAGCAGGTGGTTGGTCAGCTGCTCGCTCCAGCCGAACTGGCGACGCAGCGCCGGCATCCGTCGGCGCATCGCCGCCTCCCCGACCGCGCCCACCAGCGGGATCTGCTCGGTGATGCTGCCCAGCGCCTCGGGCTCATCGGCCAGCGCGAAGTCCACTGCGTCCTTGGCCATGACCCGGTAGGTGGTGAGCTTGCCGCCGCCGATGATGGTCAGCCCCGGCGCGGGGCTGGCCACGGTGTGCTCCCGGCTCACCCTGGCCGAGTCGGTGCCCTCCCTGGTGCCCGGCTGCAGCAGGGGACGGAGCCCGGCATACCAGCCGACCAGGTCCTCCCGGGTCAGCCGGGTGGTCAGCACGGCGTTGGCCTGCTCGAGCAGGTAGTCGACGTCCGCCGCGGTCGCGACGGGGCTGCGGCGCTCCAGGCTCCACGGGGTGTCGGTGGTGCCGATGATCCAGTAGCGGGCCCAGGGGATGAAGAACAGCACCGAGCGTTCGGTCTGCAGGAACAGCCCGCTGGAGCCTTCGATCTTCTCCCGCGGCACCACGAGGTGGACGCCTTTGGAGGCCAGCACCCGCAGCCCGCCGTCGGCGTCCGCGAGCTGCGGGACGTCGTCGGTCCAGACCCCGGTGGCGGCGACGACGTGCCGGGCCCGGCACTCCAGCTCCTCACCCGACTCCCGGTCCAGCAACCGGGCACCCACGACCCGGCCGTCGTCGTCCTTGAGCAGCCGCGTCACCCGGGTGCGGCTGGCGGGGTGGGCACCGTAGGAGTGGGCGGTCCGCACGAGTGTGGAGACCAGACGGGCGTCGTCGACGGTGGCGTCCCAGTACTTCACCGCCCCGATCGCGGTGCGGTGGCGTAGCGCCGGGAACTCGCGCTGCAGCCCGGCCCGGGTGCGGTGCTGGTGGATGGGCAGGGCGCGGCGGCCCGGCATGAGGTTGGCCAGCACGTCGTAGAGGGTGACGCCGGCGCCGTAGTAGGCCCGCTGCCACAGCCGGTGCTCCAGCGGGATGAGGAAGGGCATCGGCTTGACCAGGTGCGGGGCCAGGGTGTTGAGCAGCAGGCCACGCTCGGTCAGCGCCTCGTGGACCAGCTTGAAGTCGAGCATCTGCAGGTAGCGCAGGCCCCCGTGCACCAACTTGGTGGACCACTGCGAGGTGCCCGCGCCCCAGTCCTCCGCCTCGACCACCACGGTGGTCAGGCCCCGCGTCGTGGCGTCCAGCGCCACGCCGGCGCCGGTCACCCCGCCGCCGACGACCAGCACGTCGACAGGCTCTCCACCCGCCGCGCTCTGGCGCAGGATGCGCAGGGCCTCGTCCCGGCTGCGCCCGGTCAGCGCGCGTGGCTGCATGGCCACCCCTTCCTGTTGCTCCCCACATCCTTGTGCATGCCAAGCCGGCGTGCGCGAGCAGGGGCGGCGCGAGGTATGCCGTGCCTCCGCGTCAAGGCGGGCTGCGGTGGGTGGCGTGCGAGCTGAGTGGGCTGCCGACGGTTGCCGCCAAGAACGGGCAGGGGGGACGTCCCGGTGTGGCCGCACTGCGGAGAGTGCGGCAGGCTGGGCACATGCTGCGCAGCCTGGGCCCGGTGCGGGCCTGCGGTCCGGTGGACGTGGAGCGTGCCCTGGAGATCTGTGCCGAGGACCCCGTCAACAACGTCTTCGTGGCCGCCCGGATCCTGGAGTCGGGCCTGGTCGGCACCCGCGGCCCACTCTTCGCCTACGCCTCAGGTGAGGACCGGGCGCTGGTCTGGTGCTCGGCCAATGTGGTGCCGGTCCAGGCCGGTCCCCGGGCCCTGGGTGCGCTCGCCGCCAAGGTGGTCAAGCGACGGGCGACCGCCAGCTCGCTGTTCGGCCCGGCCGACCAGGTGCTGGATCTGTGGGGCCGGCTGGAGCGGCACTGGGGTCAGGCACGTGAGATCCGGGCCCGGCAGCTGGTGCTGACCACCCGGACCGCGCCCTCGACGCTGGGCATCCCCGTGGATCCCGCGGTGCGGCTGGCGAGGATGGACGACCTGGACCTGCTGGTGCCTGCGGCGGCCGCGATGTTCACCGAGGAGATCGGCTACCCGCCCTACCGCGGCAACGGCATGGCCTACCGTCGAGGGGTCGCCGGGCTGATCGAGCAGGGCCGCTCGCTGGTGCGGGTCGAGGACGGCCAGGTCGTCTTCAAGGCCGACCTTGGCTCCGTCGCCCTCGGCGTCGCCCAGGTGCAGGGCGTGTGGGTACATCCTGACCGCCGGGGGAAGGGCCTAGCGGCCCCGGCCATGGCGGCCGTGATCGAGCACGCCATCGCCCATGTCGCGCCGGTGGTGACGCTCTACGTCAACGACTTCAATGAGCGCGCGGTCGCCACCTACCACCGGGTGGGTATGGAGCAGACCGGCACCTTCGCCACCGTCCTGCTCTAGGAGCGAGCAGAAGGCACGCGCCTGGATCTCGGCGCCCGGCACGACGCCGCATACCTGTCAGCGAGCCTCAGGTCAGCCGGTCGTGCAGGAACGCCCAGGCCAGCGCGTGCCAGGTGGCCCATTGCTGTGGCGTCGAGGCGCCGCCGTGGCCGCCCTCGGTGTTCTCCCAGTAGGTGACGTCGCGACCGTGCTCGGCCAGCAGCGCGGCCATCTTTCGGGCGTGGCCGGGGTGCACTCGGTCGTCCCTGGTCGAGGTGGCCAGGTAGACCGCGGGCGTGGGCCGGGCGGGGTCGAAGCGCTGGTAGGGGGAGAAGGTCTGGAGGAACTCCCACTGCTCAGGGTCGTCGGGGTCGCCGTACTCGGCCATCCACGAGGCCCCGGCCAGCAGCAGGTGGTAGCGCTGCATGTCCAGCAGCGGCACCTGGCACACGACGGCCGCGAAGTCCTCGGGGTAGCCGGTGATCATGTTGCCGACGAGCAGGCCGCCGTTGGACCGGCCGGTGCAGCCCAGGCGGGGCACCGAGGTCACGCCCCTGGCGACCAGGTCGCGCGCCACGGCCGCGAAGTCCTCGTAGGCCCGGTGCCGCCCCTGCTGCAGCGCAGCCTGGTGCCAACCCGGCCCGAACTCGCCGCCACCGCGGATGCCGGCGACCACGTGCACGTGCCGGTGCGCCAGCCAGGAACGACCAACGATGGGGTCGTAGGCGGGGGTCAGGGCCTGCTCGAAGCCGCCATAGCCGTGGACGACGGTGGGGGTGGAGCCGTCCATGGGCAGGTCGGCCGGGCCGACCTGCCAGTAGGGCACCCGGGTGCCGTCGGTGGAGACCGCCCACTGCTGGGTGACCTCCAGCCCCTCGGCGTCGAAGCGCGAGGGCGCCGCCTTGAGCGTCTCGACCTCGACCCCGCCCCCGTCGGTGAGCCGGGCGACGGACAGGGTCATCGGGTCGAGGTAGCCGGTGGTCACCAGCCACAGGTCGTCGTTCTCGTCGTCGTCGACCGCCGAGACGCTCACCGTGCGCAGGCCCACATCCAGCAGCTCGGTCAGGTCACGGCTGACCCAGCCCGTGCTGCCCGGAGCCTGCTCGTGCACCCGCACGGTATGCCGCACGTCGACCAGCTCGGTGGTCACCAACCGGTCCTTGGTCCAGGTGAGGTCGACCAGCGCGGAACGGTCGTCCGGGGTGAACAGGGCCGTCCAGCCGGCGCTCGCCGGATCCTCGAGCACAGCGGCCAGCGGCGCGACGAGCAGGCTGCCGGCCGGGTGGTGCGGGCCGTCGGAAGAGCGGGACGGCGCCCACGAGTGCCGCAGGCGGACGGCGACGTGGTCGCGGTGGACGCTGGTCTGCGCAGACACCGGCAGGTCCAGGGCCCGAACCGTCCCGGGCTGGCCCGCCCCGTCCGAGCCGTGCCCGTCCCCGCCCGCGTCGTCTAGGACCAGGGTCTGCTCACGGTAGAAGGCCAGCCCTCGGTGCAGCACCGTCCGGCCACTGCGCTGGTCGTGGCCGACGAAGAGCCCGAGGTCATCCTCGGGGATCGTGTGCACCACCACCGCCTCGGCGAGCGGGGTGCCGCGACGCCAGAGCCGGGCCGTGCGGGGGTAGCCGGACCGGGTCGCGCCGGTGGCGTCGTCGGCGGTGGTGAGGTAGACGCTGTCGCGGTCGCGCCAGACCAGCCGACCCTTGGCCTCCGGTTTGGCGAAGCCCTCGGGGGCGGCCACCCACTGCCCGGTGGTCAGGTCCAGCTCCCGCGTGGTGCCGGCGTCAGCGCCGCCCCGGGACAGGTGCACCAGTGCCCGGTCCAGATCGGGACGCAGCAGCTGGGCCCCCTGCCACACCCACGGCACGTCCTCCTCCCGGGCGAGGGCGTCCACGTCGACCAGCACCTCCCACTCCGGCTCCTGCGTGCGGTAGGACGCCCAGGTGGTGCGACGCCATACCCCCCGCGGGTGCTCGGCGTCGGTCCAGAAGCCGTAGAGGTGCTCGCCGGCCTGCCCGACCAGCGGGATCCGGTCCGGGGCCTCCAGCGCGTCCTGGATCCCGGAGTGCAGGTCGGGGTACAACGAGTGTGCGGTGAGGGTTTCCTCGGCCCCCTCGCTGCGCTCGCGGACCCACCCCATCGCCCGCTCACCCTCGACGTCCTCCAGCCAGATCCACGGGTCCACATCGGTGCTCATGGGGTCCACTCCATCACGGGCAAGGTCAGCGTCGGTCACGACCCGGCGTCGACGCGAGGTGTGGAGGCGATGCGGGCCTCGCTGCGCTTGCTGGCAGAGGGGCTTGCGAGCTCCTTCGACGAGCTCGGCTACGCCCGGACCTGCTCGGCCAGCAGCTGACCGCTGTCACCTTTTCCAGGGTGCCTCACCCGTCACCCTGGTGGGCGGGGTCGGCGAAGAAGGGGGGCGAGGCGGCATACCCCTGCAGGAGCCAGGCGGCGGCTGCCGGGAACCGGTCGGCCCACGCCGTCTCGAAGTGGTAGGCGGTGGAGTCGTAGACGTAGCGCACCGGGACCTGAGCCCCGCGCAGGGCGCGCAGCAGGCGCTCGGCGTCCTCCACGTAGGCCCGCTCGATGTCCGGCTGGTCGGGCTGCTCGTGGCCCCCGGCGTCAAGGTGGACGCGGCCGCGCAGGCGGCCGGTGGCCAGCGCCTGCTCCAGGTCGGTCAGCGCCTGCTCACCCGGCCACCAGAAGGCGGGGGAGAACAACCCGGCGCCGCCGAAGACGTCCTGGTGCTCCAGCCACAGGTAGGCGCTGATGACTCCGCCCAGGGAGCTGCCGGCGACCACCGTGTGCTCGGGCCCGGGCAGGGTGGGCAAGGCGGCGTCCACGGCCGGCTTGAGGTGCTCGACGAGGAAGGTGGCGTAGTCGGTGGCGCGTCCGCCGCCGCGCTCGGGGTGGGGGTACTGGGTGTACTCCTCGCTGCGCTGCTCCGGGTGGCAGGGGATGCCGACGACGATCCCGCGGATGCCGTCGGCTGCCAGGTCGGTCATCGCCCGGCCGACGTCCCACGAGGCGCCCTCGAAGGTGCGGGAGCGCAGGAAGAGGTTGTGCCCGTCGTGCAGGTAGAGGACGGGGTAGCGCTCCTCCGGCCGCTCCTGGTAGCCGGGCGGGAGCCAGGCATAGATCTCGGCCGAGCGGCCTAAGCCGGGCAGCTCGACGTCGCGCCAGGAGCGCAGATCACCGTGGTCATCGCCGTCCGGGCAGTGGACGGGCAGCAGGTCGGCAGGGTCCAGCAGCATAGGCCCAGGGTAGGTCGTTGGACCGGCTCGCTAGTCTCCGGTCATGACGATGCCGTCCCCGCACCCCGCCCTTGACGTCGCTGCGGTCCGTGCTCACTTCCCCGCGCTCACGACCGGCACCGCCCACTTCGACGGGCCGGGCGGCTCCCAGACCCCGGCGGTGCTGGCGGAGGCGGTCGCCGCGACGCTGACCAGCTCGATCGCCAACCGCGGCGCAGTCACCGCCGCCGAGCAGCGGGCAGAGACGATCGTGCAGGGGGCCCGGGCCGCGATGGGCGACCTGTTGGGCACCGACCCCGCCACGGTCATCTTCGGCCGCAGCATGACCGCCCTGACCATGGACCTGGCCCGCACTCTGGCCCGGTGCCGGGACTGGGGCCCCGGTGACGAGGTCGTGGTCACCTCCCTCGACCACGACGCCAACATCCGGCCCTGGATCATCGCCGCGGAGACGGTCGGGGCGAGCGTGCGGTGGGCCGAGCTGGACCCGGAGACCGGTGAGCTGCCGCCGGGCGCGGTGGAGGCAGTGCTGACCGAACGCACCCGGCTCGTGGCGGTCACCGGTGCGAGCAACCTCATCGGCACCCGGCCCGACCTGCCGGCCATCATCTCCGCCGCGCACGCCGTCGGCGCGCTCGTGCACGTGGACGGCGTGCACCTGGCCGCCCACGCCGCGGTCTCGCGCGAGCAGCTGGGGGCGGACCTGCTGTCCTGCTCGCCCTACAAGTTCTTCGGCCCGCACCTGGGCGTGCTGTCCGGGCGGGCCGACCTGCTGGAGGAGCTGCGCCCGGACAAGCTGCTGCCCTCACCCGAGGCGGTCCCGGAACGGTTCGAGATGGGGACCCTGCCCTATGAGCTGCTCGCCGGGACCACCGCCACGGTCGACTTCATCGCCGGCCTGGCCGGGCTCTCCGGTTCCGCAGTGTCTGCCGGATCGGGTGCCACGTCGGCTCCGCAGACCCGACGTGAGCGGCTGGAGGCCTCGTTCGCCGCCGTGGAGGCGCACGAGGATGCCCTGCGGGCCCGGGCTGAGGACGGCCTGGCCGCCATCGACGGAGTCCACCTGCACTCCCGCGCCCGGCACCGCACGCCCACCCTGCTGTTCACCATCGACGGGGTGGAGCCGGCCGCCGTGCACCGTCACCTGGCTGCCCGCGGGATCAACGCCCCGGCCTCGCACTTCTACGCCTGGGACTGCAGCCACCGACTGGGGCTGGGCCCCAGTGGAGGGGTGCGGGTCGGGATGGCGCCCTACACGACCCAGGAGGAGGTCGACCGCCTGCTCGAGGGGGTCTCCGAGCTCGGCTGTTAACTCGGTCGAGCCCTCGCTGGGCGACGGGTAGGCTGCGACGGTCACCCCGCGGCGGGGCAGGCGTGCCTCTGCATACCTGTGCGTGCCCCTGCCACGTGCCGCGGGACCATTGCACGGTAGAAGGAGTGCCCCCTCGTGTCGCGGACCACGCGCCTGTCGAACCTGTTCCTGCGGACCCTGCGCGAGGACCCGGCCGAGGCCGAGCTGCCCGGCCACAAGCTGCTGGTGCGCGCTGGCTACATCCGGCGCGCCGCCCCGGGTGTCTACACCTGGCTGCCGCTGGGGCTGAAGGTGCTGCGCAAGGTCGAGGAGGTCGTCCGCGAGGAGATGGACGCGATCGGTGGCCAGGAGCTGAGCTTCCCGGCGCTGCTGCCCCGCGAACCCTACGAGGCGACCGGCCGCTGGACCGAGTACGGCGACAACCTCTTCCGGCTCCAGGACCGCAAGGGCGCGGACATGCTGCTCGGGCCCACCCACGAGGAGATGTTCACCCTCGCCGTCAAGGACATGTTCAGCTCCTACAAGGAGCTGCCGCTGACGCTCTACCAGATCCAGACCAAGTACCGCGACGAGGCGCGTCCGCGCGCCGGGCTGCTGCGCGGGCGCGAGTTCGTGATGAAGGACTCCTACTCCTTCGACGTCGACGACGCCGGGCTGGAGGCCGCCTACCAGCGGCACCGTGACGCCTACCTGCGCATCTTCGACCGCCTCGGGTTCGACTACGTCGTGGTGCACGCCGACTCCGGTGCGATGGGTGGCTCGGCCAGCGAGGAGTTCCTCGCCGTCAGCCCGGTCGGCGAGGACACCTTCGTGCGGTGCGAGGCCTCCGGGTATGCCGCGAACGTCGAGGCGGTCGTGGTGCCTCAGGCGCCGCCCCTGAGCCAGGAGGTCGTCGACGCGACCCCGGCCGCGCGCGTGGAGGACACCCCGGACAGCCCGACCATCGAGACGCTGGTGGCCCAGTCCAACGCGCTGCACCCGCGCACCGACGGCCGGGCGTGGAAGGCCGCCGACACGCTCAAGAACGTCGTCGTCATGCTCACCTACCCCGACGGCACCCGCGAGCCGCTGGCCGTCGGGCTGCCGGGCGACCGCGAGGTGGATGCCAAACGGCTCGAGGCGCAGGTCGCCCCGGCGACGTGGACGCCCTTTGAGGAGAAGGACTTCGCGGCCTACCCAATGCTGGTCAAGGGTTATATCGGTCCGGCGATGCTCGGGGAGACCTCGGCGGAGCGCGGCGGCAGCGGCATCCGCTACCTGCTCGACCCCTCGGTCGCGCACGGCTCGGCCTGGGTGACCGGCGCCGACGAGCACGGCAAGCACGTCTACGACCTGGTCAACGGCCGCGACTTCACCGCTGACGGCACCATCCAGGCCGCCGAGATCCGCGAGGGCGACCCGAGCCCGGACGGCGCCGGCACGCTGACCCTGGCCCGCGGCATCGAGATGGGCCACATCTTCCAGCTCGGCCGCAAGTACGCCGAGGCGCTGGACCTGAAGGTGCTGGACGAGAACGGAAAGCTGGTCACGGTGACCATGGGCTCCTACGGCGTCGGGGTCTCCCGCGCCGTCGCCGCGGTTGCCGAGGCCAGCCACGACGAGCTCGGTCTGGTCTGGCCGCGGGCGTTGGCCCCGGCCGACGTGCACGTGCTCGCCACCGGCAAGGACCAGGCGATTTTCGAGCACGCCGAGGGGCTGGTGGCCCAGCTGACGGGGGCTGGTCTGGAGGTCGTCTACGACGACCGGCCCAAGGTCAGCCCCGGCGTGAAGTTCAAGGATGCCGAGCTGCTCGGGGTGCCCACGATCGTGGTCATCGGCCGCGGCCTGGCCGACGGTGTGCTGGAGATCAAGGACCGTCGCACCGGTGAGCGCCGGGAGGTCGCCGTCGACGAGGCGGTGACCCAGGTGCTGGCCGAGGTCCGCGGCGAGCAGGCGGTGGCCGAGGCCGCCGCTGCGCGGCCTCAGGCCTGACGGCATACCGGCCGGGCGTCTGAGGCGTGGAGGGCATCGAACCAGGCATCCTGGTCCTCCTGGCCCTCGCCGGGCTGGCGGCAGGGTTCGTCGACGCGGTCGTCGGGGGCGGCGGGCTGATCCAGCTGCCTGCTCTTCTCCTCGGCCTGCCCGGCGCCAGCCCGGTGCAGCTGCTGGCGACCAACAAGCTGGGGTCCATCTGCGGCACGACGGTGAGCTCGATTACCTACTTCCGCCGAGTCAGACCCGACCTGCGCACCGCCTTCCCCCTCGCCGGCGCGGCCTTCATCGGCAGCCTCGGCGGGGCCAGCGTGGCCTTCTGGTTCTCCAAGGAGATGTTCAACCCGATCATCCTCGCGGTGCTGCTCGTGGTCGGTGGCTACACGCTGGCCAGGCCCACGATGGGCCAACTGCAGCGGCTGCGCTTCGGCCGCGTCGGCAAGCGGCACCTCGCGGTCGCGGTCGTGATCGGGCTGCTCGTCGGCAGCTACGACGGGGCGCTGGGGCCCGGCACCGGCTCGTTCTTCGTCTTCGCTCTGGTCAGCGCGTTGGGCTATGGCTTCCTCGAGGCCAGCGCCAAGGCCAAGATCGCCAACCTGGCCACGAACCTTGCCGCCCTGGTGGTCTTCGTGCCGGCCGGGGCGGTCCTGTGGGAGGTAGGGCTGGTCATGGGCGCCTGCAACATCGTCGGCGGCTACCTGGGGGCGCGGGTCGCGGTCGCCCGCGGCAGCCGCTTCGTCCGCCTCTTCTTCGTGCTCGTGGTGAGCGCCTTCGTCCTCGTCATCGGCTGGGAGACCCTGCAGCAGTTCAGCTGAGGTGTCCGCCCGTCGGGCCTGGCGAGGTCCGCCCGGCGTACTGCCCCCGTCCCTGGGTCCTAGGGGGCCGGCTGGATCGGCTCGGCGTCGCACCCGCCGAGCAGGTCTACGGAGGCGACCGTGCGCTCCCAGGACTCGGGGTAGGTGTCCGGGGAGACCAACCGGATGACGTGGCCGGGGGCGACCTCCGGTGGGATCTCCACGCGGGTCGGCTGATAGGCCATCGACGAGCTCACCGTGCCCTGCTCGTCACGGGACAGGGTCAGCAGGGCGACCATGCCCTCCTGGGTCTCCGGGCGCAGCGAGGACGCGGTCGTCGGCGACTGGTTGGACAAGAAGTTGCCCAAGCCGTAGATGACGTGCTTACCGTTGATCTGCTCGCACGGCTGGATGACGTGCACGTGCGTGCCCAAGACGAGGTCCACGGTGTCCGAGCCCAGCAGCTCCTGCGCGACCTGGCGCTGCTGCGGGGTCGGCTGGGCCTGGTACTCCTCGCCCCAGTGCATGGAGACCACGACGAAGTCGGCGCCCTTGTCCCGGGCGGTCTGTGCCTGCTCAAGGATGCCGGCGCTGCCGATGTTCGGCCAGTGGGCCTGCTCCAACCAGGGGGCCTGCTCGGGGATGTAGGTCGTGGGCTCGCCGGAGTTGGGGTAGGTGTAGGTGTAGGCCAGGTGCGCCAGCTGCACCGTCCCGGCATCCGTGCCCACCTCGTAGACCTCGGCCTGCCCTGCGCGGCCCTCGTGGGCGGTGGGCCCGGCATAGCCCATCCCCACTTCGCGCAGCACCTGCTCGGTGTCGGCCAGGCCCCGGATTCCGCGGTCCATGGTGTGGTTGGAGGCGAAGTCGCAGCCGTCGAACCCGGCACCGGCCAGCGCGTCAGCCATCTCGCGGGGGGTGTTGAAGGACAGGGTGTTGGGATAGGACAGGTCCGTGCCGTCCGGCGAGAGCGGGGTCTCCAGGTGACACAGGGCCAGGTCCGCGCCGGAGATCAGGTCCGTAACATCGGCGAACATCGGTGTGTAGTCGTAGGTGTCGCCGTCCCTCGGGTACATCGAGCGATCTCCGGACCCGGCGTAGAGGCGCGCGCTGACGTTGACCCAGGAGTGGGGCAGGATGTCCCCGCTGGCGACGATGGTGAGCTTTACCGCCTCGCCCGTAGCCGGGTCGGCAGGGCCGGCGGTCTGCTGGGCCTCGTCATCGGCCGTGTCCCCCGTGCCGCCGGCGTCGTCCGCGCCGTCCGGCGCTGCGGTGACCGGCGGCGTCCCCGACGGGCCACCGGTCGTCTGTTCGTCCCCGGAGCAGGCGACGAGGACGAACAGGGGCACGAGGGTCAGCGCGCCCAGGCGGGCGCAGCGGGTCGAGAACGGCATGGTCACAGCGTAGGCAGCGGCGCACCCTCGCGGTCCACGGGTGACGGGGTCAGCCGTGCGCCAACCGGGACAGCTGTGCCGGGTCGGTCCGGGGTAACCCGCAGGTCGTGCCGTGGCAGACGACCGCGGCCCGTGCTCCGTCCGTCAAAGAGATCGAGGCGTCCCCGTCCACCACTAGCGTTCCTACCGGGGTATGCCGTGCCGCCCGCCCCAGCTCATCCGATGCCGGTGCCCGCTCGTCAGGGCCGGTGCTCCGCGCGGGACGTCGATGGGAACGGGCAGGGGACAGGCGCACCAGTGCCGGGCCGGTTGCTAGCTCCTCGGCCGCGGTCAGCGCCCAGCCGGCGAAGCGGGGTGCCCGACGCAGCAGGGCGCTGCTGGCGTCCAGAGCTTCTCCGGCCCGGGCCAGGTGGTCCACCCGCCCGGCCTGCACGCCGTGCCGCACCAGCGCCAGTGAGATGGCCGAGAGCCCGCCGGGCTCGGCGTTGTCCCCCTGGAACTGGGGGGTCAGCACGAGCTGCTCCGCGTCATGGCCGGTGGCGGCGAACGAGCCGTCCGGCTCGCCGAACAGCTCCACCGCTTGATCGAGCAGGACACCGGCCTGCTCCATCCAGATCGTCTCCCCGGTCGCCCGGTGTAGGGCAAGCAGACCGTCGGCGAGGTTGCCGTAGTCCTCGGCGACCCCGAGCGCGGCACCGACCTGCCCGTCGCGGGAGCTGCGGCGAAGCCGGCCGTCGACGAGGTGCTCGGACAGCAGGAACCGGGCGCAGCGCGCGGCCACGTCCACCCAGTCCGGCTCCTCCAGCAGCCAGCCGGCGTGGGCGAGGGAGGCGATGGCCAGACCGTTCCAGGCGGTGACCACCTTGTCGTCGCGGGCCGGCTGGGGGCGCAGGGTGCGGCGCAGCAGGAGCCGTTCGCGGACCGAGGCCCACCAGGCGGGATCCTCCGGGTCGGCGCGCAGTTGCAGGGTGGAGGCCCCGTGCTCGAAGGTGCCCTCCTCCGTGACCCCCAGCAGAGCCGCGGCCCGGGCCCCGTCCTCCTCGCCGAGGCTCTGGCGCAGCTCCTCCGGTGTCCACACGTACGTCAGCCCCTCGACGCCGTCGGTGTCGGCGTCCAAGGAGCTGGCGAAGGCGGCCTGCTCGGTCCACATCTCATCCAGCAGCCAGGCCACGGTCTCGCGCACCACCCGCTCCGCCCACGGTCGCGAAGTGGCGTCCGCTCGGGCCAGGTCGGCATACACCCCGAGCAGCAGGGCGTTGTCGTAGAGCATCTTCTCAAAGTGCGGCACGACCCACTGGCGGTCGACGCCGTAGCGGGCGAAGCCTCCACCGAGCTGGTCGTAGGTGCCCGATCGGGCCATCGCCTCGCAGGTCCCCCGGACCATCTGCAGCGCCGAGGGGTCACCCGTGCGGCCGTGGTGGCGCAGCAGGAAGGCCAGGACCATGGACGGCGGGAACTTCGGTGCCCTGCCGAACCCGCCGTGCTGGTGGTCGTAGTCGTCGGCGAGGGAGCGGGTGGCGTGGGTCAGCAGCTCGAGGTCCACAGCGGGCGGATCGGTGTCCTCCGGCGCACCCAGCCCGGCGAGCGTCGGGACGACACTGGCGCCGTCCGCCGGCCCGTCCGGTCGCCCGGCGACTCTCGTCTCCGCCTCCTGCAAGGCGGTGACGATCTGCCGCGCCCCCTGCTCCAGCCGCTCGCGGTCGGTGCGCCACTGCTGGGTCACCGCGGTGAGCAGCTGCAGGAAGTTCTCCCGCGGCAGGTAGGTGCCGGCCCAGAACGGCTCTGCTTCGGGGGTGAGCACGCAGGTCATCGGCCAGCCGCCGTGCCCGGTGAGTGCCGTGGTCGCCGTCATGTAGACCGCGTCCACATCGGGGCGCTCTTCACGGTCGACCTTGATCGCCACGTAGTCCTGCGAGAGCACCCGCCCAACCTCCTGGTCCTGGAAGGACTCGTGGGCCATGACATGGCACCAGTGGCAGGCGGCATACCCGATGGACAACAGGACCGGCACGCCACGGCGGCGCGCCTCGGCGAACGCCTCGTCGCCCCACTCCCACCAGGCGACCGGGTTGTCGGCGTGCTGTTGCAGGTAGGGCGAGGTGCTGCTGGCGAGACGGTTGGCCATCACCCCACCGTATGCGGCCGGCCCGGCACTCGCGAGCCTCTCAGCCGGGCTGGGCGGCCTTGACGATGGTCACCGCCTTGTCCGCCCACTCGGCGGCGTCGGGGCCGCCGGTGCGGGCTGCGTGGACGGCGCTGTGCACCAGTCGCAGGATCGTCATCGCGCGGGCCCGATCCTCGTCCAGGCCTGCGGCGTCGCACAGGAGCCCGATCCGCAGCTGCAGGTGGGCACGGGCGTCGTGGGCCGCCAGCACGTCCTCCCACCGGTCCCACAGTGCCGGGGCCAGCGCCCAGTGCGGGTCGGCGGCCATCGCCTTGGGGTCGATCGCCACCCACTCACCGGGATCGGGACGCCACAGGGCGTTGCCCTGGTGCAGGTCGGTGTGGACCAGTCGCGCGTCCAGCGGGTGAGGGCCTTCGCCGGCCGCGGATCCGCCGCCCTCGGAAAGCAGGTCGCGGGCGATCGAGGTGGCCTGCTGCACCATCCGGCGGGGGAAAGCTCTGGCCGATCCGGGGTCGGCGGCGAACCGGTCCAACTGCGCGACTAGGCCAGCCAGGTGCACGCTCAACCGCGGAGCCCAGGGCGGGGCGGGGCGATCCAGGAGCCGGGCGAGGTGCCCCAGCGTCTCGGTTGTGCCCAGCACCGAGCCCGAGGTCAGGTCTCGGTCGGCCTCGAGACGTTCGAGCAGCAGCGTCGCCGAGGCGGGGTCAGCCGCCAACAGCTGGACGGCACCGGCACCGGCCCAGGCCCGCAGGGCGAGGTGTTCGTGGTCGGCCTCGGGGTGCGGCCAGCCGACCTTGAGCACCCCTGCGTCACCCCTGGGCCGCCACACCGGGATCACCACAGCGGTGTAGCCGGAGCGCAGCGGTGTGGCGGGGTCGGGGGTCAGCTGCCAGCGGTCCATCGCGTCGGCCACCGTCCGGGGCAGCTGGGCGAGCCAGGTGTCACCGTCCACGCGCGCTGCCCTGGTCACCCGCGAACCTCGGCCTGTGCTCGGGGCGACGTCCTGCTCTGCGTCGACAGGGCGGCCGGTGAGGTCGCGCACGAGCTGGGCGGGCAGGTCTGCTGGGGTCAAGGACCAGGCCATGGCGGTCAGGGCAGGGTCATGCCAGGGAAGGGGTCAGGGTCGACGTCGAGCTCGTCGGCCCACTGCTGGGTCTGCGCCAGAAGACGCACGAGTGAGCGCAGCTGCTCCACGTCGCTGCCCGCCCGGGCAACCACGGACAGGACGGCCGGCTCGATGTCGCGCACCAAGGCCCGGGCCAGCGTGAGCCGCCCGGGCTCGTCGTCGAGGGGCTCGGGGAGGTCGTAGCCCAAGGGCGGCAGGGGAGCCGCGTCACCGGCCAGGGTAGTGAGCGCGCGGGTGGTGGACCGGACCGCGGCCAGGACCGACTCGTAGCGAAGCCGTTCCTCGCCGCGGGAACGGGCGGCGACCACCTCGAGGCCGAAGACGGTTGGCCGGGTGCGGGCCAGCACAGGCACGGCGGCGGCGCCCACGGGTCCCTCGAGCGGCGGCCACTCGGCAGGCGCCCCGAACAGCCGCGCAGACTCCACGTGCTGGGCGGCCAACGAGACGAGCATGGCCCTGTTCAGCGCGCTGGAGCGGCTGAGGTCCTCCAGGACCTGGGGGAGGCCCCCGCGCAACTGTTCACCGACGGTCTGCGCAGATGGGCCGGTCGCGGAATGCCGCGCATCGTCGGGTCCCGGCCCCGTCGTGGCGGCCTCGTCGTCTGTCTCGTCGTCCGCCTCAGGCAGCGTGCGGATCTCTGCGTCCAGCTCAGGCAGGGGGATCCCGCCCAGGAGGATCAGCTGCTCCAACCGCTCCTGCTGGGTCTGCCACAGCTCTGCCACGGTCCGGACCTGGGCTCGGCCCTCAGGAGTGTCCGCGTGCGCCCGTGACAGGGCCGCGCGGTGGCCGGCCAGGCGCTCCCGGGCCCGCAGCAGCAGGTCACCGTCGGGCGTTCGCCGAGCGGCCGCAGCCTCGTCAGCCGTCGGCTCCGGGGACCACGGTGTGCGGGCCCGGTCGCCGCTGCACCCGGCCAGCAGCCCCACTGAGGCGATCCCGGCCAGCCCGGCGCGCAGCAGGGCACGGCGGCTTGGTCCAGTCGAAGGCATGACGGGGATCATCTCATTCGGTAGGGTAGATGCCCCGACCGAGGTGGCCGGCATCTCGCGGTGCCCGCCCACGGTCCACAGCAGAAGATTGGAGCACCGCATGGACGCCCGGGCCACTACCGAGTCGATCACGCAGTTGGCTGCCGACGCGCTCACCGGGACGAAGGTGGTCATCGACGCCACCGAGGTGCACCAGGCGGGTCGTCGGCGCCTCGTCCGCATCTTCCTCGCCCGCGACGTCAGCGACCTGCCCGAGGACGACACCACCTCCGCGGTGGAGCCGCTGACCCTGGACGAGGTGGCCGAGGCCACCCGTTCGGTCTCTGACGCGCTCGACTCCTCCGACGTCATGGGGCAGAGCCCCTACACCCTCGAGGTGAGTTCCGCCGGCCTCGACCGGCCCCTGACCACCCGTGACCAGTTCCGTCGCAATGTCGGCCGCCTGGTCAAGATCACCACCACCGCCGGCACGACCACGACCGACCGCCTGACCTCCGTCGAGACCGACGGGGAGGCGGACCTGCTCACTCTGGCCAAGACACCGCACACCCCGATCGCGCTCACCGAGGTGGCCACGGCGCTGGTGCAGGTCGAGTTCAACCGGCGCGACGGAAAGGACGACTGATGGACATCGATATGGCCGCACTGCGGCTGCTGGAACGCGAGCGCGAGATCCCCATGAATGTCATCGTGGAGGCCATCGAGCAGGCCCTGCTCTCCGCCTACCAGCGGGTCGAGGGTCACGCCCGGCAGGCGCGGGTCGAGCTGGACCGCAGCACCGGCCACGTGACCGTGTGGGCCCGCGAGGACGCACCGGTGCTGGAGGACGGCACCCGGGGTGAGCCAGGTCCGGAGTATGACGACACCCCTCAGGGCTTCGGGCGGGTCGCCGCCGCCACCGCGCGGCAGGTCATCACCCAGCGAATGCGCGAGCTGGAGGACGACGCCGTGCTGGGCGACTTTCGCGCCCGCGAGGGCGACGTCGTCTCCGGGATCATCCAGCAGAGCAGTGACCCTCGGATGGTGCTTGTCGACTTCGGCACCGTCGAGGGCGAGTTGCCCTCGGCCGAGCAGGTGCCGGGGGAGTCTTACCCGCATGGGCAGCGGCTGCGGTGCTACGTGGTCAGCGCCAAGCGCGGACCCCGTGGGCCGCAGATCACCCTGTCCCGGACCCACCCCAACCTGGTCCGCCGGCTCTTCGCCCTGGAGGTGCCCGAGATCGCCGACGGCACCGTGCAGATCGCCGGGCTGGCCCGCGAAGCCGGCCACCGCACCAAGATCGCGGTCCACTCCGAGGTGTCGGGGGTCAACGCGAAGGGGGCCTGCATCGGCCCCATGGGTCAGCGGGTGCGGGCCGTGATGAGCGAGCTGCAGGGCGAGAAGATCGACATCGTCGACTACGACGAGGACCCGGCCCGCTACGTCGCCTCGGCACTGTCGCCGGCCAAGGTCCAGTCCGCCCGTGTCGTCGACCCCCGCACCAAGCAGGTCCGGGTCGTCGTGCCGGACTACCAGCTGTCGCTGGCGATCGGCCGAGAGGGGCAGAACGCGCGCCTGGCCAACCGCCTCACTGGCTGGAAGATCGACATCCGGGCCGACACCGAGGAGCAGGAGGAGCACGGGGCAGACGCCCAAGGAGTGTAAGATGGTAAACGCTGTCCGGACCGACCCCACCCCTCCACGTGCACGGCACACGCCCGTGCGTACCTGCGTGGGGTGTCGGGGGCGGGACGAACAGACTGTTTTGCTGCGTGTCGTCGCGCGCCGGGACGGGACCACCAGCCGGTGGACCATCGAGCCCGACGAGAGACGGCGTGGGCAGGGCCGAGGAGCCTATGTGCACCCCGACCCAGCCTGCCTGCAGACCGCGATCGCGCGCCGAGCCTTTGGTCGGGCGCTCCGCCTTCCGGCGGGGAGCCAGCCCGAGACGCACGCCGTGCAGGAGCGGTTGGCGCAGCAGCGCGCGTGACAACAACAAGACCGGGTCGCCCGACCCGGTCGGTCAGCACAGGGCGGGTCCTGACGTGGGACCTGTCATCGAGGAACCGGAAGCGGGTTTGACGCTGATGAGCACCCGATGAGTACTCAGCAATGAGCACCCAGCAGCACTAGTCACGGCTGTGCCCTGAGCGGGCCCCGGTCGTGGCGCAACCTTCAAGGAGACACCACACCGTGGCAAAACTCAGGGTCTACGAGCTCGCCAAAGAGCTCGGGGTCGAGAGCAAGCAGCTGCTCGCCCACCTGAAGGAGCAGGGAGAGTTCGTCCGGTCGGCATCGTCGACCATCGAGCCCCCTGTCGTCCGCAAGATTCGCGAGAACCCTCCGGCCGACGCCAAGGGCAAGAGCAGGGCGGCCAACGACAAGGGTTCCGCCCCCCGTCCCGCGGCCAGGAGCGGCCAGGGCAAGCCCGGCCCCGCAGCGCCCAAGCCGGGTGCCGCAGCGCCGAAGCCGGGAGCCACAACCCCGGCGCCGGCCCCTGATGCGCCCAAGCCGGGTGCGGCCGCGCAGCAGCCGGCCCAGGCGACGCCCGAGCCCTCGGCACCGGCGGAGCCCTCGATCCCGGCGGAGCCCTCGGCCCCGGCGGAGCCCAGCCGTGCCGCCGAGCCGACCGCAGAGCCGGCCCGCCCCACCCCGGGCGTCAAGCCGGGACCCCGCCAGCCGGAGCGTCCGGCCACGGAGCGTCCCGCGACGGAACGTCGGTCGACCGGTCGTCAGGGCACCGAACGCCCCGGTGGTGAGCGTCCGTCCGACGGCGGTCGTTCCGGTGGCGGTCCCCGTCCGGGCCGTCCCGGCGTCAAGCCGGGCCCCCGTCCGGGCAACAACCCGTTCGCGCCCAGCCAGGGCATGGGTCAGGCGCGGGAGCGTCGCCCCGCCCCTGGTGGTGAGCGCGGTGGTGAGCGCGGTGGTGAGCGGGGTGGCCCCCCGCGGCCGGGCAACAACCCGTTCGCGCCCAGCCAGGGCATGCCCCGTCCGGGCGGGAGCCGCGGTGGCCAGGCCGGCGCCGGCGGTCCACGCCCGGGCGGCCCCCGTCCCAACCCCGGCATGATGCCGGAGCGGGCTGCCGTGCCCCGTCCCGGTGACCGCCCAGCTCGCCCCGGTGGGCGAGGACGTCCGGGTGGACCCGGTGGACCCGGTGGGGCTCCCGGCGGTGGCCCCGGTGGCCCCGGTGGCTTCCGCGGCGGTCCTGGCGGCCGTGGTGGTGGCCCGAGGGGTCGTGGCGGTACGGCCGGAGCATTCGGTCGTGGCGGCGGGAAGGTCCGCGGACGCAAGTCCAAGAGGGCCAAGCGCGCAGAGTTCGAGGCGATGCAGGCGCCCGCCATCGGCGGCGTCAACGTCCCCCGCGGTGGTGGCAAGGTCATCCAGGTCCGCCGCGGTGCGTCGCTGAGCGACTTCGCCGACAAGATCAACGTCGACCCCGCGGCGCTGGTGACCGTGCTCTTCCACCTGGGCGAGATGGCCACCGCGACCCAGTCCCTGGACGAGGACACCTTCGCGGTCCTGGGCTCAGAGCTGGGGTACGACATCCGTGTCGTCTCCCCGGAGGAGGAGGAGCGCGAGCTCTTCACGGCCTTCAACATCGACCTGGAGGCCGAGACCGAGGCCGAGTCCGACGAGGACCTCGAGCCGCGTCCGCCGGTCGTGACCGTCATGGGTCACGTGGACCACGGAAAGACTCGCCTGCTGGACGCGATCCGCGAGTCCGAGGTCGGGGCCGACGAGGCCGGCGGCATCACCCAGCACATCGGTGCCTACCAGGTGCGGACCAAGCACGACGGCGCGGAGCGGGCGATCACCTTCATCGACACCCCGGGCCACGAGGCGTTCACCGCCATGCGTGCCCGTGGTGCCAAGGTGACCGACATCGCGATCCTCGTGGTCGCCGCCGACGACGGCGTCATGCCGCAGACGATCGAGGCGCTCAACCACGCCCAGGCGGCCGACGTGCCGATCGTCGTCGCGGTCAACAAGATCGATGTCGAGGGCGCCAACCCGGCCAAGATCCGCCAGCAGCTGACCGAGTACAACCTGATCGCCGAGGAGTACGGCGGCGAGACCATGTTCGTCGACGTCTCGGCCAAGCAGGGCCAGAACATCGAAGAGCTGCTCGACGCCGTGCTCCTGACCGCGGACGCCGCGTTGGACCTGCGGGCCAACCCCGACAAGGACGCGCGCGGTGTCGCGATCGAGGCCAACCTGGACAAGGGCCGCGGCGCCGTCGCGACCGTGCTGGTCCAGCAGGGCACCCTGCGGGTCGGCGACGCGATCGTCACCGGTTCCAGCCACGGCCGCGTCCGGGCGATGCTCGACGAGCACGGCACCAACGTGGACGTGGCGACCCCGTCGCGTCCCGTGCAGGTGCTGGGTCTGGACACCGTGGCCCGCGCCGGCGACACCTTCCTGGTGGCGCCGGACGACCGGACCGCCCGGCAGATCGCCGAGCGTCGCGAGGCTGCCGACCGGCAGGCCGCGCTGGCCAAGTCCCGCAAGCGGATCAGCCTGGAGGACCTCAACCAGGCCCTGGCCCAGGGCAAGGTGGAGACCCTCAACCTCATCCTCAAGGGCGATGTGTCCGGTTCGGTCGAGGCGCTGGAGGACGCCCTTCTGCAGATCGACGTCGGCGACGAGGTCGAGCTGCGGATCATCGACCGCGGCGTCGGCGCGATCACGATGAACAACATCAACCTCGCCGTCGCCTCCGATGCCATCATCCTGGGCTTCAACGTCCGGGCCGAGGGCCAGAACGCCGACTACGCCGAGAAGGAAGGCGTGGAGATCCGGTACTACTCGGTGATCTACCAAGCCATCGAGGACATCGAGAACGCCCTGAAGGGCATGCTCAAGCCGGAGTACGAGGAGCACCAGACGGGCTCGGCGGAGATCCGCGAGATCTTCCGCAGCTCCAAGTTCGGCAACGTTGCCGGTGCGCTGGTGCGCAGCGGCACGATCAACCGGGGCGCCAAGGCACGCATCACGCGTCAGGGCGTCGTCATCACCGAGGGTCTGGAGATCGCCGGTCTGCGGCGGTTCAAGGACGACGTGACCGAGGTCCGCGAGGGCTTCGAGTGCGGCATCAACCTGGGGTCGTTCAACGACCTGCAGATGGATGACCTCATCACGACCTACGAGATGCGCGAGATCCCCCGCAGCTGATCTAGGTATGACGTCCGGCCGGCCCCACCTGCGAAGGTGGGGCCGGCCGCGTCGTCCGTAAGATGGTCGCGCTCCCCGATGGGAGCGCCGCCGACGACAACAGGAGGACCTCATGGCCGACCAGGCACGCGGACGCAGGATCGCCGAGCGGATCAAGCAGCTGGTGACACAAGGCCTGTCCCAGGTGGTCAAGGACGAGCGCAAGGGGTTCATCACCATCACCGACGTGCGCGTCACGGGTGACACCCAGCACGCCAGCGTCTTCTACACCGTCCTGGGCACCGAGGAGGACCGCGCGACCGCCGCGGAGATTCTGGAGAACTACCGCGGCCGGCTGCGCTCCTTCGTCGGCAAGGGTCTGGGCATCCGGCTCACCCCCAGCCTGGAGTTCATCCTGGACGCGCTGCCGGAGGACGCCCAGCACCTGGACGAGCTGCTGGCCCAGGTCGCCGCCCGGGACGCCGAGCTCGCCGCCGCCCGCGCGGAGCAGGCGTATGCCGGCGAGCCCGACCCCTACCGCAAGCCACGCACCGAGGCCGAGCAGGCCCAGGACGAGCTGGATGCGCAGGCCGACTCCGTCAGGGAGACCGACACGGATGACCGCTGAGCCGCCCGTCGGCGACGGCCTGATCGTCGTCGACAAGCCGGCGGGCTGGACCAGCCACGACGTGGTCGGGCGGGCACGCCGCCTGTGTCGCACGCGCAAGATCGGCCACGCCGGCACCCTGGACCCGATGGCGACCGGGGTGCTGGTGCTGGGGGTGAACCGTGGCACCAAGCTGCTCACCTTCCTCGTCGGCCACGACAAGGGGTATGCCGCCACCGTCCGGCTCGGCCAGGCGACCCTGACCGACGACGCCGAGGGTGAGACCACGTCGACCGCGGAGGCGGGACATCTCACGCAGGGGCAGATCGCCGAGGCGGTGGCCGCCCTGACCGGGCCCCTCGAGCAGGTCCCGAGTGCTGTCAGCGCGATCAAGGTCGACGGCCGCCGTTCCTACGCCCGTGTGCGCGGCGGGGAGCAGGTCACCCTGGCCGCCCGGCCGGTGACCGTCTCCCGGTTCACCGTGCTCCGGCGGCGTGCTGAGCAGCTGCCGGACGGGACGTCGGTGGTCGACCTGGACGTCGAGGTCGAGGTGTCCTCAGGGACCTATGTGCGGGCCTTGGCCCGCGACCTCGGCTCGAGCCTCGGGGTCGGCGGCCACCTGACGGCGCTGCGCCGTACCCGGGTCGGTGACCTGGGCCTGGAGCACGCCGTCACCCTGGACCAGCTGGACCCCGAGCACGGGCCGGGCCCGGCGGCATACCTCGTCGACCTGGCCAGCGCCGCCCGCGCCGCCCTGCCGGTGCGTGAGCTCACCGAGCCGGAGGCGCGCGCGCTGGGTTACGGCCAGCGGATCCCCGCCGAGCAGCCGGGTCGGGCCGGCCCCGTGGCCGCGATCGGTCCCGACGGTCGGCTGGTGGCCGTGCTGGACGAGTCGCGGGGGCAGGCCAGGGCGCACGTGGTCCTGGCGCCCGCCGACGGCGGTTAGAGTGACGCCCGTGCATCGCTGGAGCAGCCTGGACGACGTCCCCGCCGACCTTGGTCCCACCGTGGCCACCCTCGGCAACTTCGACGGCGTCCACCGAGGGCACCAGGCCGTGCTGGGCACCGTGGTGGACCTGGCGGCAGGCCGCGGTCTGGCAGCCGTCGCGGTGACCTTCAACCCCCACCCCGTGGCGGTCCTGCACCCCGAGCGGGCCCCGGAGGCGATCGTGGGGCTGGAGCACCGGCTGGCGCTGCTGGAGAAGCTCGGTCTCGACGGCGTGGTGGTCATCGAGTTCACCCGGGAGTACGCCCAGCTCTCTCCTGAGGACTTCGTGGTGCAGACCTTCGTGGAAGGGCTGCGCGCGCAGGTCGTGGTCGTCGGCCAGGACACCCGCTTCGGCCTGCACAACACCGGTGACGTCGGGACGATGACCGAGCTGGGGGAGCGGCACGGCTTCGAGGTCGTGGTGCAGCAGACGGAAGGGGAGTTCGAGCGGGGCCGGCGGACGTGGTCCTCGACCGCCCTGCGGGAGGCCTTGGCCTCGGGGGACATGGCCACCGCCACCGAGATCCTCGACCGCGAGCACCGCGTCTCCGGCGAGGTCGTGCACGGGCACCACCGGGGTCGTGAGCTGGGCTACCCGACGGCCAACCTGTCCACCCGCAGCGAGGGGATGATCCCCGCCGACGGGGTGTATGCAGGCTGGCTGGAGCGGCCCGCACTGCCGGTCGAGCACCCCGACCGCCGGCTGCCCGCCGCGATCTCGGTCGGCACCAACCCCACCTTCGACGACGTCGTGCGGCGCACCGTGGAGGCCTACGTGCTGGACCGGCTCGACCTCGACCTCTACGGCGAGCTGGTCTGGGTCGACTTCGTCGAGCGGTTGCGCGGCAACGTGCGCTTCGAGTCGGTCGAGACCCTGATGGAGCAGATGGCGCAGGACGTGGACCGCACCCGCGCCCTGCTGGCCTGAGCAGGGGCGGTATGGCGAGCGTGACCGCCACCGGTGCCAGCACCGTCGGCGCGCGCTACGCCCGCACCGACTGGGCACCGTTCGTGGCGGGGCTCGGCCTCACCGTGGTGGGCGCCCTGCTCATCTGGTCCTCGACCAAGGGCTGGGCCGGCAGCGCGCTGGCCGTGCGCCACCTGGTCAACGCCGCCGTCGGGATCGTCCTGGCCCTGGCGGTGGTCGCGGTCGACGTGCGCTGGCTGCGTGCGGTCGCCCCCTGGGTCTACCTCACCGGGCTGCTCGGGCTGCTGCTGGTGCTCTCTCCGCTGGGGGAGACCGTCAACGGCTCCCGGTCCTGGCTGTTCCTGCCGGGCGGCTTCTCCCTGCAACCCTCCGAGCTGGCCAAGATCGGCCTCGTCGTGGGGCTGGCGATGATCCTGGCCGAGGGTCGTGATCCTGACCGGCCCCCGACGTGGCGGGAGGTGCTCCTGGCATGGGTGCTGGCGGCGCTGCCGATCGCGTTGATCATGCTGCAGCCCGACCTGGGCAGCGCGCTGGTCTTCGGGGTGCTGACGATCGGGGTGGTCGCCACCTCCGGGGCGTCATGGCGATGGACGGCCGCAGCGGTGGGCGGCACGGTCGTCGCCGTGGTGGCTGCCCTGAGGGTGCCCCTGCTGGACCCGTATCAGGTCAATCGCCTCCTCGCCTTCCAGGACCCGGCGCTAGACCCGGAAGGCATCGGTTACCAGACCACCCAGGTGCGTCTGGCGATCGGCTCCGGCGGGTGGTCCGGGACCGGTCTGGGTCAGGGGCCACAGACCCAGGGCGGGTTCATCCCCTTCCAGCACACCGACTTCATCTTCTCGGTCGCGGGGGAGGAACTGGGGCTGCTCGGCAGCCTGGGCCTGGTCGGCCTGCTCGGCTTCCTCGTGGTGCGGGCCCTGCTCGTCGGGCTGCGCGGCGAGGATCCGTTCGGCCGGCTGGTCGCGGTCGGCGTCGCCTGCTGGTTCGCCTTCCAGACCTTCCAGAACGTCGGGATGAATCTCGGGCTGATGCCCGTGACCGGGCTGCCGCTGCCGTTCCTGTCCTACGGCGGGTCCTCGATGCTGGCCTGCTGGCTTGCGTTGGGGCTGCTCGCCTGCGCCCAGCAGCCCACGTTGCGAGGGCGTGGCGCTTGGTAACGCGCCCTTGGACCTGAGAGGATGCACGAAGGACCTGCCGACGAAGGAGTTGACGATGGCCCGACTGGCCGACGAAACCTACGACCAGACGATTCTGGATGATCGCGCCCCGAGCGTAGGTCACCTGTTCCGTGACCGTGTGGCCAAGAGCCCGGACCGGGACGCCTTCCTCTACCCCGACGGTGAGAGTTGGCCGTCCCTGTCCTGGGCGCAGACCAAGGACAGGGCCTACGCGCTGGCCGCCGGTCTGATCGAGCTGGGCGTGCAGCCTGAGGAGCGGGTCGCGCTGGCCTCCGCCACCCGCCTGGAGTGGGTGCTCTCCGACCTGGCCGTGATGTGCGCCGGCGCGGCCACCACCACCATCTACCCCACGACGCTGTCCGAGGACGTCAGCTTCATCATCACCGACTCCGACAGCCGGGTGGTCATCGCCGAGGACCAGGTCCAGGTCGACAAGGTTCTCGAGCACCGGGACCAGCTCGGCGGCGTGCTCAAGATCGTCGTCATCGATGGCAGCTCGGGGAGAGCGAGGACGTGATCACCTTCGCCGAGCTGGAGGAGCTGGGCCGGTCCCGGCTGCAGTCCGAGCCCGGGGTCGTGGACGCCCGGATCGACCTGCTCACCCCCGAGCACCTGGCGACGATCATCTACACCTCCGGCACCACCGGCCGGCCCAAGGGCGTGCGGCTCTCGCACTCGGCGTGGACCTACGAGGCCGCCGCGGTGGACGCCGTGAAGATCCTGTCCGAGGAGGACCTTCAGTACCTCTGGCTGCCCCTGGCCCACGTCTTCGGCAAGCTGCTGCTCATGCTCCCCCTGCAGATGGGCTTCGCCACCGCGGTCGACGGCCGGGTGGACAGGATCGTGCCGAACCTTGCGGTCGTCAAGCCCACCTTCATGGGCGCCGCACCGCGGATCTTCGAGAAGGCCTACGGCCGCATCACCACGATGATGGCCGACGAGGGCGGGGTGAAGGCCAAACTGTTCGGCTGGGCCAGCCGGGTCGGCAAGGAGGTCTCCGAGGTCCGGGCCAGCGGCGCCGAGCCCGGTGGCGTGCTCGCAGCCAAGCACCGGGTGGCCGACAAGCTGGTGCTGTCCAAGATCCGCGACCGGTTCGGTGGGCGCATCCGCTTCTTCATCTCCGGCTCGGCCGCCCTGAACCACGAGATCGGCCGCTGGTTCGACGCGATGGGCCTGATGATCATCGAGGGCTACGGCCTCACCGAGTCCAGCGCCGCCTCGCTGGTCAACCGTCCCGAGCACGCCAAGAACCGGATCGGCACCATCGGCTGGCCACTGCCCGGCACCGAGGTCAAGGTGGCCGAGGACGGCGAGCTGCTGATGCGGGGCCCGGGCATCATGACCGGCTACCACGGCAACGACGAGGCCACCGCGCAGGCGCTCCAGGACGGATGGCTGCACACTGGCGACATCGGCGAGATCGACGATGACGGATACGTCCGGATCACCGACCGCAAGAAGGACCTGTTCAAGACCTCCGGCGGCAAGTACGTCGCCCCCTCGCACATCGAGTCGCTGTTCAAGGGCGTCTGCCCCTACGCCAGCCAGCTCATCGTGGAGGGCGAGCACCGCAACTTCGTCTCGGCCCTGATCACCCTGGACCCTGACTCGATCACCGGCTGGGCGGCCAAGAACGACATGGCCGGTGACTCCTACGCCCAGATCGTGACCTCCGACAAGGCCCGGAAGATGGTTCAGGGGTACGTCGACGAGTTGAACACCAAGTTGGCCCGGCACGAGCAGGTGAAGAAGTTCCACATCCTGGACCACGACCTGTCCGTTGAGGAGGGTGACCTGACCCCGAGCATGAAGCTCAAGCGCAAGAAGGTCGCCGAGAAGTACAGGGACACGCTCGACGGGTTCTACGCCGACGCCTGAGGCGCGCTGAGTCGACCCAGCCGTGCCGGGCGGCACGGTTGGGTCGGCGGCGGCGCACTGCATACCCTGGGGGCATGTCCGCCGCACCCCTCACCCCCGCCCGCGCGCCCGGCCAGTCGCTGCTCGCCGACCTCGAGCCGCTGCTGGAGGAGGTCAGCAAGCCGGTGCAGTACATCGGCGGTGAGTTGAACTCCCAGGTCAAGGACTGGGACTGCGGGGGAGTGAGCACCGCGCGCTGGGCGCTGATGTACCCCGACGCCTACGAGATCGGTCTGCCCAACCAGGGCGTGATGATCCTGTATGAGGTGCTCAACGAGCAGCCGGACGTGCTCGCCGAGCGCACCTACGCGGTGTGGCCCGATCTGGAAGAGCTCATGCGCCAGCGCGAGGTGCCGCAGTTCACCGTGGACGCGCACCGGGCGGTCGGTGACTTCGACGTGCTGGGGGTCAGCTTCTCCACCGAGCTGGGCTACACCAACCTCCTCACGGCCCTGGACCTGGCCGGGATCCCGCTGCACAGCAAGGACCGCGGCGAGGAGCACCCGATCGTGCTGGCCGGCGGGCACGCCAGCTTCAACCCCGAGCCGGTCGCGGACTTCATCGACGCCGCGATCGTGGGCGACGGTGAGGAGGCGGTGCTGCAGACCTCCCGGATCATCAACGCCTGGAAGCGGGCCGGCCGCCCCGACGGTCGTCAGGGCCTCCTGCTGGAGCTGGCCCGCACCGGGGGTGTTTACGTCCCTGCCTTCTACGAGGTGTCCTACCTTCCCGACGGGCGGATCCAGCGGGTCGCGCCACGCGCGGACCTGCACGGCGTGCCGTGGCGGGTCTCCAAGCACACCGTGATGGACCTTGACGCCTGGCCCTACCCCAAGACACCGCTGGTGCCGGTCACCGAGTCGGTGCACGAGCGGATGAGCGTGGAGATCTTCCGCGGCTGCACCCGTGGCTGCCGGTTCTGCCAGGCCGGGATGATCACCCGCCCCGTGCGCGAGCGCTCGATCACCGGGATCGGCGAGATGGTCGAGCAGGGGCTGTGCTCGACCGGCCTGGATGAGGTCGGGCTGCTCTCGCTGTCCTCGGCCGACCACTCCGAGATCGCCGAGCTCACCAAGGGGCTCGCCGACCGCTACGAGGGGACCCAGACCGGGCTGTCGCTGCCCTCGACCCGGGTCGACGCCTTCAACATCGAACTGGCCAACGAGCTGACCCGCAACGGTCGACGTTCGGGCCTGACCTTCGCGCCCGAGGGCGGGAGCGAGCGGCTGCGCAAGGTGATCAACAAGATGGTCACCGAGGAAGACCTCATCCGCACCGTCGCGGCCGCGTACGCGGCCGGTTGGCGCCAGGTCAAGCTCTACTTCATGTGCGGACTTCCGACCGAGACCGACGAGGACGTGCTGGCGATCGCCGACCTGGCCAAGAAGGTGATCGACACCGGACGCGAGGTCTCCGGGCGACGAGATATCCGCTGCACGGTGTCGATCGGCGGGTTCGTGCCCAAGCCGCATACCCCCTTCCAGTGGGCCGCACAGCTGGGGTCGGAGGAAACCGACGCGCGGCTGGCCAAGCTGCGCGAGGCGCTGCGCTCGGACCGGCGCTACGGCTCGGCGATCGGCTTCCGCTACCACGACGGCCAGCCGGGGATCGTCGAGGGCCTGCTCTCCCGCGGCGACCGCCGCCTGGGCGCGGTGATCGAGGGGGTATGGCGTGCCGGTGGACGGTTCGACGGCTGGAGCGAGCACTTCTCCTACGAGCGGTGGATGTCAGCCGCCGAGCGCGGGCTGGCCGGGACCGGCGTGGACGTCGACTGGTTCACCACCCGCGAGCGCGGTGAGCACGAGGTGCTTCCCTGGGACCACATCGACTCCGGGCTGGACAAGGAGTGGCTGTGGGAGGACTGGCTGGACGCCCTCGACGAGCGCGAGGTCGAGGACTGCCGCTGGACCCCGTGCTTTGACTGCGGCGTGTGCCCGCAGCTGAACACCGAGATCCAGATCGGCCCCACGGGCAAGACGCTGCTGCCCCTGACCGTGCTCCACCCCTGACCTCCGGCGAGCGGCACCGTGTGCTGAGATGAGCCTATGAACGCAGACCAGGACGGAACGACCCAGGTCGTCCGAGCGAGCCGTGACGTCAAGGCACCCCCGGAGACGATCTTCGAGCTGATCGCCGACCCTGCCCGACAGCCGGAGTGGGACGGCAACGACAACCTCGTCGAGGCGCCGGGCGGGCAGCGGGTGCGGCAGCTCGGCGATGTCTTCACGATGACGCTGACCAACGGGAAGGTGCGGGAGAACCACGTCGTCGAGTTCGAGGAGAGCCGGCGCCTGGCCTGGAAGCCTGCCTCGCCCGGCGAGCCGCCGGCCGGGCACCTGTGGCGGTGGACGCTCGAGCCCCGGCCGGACGGTGCGACCCGGGTGACGCACACCTATGACTGGAGCGAGCTCACCGACGCTGCCCGAATGGACCGGGCGCGCGCCACCACAGCCGGGATGCTCCAGTCGTCCGTCGACCGGCTCGCGGCGCGCGCGGAGGCCGACGGGTCGACCTGATGACCTCTGGGGTCAGAGCTTGCGTGCGCGGATGACGCCGTCGATGGCCAGAATCTGCTCCTTGAGCTCGTCGCGGACCTCGCCCTCGACATCGACGAGGGTGTAGGCGTAGTCACCCCTGGACTTGTTGGTGAACTCCGCGACGTTGAGACCGGCCTCGGCGAGCACGGCGGTGATCTGGCCGATCATGTTGGGCTTGTTCGCGTTGAAGATCCCCAGACGGGTGGTGCCCGGCGTCCGGGCCATGATGACCTCGGGGTAGTTCACCGCATTGCGAATGTTGCCGTTGAGCAGGAAGTCCTGCAGCTGGTCGACCGCCATCACCGCGCAGTTGTCCTCGGCCTCGCCGGTGGAGGCGCCAAGGTGGGGCAGGGTGATGACCCGCGAGTGGACGGCCCCGGCCTCGGTGGGGAAGTCGTTGACGTAGGCGTGCAGGTGACCTGAGTCAAGGGCCTGGAGGACGGCGGTCTCGTCGACCACGCCACCGCGGGCGAAGTTGAGCACCACTGCACCTCGGGGCATGCTCGCGATCCGCTCGGTGTTGACCAGCCCCCTGGTGCTGTCGATGAGCGGCACGTGCAGCGTGATCAGCTCCGAGCGGGCGAACAGCTCCTCCACGCTTTCGACCTGCTCGACGTTGGGGGAGAGCTGCCAGGCGTTCTTGATCGTCACCGCCGGGTCATAGCCGAGCACCTTCATCCCCAGCGACTGGGCGGCGTTGGCGACGAGGACGCCGATCGAGCCCAGCCCGATCACGCCCAACGTTTTCCCGGGCAGCTCGAAACCGGCAAACTGCTTCTTGCCCGCCTCGACCTGCTCGTTGAGGGCCTGACCAGACAACCCCTGCTCGGCGACCAGGTTCCGGGTGTAGTCGGCCGCGTGGTAAAGGCTGCGGGCGGCGAGGAGCATGCCGGCGATCACCAGCTCCTTGACCGCGTTGGCGTTGGCGCCGGGGGTGTTGAAGACCGGTATGCCCAGGGCGGCCAGCTTGTCGACCGGGATGTTGTTGGTGCCGGCACCGGCCCGGGCCACGGCATACAGGCTCTGCGGGACCGGTCGGTCGTGCAGGTCAGCCGAGCGCACGAGGATGCCCCGCGGCTCGGCGATGTCGGTGCCGAGGTCGAAGATGTCGCGATCGAGCCGCTGCAGACCCACGGGGGAGATCGCGTTGACGGTCTGGATCGGGAACCTGCCGTTGCTCATGGGTCAGCCGTTCTGCTTCTCGAAGTCGGTCATGAAGTCGACGAGGGCCTGCACGCCCTCGATCGGCATGGCGTTGTAGATGGAGGCGCGCATCCCGCCCACGCTGCGGTGGCCGCCCAGCCCCGAGAGCCCGGCGGCCTCGGCGGCCGCGACAAACGGCTTTTCCAGGGCAGGGTCCGGCACGAGGAAGGGCACGTTCATCCACGACCGCGCGGCCGGCTGGACCGGGTTGGAGTAGAAGTCGGAGCGGTCTATCGTGCCGTAGATCAGCTCGGCCTTGGCCCGGTTGCGCTCAGCCATGGCGGTGAGCCCGCCCTGCTCCTCCACCCACTCCAGCACCAGCCCGACCAGGTACCAGGCCAGCGTCGGCGGCGTGTTGAGCATCGAGTCGGCCTCGGCCATCGCCGTCCAGTCCATCGCGGCGGGCACCTCAGGCCGGGCCCGGCCCATTAGGTCGCGCCGGACGATGATGACCACGAGCCCGGAGGGACCCAGGTTCTTCTGCGCCCCGGCGTAGATCACCCCGAACCTCGAGACGTCCACCGGGCGCGACAGCATCGTGGAGCTGGCGTCGGTGACGAGCGGGATCTCTCCGGCGTCCGGGAGGTAGGGGAACTCCACCCCACCGATGGTCTCGTTGAGGGTGAGGTGCAGGTATGCCGCGTCGCCCGGGACCTCCAGGCTGCCCTCGGCGGGCACGGTGGTGTAGTTGGAGTCCTTCTCGTCCGCGACGACGTGCACGTCGACGTACTTCCGGGCCTCGTCGATGGCCTTGGCACTCCAGGAGCCGGTGTTCACGTAAGCCGCTGCTGCGCCGGGAGCCGTGAGATTCAACGGGACCCCGGCGAACTGTCCGGTCGCGCCGCCCTGCAGGAAGAGCACGGCATACTCCTCGGGCACCGCGAGCAGAGCACGCAGCCGGGCCTCGGCCTGCGCCGCGACGGTGACGAACTCCTTGCTGCGGTGGGACATCTCCATCACCGACATGCCGCTGCCGCGCCAGTCGATCAGCTCGGCCTGGGCTCGTTCGAGGACCTCGAGGGGCATGGTGGCTGGGCCGGCGGAGAAGTTGTAGACGCGCACGACTCCTTAACCTACCGTCAAGGACGAGGTGCTCCGGACCCAGGTTAGGGTGCCGACCATGGCCGGATCTCGACGTGTGCCCGAGGGGCCTGCACCCGACCCTGCGGTCCAGAAGCTGCGCATCCGCTATGCCAAGCGTGGGCGGATGCGGTTCACCTCCACCCGCGACTTCCAGCGGGCGCTGGAACGAGCGGTGCGCAAGGCCGGGCTGCCGATGGCCTACTCGGCCGGTTTCCACCCCCACCCCAAGATCTCTTACGCCAACGCCGCCCCCACCGGGGCGGCGTCCGAGGCGGAGTTTGTGGAGATCTCGCTGACCAGATCCTTGGAGCCTGGGTCGGTGCGGGCCGGGTTGGACGCCGCGCTGCCCGAAGGGCTCGACGTCCTTGAGGTGTCTGAC
Organism: Ornithinimicrobium pratense; assembly: GCF_008843165.1. Classification (NCBI taxonomy): domain Bacteria; kingdom Bacillati; phylum Actinomycetota; class Actinomycetes; order Micrococcales; family Ornithinimicrobiaceae; genus Ornithinimicrobium; species Ornithinimicrobium pratense. Next base: position 2,094,872 of record NZ_CP044427.1, on the reverse strand, counting down.
GCGGCCGACCTGCCCGGGGCCCTGGCCGATCACCTGCAGGGCAGCCTGTGGGCGTTGCGGTTTAGGGCCGCGGAGGACGTGCCGGGCCGGGAGGCTGTGGGGTCGGCGGTCGAGGCCTTCCGGGCCATCGAGGAGCTGCATGTGACGCGGATGATGAAGAAGGGCCCGCGCGAGCTGGACGTGCGCGCCGCGGTCGTCACCCTGGCGGTGGCCGACGACACGCCGGTCGAGGTGCCCGCCGCGACCGGTGATGTGGTCGTCCTGGCCACGGTGCGGCACACCACTCCCACCGTGCGACCCGAGGAGATCTGGGGTGCGTTGCGCCAGGTCGGCGGGCTAGGGCTGCCCCGACCGGTCAGCACCCGCCTGCGCCAGGGGCCCCTCCGGGGGAACGAGGTCGCCGCGTCGCTGACTGGGTGAGCGCCCGGGCGTGTGCGATACTGCGTGGTGGTCGGACAGAACGCCACACCGCTGCCCGACCCGGTGCGAGTCCCACGCTGTGCGGCCACCAGCCGGCACGCGCGACGCCCACGTTGAGCGTCGAGCCCGCTCCACCGCACCCCCGGTGCCGCGCGACGCGCGAACCGACCCGGGTGACAGGACGACTTCCGTCCCGGCCGACCGGTCCGGACGACGCACCCGCGCCAGGCGGGTAGCGGATCCCCAGCGGATTCCGTGGTGTGGGCTACCCGTAGGGCATGGAAGGACACCACGTGTCTGACGACAGCATCACCACTGACGAGGCGCAGGAGCGCGCAGCACGGGCCGCACAGCTCGCCGCCGATGCCCAGGCCCTGTTCGGCTCGCACCAGGACGGCGCGGACGCCGTGGACCCCGACAGCACAGCGTCCGACGCCGCCGATGCCGGCGTCGGGACCAGCAGCGACGAGGGTGACGACACCGACGAGAGCGACGAAACCGAAGGCACTCGCGGGGCAGACCATGGCGCCGACCCCGACGAGGGTGGCGAAGACGAGAACCCCGACGACACCGACGAGCTGGGCGGAGTGCCCGTCGTCGCTGTCGTGGACGACAGCGTCGCGGACACCGCACCCGAGGACGACGATGGCAACGGGGGCGATGCGGCCCAGGAGGCGGCGCCGGCGCTGCCGTCCTTCGGACTGGTCTTCCAGGCTCCCGACCTGAGCGACTTGCCCCGTCGCCGGAGCCGTCGGGTCACCTCCGCGCCGGTCACGCCGGTGGAGCGACCGACCGACGAGGACCTCCCGCTCGACCGGCAGGCCAGCGAAGGTGACGACACGGACGAGGCTGACGGCAGGACCGGTCAAGGTGAGGACGACGGCGACGGCACCCGCGGCCGTCGCCGCCGCCGCGGTGGCAAGGGCCGCCGCACGCGGGCAGGGGCCGACTCCGACCAGACCGAGGACGACGCCCAGCAGACCAGCGAGGACGACACCCCGGCGCAGGACGGTGTCGATGGCGCAGGTACGCAGGTCGAGGGCGGCCAGGCTGCCTCGTCCGCGGGCACCCGGACCCGCACCCGTAGCCGCCGAGGCCGCGGCAGCAGCAATGGGAGCGGCAGCCAAGGCTCCGGCCAGGCGCAGGGGGAGCGCGCCGACGGCAACGGGCAGGACAGCAACGACCAGGCCACGGACGAGCAGGACGATGCGTCCTCGACGCGACGGCGGCGCCGTCGCAGCCGCAACGGCCAGGCGGAGCGGTCGGCCCAGGACGAGGTGACCTCGATCAAGGGCTCGACCCGGCTGGAGGCCAAGCGCCAGCGCCGGCGGGAGGGGCGCGAGGCGGGGCGCCGCCGCACGATCATCAGCGAGGCGGAGTTCTTGGCCCGGCGCGAGAGCGTGGAGCGGGTCATGGTCGTGCGCGGCCTCGAGGACCACACTCAGATCGCGGTGCTCGAGGACGGGGTGCCCGTTGAGCACTACGTCTCCCGCTCAGCCCAGAGCACGATGGCCGGCAACGTCTACCTCGGCCGCGTGCAGAACGTCCTGCCCTCGATGGAGGCCGCCTTCGTCGACATCGGCAAGGGCCGCAACGCCGTTCTCTACGCCGGTGAGGTGAACTGGGACGTGGCGGGCCTGGTCGGCAACGAGCCCCGTCGCATCGAGAACGCGCTGAAGTCCGGCGAGTCGGTCCTGGTGCAGGTCACCAAGGACCCGATCGGGCACAAGGGAGCCCGGCTGACCTCCCAGATCTCGCTGCCGGGTCGCTACCTGGTCTATGTGCCGAGCAGCTCGATGACTGGCATCTCGCGCAAACTGCCGGAGAACGAGCGGTCCCGCCTGAAGAAGATCCTCAAGGAGGTCGTCCCGGCCGACGCGGGCGTCATCGTGCGCACCGCCGCCGAGGGCGCCTCCGAGGCCGAGCTGCGGGCGGACGTGGAGCGGCTGACGAAGACCTGGGAGCGGATCCAGACCAGGAGCCGCACCGCCAACGCCCCGGCGCTGCTGCACGGCGAGCCGGACATGACCGTCCGGGTCATCCGCGACGTCTTCAACGAGGACTTCGCCAAGCTCATCGTCTCTGGTGAGGAGGCCTGGACAGAGGTCAAGCGCTACATCGACGAGGTGGCGCCGGACCTGGCCGAGCGGGTCGAGAAGTACACCGGCACCACCGACGTCTTCACCGTCCACCGGGTCCACGAGGCGATCGCCAAGGCGATGGACCGCAAGGTCTGGTTGCCGTCCGGAGGCTCGCTGGTCATCGACCGCACCGAGGCGATGACCGTGGTCGATGTCAACACCGGCAAGTTCACCGGCTCCGGCGGGAACCTGGAGGAGACGGTCACCAAGAACAACATCGAGGCGGCCGAGGAGATCGTCCGCCAGCTGCGGCTGCGGGACATCGGCGGCATCATCGTCATCGACTTCATCGACATGGTGCTGGAGAGCAACCGGGACCTGGTCGTCCGACGTCTGCTGGAGTGCCTGGGGCGCGACCGCACCAAGCACCAGGTCGCTGAGGTCACCTCGCTGGGACTGGTCCAGATGACCCGCAAGCGGGTCGGGTCGGGTCTGATCGAGGTCTTCTCCGAGACCTGCGCCCACTGCTCCGGACGGGGGATCACCGTCCAGTCCGAGCCGGTCGGCAAGGGCGGGAGTTTCGAGGAGTCCAACGGAGGCGGCAACGGCGGCTCCCGCCGCGGGCGTGGCCGCACCCAGAACGGCCGCGGCAACGGCAGCTCCAGCTCGTCGTCCTCGATGGAGGGCAAGAACGTCCTGCCGACCCCGAACCCGAACGGTCCCACGCCGGCCCAGATCGCCGCGGCCGCCCACGCCGCCGCGCTCAACGCGGGCGCGAGCTCCGACACCGCCAAGGCGGTCGCCGACGAGGTGGCCGAGGACGTGGTGACCACCGCTGCCATCGACTCGGACGGCGACGCGTCGGGAACCACGGACCAGGGGACGGGCAATGACACCGACACCGCACAGTCAACGGCAGCTCCGCAGCCGGAATCCGCGCAGCCCGAGCCAGAGCCCACGAAGCGGGCTCGGCGCCGCAGCAGCAAGGCCGCCGTCACCGCCCCGGTGACGCAGCCGGAGCCGGCCCCCGTCTCACAGGACGCTCCCGACCCCGCCCGGCAGGAAGCTCCCGCGCCCGCCCCGCAGGACGCTCCCGCGCCCGTCGCACAGGAGGAGTCGGCGCCCGCACCCAAGCGCCGCCGCCGGGGCCGGGTCGTGGCCCCTGCCGGGCCGCCGACCGGCGAGTAGCCACACCCTCGGCACCGGCCGCGCCGGGTTTGGTGCCAGGGCGGTCGGCACGCTAGGCTAGTGCGTCGGTTCGCCCTGGTTCCGCAGGCGGGTCTCGCAGACGGCGCACAACGCGTCGGCTCGACCCCAACCTGGCCGGCCAGGTGCTGCATACCCCACCCAGACCGTAGGAAGTGAGTTCAACGTGTACGCGATCGTCCGTGCTGGCGGCCGCCAGGAGAAGGTCTCCGTCGGCGACGTGCTGACCATCGACAAGGTCGAGGTTCAGGCTGGCGACACCCTCGAGCTCGCCCCGGTCCTCCTGGTCGACGGCTCGTCCGTGACCACCGACGCCGCCGCGCTCGACAAGGTCAAGGTCACCGCCGAGGTCCTGGGCGCCACCAAGGGTCCCAAGATCATCATCCAGAAGTACAAGAACAAGACGGGTTACAAGAAGCGGCAGGGCCACCGCCAGCCGCTCACCCAGGTCAAGATCACCGCGATCGACGCCTGAGCGTCGACGTACCGAGACTGAGCCCAGGAGGCATGTGAGATGGCAACCAAGAAGGGTGCGTCCTCGACCAAGAACGGTCGCGACTCGAACGCACAGCGCCTCGGCGTCAAGCGGTTCGGCGGCCAGGTCGTCGGCACCGGCGAAATCCTGATCCGCCAGCGCGGCACCAAGTTCCACCCCGGCGAGGGCGTGGGCCGTGGCAAGGACGACACGCTGTTCGCCCTGGTCCCAGGCGTTGTGGAGTTCGGCTCCAAGCGCGGCCGCAAGACCGTGAACATCGTCGGGGCGGACGCGACCGTCGACGCCTGAGACACGGCACCGCACTGACAGGCACGACGCCGGTGGGGCTTGGCCCCACCGGCGTCGTCGTCTTCCCCCGCCGCTGCGCAGCGTCTGGCCCGGCCCACCGCCGGGCACGCACCGCATACCCCTGAGAGGATCACCCCATGGCCAACTTCGTCGACCGCGTCGTGCTGCACCTGCGCGCTGGCAACGGCGGCCACGGCGTCGCCTCGGTGCACCGGGAGAAGTTCAAGCCGCTCGGCGGTCCCGACGGCGGCAACGGTGGCCGCGGCGGTGACGTCATCCTGCGTGTCGACGCGCAGGTCACCACGCTGGTGGACTACCACCACGGGCCCCACCGCAGCGCGCCCAACGGCAAGCCCGGCGAGGGTGGCGAGCGGCACGGGGCGCAGGGCGAGGACCTGACCCTGTTTGTCCCCAGCGGCACCGTGGTCACCACGCGTGCTGGCGAGGTGCTGGCGGACCTGGTCGGCGACGGCACGGAGTATGTCGTGGCCCGCGGCGGTCGCGGTGGGCTGGGCAACAAGGCCCTGGCCAGCACCCGGCGCAAGGCGCCCGGTTTCGCGCTGCTGGGCGAGCCCGGCGAGGAGACCGAGGTCGTCCTTGAGCTGAAGACCCTCGCCGACGTCGCCCTCATCGGCTTCCCGTCCGCGGGCAAGTCGTCCTTGGTCAGTGTCATGTCGGCGGCCAAGCCGAAGATCGCCGACTACCCGTTCACCACGCTGGTGCCCAACCTGGGGGTGGTGACCGCCGGCGGCAACCGCTTCACGATGGCCGACGTGCCCGGGCTCATCCCCGGCGCCAGCGAGGGCAAGGGGCTGGGCCTGCAGTTCCTGCGGCACGTGGAGCGCTGCCACGTGCTGGTGCACGTCATCGACTGCGCCACCCTGGAGCCCGGGCGGGACCCGCTCACCGACCTGGAGGTCATCGAGCACGAGCTGGCCGAGTACGTCCCCCACGGCCAGCTGGGCGGCATCCCGCTTGCCGAGCGGGTGCGGGTGGTCGTGCTGAACAAGGCCGACGTGCCCGAGGCACGGGAGCTGGCCGAGATGGTGCGCCCGGACCTGCAGGAGCAGGGATATGAGGTGCACATCGTCTCGGCGGTGGCGCACCAGGGGCTGAAAGACCTGGGCTACGCCCTGGCCGCGCACGTGCGCAAGGCCCGCGAGGAGCAAATCGTCGTCGAGCCGGCCCGGGTGATCGTGCGACCCCAGGCGTTGGACGACCAGGGCTTCCGGGTGGTGCGCGAGAACACCTCCGACGGCGAGGTCTTTCGCGTCGTGGGGGAGCGGCCCACCCGCTGGGTCCGGCAGACCGACTTCGCCAACGACGAGGCCGTGGGCTACCTCGCCGACCGGCTCAACCGGCTCGGCGTCGAGGACGAGCTGCTCAAGGCGGGCGCCGTCGCCGGCTCGACCGTGCTCATCGGCCCCCAGGACGACGCCGTCGTCTTCGACTGGGAGCCGACCATGGCCGGCGGCGCGGAGCTGCTGGGATCGCGGGGGAGCGACCTGCGGCTCGACGAGCGGACCCGGCCCACCCGTGGCGAGAAGCGCGAGGCCTTCCACGACAAGATGAGCGCCGCCGAGCGGGCGCGTCAGGAGCTGGTGGCCGAGCGGCGCGCAGGCAAGTGGACCGAGCCGGAGTAGGACCGTGGCGCCGCCGGCGATGCATGACTATGCGCGCAGGTGGAATAGTATTCGTCCATGTCCATTGACCGTTCCGCGATCCGCGATGCCCACCGCATCGTGGTCAAGGTGGGCTCCTCGTCGTTGACCAGGCCGGCGGGTGGCCTGGACGGGTACCAGCTTCAGGCGCTGGCCAACAACCTGGCCAAGAAGGCTCTGCGCGGGACCCAGGTGGTGCTCGTCTCCTCGGGGGCGATCGCCGCGGGCTTGGTCCCGCTCGGGCTGACCCGCCGACCCAAGGACCTGGCCACCCAGCAGGCGGCCGCCAGCACCGGCATGGGGGCGCTGATGACGGCATACACCCGGGTGTTCACCATGCACGGGGTGCAGGTGGGGCAGGTGCTGCTGACCGCCGACGACATGCACCGGCGCAGCCACTACGTCAACGCCTCCCGCACCCTGGAGCGGCTGCTGGAGCTGGAGGTGGTGCCGATCATCAACGAGAACGACACGGTCGCCACCGACGAGATCCGCTTCGGCGACAACGACCGGCTCGCGGCCCTCGTCGCCCACCTGGTCGACGCCGACGCCATGGTCCTGCTCTCCGACGTGGACGCGCTCTACACTGGACACCCTTCCGCGCCGGACAGCCGGCGCATCCCGGTGGTCCGCGGGCCGGGCGACCTCACCGGGGTCGACGTGTCCCGGGTGGGATCCGCCGTGGGGACCGGGGGTATGCAGACCAAGCTGGAGGCGGCGCGGATGGCGGTCGCCGAGGGCATCCCGGTGCTGCTCACCAGCGCCGCCCAGGCCGGCGCCGCGCTGGCCGGTGAGGACGTCGGCACGCTGTTCACCCCGATCGGGACCAAGAGCCCGGCCCGCCGCCGGTGGCTGGCGCACGCCAGCCACTCCTCGGGCCGGGTGGTCCTGGACGACGGCGCGGTCGAGGCCGTCGTGCGCCGGCAGACCTCTCTGCTCCCGGTGGGCATCACCGGGGTGGAGGGCCGGTTCACGGCCGGGGACACCGTGGAGCTGGTCGACCGACGCGGCACGGTGGTGGCCCGCGGGCTGGTCGGTTACGACGCGGAGGAGCTGCGGCCGCTCGTTGGCCAACGCCTCAAGCGGGGCGCCGGGCTGCGCGCCGCGGCGCCCGCCTCCCGGCCCGTCGTGCGGCGCGACGACCTGGTGGTCCTGTGACCCAGACCCCGTCCCGGAGCTGACCCCGATGCGGCCGTGCCCCCGGCCCCAGCCAGGTGTGCGGCCTACCCTGAGACCACGAGCTCAAACGAGGAGAGAGCGCTGATGAGCACCATCACCCCCGATGTCGTCGAACAGGTCCACGCGGTCGCCCGCCGCGCCCGCGTCGCCGCCCGCGAGCTGGCGCTGCTGACCCGGGCGCAGAAGGACGCGGCGCTGCACGCCCTGGCCGACGCGATCGACGACGCCACTGCCGCCGTCGTCGCCGCCAACGGCGAGGACATCGACCGGGGGCAGGGCAACGGTCTGCCCGCCAACCTGGTGGACCGGCTGCGTCTGGACGAGGACCGGGTGCACTCGGCCGCCGACGCGCTGCGCCAGGTCGCCGCGCTGCCGGACCCGGTGGGGGAGGTGGTGCGCGGCTCGACCCTGGCCAACGGTCTGCAGCTACGCCAGGTGCGGGTGCCCATGGGGGTCGTGGGGATGATCTACGAGGCCCGCCCCAATGTCACCGTCGACGCCGCCGGCCTCGGGTTGAAGAGCGGCAACGCGGTGATCCTCCGTGGGGGCTCTGCCGCGGCGTCGACCAACGCCGCGCTGGTCGAGGTCATGCGAGGCGGGCTGGCCGCACAGGGTCTCAACCCGGACGCGGTGAACCTGCTGGGCGAGGGCGGGCACGACGCTGCTCGTGCGCTGATGACCGCCCGCGGGCTGGTGGACCTGGTGATCCCCCGCGGGGGAGCAGGGCTGATCCACACCGTCGTCACCGAGTCAACGGTGCCCGTCATCGAGACCGGCACCGGCAACTGCCACGTCTACGTCGACGCCAGCGCGGAGACCGGAATGGCGGTGGAGATCGTCACCAACTCCAAGACCCACCGCACCTCGGTGTGCAACGCGGCGGAGTCGCTCCTGGTGCACCGCGGGGCCGCCGAGCGAGTCCTGCCGGCAGTCATGGAGCAGTTTGCCGCGGCAGGGGTCACGGTGCACGGTGACGCCGAGATGCAGCGCTACGCGGAGGCTGCCGGTGCCGTGCACGTGCCGGTGACCGATGAGGACGACGACACCGAGTTCTTGTCCTTGGACATTTCGGCTCGCGTGGTCGAGGACCTAGACGCGGCGATCGCGCACGTCCAGGAACACACCAGCGGGCACACCGAGGCCATCGTCACCGCAGACCGGTCCGCAGCACGGCGGTTCACCACCGAGGTGGACGCGGCCGCGGTCCTCGTCAACGCCTCGACCCGGTTCACCGACGGCGCAGAGTTCGGCTTCGGCGCCGAGATCGGCATCTCCACCCAGAAGCTGCACGCCCGCGGACCGATGGCACTGCCGGAGCTGACCACCACGAAATGGGTGGTGGAGGGCGACGGGCAGATCCGCTGAGGGCGGGTAGAGTGGCCTCCATGACGTCTGAGCTGAGCCTGTTCGCCGCCGAGGGCGGCCACGCGATCGTCAACGAGCTGCCGTTCCCCCCGATCATGTTCGGGGTCATCGCTCTGGTGCTCGCCCTGGCCGCGTTGGGTGTGCTCTGGTCCTTCCGCAACAGCCTGGCCCTCGACCCGCACGGGATCGCCGAGGGTGTGCCCGACCCGGACGTGTCCCGGGGCTCCAGCCAGCACTGATGCGCCTAGGAGTGATGGGTGGGACCTTCGACCCCATCCACCACGGTCACCTAGTGGCCGCGAGCGAGGCGTCGCACCTGCTCGACCTCGACGAGGTCGTCTTCGTGCCGACCGGGCAGCCCTACAAAAAGAACGTCGCCCAGGTCAGCCCGGCCGAGCACCGCTACCTCATGACGGTGGTCGCCACGGCGTCCAACCCGCGCTTCACAGTGAGCCGGGTGGATATCGAGCGTGAGGGACCCACCTTCACCCTCGACACCCTGCGTGATCTGCACGCGCAGCGCCCCGACGACGAGCTCTTCTTCATCACCGGCGCTGACGCGCTGGCCGAGATCCTGTGCTGGAAGGGCGCCGATGAGCTGTTCCGGCTGGCCCACTTCGTCGGGGTCACCCGGCCCGGGCACGAGCTGTCCGGTGCCGGGCTGCCGCAGAACCGGGTGACCCTGCTCGAGGTCCCGGCCATGGCGATCAGCTCCACTGACTGTCGCGACCGGGTCAACGACGGCGAGCCCGTGTGGTACCTCGTGCCTGACGGTGTCGTCCAGTACATCGGCAAACATCACCTCTACCGGGAGAACACCACGTGAGCGCCACCCCCGCGCCGTCGAGCTGGCCCAGGCGGCCGCTGCCGCGGCCCACGACAAACTCGCCTCCGACGTCGTCGGCCTCGACGTCTCCGGACAGCTGGCCCTGACCGACGTCTTCGTCATCGCCTCCGCACCTAACGAGCGGCAGGTTGGCGCGATCGTGGAGGCCGTAGAGGAGCGGCTGCTCCAGCTCGGGACCAAAGCCCTGCGCCGCGAGGGCCAGCGCGAGGGTCGGTGGGTGCTGCTGGACTTCAGCGACATCGTCGTGCACGTCATGCACAGCGAGGACCGCGAGTTCTACGCCCTGGAGCGGTTGTGGAAGGACTGCCCGCCCGTGGTGCTGCCGGACGGCGGTGCTCCGGGCGCCGGGGCACCGGGCGCCGGCTGAGCGGGCCCAGGGGTATGCGGCGCGTCATCGTCTGGCGGCACGGGGAGACCGACCAGAACGCGGCCGGGGTCTACCAGGGACACCTGGACTCCCGGCTCTCCGCCCGTGGGCAGCAGCAGGCTGAGCAGGCCGCCGCGTTGCTCGCGCAGCGCCGTCCTGCGCGGCTGGTCAGCAGTGACCTTGCCCGGGCCGCCGGCACCGCCGAGGCGCTCGCCGAGGTGAGCGGGCTGCGGGTGGAGACCGACCCGCGGTGGCGGGAGATCGACGTCGGGCAGTGGCAGGGAATGCGGCACGCCGACGTGGTGGCGGTCCACCCGGACGTGATGGACGCCCTGGACCGCGGTGAGGACGTGAGACGCGGCGTGGACGGCGAGACCGTGGCGGACCTGCAGCGTCGCGCCCGCGCCGCCTTCGACGACCTGGTCGCCACTCTGCAGGAGGGGGAGACGGCCGTGGTGGGCACCCATGGGCTGGCCAGCCGGGCGCTCGTCGCCGATGTCGTGGGGCTGAGCTACCGCCAGGCGTGGCTGTCGCTGGTGGGCCTGCACAACGCCCACTGGGCCGAGCTGGTCGAGCACCGGACAGGGTGGCGGCTGGAGGTCTGGAACGCCGGGGTGGGTCCCAGCGTCGGCAGCGTCACAGACCGCTGACCTGCGACGGAAACCGATTTGGTGAAAGACCTGAGGCCTGGGTAAAGTAATCCAGTCCTCACGGGGCTGTAGCGCAGTTGGTAGCGCACCTCCATGGCATGGAGGGGGTCAGGGGTTCGAATCCCCTCAGCTCCACAGGGTAGAAGGCCGGGCACCATCTGGTGCCCGGCCTTCTTGCTGCCCCGTCTTCCTCGCCGCGCAGGGCCGGTGCTTGACGGGGTGGGGGAGGGCGGGCATAGTGCAACGGTCGATTGGTCAGGACGGCGTCGTTCGGGCCGACTAGCCCGAGAGAGGTGTCATTGTGGACAACCTTGCAGTGCTCAGCCTGATGGCCATTGCTCCCATCGTGGTCGTCGGCGTGCTCCTGGCAGGCTTCCGCTGGCCGGCGAAATACGCTATGCCCGTCGGTTACGTCATCACCGTCATCATTGCGATGACGGTCTGGCAGATGAACCCCAGCGCTGTCGCCGCCGCGACGATCGAGGGGCTCATCATCGCCGTCACCCTCCTCTATATCGTCTTCGGCGCCCTGCTGCTCCTGGCAACCGTGATCGCCAGCGGCGCGATGAGCACCATCCGCGCCGGCTTCACCGCCATCTCACCCGACCGGCGCGTCCAGGCGATCATCATCGGCTGGCTCTTCGGCTCCTTCATCGAGGGCGCCTCCGGCTTCGGCACACCGGCCGCCGTGGTCGCCCCCCTGCTGCTCGCGCTAGGTTTCCCGGCCATGGCCGCGGTCATGGTGGGTCTGATCATCCAATCCACACCGGTGTCCTTCGGTGCCGTCGGCACACCGATGATCGTCGGCGTGGGCCAGGGGCTCGCAGGCGACCCAGGTGTTGAGGCGCGGGAGAGTGAGCTGGGGCTGTCGCACCTGGAGTTCGTCGCGCGGATCGCCCAGGACGTCTCGATCATCCATGCGATCGTCGGCCTGCTGCTGCCGCTGATCCTCTCCGTCTTCCTCACCGGATTCTTCGGTGAGCGTAAGAGCTTTGCCGAGGGGCTGAAGATCTGGCCCTTCGCCATCTACGCCTCGCTGGCGATGACCGTGCCGTTCGTGGCCGTCGCCTTCCTGGCCGGCCCCGAGTTCCCCGCCCTCATCGGTGGCCTGATCGGCCTGTCCCTGGTGATGTTCACCTCCAGCAAGGGCTTCCTCATGCCCAAGGACACGTTCGACTTCGGCCCGCGCGCCTCCTGGGAAGAGCGTTGGATGGGGTCGGTCAACCCCGACCACCTGGAGGACGTCAACCGGCCCAAGATGGGTCTACTGTCCGCGTGGAGCCCTTACGTCGTGATCGCGGTGCTGCTGCTGGCCACGCGCCTGATCGACCCGCTCACCAACGCCCTGCGCTCGGACAACCCCTTCGTCACCATCCCGTTCAACGACATCCTCGGGGTGACCGGCATCTCCACCACGTGGCAGTGGATCTACAGTCCCGGCACCGTCTTCATCGTGACCTGCCTCATCACCTACGCGTTGCACCGGATGACCGGGAGCCAGATCAAGAAGACGTGGGGGGTCGCGGGCCGGCAGATCCTCGGCACGGCCGTGGCGCTGCTCTTCGCCGTGCCGTTGGTGCGGATCCTCATCCGTTCCGGTGCCGACTTCACCGACTCGGGCCTGGCGTCGATGCCGGTGACCCTGGCCGAGGGCGCAGCGGCGGTGGCGGGCGCCAACTGGCCGTTGCTCAGCCCGTGGATCGGCGCGCTTGGTGCCTTCGTCGCTGGTTCCAACACGGTGTCCAACCTGACCTTCGCGCTCTTCCAGTTCTCCACGGGTGCGGAGATCGGGGTGCAGCCGGAGACGGTCGTGGCGACCCAGGCGGTCGGTGGCGCGGGCGGCAACCCGGTGGCGATCCACAACATCGTCGCCGCCTCGGCCACGGTCGGTCTGCTCGGCCGGGAGGGCGACCTCATCCGCAAGACGGCCCTGGTGACGGCCTACTACTGTCTGGTCGCCGGTGGTGTCGGCTACCTGATGATCTACGGCTTCACGCTGACCGGCATCATCTACGCGGTCGTCGTGGTGGCCCTGCTCGTCGCGGCGCTGTTCTGGATGCTCAATCGCGAGAAGAGCCTGCGGCAGCTGGAGACCTCGGCCCGCGACTGATGGCGCACCGTGGGGGGGTCCTCAGACCAGCGGGCGTCCCGAGATCGAGGCATCGAGCACCACCGCGGTGTGCACGAACGGGACCGGGCGGCCAGCACGCTCGAGCGCCTGGCTGATCTGCATCAGGCAACCCGGGTTGGCGGTCACGAGCAGCTCGGCGCCCGTGGAGGCGATGTTGGCCGCCTTGCGGTCGCCCAGCTCCGTGGCCGGCTCGGGGTGCAGGATGTTGTAGACCCCGGCCGAGCCGCAGCAGATCTCCGCATCCGGGATCTCGGTGATCGTGACGCCCGGTATGCCGCGCAGCAGCTGCCGCGGCTGGCTCACCACCTGCTGCGCGTGCCGCAGGTGGCAGGCGTCGTGGTAGGCCAGGACGACGTCTCGGCCGTCGGTCGTGACCGGGTGGCGCGGCGCGACCGGGCCCAACTCGACGAGGATCTCGGAGAGGTCGGCGACCCGCTCGGAGAAGACCTGGGCGCGCTCGGCATACTCCGGGTCGTCCGCCAGCAGGTGGACGTAGTCCTTCATCGTCGACCCGCACCCGGCGGAGTTGACGACGATCCGCTCGACGCCGGCCTCCTCGAAGGTGTCGATGAGGCGCCGGGCGAACTTCTGCCCCTCGTCCTCCCGGCCGGTGTGCACGGACAGCGCTCCGCAGCAGCCCTGCCGCTGCGGAGCCACGACCTCGCAGCCCTCTGCGGCCAGAACGCGGGCGGTCGCGACGTTGACGTCGCCGAAGAACTCCCGCTGCACGCACCCGGTGAGCATGCCGACCACGGCGCGCCGCTCGCCGACCGCCGGCGTCCGCTCCGGCACCGTGGCCCGGGGGCCCAGCGGCGGTGCGAGCGTCTGCATCACGTCCAGCTCCCGGCTGACCATCCGCACCAGCCCGGTCTTGCGGACCAGCCCCAGGGCGCCGGTGCGCTGCGCCAGGCGCAGCGGCCCGCGCAGCGCGCGCAGCCGCGAGGGATAGGGAAAGAGGTTGAAGATGAGCGTGCGCAGCGCCCGGTCCTTGGGGGTGCGCTCGGCCCGGCGCTCGACCTGCGCGCGGGTCTGCTCCAGCAGGCGGTCGTACTGTACGCCTGACGGGCAGGCCGTCACGCAGGCCATGCAGCCGAGGCAAGCGTCCCAGTGCTGGACCATCGAGGTGGTCAGCGGCGCGCCCTCGACCCCCGCGCGCATGAGGTCGATCCGGCCGCGGGGGGAGTCCATCTCCTCACCCCACAGGCTGTAGGTGGGACAGGTGGTCAAGCAGAAGCCGCAGTGGACGCAGTCGTCGAGCAGCTCCGCGCTCGGGGGCCGGTGAGCGTCGAACGCCGGCTCGGCCAGCACCTTCGCCCGCTCGCCGCGCACGGCGGGCATCCCCAGCTCGACCTTGTGGGTATCAGACATGTCACAGTCCTCCAACGAAACGTCCGGGCGCCAGCACCCGGGTGGGGTCAAACTCGTCCTTGACCCGACGCATCAGGTCGATGGCGGGCACCGGACCCCAGACATCGAGGTCCGCCTTCAGCTCCGGCGGCGCGTCCAACACCACGGCGGAGCCGCCCAGCTGGGTGGCCGTGCCGCGAAGCACCTCGACCTTGGCCCCGGCCCGCTCGTCCGCCGGGAGGGTGACGTAGAGGACCCCCGCCCCGGCCGAACCGTTGCCGGTGCCCTCCACCCCGGCGACCTGCGCCAAGAGCTCGGGTACGCCGCTCAGCCGGGCGCTGACCTTGAGCAGCACCGGACGCGAGCCCTCGGGGCGCTGCGTCCCGCCGACCTGGCCCGGGTGCAGCAGCACGCCCCACCACGGTGGAGCGACGTCGTGGACCTTGGCCTCACACCCGAGGGCGGCGAGCTGCCCGCGTAGCGCCTCCGCCCGCGCGGACACTCCCGCCTCGGTGCCGGAGAGCATGGTCACCACGGCCGGGGGCGCCCCGGGCCGGACCCGGACCTCGACCGCGTGCGGCACCTCCTGGCTGTGCACGACCTCCGTCAGCACGGCGGCGAGCCGTTCCGGCTCCACCGAGGTGCCGACCCAGCGGTCAGCCTCGGGCACCGGGTGCAGGCGAACCGTCACCTCCGTGATGACGGCGAGCGTGCCGAAGGAGCCGGTCATCAGCTTGGACAGGTCGTAGCCAGCGACGTTCTTGACGACCTTGCCGCCCGCCTTGGCCACGGTGCCGTCGGCGCGCACGAGGCGCACGCCGATGACCAGGTCGCGCACCGCTCCGGTCCACATCCGGCGCGGGCCGGACAGGTTGACGGCCACTGCGCCACCCAGCGTGGACCCCGGGCCGCCGCCGACGAGGTCGTCGACGACCAGCTGGTGGCCGCCCTCGGCGAGTCGCTCCTGCAGCCGGGCCAGGGGCATCCCGGCTCCGGCGGTCGCGATGAGGTCACCGCGGGAGTGCTCGACCAGTGCGTCCATGCCGGTGGTGTCGAGCACGACGTCCAGCCGCTCCGGCGGCCGACCCCAGGCCAGCTTGGACCCGTGACCGCGCACGACGACGGCCAGCCCTGCGTCGTGGCAGGCGCGCAGCAGGGCCGAGGTCTCCTCCGTGGAGCGCGGCCGGGCCACGACCTGGGGCAGCGTCCCGTCGACGGCGTCGGCGGGCCCCGCCTCGCTCACCTCGCACGCGCTCGACAACAACTCCTGCGCCGTCATCAGAAGACCTCCACCCCGTCACCGGTCATCGGGTGCGCACCCTGGCGCACCCGGGGACGCTCGCCGCACAACCGCGGGGTGGGATAGATCTTGCCCGGGTTGGCGATGCCGTCTGGGTCGAAGGCGCACCGCACCAGCTGCATCGTGTCGAGGTCGTCGTCGGTGAACATCCGGGGCATGTACCGGGCCTTGTCGGAGCCGACCCCGTGCTCGCCGGTGATCGAACCGCCATGCTCGATGCACAGGTCGAGAATCATCCCCGAGACCTCCTCAGCACGCTTCGTCGCGCCCTCCTCGGACGCGTCGAACAGCACGAGGGGGTGCAGGTTGCCGTCACCGGCGTGGAAGACGTTGGCCACCCGTACGCCGCGCTCGGCGCTGATCTCGCTCATCCGCCGCAGCACCGCCGGCAGCGAGGTGCGGGGCACCACGCCGTCTTGCACGATGTAGTCCGGGCTGATCCGGCCCACGGCGGCGAAGGCAGACTTGCGGCCCTTCCAGATCTCGGCCCGCTCCGTCGCGTCGGTGGCCATCCGGAACTCAAAGCAGCCCTCCTGCTGGCAGATCGCCTCCACCGCGGCATACTCGTGCGCCACTTCCTGGGCCGCCCCGTCCAGCTCGACCACGAGCACCGCGCCGGCACCCTGCGGATAGCCGCAGGACACCGCCGCCTCCGCGGCCTCGATGGCCAGGGCGTCCATGATCTCGATGGCCGCCGGCACGATGCCGGCGGCGATGATGGCCGATGTCGCCGCGCCCGCCTGGTCGGTCGTCTCGAATCCGGCCAGGACGGTCCGCACCTCCTCGGGCAGCCGCGTCAGCCGCACCACGGCGCGGGTGGCTATCCCGAGGGTTCCCTCCGAGCCGACGAAGGCTCCGACCAGGTCGTAGCCAGGCGCGTCCGGCGCCTCGGTGCCGATGGTGACCTCCGCGCCGGTCGGCGTGACCAGGTCGAGGGAGAGCACGTGGCCGGAGGTGAAGCCGTACTTGAGGCAGTGCGCCCCGCCGGAGTTCTCCGCCACGTTGCCCCCGACCGAGCAGATCTGCTGGCTGCTGGGGTCGGGGGCGAAGTAGTAGCCGACGGGGCCCGCAGCTTTGCTCACCTGCAGATTGATCACCCCGGTGTCGACAACGGCCCGCTGGTCCTGCGGGCGGACCTCGTGCAGGGTGCGCAGCCGGCTGGTGACGACGAGGACGCCCTCGGCGTGCGGCAGCGCACCCCCGGACAGGCCGGTCCCGGACCCGCGCGCCACGAACGGCACGCGGTGGGTGGCGCAGGAGCGGACCGTGGCCGCCACCTGCTCGGCCGTGTCGGCCAGCACCACGAGGGCGGGGGTGACGCGGTATGCGGCCAGCCCGTCGCACTCATAGGTGGTGAGCTGCGCCGGGTCGGTCAGCAGCAGATGCTCGGGTATGGAGCCGCGCAGGTCCTCCAGCACCTGCCGCGCGGTGCCACGCGGCTGCCCGTCGGCAGAGGGGGTCTGCTGAGCGATTCGCTCCGCCTCCCCCTCGGGCGCCATGCCGAGCACCTCGGGGCCGACCTCGGGTCGTGTCGCCATGCCGGGACCTCCTCGTCAACGCTTCTCACAGTAATGGTCCGACTCACCCTGCGCGCCGTTGAGGCGGCGCGGGTCAGGGCATCGTCTCGTAGGCCGGGACGGTAAGGAAGTCCGCATAGTCGTCGGCCACGGCGACCTGCAGGAAGAGGTGCTTGGCCTCCGCATACTGCTCGGCGCCGCCCGGCAGTTCGGTGACGACCTCCTCGACCAGGCGCTCGACGAGCTCGGCGGACACCGTCTCACCGGTGTCGGCCAGGGTGATGTCGTTGTGGATCCACTGCCAGATCTGGCTGCGGGAGATCTCGGCGGTGGCAGCGTCCTCCATCAGGTTGTGGATCCCGACGGCGCCGCGTCCGGTGAGCCAGGCCGCGAGGTACTGGACGCCCACGTCGATGTTCGCGCGCAGCCCCTGCTCGGTGACCTCACCGGGCGTCGCCCTGACGTCGAGCAGGTCGGCCGCGGTGACCTGCACGTCCTCGCGCAGGTTGTCCACCTGGTTCGGCTGATCGCCCAGGACACGGTCGAAGACGTCCAGGCAGGTCTGCACCATGCCGGGGTGGGCGACCCAGGAGCCGTCGAAGCCGTCGTCGGCCTCCCGCTGCTTGTCGGCGGTGACCTTCTCGAAGGCGGCCTTGTTGACCTCCTCGTCCCTGGAGGGGATGAAGGCAGACATCCCGCCGATCGCGTGCGCCCCGCGCTTGTGGCAGGTGCGCACCAGCAGCTCGGTGTAGGCCCGCATCATCGGGGCTGTCATCGTCACGGCGTTCCGGTCGGGCAGCACGTAGTCGGCCCCGCGCGTGCGGTAGGTCTTGATGATGCTGAACAGGTAGTCCCAGCGGCCGGCGTTGAGGCCCGCGGAGTGCTCGCGCAGCTCGTAGAGGATCTCCTCCATCTGAAAGGCGGCAGGGAGGGTCTCGATGAGGCAGGTCGCCCGGATCGTGCCGCGGGGGATGCCGAGGAAGTCTTGGGCCAGCACGAAGGCGTCGTTCCACAGTCGCGCCTCCAGGTGGTGCTCCATCTTGGGCAGGTAGAAGTACGGGCCCTTGCCGGCCTCGATCTGCAGGCGGGCGCTGGCAGCCATGGAGAGCGCGAAGTCGACCAGGCCGCCAGCGGTTCGCTGCCCGTCAACGGTGACGTGCTTCTCGTCCAGGTGCCAGCCGCGCGGACGCATGACGATCGTCGGCAGCTGCGCCTGGTCGGTGGTCGTCAGCGCATACTCCTTGCCCTGGGGCGAGGTGAAGGAGATGGTGCCGGCGATGGCGTCGCGCAGGTTCATCGGACCCTCGACGACGTTGGCCCACATCGGCGTGTTGGCATCCTCCTGGTCGGCAAGCCACACCCGGGCGCCGGAGTTCATCGCGTTGATGGTCATCTTGCGGTCGGTGGGGCCGGTCATCTCGACGCGGCGGTCGACCAGGCCCGGCGCGTGCTCGGCCACCCGCCACGAGGGGTCCTGACGGACGTGCGCGGTCTCGGGCAGGAAGTCCAGGTCCTGACCCTCCGCCACCGCCCGCACGACCTCGGCCCGGGCGGTGAGCCGCTCCTGCCGCCGCGGCTCCAGGGCCCGGTGCAGGACGGCCACGAGCTCCAGCGCCTGCCGGCTGAGGATCTGCTCGTAACCGGGCCTGAGGTCACCGGTGACCGCGACGCCGTCGGGCAGGTCGAGGGTGGGGGTCTGAGACGAGTTGGTCATGACACTCCTTGGGGTTGATTCCACACTGCGGAAAGAAATCACCGTTGTGTGGACATCCTACGGGATGGTCTATCGTGGCGGTGTGGCCTCCCATGAGATCGTCATCACCGCTGATGACCGCCCCAGCCGAGAAGAGCTCATCGGGCTCTATGACGCCGTGGGTTGGACCACCTACACCACCGACCCCGAGGTGCTCGAGGCGGCGGTCGACGGGTCCACCCACGTCGTGACCGCCCGCTACAGCGAGGACCTGCTCGGCCTGGCCCGGGTCATCTCCGATGGAGCCACCATCGCCTACCTGCAGGACGTGCTGGTCCGTCCCGAGCTGCAGCGCGAGGGGGTCGGCAAGGCCCTGGTCGACGCCGCGATGGCGCCGTTCGCGCACGTGCGCCAGCAGGTGCTGCTCACCGACGATGAGCCGGGCCAACGGGCTTTCTACGAGTCGCTGGGGTATGCCGAGATCCGCGACCACGGGGAAGGTCGGCTGCGCGCGTTCGTCCGGTTCGTGGGCTGATCCCTCGCGCCGGGGCGAGCCCTGGCCACGGTCCGTGGGACACTGGGGAAACTGCCCAGACTCACCGCATACCCCGAGGTCGTAACCCAGCGTGTCTCCCCTTGCCCGCCCGCATACGGTGCCCCCGCCGGCATCCACCCCGCCGGAGCGCATCCGCAACTTTTGCATCATCGCCCACATCGACCATGGCAAGTCGACGCTGGCCGACCGGATGTTGCAGGAGACCGGTGTCGTCGACCAGCGGCATGCGCGGGCGCAGTATCTGGACCGGATGGACATCGAGCGTGAGCGGGGGATCACGATCAAGAGCCAGGCCGTCCGGATGCCCTGGGCCGTGCAGGGGGAGGCGGGCGATTCGACCTACATCCTCAACATGATTGACACCCCCGGTCACGTCGACTTCACCTACGAGGTCAGCCGGAGCCTCGCTGCCGGCGAGGGGGCCGTGCTGCTCGTCGACGCGGCCCAAGGGATCGAGGCTCAGACTCTGGCCAACCTCTACCTGGCCATGGAGAACGACCTGACCATCATCCCGGTGCTGAACAAGATTGACCTGCCCGCCGCCCAGCCGGAGAAGTATGCCGAGGAGCTGGCCGGGCTCATCGGCTGCGACCCGGCCGAGGTGCTCCAGGTCTCGGGCAAGACCGGTGTGGGTGTCCCGGCGCTGCTCGACACCATCGTGGAGCTGGTCCCGCAGCCGGTCGGCGACCCCGACGCACCCGCGCGGGCGATGATCTTCGACTCGGTCTACGACACCTACCGCGGCGTGGTCACCTACGTCCGGGTCGTCGACGGCGAGCTCTCACCGCGTGAGCGGATCACCATGATGTCGACCAGGGCCACCCACGAGCTGCTCGAGATCGGCGTCATCAGCCCCGAGCCGGTCCCGTCCAAGGGACTGGGCGTGGGCGAGGTGGGTTACCTGATCACCGGGGTCAAGGACGTGCGGCAGTCGAAGGTCGGGGACACCGTCACGGGGGAGCGCAACCAGGCGGCCCAGGCGTTGGGTGGTTACAAGGAGCCCCGCCCGATGGTCTTCTCCGGGCTTTACCCCATCGACGGCTCGGACTACCCGATCCTGCGCGATGCCCTGGACAGGCTCAAGCTCAACGACGCGGCGCTGGTCTACGAGCCCGAGACCTCGGCGGCCCTCGGCTTCGGCTTCCGGGTTGGCTTCCTCGGCATGCTGCACCTGGAGATCGTCCGGGAGCGGCTGGAGCGAGAGTTCGACCTCGACCTGATCTCGACCCTGCCCAACGTGGAATACGACGTGGTGCTGGACGACGGGTCCACCTTCGAGGTCACCAACCCCAGTGAGTTCCCCTCCGGGCGGGTCGCGTCGATCACCGAGCCCATCGTGCGGGCCACGATCCTGGCGCCCAGCGAGTTCATCGGGGCGATCATGGAGCTGTGCCAGAACCGACGGGGCACGCTGCGGGGGATGGACTACCTGTCCCCGGAGCGGGTGGAGATGCGCTACACCTTGCCGCTGGCCGAGATCGTCTTCGACTTCTTCGACGCGCTGAAGTCCCGCACCCGCGGCTACGCCTCGCTGGACTACGAGCCGGACGGGTCCCAGGAGGCCGACCTGGTCAAGGTGGACATCCTGCTCCAGGGCGACACCGTGGACGCCTTCAGCGCGATCGTGCACAGGGACAAGGCCTACGCCTACGGCGTGCAGATGGCCACCAAACTCAAGGAGCTGATCCCGCGCCAGCAGTTCGAGGTCCCGGTGCAGGCGGCGATCGGCTCCCGGGTGATCGCCCGGGAGACCATCCGCGCCATCCGCAAGGACGTCCTGGCCAAGTGCTACGGCGGTGACATCAGCCGCAAGCGCAAGCTGCTGGAGAAGCAGAAGGAGGGCAAGAAGCGGATGAAGATGGTGGGCTCCGTCGAGGTGCCGCAGGAGGCCTTCATCGCCGCGCTCTCCCAGGATGGCGCTGTCGCCGAGAAGACCAAGAAGTGAGCGGTGGGTGCGAGGGGTGAGCGACGGACCCCACCCCCGACAGAACACGTCAAAGAGCCCGACAGAACACGCGACAACGCCCGACAGGACACGGGAGAAGCCGCCACCGAACACGCGGACGCAGCCGCCGGCCGGCCACTACGCCCTCGGCCACCCGTTCATCGGCCCGCGGCCCTTGGCGCGGACCCGCTCATTCACCCGCCGCGGGGGACGCATGCCGCGCACGCACCAGGCTGCCTGGGACCGGCTCGCCGACCAGGTGGTGCTCGAGGTGCCCCGGCCGATGGGCGCGACCTCGACCGTGGTGGACCCCGCCTACTGCCTCGACCCACGGGACGTCTTTGGCCGCCTGGCGCCCCTCGTCGTCGAGGTCGGCTCCGGGTCGGGGGACGCCCTGGTCGCCGGCGCTGCCCAGCGACCAGGGTGGGACTTCATCGCCTTGGAGGTCTGGAAGCCCGGCATCGGGCACGCCCTGGCCAAGATGGAAGCCCAGACCGGCGCTGGGGCGCAGCCCAATGTGCGCATCGTGGAGGTCGACGCGGTGGTCGCCCTGCAGACCATGTTCGCGCCGGGCTCGGTGCACGAGGTGTGGACGTTCTTCCCCGATCCTTGGCCCAAGGCCAAGCACCACAAGCGGCGGATCGTCACCCCGGACTTCGTCGACGCCGTGGTCCGGCTGCTCGCACCCGACGGGGTATGGCGTCTGGCTACCGACTGGGACCACTACGCCGAGTCCATGCGTGAGGTGGTCGGGGCGGAGCCGCGGCTGGAGCTCGCCTCGACCGACCGGGCCCCCTTGCGCCCGGTGACCCGCTTCGAGCGCCGGGGCACCGAGGCCGGTCGGCAGATCACCGACTTGGCCTACCGGCTGCGCTGAAAACTCAGTCGCCGACCGTGTCCCGGGCCCGCTTGACCAGCCGGGGGTCTGGGCGCAGCACCACGTCGTGGTCCTTGCCCTCGTACTCGAACTGGCTGAGGAAGTGCCGCATCGCGTTGATCCGGGCGCGCTTCTTGTCGTTGGACTTGATCGTGGTCCACGGCGCCCAGTCGGTGTCTGTCCGGCGGAACATCTCCTCCTTGGCCGCGGTGTAGTCGTCCCAGCGGTCCAGGCTCTCCAGGTCCATTGGCGACAGCTTCCACTGACGCACCGGGTCCAGCTGCCGGATCGCGAACCGGGTCCGCTGCTCGGACTGGGTCACCGAGAACCAGAACTTGGTGATCGAGATGCCCGAATCGACCAGCATCCGCTCGAACAGCGGCGCCTGCTCCATGAAGATCTCGTACTCCGCCCGCGAGCAGAACCCCATGACCCGCTCGACCCCGGCCCGGTTGTACCAGGACCGGTCGAAGAGCACGACTTCCCCGGAGGTCGGCAGGTTCTCCACGTAGCGCTGGAAGTACCACTGCCCCGCCTCGACCTCGGTCGGCTTGTTGAGCGCCACCACCCGGGCGCCGCGGGGGTTGAGGTGCTCCATGAAGCGCTTGATCGAGCCACCCTTGCCGGCGGCGTCCCGACCTTCGAAGACGAGCAGGTGCCGGGTGCCGTTGTCCTTGGCCCAGTACTGGAACTTCAGCAGCTCCACCTGCAGCAGCCATTTCTCGACCTCGTAGTAGTCGCGGGTCATCCGCTCGCTGTAGGGGTAGTCCTCGCGCCAGGTGTCGACGGCGCTCCCGTCCGGGGTGATCAGGTCCGGGTCTGAGCCCTGGTCATCCCGGACGGTGTAGCCCTGGTCCCGCAGGCTGTCGATGTACTCACGGAGGCGCTGCTGCACCCTGCGAGGTTAGCGTGGCCCGGTTGGCCGCACGCGCCGAGCCAGGACGCCGTGTCCGGTCTGGGACACTGGAGGGTATGCCGTCCGCGTTCCCCCCTGGTGAACCCGCGCCGCGGGACGGCTCCCTCCCGGAGTCCGCCCTGGCCAGCGTGGGCGCGGGCCCCTTCTCGGTCTACCTGCACGTCCCCTTCTGCCGGGTCCGCTGCGGCTACTGCGACTTCAATACCTACACGCTGCCCGAGCTGGGCCAGCCCGGACCCGAAGGGGAGCTGCGGTCGGGGGAGGCCCGGTCCCTGACCGACGCCTTCGTCGAGGCGGCCCACCGCGAGCTCGAGCTCGCCGGCCGGGTGCTCGGCGACCGACCCGGCCCCGTCGAAACCGTTTTCGTCGGTGGCGGCACGCCGACGATGCTCGACCCCCACCAGCTCGGCGGACTGCTGGAGCGGGTGCGGCATACCTGGGGCCTGGCGCCCGACGCCGAGGTGAGCACCGAGGCCAACCCGGACACGGTGACCCCCGAGGTGGCGCAGCGGCTGGCGGCGCACGGCTTCACCCGGGTCAGCATCGGCATGCAGTCCGCCGTCCCGCAGGTGCTGCGCACCCTGGACCGTACCCACGATCCCGCCAACGTGGTGCGGGCGGTGCGTGCGGTGCGCGAAGCCGGTATGCAGGTCAGCCTGGACCTCATCTACGGCACGCCGGGGGAGTCGCTGCAGGACTGGCGCAGGAGCCTGGAGCTGGTGACCGCTCTGGAGCCGGACCACGTCTCGGCCTACGCCCTGGTGGTCGAGGAGGGCACCAAGCTGCACGGGCAGGTCCGCCGAGGTCTCGTGCCGGCGCCCGACGACGACGACGAGGCGGACAAGTACGAGCTGGCCGACGAGCTGCTCGGTGCCGCCGGCTACGAATGGTACGAGATCTCCAACTGGGCCGGCTCCCCGGAGCGCCGCTGCCGGCACAACATCGCCTACTGGCAGGGCAACGACTGGTGGGGCGTCGGCCCCGGAGCGCACAGCCATGTCGGGGGGGTGCGTTGGTGGAACGTCAAGCACCCGCGTGCCTACGCCGACCGGCTAGACCAGGGGAACAGCCCGGCCCACGCGCGCGAGCTGCTCGGGGAGAGTGAGCGCTATGACGAGCAGGTGCTGCTCGGCGTCCGGCTGGCCGACGGGCTGCCCGTCGGCCAGCTCCGTCCTGAAGGGCGGCACGCCGTCGCGGGGCTGGTCGCGGAGGGTCTGCTCGACGGGCGGGCAGCAGTGCGGGGGCGGGTCGGGCTGAGCCTGCGCGGCCGGCTCCTCGCGGACACCGTGGTGCACCGGCTGCTGGGTTGACTCCAGCCGGGAGCGGCGACCCAGTCAGGGCGTGGGGACCGGGGTGTCGCCAGGTGCAGGTCAGGGGCCGTCTGTGCATAGACTAGGGCTGCTCAGTCGGGCTGGCCGGAGGGGATCTGCGCTGAGCCCGCTACAGGACCAAGGCGTGGGAGGCGTGGCTGGCTATGGGCTTTTCCGGAGGTGACCCGTCGGCCTTGCGCGAGGCGGCGCGAAGCTTGGACAACCTGGGGTCGGACCTGGCGGACGACTCCTTGGAGTGCCGGGGGCCGGGCAGTGACATCGCGGGGGCCGCGACCGGGGAGATCGGGGTGCTCGCCCAGAACGCCGTCCTGGCAGCAGGTGGCGCCGTGGCGGCAGCCGCCGTCCTGGTGTCCGCGATGGGCACCGGCAGCGACACCGCCGGAGAGCAGCTCGACCTCGCGACCGGCGGGCAGGTGGCCAGGTGAGCGTCTTCGCCCGGCCTCAGGGCAACCCCGGTGGCATCCGTGACGGCGCGAGCCGGCTGACGGGGCTGGCCGAACGCGTGGGCGGCGGCCGGTTGGACACTCTCTTCAGCGCGGCTGGGTCCGCCGAGGCTGCGCTGCCCACCCGGCGCGTGGCGGATTTCCAAGGCCTCTACCACGATGGTGCGGCGGCCATGGAGGAGGCGGCCCAGGTCTTCGCCGACGTGGCCGGAGCGCTCGCCGACTACGCCGACGCACTGGAAACTGCCCAGTCGGCGGTCGACACCGCCTCCGACGGGTATGCCGAGGCGCAGCGGCTCCTCACCCTGGCCCGCAACACGGGAGAGACGCAGGCGGAGTCGCAGGCCCGCACCGACATGTCCCGGCACCGCAGCAACGCCGACTCCGCACAGCTCACCTTCGAGGAGGCGCAGTCCCGGGCCCGCTCGAACCTGTCCGGCCTCGCGACGACCTGGTCGCCGGACGGGGCCAGCACCTCCGCCGTCGACGCCTGGGCGGCGTCGACGGCCGCGATCCTGCCGCAGCAGGTCCGGCTGGACCGCGAGCAGATCGAGGCGATCGTGCGGGGCGAGACGAGTCCGCAGGTGCTCCTGGACACGGGCAAGAACGTCCAGAAGGCGCTCATCAACGGCTGGTACTCCTGGCAGGCGGTCACCATCGGCCGGGAGAGCGCCGCATACCAGCGCACCGTGCAGGCCATCATCGACAGCCGGGGCCAGGGCCGAGGGGCCCGGTCGCATCTCATCGCCGCCCGGCGGGAGCAGGGGCTGGCCGGGTCGCACCGCTACTACAAGAACATGCGGCGGTTGCAGGCTGACCGCACCGCGTTGGGCCATGCCCAGCGCCGCTATCCCCGGGCGGGCGGGTCGCACCACCGCTACGGCGAGATCCGGGACGGTGTCCCGCGCAACAGCGCCGCTCGGCCGGGCGCGTTGACCCGCTTCAGCAACAGCCGGGTCATGTCGGGCGCCCGGGCCGGCGGTCGACTCCTCGCCCCGCTCGGGGCGGTCACCGGGGGTTACGACGTCTACCGGGCAGTCCGCGGTGGAGACGGGATGTCTGCCACGGACCGGCTTGTCGTCGGCGCAGGTGGCTTCGGGGGCGCGGCGGCGGGGTCCGTCGCGACCTACGCACTGCTCGCCGGTGCCGCGCTGGGCCCGGTGGGTCTGGGCGTCATCGCCGTCGGTGGAGCCGTGGCGGCCGGGGCCTGGATCTACGAGAACCGAGAGGCGATCGGGGAGGCTGCCGCACGGGCGTGGGACTTCGGCAAGGACGTCGGCTCGAGAGCGGTCGACGGCGTCAAGAACGTGGGCAAGAAGGTCTGGAAGGGACTCTTCGGCGGTTAGCCCAGCTCACTCGTCCCCGCCCATCTCTCTGCTGACCTGTCAGACACCCCCCCACCACGACGGAGACCCGCTGTGCCCGATGATGACGCCAACCCGACCCCGGACCAGGACGACCCGTTCCTCAACCCTGACGTCATCTCCCTGCACGGGGAGTTGATCGAGGAGTCCGCCGAGGAGGCGCTCAACCTCGGGGCGTACAGCGATGAGGAGATCGCCGCTCTTGTCTTCGAGGGGGTGGACCGTCCGGTCCCGTTGCCCTGGCTGGACTCGCTGGAGCCTTCGGAACGTGAGCTCGCCGTCGCGATGGGGATGCGCTCGCTGACCGTGCGAGGACTCGTCGAGGCGCTGCCCCTCGACGACGTCCAGGGCACCCTCCAGCAGACCTCGCCCCCAGAAGTCTGGACCCTGCTGGGGATGCGGCGGCACGCGCCGTCCATGGTGGTCGCCGAGCGCACCACCACGATGGGGACCGACTGGATCGTCTTCTACGAGCAGGAGCAGGAGCGGTGGTTGGCCGAGTTCATCACCGCACAGGGTTTTCACGAGTTCGTGCTCGCTCCCACGGAGGACACGGCGCTGGCCCTGATGGCCTGGTCGGGCGTGGACCCCCAGACGCAGGTCCCCGAGTTCGACCTGCGCCTCACCGTTGACGAGGTCCAGGGGCATGACCCCCGGCTCGAGCCGGTCGGTCAGGCCCTCGTCGCCGTGACCCTGAGCCGGACCGATCCCGCAGTGCCCGACGAGACCACCTTCGCAGGCCTCTACTCCGGTCCGGAGGGCAGCTACCTGTCCCAGCGTGAGGCGGACGGGCTCATCCGGTTCCGCGGGGAAGGCTTCGACGCGATCGAGGAGTTCGTCCACTCGCTGCTGCAGGAGAGCTGATGGCGCAGCCCCAGGAGCCCCTGCGAGGCACGGACATGGGTCGCGTCCTGTCGACCTTCCGGTGTTGGCCCGGGCCCCTCTCGGGCACGGTCATGCTGCTCCTCACCGTGGCCTTCGTCGCCTGGCACTGGATCACCGTCCCGGACGACCCGCTCTGGTTCCGCCTCGCCATGCTCTCCCTGCTGCTCCTGTTCTGGTCGGCCTTCGCGCTGCCGGGGATCCTGGAGCGGCACCGCGTCTGCGAGCACGGTCTGGTGCTGGGCTACGGACCCACCCGGACGGCCCGGTATGTCGTGCCCTGGACAAGCGTCGACCCGAACCGGGTGCGGGTGCTGCGCCGCAGCCAGCTGATCTCGCGGCACCGGGGGATGCCGCAGGTCAGTCCGCTCTACCGGATCGGGACGGGACCGCTGGCCTACCGGTCGTTGGCGGTGAACGGTCTGGACAGCGCCACCGACGCGGGCACGTGGCTGCACATCCCGGGCCTGCTGGAGACGCCCAACACGGTGTCGTCTGGCCGCGCCCGCAGCAGGACCCCCTACGCGTGGTGGATCCTGGGGACGCCACGGCCGGAGAAGCTGGCCCGGGCGATCGAGGAGGCGATGGTGTCCGCCGGACACCGGGCCGAAGGGCTGGCTGTCCGGGCCGCGGAACAGGAGATCGTCGTGCCGTGGACACCCGGGCCCTCGCCGCTCAGGCCCCGCAAGAAGTAGCGCGGATCGTCGGCGCGGGGAGGCGGGTTCACCGACACGCCACCTGTGCTCTGTCGATCCGTCGGGTAGGCGCCCCACAATGACGTCAGTCCCTGTCGGGTATGAGCCAGCAGGGCCTGAGCCAAGAGATGGATGTGGCCCGGTTCGCAGAGTATGAGTCTGCCAACCGGGCCACGACCAGTGGTGATGCACCGGACGATCGCGAAGGTGCCCGAGGCTCTCCCCTGCATCACCAGAGGGGTCACCGGCGGGGTGCAGGCACCCGGCCGGATCATCGAATCCTCGACGAGTCTTGCGATCCGCTCTCCGTGAGGAGTGCGTAGGAGAGTTCTACTCCTGCCCGGCACCGGGCGCAAGGGGTTGGTGCGGGCGGGGCCGCGTCCCTCAGCGTGTCGGGGGTGACACGCCGAGAGGCGTCAGCTGAGCAGGCGGATCTGGAGGGGATAGGAGTAGACCTCGCCGCGGGAGGCGGCCAGCGCGCCACGCACGTGGACCCAGATCTGGACGATGAACAGCACGACCCAGATGGGAACCGCCCAGATGAGGCCGATGCCGAACGTGACGAAGACGCTGATCCAGGTCAGCACCGAGGCGATGGTCATCGTCAGGTTGAAGTTGAACGCGCCGGCAGCGGCCGTCCGTACGGCCGCGCTGCGCTCGCGGTAGAACAGCCAGACCAGCAGCGGGCCGAGGAAGGGCAGCCAGCCCACGCTGAGCAGCATGGCCGCCGGGGCGGACAGGTGGGCGACGAGCATCATCGTGCGCTCCTCGCTGTTCGCCGGGTTCGGGGCGGCGGCGTAGCCGCGTGGGTCGCCGGGTTGCGGGAGAGGGGGTTGCTGGGGGTAGGGATTGTGCGTCAAGACACTCACTCCTTGTCAGGGAACCGTCACGAAGTCGATCAACTCTTCGACGCTGGCGAGCAGCGTAGGTTCCAGGTCACTGTAGGAACGCACGGAGGACAGGATCTTCTTCCACCCCAGGGCGACATCGGTCTGCGAGGTATGCGGCCAGCCCAGCTCGGCCAGCACCCCGTGCTTCCATGAGCGACCCTTCTCGATGACCGGCCACGACTGCAGGCCCAGCCGGGCCGGTTTGACCGACTGCCAGACGTCGACGTAAGGATGACCGAGGATCCGCACGTGCTGGCTGACCTTCTCCGCCGCTGCGACGATCCGGCTCTCCTTGGTGCCCGGGACGAGGTGGTCGACGAGCACCCCGAGGCGCCGTTGCGCCGTGGGCGCGAACCGGCGGATCTCGCCCGCCAGATCATCGACACCGTCGAGCATCTCCACCACGACGCCCTCCACCCGGAGGTCGTCGCCCCAGACCTTCTCCACCAGCTCGGCGTCGTGCCGGCCCTCGACCCAGATCCGTGAGCCGCTGGCCACCCGGGCGGGCTGACCGTTGACCCGGACCGACCCGCTCGCGGTCCGGCGGGCCGCCTGCTTCGCCGCCGCGACCTGGGCCCGGCGCTCGGCGGTGGGGGCGGTGAGCACGACAGGGGAGCCCTCGAGGAGGAAGCCGGGCCCGAGCGGGAAGCCCTTGACCTTGCCGCGGCGGTCCTCCAGGTGCACCACCTGCATCCCGCCCGCCTTCTCCACCCGTACCACGGCTCCGCACCAGCCGGTGTCGACGTCCTCGACCACCAGCCCGGTCTGCGCCTCGACCTGCTGGGCCCGTCCGCGCCTCGGCGCGCGCCAGTCACCGGTCAGCACGTCTGCTCCATACCTGTCCGTCACGCCGTCCGACGCTAGGTGGTGTGACGGTTGCGACGGGTGAGGCGCGCGGAGGGCGATGACGGCGGGCGCGGCCACAGACCTGCAGCCAGGCCCTCCTACGATGAGGCCATGAGCCAGACACGCATCGAGACGGACAGCATGGGGCAGGTCGAGGTCGCCGCCGACCGCTACTGGGGCGCGCAGACGCAGCGCAGCATCCACAACTTCCCCATCGGCCGGGACACCTTCGTCTGGGGCCGCCCGGTGATCAAGGCCCTGGGCATCCTGAAGAAGGGGGCCGCGCAGGCCAACGCCGAGCTCGGCGAGCTGCCTTCGGACGTCGCCGACCTCATCGTCCGCGCCGCGGACGAGGTCATCGCCGGGGAGCTGGACGACCACTTCCCGCTGGTCGTCTTCCAGACCGGCTCGGGCACCCAGAGCAACATGAACAGCAACGAGGTCATCTCCAACCGGGCCATCGAGCTGGCCGGCGGCCAGCTGGGCAGCAAGGTGCCCGTGCATCCCAACGACCACGTCAACCGGGGACAGAGCAGCAACGACACCTTCCCCACGGCCATGCACATCGCCGTGCTGCTGGAGCTGCGGGACCGGCTCGAGGGTGACGTGGCCCTGCTGCGCGACACCCTGGCCGCCAAGGGGGAGGAGTTCGCCGACGTGGTGAAGGTCGGCCGCACCCACCTGCAGGACGCCACCCCGATCACCCTGGGGCAGGAGATCGGTGGCTGGGTGGCCCAGATCGACTACGCGATGCGCGAGGTGCGCCACGCCGGGGACGGGCTGCACGAGCTGGCGATCGGCGGCACCGCGGTGGGCACCGGACTCAATGCCCACCCGCGGTTCGGGGACCTGGCCGCGCGGAAGATGGGCGAGGAGGCCGGGTTCGAGCTGGTCTCCGCCAAGAACAAGTTCGCCGCGCTGTCGGCCCACGACGCCCTGGTGCAGACCTCGGCGGCCTTGCGCACGCTGGCCGGCGCGCTGATGAAGATGGCCAACGACGTGCGCTGGCTGGCCTCTGGCCCCCGCAACGGCATCGGCGAGCTCGTCATCCCCGAGAACGAACCGGGCTCCAGCATCATGCCGGGCAAGGTCAACCCGACCCAGCCCGAGGCGCTGACCATGGTCGCCACCCGCGTCTTCGGCAACGACGCCACCGTCGCCTTCGCCGGCACACAGGGCAACTTCCAGCTCAACGTCTACAAGCCGGTCATGGTCCACGCCGTCCTGGAGAGCATCCGCCTGCTCGGCGATGGCTGCCGCGCCTTCAACGACGGCTGCGCAGTAGGGCTGGAGCCGCACACCGAACGGATCGAAGCCAACCTGGCCAGCAACCTCATGCAGGTCACTGCGCTCAACCCGCACATCGGGTATGACGCAGCCGCGGCCATCGCCAAGCAGGCCCACAAGGAGGGTCTGACGCTGCGCGAGGCGGCCATCGCCTCCGGCCAGGTCACCGAGGAGGAGTTCGACGCCTGGGTCGTGCCGATCGACATGACCCGCCCCCGTCACGTCGACTGAGGCCGCGTCTGGGCGGCGGGCGAGTTGCGCCTCCGGGGTAGACTTAGCACTCGGGAGCATCGAGTGCCAAGCAATCGAGTGCCAGCCTGGCCGTGCCTCGGACCGCGCCGCCGTCCGTCGCGCCTGGTCCGGGCCGGCCGCCGACGTGGGAGGAGGAGCCATGAGCCAGGAGCGCCGACTAGAGGTGCTGCGCGCCATCGTGCAGGACTACGTGCGCACCTCCGAGCCGGTCGGGTCCAAGGCGTTGCTGGACCGCCACCAGCTCGGGGTCTCGGCCGCCACCGTGCGCAACGACATGGCGGCGCTGGAGGACGAGGGGTTGATCATTGCGCCGCACACCAGCGCCGGACGGATCCCGACCGACGCTGGCTACCGGATCTTCGTGGACCGGCTGCAGCAGGTCAAGCCGATGAGCAAGGCCGAGCGTGCGGCGATCGAGCGCTTCCTGGCGGGGGCGGTGGACCTGGACGACGTCGTCGCCCGGACCACCCGGCTCCTGGCCGGCCTGACCCAGCAGGTCGCGGTCATGCAGTACCCGAGCCTGACCAGGTCCAGCGTGCGGCACATCGAGCTGGTCCCGGTCGGCGGCGCCCGGCTGATGGTCGTGCTCATCGTCAACACCGGGCGCGTCGAGCAGCGCATGGTGGAGACCGGCCGTGACCTGAGCAGCGAGGCCGAGCTGGTCGCGGGGCTGCGTAACCTGGTCAACGAGCAGGCCGTCGGCCAGCCGCTGACCGCCGTCCCGGGTCGGCTGGCCACGGTGAGTGAGCGGATGGCCCCCGAAGACCGGCCACTCGTCGAGGCTGTGGCCAGAGCCCTCGCCGACGCCACCGAGGAGAGCACCGAGGAGCGGGTCGTGCTGGCCGGCACCGCCAACCTGGCCCGGGTCGGCAGCGACTTTCCGACCACCCTGTCCCAGGTCCTGGAGGCCCTGGAGGAGCACGTGGTGCTGCTGCGGCTGCTGCAGGCCGTGCCCACGATCACCGAGGGAGACGGCGATAGCGTCACCGTCTCGATCGGCGCGGAGAACCCTTACGCGCCGCTGCGCACCACTTCCGTCGTCGCCACCGCCTACGGTGGTGCCGGCAACCTGGGGGTCGTCGGACCGACCCGCATGGACTACGGCCAGGCCATGGTCGCCGTCCGCGCGGTGGCGCACTACGTCACCGAGATCCTGGACGAGTGAGGGATCTCACGGCATACCTGCCGTGCCCCCGTCGTTAGCCCCACGTCACCTGCACACGCTCGACCACCCGCGAAACCACCACCTGCCGAAGCCCTTCCGACCGCGACCAGCTGAGGACGCCCCACGCCGTGAACGACTACTACGCCGATCTTGGAGTGCCCCGCGAGGCCACCCCCGAAGAGATCAAGAAGGCCTACCGCCGCAAGGCCCGCCAGCTGCACCCGGACGTCAACCCCGGCGCGGACGCCGAGGCCGAGTTCAAACGGGTCAGCCAGGCCTACGACGTCCTCGGCGACCCGGCCAAGCGGGCCTCCTACGACCGGGGCCAGGACCCCTACGGCGGCTCCACCGGTGGGTTCGGCCAGGGCTTCACCTTCAGCGACATCATGGACGCCTTCTTCGGCGGCACCGCCGCCGGCACCCGCGGACCCCGCACTCGGGTGCAGCGCGGCCATGACGCGCTCGTCCGGCTGGACATCGACCTGGCCACCGCCGTCTTCGGTGGCGAGGAGACCCTGCACATCGACACGGCCGTGCTGTGCCAGACCTGCACCGGCTCCGGCGCGCAGCCAGACTCCCGCACCCGCAGCTGCCAGGTATGCGGTGGCCGCGGCGAGGTGCAGCAGGTCCAGCGCTCTTTCCTGGGCCAGGTGATGACCTCCCGTCCGTGCCAGGCCTGCCGCGGCTACGGCGACGTCATCGAGCACCCGTGCTTCGACTGCTCCGGGGAGGGCCGGGTCCGCACCCGCCGCGACCTCACCCTGAGGGTGCCGGCCGGGGTGGACAGCGGCACCCGGATCCAGCTCACCGGTGAGGGCGAGGTCGGGCCCTTCGGTGGGGAGCCGGGGGACCTCTACGTCGAGATCGCCGTCGAGCCGCACGAGACCTACCAGCGGCGGGGTGACGACCTGCACGGCTCCCTGGAGGTGCCGATGACCGCGGCGGCGCTCGGTGCCACCCTGCCCGTGGAGACCCTCGACGGCCTCGAGGAGATCGAGCTGGCATCGGGCACCCAGCCGGGCGAGACCATCACCCTGCCCGGGCTCGGGGTCACCCACCTGCGTGGGCAGGGCCGCGGAGACCTCGTCCTGCACGTGGACGTCAAGGTCCCCACCCGGCTCACCGACGAGCAGCGCGAGCTGCTCACCCGGCTGGCCGAGAGCCGGGAGGAGACCCGCCCGACCGGTCGCATGGGCGCCAACGGGCCCGGTCACGGACGCAAGAGCAAGCTCTGGGAAGCCCTGAGGGGCAGGTGATGACCGCGCCCCTGTTCCTCGTGCCGGTCGGCAGCCTCGACGCCGACGACGAGGGCGGGCCGCGCGCCCTACGGCTGGACGGCCCCGAGGGTCGGCACGCCGCCGACGTGCAGCGACTCGGCGTCGGTGAGGAGATCCTTGTGGCCGACGGTCAGGGCCGGGCCGCGTCCTGCACCGTGACCGCGGCCGACCGCGCAGCCCTGCAGCTGCGCGTCGACTCGCTGTGGACGGTCGAGGAGTCGCAGCCCCGCCTCGTCCTGGTCCAGGCCCTGGCTAAGGGCGAGCGCGACCTGATGGCGGTCGAGGCCGCGACCGAGCTGGACGTCGACGAGGTGGTTCCGTGGCAGGCTGACCGCTCGATCGTGCGCTGGCGGGCCGAGCGGGCGCAGAAGGCTCACCGCAAGTGGCAGCAGACCGTGCTGGCCGCCACCAAGCAGTCCCGCCGCGTCCGGGTCCCTGTCGTCGCCGACCTGGTGACCAGGGGTGAGCTGGTCCGACGCGTCGCCGAGTCCGCGCTCACCGTGGTGCTGCACGAGGAGGCCGAGGAGCCACTGGCCCAGGTGTCCTTGCCCGAGCAGGGGGAGGTGCTGGTGGTCGTCGGCCCCGAAGGCGGGATCGCGGCGCAGGAGCTGACCGCGCTCACCGCGGCGGGCGCCCAGCCGGTCCGGCTGGGCAGGACCGTCCTGCGCTCCTCCAGCGCCGGGCCCGCCGCCCTCGCCGTCCTCAACGCCCGGAGCAGGTGGCGGTGACCACCGACACCGCCCCCGCGCCCTCCCTCTTCAGCCCGCAGCTGCGCTCCGCCTCCATCGGGGCAACCGCGCTGATCGCCCTCTTCGCGCTGGAGTACATCGCCGTCGGCGCCGCCATGCCGACGATCGCCGAGGCGCTGCAGGGCTACCACCTGTACAGCATGGCCTTCGGGGCCACCGTGGCCGCCAGCATCGTCGGGATGATCATCAGCGGCTGGTGGTCGGACCGTAGCGGGCCCCGGCCGGTCGTCCTCGCCGGCACCCTGACCTTCGCCCTCGGGCTGCTCGTCGCCGGCCTGGCCCCCACGATGGAGCTGTTCAGCGTCGGCCGTGGGCTGCAGGGGCTGGGCAGCGGGCTGTCCACGGTCGCGCTCTACGTCGTCATCGCCCAGCGGGTCCCCGACGTCTCCCGCCCCGCCGTCTTCTCCCTGCTCGCCGCCGCGTGGGTGGTGCCCGGCCTGGTCGGCCCTCTCCTCACCGGCTCCTTGGTCCACTACCTGTCCTGGCGCTGGGTCTTCCTCGGTGTCGCCCCGCTGGTGGCGGTGGCGCTGCTCGTGCTGCGGCCCGCGCTGCGCGGCACCTACCCCAGCGACGAGGCTCCGTTCCTGCGGCCGGCGACGATCGGCTGGGCCGTGGTGGCCGCTGCAGCAGTTGGTGTGCTCAACCTCGCCGGTGAGTCGGTGGATGGCCGCGAGTGGGTCATCGGCGCGGTCGCCCTGCTGCTGCTGGGGCTGGCCAGCTGGCGGCTGCTGCCGCGCGGTGCGCTGCGGCTGGCACGGGGCCTGCCCTCCGTCATCGGGGTCCGCGCCGCCCTGGGTGGGTCCCTGGTGGCCGCTGAGGCCTACCTGCCGTTGATGCTGCGGGACGAGCACGGCTACTCCCCGGCGAGGGCCGGGGCCATCCTGGCCGTGGCCTCCATCGCCTGGGCCCTCGGCTCGTTCTTCCAGGGCCGGCTGGGCCCGGCCACCGACCGCTACCGCGTGATGGTGGCGGGAGCGAGCATCTACGCCACCCTCATGGTGGTGATGGCGCTTGCGGTCTGGGCCGCGTGGCCCGGTTGGGCCGTGATCGTGATCTACGGCCTGGCCACCCTCGGCCTGGGCGCCGCCTACCCGACCACCTCGTTGCTCACCATGCGCTTGTCGCCCCCGGGCGAGATCGGTCGCAACTCCTCGGCCCTGCAGGTCGGTGAGGCGTTGACCAGCGCCTTCGCCCTGGCGATCACGGGCGTGGTGTTCGGGCTCACGTATGCCGCAGCACCCCATGCGGCGTTCGTCGGCACCCTCGTGGTCTCGTGCGTCGTCGGTGCCGTCTCCGTCGTGGCGGCGGGCCGGTCGCGTCCCCCGATCTGAGGTCGCAGGGCTGTTGCAGCCCTGAGCACTAGACTGGGCCCTGATATGACCGATGTCGAGCATCCTGAACCCCTCGGACAGACCGGCCTCCCCGGGCCTGCCGCCCACCACGCCCCGGCCACGCATACCGTGGTCATCCCCGACGAGGTCCCGATGGTGGCCCTCCTCGGCCCTCGCGATGAGCTGCTGCGCACCATCGAACGGGCCTTCCCGCGCATCGACGTGCACGTGCGCGGCAACGAGTTCCGGCTGACGGGGGACTCGGCCGAGCTCGCCCTGGCCGAACGGCTCATCGACGAGCTGCTGTCCATCGTCCGCCGCGGGCAGCCACTGAACCGCGACGCTGTGGAGCGCAGCATCGGGATGCTGCGGGCGGCCACCTCCGACCGTCCGGCGGACGTGCTGACGATGAACATCGTCTCCAGCCGAGGGCGCACGATCCGGCCCAAGACGCTGAACCAGAAGCACTACGTCGACGCCATCGACTCGCACACCATCGTCTTCGGGCTGGGCCCGGCCGGCACCGGCAAGACCTACCTGGCGATGGCCAAGGCGGTCGCGGCCCTGCAGGCCAAGGAGGTCAACCGGATCATCCTGACCCGGCCCGCGGTCGAGGCGGGGGAGCGGCTGGGTTTCCTGCCCGGCACCCTGACCGACAAGATCGACCCCTACCTGCGCCCGCTCTACGACGCCCTGCACGACATGGTTGACCCCGAGTCGATGTCCAAGTTGATGGCGGCCGGCACCATCGAGGTGGCGCCTCTGGCCTACATGCGGGGGAGGACGTTGAACGACGCCTTCATCATCCTGGATGAGGCCCAGAACACCTCCCCGGAGCAGATGAAGATGTTCCTGACCCGGCTGGGGTTCGGCTCCAAGATGGTCGTCACCGGCGACACGACGCAGGTGGATCTCCCCGGCGGGGTCCAGTCGGGGCTGAAGGTGGTGCAGCAGATCCTGGACGGGGTCGACGACATCCACTTCGCCCGGTTGACCAGCCAGGACGTGGTGCGCCACCGGCTCATCGGGGACATCGTGGACGCCTACGGACGGTATGACGCTCGCCAGCAGCGCGGCCCTCGTCGTCCCCGCGCGGTGGAGGAGGAGTCCTCGTCGTGAGCATCGAGGTGCTCAACGAGTCCGGGGAGGTGCCCTCGCCGGTCCCCGAGCAGGAGCTGGCCGACCTAGGCCGGCACGTCCTGGACCAGCTACGGGTGCACCCGCAGGCGGAGCTGACCATCACCCTGGTTGACGAGGAGACGATGGCGGCCCTGCACGTGCAGTGGATGGACCTGCCCGGACCCACCGACGTCATGAGCTTTCCCATGGACGAGCTGCGTCCGGGGCATGACGGGGAGGAGTCGGTCGCCGGGATGCTGGGTGACGTCGTGCTCTGCCCTTCCGTCGCGCGCCGGCAGGCCCAGGAGGCCGGGCACGCCGCCGGCGACGAGCTGCTGCTGCTGACCACCCACGGCATCCTGCACCTGCTCGGTTTCGACCATGCCGAGCCGGAGCAGAAGCGCGAGATGTTCGACCTGCAGCGGACCCTGCTGCTGACCTTCCTGGCGCAGCGGGGCCGGTCGACCAGCGCGGCTGACGACGACAGCGTGGCGAGGCGGGCATGACCACGCTCATCGTCCTGGCGCTGACCACGACCGTCGTCGCCTTCGTGCTCTCGGCCGGCGAGACCGCGCTGCAGCGGATGTCCCGCCACCGGGCCGAGCAGCTGCTCGACGAGGGGCGCTCCGGTGCGCGAGCGCTGGTCCGCATCACCCGGGAGGTCACCCCCTACCTGGCCGTCGCCACCTTCGTCCGGGTGACAGCCGAGGCGGCGACTGCGGTCATGGTGGCGGTCGCCGTCGACATGGTGACCGACAACCACACCCAGACCGCCCTCATCGCCTCGGCCATCATGGCGGTGGTGCTGTTCGTGGTCGTCGGCGTCTCGCCCCGGACCCTCGGGCGGCAGCACGTGGACGTGGTCGCGCTGCTGAGCGCGCCGCTCGTCCGGCTGCTGCGTCTCTTCCTGGGCCCCCTGGCCAAGCTCCTCGTCCTCATCGGCAACGCGGTCACGCCCGGCCGCGGCTTCTCCGAGGGCCCGTTCGCCACCGAGTCCGAGCTGCGCGAGCTGGTCGACCTGGCCGGGGAGTCGGCCGTCATCGAGGACGACGAGCGGGAGATGATCCACTCGATTTTCGAGCTGGGTGACACCGTTGCCCGCGAGGTCATGGTGCCTCGGCCGGACCTGGTGACGATCAAGGGGGAGAAGGTGCTGCGGCAGGCGATGAGCCTGTTCCTGCGCTCCGGCTTCTCCCGGGTGCCGGTCATCGGCGAGGACACCGACGACGTGCTGGGGATGCTCTACTTCAAGGACGTCGTCCGCGCGGTGAACAGCCGACCCGAGGCCGCCGCCACCACCCCCGTGACCGAGGTGATGCGCCAGGTCCAGCGGGTCCCCGAGATGAAGCGGGTCGATGAGCTGCTGCGCGAGATGCAGCAGGCCCGGGCCCACGTTGCGCTCGTTATCGATGAGTATGGCGGGACCGCCGGCCTGATCACCATCGAGGACGTCGTGGAGGAGATCGTCGGGGAGATCACCGACGAGTACGACCGCGATCAGGCCGAGGTGGAGCCGATCGTCGCCGAGGACGGGCAGGAGCTGGTCCGGGTGCCGGCCAACATGCTCGTCGACGACCTGGCCGAGATGTTCGACGTGGAGATCGAGACCGAGGACGTCGACTCCGTCGGCGGGTTGCTCGCCACCGCCATCGGCATGGTCCCCATCCAGGGGTCGGTGGGCGAGGTCGCCGGTCTGGAGCTGACCGCCGAGCGGATGGCCGGCCGGCGCCGTCGCGTCGCGACCGTCCTGGTGCGCCGGCTGCGGCAGCCCGAGCCCGGTGAGGAAGACGCCGTGCCGGACCGTGACGAGGCCATTTCGGCCCAGAACGAGGTGAGCAGCAGTGCCCCACACTGAGCCCGAGCAGACCGCATACCGGGCCGGTTTTGCCTGCCTGGTCGGCCGGCCGAACGCCGGCAAGTCCACCCTGACCAACACCCTGGTGGGTTCAAAGGTGGCGATCACCTCCTCCAAGCCCCAGACCACCCGGCACACCATCCGGGGCATCCGGACCACCCCGAGCTCACAGCTCATCCTCGTCGACACCCCGGGGCTGCACCGGCCTCGTTCGCTGCTCGGACGGCGGCTGAACGATCTGGTCCGCGACACCCTGCTCTCGGTCGACGTCATCGGCTTCTGCCTGCCGGCCGACCAGCGGGTAGGGCCGGGTGACCAGTACATCGCCAAGGACCTGATGGATCTGCACCGGGTGCGCAAGGTGCCAGTGGTAGCAATCGCCACCAAAGCCGACGCGGTCAGCCGCGACCGGCTGGCCGAGCACCTCATGGCGATCGACGGACTGGGTGACTGGGACGCGATCATCCCCTGCTCCGCGGTCCGCGGCGACCAGGTCGAGGAGGTCGCCGAGCTGTTGGCCGACCATCTGCCGCAGTCGCCGCAGCTCTACCCCGAGGACCAGCTGACCGACGAGTCCGATCTGGTGATGATCGCCGAGCTGGTGCGCGAGGCTGCCCTGGAAGGGATCCGCGACGAGCTGCCGCACAGCCTGGCGGTCCAGGTCGAGGAGATCGTTGCGCGCGAGGACCGGCCCGAGCGCGACCCGCTCTCCGATGTCCGGGTCAACGTCTTCGTCGAGCGACCCAGCCAGAAGGCCATCATCATCGGCCGCGGCGGGTCCCGGTTGCGCGAGGTCGGTTCTCAGGCACGGAAGGGCATCGAGGAGTTGCTGGGTCACCGGGTCTACCTCGACCTGCACGTGAAGGTGGCCAAGGACTGGCAGCGCGACCCCAATGCGCTGGACCGGCTCGGCTTCTGACGCCTGCGTGCAGGCCCAGGGGTGGACCTGCGCGTGCGCCGTCCGAATCTGTGGCAGGGTCGGGGCGTGAAGAAGTTCATCAACGACCCCGCTGACGTGGTCGTCGAAGCCCTGCAGGGTGTGGCCCTGGCCCATCCGGACCGGTTGCGCGTCGACCTGGAGCGACAGCTGGTGCTGCGCGTCGGGGGGCCGGTGCCGGGCAAGGTGGGGCTGCTCTCCGGTGGCGGCGCCGGTCACGAGCCCCTGCACAGCGGCTTCGTGGGTCCGGGGATGCTCGACGCCGCCTGCTGCGGGCAGGTGTTCACCTCACCCGTGCCCGACCAGATCCTGGCCGCGGCGATCGCCGTGGATGCCGGGGCCGGGGTGCTGCAGATCGTGAAGAACTACACCGGCGACGTGCTCAACTTCGAGATGGCCGCCGAGCTGGCGGAAGGTGAGGGGGTCAGGGTGCGCACGGTCCTGGTGGCCGACGACGTTGCGGTCGAGGACAGTCTCTTCACCGCCGGACGCCGCGGCGTGGGCGCCACCGTCCTCGTGGAGAAGATCGTGGGAGCGGCCGCAGAGGACGGGCTGGACCTGGACGCCTGCACCGCGCTGGGGGAGCAGGTGGCCGGCGCGAGCAGGTCGATGGGCATCGCCCTGGGCTCCTGCACCGTGCCGGCGGCCGGGCGTCCGACGGTGGACCTGGGGCCGGACGAGATCGAGATCGGCGTCGGGATCCACGGAGAGCCAGGCCGGCGCCGGCAGGCCCTCGCCCCCGCCCGGGAGCTGGCCGCGCAACTGGTGGAGCCGGTGGTGGAGGACCTCGAGCTGCGGCGGGGCGAGCGCGCGCTGGTCTTCCTCAACGGGCTGGGTGGGACACCGCAGCTCGAGCTCTACCTGATGTTCCACGAGGTGCATCGGCAGCTCAAGGAACGCGGGGTGGACGTGGTGCGCTCGCTCGTGGGCAGTTTCCTGACCTCCCTGGACATGGCGGGCTGCTCGCTGACGCTGCTGCGGCCAGACGAGCCGATGCTGCGTTGGTGGGACGCCCCGGTGGACACCCCGGCTCTTCGATGGTGAGGATGGGACATGGCTGATCTGACCGCATTCCAGGCCTGGGTCGCGCAGAGCGCGCGCTCGATCGGCGAGCACGCGGCGCACCTGACCGACCTGGACCGGGCCATCGGCGATGGCGACCACGGGGCGAACATGGAGCGCGGATTCACGGCCAGCGCACGCCTCGCTGAGGACGAGCAGTTCAGCGGCATCGACACCTATCTCAAGAAGGTCGGGATGACCTTGGTCAGCACCGTGGGCGGAGCCTCCGGCCCGCTCTACGGCACCTTCTTCCTGCGCCTGGCCGGTCCGCTGTCTGCCTCCGACGACGCTGGCGCCCGGGAGCTGTCGCAGGCCCTGCGGGCCGGTGTGGAGGGCATCGTGGCGCGCGGCAAGGCCGAACGTGGCGACAAGACCATGTATGACGCGTTCGCCCCGGCGTTGGCGGCCTTCGAGGAGGCAGCCCACACCGGCCGGACGATCCAGGAGTGTCTGGACCAGGCCGCTCGGGCAGCGGAGGAGGGACGGGACGCGACCGAGCCGATGGTGGCGCGCAAGGGTCGGGCCTCCTACCTGGGGGAGCGCAGCGCCGGGCATGTCGACCCGGGCGCCAGCAGCGCCGCTCTGGTGCTGCGCGCGGCCGCCCAGACTCTGGCCTGACGCATGATCGGCGTCGTCGTCGTCTCACACAGCCGCGCCCTCGCCCGGGCGGTGCGGGACCTGGCCCTGGAGATGTGCACGGGCGGCACGAGCCCGGTGGTGGAGCTGGCGTCCGGGTTGGACGAGGGCACCACCGGGACCGACGCCGCCCTGGTCGCCGAGGTCGTCGCAGCGGTGGACATCGCCACCGGCGGTGACGGGGTGCTGATCCTCGTCGACCTGGGCAGCGCGGTCCTGTCGGCGGAGATGGCGCTGGAGCTGCTCGACCCCGGGGTCGCGGCTCGGGTGCGGGTGAGCCCCGCCCCTCTCGTCGAGGGGCTGCTCGCCGCGGTCGTCGCCGCCGGCACCGGCGCTGACCTCGACACCTGTGCCCTCGAGGCCGAGAGGGGGCTTGCAGCCAAGGTGGAGCACCTGGGGGCCGGCGCCCGGGAGGACCGGCCGGCGAGGGACTCGGCCGGGGATGCCCAGGAAACGGCGGTGGCTGAGGACGCCCGGCCATGGGTCTCCACCGAGCTCGCGGTGGTAGGTGAGCACGGCCTGCACGCCCGACCTGCCGCCCGCCTGGTGACACTGGTTGGCCGGGCCAAGCCGGGCACCGAGGTGCGGCTCACCAATGTGACGATCGGACACGGCCCGGTCGACGCCCGCAGCCTCTCCGCGGTCGGGACGCTGGGGGCGCGGCAGGGGCACGTGCTCCTGGCCCAGGCCCGCGGGGCTGGGGCGGAGCAGCTGCTCGCTGACCTGGAGGAGCTTGCCGCCAGCGCCTTCGGGGACCACGCGGGGCCGGTGGAGCCGCTGTCAGAGCTCGAGCTGCCGGTGCCGGCCGCGGTGTCCAGCGAGCCGGGGGTGGCCGGGTCCGGTCTGGACGCGGCTCTCGGGCCGGCCATCATCGGCGAGCGGCCCCTCAGTCCGGGGATGGACCCGGGGGAGGATCCCGGGCCGGAAGGGAGGTCGCCCGCAGAGCCCGAGGAGCGGATCCGCCAGCTCGAGCGGGCGATCGCACAGGCCACAGGGCGACTGGCGGCGCTGGAGGAGCACGCCCGGCGGCACCTGGGGTATGGCGAGGCGGAGGTCTTCGCCGCCCACGCCATCCTGCTGCGGGACCCCGCTCTGCAGGCGGACGTCCGCGCCCGGATCCGCGCCGGTGCCACCGCGGTCACCGCCTGGTGCGGCGCCGTCGAGATGGTGGCGGCGCGGTTCGACGCCCTGCCGGACAGCTACCAACGTGAGCGCGCCCAGGACGTGCGCAGCATCGGGGACCGGGTGGTGCGCATCTTGCTCGACCATCATGAGCCGGAGTCGCTGGGGGAGGGCGTGCTGGTCGTCGACGAGCTCGACCCCGGTCTGGCGATCTCCCTCGACGCGCACTCGGTCAAGGGTGTCCTGACCCGCCGGGGCGGAGGACTGGGGCACGGCGTCCTCATCGCCCGGGCTCG
Source organism: Ornithinimicrobium pratense (assembly GCF_008843165.1). Taxonomy (NCBI): domain Bacteria; kingdom Bacillati; phylum Actinomycetota; class Actinomycetes; order Micrococcales; family Ornithinimicrobiaceae; genus Ornithinimicrobium; species Ornithinimicrobium pratense. The sequence goes on along the minus strand of NZ_CP044427.1, from coordinate 2,052,491 downwards.
GGGGGTGCCGGTGCTGACCGGTGTCGGCTCGCGCGCCGACGTCCCCCCGGGCACCCTGCTGGCCTTCGACGCCCGCAGCGGACGCGTCGACGTGGACCCCCCGCCGGAGGTGCAGACCGCCTTCGAGGCCATGCTCGAGCGTCGCCGCAAGCGCCGCGAGCGGGCCTTGGCCGACACGCACCTGCCAGTGACCACGCGGGACGGTCTGCGGATCACGGTCAAGGCCAATGTGTCCTCGCTCGCGGTGGCCCGGCTCGGGGCCGGGCTTGGGGCGGAGGGGTCCGGGCTGGTGCGGACCGAGGCCGTCTTCGCCCGGTCACGCACGGCCCCGACCGTGGAGCAGCAGCAGGAGGTCTACGGCGCGATCGCGGCGGCATACCACCCCCACCCCGTGACGATCCGCACCTGGGACGTGGGCGGGGACAAGCCCTTGGACTTCCTGCCGTCCTGGCCCGAGGCCAACCCCTTCCTGGGTGAGCGCGGCATCCGGGCCTTCCGTGAGGACCCGACCGTCCTGATCGACCAGTTGGAGGCGATCTGCCGGGTGGCGCAGGAGCACCGGGTCAACGTCCTCTTCCCGATGGTCTCCTCGCTCGATGACGTGGACTGGGCCCGGGAGCGGCTCGCTGAGGCAGCGGCCCGGGCCGGTCTTCCGGGCCTGCCTGACCGGCTCGGCGTCGGGCTCATGGTGGAGGTGCCGGCCGTGGCGGTCCGGCTGGGGCGCCTCGCCCAGGGGTTGGACTTCATCTCCATCGGCAGCAATGATCTGTCGCAGTACACCCTCGCCGCCGAGCGTGGCAACCCTCGCCTGGAGCGCTGGTCGGACCCGCTGGACCCGGCCGTCCTGCAGTTGATCCGCTTCATCTGCGAGCGCGCTCCCGAGGGCGTGGTGGTCAGCCTGTGCGGCGAGATGGCCGCAGACCCGGACGTGGCCCGGCTCCTCGTCGGGCTGGGGGTGCGGGAGCTCAGCTCCACCGCCGCGGCGGTGCCCGCGGTCAAGGCCGTCCTTCGGGAGACGTCACTGGAGCAGCTGCGCGAGCTGGCGGCCGGGGCCCTTGCGGCCCGAGACGCCGGCGCCGTCCGCGAACTCCTGCATCAGTAGGGAAACCCGGCTCACCGCGTTGTGCTCACCGCGTTGTGTTGGTGCAGGGGGCGGCCGGTGGCAGGTTGGCCTACCGGCTCAGCGCACCCCGCGGGGGCGGAACTGGATGCTGATCCGCGGGCCGACCGGCTGGTGGGTCTTGGGCACACAGTGGTCCCAGGTGCGCTGGCAGGAGCCCCCCATGACGAGCAGGTCGCCGTGCCCCAGCACATGGCGCAGGCTCTCGCCGCCGCCGCCACGCGGACGGAGCAGCAGGGCCCGGGGGGCGCCGAGGGAGACGATGGCGACCATCGTGTCGTGGCCGGCCGCGCGCCCGAAGCGGTCGCCGTGCCAGGCGACGCTGTCGCGTCCGTCGCGGTAAAGACACATGCCGGCGGTCGCGAACGGCTCGCCCAGCTCCGCGGCATAGTGCTCAGACAGGGCCAGACGCGCCTGCTCCAGGATGGGGTCCGGCAGGCGCTCGCGCTCCCGGTAGAACCGTAGGAGCCGGGGTGTGGTGACCTGCTTGTCGTACATCTGCCGCTGCTCCCCCCGCCAGTCCACCCCGGCGGGGCCACCGAGCGCGAGCCGGGTGAAGAGCTCGTCGGAGCCGGTGACCCACCCGGGCCGCACGTCGACCCAGGCACCGTGGTCCAGGAGCGTGCGGCGGACCGCCCCGGTGAGGGGACGCAAACCGACCTCCTCCACCTGATCAAGCAGGGATCCTTGCAGCATCATGGGTCGAGAATAGAACACCTGTGCAGAAGGCGCCAGTGTCAACCGCACGGGTGTTCGCGTTTCCTGTTCCGGTGTGGCAGAGCGGTCATCCAGGGGGCGTGGGAGACAATGGTGACCATGCCCACCTATCGCGAGGCCGCCATCGTGCTGCGCACGCACAAGCTGGGCGAGGCCGACCGGATCGTCACCCTACTCACCCGCGGCCGGGGCAAGGTCCGGGCCGTGGCAAAGGGGGTGCGGCGGACCAAGAGCAAGTTCGGTGCCCGGCTTGAGCCGGGCATGGTGGTCGACATCCAGTGCTACGAGGGACGCAACCTCGACACCGTCACCCAGGCCGACGGGTTGGCCCCCTACGGCGAGGCGATCGCCCGGGACTATCCGGCGTTCACCGCGGCCAGCGTGATGCTGGAGACCTGCGAGCAGCTCACCGAGGAGGGGCAGCCGGCGACCCAGCATTTCCGGCTGCTGGCAGGGGGCCTGGCGGCGCTCGCCGTGCGCGAGCATGACCCCCGGCTGGTCCTGGACTCCTACCTCATCCGGGCGTTGGCCATCGGTGGCTGGCGCGCCAGCTTCGTCAATTGCGCCCGGTGTGGGATGACCGGGCCGCACCGGGCCTTCCACGTCCCCTCGGGCGGGGCGGTCTGCCCGGTATGCCGCCCGCCCGGCTCTACAGCTCCCGCCGCCGAGACCTTCGCCCTGCTCGGGGCGCTCATGACCGGGGACTGGTCGGTGGCCGACGCCAGCCAGAGCAGGCACCGGCGCGAGGCGAGTGGGCTGGTGGCCGCATATCTGCAATGGCACCTGGAGCGCGGGGTGCGGTCCCTGCGACACGTCGAAAGGACCTTCTGAGCCGATGGCGACCCGCCAGCCCGTGCCGCCCTTCCCCCACCCTTCCGGGGCCAGGCCCCCGGCGATCCCGGCCGAGCTCGTGCCCCGGCACGTGGCCATCGTCATGGACGGCAACGGCCGCTGGGCCAACCAGCGTGGTCTGAAGCGCACCCAGGGCCACGAAGCCGGGGAGGCCTCGCTGCTGGACGTGATCGCGGGCGGGATCGAGGTCGGCGTGCGGTGCATCAGCGCCTACGCCTTCTCCACCGAGAACTGGCGCCGCAGCCCCGACGAGGTGCGCTTTCTGATGGGCTTCAACCGCGACGTCATCCACCGGCGACGCGATGAGCTGCACTCCTGGGGCGTGCGCGTCGTGTGGTCCGGGCGGACGCCACGGCTGTGGCGGTCGGTGATCTCCGAGCTGCGCGACGCCGAGGAGCGCACCCGCGACAACGACGTCATCACCCTCAACTTCTGCGTCAACTACGGCGGGCGGGCCGAGCTCGCCGACGCGGTCCGGGCCATCGGTGAGGACGTCAAGGCCGGGCGGCTGTCGCCGCGCGGGATCGACGAGCGCACCATCGGCCGCTACCTCTACCACCCGGAGGTGCCCGACGTGGACCTCTTCCTGCGCAGCTCGGGGGAGCAGCGGACTTCCAACTTCCTGCTGTGGCAGAGCGCCTACGCCGAGATGGTCTTCCAGGACGTGCTCTGGCCGGACTACGACCGGCGGCACCTGTGGGCCGGGATCGAGCAGTACGTCTCCCGGGACCGTCGCTACGGCGGAGCGGTGGACGCTCCCAGCGCCTGACCCGCCCGCACCCCTCCCCACAGGACACGGCAGAAGGCCCGACAGGACACCGGGGCGTGTTCCCTGAGCCCTTGTGGCGTGTTCGCTCGAGCCCTTTGGCGTGTTCTCTTGAGGCCTTCGGCGTGTTCGGTCAGTGGGTGGGGGCGGTGTGGGCGCAGGTTGGGCAGACCCCGAAGACCTCGAGCGTGTGCTCCACCTGGGTGAAGCCGTGCTCGGCGGCCACGGTGTCCGCCCAGCGCTCCACGGTGGGGCCCTGGATCTCCACCGTGCGGCCGCACCCGCGGCAGACCAGGTGGTGGTGGTGCCCGGTGGAGCACTTGCGGTAGACGGCCTCGCCCTCGTCGGTGCGCAGGGTGTCGATCTCACCGGCGGCAGCCATCGAGGCCAACGTCCGGTAGACGGTCGCCAGACCCACCTTGGCCCCCGCGTCGCGCAGGCTGGCGTGCAGCTCCTGGGCGCTGGTGAAGTCGTCCAGCTCGGCCAGCTGCGCCACGACGGCGCTCTGCTGCCGGGTGGGGCGACGGGTGGTGGTCACGGTGCGGCCTCCTGGTTCTTCGGCTTTTCGAGGGTATGCGGCACGCCCAGCGGGTCGTGCTCGTGCGGGTGCACCTGGGATGCGTGCTCGTCGTAGTGGCCCTCGTGCGCCGCGTGCCGGTGACCGTCGTGCAGGTAGTCGACGTGGTCGCCGTGCGGGACCACATCGTGCCCGCAGCCGGGGCCGTGCTCGTGCGGGTGCCGTTCGGCGTGCCGGTGCCGGGCCAGTGCGATGGCGCGGCGGACAGCACCCCCCAGCGCGGCGACGGCGAAGAGGGCGATGGCCAGCAGCACGATCGTCCCGCCGGAGGCGGTGTCGGCGTAGAACGAGGTCACCACGCCGCCGACGGAGGAGACCACACCGATGAGCACCGCCCACCACCCCGCGGCCCGGAAGCTGCCGGAGAACTGCTGGGCGGCGGCGTTGGGAATGATCATCAGCGCGCTGATGAGCAGCAGCCCGATCACCCGCATCGCGACCACCACGGTCACCGCGGTGAGTACGGCCAGGACGATGTTGAGCGCGAGCACCGGCAGACCCGAGGCGCGGGCGTACTCCTCGTCACCGGCCACGGCGAAGAGCCGGTCGCGCAGGACAACGGTCGCCGCGATGATCGCGGTCGAGAGGACGGCGAAGACCCCGAGGTCCTCGCGCGAGGTGGTGGTGATCGCGCCGAAGAGGAAGCCGGTGAGGTTGCCGGTCTGCCCGCCGTCCGCGCGGTTGATGATGACCACGCCCGCCGCGATGCCCCCGTAGAACATCAGCGCCAGCGCCACGTCGCCCGAGGTTCGCCCCCGGGCCCGGATCAGCTCGATCAGGACACCGGCGATGGCGGCGGCGACCAGCGCTGACCACACGGGGCTGGTCTGCGTGACGACACCGATCGCCACTCCGGCCAACGCCACGTGGCCAAGCCCGTCGCCGATGAGCGAGAGCCGTCGCTGCACCAGGAAGATCCCGACCATCGGCGCGGCCAGACCGACGAACAGGGCCGCGACCAGCGCGTTGCGCATGAACTCCAGCGCGATCATCTCGCTCACGCTGACCCCCTCCCGGCCGCGCGGGCCAACTCGGCCTGGTGCACGGCATACCGCCGCGGCGTGCCGTCGAAGACCAGGTGGCCGGTGTCCACCTCGAGGATGCGGTCCACCACGCCGCGCAAGGCAGCCAGCTCGTGGGTGACGACGAGCATGGTGGTGCCCTCGGCACCGAGACGTTGCAGGACGCCCGCCAGGACGGCCTGGCTGGCGTGGTCGACGCCGGCCGTCGGCTCGTCCATGACCAGGACCTCTGGCTCGGCGACCAGGGCCCGTGCGATGAGCACCCGGCGCTGCTGTCCCCCGGAGAGGGTGTCGACGTCGAAACGGGCCCGGTCCGCCAGCCCGACCGTCTCCAGCGACTGCTGCACGGCCGCACGGTCCGCGCGGGAGGCCCGTCGCCACCAGGGGCGGCGGGCGAGCAGCCCGGTGGCGACGACCTCGGTCACGGTGGCGCGCACGCCGCCGACGAGGGTATGCCGTTGCGGCACGTAGCCGATGCGGGTCCGGTCGCGCAGCCGGGCCAGTGGGGTGCCGAGCACGCTGACCTCGCCGGAGAGGTGCTCCGACAGACCCACCAGCCCCTTGACCAGGGTGGTCTTGCCAGAACCGTTGGGCCCCAGGACGGCCACCACCTCGCCGCGACGGACCTCGACGTCGATATCGGTCACCACCGGACGGCCCTGGTAGCCGAACGCGGCACGGTGCATCGACACCACCGGCTCGGCCGTGTCGATCGTGCCGCTGCCCGCGGGGTCAGCGATGTCGCCCTCGCTGCGGATCATGAGCAGCCCAGGCCCTGCCTCAACGACTCGAGGTTGGCCCGCATGATCTCCGCGTAGGTGGATCCGGAGGAGCTGTCGGTGATGCCTTCCACGGGGTCGAGCGTCAGCACCTCGGTGTCCGTCTCGTTGGCGATCGTCCGGGCGATGTCGTCGCGCAGGATCGGTTCGGCGTAGATCGCCTGGACGTCCAGGTCCTTGACCTGGGCGGCGACCTCGGCAAGGCGGGCGGGGGAGGGCTCGGAGTCCGGCGTGATCCCGGTGATCCCCGTTTGCCGCAGGTCATAACGGTGGGCGAGGTAGCCGAACGCCTCGTGCGTGGTCACCAGGTCACGGCTGCGGCACTCGGCCAGGCCCTCGGCGAACTCCTGGTCCAGCTCATCCAGCTCGGCCAGCACCAGCTCCAGGTTGGCCTCGTAACCGGCCGCGTTGTCCGGGTCGACCACGATCAGCTCCGCCGCGATGACCTCGGCGACCTGGCCGTACCGCTCCGGGTCGAGCCAGAAGTGAGGATCCTCGGGCCCGTGGTCGTGCCCGTCGTCCTCGTCGTGCGCGTGCTGCTCGTCGTCCTCGTCGTGCGCGTGCTGCTCGTCGTCCTCGTCGTGCGCGTCGTCCGGGTGATCATGATCGTGGTCGTCGTGCGCGTCGTGGTCGTCGTGGTCGTCGTGGGGGCTCTCCCCGACCAGCAGCAGGTCTGCGTGCGGCGCCAGGTCGACGCAGGCGCCAGCGGCCTCGACCCCGATCGCCTGGTCCACGGCAGGCTGCATCCCCGCACTGTAGAGCACCAGGTCCGCGCTCCCGAGCGTGGCGACCTGCCGCGGCGTCAGCTCCACGTCGTGCGGGTCAACGCCTGCGGAGGTCAGCGTGCTGATCTCGGCGTGCTCGCCGGCCACTCGCGAGGCGAGGTACTCGATCGGGTAGAAGCTGGTGACCACTGACAGCTGCCCCTCCTGCCCGGCCCCGGCGCTCGCGCCGCTGTTGTCACCGCCGTGAGTGTCAGTGCCGTTGCCCCCGTCGTCACCGTTGCCGCAGCCCGCGAGCCCCAGCGTGAGGGACAGGGCGGTGAGGGCGGCAAGGGCGACAGGGGCCGTAGGGGGTCGCGTCATAGCTCCAGCGTTCTGCGAATGAGAATGGTTGTCAAATCCGAGCCGATCCGGCACCGTCTGTACCGAGCCACGCGTGGATGCTCTGGCCGCGGTTGCAACGGTGGTGGGGTGTCCGAAGGTGTGGCTCGGTCCTTCTGCCCCCTGCCCCTACTCCGGTGAGCCGAAGGCCGAACTTTTCCACAGGGCCACGCTGGGCCCACACTCCAGACTCGCTGGCTTTGCCAGGCTGTCTCGATGTCGCTGTTGCAGGCCTACCTCGACGCCCACGGCGGTGCGCTCTCGTCCGCAGCCGCAGCCGAGCACCTCGGGCTGGGCTCGACAGACCTGCGGCGGCTGCTGGCGACGGGGACACTGACCCGCGTGTGTCGTGGTGGCTATGTCGACTCGGCGCGACTGGCCCAGGCTGGTCCGGAGGATGCGCACCTGCTGCGGCTGCGGGGTGTGCTGGCCACCTCACCCGCCACGTTCGCCGCCAGTCACCAGAGCGCCGCGGTGCTGCTGGGGCTTCCGCTGCTGGCCAGCGACCTTGAGCTTGTCCATGTGACGAGACGGTCCGGGACGGGTCACGGCCGTCGTCGGGATGCCTTCGCCGTGCACCGGTGCCCGGGTGAGCGCGCACATTTTCGGCAGGTGGGCGGCGTGTGGAGCGTAGGGCCGGTGGCCGCGGTCCTCGGCGCGATCCTGGCCTGCAGTCAGATCGGTGCCCAGGGCCTGGCCGACGCCGCGCTGCGGGCCCGGGTTGTCACCAGGGCACAGCTCGAGAAGGGCCTGCGGGACCTGCCGCGCGCGACGGGGACGCCTCGGGCGCGCCAGGTGGTCCGCCGGGCGGACCCGTCGGCCGAGTCGATCGGCGAGAGCGGGCTGCGGACCATCCTGCTCCTGCTCGGCTACCGGGTCCGCCCGCAGTTCGTCATCACGGACGACGGTGAGTTCGTCGCCCGCGTGGACTTGTACCTGCCGGACCTCGGCGTCGTGGTGGAGTTCGACGGGGCGGTGAAGTACGACGGGGTGGACGGACGGAGGGCGCTCGTGCGGGAAAAGGTGCGCGAGGACCGGATACGGCGGCTCGGCTACGGGGTGGTCCGGATCACCTGGGCTCAGCTCTACCGACCCGAGGTGATCAGGGAGCTCGTGGAAGCCGGGGCGCGGATGTCCTCGCGAGGGTGCCGGGCTTAGCCGACCTGATCCGTCCCGGCCAGGGCGCCACGGTTCGAGCTCCCCGCCACCGTTGCAACAGCGGCGCCTGTCCTCAAGCGCGGCGCGGTCGAGGGGGAGAGGGAGAGGGAGGGGACTAGCGTGGCAGGATCTGGGTCGCAGCGACGGCGATGAAGACCGCCAGGACCGCAATGCGCATCACGCGCTCCACCGGGGCCAGGCGGGGCCAGGACAGGTAGAGCAGCCAGAGGATGAACAGCAGCGCCAGCACGACCATGACCCAACCGACCGGGCCGCCCAGGAATCCGCCGACCAGCACCAGGACCAGGAGCAGCAGGAACGGCAGCCACACCGGCAGCTTCGCCAGTGGCTCCAGCAGCGGCCGGCTGGCCTGCTCGATGCGCTGACGCAGTGGCCCGGGGCCCTGGGCAGGGGCGGCTTCGGGGGACGGGCGTGGGGTGGACACCGGACCAGCCTAAACCGGGTCCGAGCCGGCCCCGGCCCCTGCTTAGACTGGCCCGCATGGCTCCCTCCTCCACCGTCGACACGGTCGTGTCCCTGTGCAAGCGTCGTGGCTTCGTCTTCCCCGCCGGAGAGATCTACGGCGGGACGCGTTCGGCCTGGGACTACGGACCCCTCGGCACGGCGCTGAAGGAGAACATCAAGCGCCAGTGGTGGCGCTCGATGGTGCAGATGCGCGACGACGTCGTCGGTCTGGACTCCTCGATCATCCAGCCCCGCCAGGTCTGGGTCGCCTCCGGTCACGTTGGTGAGTTCTCCGACCCGCTCACCGAGTGCCAGTCCTGCCACAAGCGCTTCCGGGTGGACCACCTGCAGGAGGCGGTGGCGGACAAGGCTGCCAAGAAGGGCCGCGAGGGTGCTGCGATCAACCCTGACGACGTCCCCCTGGATTCTATTAACTGCCCCAGCTGTGGCAACAAGGCTTGGACCGAGCCGCGCGAGTTCAACATGATGCTCAAAACCTTCCTCGGCCCCGTCGAGGACGAGTCGGGCCTGCACTACCTGCGCCCGGAGACCGCGCAGGGCATCTTCGTCAATTTCGGCCAGGTGCTGGGCACCTCGCGCAAGAAGCCGCCGTTCGGTATCGCCCAGACCGGCAAGTCTTTCCGCAACGAGATCACCCCGGGCAACTTCATCTTCCGCACCCGCGAGTTCGAGCAGATGGAGATGGAGTTCTTCGTCAAGCCAGGCGAGGACGAGGAGTGGCACGAGTACTGGATCGCCGAGCGCACCCGGTGGTACACGGACCTCGGCATCAACCCGGACAACCTGCGCCACTACGAGCACCCGCAGGAGAAGCTCTCGCACTACGCCAAGCGGACCGTCGACATCGAGTACCGCTTCAACTTCACCGGCTCGCAGTGGGGCGAGCTCGAGGGCATCGCCAACCGGACCGACTTCGACCTCACCACCCACAGCGAGCACTCGGGCCAGGAGCTGAGCTTCTTCGACCAGGCCAGCGGGGAGCGCTACACGCCCTACGTCATCGAGCCGGCCGCCGGCCTCGGGCGCTCGCTGATGACCTTCCTCGTCGACGCCTACGCCGAGGACGAGGCTCCCAACACCAAGGGCGGGGTCGACAAGCGCGTGGTGCTGCGGCTGGACTCGCGCTTGTCCCCGATCAAGGTCGCGGTGCTGCCGCTGTCGCGCAACGCCGACCTGACCCCCAAGGCCAAGGACCTGGCCGCCCAGTTGCGCCAGCACTGGATGGTCGACGTCGACGACGCGGGCGCCATCGGCAAGCGCTACCGCCGCCAGGACGAGATCGGGACGCCCTACTGCGTGACGGTCGACTTCGACACGCCCCAGGACCACGCCGTCACCATCCGTGACCGCGACTCGATGAGCCAGGAGCGGGTGGCGTTGGACCAGGTCGAGGGTTACCTCGCCCAGCGGCTCGTCGGCGCCTGAGGCATACCCCTCGCCACCGAGATTCCGGAGCGCGAGGCAACCCGACAGGCCCCTCTGAGCGTTCACCAGGCATGAGTGCCACGACAGCGGACGCCGAGTTCGCCGAGTTCGTGCGGGCCCGGCAGCACCCGCTGATCCGGGCTGCACGGCTCTACTGCGGCGACCACCACGCTGCGGAGGACCTCGTGCAGGACGCCCTCATCAAGCTCGCCTCCCGGTGGGAGAGCGTCCGCGAGGGGTCGCCTGACGCCTACGTCCGGCGCATCCTTTACCGCGACGCGGTCTCCCGTTGGCGCAAATGGGGCCGAGAGATCCCGTATGCCGTGCAGGCCGGGGAGCCGGACCTGCTCAACAGCGGCGTGGTCCCGGCACAGGTGGACGCCTGGGTCGAGGGCTCGCAGGTGCGTCAGGCCCTCGCCCAGCTGCCGCCACGGCAGCGAGCCGTGATCGTCCTGCGCTACTTCGAGGACCAGTCCGAGGCAGACATCGCGGACACGCTGGGGTGCAGCACTGGCACGGTGAAGAGCCAGGCCAGCAAGGCGCTGCAGAAGCTGAGGTCGCTGATGCCCGAGGTGGCCGGCAGCACTCGGACCGGGGGAGGAGAGCGATGAACGAGAACTTCAGGGAGGCTCTGGAGCGCGCGGCGGGCGACAACCCGCACGTCGACCTCACTGAGCAGGTGTGGGCCCAGGGGCGGGTGGTGCGCCGGCGCCGGCAGACCGTGCAGGCCGCTGGCGGCCTGACCGCGGCCGCAGCCCTCGTCGGGGCGATGTGGCTCGGCGGAGGGCTGCTGTCCGACCCTGACGCCTTCGACGGCCCCGCGGACCAGCCGACCAGCCCGGCCGTCACCTCGGTCGAGGACGAGGCTCCCGACGGGCCGACCGAGGGTGAGAACGTAGACGGGCCAGCCACCGAGGACCCGGGGACCGACGCGACCGGCGAGGATGTCACCACCGAGGACCCGGGGACCGACGCGACCGGCGAGGATCTCACCACCGAGGACCCGGCACCGGCCGGGCCGATCGACCCCTGTGGCACGGCATACCCCGATCCGGTGCTCGTGGCCGAAGGGCTGCCGGAGGCTACGACGGACCGGGCGCTGGAGGTGCTCGAGCTGGCCGCGGCCTGCGACCTGGACGGCCTAGCAGCTCTGGCCCAGCAGGACGATACCCACCTCTCCTTCGGCGTGGCCAGCCCGCAGGAGGCCTTCTCGGGCGACAAGGGCGCGGAGCGGGCTGCTGCCGTCACCACCCTGCTGACGCGCTTCGAGCCGGGCCAGGACGCACCGGACGCGCCCTACCGCTGGCCCGCCGAGGTGGAGACGGAGCAGGACTGGGCGCGCCTGGTGGACAGCGGGCTCTACGCCCAGCAGGACGTGGACCTCATGCGCGGCTCCGGGATCGGGTATAGCGGCTGGCGGGTCGGGGTCGACGCCTCGGGCCGGTGGGCCTTCCTGGTCGCCGGCGAGTGAGCCGTGCCGACTGCTCGTCACCGGTCGACTGTCGCCGGTCGACCACCGATCGACCGTCACGCACCGCGTCCTGGCCGCTGGTTCAGGGGCCGAGGATGAGGCTGAACCCGATGGTGAGCATGACCACGGCAATCCCGGCGTCGAGCAGCTGCCAGGCACGGGGCCGGGCGAAGAACGACGCCAGGCGCCCGGCCCCGAAGCCCAGGGAGCTGAACCACAGCGCGCTCGCCGTGACCATGCCGGCGTAGAACCACCAGCGTCCGTCGGAGCCGTGAGTGTTGGCGATGCTGCCGACGAGGGTCATGTCGAGGTAGACGTGCGGGTTGAGGAAGGTCAAGGCAGCCATCGTCGCCATGGACCTGCGCACCGAGCCGACCCCACCACCCTTCGCGTTGAGTGCCTCCGTGGGGCGCAGGGCGCGCCAGGCGGCGTGCAAGCCGTAGCCGATGACGAACAGCCCGCCGCCCCAGCGGGCCACGTCGAGGAAGGGTGGCCATGCGGCGACGATCGCCCCGATGCCGAGCACCGCAAGGAAGGCCAGTGCGGCGTCGGCCACGGTGCAGAGCAGGACCAGTGGGGCGACCGGAGCGCGACGCAGCCCCTGCCGCAGCAAGTAGGCGTTCTGCGCCCCGATGGCCACGATCAGTCCCAGGCCGGTGAGGAAGCCGGTGAGGAGAACGCCGAGGGAGGTCACGGGCGACCACGTTAGCCCGGGTGGGGCTGTCCGAGCCGCATCAGGATGATGAATGATCTTGGGTGACGGTTAGCATCGTTTCATGAGGTTGGACCCCGTTGCCCTGGCCACGCTCAAGGCCGTGGTCCACGAGGGGACCTTCGAACGGGCGGCGTCGAGGCTGCACGTGACGCCCTCAGCGGTGTCCCAGCGGATCAAGGCGCTCGAGCAGGCTGTGGGCCAGGTCGTCGTGGGACGCGCCAAGCCGGTCACGGCGACGACGGCGGGGGAGGTGCTGCTGCGCCTGGCCGGTCACTGGGACCTGCTGGTCCATGACGCCCTGACTGAGCTCGTCCCCGAGACGAGCGCGTCGGCACACCCACTGGTGCCGGTCGTGGTCAACGCAGACTCCCTGGCGACCTGGATCCTGCCAGGACTCGCCAGGGCGCAGGAGCAGCTGGGGATCACCCTCGACATCGTGCGCGAGGACGAAGAGCACGCCTCGGGCCTGGTTCGCTCGGGTGCGGCGCTGGCCGCGGTCACCGCCGACCCGACTCCAGTGGCAGGGTGCCGGATCCGCCCCTTGGGGTCGCTGCGTTTCGTGGCGGTCTGCACACCCGACTTTCGCGCACGGTGGCTGCCCCGCGGGGCTCGGGCAGCGGACCTGGACCGGGCGCCGATGGTGCGTTTCGACCGCAAGGACACGATGCAACACCGGGTGGCGCGGCGGTGGGTGCGCAGGGAGATCGACCCGCCCGCGTCCTACATCGGCTCCAGCCGGGAGTTCGCCGAGGCGGTGCGCCTGGGCATGGGGTGGGCCATGATTCCCGAGGCGTGGGCCCAGGAGGACCTGGCCGCGGGTGCGCTGGTGCCGGTGTCACGCCGTCCCCACCATGACGTCCCGCTCCACTGGCTTGCCTGGCGCCTCCCCTCGCGCACCCTGGAAGTGCTCTCCGACTGTGTTATCGAGCAGGCCCACACGACCCTGGTCCCGCACGATTCCGGACAGGTCGTCCCGGATGGGACAATCAAGGGGTCATGAGCACCCTCACCTCTCTCCTGCCGCCCCTGCAGATCGGGCGGCACACCATCGACTCCCCGGTGGTCCTCGCGCCCATGGCCGGGATCACCAACCGCGCCTTCCGCCAGCTGTGCCGCGAGTATGGCGAGGAGGGCCTGGCCGCAGGCGGGGCCACGGGCGCGACGTCGCTGTACGTCAGCGAGATGATCACCTCCCGCGCCCTCGTGGAGCGCACTCCGGTGACGATGAAGCTCATCGAGCACGGCCCGGAGGAGCTGCCGCGCTCGATCCAGCTCTACGGCGTCGACCCCGCCACCGTCGGCGCCGCCGTGCGTCTGCTCCGCGACGAGGACCGTGCTGACCACGTCGACCTCAACTTCGGCTGCCCCGTGCCCAAGGTCACCCGCAAAGGCGGAGGCGCGGCGTTGCCGTGGAAGACGGAGCTCTTCCGCGGGATCGTCCGGGCCGCGGTCCGAGAGGCCGCGCCGGCGCAGATCCCAGTCACCGTCAAGATGCGCGTAGGTGTCGACGCCGAGCACGAGACCTTCCTGGACGCCGGCCGGATCGCCGAGGAGGAGGGTGCCGCCGCGGTGGCGCTGCACGCCCGCACGGCCTCCCAGGCCTACTCAGGGCAGGCCGACTGGAGCCGCATCACCGAGCTGAAGCAGGCCGTCACCACGATCCCGGTGCTTGGCAACGGCGATATCTGGTCGGCGGAGGACGCGCTGCGCATGGTGGAGCAGACCGGCTGCGACGGCGTCGTGGTGGGGCGTGGCTGCCTTGGCCGGCCGTGGCTCTTCGCCGACCTGGCCGCCGCCTTCGCCGGCTCTCAGGTCCGGGTCGAGCCCACCCTGGCCGAGGTATGCCGTGTGCTTCGCCGGCATGCCGAGCTGCTCGTCGAGTTCCACCGGGACGAGGCCAAGGGCTGCCGTGACATCCGTAAGCACATCTCCTGGTACACCAAGGGATTCCGCGTCGGTGGGCAGCTGCGCCGCCAGCTCGCCCTCGTCAACACGCTGGCAGACCTCGACTCGCTCATCGACACCCTCGACCTGGACCAGCCCTGGCCGGGCGAGGCGGCCGACGGCCAGCGTGGGCGTGCCGGCTCCGCCCGGGTCGTGGCCCTGCCCGACCGGTGGCTGGACTCGCGCGAGCTCAACGAGCAGCAGCGGACGGCGATCGCCCAGGCCGAGCTGGATGTCTCCGGCGGCTGAGCGCGCGCCTTCGACCTGCATGGGTCGCTAGCCCGACCTAGCGTGGACGGTATGACCCCACGACTCAACGGCAAGACCATCGCCTTCCTGCTGACCGACGGTTTCGAGGACAGCGAGCTGACCAGCCCCTGGGAAACCGTCGTCGAGGCCGGGGGCACCGCCCACCTGATCGCGCCCTCCGGCGACAGCGTCGAGGGCAAGAAAGGCCACACCCAAGACGTCGACAGGGCCGTGGCCGAAGCCGACCCCACCTCCTACGACGCGCTCGTCCTGCCCGGCGGCACCGGCAACGCTGACAAGCTGCGCATGGACGAGGACGCCGTCGCGTTCACCCGCCACTTCGGCGCGGAGGGCAAGCCGATCGCCGTCATCTGCCACGGTGCCTGGATCATGACCGAGGCGGACATCCTGCAGGGGCGGACGATGACCTCCTACCCCTCGCTCAAGACCGACCTGCGCAACGCGGGCGCGACCTGGGTCGATGAGGAGGTCGTCGTCGACGACACCCTGGTGTCCAGCCGCACGCCCGACGACCTGCCCGCGTTCAACCGCGAGCTGGTCAACGTCTTCGCGCAGGGCTGAGGCACGCGCCGCAGCACGCGACGGAGGGGCCGGGGTCATCCCGGCCCCTCGTGCTGTGTGTTTAGTCGGTCGCGACGGGCCGTGAGGGGTCGCTGATCCAGTCGCTCCAGGACCCGACGTAGACGGCCGGCCTCGGCCCGACGCCGTGCGCCTCCAGGGCCAGGGCGAGGTGGGCAGCCTGCACGCCGGAGCCGCAGTAGACCGCCGTGGGCCGATCGGTGGCGCCCCCAGCCTCGGTCAGCCGTTGCACGAGGCCCTCGCTGTCCACGAAGGGCCCGTCCGGCACCAGGGAGAGGGCCGGCAGGGACAGGGCGCCGGGGATGTGCCCGGCAACGGGGTCGATGGTCTCGTTCTGCCCCCGGTAGCGGTCAGCCGGGCGGGCGTCGATCAGCTGCCCGCCCGCGTGCAGGTGCGCCTGCACCCCGGCGGCGTCGAGGAGCTCTCGCCCCCCGGTGACCAGCTCGATGTCTCCCTCCTCGGCCTCGACCTCACCCTCAACCTCCGGCAGGCCGGCTGACCGCCAGGCCGCCAGCCCGCCGTCGAGCACGGCGGCCTGCACCCCGTAGTAGCTGGCCACCCACCAGGCCCGGGCGGCGCCCAGGCTCCGGCCGCCGTCGTAGAAGACCACCGCCCCGTCTTGCCGCACGCCCGCGGCGCGCAGCGCGCTCTGCACCCGCTCGCGGGAGGGCATGGGGTGCCGTCCGCCCTGCCCGTCCTCGCGCACCGGGTCCGACAGGGCTGTCTCCAGGTCGAGGAAGACCGCCCTCGGCACGTGCCCCTCCAGGTATGCGGCCCGGTTGGCCTCGGTGCCGGCCCCGAGGACCCAGCGCACGTCAACCAGTGTGGGGCGCTCCTGCTCAGGGCCGACCAGCAGGGCCTGCAGCTCGGCGGGGGAGAGCAGGGCCCCCAAGCCTCGGGACGGGTCCGACGGTGCGTGCGGGGACGGCGATGACGACATGGTCAGACCCTACGGGCGGTCGCCGGGCGCGGCATACCAAGCCTGGTGGCGACCCCGGGGGAGGAGTGCACCATCGGGGGCTCGGTCGGCGGGGGCAGACCCACCCACCGCAGCGGGGCGGTGAGCTTGCCAGTGGCCTCGGCGTGGTGCAGCGGCCAGACCTCGTGCCGGACGGGGGTTCGCCACAGGATGCCGGCCCTCTGGTGGTAGGCCGCCCACCTGCCGGTGATCGAGTCGAGCTCTAGGGTGCGCTCCGCGGTGGCCACCGGCGTTCGGACGTCCACTCTGGCCTCGAACCAGGGGGAGGTGTGGCGGGCGGGGTCTGGGCGGCCGGCGTCATCCCCGGAAGGCAGCCGGTCCTGCGGCGTGTGGAACCAGTAGCCCCACCGGGCTCCGTGCACGTCCACCTGCCCGGCGGCCCTGGCGTAGGGCAGCCCAAGGCTGCGCAGCGCCACGACGAACGTCAGTCGAGGCACGACCATCCCCAGGAACCAGAGGCCGTCGCGGCCTTCGGGCCCCTGCACATAGGTGCGGACGTTGAGCTCGGCGAACGCACCCCAGCCCGGGGGCGGGGGCAGACTGGGCACGCTGACGTCGCGCATGAGGAAGGGCGTGATGCCCACCCACGCCGTGCCGCCCCACTCCTGGACGCTCAGCCCGTCGGGCACGAGCCGCTGCACCTGCGCCACCGGGTAGCGGTAGTGCAGGAAGGTCAGGTGTTGCCAGGTCTGCCGGTTGACGGGGAGGCGCACCGGCTCCTCCGGCTGGCGGCCGCTCACCGGTGCCCACCTGGCGTGCTCGGCCGGCCAGATCGTCCCATCCCTTCACCCTGGCACCTCTGGCCCCCGACGGCAGGCCGACCGGCTCAGCCGCCGAGATCTTCGGCCATGGCCACGTCGAAGGACCACATCACGCCGAACTTGTCGAAGACCTGACCGTAGTGCGACCCCCACGGCGCCAGCTCGAACGGCATGTTGACCGAGCCGCCGGCCGCCACCAGCTTGTCGATCAACTCCCTGGCTTTGTCCACGTCGTCGACCTCGTACAGCAGCGAGTAGACGGTGTCCCGGATGGCGTAGTCCTCGCCGGGCATGGCGTCCCCGCCGGTGATCGTGCCGCCGTCCAGGTCGAGCCGGGCGTGCGCGACCGACGCCGGGTCGGGCTCGAACGGCATCCCCTCCATCGGCGGGAAGTCGCCGTATGTCATGAGGTGCAGCTCGCCTCCGAGCACCTCCTGGTAGTGCGTGAACGCCTCGGCGGCGTTCCCGAGAAAGGCGATGTATGTCGACAGCGTGGCCATGATGTCTCCTTAAGACTGGGGTGGCCACGACGCTAGTCAGTGCGGGGTGCTGCCCACTTGTCCTGAGTTGCTGACCTCAGGTCGATCCGGCCAGAGACCGCGTCGAGGAAGAGCTTGGGCAGGTTGAGCGTGATGGGTGGGTCCGTCGGGAGGAGCTCTCGCAAGGCGAGGGGGACTGTGGTGGGCCGCTCCAGGGGGAAGGTCACGGGCGCGCGGCACAGCTGGCGCCGGTTGGTGCTCATCTGGAAGTAGGCGCGCGGGTCGGCGGCGCGAGGCACCTCGACGACCATCGGGTAGTAGGTCCCGTCCGGGATCGCGGTGACCAGGTGCTCGGAGGTCCCGAGCATCGCGATCCCGAGCAGCGGCTCACCCCTGACGATCGGCTCTGGGTGGAGCGCCACGAAGAGCGCGCCCTTAGGTGCGGCTCCGTCGACCCGAAGGGTGAGTGCGTGCGGTTGGGGGTGGTCCTCTGGCCGGAAGGTCCGGTGCACGGCGGCGAGCGCGGTCGAGCTGTCGTCCTGGTGCCGCATCAGGTGCGCGGCCAGCGCCCCCATCTGGGTCCGGAACCGCGACGGGGACATGCCGGTATGCCGCACAAAGGCCCGGTGGTAGCTGGAGGCCGACTCGTGTCCTGCCTCCACCTGGGAACGAGTCACCTGATGTCCGTCGAGCAGCACCTCGATCCCCCGATCGACCCGCGTTGCCGCGAGGAAGTCCCGGAGCGGGAAGCCGAGCTGCTCCTGGCACAACCGGGAGAGGTGGAAGCGGCTCAGGTGGGCCTTGGCCGCCAGCTGCTCGAGGGACGCGGCTTCCCCGCGCCGGACGGACATCAGCAGCCCGGCGATGTCATCACGTGTGCCTGGGCTCATGGACGCTCCTCATCAACCAGCTGGGCGAGAAGGAGGGGAGGCCGCCTCAGCCTCGTCCGCGAGGGGGCGAGTCGACTGGTCATGGTCGTCACTGAACCAATCCTGCACCCGATGGCCCCTCGCCGGTACGCCCTGACGTGCTGCCCGCTGGGCGGGAAAGCACCATGTCTCCCTGCACTTCCTTGCTTTCGGTACGTCTGGCCAGCCGAGGGTGACCTCATGGCCAGGCTCGCCGGGAGCCTGCCGCAACCCGCTCAAAGGTCCAGCCGTCCCCAGCGCTCGCGCAGGTCGGCGACGGCGTCCCCGCGGTGCAGCAACGCGCGAGCGCCGCCGCGAACGACCCCCGGGTCGGTCCAGTCCGTGGCAGCATGGCTCACATGTGCCGCAACATCCGCCCGCTCCACAACTTCGCGCCGCCTGCGACCGCCGAGGAGGTGCAAGCAGCGGCGCTGCAGTATGTCCGCAAGGTCGGGGGCGCCAGCAAGCCGGCACGGGCCAACGAGGAGGCCTACGCCAGGGCGACGGAGGCGATTGCCGCCGCGACCCAGGAGCTGCTCGACTCGCTGGTGACCACCGCGCCGCCGAAGGACCGGCAGGTTGAGGCCGACAAGGCCCGGGAGCGGGCCCGCGCCCGGTACGCCTGAGCGTCGTGCACCACCGCGCCGCTGGGTGCCTTCCGTGAGTCGGGCGTTACAGCTGCGCCGGGCGTCACCCGGACCCCGGCATCCCTCGCTCGCCGCCGACGCGCTGCCCACCACCCGGGGGGACGCCGCGCGGCACCTGCTCAACTGGGTCAACCTGTCCACGCCCCTGGGCCTGGTGTTGGCCCGCGCCGGGGGAGCACGGCTGCGGCGAGGACCGCGGCGCAGCATCCTGGCCGACTATTACCGCTGGGCCTTTCCTACCGGTGGCGCCTTCACCGTCGGTGACGTGATCATCTCCCGGCATGACCTGGACCTGCTGGTCGCCCGCCGCCCTGCCCTGTTCGGACACGAGCTGACGCACTCGCGCCAGTGGGCGGCCTGCCAGGGCCTGCCCTTCCTGCCGCTCTACGCAGCTTCGATGGCCTGGTCCTGGCTGCGCACCGGCGACCGGGCGTCCCGCAGCTTCTTCGAACGGCAGGCCGGGTTAGAGGACGGAGGGTATGCCGAGGTCCCGACGCGACCCCTCCGGCCGGTGCTGGCGCAGGCGGCGCGGCGGCTGCGGGGCTCACACCGCATACCCTCGGGGTTGTGACCAGCCTGCCGAGCACCGACGTGCCTATCGGGGGGGCGCGCGTGCGCGGGTATGCCCCTGCGGACCGGGAGCGATGGGTGGCCGAGGATCCGGCGCAGAAGCGCTCGGACCGGCACGACTTCGCCCGGGACCGGGCGCGGGTGCTGCACAGCGCGGCACTGCGGCGGCTGGCCGCCACCACCCAAGTGGTGGCGCCGACCAGCGACGACTTCGTCCGCAACCGGCTGACGCACTCCCTGGAGGTCGCGCAGATCGGACGGGAGTTCGGCGCAGCGCTGGGGTGCGACGCCGACGTCGTCGACGCCGCGTGCCTGGCCCACGACATCGGTCACCCGCCGTTCGGCCACAACGGCGAGGTCGTGCTGGATGAGCTGAGCGCCGACATCGGGGGGTTCGAGGGCAATGCGCAGACGCTGCGGGTGCTGACTCGGCTGGAGGCCAAGCGGGTCCACGCCGACGGCCGTCCCGCCGGGCTGAACCTGACCCGGGCCAGCCTGGACGCCGCGATGAAGTACCCATGGGTGCGGGGGGAGGGGTCGGACGAGACCGCCGCGGGCAAGTTCGGCGTCTATGCCGACGACGTCGAGGTCTTCCGCTGGGTGCGTGAGGGCGTACCGGCCGAGGCGCCGCACCGCCTCTGCTTGGAGGCGCAGGTGATGGACTGGTCCGATGACGTCGCCTACTGCGTGCATGACGTGGAGGACGCCATCGCGTCCGGAAGGGTCGCGCCGAAAGCCCTGCGGGATAGTGGCATCCAGCAGCAGGTCGCCCTCCTCGCGCACGACTGGTATGCCCCCGACCTCCCTGTCGACGAGCTGAGGGGAGCCCTCGCGTCCGTCCTGGACAGTGGCGTGGTCCCCATGCAGCACACCGGGACCCGGGCTGACCTGGCGGCCCTGAAGGATATGACCAGCCGCCTCATCGGGCACTTCGTGCACACCGTCGAGCTGGCGAGCCGGGAACGCTACGGTCCGGGCGTGCTCACGCGCTACGCCGCTGATCTGGTGGTCCCGGACCGCATCCGGGCCCAGGCCGCGATGCTCAAGGCGGTGGCCGCACACTTCGTCATGCTCAGCGAAGAGCGGCGCGCGGTAATGGACCACGAGCGAGAGGTCATCACTGAACTGGTCCGGCGCTACCTGGCCGATCCCAGGCTCTTGGACCCCGTCCACCGCGAGGCCTGGGACGCCGCGGAGAGGTCGAGCGACGACGCCGCGGCCCGCCGCGCGGTCATCGACCAGGTTGCCTCCTTCTCCGATGTCCGCGCCCTCGCGATCTTCGCCCGCACCACACCCGGCACCGCCTGATCGACAGAACACGCGAGAAGTCCCCACAGACCACGCCAAAAGTCCCCACAGACCACGCCAGGAGCCCCAGATGACCAGCCTGCTGACCGCGCTCGACCTCCCGATCGTGGGGGCCCCCATGGCCGGCGGCATCAGCACCCCGCTGCTGGCCGCTGCCGTCAGCGACGCCGGGGGCCTGGGGATGCTGGCCGCCGGCTACCGCACCCCCGAGCAGTTGGCTGCCGACCTCGTCCACACCCGCGACCTCACCCAGCGCCCCTTCGGCGTCAACCTCTTCATCCCGCGCCCGCCCGCCCGTGCCAGGCACGAGGCCGCGGTCAGCGACTTCCGCGACCGGCTGATCCCGGAGGCACAGGCGCTGGGGGTCGCGCCTGGACACCCCTCATGGGGAGACACCGACCACTGGGCGGACAAGGTGCTTCTGGTCGAGACGCTCCGGCCGGCGGTGGTCTCCTGCACCTTCGGTGTGCCTCCCGCACACGTGGTGGGCCGGTGGCGTGCCGCCGGGATCGAGGTGCACGTCACGGTGACCTCGCTGGCCGAGGCCAGAGACGCACTCGCGGTCCAACCTGACGTCCTCGTCCTGCAGGGGCATGAGGCGGGCGCCCACCGCGCCACCCACGATCCGGAGGCGGAACCGGAGGTGATCGACCACCTGGGCCTGCTGGAGGTGGTGGCCCCCGAGGTGGACGTGCCGTTGGTCGCCGCCGGGGGGATCACCACGGCGGGCGACGTCCGCCGGGCCCTGGACGCTGGAGCCGCTGCGGTCCAAGTCGGCACCGCGCTGCTCCTCGCCACCGAGGCGGGCACCTCCCAGACCCACCGCGCGGCCCTGCGCGACCCATCGCTCACCGAACGGGTCACCACGCGGGCGTTCACCGGCCGGACCGCGGGCGCGGTGCGTAACGCCTTCGTGGACCGGCACGAGGGCCACGTGCCCCCGGCCTTCCCCGTCGTCGACCAGCTCACCAAGCCCCTGCGCCGAGCGGCGGCGGACGCCGGAGACGTGCACGGGATCCACATCTGGGCAGGGTCCGGCTGGCGGGCCGCCCAGGAGCGCCCCGCGGGCGAGATCGTGCGCGAGCTCGCCGGGTGAACTCGCTTGGTTGGCTCCCGCCGGGCGTTGAGCTCGCCGACCCCGTCGACCTCGGCGGCTCGCGCCGCTCGACGGTGCTGCGGTATGCCGTCCGCTCCGGCCCGGCGGAGTGGGGCGCCTCGGTTGTCGCGAAGACCTTCACGCACGACGCGACGGGCGGCGCGGTGCCTCGAGGCTTCCAGCGCGAGCGGGTCGGCCTGGCCCACCTGCCCTCGGCCCCGACCCTGCTGGCCAGCGACGAGGCCACCGCGAGCCTGCTGATGGAGGACCTGGGGAGCCACCCGACCCTCGCGGACATCCTGCTCGGCCTGGACGCCGACACGGCCTACCAGCAGACCCTGGCCTGGGCAGGTGCGCTGGGACGCACCCTGCGGGCAGCCAGCTCACTGCCGGCCCCGGTGCGGGAGGCGCTCGGGCCTGCCGTTGCAGAGGATCGGGAGGCGCTGCGCCGCAACCCGCAGACCGGCCTGACCCGGCTGCGGGAGGTGGCCGGGCTGCGGCACGGCGCCGCGGCCGCTGCCGAGATCGCCGACCTGGTGGACTGGCTGGCGGCCGACAGTGCTCGGCACGTCCTGGCTCCGGGTGACGCGTGCCCGGACAACGCTGTCCTCACCCCCGGTGGGGTGCGCTTTCTGGACCTGGAGGGCACCGGGATCCGGCACGCCGCGCTGGAGGCTGCCTACGCGGCTGAGCCGTTCTCCACCTGCTGGTGCGTCTTCGCGCCACCGTCCGGGCTGACCTCCTCGATGCTGTCGGCCTTCACCACCGGCGCCGAGACGGTCCTTCCCGGTCTGGCGCAGGACCCGGATTGGCCTCGCCAGGTGCGGGGCGCGGTCGCGCTGTGGGTCGTCACCGGGGCGATGTGGCTGCTCGACGGGGCGCTCGCCGACCGCAGGATGAACCCCGACCACGCAGGCCCGCCGTTCCGGGCCCTGCTTGTCTCCCGCTGGCGCTGGGTGGTGCGGGAGTGCGCCGACGAGTTGCCGGACACTGCCGCGCTCTGCGATGAAGCCGTCACGTGGGCCTTGCGCACCTGGCGGCAGGGGAGCAGGCTGGACCTGCCGGCCTACCCCGCCTTCGGCGGCTGACCGGACCGACGGTCGACTATCCCCCCCGGGCGTGACACCGGGTGTGAGATCCAGGCGCAGCCGCTCGAGGAGGCGTGCGGCTTCCCCGCACCTGAATGCAACTGAACCTTTGCGTCCGGCGGCGCGACAGGGTGGGTGAGACCGTCAACGGAAGCCGAGAGGAGGCGCGCCGTGGTGACGACCGACCCCGCCTACACGCAGTTCGTGCAGGACCGGCAGGGGCGGTTGAGGCGCGCGGCATATCTGATGTGCGGAGACCCGGACCAGGCCGAGGATTTGCTGCAGGAGGCGCTCATCGCGCTGGCCGAGAAGTGGGAGAAGGTCGAGCACCCCGACGCCTTCGTGCGCAAGGTGATCTATCGGCAGCGGATCTCGTGGTGGCGCAAGACCCGCCACGAGACGATGGTGGAGACGATGCCGGACGCCGGTGTGGGTGACGGTGCGGAGGGCCGGGCCCGGGACGCGGAGGTGCACGACGTGCTGCGCACCCTGCCGCCCCGGCAGCGCGCAGCCCTGGTGCTGCGCTACTTCGAGGACCTCACCGAGGCGCAGGCCGCCGAGGTGATGGGGATCGCGGTCGGCACCGTCAAGAGCCTGTCCCACCAGGCCATTACCCGGATGCGGGAGCAGCTGGCGGCCCGTGGGACCGCTGAGCAGCAGTGGGAGGGGCAGCGATGAACGAGAGGTATGACGTGGACGGGACCGGCCGGGGTGACGGGGGCCCGGCCCTGGACGTCGTGGCCCTGCTTGAGGACGCCTCGTGGCCCGGGCAGCAGGAGAGCCTGGACCCGCACGAGCACTGGAGCAGCGGCCGTCGGCGTCGTTCCCGCAAGCGGGCCGGGGCCGGGGTGCTGGGCGGCGTGGCACTCGCCACCGTGGCCGGGCTGGTGTGGCAGGCGGGCGTCTTCGGGGGCGAGAGCGGGCCGGTGCAGCCGCACGTGGCGAACCTGCCGTCGGGGTTGACCACCTTCGTGCTGGCCCCGTCGGAGGCGGGGGAGCGGGACGTCGCGGACACCCACGCTCAGGTGCAGGTCGCCGACCCCGAGGAGCTCGCCGGGACCTCGTGGGAGCTGAGCGACCAGGTATGGGGCAGTGACCGGAGCGCGACGCAGGTCGTCGGCTCGGACGCGACGACCATCTTCTCCTTCGCCGGTACGGAAAGCGGCGGCTGGGGCTTCGTCGCCGACGACTGCGGGGCTGGCTGGTTCCAGCAGGACCTGCAGCTGGCCGCAGACGGTTCGTTCGCTGGTGGGGACCTGGTGACCAGTGATGTCGGGTGCCCGGCCCCCGCCCAGGAGGCTGAGGACTTCTGGCTCGACGTGCTCGCCGACGGCGGCACCTTGCACACGCTCGACCATGGCTGGCTGCTGCTCTCGGTCGACACCACGGCGGTCGACGTGGAGCAGGCACCACCCACCACCAGCAAGACCGGGACCGACGCCCCCAGCACGCCAGCAGAGGCCAGCGGAGAGGCGCCATCAGGACCCGGCGAGTCGCCGGCGGCCGCTTCCACACCGCCGGCGGTTGCCCCGCCCACGGTGGGGCCCGCGCCGACGACACCGGCCGCCCCGACGACACCGGCCGCGCCGACGACGCCGGCCGCCCCCACGACGCCGGCCGCGCCGACGACGCCGGCTGCGCCGACGACCCCGGCTGCCCCGACGTCGCCGCCCAGCACCCCGTCAGACCCCAGCACCCCGTCAGACCCCAGCACCCCCTCGGTTCCGAGCACGCCACCAGCGTCCCCGGCACCCGCCTCCGGTCCGGCGTTCCTCGACCCCGACGAGCAGTGGGTCGGCCAGCCGTGGCCGGCGTCCGGCGGTGGGATCTACGCCCCGAGCGTCCGGGCAGGCACGCACGACGGCTTCGACCGGATCGTCCTCGACCTCGCCAGCGAGCCGGAGGCGGCCGGACCCGGGTGGCTTGCGGCGTACACCCCCAACCCACTGCGCGATGGCTCGGGCCTGCCGATCGCAATTGCCGGCGACTCGGTGCTGGAGATCGTCCTCAACAGCATGGCCTACCCCGGGCCCGGCGACCCGGTCTACGACGGCGGCGACTTCGGGCTGGACACCCACCGGCTTGGCGGCGTCTACGAGGTCATCCGGACGACGCCCTTCGAGGGGCAGCTGCAGGTCTTTGTCGGGCTGGACGGCGAGCCGCGGCCCTACCGGGTCTTCCTGCTTCAGGACCCCCTGCGGCTGGTGGTCGACGTTCAGACGCCCTGAGCGCCGCCGGGGCGTGGGCTCAGCCCTCGTCCGGCTCCTCGGGCACCTCGGCACCCTCCGCCTCGTCGCGTTCAGCCCACTCCAGCAGGGGGGTGAGGTCGAAGACCGCGTCGTCGATCCCCGCGTGCAGATCACCTAGCTCGGCATACCGGGCCGGCATGGTGCGGACGGTGAAGTCGCGCGGGTCGCAGTCCGGCACCTCCTCCCACCGCAGCGGCGCCGAGACTGTCGCCTCCGGAGTGGCCCGGATCGAGTAGGCCGCGGCGATCGTGTGGTCCCGGGCGTTCTGATTGAAATCAAGAAACAGACGTCGCGGGTCTCGGTCTTTACGCCACCACACCGTCGTCGCCTCGTCGGTGCGCCGCTCGACCTCCCGGGCGAAGGCCAGTGCCGCCCGGCGCACGTCGGCGAAGCCGTGCTCCGGTTCGATCCGCACGTAGACGTGGATGCCGTTGGAGCCGGTCGTCTTCGGCCACCCCACCGCGCCCAGCTCGTGCAGCACCTCCTGGGCGACACTGCAAACCCGGCGCACGGTGGCGAAGTCGCACTCCTCACCGGGGTCGAGGTCGATCCGCCACTCATCCGGCTGCTCGACGTGGCCGCGGCGGCTGTTCCAGGGGTGGAACTCCACCGTCGACATCTGCACGCACCAGATCACCTGAGCCAGTTCGGTCACGCACAGCTCGTCCGCCGTGCGGTTGTAGCGCGGAAAGGTCACCCGCACCGTCTCCATCCAGTCCGGTGCACCACGCGGCAGCCGCTTCTGGTGGACGCGCTCGCCGGTCGTGCCGTCCGGAAAGCGATGCAGCATGCAGGGCCGCTCGCGCAGGGCGTTGACGATCCCGTCCCCGACCTGCACGTAGTAGTGCGCCAGGTCCAGCTTGGTCAGCCCGCTGTCGGGGAAGTACACGCGGTCCGGGTTGGAGATCCGCACGCTCCGACCGCCCACCTCGAGCTCGGTCGCGGGGCTGCTCGTCTTGGCCATGGGCCCAGGCTAGGGCAGGGGTGTGACGGGCGTGCTCCTGCGGGATTCGTCGTCCCTGTCCCGGGGGTGGGCCCGGACCCTCAGTGTGCCGCGACGGACCCGCGGCTGTCCTGAGAGTCATCAAGAGGGCGACGCACGAACAGGGTCAGCACGACGACCACGCCGGCGAGCCCGGCGGCGGCGAGCAGGGCGGTGCGGATGCCGCCACCCAGCGCGTCGTCCGGCGCGGCGCCGTCCGCGGCCAGCGCGACCGAGCTCAGCTGCATGATGGCCACCCCTATCGCGGCACCCGCCGCCCCGGCGACCTGCTGGGATGCTCCGAGGAGGGCACTGCCGTGCGAGGCCAGCCGTCGGGGCAGGGAACCCAGGCCGGAGGTGAAGACGGGGGTGAAGAGGAAGGCCAGGGAGATGCTCATCACGACGTGCAGGGCGAGCACGACCCACCAGGGGGACGACTGCACCGACAGCGCCAGCCCACCCATGGCGGCCACCAGGACGAGGGACCCGGGCACGACCAGCGGACGCGGACCGACCCGGTCGTAGAGCCGGCCCACCACCGGGCCGAGCAGACCCATCACCACCGCCCCCGGCATGAGCATCAGGCCGGACTGCAGCACGCTCATCCCGCGCACGTCCTGCATCGCGATGGGCAGGAGCAGCATGGCGCCTAACATCCCCATGAAGGCCAGGCACAGGACGCCCAGGGCGACGACATACCTCGAGACGGTCAGGGTGCGCAGGTCCAGGAACGGCTCGTCGCGACGCTGCAGCGCCACTTGGCGCCAGACGAACAGGGCGAGCGCCAGCCCACCCACGACGAGGGCCCAGAGCGGGTCGATCGCGCCACCACCGCCAGCGGCCTTTCCTATTGCCGAGAGCCCGTAGACCACGCCGCCGAACCCGAGGGCGGTGAGCAGCACCGACAGCAGGTCCAGGCGCGTGGGGGAGCCGGGCTCGCTACCCCGCAGCAGGCGCACGCCCGCCAGCGTCATCAGGATCGCGATGGGCAGGACCAGACCGAACAGCCAGCGCCAGGACCCCAGCTGCATGATGACCCCGGACACGGTCGGACCCAGCGCCGGTGCGACCGACATGGCCAGGGTGAGGTTGCCCATCACCCGACCCCGTCGCTGTGGGGGGACCAGCGACATGATCGTCGTCATCAGCAGCGGCATCATGACGGCGGTGCCGCCCGCCTGGACCACGCGGCCGAGCAGGAGGATGGAGAACGTGGGCGCGAGAAGGCACAGGGTCGTGCCGATGATGAAGGTGCCCATCGCGAGCGCGTATGCCGTCTGGATGCTCACCCGCTGCAGCAACCACCCGGTCATCGGGATGACGACCGCCATGGTGAGCAGGAAGCCGGTGGTCAGCCATTGGCCCGCGGAGGCGTCAATCTGGAAGACCTCCATGAGCCGCGGGAGCGCGTTCACCATGAGCGTCTCGTTGAGGATGACCACGAAGGCGGCGGCCGTGAGCACGCGCAGGACGAGCCGGACCCGCGCCTCGTCCAAGGCAGCTTCGAGGGTGCCCGCAGCACTCTGGGCGGCGT
The DNA here is from genome assembly GCF_008843165.1 of Ornithinimicrobium pratense. Taxonomy (NCBI): domain Bacteria; kingdom Bacillati; phylum Actinomycetota; class Actinomycetes; order Micrococcales; family Ornithinimicrobiaceae; genus Ornithinimicrobium; species Ornithinimicrobium pratense. Next base: position 2,024,906 of record NZ_CP044427.1, on the reverse strand, counting down.
CGGCGGCAGCGGTCAAGACAATCTCCCGAGAATCTGGGGTGGGTGGGGCGAAGTAGGGGGGCCGGGGCGGGACCGAGAGACGGTGGCGCCCGCAGCCGTACCAGGGTAGACCCTTGCCGGGCATGTGGTTGACAGGTTTACGGCGGGCACCGGCCCACCCGCGGCTGACGGGTGCGTTGGGGATGACCCCGCGGGTTACGAGGGTCCGGCGACCTAGACTCACCGGAGGAGAGGAGGTGGGTGGTGCGGCGGATCAACGACGAGGACAAGCAGGCGCTGAAGGACAAGGCCTCCATCGAGGACGTGGTCCGGGAGCACGTCACGCTGCGCAATGCCGGCGTCGGGGCGCTCAAGGGTCTGTGCCCGTTCCACGACGAGAAGACCCCCTCCTTCAATGTTCGTCCCGCCCTAGGCACGTACCACTGCTTCGGCTGCGAGGAGGGGGGCGACGTCATCGACTTCATGATGAAGATCGACCACCTCACCTTCGCCGAGGCGGTCGAGCGGCTCGCCGAGAAGGTGGGCTTCACGCTGCGCTACGAGGAGGTGGGCGGCCCCGGAGGCCGCAGCGACCAGCCGCCGGTCGGCCAGCGGACCCGGCTGATGGAGGCCCACCGGGTAGCCGAGGAGTTCTACCACGAGGCGTTGGTCCGCTCCGCGGAGGGACGCAAAGGGCGCGACTTCCTGCGCGACAAGGGCTTCAACGGCGCGCACGCCACCCAGTTCATGGTGGGGTACGCCCCGCGAGCCGGCACTGCGCTCGTTGACCACCTGCGGCTCAAGGGGTTCACCGAGGAGGAGCTGGTCCTCGGGGGGTTAGCCAACCGCCGCGGCCGTGGCCTCTCGGACCGGTTCCAGGGGCGGGTCCTGTGGCCGATCCGAGCAATCACCGGTGACACGGTGGGCTTCGGCGCCCGGAGGCTCTACGAGGACGACTGGAGCCCGGCGAAGTACCTCAACACCTCCGAGACCCCGATCTACAAGAAGACCGGTGTGCTCTACGGCCTCGACCTGGCCAAGAAGGCGATCGCCGCAGAGCGCACCGCGGTCGTCGTGGAGGGTTACACCGACGTGATGGCCGCCCACCTGGCCGGGGTGGGCACCGCCGTCGCGACCTGCGGCACGGCCTTCGGCTCGGACCACATCACGATCCTGCGGCGCATCCTGCGCGACGAGGCGGGTAGGGCCCCGGCGCGGGTGATCTTCACCTTCGATGGCGACGCTGCGGGTCAGAAGGCGGCGATGCGGGCCTTCGAGCAGGACCAGCGCTGGGCGGCTCAGTCCTATGTCGCCGTCGCGGCGGACGGGGCCGACCCCAACGACCTGTGGGTCGCGGGTGTGGGGGACACGGACGAGGAGAAGGGCCGGGGGGTGAGGGAGCTCGTCGAAGCCGCTCAGCCGATGTTCGAGTTCGCGGTGCGCACGACCCTGGCGCCCTATGACCTGGGGGAGGCAGCCCAGCGGGTGCAGGCAATGCGTGCCGTCGCGCCGATCCTGGCCCAGATCAAGGACCAGACCCTGCGTCCCGAGGTCACCCGCGACGTCGCCGGCTGGATGGGCATCGACCCCGCGTCGCTGACCGCCGAGGTGCACAAGGCCGCTCGGGTCCCGCAGCGCGGATCGGGCCCGTCGTCCCGCCCGGGGCCGGCGCCGGGCCAAGGCCAGCCGTCCGACACCCCCGGTCGGCCCGCTCCGGAGGGCCCGGGACAGGCGGGAGCTCCAGGTGCGCCGCCCCAGAGCGGCCCACCTCCGCTGCCCCGTCCGGACCTGCGCGACCCGGTGCAGATGGCGGAGCGTCACCTGCTCCAGGTGGCGCTGCAGTATCCGCTCGCCATCGTCCCCGAGGACGTGGACGAGCTCGAGCCGGCCGGTTTTCGCGCACCGATGCACCGGGCGGTCTGGCACGCCGTCCGCACCGCCGGTGGTGTCCCCGCTGCGTCGGCCATGTCGGCCGCAGCCTGGGTCCAGGCGGTCCTACGGCATACCCCCCGGGCGTGCACCCGCTGGTGCACGAGCTGGCCGTGGCCCCAGTGCCCTCCAAGCGGGACCCGGAGACGGGCGTCCCGCCGGAGGTCTTCGTCGACTCCCTGGTCCTGCGGGTCCGGCTCGCGGGCGTCGAGCAGCAGGTCGCCGAGCGGATGAGCGCGCTGGCCAGGGCGACACCGGGCTCGCCGGGCGAACGGCTGATCGCCGAGGAGCTCAACCGACTGCACCACGAACGGGCCCGGTTGCGGGCCAGGATGGAGTGAGCGTGGCCAGGAACATCGTCAAGGCCTTTTTCAGCCGCCGGCCCAAGATCGTCATCGGCGAACTCCCCCCGCCGCAGCGCGCCCCGCGCGACATCCCGAAGGAGGCGGTGCCCGAGCTCACCCGTGGTGAGCGGGTCCTCGCCGTGGCTCAGGAGGACGCCTCGGGGCACTGGCTGGTGCTCACCACCTACCGGCTGCTGGAGCGCTCCTCGGAGGGTCTGACGGCCCTCGAGCGGGCCTGGCACGAGGTCGACACCGGCACCTGGGACCCGGACCTCTGGGTGCTGAGCATCTCCTTCACCGACGGCCTCAACGGCCGGCAGTGGCAGCTGAAGACGCAGACCGGGCCCGGGGAGGTGCCCCAGGTGCTACGCGAGCGGACCACGGCCACCGTGGTGCTCATGCGCGTGGTCGACCTCGGCCCGAGGCGCACCGCGCGGGTGACGGTCCGCAAGGATCTGGCCACCCGCGAGCTCGACGAGCAGGTCATCCTGGGCCGCGGCGCCCGCAGCGACGACGCCGAGCTGATGGCCTCGATCGACCGGGCTCGTGCCGACGTGCGGAACCAGGCCGGGATGCCGCCAGTGTGACGACGCCGATGCGTAGGCCGCGCATCGTGGGATCAAGGTTGTGCTGAGGCTTCACCCCGCTGCGCCAGGCCTCCTCAGCAATACGTGGGATCAAGGTTGTGCGCAGAGGTCCCAGCGCCCGCCTGACAGGTCGGCGAGCAGTTCCTGCCCCGGAGGAGAGCCGATTTCGGGGCCGCGTGCTCCCTTTGCTACAGTCTGACCTCGCATCTCCTTCCCCTGTAGCTCAATTGGCAGAGCAGCCGGCTGTTAACCGGCAGGTTGTTGGTTCGAGTCCAACCGGGGGAGCGCAACACGAAGGCCCGGCACCATCTGGTGCCGGGCCGTCGTCGTGTATGCGGGGCAGCGCGCTGTTCTTACAACCCACCCTCACCGGTGCCGATGCCGCGTGTGGAGCCCCGGCCGCCGGGCCGCAGGTCCTGTGCCCGTCCCTGCGGGCCCTCCAGATCTGCCTCCATCGCGGTGACGTCCATCGAGGGCCCGTAGCCGGTGTCCTTGGCACGGATCGATCGTCCGCTCCGGCGCAGCCGCTTCTCCAGCCGCTCGGCCAGCACCGTGACCGCGTAGTTGATGAGGATGAACAGGACTGCGGCGATGAGGAAGGCCACGGTGGTGTTGCCGAACCGGCTGCCCATCTGCCGGGCGGAGATGAGCAGCTCGGGGTAGAGGATGAAGTAGCCCAGGGCGCTGTCCTTGAGCACCACCACCATCTGGCTGACCAGCGCCGGGAGCATGGCGGTCAGGGCCTGTGGCACCAGGATCATCCGGCGCACCTGAGTCGGGTTCAGCCCGATGGACAGGCCTGCCTCCCGCTGGCCGGCGGGGAGCGAGGCCACGCCGTTGCGGATGACCTCGGCCATCACCGCGCCGTTGTAGAGGACCAGCCCGATGACCACCGCGACCAGTGGCCGTTGCTGGACGGGGACAGGGGTGTATGCCGTCACGAAAGCCAGTGCGAAGATCATCATGATCAGCACCGGGACGGCGCGGAAGAACTCGATGAAGAGTGTGGAGGCCCACCGCAGCACCCGGTTGTCTGACATCCGACACATCGCCGCCACGAGGGCGATCGCGAAGGCGATGGTGATGGAGAAGATGGCGGCCAGGATCGTGGCACGGATGCCGGGCAGCAGGTAGTAGATCCACGCCTCGGACCCGAAGATCGGGGCCCAGCGGCGCGGCGTGATCTGCTCCAACCCCCATAGTGTCCAGAGGAACCAGGCCAGGACTGCCGCGATGACGAGGCCGCCGACGACGGAGCTGATGAGGTGGATCCGCCGGGCGCGCGGCCCGGGGGCGTCGAAGAGGACGTTCGCGCTGCTCATCGGCGCACCGCATACTTCTGCGAGGCCCAGCTGGTGAGCATCCCCATGGGCAGGGTGATGAGCACGAAGCCGACCGCGACGATGAGGAAGATCAGGAAGAGCACGTCGGGGCGGAACTCGATGGCCCGGCGCATCGACAGGGACACGACACCGACACCGATGACGGCCGCCACCGTGGTGTTCTTGGTCAGCGCGATGAGCACATTGCCTAGCGGGGTGATGGCTCCGCGGAAGGCCTGCGGGAGGATGACGTGGCGCAGGCTCTGGGAGAAAGTCAGCCCGATCGAGCGGGCCGCCTCGGCCTGGCCCAGGGGGATGGTGTTGACGCCGCTGCGCAGGGCCTCGCAGACGAACGCCGCGTGGTAGACCGACAGGCTCAGGATCGCGAGCCGGATGTTGTTGGTGACCGAGTCCGGCCCCAGCTCCAGACCCAGCTGGACGTACAGGATGATGTTGGAGGTCAGGATGATCAACGTCAGCGGGGTGTTCCGCAGCGCGGCGACCAGGAAGGAGCCGACGACGTTGAGCGTCCTGATCGGCACCAGGCGCATGATCACCAGGATGGTGCCCAGGAGCAGCGCCCAGAAGGCGCTCCACAGGGTCAGCCACAGCACCAGGCCGAAGCCCTGAATGAAGTCGAAGCGCTCGATCAGCTCCGGGATGTCCTGCATCGAACCTCCTTGTGGGTCTGCTCACGTGGTCGGCCGGTCCAGGACTGGACCGGCCGACCACGGGGCGGGGTGACGGGACGCTCAGGCGCAGTGCCCGCCGATCTCCTCCGGCGGGTTGGCGTCGCTGGGGGTGTAGTCACCGAGGTTGTCCTCGATGATGGTCTCCATCGTCCCGTCCTCCCACATCTCACTGAGGATCTCGTTGACCTCCTCGCAGGCCTCGCTGTCCTGGTTGATGCCGATCCCGAACAGCTCCTCGCTGAAGGTGTTGCCGGTCACCCGGAACTGACCCTCCCACTGCTCCTGCGCGGCATACCCGGCCAGGATCACGTCGTCCGTGGTCAGGGCGTCGACACGGTCGGCGGCCAGGGCCTCCATGCACAGGGTGTAGGTGTCGTAGGTGGACAGGTCGATGTCCAGGTCGCTGTACTCCTCGGCGATCCGCTCGGCCGGGGTGGAGCCGGCGACGGAGCACAGCGTGCGCCCGTCGAGGTCGTCGGGGCCCTCGATGTCGCTGTCGTTCTTGACCAGCAGGTCCTGCCCGGCGACGAAGTAGGGTCCGGCGAACTGCACGCGCTCCTTGCGCTCGGTGCTGATCGAGTAGGTGGCGGCGATCATGTCGACGGTGCCGTTGACCAGCATGTCCTCCCGCTGCGGGGTGGGGGACTCTTGCCAGCTGATGTCGTCCTCTTCGTAGCCCAGGCGGCTGGCGACCTCGCGAGCCACGTCGACGTCCATGCCCTGGTACTCACCCTCGATGAGGATGCCGGTGCCGGGCTGGTCGATCTTGGTGCCGATGGTGATGCTGTCGCCGAACGGCAGGTCGCCGCCCTCGCCGTCGCCGGTGCTACCGCCGTTGCCGTCGTCCCCGTTGCCGCAGGCGGCCAGGGTGAGGGCCGCGACCGCGGCCAGGGCCGGGATGCGGAAGTGAGTGCTACGCATGGGTGAATCTCCTTCGATGTATGCGGAATGTTCTGAACTAATGTGCTTGTGGATGCTCAGTGAGCCAGGATTTTGGACAGGAAGTCCTTGGCCCGGGAGGACTGGGGGTTGGTGAAGAACTCCTCGGGGGTGTTCTCCTCCACGATGGCGCCGTCAGACATGAAGACGACCCGGTCGGCCGCCCGGCGGGCGAAGCCCATCTCGTGGGTGACCACGACCATTGTCATACCGCTCTTGGCCAGCTGGGTCATCACGTCGAGGACCTCGTTGATCATCTCCGGGTCCAGGGCCGAGGTGGGCTCGTCGAAGAGCATTACCTGCGGCTCCATGGCCAGGCTGCGGGCGATGGCCACACGCTGCTGCTGGCCGCCGGAGAGCTGGGCGGGGTACTTCTCCGCCTGGTGCTCAACCCCGACCCGCTCCAACAGCTCCATCGCCCGAGCCTTGGCTGCCGCCGGCTTGGCTTTGCGTACCTTGGTCGGACCCAGGCTGACGTTCTCGAGAATGGTCTTGTGGCTGAACAGGTTGAAGCTCTGGAAGACCATCCCCACGTCGGCGCGCAGGGCGGCCAGCGCCTTGCCCTCCTCAGGCAGCTGCTCACCGGCGATGGTGATGGTCCCCGACTCGATGGGCTCCAGGCGGTTGATGGCGCGGCACAGAGTCGACTTGCCAGAGCCGGACGGGCCGATCACGACCACGACTTCACCCTCGTGCACGGTGAGGTTGATGTCCTTGAGCACGTGCAGGTCGCCAAAGTGCTTGTTGACGTCCTGGAGGACGACCAGGGGAGCGCCCAGGTTGGTCTCCGGGGTCGGGACGGCAGCGTCGGTCATGTCGGGCACCCTAGTGCCGCAGTTGCCCGCGGACGTGGATCTTCGTGGAGATGTCACCGAGTTGTGACCTTGCCCGGGGTCCTGCCGAGGACGCCTTACGGGCCGCCGCAACTCGTGCCCACTGCCTGGCGGAGCGCAGGGGCACCGGCTACCCGGTGGTCGTGAGTGGGCCAGCAGGGGCTTGAACCCTGGACCGACGGATTATGAGTCCGCTGCTCTAACCGGCTGAGCTACTGGCCCCGGATGCGGGAGGACGAACTCGTCGCGGCACCGCACCGCCAGCCGAGCCTACCTGTCCGATGCTGACCCTCCTCGCAGTGCGTCGACAGTCACTGACGCAGGTAGTTCTCCAGGTGGTCCCGCTCCGCCTCCAGGGCGTCCAGCCGGGCCTTGACGACGTCGCCGATCGAGACGATGCCGGCCAGGCCTGCGTCGGAAACCACCGGCATGTGCCGAAAGCGGCCCTCGGTCATCGTGGTTGCCAGCTGGACCAGGTCGTCCTCGAGGGTGCAGGTGCGGATGTCGGCGGTCATCATCTGCGACACGGCCGTGCTGGAATCGCCACTGCCCCGCAGGTGGTGGACCACGTCCCGCTCTGAGGCAATCCCCACGACCTCGTCACCGTCGACCACGAGGACCGCGCCAATGCGGTTGTCATCCAGGGTCTCCAGCAGCTCCGCCACCGTCGCCGTCGACGGGAGGGTGATGACTGAGGAGCCTTTCTTCTTGATCAGGTCAGCCACGCGCATACCCGAACGTAGCATGCGGTATGCAGCCCCGCCAGGGTGCCAGATGAGCCCCCGATCAGCCCCTGAGGTGGATGGGGCTGCTGTTGCACTTGCTCAAAACGTGAACAGCGAGCACAATGTGACGCACAACCGCAGAGCGCACGACAGTCAGCATCGCATCCCGGTGAACGAGGCGTTGGGGAAGACGTCCCTCACCACCAGGAGGTCCGGATGTCCGCTGTCATGCCCAGAGTCATGACCCGTGGGATGGTGTTCATCCACTCCACGCCTATTGCGCTGTGCCCGCACATCGCCTGGGCCCTCGAGGGGGTCCTGGACACCCGTGTCAGCCTGGACTGGGTGGCGCAGCCTGCCCAGACCGGCAGCATGCGCACCGAGTTCGCCTGGACCGGGGAGGCCGGCACGGGCGCCGCCCTCGCCAGCGCCATGCGCGGCTGGGACGGCCTGCGGTATGAGGTCGTCGAGGAAGCCAGCCGCGGAAGCGACGGCGTGCGGTGGACCCACACCCCGAGCTCGGCCTGCACACGGCGCGGCTGTCCGCCAACGGCGATGTCGTCATCAACGAGGACCGGCTGCGCACGATCGTGGAGGCGGCCGGCGGCAGCGCCGCGACCCTGGTGGCCGAGTTGGACCGGGCTCTGGGCACGGCTTGGGACGCCGAGCTGGAGCACTTCCGGCACGCCGGTGAGGGCGCGCCGGTGAACTGGCTGCACAAGGTCGGCTGACAGCCTCGCGAGGACACGAGCTTGCGAGGCCCGCAGCGGGGCGCGGAAGCCGACGGAAGGGGCTAGGTCGGCTGACAGCCTCGCGAGGACACGAGCGTGCGAGGCCCGCAGCCACTTGCGTGTTCTGTCGGGCTGTTTCGCGTGTCCTGTCAGGGGATGGCTGGGGATCGCACTGACTGGGCGACCTGCTCGTGGATGGCGATCATCCGCTGCGCGGACGTGGGCCAGTTGAACAACTCGGCCTGAGCGCGGGCGGCGGCGTGGGCGCCGGGCCGGGCGAGCAGCTCTTCGATGCCGTCGGCGAAGGCGACGGGGGTGGAGGGCTTGACCGTGCCGCCGGAGCCGACGACCTCCTGCAGCGCACCCTCGTCGGAGCAGACCACCGGCACGCCGAGTGCCAGCACCTCCAGCGCGGCCAGGCCGAAGGTCTCTAGGGGGCCGGGGGAGATGGCCACGTCGGCCTGACCCATCCGAGCCGCGAGCTCGGCCCGGTCGGTGATGTAGGAGTGGAAGGTGACCGGCAGGTTCTGCGCCCGCTCGATCAGCGCCCCGAGCATGGGCCCGGCGCCGAAGACGGTGAGCCGGACGTCGTGGCCGCGGCGGATCAGCTCGCGGACCGTCTCGATGGTCAGGCCGGGGTTCTTCTCGGGGGAGAGCCGGCTGCAGTGCACGATCTGGGTCGCCTCACCGGGAGCCGGGGGTGTCCAGGCGTGCACGTCACGGACGGGTCGGAAGGTCTCCAGGTCCACCCCGAGCGGCACCACATGGGCGTCGATGCCGTTGCGGTGAAACTCCTCCGCGGCGAACTGGCTAGGGCAGACGATCGCGTCGTAGTCGTACGCGCTGCGGCGGTTGATGAAGTCGGCGGCCCAGTGTGCCGGACGGTCGGGGACCGGCGTGCGCCGCACCAGGATGCCGGTCATATTCTCGTGACTGATCATCACCGAGCCGATACCCCGGCTGCGGGCCCAGCGCCCCATCCACCGGGTGGTGGCCCGGTCGGAGACCTCCAGGGCGTCCGGGGCGATGGCCTCCAGCAGCCGGACCATCCCCACCCTGCTCCACATGAGCGAGTAGCCCGAGCCGGGGATGGGCGTGGCCGGCACGCGGTACACCAGCCCCTGCGACTCCTCGGTGATCTCCTGCCCTGGGCCCGGGATGATCAGCGAGGCGCGGTGCCCCATCTCCTGGTAGTGCTCGCCCCACGCGCGCAGTGCAGTCTTGATCCCGCCGGAGGTGGGGCTGACGAAGTTGGCGACCCGCAGGATGTGCATACCGGGCTTAGGCGCTGGTGAAGGTCAGCGCCACATTGACCCCGCCGAAGCCGAAGGCGTTGTTCACCGCGGCCAGGTCGCCGTCGGGCAGCGTGCGAGTGCTGCCGGTGACCACGTCGAGGTCAAGGTCCGGGTCCGGGTCGTCCAGGTTGATGGTGGCCGGGACCTGCCGGTGGTGCAGGGACAGCACGGTCAGCACCGCCTCCAGCGCGCCGGCCGCGCCCAGCAGGTGGCCGGTCATCGACTTGGTCGCGGTGACCGGGATCGAAGAGGTGTGGCCGCCGAAGGCTCGGTGGATCGCGTTGGTCTCCGCCTTGTCGCCCACCGGGGTCGAGGTGGCGTGTGCGTTGATATGGCGCACGTCGGTCATCGACAACCCGGCGTCAGCGACGGTCTCGGCCATCGCCCGGGCGGCACCCTCGCCCTCCGGCTCGCCAGCGGTGATGTGGTGGGCGTCGGAGGACATGCCCACCCCGGAGAGGTAGCCGTAGATCTTGGCCCCCCGCGCCTTGGCGTGCTCCTCGGCCTCCAGGACCATGACGGCCGCCCCTTCGGCGATGACGAAGCCGTCCCGGCCCGCGTCGTAGGGGCGCGAGGCGCGCTCAGGCTCCTCGTTGCGCTTGGACAGGGCGGTCATCGCGGCGAAGGCCGCAATCGGCAGCGGGTGGATGGCGGCCTCGGTGCCGCCGGCGACGACCACGTCGGCGCGGCCCTGGCGGATCATGGTCACGGCCTGCCCCATACCCTCCGCGCCGGAGGCACAGGCGCTCACGGCGCAGTGGGCCCCGGCCCGCGCGCCGAGGTCCAGCGAGACCGCCGCGGCGGGGCCGTTGGGCATGAGCATCGGGACGGTCAGCGGGAAGACGCGACGCGGGCCCTTGGTGCGCAAGTTCTCCCACTGGTCCAGCAGGGTCCACACGCCGCCGATGCCGGAGCCGATCGCGACGCCGAGCCGCTCGGGCTCGACCTCGGGGGCGCCCGCGTCGGCCCAGGCCTCACGGGCGGCGATGAGGGCATACTGGCCCGAGGGGTCGTTGCGACGCACCTCCACCTTGGGCAGCACCTGTGCCGGGTCGGTGTGGATCTGGGCGGCGAAGGTGACCGGCAGCTCGTGCTCGCTCACCCAGTCCTGGGTCAGGGGACGCGCGCCGGACCGTCCGGCCAGGATCGCCTCCCACGTCTCGGGGACGGTGCCGCCCACGGGGGTGGTGGCACCCAGGCCGGTGACGACGACGCGGCGCGGGGTGTGGCTGGGGGACATGGTCCTGGCCTCCTGGCGGGATGAAGGGGTATGCGGTGCCGCTGGCGCGGCGGGGACTGCCGGGTCCGGCGCGGCGGAAGTCGCGCGCCGGACCGGCGGCGGGTCAGCCCTGGTTGCTGGCGATGTAATTGACGGCGTCCCGGACGTGGGTGAGGTTCTTGACCTCGTCGTCGGGGATACGCACGCCGAACTTGTCCTCGGCGTTGACCACGATCGTCATCATGGACAGCGAGTCGATGTCGAGGTCCTCGGTGAAGGACTTGTCCATCTGGACCTCCTCGGCCTCCAGACCGGTCTCCTCGTTGACGATCTCGGCCAGACCCTCAAGGATCTCCTGCTCGCTCAGTGCCATTATGTGTCTCCTTCGGTATGAGGTTGGGCTGACCCGGTGCTGCTGCACCCGCCGGGCCTCGGGAGCTGTGGGGTGGGGCTCAGGCCTGCGTCTGGTGCCTGGGCGGCGGGGGAGCCGTCGTGGACGTCGCGGCGCTCACGGCATGACCACCACCTGGGCGGCATACACCAGGCCGGCGCCGAAGCCGATCTGCAGGGCCAGCCCGCCGGACGGGGCCTCGCCCTCGTCCAGCATCCGGCTCATCGCCAGGGGGATGGAAGCGGCGGAGGTGTTGCCGGTCTCGGCGATGTCGCGGGCCACCGGCACGTGCTCGGGTAGCTTCAGCGCCTTGATCATCGCATCGGTGATGCGCATGTTGGCCTGGTGGGGGACGAAGGCGTCCAGGTCGTCGGGGGTGATGCCAGCGGCCTTGACGGTCTCCAGCGCCACCGGGGCCATCGAGAAGACGGCCCAGCGGAAGACGGTCTGACCCTGCATGACGAACGCGGGCCACGGCACGGCCTCGGTGCGGCCGGCATCCTCCATCGTCGGCCGCAGGTCGGTCCACGACTCGCGCTGGGTGATGACGTCAGCCTGGTCGCCGAGGCTGCCCCACAGGGTCGGGCCGATCCCCGGGAAGTCCGAGACCCCGATGACGGCCGCACCGGCACCGTCGCCGAAGATGAACGCCGAGCCGCGGTCGTGCTTGTCGGTGAAGTCGGACAGTTTCTCCACCCCGACGACCAGCACGTAGTCGGCGGTGCCGACCCGGACCATGTCGTTGGCCAGGGAGACGGCGTGGCAGTAGCCGGCGCAGGCGGCGGAGATGTCGAAGGCGGCCGGGCTGGGGATGCCCATCCGGTGCGCCAGCTGCGGCGCGGCGGCCGGCGTCTGGAAGGGGTGGCTCACCGTGGCCATGATGACCACACCGATCTGGTCGGGGGCGACCCCGGCGCGCTCCATCGCCTGCCGCGATGCGGCTTCGGCCATGTCGATGACGGTCTCGTCCTCGCGGGCCCATCGGCGGGTGGCGATGCCGGAACGCTGCCGGATCCACTCGTCGGAGGAGTCGATGAACTGGATGATCTCCTCGTTGGTCACCACCCGCTCGGGGCGGTAGCCGCCGACGCCATGGATGCGGGCGTGCCGCATCCCCTGCGGCACGGTCAGGGTGGGGCGGGTGGTCACTGGTCCTCCTGGGGGGTGCGGCTCGGCTGCTCGGGCACCGGGTCGGCGGCGCCGTGCTCGGCGATGATCCGCTGGGCGGCCTCGAGGTCGTCGGGGGTCTTCAACGCGAGGGTCTCGACCCCTTTCAGGCCTCGCTTGGCCAGACCCACCAGCGTACCCGCGGGCGCGATTTCGATCAGGGCGGAGACGCCTCTGTCGGCGAAGGTCTGCATGGTCAGGTCCCAGCGCACCGGGCTGGAGACCTGCGTGACCAGGCGGTGCAGCACCTCCTGGCCGTCCTGGACGACGTCGCCGTCGGCGTTGGAGACGAGCGGGAGTCGCGGGTCGCGGACCTCGATGGCCCGGGCATAGCGGGCCAACCGGTCCACCGCGGGCTGCATGTGGTGGGTGTGGAAGGCGCCGGCGACCTGCAGCGGGATCACCCGGGCACGGGTGGGCGGCTCGGCGGCCAGCTGCGCCAGCTGCTCCAGGGTGCCGGCCGCCACGACCTGCCCGGCGCCGTTCATGTTGGCGGGGGTCAGGCCGTGCTGCTCGAGGGCGGCCCGGACCTCCTCGGGGTCACCACCGACGACGGCGCTCATCCCAGTGGGCATGACGTCGGAGGCCTGCGCCATCCCGCGTCCCCGCTCGCGGACGAAGACCATCGCCTGCTCGGCGCTGAGCACCCCGGCGGCGACCGCCGCCGTGATCTCCCCGACCGAGTGGCCCGAGACAGCGCCGACGGAGTGCGGCAGGGCGTCAGCCTGGGGGAACAGGGCGCGCAGGGTGACCAGCCCGGCGGCGACGAGCAGCGGCTGCGCCACTGCGGTGTCCCGGATGGTGTCCGCGTCGGAGGTGGTGCCGTGGGCGACCAGGTCGATCCCGGCCACGGCGGACAGCCACTCCGCCCGGTCCCGGACGCCCGGGAGCTCGAGCCAGGGGGCAAGGAATCCTGGGGTCTGGGAGCCCTGTCCGGGCGCGACGATGACGAGCACCACCCCACTCTGCCCATCGAACCCTCCACAGGCCGTCACCGTTTCGCACGATAACGACGGCGCGACCTTGGAGGGTTCCCACAACGCCTACCGTCCGCGTCGGGTGATCCGCCCCAGCGCGAGCGCCACCTGCAGCACCCACGCGTCCCGGGCGTCGTGGGGGTCGAGGCCGACCGTCTCCGCGACCTTGCGCAACCGGTAGCGCACGGTGTTGGGATGCAGGAAGAGCAGGCGCGCGGTCGCCTCCAGCACCATGCCGTTGTCCAGGTAGGCCTGCACGGTGTCGAGCAGGGCCGAGGGATGGTCGCGCAGGGGCACGTAGACGCGGTCCACCAGCATCCGGCGGGCCGGGTTCTCGCCCAGCAGGGCCCGCTCCGGGAGCAGGTCGTCGGCGGCCACCGGACGCGGTGTCGTGGCCCAGGCCGGGGCTGCGTCCATCCCGGACAGCGCCGCCCGCGCGCTGCGACCGGCGGCGAACAGGTGGGGGACCCGGGGCCCGACCACCACCGGGCCGTCCCCGAAGGCGGCGGTGAGACCGGCGGCGTCCTCGACCGGGTCCGAGCAGCCACCCAGGACGCAGATGAGCCGGGGACCCTGGGCCGCGGTCAGGACTTCCCGGCCGATCCGGCGCGCCGCGTCCCGCAGTGTCGACAGCGCCGGGGCCGACTCCCCGTCCGGGAGCCGGCCGACGATGACGGCCACGTCGGTCACGTCCTCCCAGCCCAGCTCGGTAGCGCGGGAGGCCAGGGTGCCGTCGGCCTCGCCCCGCAGCACGGCGTGCACGACCAGTGACTCCAGCCGCGCGTCCCAGCCGCCCCGCTGCTCGGCCGCCCGGGCGTAGACGCCCGCGGCCGCGAAGGCCAGGTCCCGGGAGTAGCGCAGCACCGCCTCCCGGAGGGCGGTCTCCTCCTGCGCCCCGACCAGCTCGGGCACGGCCTCCTCGACCGTGGTCACGGCGGTCCGGGAGAGGTCCAGCGCCTGGGCCAGGGAGATCGTGGAGGCCAGGCTGCGGGGGGCCCCGGCGAAGATCTGGCCAGGGGGTGGGCCGGGGCGGGCGCCGTCGTCATACCAGGTCAGCAGGGCGCTGATCCCCGCCTGGGCGACCAGGGACACCCAGGAGCGGTCGTCGGCCGAGAGGTCGCGGAACCATCCGTGCTCCGCCTCCATCTGACGGGTCGCCCGGGCCGCTAGGCCACCGGCCCGCCGCGCCAGCGGCTCCGGCGAGGGCCGGGGCTCGGGCGGGACGGGGGGCTGGGGCACGTCTGGAGCCTACTGCGCAGGCCCGAGCCCCCGGATGTTCACCCAGTGCTCATCCGGGCGTGGGGTCGAGGTGCCCTGAGGCGTCATCGCGGCAGGTTGTGCTGGAGCACATGTGTGCCGCCAACCCTGCCGTCGTCTCATCGACGCTCCGGCGGACGCCGACCGAGGAGTCGCCGGGCGGGTTGCAGCCCGGGGTCGGCGGCCCGGTCCTCGTGGCCCACCGGGGAGCCTGCGGCTACCGGCCCGAGCACACGCTGCCCGCCTACGAGCTGGCCGCGCGGATGGGGGCGGACTACCTCTCGGTGGACGTGACCGTCACCCGGGACGGCCACCTCGTGGCCCGGCACGAGTGCGAGCTGTCCGCGACGACCGACATCGCCAGCCGGCCCGAGCGCCTCGGCCTGCGCACCATCCACAAGGTCGACGGTTACCTGGTCCGCGGCTGGTTCGTCGAGCACCTCACCTTGGAGCAGGTGCGCGAGCTGCGGGTGGTCGAGCGCTACCCCCACCTGCGGCACGGCAGCGTGGCCTACAACGGGCTGCTGGAGGTGCCCACGCTGCGGGAGGTGCTGGACCTGCGCCGCCGGCTGGCCGAGCAGCTGGACCGACCGATCGGTGTCCTGCTCCAGCTGCGCAGCCCTGGTCACCTGGTCGAGCAGGGCCTGGACCCGGTAGTCCGCCTGGTCGACCTGCTGCGCGCGGACGGGTTGGACCGGCCGGAGGCCCCGGTGGTGCTGGTCAGCGACGACCTGTCCACCCTGGAGCGGGTACGACAGCTGGGCTCCCGGGTGCCGCTCCACCTGCGGGTGCTCGTGGGGGAGCACGGCGCGGCCCTGCGCGATCTCGCCGCCACGGCGCGCGTCGTCAGCGGGCTCCAGCCGGACAAGCAGCTGGTCCGGCCGCGCCGCCTCGACGGCAGCCTGGGCCAGCCCACCGCTCTGGTGCAGGACGCCCACGCCGCCGGTCTGGTCGTCATGCCCTGGGTGTTCCGGGCTGAGAACGCCTTCCTGCCCGAGGAGCTGCGCCGGGGCGACGGTGACTCCCGCCTGGGCCGGGCCGCCGACGAGATCCGGGCTTTCCTGGACGCCGGCGTGGACGGCTTCTGCACCGACCACACCGACCGGGGCGTGCTCGCCCGCCGCGCGAGCGAGCCCGCCTAGGACGCGACGGCGGGCGGTGTGGGAGCAGGGGGCCCACACCGTCCGCCGTCCGATGTGCCGGCGGGGGCCGGTCTCAGGCGTCGCCGCCCGCGGTGCCGGAGGCGCCGGCGTTGACGTCCATCAGCCGGTAGCGCTCGGCCGCCTCGACCGGCACCTGCGGGTCGATGTCGCCGCGGTCGGCGAGCATCTGCAAGGCCTTGACCGCCATCGATGGGCCATCGATGTGGAAGAACCGCCGCGCCGCAGGGCGGGTGTCGGCGAAGCCGAAGCCGTCCGCACCCAGCGCGTAGTAGTCCTCGGGCACCCACGGGGCGATCTGGTCCTGGACCGCACGCATCCAGTCGCTGGTGGCCACGACCGGCCCGGTGCCCTCGGACAGCCGCCGGGTCACGTAGGGCAGGCGCCGCTCCTGCGTCGGGTTCAGGAAGGCGTCCCGGTCGCAGGCCATCGCCTCGCGGCGCAGCTCGTTCCAGGACGTGACCGACCACACGTCAGAGGTCACGCCCCAGTCCTGCTCGAGCAGCTCCTGGGCCTCCAGGGCCCACGGCACGCCCACGCCGGAGGCGAGCAGGCGCACGTGCTTGGCGTCCTCGGCGGGCTGCTTGCCGGAGATCTTGTGCATGCCCGCCAGGATGCCCTCGACGTCCACGTCGTCCGGCTGGGCCGGTTGCTTCATCGGCTCGTTGTAGACGGTGAGGTAGTAGATGACGTCCTGCGGGTCCTCGCCGTACATCACCCTCAGCGCGTCGGGCAGGATGTGGGCCAGCTCGTAGGCGTAGGCGGGGTCGTAGGCGCGGATCGCGGGGTTGGACGAGGCCAGCAGCAGCGAGTGCCCGTCGGCGTGCTGCAGGCCCTCGCCGGCCAGGGTGGTCCGGCCCGCGGTCGCGCCGATCATGAAGCCGCGGGTGAGCTGGTCGGCCGCGGCCCAGATGCTGTCGCCTGTGCGCTGGAAGCCGAACATCGAGTAGAAGATGTAGAACGGCACCATCGGCACGCCGTGGGTGTCGTAGGAGGTGCCCGCGGCGGTCAGGCCGGCGACCGAGCCGGCCTCGTTGATCCCCACGTGCCAGATCTGGCCGCTGGTGGACTCCTTGTAGGCCAGCATCAGGTCGGCGTCGACAGAGGTGTAGTTCTGCCCGTGGACGTTGTAGATCTTCGCCGTGGGGAAGAAGCTGTCCATGCCGAAGGTGCGGGCCTCGTCGGGGATGATCGGCACCAGGTGCTTGCCGAACTCCTTGTCGCGGATCCACTCCTTGAAGATGCGGACCAGGGCCATCGTGGTGGCGACGTTCTGCTTGCCAGAGCCCTTCTTGGCGACGTCGTAGATCTTCTCATCGGGCAGCGGCAGCCGCGTGTTGCCCGGCCTGCGCTCGGGCAGGAAGCCGCCTAGCTGGCGCCGCCGCTCCTTTAGGTACTGGATCGCCTCGTCGTCCTCGCCGGGGTGGTAGTAGGGCGGGGCGTAGGGGTCGGCCTCGAGCTGCTCGTCGCTGATCGGGATCTGGAGGCTGTCGCGGAAGCCCTTGAGGTCCTCCAGCGTCATCTTCTTCATCTGGTGCGTGGCGTTGCGCCCAGCGAACTGGGTGCCCAGTGAGTAGCCCTTGATGGTGTGCGCCAGGATGACCGTCGGCTGGCCGGTGTGCTGCATCGCGGCCTGGTAGGCGGCAAAGACCTTGCGATAGTCGTGGCCGCCGCGCTTGAGCTTCCACCAGATCTCGTCATCGCTCCAGTCCTTGACCAGCTCCTTGGTCCGCGGGTCGCGGCCGAAGAAGTGGTCCCGGATCCAGGCGCCGTCGTTGGCCCGGTAGGTCTGGAAGTCGCCGTCGGGCGTGGTGTTCATCAGGTTGATCAGGGCGCCGCTGGCGTCCTTGGCGAGCAGGTTGTCCCAGCCGCGGCCCCACAGCACCTTGATGACATTCCAGCCGGCACCGCGGAACTGGCTCTCCAGCTCCTGCACGATCTTGCCGTTGCCGCGGACCGGGCCGTCCAGGCGCTGCAGGTTGCAGTTGACCACGAAGGTCAAGTTGTCCAGCTCGTCGTTGGCGGCCACGTGCAGCAACCCCCGCGACTCCGGCTCGTCCATCTCGCCGTCGCCGAGGAAGGCCCACACCTGCTGCTGGCTGGTGTCCTTCAGGCCCCGGTTGTGCAGGTACTTGTTGAACGCCGCCTGGTAGATGGCGTTCATCGGACCCAGCCCCATCGAGACGGTGGGGAACTGCCAGAACTCCTGCATCGAGCGGGGGTGCGGGTATGAGGGCAGCGTGGTCACTCCCTCAGCGGCCTTGCTCTTCTCCTGCCGGAAGGCGTCCATGTCGGCCTCGGAGAGCCGGCCCTCGAGGAAGGCGCGCGCGTAGATGCCGGGAGAGGCGTGACCTTGGAAGAAGATCTGGTCGCCGCCGCCCTCGTGGTCACGTCCGCGCCAGAAGTGGTTGAACCCCACCTCCCACAGGGTGGCCTGGGAGGCGTAGGTGGAGATGTGTCCACCGACGGAGATGTCGGGGTGCTGCGCGCGGTGCACCATAACCGCCGCGTTCCACCGCATCCAGGCGCGGTAGCGGCGCTCCATGTCCTCGTCCCCCGGGAACCAGGGCTCCTGCTCGGGGGAGATGGTGTTGATGTAGTCGGTGGTGGTGACCGAGGGGATCCCGACCTGGGAGTCACGGGCGCGTTCCAGCATCCGCAGCATCAGGTAGCGCGCACGCTGGCGACCCCCCGTCTCGATCGCCGCGTCCAAAGACTCCAGCCACTCCTGAGTCTCCTCGGGGTCCGTGTCCGGGACCTGGTTCGGCAGTCCATTGAGGATGGGGCCAATGGGGCGCTCCAGTGCCATCAGGTGATCCTTCCGTCGCACAGCGGGCATCGCCCGCCAGTCTGTCACGCCTGCCGAGGCGACGCCTGCGCTGGCCCGGACGTTGCCCGTCACCGGCGGCGCGCGCCGACCCCGCTTTACGAGCGCGCCCGGCCTCTGGTTGTCTAGACCGCACCATGGAAGCCAACGAGAGAGCGAGCGAGCAGTCGTCCACGACCGACGGTCCGATGGGGGCCGCCCTGCGCAAGCTGGGCCTGCGCCCCGGTCAGATCGTGGTCGAGTACGGCTTCGACGACGACGTCGAGGAGTCGGTCCGGGACGCCGTCGAGGCGCTGGCCGAGGGTCCGCTGGAGGACGAGGACTACGACGGGGTCGTGGACGTGGTGCTGCTGTGGTGGCGCGACGGCGACGGCGACCTCACCGACGAGTTGATGGACTCGCTGACCCGGCTGGAGGAGGGGGGCAGCATCGTCCTGCTCACGCCCGGCACGGGCCGCCCCGACCGGGTCCCCGCCCCCGACGTGCAGGAGGCCTGCACGACCTGTTCGCTCAGCGCCTCCGGCTTCGTGCCGGTCCAGGGCTGGGTGGGGCAGCGCCTGGTGGGTCGACGATGACCGCTGCGGGCGCGGCGCCTCCGGTGATCGGGGAGCGGGCGCCCGAGCTGGTCCTGCCGGACCAGCACGGAGAGCTGGTCCGGCTCTCCGAGGTAGTGCTCGACCGGCACGCACTGGTCGTCTTCTTCCCCTTCGCCTTTTCCTCGATCTGCACCGGTGAGCTGCTGGACATCCAGCTCAACATCGATGAGTTCGTCAACGACAAGGTGCAGGTTCTCGCCGTCTCCTGCGACCCCACCTACGCGCTGCGCGCGTGGGCGGCCCACGAGGGCTACCGCTTCCCGTTGCTGTCCGACTTCTGGCCCCACGGCCGAGCCTGCCGGGACTGGGGGGTGCTGGACGAGACCTCGGGGACGGCCAGGCGCGGCACCTTCCTCATCGACCCCTCGCACGCCGTGCGGTGGAGCCTGCAGCAGGAGTCCGGCCAGATCCGGGAGGTGGGGGTCCTGCACCGGGCCGTGCGGGACCTGTAGCCGCCACCTCCTAGAATGGTCGATCGCAAGGGCCTGTAGCTCAGTTGGTAGAGCGCCGCGTTTACACCGCGTAGGTCGTCGGTTCGAGCCCGGCCGGGCCCACGTGGACAACAGCAGAGACGGTGGTGGCGCAGTGCCCGAGGGGGTGCGGCTACGCGACGTGGTCGCGCTGCTGGAGGAGTTCTACCCCGTGCACACGGCGCAGTCCTGGGACCGCGTCGGCCTGGTCGCGGGCGACCCCGAGCAGTCGGTCGGCACGATCCTGCTGGCGGTGGATCCCACCCTTGACGTCGTCGCCGAGGCCGTGGCGCTGGGCGCCGACCTCATCATCACCCACCATCCGTTGCTGCTCAAGGGGATCCACTCGGTCGCCACCACGACCGCCAAGGGTGCGACGATCACCGAGCTGCTGGTCAACGACATCGGGCTCTACTGCGCGCACACCAACGCCGACGTCGCGGATCCCGGTGTGGGACAGGCGCTTTCGATGGCCTGCGGACTCATCGACACCGAGCCGTTGCAGGTGACCGAGGACCAGGAACTCGGCCGGGTCGGCGACCTGCCCGAGCCGGTCAGCCTGCAGCAGCTGGCCACCCGGCTCGTGGAGCACCTGCCCCCGACGGCCGGCGGCATCCGGGTCAGCGGGCCGGCCGCGGCACCGGTGCGCCGCGTGGCGGTGCTGGGCGGGGCCGGGGACAGCGCCTTCGAGGCGGTGCGGCGCAGCGGTGCCGACGTCTACGTGACCGCGGACCTGCGCCACCATCCGGCGCTCGAGGCGCGCGAGGAGGCCCGGGCCGCAGCCCGCGCAGGGGCGTCGAGCACGCCATACCTCGTGGACGCCGGGCACTACGCCACCGAGTGGCTCTGGCTGCCGGGTCTGCGCGACCGGCTTGCCGCCCGGCTCGGCGGTAGCGTGGACATCTGCCTCTCGAGCGTCCGCACCGACCCGTGGGACTTCGTCGTCGGGGCCGGCGGCCCCGAAAGCCACCATTCCGAGAACCACCCCACCGACCATGGAGGTATGCCGTGAAGGCTTCGCCCCAGATGCAGGCGCGCCTGCTGGAGCTCGTCGACCTGGACACCACCCTGGCCCAGCTCGCGCACCGGCTGCGCAGCCTGCCGGAGCTGATCGACATCACCCGGATGGAGCAGGGCGAGACCGCCCTGGAGGAGGACGTGGTGCGGGCCCAGACCGAGCTCAGCGACGTCCGCCGCGAGGTCGAGCGGGCCGAGGGGGCGGTCCAGCAGGTGCGAGACCGTGCGGCCCGCAACCGGCAGCGTCTCGACGTCGGCACCGGTAGCGCGAAGGACCTGCAGGGTCTGCAGCACGAGCTGGAGAGCCTGGCCCGTCGCCAGTCCGTGCTGGAGGACGAGGAGCTGGAGGCAATGGAGCGCGCCGAGCAGGCCGAGGCCGCCGAGGCCAAGGCTCTGGTTGCTCGCCAGGCGCACCGTGAGCGGCTCGAGGAGCTGCGTGCCGACCGGGACCGCAAGACCGCCGAGATCGAGGCCGAGCGCGAGCAGGTCGCCGGAGGGCGGGCAGCGATCACCGCTGACCTGTCCGAGGAGCTGCTGGCCCTCTACGAGCGGCTGCGCGCCCACTCCGGCAGCGGCGCAGCCCCGCTGCAGCAACGCCGGTGCGGGGGGTGCCGGCTGGAGATCAACGCGGTCGACCTGGGCCGGATCAAGGCGGCCCCCGAGGACGAGGTGCTGCGTTGCGAGGAGTGCGGGCGCATCCTGGTGCGGGTCCCGGAGTCCGGGCTGTGACGCTGCGCCACGCGCTGATCGTCGAGGCCGACGGCGGCAGCCGGGGCAACCCGGGCGTGGCTGGGTACGGAGCGCTGGTGCGGGACGCCCGCACGGGCACCGTCCTGGCCGAGCGGGCGGCGCCGCTGGGCACCGCCTCCAACAACGTCGCCGAGTACTCCGGCCTGCTGGCGGGCCTGCGCGCCGTGCTCGACCTCGATCTGGCCCGGGAGGCGGCCGTCGAGGTCCGGATGGACTCCAAGCTGGTCGTGGAGCAGATGGCCGGCCGCTGGAAGATCAAGCACGCCGACATGCGGCGCCTGGCTCTCGAGGCGCGCGAGCTGGTTGACGCCATCCAGCGCCAGGACGGCACCGTCTCCTTCACCTGGATCCCGCGGGAGCAGAACGGCGCCGCCGACGCCCTGTCCAACGACGGGATGGACGGGCAGACGGTCCGGCGTGACCACGTGGGTCCCGCGGGCCAGGCCGGGGAGAGCCGGGGGGAGCGGGGCGGGGAGGCCGACGCGCCCTGGTCGCTCTTCGACGAGCCGCAGGAGGAGCGACCGAGCACCGACGGGGGCACGGCATACCAGAAGAGGCAGGAGGTCCGGCCCACCTTCGGAGAGCAGCGGGCGCCGGTGGCCGACCTGGTGCTCTCCGATGAGACCGTGCCGGTGCTGGAGGGCCAGACACGGCTAATCCTGGTCCGCCACGGCATCACCGACTACACCCAGCAGCATCGGGTGGACGGCCGGGGCGGCGCCGACCCGGCCCTGAACAGCACCGGGATGGCCCAGGCCCGCGCCGCAGCCCAGGCCGTCCTGCGCCTCGTCGAGCGGTCCGAGCCGGGGCCGGTGAGCGTGGTCAGCTCCTCGCTGGAACGTGCGCGGCAGACGGGCCAGGCGATCGCGGACGCGCTGGGGGTGCAGCGCGAGGAGGACCGCGACTGGGACGAGCAGGGCTTCGGGGACTGGGACGGCCGGACCATGGGTGAGCTGGCCGAGGAGTTCGGCCAGGAGCTGCTGGCCCTGCGCTCGGACGCGGACTACAAGCGGCCCGGCGGCGAGTCGCGCCGCGAGCTCGACGAGCGCGTCGCCGCCGCCCTGACGCGGGCCGTGCAGCGGGGCGACACCGTCGTGGTGGCCACGCACCGGGTGGCACTGATGTCGGTGCTGTGCCGGCTGCTGGGGATCGACCACGAGCGCGGCTGGTCGTTGGCCACGGCGCCGGCGTCGCTGAGCGCGGTGGAGATCTGGCCCGACGGGGTGGCCCAGGTGGCCTTCGTCAACGACACCCACCACCTGCACGACCTGGTACAGCCGCCGGGCCAGGACGCCCCGGCGACAATCGTCGACCGATCCCTGGACTGAGGCGACCACGGCTCGCCCCCGACCGGGGACACGCTTCGCCCCCGACCGGGGACACGGCTCGCCCCCGACCGGGGACACGGCTCGTACCGGTCAGGGGGTGACGTCGAGGACCCAGGGGCGCCCGGGGCGCTCGCGCGGGGCCAGCCGGACCTGGTGGTGCGGCTCGAGCAGCTCCACCAGCTCCTCGGGGCGCCGCGGGGCCGACGCCTCCTGGCACAGGGTCCGGGAGACCAGGCCACGCGTGTGCTTAGCCATGTGGGTGGCCCCGGGGACGCGCACCTGCACCCACCGCTCGGCCCGGGCCCCGTCGGGCGACCAGGCCGCGGCATACGTGCTGGAGCGGCAATCGACCACCAGCCCACGCCCGGCCGCTGCCTGCAGCACCGGAGCGAGGTGGGGGCGCCAGTATGCCGACAGCGGGCCGATGCCGGGCAGGTTCACTCCCATCGAAAGCCGGTAGGGAGCCACCCGATCGGTCATCCGGACCGCGCCGTAGAGGGCCGAGACGACCCGTAGCCGTGAGCTCGCCCGCCTGCTGGCCGAGACGTCCAGGGTGGCCAGGTCCAACGCGTCGTAGAGCACCCCCGTGTAGAGGTCGCGGGCGGACAGGGTCGGGCTGGACTCCAGGCGGGTGTTCCGCTCGATCTCCGCCGCCAGGTTCACGCTGACCCCCAGCACGAAGGGCGCGTCGATGCGGGCACTGGCCCCGGCCAGCGCCGTCGCCACCGCACGGCGCGCGTCGGTCAGCTCGGGTGCCGAGAGCCGCTCCCACCGCAGGTGGGCGCCTCGGTCACGGACGGCCTTGGACTCCGACGGCGGCAGCAGGATCAGCACGTCAGGCAGGGTAGGCGACGGCCTCGGCCCCGCCGGAGCCGACCCGTAGGGTGGGCGGCATGGTGCAGACGGCGACGACACTGTTGAGCGACCCCAGCACGCCGACGGGGCAGCTGCTCGAGCAGACCTTTGAGGCGATCCGGCAGGAGCTGCAGGTGCGACAGGACTTCCCGCACCAGGTGCTGGGGGAGCTGCGCAGGACGATGGCCGACCCGGACCTGCCTGAGCGGGACGAGACCGACGTCGAGTTCATCACCATCGACCCGCCGGGCTCGATGGACCTGGACCAGGCGATGCACATCGAGCGGGCCGGGGAGGGCTGGCGGGTGCGCTACGCCATCGCCGACGTGCCCGCCTTCATCCAGGTCGGCGGCTCCCTGGACCAGGAGGTGCGGTTGCGCGGGCAGACGATCTACTGCCCAGACCGCCGGGTCCCGCTGCACCCGCCGGAGCTGAGCGAGTCGGCGGCCAGCCTGCTGCCGGACCAGACCTGCCCGGCATACGTCTGGGACATGGTGTTGACCGCCGATGGGCGACGTGAGTCGGCCGAGGTCTATCGGGCGATGGTTCGCTCCCGCCGCCGCTATGACTACGAGGAGACCCAGCGGCTGGTCGATTCGGGTGAGGCCGAGCAGACGCTGCTTCTGCTCAAGGAGGTCGGCGAGGCGCGGATCCGCCGCGAGCTGGAGCGGGGCGGTGCCAGCCTGCCGATGCCGCAGCAGGAGGTCCACCAGGACGGTGAGAGTTATGTCCTGCGCCTGCGCCCGCTGCTGGACAGCGAGGACTGGAACGCCCAGATCTCCCTGCTCACCGGGATGGTCGCAGGGCAGATGATGGTCGACGGCGGCGTCGGCATCCTTCGCACCATGCCGGCCCCGGAGGACCGGGCCGTGACCCGCTTCCGCCGGGAGGCGGCGGCACGGGGCGAGCCGTGGCCACGGGGTATGACGTACGGCGAGTTCCTGCGCACGCTGGACCGCACCGACCCCGCCCACCTGGCGATCATCAACGCCGCGACCTCCCTGTTCCGGGGCGCGGCATACACCGCCTTCGACGGCGAGCTGCCGGCGCAGGCGGAGCAGGTGCAGGCGGCCCTCGCGGCCCCCTACGCCCACGTGACGGCGCCGCTGCGCAGGCTGGTGGACCGCTACGCCCTCGCTGTCTGTGAGGCGCTCAGCGCCGGACGTGAGGTGCCCGACTGGGCGCGGGCGGCATTGCCTGACCTGCCGGCGATCATGCGGGAGAGCGACCAGCGGGCCAAGGCCGTGGACCGGGCCTGCGTCAGTGCGGTGGAGGCGGCCGTCCTGCGGGACCGGGTGGGGCAGACCTTCGAGGCGATGGTGGTCGACCAGACGGGCCGCGGCGACGCGGTCGTCCAGCTCCTCGACCCTCCGGTGAGCGAGCCCGCCACCGGCCATGCCGAGGTCGGCACCATGGTAAGAGTGCGGGTCGACGCAGCCGACGTCCGTGCCCGCAAGGTCGAGCTGAGCGTCGTCAGCGCCACGGTCGAGGCGTCATGAGCACGGCACCCCAGCCAAGCCCGCGCGGCGAGGCGGGTTTCGCTGGTCCGCCGCCCCGGCTGATCGCCACCGACTGCGACGGCACTCTGCTGCGCTCGGACGGCACCGTGTCCACCTATACCCGGGACGTGCTCGCTGAGCTCGCGCGGGTCGGCTTCCCCACCATCCTGGTCACCGCTCGCCCGCCCCGGTGGATGGACGAGCTGGCCGACCTGGGCGTCACCGGGCTGGCCCTGTGCGGCAACGGTGCGTTCACCTACGACCTGGGACGCCGGGAGATCGTCGCGCACCGGCAGATGGACGCCGCGCTCGTCGGTGAGTTGCTGGGCGACCTGCGCCGCGAGCTGTCCGACGTCGCGCTGGCCACCGAGTCCCTGCGCGGGTTCGCCCGTGAGCCGCACTTTGAACGCGCCACGGGGCGGAACGACGGCCAATGGCTGGTCGGCCCCGTTGAGGAACTGGCTCGCGTCGACGCCGGCAAGATCCTGGTCCGGCACCCGCACCTGCACACCGAGGAGCTGACGGCCCTGGTGGAGGACGTGGTCGGCGACCGCGCCGAGGTTTCGCACTCCGGCGCGATCCGGATGACCGAGATCGTCCCCGCCGGCGTGACCAAGGCCCTGGCCCTGTCGCACTGGTGCCAGGAGCAGGACCCACCGGTGGCCGCCGAGGCTGTTTGGGCCTTCGGTGACATGCCCAACGACCTGCCGATGCTCGCCTGGGCAGGGGTAGCGCACGCCGTGGCCAACGCCCACCCGGACGTGCTGGCGGTGGCCGACCAGGTCGTGCCCCGCAACGATGAGGACGGTGTCGCGCGCACCCTGGAGGAACGGCTGCTGGGCTGGTCTGCCGGCCGCGCGGGAATGGCGACGCCGATCGAGCCGGCCCCACTGAAGGGTGGATGAGTCGGCCGGTACGCCGGGTTCTGTCCCTCCGCGCCGTCACCGGCACTGCGAAGGTGGCGACCATCCATCTCGGGTATACGTTGCCGCATACCTCCAGCGACCTACCCGTGCGCTTGGGCGGGCAGCCCTCGGGCGCGCACTGTCTGGTCTTGCTCCTGGCGGGGTTTACCGATCCACGCCGGTCACCCGGCGTGCTGGTGGTCTCTTACACCACCCTTTCACCCTGACCCACCGGCGAACCGGTGGGCGGTCTACTTTCTGTGGCACTTTCCCGCGGGTCACCCCGGGTGGCTGTTAACCACCACCATGCCCTGTGGAGCCCGGACGTTCCTCGGCGGGACACCCTCACGGGGCCCGACGCGGCCGCCTGGCCGACTCATCCACGACCTCCCACTCTACCCCCGGCCTCAGGTCGGCGACGTACACTCGGTCCACGTGACCACCTCCAACCCCTCCGTCGACGACGTCCGCCGTTGGCGGCGCCACCTGGCAGACGAACGGGCCAACAGCCGCGTCTTCCATGACCTGGCCGCCCGACGGCACGGGGAGGAGCGTGACATCCTCAACGCCCTGGCCGAGGCGGAGGAACGGCACGCGCAGCACTGGGTCACCCTGCTCGGTGACCATGCCGAGCCCGCACCTCGCGTGACGCTGGGCCACCGGGTGCACGCCTGGCTGGCGCGCCGCTTCGGCCTGCTCTTCGTGCTCTCGCTGTTGCAGCGCTCCAAGGCCGGAAACCCCTATGCTCGCGATGCCGACGCCTCCTCGTCGATGGTCGCCGATGAGGCGGTGCACGAAGAGGTGCTGCGCGCCCTGGCCGCACGCGGCCGGTTGCACCTGTCCGGCAACTTCCGGGCGGCGGTCTTCGGGGCCAATGACGGTCTGGTCTCCAACCTGGCCTTGGTGATGGGCATGGCCGCGGCCGTGGACAGCAGCAGCATCGTGCTGACCGCCGGGATGGCAGGCCTGCTGGCAGGGGCCTTGTCGATGGCGGCGGGGGAGTACATCTCGGTCCGCTCCGCCCGTGAGCTGCTGGCAGCCTCGCAGCCGTCCCACGGCACCAAGGACGCTCTGGGCGGGCTGGACCTGAACACCAACGAGCTGGAGCTGGTCTATCGGGCCCGGGGGATGGACCCCGACCATGCCCGGACCCGTGCCGCAGACGTGCTCGGGCAGATTCACCTGCGTGGCCTGACGCCGGATGACGCCGTTCCGGCAGTGATGACTGACGCCGACGAGCAGGACGCCGTCCTCAACCCCTGGGGTGCGGCCATGGCCAGCTTCGGCTTCTTCGCGGGCGGGGCAGTGATCCCGGTGCTGCCCTACCTGGCCGGCCTCACCGGCTACGCTGCGCTGCTGACCGCGCTGGTCCTCGTCGGGGTGGCGCTGCTGCTGACCGGCGCCGTGGTGGGGGTGCTCTCGGGCGCCTCACCGCTCGCCCGTGGCCTGAGGCAGTTGCTCATCGGGTATGGCGCGGCCGCCGCCACGTACCTGCTGGGGTTGGCCTTCGGCGCCAGCGGGCTGGGCTGATTCAGCAGTCCAGAGGCCCCTGGTCCTTCAGGTCCAGGACCTTGACCCCGCCGTCGGCGCCGAAGTCGCCGATGTGCTGCAGGTACATCCCCCGGCCGGTGGGCGAGAGCAGGGCGTCGTGGATGGGGATGATCCCCGTGCGCGGCTGCACCCGGCGGACGAACTCGATCGTCTCGGCCACCTTGGCCCACGGCGCGTTGACCGGCACGGCCAGCAGGTCAACCTTCCCAGGCTCGGCGTCGAGCGCGTCTCCAGGGTGGTAGAGCACCGGCTCGCCCTCAGCCCGCACCACCACGCCGAGGTTGCCGACGCGGGGGACGTAAGGGTGGATGAACGCGTGCTGCTCGCCCACGGGCGTCAGCTCCGCAGAGCCGTTGCCGAGGGCGATCCGCTCCCCGCTCACCATCCGCTCGGTGCGCCCTGCCAGCCCGGCCTCGGTGAGCTGCTCGGCCGTCTGCGGCTCGGCGAGGACGACCACCTGCGGGTGGTCCTGGAGCAAGCCCGGCAGGCGCTCAGGGTCGTAGTGGTCGCGGTGCAGATGGGTGATGACCACCGCGGTCAGGTCCGCCAGCCCCGCGTAGGCGGCATCGGAGAAGTTGCCCGGGTCGATGAGGATGCGCTGGTCACCGACCTCGAGCAGGAGGCAGGCATGGCCAAGGTGCGTGATCTGCATACCGCGACCGTATCCGGTTCCCGCTGACCGGGCGAGAGCACGTATCGTCGAGGTCCGTGGAGTTCCTTAACGGCATGCGGCCGACGCACGACCTGACCTACAACGACGTCTTCATGGTCCCCTCGCGCTCCGGCGTGACCTCGCGGATGGACGTCGACCTGCGCACCGCGGACCGGGTGGGCACCACGATCCCGATCGTCGTTGCCAACATGACCGCCGTCGCCGGACGCCGGATGGCTGAGACCGTCGCCCGGCGCGGTGGGATCGCGATCCTGCCCCAGGACATCCCGCTGCCGGAGGTGCGGGGCACCATCGAGCGGGTCAAGGCCAGTCACACCGTCTACGAGACCCCGATCGTCATCGGCCGCGACGCGCCCGTGGCCCAGCTGCTCTCGGTGCTGCCCAAGCGGGCCCACCGCGCCGCGGTCGTGGTGGAGGACGGGCGGCCCGTCGGTGTCGTCACCGAGACCGACGCCGAGGAGGTCGACCGGTTCGCCGCCGTGGGGGACGTGATGCACGAGCCGCGGCTGGTCCTGGATGACGCAGTGGACCTGCGCGAGGCCTTCGACCGGCTCGAGGAAGCCCACGTCCGGGTGGCCCCCGTCGTGGCCGACGGTCGGCTGGTCGGGGTGGTCACGCCCAAGGGCCTGATCCGGTCGGCGATCTACACCCCGGCGGTCGACGAGCGGGGACGGCTGTGCGTCGGGGCTGCGGTCGGGATCAACGGGGATGTTGCCGGCAGAGCGGCCGAGCTGCTGGCTGCGGGCGCCGACGTGATCGTCGTCGACACTGCCCACGGGCACCAGGACAAGATGCTCGCCGCACTGCCGCAGGTCACCCGCGAGCGGGACCGGCACGAGTCCGAGACCGGGGTCCGGGTGCCCGTCGTCGCCGGCAACGTCGTGTCCAGGGCCGGGGTCGAGGACCTCGTGGACGGCGGTGCCGACATCATCAAGGTCGGCGTCGGTCCAGGGGCCATGTGCACTACCCGGATGATGACCGGGGTGGGCCGGCCGCAGTTCTCCGCGGTGCTGGAGGCGGCCGAGAGCGCCCGGGCCCTGGGCGCCCACGTCTGGGCCGACGGCGGGGTGAAGTATCCCCGCGACGTCGCCCTCGCCCTGGCGGCCGGCGCGGCCTCGGTGATGATCGGATCCTGGTTCTCCGGGACCTTCGAGTCGCCAGGGGACCTGGTCCGCGACACCGACGGGCGGCTCTACAAGGAGTCCTTCGGGATGGCCTCTGCGCGGGCGGTGCGCAACCGCACCCGTGAGTTGTCCGCCTTCGACCGTGCCCGCTCCGCCCTGTTCGAGGAGGGCATCTCCTCGGGTCGGATGTTCCTGGACCCGCAACGGCCCGGCGTCGAGGACCTGCTGGACGCGATCATCTCCGGCGTCCGCTCCGCCTTCACCTACGCGGGGGCCCGCACCATCGGCGAGTTCCACACCGGTGCGGTCGTCGGCATCCAGGGTGCTGCCGGCTACGAGGAGGGCCGGCCACGGCATACCAGCTGGTGAGGCACCCAGAGCCCCTTGTCATGGGTGAGCCAGTTCTTCCCGGCTCACGGATGACGAAACGGCTGCAGGCGGGGCGGGCGTGAGCGCACGGCAGGACCAGGGCCTGGTGGGTGGTGTCCAGCGCCCGGTCGTGGATCAACCGCCATGGATCAACCGCCATGGATCAACCGCCATGGATCAACCGCCATGGATCAACCGCCATGGATCAACCGCCATGGTTCAACCCAGGTGGTGGGCGTGCCAGGCTGCGCCGATGATGCCGGCCTGGTTGCGCAGCTGCGCAGGGACGATCGGTGCCCGCAGCTCCAGCAGCGGCAGGAACTTGTCGGCCTTCTTGGAGACCCCGCCACCCACGATGATCAAGTCCGGCGAGAACAACGCCTCCACCACCGAGTAGTAGCGCTGCAGCCGGCCCGCCCACTCCTTCCAGGACAGCCCTTCCCGCTCGCGGGCGCTGCTGGCCGCGCGCGTCTCAGCGTCGTGACCATCGATCTCCAGGTGCCCCAGCTCGGTGTTGGGCACCAGAGTCCCGTCGACGAACAGCGCTGAGCCGATCCCGGTGCCCAACGTGGTGACCAGGACCACGCCGCGCACGCCCCGCCCGGTGCCGTAGTGCACCTCGGCCTCGCCCGCTGCGTCCGCGTCGTTGACCACGTGCACCGGGCGCCCCAGCCGCTTGGTGAAGAGCACGTCGGCGTCCGTGTCGATCCACGAGTCGTCGATATTGGCCGCCGAGCGCACGATGCCCTGCTGCACGACCGCCGGCACGGTGATGCCGACCGGGCTGTCGGTCCCCAGCTGGTCGACGAACTGCTCGGCGACCCACGCGACGACGTCTGCGACGTCACCGGGGGTTGCCCCGGCGGGGGTGTCGACCCGCAGCCGCTCGGCCGCGAACTGGCCCTCGGTCAGGTCGACGGGCGCGCCCTTGATGCCGCTGCCGCCGATGTCAATGCCCAGGACGTGCGTGTTCGCCATGGGCCAAGGGTATGTCGTGGGTAGGCCGCCCCGCCCCACGTGTCTTCGCTCAGGCCTCTGACACGCTCGGGGGAGACGAGGGCTGGACCAGAGGGCGGTAGCGGATCAGGGGAGGGTGAGGATCTCCGCGCCGTCCTCGGTGATGAGGATGGTGTGCTCGAACTGGGCCGAGGGGCGGCCGTCGGCGGTGACGATCGTCCAGCCGTCGGCCCACTCCCTCCAGTCGGGGGTGCCCAGGTTCAGCATGGGCTCGATGGTGAACGTCATCCCGGGCTCGATCACCGTGTCGTAGGCCGGCGCGGAGTCGTAGTGCGGGATGACCAACCCGGAGTGGAAGGCCTCACCGACACCGTGACCGGTGTAGTCCCGGACCACGCCGTAGCCGAACCGGTCGGCATAGGCCTCGATGACCCGCCCGATGACATTGATCTCCCGGCCCGGGCGCGCGGCCCGGATGCCGCGCATCAGCGCCTCCCGGGTGCGCTCGACCAGCAGCCGGGTGTCCTCCGCGACGTCCCCGCACAGGAAGGTGGCGTTGTTGTCGCCGTGCACGCCGCCGATGTAGGCGGTGATGTCGATGTTGCAGATGTCGCCGTCCTGCAGCTCCCGGTCATCCGGGATCCCGTGACAGACCACCTCGTTGACCGAGGTGCACAGCGACTTGGGGAAGCCCCGGTAGCCCAGCGTCGAGGGGTAGGCCCCGTGGTCGAGCAGGAACTCGTGCCCGGCCCGGTCGATGGCGTCGGTGGTGACCCCGGGCCGCACCATGGACCCGCACAGCTCCAGCGCCTGCGCGGCCAGCCGGCCGGCCGCCCGCATCGCCTCGATCGTCCCCTCGTCCTTGATCTCCGACCCGGTGAAGGGGGCAGGAGCGGGCCGGTCGACATACTCGGGACGGGCGATGTGACCGGGCACGGACAGCCGGGGGCTGACCCGTCCAGGGGCAAGCGGGGCGAGGGTGGGCATACAGTGATTCTAGGCGCCGCCACCGCACACCCACGACTCCCCGGAGGACGTATGCCGTTCTGGTTCAACATCAGGACCCGCCAGGTCGAGGCCCACGACGACCCGGCCCGCGCCCGCAGCGCCGACCTCATGGGCCCCTACGCCACCGAGGAAGAGGCGGCCACCGCGGTCGAGCGGGCGGCGCAGCGCACCGCCCAGTGGGAAGAGGAGGAGCGCTCCGAGGACGAGTGGGCCACCGGTGATGCCGAGCGTCGCCAGTGGGACCCCAACCCGCTCAACGACTGACCTGGACCGGAGCGACCGGGCCGACGTGGACAGGCTCGGGGGGTCGACGCAGACGGGCTCGGCTGGCCGCGGTGCCCCGTGATGCCTCAACGGTGCAGCTTGGGCAGCACCTCGCGCCCGAAGACCTCCAGCCACTGCTGCTGGTTGCGGCCCACGTTGTGCAGGTAGACCCGGTCGAAGCCGAGGTCAACGAAGCTCTGGATGTGGGCCCGGTGCACGTCCGGGTCGCTAGAAATGACCATCCGGCCCTCGAAGTCCTCCGGGCGCACGAGCTTGGCCATCTCCGCGAAGTCGTGCGGGCTGCGGATGTCGGCCTTGGGGAACTTCATCCCGCCGTTGGGCCACTCCGTCATCGCGCTGGCCAGGGCCTCCTCGTCGGTCTCCGCCCACGACAGGTGCAGCTGCAGCACCTTGGGCATGGCGTCAGGGTCCTTGCCCGCTTCGCGGGCCCCCTCGGCGAACTTGCCGAAGAGCATCTCGATCTTGCCGTGCGGGGCGCCGACGGTGATGATGCCGTCCGCCAGCCGGCCGGTCCGTCTGGCGTTCACCGGGCCGGCGGTGGCGACCAGGATGGGCGGCGCCTGCTCGGGCATCGTCCACAGCCGGGTCGTCTCCATCGTGAAGAACTCGCCGGACCACTTGGAGTCCTTGCCCTGCGCGGAGGTGGTGAACAGCTGGTGGATGAGCTCCACCGCCTCGAACAACCGCCGGGAGCGCTCGCCCGCCTCGGGCCAGTACCCGGCGATGACGTGCTCGTTGAGCGCCTCACCGGCGCCGACGCCCAGCCAGGTCCGCCCGGGATACATCGCCTCCAGGGTGGCCGCCGCCTGCGCGACGACCGCCGGGTGCCAGCGGAAGCTGGGGCACACCACGCCGGGCCCGAGGTCACCGGCCGTGCGTTCGCCCACCGCGGTCAGCACATTCCAGACGAACGCCGACTGGCCCTGCGTGGGCACCCACGGCGCGAAGTGGTCAGCGGCCATGCAGCCGGAGAACCCGTGCTCCTCCGCACTCGCCGTCAGCGCCACCGCCTCCGTGGGGTGGAACTGCTCCAGCATCGCCGCATACCCGACCGTCAGCCCGCTCATGACCCCGAGCCTAGGGGGTGGGTTGGTCGGTAGGTTGCCCTACGTGGACGAGGTGCTGGTGGAGCGGGTGCTGCGGGCCGTGGAGCAGGTGCCCCCGGGACGGGTGGTGTCCTACGGCGACCTCGGGGCGCTGGTGGGCACCGGGCCCCGGCACGTCGGGCGGATCCTGCGGGAGTGGGGCTCGGGCGTGCCCTGGTGGCGGGTGACCCGCCGGGACGGGACCGTGTATGCCCTGCTGCTCGCCCGGGCGAAGGAGCGCTGGCAGCAGGAGGGGATCGAGGTCGCGGCGTCCGGGGCGGGTTGCCGGTTCCAGGTCCACCGTGCCGATCTGGAACGGCTCGCGCGGGACTACGGCCGGGCGGCGGCCGACCTGCCCCATGCGGCAGGATGAGGACATGAACCGCCAGCAGGAGTACGTCCTTCGCACGATCGAGGAGCGGGACATCCGCTTCGTCCGGCTCTGGTTCACCGACATCCTGGGCACCTTGAAGTCCGTAGCGGTCGCGCCGGCCGAGCTCGAGCAGGCGTTCACCGAGGGCATCGGCCTGGACGGCAGTGTCATCGAGGGCTTCACCCGGGTCTACGAGGCCGACATGATCGTCCAACCCGACGCGGACACCTTCCAGGTGCTGCCGTGGCGAGGGCACACGGCCCGGATGTACTGCGACATCCACATGCCCGACGGCAGCCCGGCCGCAACTGACTCGCGGCACATCCTGCGCCGCGCGCTCGCCGCGGCGGGCGAGGACGGCTACACCTTCTACACCCACCCCGAGATCGAGTTCTACCTGTTCAAGGAGCCCTACGACCGTACGGTCGGGCCGGTACCTGTGGACCAGGCGGGCTACTTCGACCACGTCGCCCGCGGCGACGGCCACGACTTTCGCCGCGCGGCGATCGAGATGCTGGAGCAGAGCGGCATCTCCGTGGAGTTCAGCCACCACGAGGGCGGGCCGGGGCAGCAGGAGATCGACCTGCGCTACGCCGACGCCCTGTCGATGGCCGACAACATCGTGACCTTCCGCACGGTCGTGCGGGAGGTGGCGCTACAGGAGCAGGCCTTCGCCACCTTCATGCCCAAGCCGTTGGCCGCGCACCCGGGCTCGGGCATGCATACCCACGTCTCGCTGTTCGAGGGCGACACCAACGCCTTCTACGAGCCGGGTGCCGACTACGAGCTGTCCCAGACCGGTCGGCAGTTCATGGCGGGTGTGCTGGCCCACAGCCGGGAGATCTGCGCGGTCACCAACCAGTGGGTCAACTCCTACAAGCGGCTCTGGGGCGGCGGTGAGGCCCCGGCCTACGTCTGCTGGGGCCACAACAACCGCTCGGCCCTCCTGCGCGTGCCGATGTACTCGATCGGCAAGGGGCACTCCAAACGGATCGAGCTGCGGTCCCTGGACTCCGCCTGCAACCCCTACCTCACCTTCGCCATGGTGCTCTCGGCCGGGCTGCGGGGGATTCGCAACGGCTACGACCTGCCGCCCGAGGCCGAGGACGACGTCTGGGCGCTCACCGACGCCGAGCGACGCGCGATGGGCATCGACCCGCTGCCGCAGAGCCTGGGGGAGGCGGTGGCCATCATGGAGGGCTCCGAGCTGGCTGCCGAGGTGCTGGGGGAGCAGGTCTTCGACTTCTACCTGCGCAACAAGTGGCAGGAGTGGGGCGACTACCGCTCTCAGGTGACGCAGTTCGAGCTGGACCGTTACCTGCTCCACCTGTGAGCCCAGCGGTGAGCCCTGCGACCCACGACTCGACGGCCCGGCGCCCCCGCGGGGGCAGGGACCAGGGCGACCCGGACCGGGTCGGGCAGGCAGTCTTGGCCCGGGCTGGCTTCAGCGACGGCCGTCGGGCGGCCACCTTGCTCGACGAGGTCGCCGAGCACCTTCGGGCTGCTCCCGGCTCCGAGGATCTGTCCGCCGCCCAGCTCGCCATCGAGCTGGGGACGACCGCCGACCCGGACGGGGCCCTGCTGGGGCTGGTCCGCCTGCTCGACCCCCGCAGCTCCGGGGCCGATGGTGACCGGTGCGACGAGCACGTCCGGCCCGTGGTGCTCGCCGGCGGCCAGGGGCGCCTGCGGCTGCTGGCCCTGCTGGGCGGGTCAGCGGCGCTCGGCGAGCACCTGCTGCGCCACCCCGCCCATGTCGCCGACGTCGCCGAGCCGCTTGCCCCCGAAGCCCGGGATGTCGTCGAGGCCGTCCAGGGTCTGCGCGGAGACAGCCCGGAAGGCCCGGATGCCCTGCGGATCGCCTACCGTCGCCAGCTGCTGCGCATCGCCTGCGCCGATCTGACCAGCGAGGACCCGGTGGCCCTCATGCCGGCCGTGTCCGGCGCCCTAGCCGACCTGGCCTCGGCCGCGCTGCAAGGCGCGGTGCTGCTGGCCCGGGCTGAGACCCCGGGGGAGGAGGGGGTCGACTTCACGGTCATCGGGATGGGCAAGACCGGCGGGCGGGAGCTGAACTACATCAGCGACGTGGACGTGATCTTCCTCGCCGCGCCCCGTCAGGGCACCGCCGAGGAGGAGGTCACCCAGGTCGGCACCAGCCTGGCCAGTGCCGTGATGCGCATCTGCGGGCAGTCCACCGACGAGGGCACGCTGTGGCAGGTGGATGCTGCCCTGCGCCCCGAGGGCCAGCGGGGGCCTCTCATCCGCTCGCTGCGCTCCCACAAGGAGTACTACGAGCGGTGGGCCAAGACCTGGGAGTTCCAGGCCCTGCTCAAGGCCCGGGTGGTCGCCGGTGACCCCGGCCCGGGCAAGGCGTGGCTGGAGATGGTTACCCCTTTGGTCTGGGAGGCCGCCGGACGGGAGAACTTCGTCGAGGACGTCCAGGCGATGCGACGACGCGTCGAGCAGCACGTGAAGAAGCAGGAGGCTGACCGACAGCTCAAGCTGGGTCCGGGCGGGCTGCGCGACATCGAGTTCAGCGTCCAGCTGCTGCAGCTGGTCCACGGGCGCACCGACGAGACCCTGCGCTCCGGCAGCACGCTGGAGGCGCTCCGGGCCCTGACCGACGGCGGGTACGTCGGGCGCGACGACCTGAAGGTGCTCGACCCGGCATACCGGTTGCTGCGCACCCTGGAGCACCGGGTCCAGCTGCACCGGATGCGCCGCACGCACCTGATGCCCACCGCGGAAGCCGACCTGCGCCGCCTGGGCCGCTCGCTGGGGGAGCGCGGAGAGGCCGACCGGGCCGTCCTGGCGAGGTGGCGCTCGGTCCAGCGGGACGTCCGCCGGTTGCACGAGCGCCTCTTCTACCGGCCGCTGCTGTCCGCGGTGGCCCGGTTGTCCACAGACGAGGCCACGCTGTCACCGGAGGCTGCCCGGGTACGGCTGGCGGCGTTGGGCTTCCAAGACCCGGCCGGTGCCATGCAGCACCTCGTCTCGCTCACTGAGGGCGTAAGCCGGCGGGCCACCATCCAGCGGCACCTGCTGCCGGTCATGCTGTCCTGGTTCGCCGACGGCGCCGACCCGGACTCCGGGTTGCTCGCCTTCCGGAGGATCAGCGACAAGCTGGGCACCACCCACTGGTACCTCGGCATGCTGCGGGACGAGGGGACGGCCGCCCAGCGCCTGGCCCGCGTCCTCTCCTCCAGCCGGTATGCCGTGGACCTGCTCATCCGCAGCCCGGAGACGGTCGCCCTGCTCGGCGACGAGGGTGCCTTCGTCGCACCCGACAAGAACACCGTCCTGGCGCGGATGACCACGGCGGCCAGGCGTCGCGCCACCCCCGAGGAGGCCTTCGCGGCGCTCCGCTCGGTGCGGGCTCGCGAGCTGGTGCGGATCGTCCTGGGCGACGTCACCGCGGGCTGGGCCGGCGAGACCGTGCGGTCCGCCCTCAGCGACCTCACCGAGGCCTACCTCGACGTCGCCCTGGAGGTCGCCCAACGCGGGGTGCTGGAGCGTAGGGGCGAGGACGCTGCGACGAGGATGCTGGTGGTGGGGATGGGTCGGCTAGGGGGCCGTGAGGTCGGCTACGCCAGCGACGCCGATGTGCTGTTCGTCCACGACCCACTACCCGGTGCCGACCCCGAGGTGGCCGGGGCGCAGGCGACCGAGATCGTCAGCGGGCTGCGCCAGGGTCTGGCCGGCGCCGGTCCCGACCCGGTGCTGGAGCTGGACGCCAGCCTGCGCCCCGAGGGCAAGGGCGGCCCGATCGTGCGCAGCTTGGAGGGCTACCGCAGCTACTACGAACGTTGGTCGGCGGGGTGGGAGTCGCAGGCCCTGCTGCGAGCGCGACCGGTGGCCGGGGACCCTGAACTGGGGGAGCGCTTCGTCGACCTTATCGAGCCGCTGCGCTGGCCAGAGGATGGGATCAGTGGGGCCGCGGTGCGGGAGATCCGCAAGCTCAAGGCACGGATGGAGGCCGAACGGCTGCCCCGGGGCGCAGACCCGCGAACCCACCTGAAGCTGGGGCTCGGGGGGCTCTCGGACGTCGAGTGGGTCATCCAGCTGCTTCAGCTCCAGCACGCCCACGCGCACCCGGGGTTGCGCACGCCCGGCACGGTCGAGGCACTGCAGGCGGCGGCGGAGGCCGGGCTGATGTCACGGCAGGACGCGGGCCAGCTGCTCGACGCCTGGCGGATGGCCTCCCAGCTGCGGGACGCGGGCATCGTGTGGCGGGGTCGACCGGTGGACAGCGTGCCCAGCGACGCACGCGACGCCGAGGGCATGGCGCGGGTGATGCTGCACGAGGCCGGCCGTGGGGGCGAGCTGGCCCAGGACTGGCGACGGGTGGCGCGGCGCGCCCGGGTGGTCGTCGAGCGGCTCTTCTATGGTGACCGGCCACCCAGGGTCGGTGCGTCGGCGGAGACCGGGTCTCATCAACCCCCGCGCAGATTTGGCGCCACCCGGCCGGCTGACACCCGCGGGGGCGGGGGTGGGTTCGGTCGGCCTCAGACCCCCACCGGGCGGCCCCACGCGGCCCCCTTCGGCACCGGCGCCTTCGGGCGCCCCCGCCCGCCCGGCCCGACCACCCGTCGCCCCGGGGTGGAGAACCCGCTGACGCCCGAGGAGGACCAGGATCCTGACCGGCGCGGCCGTCCTGGAGGGGCCCCGGACGATCCGTAGGATGGCCCGGTGACCCGCTCCGACCCCTCGCAGGCAGCCCTCGTCCTGGCCGCCGGCCCTCGGCGCGAGGTGGACTCCTGGGTCGCCGGCGGTGTGGTCCCCGTGACCGTCGCGCCGCTGGCGGGTTGGGTCGGCGTGGTGGCCCGCGGGCCGTCGCGGACCGGTGAGCCCTACGACGACGGCGCGTTGTTGCTGGCCGCGCGGGCGCTGGGGCCCAAGGCGGGACCGGGGCTGGGGTTCTTCGAGATCGACGGCCGTGCGGTCATCACCGTGCATCCCCCGGGTCGGCGCAGGGTGCTGCGCTGGGTGGTATGGGAGCCGGACGTGGGCCTGCTGCGGCCGCCGGGGCTGGAACTGGCCGGCCCCGCCGAGATGGTGTCTCTGGCCGGCGCCGCACCGCGTGTGCGCGATGAGCTGGTGGAGCTGCTGCACGAGACCCGGGTGCGGCCCGCGCGGATGCTGATGGCCGTGATGGCCACCCTTGACCTGCCCGGCACCCGTCTCCTGGAGCACCCCGACCACGTGGACTCCCTGCCCGGCGCAACCGATCGCGAGCCCGACCGGCGCCAGGTCGGGTGGTTCGAGGACGCGGTCCGGGACTCGGTGCGGCTGCGGCGCGAGCTGGGTGGCCTCCCGTGACCCCAGTTGCCGCCGGCCCGCCGCTGACCCTGCTGCCGGCGGTGGACGTCGCCGCAGGCCGGGCCGTCCAGGTGGTCGACGGCGGGATCGACGACCCGTACCGGGTGGCGATGGGCTGGGTCGAGCGGGGTGCGCAGTGGATCCACCTGGTCGACCTGGACCGGGCCTTCGGGCGGGGGGACAACGCGGACCAGCTCGGCACGCTGGCCGCGCGTCTCCCGGTGCCGGTCCAGCTCTCCGGGGGGTTGGGCACGGCGTCGAGCATCGACTGGGCTGCGGGGACGCAGGCCGCACGACTGGTGCTGGCCAGCTCCACCCTCGGCGACGTCGACCTGCTCACCAGCGTGGTCGCGCGCCACGGGCGCGACCGGGTCGTCGCCGCCGTCGACGTGCGGCAGGGGCGGGTGGTCAGCCGGGGGACCCGGGTGGACCTGGGCCCCGCCCAGGAGTTCCTCCCCGGCCACCCGGTGCTGGGGTTGACCTCACGGCTTCTCGTGGCTGACGCTGCCCGCGACGGATCACGCAGGGGCAGCGACGTCACCCTCTTCGCCGAGATCGCCGCGCTCGGCACCTCCCGGGTCATTGCCTCCGGAGGCATCGCGCAGCTCGCCGACCTGCGCGCTCTGCGGGCCCTGACCGGCCAGGGGGTCACCGAGGCGGTCCTGGGGGCTGCCCTTTACCACGACGAGTTCACTCTTGAGCAGGCCCTGGAGGTATGCCGATGACCCACCCGACCAGCGAGGATCCCCACCCGAGCGGCGAGGCGCGGCACCGCTTCACCGGGCACGAGCCGGCGGCTGGTCACGACACCGCCGGCGTCCCGTGGGCAGGGCGCACCCTGACCGGCACCGGGTTCGATGCCGACACCGGCGCCGCCGATGCGCGACTGGCGCACCTGCTGGTGACCCCGGCCGCCGAGCGCGACGAGCAGGAACTGGTGGCCGCGGTGGCCGAGGCCCGCCTCATCGTCCCGGTCGTGGCGGTCCCCAGTGAGATCGACGATTCCTCGGGCATTCCGGTCGACGCGGTGAGCGACATGGCCTCGGTCACGCTTGTCGCGCCCGACGGCCAGCGTGCGTTGCCTGCCTTCACCTCGACTGCGGCCCTCGCGGCGTGGAACGCCGAGGCCCGGCCGGTGCCGGTGAGCGCCCAACGGGCCGCGCTGGCGGCGGTGCAGGAGGGGTGCGAGGTCATCCCGCTGGACCTGCCGGCCCCTCCTGGCCCCGCGGCATACACCTTGCGCCCCTCGATGGTGTGGGCCCTGGCGATGGGCCGGGTCTGGTCGCCTGCCCACCAGGACCCGAAGGTGGTGGCCGCGGTGGCGGCCGCGGTGGCGGACGAGCCGGCCGTCGTGGGCCACGAGCTCGCCGACGGGGAAGGGGGCCAGCTGGAAGTTCGGCTGCGACTGACGCCCGGTCTGACCCAGAGCCAGGTGCAGTCCCTGGTCGCGGTGATCGGTGAGCGGCTGGCGGATGACCAGGACACCCGCACCCGCATCGACGCGCTGGGGTTCCGGTTGCGCTGACGTGTGCACTCGACACGGGGTCTGCATCAGCAGCGCGGACTGGGGCGTGCTGAGGGGTCACCCCACGCGGCCGCGGTGGAGCTGGCGCGCCGGTCCAGATGTGTGTTACCCACCTGACCGGGTGAGACTGGGGGCATGGCGCAGATGGATCAGCACGGCTCGCCGTCTGGGGTGGAGGGCGCCGGTGCGGTCGCGCCGCGGCAGATCCCGCTGCGGGGGTGGCTGCTCATCGTGCGTCGGGTGGTCCGGCGGATAGCTGAGGACAAGTTTCCTCTGTACAGCGCAGGTGTCGCCTTCTTCGCCGTGCTGTCCGTGGCACCGGTGCTGCTGACGGCGTTGTCGGTGTACGGCGCCATCAACACCCCGGCCCAGGCCCTCGATCACCTCTCCGGGCTCGTGGCGCTCATGCCTCCGGCCGTCGGTGAGATCCTCGCCGATCAGCTGGTGTCCATCACCGAAGCGTCGACCCAGCTGCTCACGGTCCGCGGCCTACTGGCGCTAGCGGTCGCCCTCGGCACAGCGATGACGGCAATGACGTTCCTCATCGACGCACTGACGGTGGCCTACCGCGAGCAGGAGACCCGGGGGGCGCTGCACCGCAGCGCGCTGGCCCTGGCGTTCGTCCTCGGCGGCGCTCTGGTCCTCGGGGCGGTGATTACCGCCAGCGCCTTGGTCTCGCGCGTCCTGCCCGAGGCACCGGCCTGGGTGCGGGCACCGGCCCTGGCCGGGG
The DNA here is from genome assembly GCF_008843165.1 of Ornithinimicrobium pratense. Taxonomy (NCBI): domain Bacteria; kingdom Bacillati; phylum Actinomycetota; class Actinomycetes; order Micrococcales; family Ornithinimicrobiaceae; genus Ornithinimicrobium; species Ornithinimicrobium pratense. The sequence goes on along the minus strand of NZ_CP044427.1, from coordinate 1,984,116 downwards.
TCTGGATCGGGCTCGCCGCGCTGGTGGCGCTCGGACTGGCGGTCCTGTACCGGCTCGCCCCCGGCAGGCGGGGCCGGGCACGGTGGCGCTGGATCAGCGGGGGCGCGACTGTCACGGCCGCCCTGTGGCTGGCGGCCTCGGCCGGTCTCTTCTTCTATGTGCAGAACTTCGGCACCTACGAACGCACCTACGGCTCGCTGGCAGGGGTGGCGATCAGCATGTTCTGGCTCTGGTTCACCGTCCTGCTGATCATCCTCGGGGCAGCGTTCAACGCAGAGACCGAGCGGCAGACAGCCCGCGACTCGACCGCCGGGCCCGAGCGCCCGCCCGGGCAGCGCGGTGCCGTGGTCGCCGACGACATCCCGCCGCACCAGGAGGAGTCGAGCTGATGTCAGCGGCTGTCAGGTATGCGGCGGCAGATGAGGGGAAAGGCGGCCACCGGTGATGACTGGTCCGACAGAGGGTCTCGGCAGCGTCCCGGACGCGCTGGTGCTGGTCGCGTCACCGGCGCTCGCAGGTTCGCTGCGACGCGTGCAGGAGAGCGGATGGGTGGGGCCGGTGGTCGTGGTGGGCGATGCGGCCGAGGCGACTGAACTCGCCCGTGCGCTGAAGGCGGACCCGTCCCAGCCGGGCCCGTCCAGGGCGCAGACTCGTGGCCAGGTTGCCGCGTCATCGGGGGTGGTCGACGGGAGCTCGTGCTGGACCCCGACCGTCAGCTGGTGCTCAGCGGTGGCCGACGAGCCCACCTGACGCCGCTGGAGTACGACGTGCTCCACGCGCTGCTGGTCGAGCCCGGCCGGGTCCGCGACTACGCCGAGCTCACCGAGCAGGTCTGGGGGACGCGCCACGTGGGTGAGGCCGCGCAGGTGCACTCGGTGGTCAAGAGGGTCCGGCGCAAGCTGGACCGGATTGCCAGCCCGGTGCAGGTGCAGGTGGTCCACGGAGTCGGTTTCCGGGCGGTGGTCCAGCCCGTCGCCGCCCCGACCGACGAGAGCGGTCACGATCAGGTCAAGGGACAGTAAGGACTTGGTCAAGATCCTTGTGCCCCAGGTCAGGGGCTCATAGGTTCGCAGGAGCTGCACCGACAACGCATGGGTCAGCGCTGGTCACGGCCTCGGGAGGTACTTCGACAATGGTGGCTCAGGCCGGTCCGCTGGGTGACCGGACAGGGGTGCCGGTGGTCCCTCAGGAGCAGCCGGCCGAGGTGGCCCTCATTGTGGTGCTCTCACCCACGACCGTCGCACACGTCGGCCAGATCGCCCAGGCCGGGTGGGACGGCCCGGTCCTGGCGGTCGGCTCGGTCGAGGAGGCCCGGGCCCTGCTGGAGAACTCGTGGCCCCCGGCAGGGGAGCGGCGCACGCCATACCGGCCCGCCCGCCCCCAGCTCTCGCCGGCCCCCGAGACACCCGATCGAGCTGGGCTCAGCCTTGACCCCGACCGGCGCAAGGTGGTGCACCACGGGCACGAGTGCACCCTCACCCCGCTGGAGTTCGGGGTGCTGGAGGTGCTCATGCAACGCCCTGGGCAGATCCAGCGCTTCGCCGAGTTGACCCGCCTGGTGTGGGGCACCACCTTCACCGGGGACTCGGCCCACCTGCACGCGGTGGTGCGCCGGCTGCGCCGCAAGTTGGAGGGCGTGCGGGCCCCCGTGGAGCTGGTGGCCGTCCGCGGGGTCGGTTTCCGCCTCAGCGGCGTGGTTCCGGTCGACGATCCTCGGACGAGGCGGTCCGGCGTGGGTGACGTGCCGTGGGCGGGGTCGGTTGCCTCGCCGTGAGCGTGCCGGGGTGCGCGTCTATGTCTGCTAAGATGGTGGATCGACCAGTTGGGTGCGTACCGCGCCCGACGTGCAAGAGGGGCCCTGCCCCCACCCGCGTCGACCTCAGGGTCGCCGGGTCCCCGGTCCGGACCTGACCGTATCGAGCGGGCGGGTCCGCAACGAGCAGGACGTCGTGCGCAGCACGACGACCTGAATCGTGGACCGACAGGCCTCTTGCGCACCCAGTGCCAGGAGGCTTTCCTGGTGTCTGGGGTCTTCGACACGACGAAGGAGCACGCACATCAGCGAACCTCGCATCAACGACCGCATCCGGGTGCCGGAAGTGCGGTTGGTGGGCCCCAACGGGGAACAGGTCGGCATCGTGCGCGTCGAGGACGCGCTGCGACTGGCGGCCGAGGCCGACCTCGACCTGGTCGAGGTCGCCCCTCAGGCGCGTCCGCCGGTCGCCAAGCTCATGGACTTCGGCAAGTACAAGTACGAAGCCGCCATGAAGGCCCGGGAGTCCCGCAAGAACCAGATCAACACGATCATCAAGGAGATCAAGCTCCGCCCCAAGATCGACAAGCACGACTACGAGACCAAGAAGGGTCACGTCGTGCGGTTCCTCAAGGGTGGCGACAAGGTCAAGGTGACGATCATGTTCCGCGGTCGCGAGCAGTCGCGGCCCGAGCTGGGTTTCCGGCTGCTGCAGCGGCTGGCCGAGGATGTTGCCGAGCTGGGCTTCGTGGAAAGCCAGCCCAAGCAGGACGGTCGCAACATGGTGATGGTCCTGGGGCCGAGCAAGAAGAAGACCGCGGTGCGCCAGGAGAAGCGGCGTGACGCCGAGCGCGAAGCGCAGGATGGCTCGGACAGCTCGTCGGACGCCTCCGACGACACCACCGTGGAGACCGCCGCCGAGACCGCTCCGGAGACCACTCAGGAGACCACGGACGCCTGAGGCTGCGGCCCGCCCCAGCCTCACCCCATTCCCCCCTGTTCACGCCCGCACGTCCGCGGCGCAACGACGAAGGAGACCGGCTCATGCCGAAGATGAAGACCCACAGCGGTGCCAAGAAGCGCTTCCGCGTCACGGGCAAGGGCAAGATCATGCACCAGCGTGCCCGGCACGTGCACAAGTTCCAGGAGCGCCGCGCCTCGCAGGCCCGTCGCCTGGTCAACGACAAGGAGGTCGCGCCCAGCGACGTCCGCCGGGTGAAGAAGATGCTCGGCCTCTGAAGGCCCGGCTCACCACACCCTTTCCCCTTCTTTCCCCGAGAACCTAGTCAAGGAGTACTCACGTGGCACGCGTGAAGCGGGCGGTCAACGCCCACAAGAAGCGCCGGGTCGTTCTGGAGCGCGCCAGCGGTTACCGCGGCCAGCGCAGCCGGCTCTACCGCAAGGCCAAGGAGCAGGTCACCCACTCGCTGGTCTACAGCTACAACGACCGGCGCAAGCGCAAGGGTGACTTCCGTCGCCTCTGGATCCAGCGGATCAACGCCGGCGCCCGCGCCAACGGCATGACCTATAACCGGTTCATCCAGGGCCTGAAGGTCGCCGGTATCGAGGTCGACCGCCGCATGCTGGCCGAGCTCGCGGTGCACGATGAGGCCGCCTTCGCCGCGCTCGTCGAGCTGGCCCGCGTGAACGTCCCGGCCACCGAGGACGCTCAGGCCGGCTCCGCGGCCTGAGCCGCGGGGTCCCGTAGCCCTTCTCGTCCGACGCCCCGGCGCATGACCGACCGACCCTTGGTGCTGAGCAACCCTCGCAGCGAGCGGGTCCGGCAGGTCGCTGCGCTGGGGCGTCGTGCTGCCCGGGAGCGTTCGGGCCGGTTCCTCGTCGAAGGCCCGCAGGCGGTGCGCGAGCTGCTGCGATATGCCCCGGAGGCCGTCGAGCAGGTGTACCTGACCGAGGCCGCAGCCCATCGACACCCGGGCCTCCTCCCCGACCGGGGACACGCTTCGCCCCCGACCGGCGACACGGTTCGCCCCCGACCGGCGACACGTCCCGCGCCCGACCGGGGACACGGGCCGCGCCTCGCGTGGTGCACGGAGCAGGTGATCTCGGCGATGGCTGACACGGGCGCCCCTCAGGGCGTGGTCGCGGTCGCGCAGAAGGTCGACGTGCCGCTGGCGCAGGCGCTGGACGCGGTGGGGGTGGCCGGCTTTGTGGTCGTCCTCACCCACGTCCGCGACCCCGGCAACGCCGGGACGGTCCTGCGGGGGGCCGACGCCTTCGGCGCTTCAGCGGTGCTGGTCAGCGACGCCTCGGTCGATGTGTACAACCCCAAGGTCGTCCGCGCGACCGTCGGCTCCCTGTTCCACCTGCCGGTGTCGGTGGGGACACCGGTGCCCGAGCTGCTCCGGGCCTGCCGGGAGCGGGGGATCCGGCTGCTGGCGGCCGACGGGGCGGGCGGGACCGCCCTGCCCGACGTCGACCTGGCCGGGGCGCACGCCTGGGTGATGGGCAACGAGGCCTGGGGGCTGGAGCCGGAGGTGCTCGCCCTGTGCGACGCAGCGGTTTCGATCCCCATCCAGCGGGCCGAGTCGCTCAACCTGGCGATGGCAGCCACGGTGTGCCTGCACGCCTCCGGCAGCGTGCGGGAGCAGTGAGGTCCGCTGGCCCAGGTGCCGCTAGGCGGGTGGGTCTCGAGCCGGGGTGCCGCTAACCGGGCGGCTGTCAGCGGGTGCGGGGTCCGGAGTGGGGTCCGGAGTCACGCGCGCCCTCGTCCGCCTCGTCGGCCTCCGCGACCTTCTCGGCGACCTCCAGCGCCTGCTGGTGCTCCTCGCCCCGGCGGCCCAGCCAGGCCAGGCCGAGCACCAGGGCGACACCCGCGAAGAACAGCGCCACCGGCAGACCGAGGTCGCCGCTGGGGGCCAGCATCGTCCGGTCCTCGTCCTGCCACGGCCACAGGGCCCGCACCGCGCCGGCGATGGTTCCGGTGACCACCACCAGCGTGGTCACGTGATGCTTCTCCAGCAGGTGCTGCAGGAGCCGGACGAACAGCGAGAGCCCCACCACCACCCCGGCGGCGAACACGCCGATGTAGACCCACTGCCGCTCGTTGAGGGCGGTGATCGTCGGGGTGTACAGACCGAGCGTCAGCAGCAGGAAGGATCCGGAGAGCCCGGGGAGTGCGAGTGCGCACACCGCGACCGAAGCCGCGAGGAAGACCAGCACGAGGTGGGTCGGCACCTGCTGAGGAGGGATGCCGACCAGGAAGAAGACGAGTGCCGCGACCACGGTCGCCAGCCCCACCCGCGGCCAGGTCCACGCCGGGCCGACCATGCCTGCCGGGACGGTGATGGCGGCCAGGCTCATGCCGAGGAAGAGGGCAAACGTCGGCACGGGGTGGTTCTCCACCAACGGGCCGAGCAGTCTGGCCCCGATGACCACCGCCGGGAGCATGCCCAGCAGGACGGGGATGACGACGTCCCAGCGGATCTGGGCGAACTCCCGTCGTGCTGCATCCCGGTCGCTGAGCAGCAGGCGGGCAGCCCCGACGAAGTGGCCGGCGGAGGTGATGAGCCGCTCATAGACCCCGACGATGAGCGCGACCGTGCCGCCACTGATGCCGGGGACCACCTCGGACAGCCCGATTGCCGCCCCGCGGGCAGCGTGCAGCGACGAGGTCAGGGGGGAGGGCATGGGACAAGGCTACGGTCTGCCCCGCCTAAACCCGGTCGTGGACACGGGAGCGGCATACATAGACTTGCGCAGGTGTCCGGTCCCAACAACAACTACGACCCCGTCGAGGTCGCTGCCCTCGCCCCGGAGGCGATCGAGGCCAACGTCGCCGACGCCCTGAGCGCCATCGCCGACGCAGGCTCCCTGGAGGAGCTCAAGGCCGCCCGACTGGCGCACGCCGGTGAGCGGTCACCGCTCGCCCTGGCCAACCGCGAGATCGGTGCTCTGCCGCCCAGTGCCAAGGCCGAGGCCGGCAAGCGGGTGGGTCAGGCCCGCGGAGGGGTGAACCAGGCCCTGGCCGCCCGGCAGGCCGAACTCGAGGCGGAGCGCGACGAGCGGATCCTCGTCGAGGAGGCCATCGATCTCACTTTGGCGCCATCCCGCCGGACCCTCGGGCGGCGCCACGTGCTCACCGTCACGGCCGAGCGGATGGCCGACGTGATGGTCGGCATGGGCTGGGAGATCGCCGAGGGCCCCGGGGTCGAGGCCGAGTGGTTCAACTTCGACGCGCTCAACTTCGACAAGGACCACCCGGCCCGGCAGATGCAGGACACCTTCTTCATCGACCCGGCCGACGCCGGGCTGGTGCTGCGCACCCACACCTCCCCGGTCCAGGCGCGCAGCCTGCTGGAGCGGGGGGCACCGCTCTACGTCGCGGTGCCGGGCAAGACCTTCCGTACCGACGAGCTGGACGCCACGCACACCCCGGTCTTCCACCAGATGGAAGGCCTGGCGATCGACGAGGGCCTGACCATGGCCCACCTCAAGGGCACCCTCGACCGGCTGGCCGAGGCGATGTTCGGCGAGGGGATCGTCAGCCGCCTGCGGCCCGCGTTCTTCCCGTTCACCGAGCCGAGCGCGGAGATGGACTTCCAGTGCTTCGTGTGCCGGGGGGAACCGAGTGCCGCGCAGTGTCGAACCTGTGGCGGCACCGGCTGGATCGAGTGGGGCGGCTGCGGCATGGTCCACCACAACGTCCTGCGCGCCTGCGGCATCGACCCGGAGCGCTACCAGGGCTTCGCCTTCGGGATGGGCGTGGAGCGGACCGCGATGTTCCGCCACGGCATCGCCGACATGCGCGAGCTGATCGAGGGAGACGTGCGCTTCAACGCGCAGTTCGGGATGGAGATCTGATGCGGGTTCCGGTCGACTGGCTGGGTGAGTATGTCGAGCTGCCGCCGGGGGTGACCGGCGAGCAGATCGCCGCCGACCTCGTCTCCGTCGGACTCGAGGAGGAAGGGCTGCACGGTGGTGACGTCACCGGGCCGCTCGTGGTCGGCCGGGTGCTGGAGAAGTACCCCGAGCCGCAGAAGAACGGCAAGACGATCAACTGGTGCCAGGTGGACGTCGCGGACGCGAATGACACCGGGGAGCCCCAGGGCATCGTCTGCGGCGCTGACAACTTCGAGGTCGGCGACCTCGTCGCGGTGGTCCTCCCCGGTGGGGTGCTGCCCGGAGACTTCCGGATCTCGGCGCGCAAGACCTACGGCCACGTCTCGGCGGGCATGATCTGCTCGGTGCGCGAGCTGGGCATCGGTGATGACCACGATGGCATCATCGTGCTGCCGCGCCTGCTCGGCGAGGGGCGCGTCGCCGAGCTCGGCCTAGAGCCCGGCGACAACCTGATCCCCGTCCTGGGCCTGGACCGCGAGGTCGTCGAGGTCAACGTCACGCCGGATCGCGGCTACTGCTTCTCGATCCGGGGCATCGCTCGGGAGTACTCCCACTCGACCGGCGCGGCATACCGCGACCCGGCCGACCTGCCGGTGGACCCCGCGGCGGACGGCGGGTATCCCGTGCAGCTCGCCGACCAGGCACCGCTGGACGGCGTGCCCGGTTGCGACCGCTACCTGGCTCGGGTCGTCCGGGGCATCGACCTGACCCGGCAGACGCCGGAGTGGCTGGCGCGTCGGCTCACCGAGGCCGGGATGCGCCCCATCGGGCTCGCCGTCGACGTGACGAACTACGTCATGCTCGCCCTTGGCCAGCCGCTGCACGCTTTCGACCTGGACACCCTCGAGCGCCCAATCGTCGTGCGCCGGGCCCGCGCGGGGGAGCGGCTGAAGACCCTCGACGACGTCGACCGCGGCCTCGACCCCGAGGACCTGCTCATCACCTGCGGGCCGGGCGGGGAGCGCATCCTGGCCCTCGCCGGCGTCATGGGCGGCGAGGACGGCGAGGTCACCCCCGGACAGACCACGGACGTGCTGATCGAGTCCGCCCACTTCGACCAGCGCTCGGTGGCCCGGACCGCGCGCCGGCACAAGTTGTCCAGCGAGGCGGCGAAGCGGTTCGAGCGCGGGGTCGACCCCGACGTCACCGCCGCGGCGGCCCAGATGGCCGTCAACTTGCTCGTCGAGCACGGCGGCGGCATCGCGGACCCCGCGATCACCGACGCCGACGAGCGCGCGGCGACCACGCTGCCGGCGATCGACCTGGACCTCTCGCTGCCCAGCGCCTACGTCGGCGTCGACTACCCGCGCGAGCGGGTCGTGGAGATCCTGCAGATGATCGGGTGCCGCGTCGAGAAGCCGGACGCGTCGCAGGCCTACCTCCCGGTGCGTGTCACGCCGCCCACCTGGCGGCCTGACCTCACCGACGCCCCGACCCTGGTGGAGGAAGTGGCGCGGATCGACGGCTACGACAAGATCCCGTCGGTCGTGCCGCGTGCTACCGGGGGCCGAGGCCTCACCCACGCCCAGCGCAGCCGCCACGCCGTGGCCTACGGCCTCGCGGGTCAGGGGCTGCACGAGGTGCTGACCTACCCGTTCGTCGGCGAGAGCCGGTTCGACGAGTTGGGACTGGCCGCGGACGACCCGCGCCGCGCCGCCCTGAGGCTGGCCAACCCGCTGTCGGACGAGGCGCCCCTCATGCGCACCGAGCTGCTGCAGACCCTGCCGGACACCCTGCGACGCAACATCTCCCGCGGCTCGCGGGACGTGGCGCTGTTCGAGATCGACACGGTCACCCTGCCCGACCATACGGCCCAGGCCCCGGTGCCGGGCGTGGGCGCCCGACCCTCCGACGAGGTGCTCGAGCGCATTCGCGGCGCGGTCCCGTCCCAGCCGCTGCACGTCGCGATCGTCGCGGCCGGCCAGGTCGAGCGAGCCGGCTGGTGGGGCCAGGGCAGGCCCCTGGATGTCACCGACATCGTGGGGTGGGGGCACGCGGTCGCCGACACCCTGGGCGTCCCCGTGCAGCGGGTGCAGACCGAGCGTGCGCCCTTCCACCCGGGACGGTGCGTGGAGCTCACGCTGGCTGACGGCACCCCCGTCGGGTGGGCGGGCGAGCTCCACCCCAAGGTGCTGCAGCGCCTGGGTTTGCCGGAGCGGACCTGCGCGGCCGAGCTCGACCTGGAGGTGCTGGTCACGGCCAGCGAACAACCCGGACAGGCCGGCGCGCTGTCCACCCACCCCGTCGCCGGGTCGGACGTCGCCCTGGTGGTCCCCCGCACCGTCTCCTACGCCGATGTGGAGGCCACGTTGCGCATGGGCGCGGGCGACCTGCTGGAGAGCATCGCGCTGTTCGACGTCTACGTCGGTGACCAGATCGAGGACGACCAGCAGTCGCTGGCCTTTCGGATGACCTTCCGCGCCCCGGACCGGACGCTGACCACCGAGGAGGTCAACGCGGCGCGCGATGCGGCGGTGGCCCGCGCGACGCGGGAGCTCGGCGCAGTCCAGCGCTGAGGCGCCCCTGGCACCGCAGCGCGCCTCAGTAGGCTGGAGCCATGACTTCCGATCGAGCTCCTGACCGTGTCGCCGTCATCACCGGAGCCTCCCGGGGGATCGGTGCCCACCTGACCCGCGCCCTGCTCGGGGCCGGCTGGCACGTCGCCGGCCTCTCCCGTTCGGGCGGCACACCGGAGGGCGTGGAGGGCCAGCCGTTCGAGTCGTTCACCTGCGACGTCACCGACGAGCAGGCGGTCGAGGCCACCGTGGCCAGGGTCGTGGAGCGGCACGGACGCATTGACCTGCTCGTCAACAACGCCGGCGCGATCGAGCCGGAGGTGCCGCTGTGGGAGGCGGACGTCGAGACCTGGTGGCGGGTGATGGTCATCAACGTGCGCGGCCCCTTCCTGCTGACCCGAGCGGTCGTGCCGCACATGATCGGTGCCGGGGGAGGACGCGTGATCAACCTCAACTCCGGCTCCGGCACCAGGGAGAGCGCCTTGCTCACGGCCTACCACGCCTCCAAGTCCGCGCTGGCCCGGCTGACCGGCGGCACCGCCCTGGCTGGAGCCGAGCACGGGGTGCTCGCCTTCGACCTGGCCCCGGGCGTGATCGAGTCGGACATGACGCATTCCATGGAGCTGCACCGCGGCCGCACCGAATGGACCGACCCCGAGGACCTCAAGGCGCTGGCGCTGGCTATCGCCGACGGTGAGCTCGACGGGTTCAACGGTCGCTTCGTCCGGGCCGGGACCGATGACCTCGACACCCTGCGCGAGCGGTCGAGGTCAGGCCTGGCCGAGGGGGCCCGCATGCTACGCCTGCGCCCCTGGGGCAATGATGACCCCGTGAGCTGATCCTGTGTATGGCGTCCGGTTGGCTTGGGAGGAGCTACCCCGGGAGGTCCGCTCCTGGGTGGGCGAGGTCCTGGGCGAGCCGGTGGTGGGCGCGGCCTCCCAGCCCGGCGGCTTCTCCCCTGGCACCGCGGACCGGGTCATCACCGCGTCAGGACGCCGCGCATTCGTCAAGGGGGTGAGCCCGGCCCAGAACCCGGGCACCCCGGACCTGCACCGGCGGGAGGCCGAGGTGCTGCGCAGCCTGGTCGACGTGCCCGAGGTGCCGCAGCTGCTCGCGTCCTACGATGACGGCGAGTGGGTCGCCCTCGTCGTCGAGGATGTCGAGGGCCGGCATCCACAGCTGCCCTGGACGGAGGAGGAGCTGCGGGCCAGCCTCGCCGCGCTGGGCGACCTGGCACGCCGCCCGGCGCCCGCCACCTGGCCGGCGCTGCACGAGGAGCTGGTGGGGGAGTTCGGGGCGCTGGCCCGGCTGCGTGACTCCGGCACCCAGGGAGTGCCCCCCTGGGTCGCGGCCCGCCTCGACGACCTGGTGGGGCTTTGTGCACAGACCCTGCCGCGGCTGGCGGGGGAGTCGGTCGCCCACACGGACATGCGCGCTGACAACCTGTTGGTCACCCCAGCGGGCACGGTGCGTGTGGTCGACTGGCCCTGGGCGTCGCGGGGCGCAGCCTGGGCCGATGCCGTCATGCTCCTCGTCAACGTGCGGTGGGGAGGGGACCTGGACGTGCGTCCGCACCTGCCCGTCCTGCACGAGCTCGGCGCGGAGCCGGAGGACGTCCTTGGCCTCATCGCCGCGTTGGGTGGGTCCTTCATCGAGGCCGCAGCGAAGCCACCGGCGCCGGGGCTGCCGACGCTCCGAGCCTTCCAGCGGAAGCATGGGCAAGCCTGTGTCGCCCTCCTGGAGGAGCTGGGGGCCTGAGACCTGGCAAAGGGCCGCGCCGTCGGAGCGGACTCCGCATAGTCATGCAGCCCTAGGTATAGTCCTGCAGCATGAGTTCCATCCCGACGACGCGCGGAGCGCGGCACCAGCGGATCGCCGACCTGCTCGAACGTCACCCGGTGGGCTCGCAGGGGCAGCTGCTGGACCTCTTGGCCCGGGACGGCATCATCGTCACCCAGGCCACCCTGTCCCGCGACCTGGTCGACCTGGAGGCCGTCAAGGTCCGGCGGGGGCGCCAGCTCGTGTATGCCGTCCCCGGCCAGGGGGGAGACCTCACGCCGCGACCGGCGCAGGACTCCGGGGAGATCAGCGCCCGGCTTGCCCGGTTGTGCCAGGAGCTGCTGGTCAGCGCCCGGGCGGTGGGCAACCAGGTCGTGCTGCGCACGCCACCGGGGGCCGCGCAGTTCCTCGCCTCGGCCATCGACCGCAGCGACGCCCACGACATCCTGGGCACCATCGCCGGCGACGACACGATCCTGGTGATCACCACCGACCCGGCCGGGGGTCCCGAGACCGCCCAGCGGCTGCTGGACCTGGCCGACGACGGCACGGGCGAGCGCGACCCGGGCTGAGCGGGCGACACCGCGCCACACGGACCGGAGACCTGGCCGCCCACGGCGATGGGGGAAGATGAGGTCATGACTGTGAGCCTGTGGGGCGGCCGGTTCGCCGGCGGCCCGAGCGATGCCCTGGCGGCCCTGAGCAAGAGCACCCACTTCGACTGGCGCCTGGCGCACTACGACCTTGCGGGGTCGCGGGCGCACGCGCGGGTGCTGCACAAGGCGGGGCTGCTCTCCGACGATGACCTGGAGACGATGTTGCGCGGCTTGCGTGCGCTGGCCGAGGACGTGACCTCTGGGGCATTCGCCCCGGCTGAGGACGACGAGGACGTGCACACGGCGTTAGAGCGTGGCCTCATCCAGCGCATCGGGCCCGAGGTGGGGGGCCGGCTGCGGGCCGGGCGCTCGCGCAACGACCAGATCGCGGCCCAGTTCCGGATGTACCTGCGCGACCAGGCCCGGCTCATCGGCGCCAAGGTGCTGGACGTGGTCCAGGCGCTGGTCGACCAGGCTGCCGAGCACGCCGAGGTCGCTATGCCGGGGCGGACGCACCTGCAGCACGCCCAACCGGTGCTGCTGGCCCACCACCTGCAGGCCCACGGGTGGGCGCTGCTGCGGGACGTGGAGCGGCTGATCGACTGGGACCGGCGTGCCGCGGTCAGCCCTTACGGCTCCGGAGCACTGGCCGGGTCCTCCCTCGGGCTGGACCCTGAGTCCGTGGCCCACGACCTGGGCATGCCCTGCTCGGTGGAGAACTCCATCGATGGCACTGCCTCGCGCGACTTCGCGGCCGAGTTCGCCTTCGTCGCGGCAATGACCGCGGTGGACATCTCTCGGCTGGCCGAGGAGATCATCCTGTGGGCCACCGCGGAGTTCGCCTTCGTCACCCTCGACGATGCCTACTCGACCGGCTCCAGCATCATGCCGCAGAAGAAGAACCCGGACGTCGCCGAGCTGGCGCGCGGCAAGGCCGGCCGGCTCATCGGGGACCTGACCGGCCTGCTGGCCACGCTCAAGGGTCTGCCGCTGGCCTACAACCGAGACCTGCAGGAGGACAAGGAGCCGGTGTTCGACGCGGTCGACACCCTGGAGGTGCTGCTGCCGGCGGTGTCCGGGATGGTGGCCACCCTCACCTTCCACCGGGAGCGGATGGAGTCGCTGGCGCCGCAGGGCTTCTCCCTGGCCACCGATGTCGCCGAATGGCTGGTCCGCGAGGGGGTGGCCTTCCGGGACGCCCACGACATCGCTGGTGCCTGCGTGCGGCACTGCGAGGAGCAGGGGATCGGCCTGGAGGACCTCGCCGACGATGACCTGCGCCGGATCAGCGACCACCTGACCCCGGACGTCCGCTCGGTGCTCACCGTCCGCGGCTCGCTGGTCTCCCGCAACGCCCACGGCGGCACTGCCCCGGCCCGGGTCGGCGAGCAGCGCTCCCACCAGCTCAGGCAGGTCGACCGGGCCCGGCACTGGGTGCAGGAGATGCCCCTGGTCCGGGACTGAGGCGGTATGCGGATCGACCGTGACTTCCTGGCCCGTCCCGTGCTCGACGTCGCCCCGGCCCTGCTCGGGGCCCTGCTGCAGCACGACGGGGTGACCCTTCGGCTGACCGAGGTCGAGGCCTACGCCGGCCCGGCAGACCCGGGCTCCCACGCCTACCGCGGCCCGACGCCGCGGACCGAGGTGATGTTCGGGCCGCCGGGGCACCTGTACGTCTACCTGTCCTACGGCATGCACCACTGCGTCAACATCGTCACCGGCCCGGACGGCACGGCGTCGGCGGTGCTGCTGCGGGCGGCGCAGGTGGTCGAGGGGCTGGACCTGGCGCGCGAGCGTCGCCAGGCGGGGTTGTCGACGCCGGTGACCGAGCGGGACCTGGCTCGCGGACCGGGCCGGCTGACCCGGGCGCTGGGTCTGGCTCTGCGCCACGACGGACTGGACCTGCTTGCCCCGGAGGCAGAGGTCCGGCTGCGGCCCGGCACCCGGCCCCCGGGTGTTGTGCGCACCGGGCCCCGGGTCGGGGTCAGCGGTGAGGGCGGGGACGGCGCCCTTTTCCCCTGGCGGTTCTGGATCGGGGACGAGCCGACCGTCTCGGCCTACCGGGCCGCGGCGCGTAGGCTGGGGCGGGCTGCCCCGGCCGGGCGGCATACCCCTGACGAACCGCAGAAGGACAACGACCGGTGAGCAACATCCTCGACGAGCTGCAGTGGCGCGGACTGTTGGCGCAGACCACGGACCTGGACGCCCTGCGCACCGCGCTCGAGAAGGGGCCGCTCACCCTGTACTGCGGCTTTGACCCGACGGCCCCCTCGCTGCACTTCGGCAACCTGGTGCAGCTGATCGTGCTGCGTCACTTCCAGCGGGCCGGGCACCGGGTGCTGGCCTTGGTGGGGGGCTCGACCGGTCTCATCGGTGACCCGAGGCCCACCTCGGAGCGCGTGCTCAAGACAGCCGAGCTCACGGCCGAGTACGTGGATCGGATCCAACGGCAGGTCGGGCCCTTCCTCGACTTCGAGGGCGAGAACCCGGCCCTGATCGTCAACAACCTGGACTGGACCGCGCCGATGAGTGCCTTGGACTTCCTGCGGGACATCGGCAAGCATTTCCGCGTCAACCAGATGATCAAGAAGGACGCCATCGCCGCACGCCTGGAGAGTCAGGAGGGTATCTCCTACACCGAGTTCAGCTACCAGCTGCTGCAGGGGATGGACTACCTGCACCTCTACCGCGAGTACGGCTGCACCTTGCAGACTGGCGGACAAGACCAGTGGGGCAACCTCACCGCCGGCGTGGACCTCATCCACCGGGTGGAGGGCGGCACCGCGCACGTGCTGACCACGCCGCTGGTCACGGACGAGAACGGCGAGAAGTACGGCAAGTCCGCAGGCAACGCTGTATGGCTGGCCGCCGACATGACCAGCCCCTACGCCTTCTACCAGTACTGGATCAACGTCGCCGACTCCGAGACCGGCAAGCTGCTGCGCATCTTCACCGACCGCAGCCAGGAGCAGATCGCCGAGCTGGAGCGCTCTGCCGCCGACCGGCCGCATCTTCGAGAGGCGCAACGCACCCTGGCTGCGGACGTGACCTCCCTCGTGCACGGCCCCGGGGCGACCGCCCAGGTGGAGGCCGCCAGCCAGGTGCTCTTCGGCAAGGGGGACCCCGGCCAGGTCGACGCCGGCACCCTGAGCGACGCCACCGGGGAGCTGGCCGGTGCGGAGGTCGCGCCGGGGACACCACTGGTCGAGGCGATGGTGCTCGTCGGTCTCGCCGAGAGCAAGGGTGCCGCCCGCCGCCTCATCGGCGACGGGGGCGTCAGCCTCAACAACACCAAGGTGGAGGACGTCGAGCGCGACCTGCAGAGCGCAGACTTCCTGCACGGTCAAGTCGCCCTGCTCCGGCGCGGACGTAAGAGCCTCGCCGCCGCCCGAAACCCCGGCTGACCTGCGGATTTGTGCTCCGGGCGGATCGTGCCCTAAAGTTTCACCTCGCTGCACCGACAGGGAGGCACGGACACCAGCAGGTGGCCGGTCCCGGGTGCGGACTACTCCATCCGAGCAGAGCGTGACGCAAGTGATGCTCCCGGAGGCCAGGCCGACGCGGATTTGACCGCAGATGGGCCGGAGGAGTAAAGTAGCAAAGCACCCCGACGAGAACGCGCCACAAGCGCCGGAACGTCTTGTGTGTCCGATTCTTGAGAACTCAACAGCGTGTCAGATTTATTGATGCCATAGTTTGTTTGTCGTGCCTGGTTTGGTTTTGGCTGGGTTGGGTGCGGCGTTTTTTTGACTGCCATGTTCTGGCCCCCCGCTGGGGTGTGGTGGTTTTGCTTGTGATCTGGCTCTTGATAAGGGTTTAGGTTTTTATCGGAGAGTTTGATCCTGGCTCAGGACGAACGCTGGCGGCGTGCTTAACACATGCAAGTCGAACGATGAAGCGCAGCTTGCTGCGTGGATTAGTGGCGAACGGGTGAGTAACACGTGAGTAACCTGCCCTCCACTCTGGGATAACTCCGGGAAACCGGTGCTAATACTGGATATGACTGCTGCCTGCATGGGTGGTGGTGGAAAGATTTATTGGTGGTGGATGGACTCGCGGCCTATCAGCTTGTTGGTGGGGTAATGGCCTACCAAGGCGACGACGGGTAGCCGGCCTGAGAGGGTGACCGGCCACACTGGGACTGAGACACGGCCCAGACTCCTACGGGAGGCAGCAGTGGGGAATATTGCACAATGGGCGAAAGCCTGATGCAGCGACGCCGCGTGCGGGATGACGGCCTTCGGGTTGTAAACCGCTTTCAGCTCTGACGAAGCTTTTGTGACGGTAGGAGCAGAAGAAGCACCGGCTAACTACGTGCCAGCAGCCGCGGTAATACGTAGGGTGCGAGCGTTGTCCGGAATTATTGGGCGTAAAGAGCTTGTAGGCGGCTTGTCACGTCTGCTGTGAAAGCCCGGGGCTTAACCCCGGGTCTGCAGTGGGTACGGGCAGGCTAGAGTATGGTAGGGGAGACTGGAATTCCTGGTGTAGCGGTGGAATGCGCAGATATCAGGAGGAACACCGATGGCGAAGGCAGGTCTCTGGGCCATTACTGACGCTGAGAAGCGAAAGCGTGGGGAGCGAACAGGATTAGATACCCTGGTAGTCCACGCCGTAAACGTTGGGCGCTAGGTGTGGGTCCCATTCCACGGGGTCCGTGCCGCAGCTAACGCATTAAGCGCCCCGCCTGGGGAGTACGGCCGCAAGGCTAAAACTCAAAGGAATTGACGGGGGCCCGCACAAGCGGCGGAGCATGCGGATTAATTCGATGCAACGCGAAGAACCTTACCAAGGCTTGACATGCACCGGACGACTGCAGAGATGTGGTTTCCCTTTGTGGCTGGTGCACAGGTGGTGCATGGTTGTCGTCAGCTCGTGTCGTGAGATGTTGGGTTAAGTCCCGCAACGAGCGCAACCCTCGTTCTATGTTGCCAGCGGTTCGGCCGGGGACTCATAGGAGACTGCCGGGGTCAACTCGGAGGAAGGTGGGGATGACGTCAAATCATCATGCCCCTTACGTCTTGGGCTTCACGCATGCTACAATGGCCGGTACAAAGGGCTGCGATCCCGTGAGGGGGAGCGAATCCCAGAAAGCCGGTCTCAGTTCGGATTGGGGTCTGCAACTCGACCCCATGAAGTCGGAGTCGCTAGTAATCGCAGATCAGCAACGCTGCGGTGAATACGTTCCCGGGCCTTGTACACACCGCCCGTCAAGTCACGAAAGTTGGTAACACCCGAAGCCGGTGGCCCAACCCCTTGTGGGAGGGAGCTGTCGAAGGTGGGACTGGCGATTGGGACTAAGTCGTAACAAGGTAGCCGTACCGGAAGGTGCGGCTGGATCACCTCCTTTCTAAGGAGCTCAACGGCCTCCCTTGACTGTAGTGGTCGGGTGGGGTTGGTGGCCGCGTGGTGCACCCGAGTGTGGTGCCCGTGGTTGCTCTGGGTGGAACATCGATGGATCAGTTGCTGCGCCTTTTCTGGTTGCTGCGCATGTGAGTACGGCTCCTGCTTTTGGGTGGGGGTGTGGAAAGTGTGGTGGTGGTTGGTGGGTGTGGTGCTTGGCACGCTGTTGGGTCCTGAAGGCTCGGACCTCTTGTCTCCTGGGATGCACTGTTGGTGTGTCGTTGGGGGGTGGGGTTGGGTGTCTTCGATGCTGGGGCCGTGTGCATGTCCACCTGTTGGGTGGGTGTGTGTGTGGTTGGCCTGGTTGTTGGTTGAGAACTGTACAGTGGACGCGAGCATCTTAAGTCTTTGTGTGACTTTTGTTAAGTTTTTAAGAGCGCACGGTGGATGCCTTGGCACCAAGAACCGAAGAAGGACGTAGGAATCTGCGATAAGCCTCGGGGAGTCGATAACCAGACTGTGATCCGAGGGTGTCCGAATGGGGAAACCCGGCCAGCTTCATCGCTGGTCACCCGCACCTGAATATATAGGGTGTGTGGAGGGAACGTGGGGAAGTGAAACATCTCAGTACCCACAGGAAGAGAAAACAACATGTGATTCCGTGAGTAGTGGCGAGCGAAAGCGGATGAGGCTAAACCGGCATTGTGTGATACCTGGTAGGGGTTGCAGTGTCGGGGTTGTGGGAGTGTCACGTTCTGGGTCTACCAGCCCGGTGCACAGTAAGAAATTCTGCGTGTAGGTGAAAGGTCTGGAAAGGCCTGGCGAAGACGGTGAGACCCCGGTAGCCGAAACATGTGGGACTGTGTGTGATGCCACCCGAGTAGTACGGGGCCCGAGAAATCCCGTACGAATCTGGCAGGACCACCTGCTAAGCCTAAATATTACTTGGTGACCGATAGCGGACAAGTACCGTGAGGGAAAGGTGAAAAGTACCCCGGGAGGGGAGTGAAATAGTTCCTGAAACCGTGCGCTTACAATCCGTCGGAGCTTTGCACTTTGTGTGGGGTGACGGCGTGCCTTTTGAAGAATGAGCCTGCGAGTTAGTGCTCAGTGGCGAGGTTAACCCGTGTGGGGTAGCCGTAGCGAAAGCGAGTCCGAATAGGGCGTTTGAGTCGCTGGGTCTAGACCCGAAGCGGAGTGATCTACCCATGGCCAGGGTGAAGCGCGGGTAAGACCGCGTGGAGGCCCGAACCCACTTAGGTTGAAAACTGAGGGGATGAGCTGTGGGTAGGGGTGAAAGGCCAATCAAACTCCGTGATAGCTGGTTCTCCCCGAAATGCATTTAGGTGCAGCGTCATGTGTTTCTTGCCGGAGGTAGAGCTACTGGATGGCTGATGGGCCTTACCGGGTTACTGACGTCAGCCAAACTCCGAATGCCGGTAAGTAAGAGCATGGCAGTGAGACTGCGGGGGATAAGCTTCGTAGTCGAGAGGGAAACAGCCCAGATCACCAGCTAAGGTCCCTAAGCGTGTGCTAAGTGGGAAAGGATGTGGAGTTGCGAAGACAACCAGGAGGTTGGCTTAGAAGCAGCCACCCTTTAAAGAGTGCGTAATAGCTCACTGGTCAAGTGATTCCGCGCCGACAATGTAGCGGGGCTCAAGCACACCACCGAAGCTGTGGCACCAGCATTTTGCTCGGCCTGTCCCTTTGTGGGGTGGGTCCAGGCGTGTTGGTGGGTAGGGGAGCGTCGTGCCGGGAGTGAAGCATCCGAGTGATCGAGGTGTGGATCCGGCACGAGTGAGAATGCAGGCATGAGTAGCGAATGAAGAGTGAGAAACTCTTCCGCCGAATAACCAAGGGTTCCAGGGTCAAGCTAATCTGCCCTGGGTAAGTCGGGACCTAAGGCGAGGCCGACAGGCGTAGTCGATGGACATCCGGTTGATATTCCGGAACCGGCGAAGAACCGCCCAATGCTGAATCCGGTGATGCTAAGCGCCCGAACCGTCCAACTCGGTCAGATGCCTTCGGGTGTGTGACTGTGGGCGGGGAGCGCGTGACCCGAGCCGGTAGTAGGTAAGCGATGGAAGGACGCAGGAAGGTAGCCTCCGCGTGGCGATGGTTGTCCACGTCTAAGAGCGCAGGGCCGGGGAGTGGTAAGTCCGCCCCATCAGTGCCCGAGGCTTGATAGTGACCACGTATGTGGGAAGTAGGGTGATCCTATGCTGCCAAGAAAAGTTCCTAGCGAGGTTCGAGCCGCCCGTACCCCAAACCGACTCAGGTGGTTAGGTAGAGAATACCAAGGCGATCGAGTGAATCGTGGTTAAGGAACTCGGCAAAATGCCCCCGTAACTTCGGGAGAAGGGGGGCCGGACGCGTGAAACCCGTTGCGGGTTAGCGCTGATGGCCGCAGAGACCAGGGAGAAGCGACTGTTTACTAAAAACACAGGTCCGTGCGAAGTCGCAAGACGATGTATACGGACTGACGCCTGCCCGGTGCTGGAACGTTAAGGGGACGGGTTAGCCGCAAGGCGAAGCTCTGAACTTAAGCGCCAGTAAACGGCGGTGGTAACTATAACCATCCTAAGGTAGCGAAATTCCTTGTCGGGTAAGTTCCGACCTGCACGAATGGCGTAACGACTTCTCCACTGTCTCAACCGCGAACTCGGCGAAATTGCACTACGAGTAAAGATGCTCGTTACGCGCAGCAGGACGGAAAGACCCCGGGACCTTTACTATAGCTTGGTATTGGTGTTCGGTACGGCTTGTGTAGGATAGGTGGGAGACTGTGAAGCAGCCACGCCAGTGGTTGTGGAGTCATCGTTGAAATACCACTCTGGTCGTTCTGAATGTCTAACCTCGGTCCGTGATCCGGATCAGGGACAGTGCCTGGTGGGTAGTTTAACTGGGGCGGTTGCCTCCTAAAGGGTAACGGAGGCGCCCAAAGGTTCCCTCAGCCTGGTTGGTAATCAGGTGTCGAGTGTAAGTGCACAAGGGAGCTTGACTGTGAGACAGACATGTCGAGCAGAGACGAAAGTCGGGACTAGTGACCCGACGGTGGCTTGTGGAAGCGCCGTCGCTCAACGGATAAAAGGTACCCCGGGGATAACAGGCTGATCCTGCCCAAGAGCTCATATCGACGGCATGGTTTGGCACCTCGATGTCGGCTCGTCGCATCCTGGGGCTGGAGTCGGTCCCAAGGGTTGGGCTGTTCGCCCATTAAAGCGGTACGCGAGCTGGGTTTAGAACGTCGTGAGACAGTTCGGTCCCTATCCGCTGCGCGCGGAGGAAACTTGAGAAGAGCTGTCCCTAGTACGAGAGGACCGGGATGGACGAACCTCTGGTGTGTCAGTTGTCCTGCCAAGGGCACCGCTGATTAGCTACGTTCGGACGTGATAACCGCTGAAAGCATCTAAGCGGGAAGCACACTTCAAGATGAGGTTTCCATGCACCTTTGGTGTGAGAGGCTCCCAGCTAGACTACTGGGTTGATAGGCCGGACGTGGAAGCACAGTAATGTGTGAAGCTGACCGGTACTAATAAGCCGATAACTTAACAATACTTATGTCACACGAACGATTTTGTGTGCGCGTCCACTGTACGGTTCCCGACCCATAACCAGCACACTCAGTGAGTGAGTTGAATAAGGGTTGATCGTGTTACGGCGGTCATAGCGTCAGGGAAACGCCCGGTCACATTCCGAACCCGGAAGCTAAGCCTGACAGCGCCGATGGTACTGCACTGGAGACGGTGTGGGAGAGTAGGACACCGCCGGACCTCTTCTACAGTAGGCCTTGGCCAGCACCTTCGGGTGCCGGCCAAGGCCTACTGTCATTTGCGCACCTACTCTGGACCCCATAGATCAGGACGAGAGGACACCCCACGTGAACGACAAGGGAGACCGAGCCGACGGCGACCGCGACGGGCGGGACGAACGTCAAGGCGGCCCGCGTCACGGTGGAGGACCGCGGCGCGCCGAGCGCCGGGACGAGCGGTCCGAGTGGCGTCCCCGCGGTGGGGAGGAAGGTGGCCATCGCCGCGGGTCCGGTGAGGATCGACGGGGGGAAGCACCTCGGCGGGGCTCCGATGACAGGCGTGGCGGCGCGGGTCGCGATGGCCGTGGGCGGGACGACCGAGGGCGGGGCGGCTCATCGGGGCGATCGGATCGCGATGACCGTGGGCGGAATGACCGAGGGCGGGGCGGTTCAGCGGGCCGATCAGACCGCGATGACCGAGGGCGGGGCGGTTGGCAGGGGGGGCCGGAGCGGGACGGCCGTGGGCGCGATGACCGTGAGCAGCGTCCGCCGCGGCCACGGGAACCAGAGCTGCCGGAGGACGCGCATGCCGGGGTGCTGGACCGGTCCCTGCGGGCCGAGCTACGCACCCTGAGCAAGGAGAACGCCGAGGGCGTCGGGGGCCACCTGGTGATGGTCGGCCGGTTCCTCGACGCCGAAGACTTCGACCAAGCCCTGGCTCACGCCGAGGCAGCCTCGCGCCGCGCCGGGCGGGTGCCTGTGGTGCGGGAGGCTCTGGGGCTGGTGCATTACCGCCGGGGCGAGTGGGCCAAGGCGCTGACCGAGTTCCGGACGGCTCGACGCATGTCCGGCACCCACCATCTGCTCCCGCTCATGGTGGACTGCGAGCGTGGGCTCGGCCGGCCGGAGCGCGCGCTGGAGCTGGCGGCGAGTCCCGAGGCACGGGCCCTGGGAGCGGCCGAGCAGGTCGAGCTGGCGATCGTGATGGCCGGGGCCCGCAGCGACCTCGGGCAACACGCCGCCGCGGTCCTGCAGCTCAAGGACCTGGCCACCCGGGGCACCGGGCGCGAGTCTTGGGCGGCACGGGTCCGCTACGCCTATGCCGCGGCACTCGAGGCAGACGGGCGGCAGGACGAGGCTGCCGTCTGGTTCGAGCGGGCGGCGGAGGTCGATGCGACGGGGGAGACCGACGCGGCAGAGATCCTGGGGTTGGCGGACGATCCGGTCCTGGTCGACCTCGTCGGCGACGGGGACGACGAGGATGGCGAGGACGACACAGCCCCGGGGGCCGAGGCGTCGCCGGCCACCGCCTCAGGAGCCGACGGTGCTGGTGGGGACAGCCCTGCTGCGTTCAGGCGAGGGTCCCGGGACCAGGCCGAGCGAGACGACGCGCGATGAGGGTCCGGGGCGTCCTGTGCGACCTGGACGGTGTGGTGTATCGAGCCCATCAGCCCTGCCCCGGGGCGGTGGAGGGCATCAGTGCCGCCCGCGCCAGCGGCGTGCCGGTGCTGTTCATGACCAATAACGCCTCCCGCACGCCCGGCGACGTCGCCCGGCAGCTGACCGGGCTCGGCCTGCCCGCGACAGCCGACGAGGTGCTGACCGCCTCGCAGGTCGCGGCGGCCCTGGTCGCCTCGGAGTATCCGTCGATGGCCACCGACGGCGGCGGCACGGTCCTGGCCGTGGGAGGCCCGGGGGTGGGGACGGCGCTGGAGGAGCACGGCCTGCGCTGGGTCGACACCGCCGCCGTGCGGGCCGGCCTGGCCTCCCGTCCGGTGCAGGTCGACGTGGTCGTCCAGGGCTATGGCCCGGATGTCGCGGTCGCAGACCTGACCGAGGCGGCGTATGCCGTGGCAGCCGGTGCCGCCTGGGTGGCCACTAACGATGACGCCACCCTGCCCACCGAGCGTGGTCTGGCGCCCGGGAACGGCAGCCTGCTCGCCGCGGTCCGGCACGCTACGGGTGCAGAGCCACGGGTCGTGGGCAAACCGCACGCCTACGCCTACCAGGAAGGGCTGGCCCGGCTGGGGCTGGCCCCGCACGAATGCCTGATGATCGGTGATCGCCTTGACACGGACATCGCCGGGGCCCGCGCCCTCGGTCTGCCCAGTGCGCTGGTCCTCACCGGCGTGACCACCCGCGAGGACGCCCGCTCGGCACCGGAGTCGATGCGTCCGGACCTGACTGTGGACTCCCTGGTCGAGCTGGCCCACCTGTGGGGGGCGGCATGAAAGGCGGCCCCCAGGACGAGCATCAGGACGAGCGGCCGGTGACCGGAGACCCCGGGGTCGACCGGATCACGGCCGATCTCCAGCAGGCCATGGGGGAGGACCCCGAGCAGGTGGTGACCGCGCTGACCGAGGCCCACCGTCGGCTGCAGGCTCGGTTGTCGGACCCTGGGCCGACCCCACCCCAGTGACCCGCGAGGCAGGGGGCGGGGAGCAGGGCAGGCTCGGGCAGGAGCCGCAGCGGCTGGACCGTGAGGTCGTCCGTCGTGACCTGGCCCGGACCCGCAGCCAGGCCGCCCAGCTCATCCGGGCTGGGCGGGTGCTGGTCGACGACCGGGTGGTGACCCGGGCCGGCGTCGCCGTCACCCCCGGGCAGCAGGTGTCCCTCCGGGCGGCCGCCCATGATGAGACGTCCTGGATCGTGCGGGGCTGGGTGGGTCGCGGGTCCCTCAAGCTCGACCACGCCTTCACAGCCTGGGAGCCAGAGGGACTAGCCGTCCGGGGCCGTCGCTGCCTCGACGTCGGCGCGTCCACCGGTGGGTTCACCCAGGTCCTCCTGGAGCGGGGAGCCGCCCACGTGGTCGCCCTGGATGTCGGGCATAACCAGCTCGACCCTCGCGTGGCGACGGACCTGCGGGTCACCGAACGGTCCGGCACGAACATCCGAGAGGTCGACCCGGCGCAGGTCGGCGGCCCCTTCGACGTCGTCGTCGCCGACCTGTCCTTCATCTCACTGACCCTGGTCCTGCCTGTGCTGCATACCCTTTCCCGCCCGGGGGCGGACCTCGTGCTTCTGGTTAAGCCCCAGTTCGAGGTGGGCAAGGAACGGCTCGGCAAGGACGGTCTCGTGCGCCGGGTCCAGGACCGCTACGAGGTCCTCGAGGCGCTGGAAGGGCACGCGCGCACGGTCGGCCTGGCACCTGTGGACCTGCACCGTTCGCCGGTGGTGGGCGGCACGGGCAACGTCGAGTACCTCTGGTGGCTGCGTCGGTGTCCGGGCGGCATGATGGACTGTGGGCGCGGGCCGGCTGAGCTCGCGGCCCGCCGAGGGGTGCTGAGACTGGAGGAGGACGCGTGAGCCGACGCATCATGCTGGTTACTCACCCGACCCGTCCGGAGGTGCCCGAGCTGGCGCAGGCCTTCGCCGAGGGTCTCGCCGAGCATGACATCGAGGCCGAGATCGTCCCCGAGGGTGACCCCACCCGGGATCGGCTGGGCACCGAGGTGCTGGTCCCCCGCAAGAGCCCGGTGCCGCCGCACGTGGACGCCACCGGCTGCGAGCTGGTGGTGGTCTTCGGCGGGGACGGCACGATCCTGCGGGGGGCCGAGATCGCCCGCCCCGCCGGTGCGCCGTTGCTCGGCGTCAACCTGGGCCGGGTCGGTTTCCTGGCCGAGGCGGAGCGCGACGACATCGAGGCGATCATCACCCGTATCGTGACCGGTGACTACCGTGTCGAGGAGCGGATGACCTTGGAGGTCGACGTCCTGCACGAGGGGGAGATCGTCTGCCGCAACTGGGCGCTCAACGAGGCCAGCGTGGAGAAGGCCGCGCGCGAGCGGATGCTGGAGGTGGCGGTCGAGGTCGACGGTCGTCCGCTGTCGACCTGGGGTTGCGACGGAGTGGTCATGTCGACCCCGACCGGCTCCACGGCCTACGCCTTCTCCGGCGGCGGCCCGATCGTCTGGCCCGACG
The DNA here is from genome assembly GCF_008843165.1 of Ornithinimicrobium pratense. Taxonomy (NCBI): domain Bacteria; kingdom Bacillati; phylum Actinomycetota; class Actinomycetes; order Micrococcales; family Ornithinimicrobiaceae; genus Ornithinimicrobium; species Ornithinimicrobium pratense. Next base: position 1,959,600 of record NZ_CP044427.1, on the reverse strand, counting down.
TCGAGGCGCTGCTGCTGGTCCCCATCTCGGCCCATGCGCTCTTTGCCCGTCCGTTGGTGCTCGGGCCCGACACCCGCCTGGCCGTGGAGGTCGTGCCGCACTCGCACGTAGCCGGGGTGATGTGGTGCGACGGGCGGCGAGCGGTTGAGGTGCCTGCCGGTGCCCGGATCGAGGTGCGCCGTGCCCAGGTGCCAGTGCGGCTGGCCCGGCTGAGCAACGACCCCTTCACCGACCGGCTGGTGCAAAAGTTCGCGCTTCCGGTGACGGGCTGGCGCGGCCCGGCTAGCCCGGCTAGCCCGGCCATCCCGGCTAGCCCGGTCGGCGCCGGTCGCGACACCGCCGCGGACCAGGGTGCCGGCGAGGCCACCGGGTGAGCCTGCGGCGCATCCGGATCCAGGAGCTGGGTGTCATCGAGGACGCTGAGCTCGACCTCGCTGACGGGCTCAACGTCATCACCGGCGAGACCGGTGCGGGCAAGACGATGGTCGTCAGCGGCCTAGGGCTGCTGCTCGGGGAACGCGCAGACACCGGGCTGGTCCGCTCGGGCAGTCGCCGCGCCGTCGTCGAGGGGGAGGTCGAGGTGGCCCCAGACCACCCGGCCTCGCGGCGCGTCGCGGAGGCGGGTGGGGATGTGGAGGACGGTCTGGTGCTGGTCCGCACCGTCGCCGCCGAAGGACGCTCACGGGCCAGCCTCGGCGGCCGTTCCGCCCCGGTGTCGGTCCTGGCCGAGGTGGGCCAGCACCTGGTCGCCGTGCACGGCCAAGCCGACCAGTGGCGGCTGCGCGACGCCGACCAGCACCGCATCCTCGTCGACGCCGCTGGGGGTCAGGAGCTGCAGGAGGCTCTCGCTCGCTACCGGGACGCCTGGGAGCGGTGGCAGCAGGAACGGTCCCGCTTGCTCCGGCTCACCAGCTCGGCCGCGCAGCGCTCGGTGCGCGTCTCCGTGTTGCGGGCGGGGTTGGAGGAGATCCAGGCCGTCGACCCTCACGAGGGGGAGGAAGATGAGCTGCGGACCGAGAGCGAGCGGCTCAGCCACTCCGAAGAGCTGCGCAACGCGGCCCAGCACAGCCACGACGTGCTCGCCGGTGCGGAGCTGGAGGACCCCGACCGGCCCAGCGTCGCGGCCCTGCTCTCCTCCGCGCTGGCCGTGCTCGGGCCGGCAGGTGAGCACGACCCGGAACTGGCCCAGCTGCGAGAACGGGCCCAGGAGCTGTCCTACCTAACCTCCGACCTCGCGTCCGACCTCGCCGGGTATGCCGCGACGATCGATATCGACCCTGCCCGGCTCGAGGCGGTGCACGCCCGGCGGGCCGAGCTGATCGGGCTGCTGCGGCGGTACGGGCCTGGCACCCGAGAGGTGTTGACCTTCGCCCGCGAGGCGGCCGAGGAGCTGGAGCGCATCGACGTCTCGGACGTGGCCCTGGGCCAGCTGCAGGAGGAGGTCGAGCGGCTCCGACAGCAGACGGGTCGCCTGGGGGCGGAGCTGACCGAGGTCCGGCAGGCGCTGGCGGAACACATCGGCGCCGCCGTGACCGAAGAACTCGCCCACCTCGCGATGGGCTCGGCCAGGGTAAGCGTCGCCGTCGAGCAGCGGCTGGGAAAGCAAGAGCCGACAGCGGCCCACGGTCCTGCCGGAGTTCCCGCGACGAAGGGCTCCACCGTGTCCGCGGGAGGCGCCACCCCCACACCCCCGACCGATCCCCGGCGACGGTCCCCCTGCCCACTGGCGAGGAGGCGCAGCCTGCGGCGCACGGGCTGGACACGGTCGAGATCCGGTTGGCCGCCAACCCCGGGGCAGCGGCTCGGTCGGTCACCCGCGCGGCCTCCGGGGGCGAGCTGTCCCGGGTCATGCTGGCCCTGGAGCTGGTCTGCGGCCTGGGGGCTGGCGGCGGCAGCGTGCCCACCTACGTCTTCGATGAGGTCGACGCAGGTGTCGGCGGCGCTGCGGCCCTCGACCTGGGTGCGCGGCTCGCCCGGCTGGCTGAGCACGCCCAGGTGGTCGTGGTGACCCACCTGGGCCAGGTCGCCGCCTACGCCGACCGGCACCTGGTGGTGCGCAAGAGCACCGACGGACAGGTCACCCGCAGCGGGGTTGCGGTCGTGGAGGGCCCGGACCGTGAGGCCGAGCTGGCCCGGATGCTCGGCGGGGTCGCGGAATCCGACGCGGCGCTGCAGCATGCCCGAGAGCTGCTGGCCCGCCGTGGGACCATGGGCCGACCATGAGCAGCACGAGGCGTATGCGCCCCGCCGACCCGACGGTCCCGCTCGTCGGGACAGTCCGCGTCGACGAGCGCACCAAGCGGCTCACCACCCGGCTGCAGACGGGGGAGATCGCGGTGATCGACCACGGCGATCTCGACCAGGTCAGTGCCCACGCCCTCGTCGCCTGCTCGCCCGCCGCGGTGGTCAACGCCGCGGCGAGCACCACCGGCGCCTACCCCAACATGGGGCCCCGGATCCTCCTGGACGCCGGCATCCCGCTGCTGGACCGCGCCGGCCCGGAGGTCATGGACGTGGCAGAGGGGTCCACCGTCACGATCAAGGAAGGCGAGGTCTGGGTCGGTGGCGCCCTGGTGGCCAGCGCCGACCGGCTTACCCCCGAGCAGGTCACGGATCAGATGGAGCGGGCCCGGGCCAACCTCTCGGACCAGATCGAGGCCTTCTCGCACAACACGATGGAGTATGTCCGAGCCGAGCGCGAGTTGCTCCTCGACGGCATCGGGGTGCCCGAGCTGCGGACCGACTTCGCGGGCCGCTACGCCCTCGTCGTGGTCCGCGGCTACCACTACAAGCAGGACCTGCAGGCCCTGCGGCCCTTCCTCCGGGACGCCCGCCCCGTGCTCATCGGGGTCGACGGGGGTGCGGACGCGTTGCTGGAGATGGGCCTCGCTCCCGACGTGATCGTGGGCGACATGGACTCGGTCTCGGACCGGGCCCTGACCTCTGGTGCCGAAATCGTGGTGCACGCCTACCGCGACGGCCGGGCGCCGGGGCTGGAGCGGGTGGAGCAGCTGGGCGTGACCGACGCGGTTATCCTGCCGGCGACGGGCACCAGTGAGGACATCGCCATGCTGCTCGCCGACGAGTTGGGCGCCGAGCTCATCGTGGCCGTGGGCACCCACGCGACGCTGGTCGAGTTCCTCGACAAGGGCAGGCAGGGGATGGCCAGCACCTTCCTGACCCGGCTGCGGGTCGGCAGCAAGCTGGTTGACGCCAAGGGGGTCAGCTTGCTCTACCGCTCCGGCATCTCCACCATGTCCCTAGTCTGGCTGGTGTTGGCTGGCCTCTTTGCGCTGGGGGTCGCGCTGGCCACCACCCCGGCGGGTCGGGCCTTCTTCGGCGTCGTGGCCGTACGATGGGACGACATCTGGGCCTGGATCGAGGGGCTGTTCTAGACACGTGATTGACTTCCGTTACCACCTGGTGTCTCTGGTCGCCGTCTTCATCGCGCTCGCGGTGGGGGTCGTGCTGGGCGCCGGACCGCTGCGCGAGGGCATCTCCGACACCCTTGAGGGCGAGGTCTCCGGCCTGCGCGCCGAGCGTGCCGAGGTGCGTGCCCAGGCCGCCGAGGCTCAGGCCCACGCCGACGCACTGGATCGGGCCATGGGTGTCATCGCACCCCGCACCGCATCGGCCACCCTGACAGGGGTTCGCGTCGCCGTGGTCCTGATGCCGGGCGCCGACCGCAACCTGGGCGAGCAGCTCACCGAGGCCGTCGACGAGGCAGGCGGATACGTCCCGCTCACAGTCACGCTGCAGCCCTCCTGGCAGACCCAGCAGGGGCAGGAGGAGGCGGTCCCCCTGCTCGAGCAGATCGCGGGCGACCTGCAGCTGCCGACGCTTCCGGAGGGGGAGGGGCCATCTCTGCCCGCCGTGCTGGGCGCGGCCGTCGTCGGCGCCGACGGACCCGGGCGTACCGGGGCCTGGCTCGAGGTGCTTGAGCAGCTGGACTCAGAGGGCTACCTCAGGCTGGCCTGGAGCGAGCAGCCCGACGGCACGCTGGAGGACCGCCGGCCGCCCGACGCCGTGTTGCTGGTCAGCGGTGGTCTCACCCTGCCGGAGGAGGGTGATCTGGACGAAGCCGACACCTTGGTCCTGGACACCCGCACCAGCCTGGTGCGCACGTTCGTGCGCCTGAACGCCCCTCTCACCGTGACCGGCACCGGCACCGTCGGCGGGGCCCAGCAGCCGCAGGGTGGTCAGGACCCGCTGGTCGTCGGGATTCGCCAGGACCGCGCCCTGCGTGCCCAGACCTCTACCGTCGACGACGCGGAGGGAGCCGCCGGCCGGCTGTCCACGATCCTCGCCCTGGGCTGGGAGGTGGCGGGCCGGTCCGGCCACTACGGCATCGGGCCGCAGGCCGAGGCGCCCATGCCGCAGCCGCCACCGGTGCGGCTGGTGACCGGCCTGGTGCCCGGCGACCAGGAGCAGGCCACCGAGCCGGTGCCCGACGACGCCGAGGAGACCGGGGACACCGAGGCCACCGGGGACACCGACGACGCCGAGGAGACCGGGGACGCCGGGGACACTGCCGTCCCTCCGGTCGAGGACGACGCGGCCACCACCGCACCATGACCGGCCCAGCACGGTCCACGGGCGTGCGGGGAACCGTGCTGCTCGCCGCCGTCGGGTACGCCGTCGCATGCGCCGTCCGGGCCGCCCACCACAGCGGCCGGTTTCCCGGAGGCTCGGGCCGCTGGGAGCGGGTCAACCACGCCGGCAAGCCGATCACCCTGACCGGGGGGATCGCGCTCGCGGCCGGGACCGGACTGCCGCTCGCCCTCGTCGACCCACCAGCCGCCCTGGCCGTCACCGGCGCCACCCTGGCCGGCGCCGCTGACGACCTGGGGGAGAGCGTCCAGGCCAAAGGACTGCGCGGTCACCTGCAGGCGCTGCGTGCGGGCCGGGTGACCACAGGCGCAGTCAAGATCGGGGTGATCGGTGCCACCGGCCTGGCCAGCGCGCTCTGGTCCGACCACCATGGTCGCGGGGTGGGCCTGCACACCGTGGCCGCAGCGGGGCTGATCGCCGGGGGAGCCAACCTGGCCAACCTTTTCGACCTGCGGCCAGGCCGGGCACTCAAGGCGGGGCTGTCGTGCGGCATACCTCTGCTGCTGGCCGGACGCCCGGCCGCCGCCACGGCTGCCGGGGCCAGCCTGGCCGTCCTACCCGACGACCTCGCGGCCCGCTCCATGCTGGGGGACACCGGCGCCAACCCGCTCGGCGCAGCGGTCGGGGTCGCCGCAGCACAGCACCTGACGGGCCGTGGACGGTGGACCGTCCTGGCGGTCGTGACGGGGCTGACCCTGCTCAGCGAGCGGGTGAGCTTCACCGGCGTCATCGAGTCGACCCCGGTGCTGCGCAGCCTGGACGCCTGGGGGAGGGGGTGACCAGCCCCGCTAGTGCCCGGCTGGGCGGCCAGGGACTGCTCGCCGCGGCCGGTGTCGTCGCCGCAGTCACCCTGGTGTCCCGCGCGGTGGGTCTGGCCCGGTGGGGTGCGTTCTCGCACGCGGTGGGTGCCACCTGCGTGGGGGAGGTCTACGCGACGGCCAACACCGTGCCCAATGTGCTCTTCGAGATCGCAGCAGGCGGTGCCCTCGCGGCCGTCGCTGTCCCGCTCGTGGCCCGCCACCTGCACCGCGGTAACGATGAGCTGGCCGACCGGACTGCCTCAGCCCTGCTGAGCTGGGCCCTGCTGGTGCTGCTGCCGCTGACCCTGCTGCTCGCCCTGGCCGCCGGCCCGATCACGGCGCTGCTGCTCGGCGGCGGCGGGCTGGACCGAGGTTGCGAGCCGGCGGCGGCCCAGGCCGCCGGGCGGGTCATGCTGCTGCTTTTCGCCCCGCAGGTGGCGCTCTACGGCGTCGGCATCGTGCTCACCGGCGTCCTGCAGGCGCACCGCCGGTTCTTCGCCGCGGCGCTGGCGCCGTTGCTGTCCAGCCTGGTGGTGATCGCGGTCTACCTGGCCTTCGGGGCCCTCTACGAGCCCGACCAGGACCTCGCCCTTTCTGACCTCCCGACCTCCGCACTGGTGCTCCTGGCCGGCGGCACGACCCTTGGGGTCGTCGCCCTGAGCCTGCCGCTGCTGGTCCCGGCGGTCCGGCTCGGCATCCGCTGGCGGCCGACGCTGCGCTTCCCGGGTGGCTCCGGCCGCCTGGCCGGAGCGCTCGCCGGGGCCGGGGTGCTCGGTGTCGGCGCGCAGCAGCTCTTCGTGGTCGTGGTCATCCTGCTGACCAACCGCACCGGGGTCGCGGGCATCGCGGTGTGGAACTACGCGCAGACGATCTACCTGCTCCCCTACGCCGTCCTCGTCGTCCCGCTGGCCACCGCGGCCTTTCCCCGTCTCACCGACGAGCCGGAGCGCGCCGTAGCCACCCTGCGCCGGGCGCTCACCGCCTCGGTCGTGGCCGCCGTGGCCGGTGCTGCGGTGCTGGTCGCCACGCGTCACGACGTCGGCACCGTCTTCCTCGCCCTCGACAGGGGGTCCGGCGGGGCCGGCCGGGCCTCGCTGGAGGCGCTCCCGCCGACCCTGGCGCTGCTCGCCCCCGGACTGGTGGGGTTCGCCCTCCTCGCAGTGCTGACCCGCGCGCTCTACGCGGCCCACCGGCCATGGGACGCCGCCGCCGGCACGGTCCTGGGCTGGGCCGTCGCGGCGCTGCTGCCGCTCGCGGTCGTGCCGGTCCTCCTGGCCCGGGACGGCACCATCCGCGAGGTCCTAGCCATGCTCGCCGCGGCCTCGTCCGTGGGCATGGGGGTCGCCGCGGGCATCCTGCTCGCGCGCACCCGCCGGGTATGGGGCGCGCCCGCCCTCGCCGGCGCCGGCCGGGCCGGGCTTGCCGCACTGGCCGGCGCGGCCGTCGTGGTGCTCGCGCGGGAGCTGCTGGCCACGACCTGGGTGCCGACGCAGTGGCCCGGTGCGCTGCTCGCGGGGACGCTGACCGGTGCTGCCGTCCTGGTGGTGGTGGCCGCGGCGCTGCGGGTGCTGGCACCGAAGTCCTTCGACCAGGTGCGGGCGCGGGTGGCCGCCCGACGGGAGCGGACCCGGGAACGGGTCGGACCAGGAGGTGTGCGGTGAAGGTGCTGCTGGTGACCGGTCTGGTGGCGGGGGGCGTCGGCGGACACGTCCGCATGCTCGCGCAGGGCCTGGCGGCGGCCGGGCACCAGGTGCTGGTGGCCTGCCCGCAGGAAGTGGCGCGCGGCTTCGAGCTGGACAGGACCGGCGCGACGGTGGTCCCTGTCGAGGTGGGCAGCGGGCTGCACCCGGCCCGCGACCTGCAGGCGCTCCGGCGCCTGCGACGGCTCGCGGCGGGGGCCGACGTCGTGCACGCGCACGGGGTGCGGGCCGGGGCACTGTCCGCCCTTGCCCTCGCCAGCGCGCCGCTGGTCGTGACCGTCCACAACGCCCCGCCGAGCGATCGCCGCTCCGCCCTCGTCTACGGCGTCCTTGAGCGGCTGGTCTACTGCGGTGCCGACCTCGTTCTGGGTGTCTCGCCGGACCTCGTCGACAGGGCCCGGACTCGGGGCGTCCGACAGGTCGACCTGGCCGTCGTCCCGGCCGACCTGACCCGCCTCGTGCCGCCTCAGCGGCGCCCTGAGGTGCGCGCCGCCCTGCGCCGGGAGCTGGGCCTCGTGGACGATCAGCTGTTCTTGCTGACGGTGGGCCGGTTGGGAGCGCAGAAGCGCACGGTCGAGGTGGTGGCGGCCTACCAGTCGATGGTCGGACGCCATCCGCACGAGACGGGGGCCCCGCCCGTCGTGCTGGCCGTCGCCGGGGACGGGCCGGCCCGGGTCGACGTCGCCGCGCAGGCCGCCGGCGGGCCGGGCCGGGTGCACCTGCTGGGGCGCCGGGACGACGTGCCGGAGCTGCTCGCCGCGGCGGACGTCGTGGTCTCCGGAGCCCAGTGGGAGGGTCAGCCGTTGTGGCTGCAGGAGGCTCTGGGTTCTGGCGTGCCCGTCGTGGCGACCGACGTCGGCGGCACCAGGGTCGTGGTCGGGGACGCCGCGGTGCTCGTGCCGGTGAGCCGCGACAGCGGCGGCCTGGGCGGCTACGCCAGGGTCCGGGCGCTGCGGGCGGCCCTGCAGCAGGTGCTGGACGACCCGCAGCTGCGGTCGGTGATGTCGGACCGCTCGCTGCGTCGAGCCCACGAGCTGCCCACCGCGGTGGAGGCCGTCGCGGCGGCCGAGGCCGCCTACGCGCGGGTGCTCGGCACGGCATACCAGACCGGCCCGTCGGACCCACCGGCACCTGAACTAGACTGACAGCCCGTGGCCCAGACGACGAAGCACATCTTTGTGACCGGAGGCGTCGCCTCCTCCCTCGGGAAGGGTCTGACGGCGTCCAGCCTCGGCTTTCTCCTCCGCAGTCGGGGACTGCGGGTGACCATGCAGAAGCTGGATCCCTACATCAATGTCGACCCGGGCACGATGAACCCCTTCCAGCACGGCGAGGTCTTCGTCACCGAAGACGGCGCCGAGTGCGACCTGGACATTGGCCACTACGAGCGCTTCCTCAACCGCAGCCTTTCCGGGCGGGCCAATGTGACCACCGGGCAGGTCTACGACGAGGTCATCTCCAAGGAGCGGCGGGGGGAGTACCTCGGCGACACCGTCCAGGTCATCCCGCACATCACCAACGAGATCAAGGCTCGGATGCGGGCCGACGCCGAGCTGCCCAAGGGGGAGCGGCCGGACATCATCATCACCGAGGTCGGCGGGACGGTCGGCGACATCGAGTCGCTGCCGTTCCTGGAGGCGGCCCGGCAGGTGCGCCACGACATCGGCCGCGCCAACTCCTTCTTCCTGCACGTCTCGCTGGTGCCCTACCTGGCGCCCAGCGGTGAGCTGAAGACCAAGCCGACCCAGCACTCGGTCGCCGCGTTGCGGCAGGTCGGCATCCAGCCCGACGCGCTGGTGCTGCGCGCGGACCGGGAGATCCCCGACGGCATCAAGCGCAAGATCTCGATGATGTGCGATGTCGACGCCGAGGCCGTCGCGGCCGCCGTGGACGCGCCCTCGATCTACGACATCCCCAAGGTGTTGCACCGGGAGATGCTCGATGCGTATGTCGTGCGGCACCTGGACCTGCCCTTCCGGGACGTCGAGTGGTCGGCCTGGGACGCGCTGCTGGAGCGGGTGCACGAGCCTGAGCACCGGGTGGAGATCGCCCTGGTCGGCAAGTACATCGACCTCCCCGACGCCTACCTGTCGGTGACCGAGGCGCTGCGCGCCGGCGGCTTCCGGCAGGACGCCAAGGTGGACATCCGCTGGGTGGCCTCCGACGAGTGCCAGACCGAGGTCGGTGCCACCCGGGCACTCGGTGGGGTCGACGCGATCCTGGTGCCCGGTGGCTTCGGTGTGCGCGGCATCGAGGGCAAGATCGGCGCGCTGCGCTGGGGCCGGGAGCGCCGTGTGCCCACCCTGGGCATCTGCCTGGGGCTGCAGGCGATGGTCATCGAGCATGCCCGCAACGTCGCCGGCATCGAGGGCGCGAGCTCGACCGAGTTCGATGCCCAGACGCCGGACCCGGTCATCGCCACCATGGAGGAGCAGAAGGTCGTGGTGGCCGGCGGCGCCGACTACGGCGGGACGATGCGGCTGGGGGCCTACCCCGCGGTGCTGGCCGAGGGGTCCGTGATCGCTGAGGTCTACGGCTCAACCGAGGTCAGTGAGCGGCACCGGCACCGCTACGAGGTCAACAACGCCTACCGCGACCGGCTGACCGAGGCGGGGCTGGTCTTCAGTGGCACCTCGCCGGGCGGGACGCTGGTGGAGTACGTCGAGCTGCCCCGCGAGGTCCACCCCTACTACGTCTCCACCCAGGCCCATCCCGAGTTCAAGTCCCGCCCCGACCATGCCCACCCGCTCTTCGCCGGGCTGGTCGCCGCGGCCCTGGACGGGCAGCGCGCGCAGCGCCTGGTCGAGGTCGAGGCCCGCCAGCACCAGCACGAGCTCCCCGCTGACTGACAGAACACGCGAAAGGTCTCGACAGGACACGTGAACTGTCCGGCGAAGAGTCTTCGCGCGTATTCGGCGCGTCCTGTGGGGACTGAGGCGTGACTGGGCGCGCGGCCTGGGCCGCATGCGGCATACCGTGACGCCATGACCCTCGACGCCCCGCGCCTGAGCCTGGACGAGCTGCGTGACCTGCCCGGGCGCCGACCGGTGGTGACCAGCGACACCGTCTTCGAGGGGCGCGTCTGGGACGTGGTCGCGGACCAGGTCGACCTGGGCGGTCCGGAGCCGGTGCGGCGCGAGTACGTCGCCCACACCGGCGCGGTCGCCATCCTGGCCCTGCGCGAGGACCGGGGCGCGCCAGAAGTCCTGGTGATCCGGCAGTACCGCCATCCGATCGGCGCCGAGGACTGGGAGCTGCCCGCCGGCCTGCTCGACGTCGAGGGGGAGGAGCCGGTGCTGACGGCCGCGCGCGAGCTGGCGGAGGAGGCCGACCTGACCGCGGCGTCGTGGGAGCAGCTGGTCTCGCTCACGCCGTCGCCGGGCGGCTTGGACGAGGTCATCACGATCTTCCTGGCGACCGGGTTGTCCGACGTGCCGCAGGACGAGCGGCACGAGCGGACCCACGAGGAGGCGGGTATGCCGACCGGCTGGGTCACACTCGACGAGGCCGCCGCAGCGGTTCTGGCCGGACAGGTGCGCAACGGTCCCCTCATGATCGGTGTGCTGGCGCTCGCCGAGCGGCTGCGGCGGGACCGCCGGAACACCCCGTAGACTGCTCCCCGTGCACGGGGCGGAGTGACGACCCGCCGGCGGCAGCACGGCATACCCGTCCGGGAGTCGTGCAGCGTCGCAACCGGGCACCGCGCGTGCGGCGGACCGACGAGAGGTCGAGAACTCCTCGGCGAAGGTGTGGTGGCACCGCGACCTGGCCCCCGCCCGCACCTTTCAGGGCTGCCCGCTGGGTAGACCTACCCTCGGGCTCGTGACCCCGAGAGGAGAGATCATGCTTCGCACCCACGAGGCCGGGACCCTGCGCCCCGAGCAGGTCGGCACCACCGTGACCCTGACCGGCTGGGTCGGCCGCCGCCGCGACCACGGCGGCGTCGCCTTCATCGACCTGCGCGACGCCAGCGGCGTTGTCCAGGTCGTCGCGCGCGACGAGGTGCTCACCGGCACCGCCCACGACCTGCGCAGCGAGTACTGCGTCAAGGTCGTCGGCGAGGTCGTCGCCCGCGCGGACAAGGACGTCAACCCTGAGCTGCCGACCGGCGGGATCGACGTGGTCGCCGCCGACATCGAGGTGCTCAGCGAGTCCGACCCCCTGCCCTTCCAGATCGACGAGCGGGTCAGCGTCGGGGAGGAGGCGCGCCTGCGCCACCGCTACCTCGACCTGCGCCGTCCCGGTGCCAGCTCCGCCGGGCAGAACCTGCGGCTGCGCTCCAAGGTCAACGCGGCCGCCCGCACCCTGCTGGCCGAGCACGACTTCGTCGAGATCGAGACCCCGACCCTGACCCGCTCCACCCCCGAAGGGGCCCGTGACTTCCTGGTGCCGGCCCGGCTGCAGCCCGGCAGCTGGTACGCCCTGCCGCAGAGCCCGCAGCTGTTCAAGCAGCTGCTCATGGTCGCCGGTATGGAGCGCTACTACCAGATCGCCCGCTGCTACCGCGACGAGGACTTCCGGGCGGACCGGCAGCCCGAGTTCACCCAGCTCGACATCGAGCTGAGCTTCGTCGAGCAGGACGACGTCATCGAGCTCGGCGAGGCGATCGCCAAGGCGGTCTGGGGCGTCATCGGCGTCGACCTGCCCACGCCGTTCCCCCGGATGTCCTACGCCGAGGCAATGGCACGCTACGGCACCGACAAGCCCGACCTGCGCTTCGACCTGGAGCTGAGCGACTGCACCGAGTTCTTCTCGGGAACGCCGTTCCGGGTCTTTCAGGCCGAGTATGTCGGCGCGGTCGTCATGCCCGGCGGCGGCGCGCAGCCGCGGCGCCAGTTCGACGCCTGGCAGGAGTGGGCCAAGCAGCGCGGCGCCAAGGGGCTGGCCTACGTCACGGTCGGCGAGGACGGCGAGCTGGGCGGGCCGGTGGCCAAGAACATCTCCGACCAGGAACGTGCCGGGTTGGCCGCGCACGTCGGCGCCCAGCCGGGTGACTGCGTCTTCTTCGCCGCCGGACCGGTCAAGGCCTCGCGGGGTCTGCTCGGTGCGGCCCGCCTGGAGATCGCCCAGCGGGTCGGGCTGATCGACGAGTCGGCCTGGAGCTTCCTCTGGGTCATCGACGCGCCCCTCTTCGAGCCGGCGGGCGAGGCCGTCGCCGCCGGTGACGTGGCGGTCGGTTCGGGTGCCTGGACCGCGGTCCACCACGCGTTCACCTCGCCGAAGGCCGAGTTCGTCGACTCCCTGGAGTCCGACCCGGGTGCCGCGCTCGCCTACGCCTACGACCTGGTCTGCAACGGCAACGAGATCGGCGGCGGGTCGATCCGTATCCACCGGCGCGACCTGCAGGAGCGCGTCTTCGCGATCATGGGGCTCTCGGCGGAGCAGGCGCAGGAGAAGTTCGGCTTCCTGCTCGAGGCGTTCAAGTATGGCGCGCCCCCGCACGGCGGCATCGCCTTCGGCTGGGACCGCATCGTGGCCCTGCTGGCCGGCACCGACTCGATCCGCGACGTCATCGCCTTCCCCAAGACCGGTGGCGGTTTCGACCCGTTGACGGAGGCACCTGCCCCGATCACCCCGGAGCAGCGCAAGGAGGCCGGGATCGACGCCAAGCCAGCCGAGCCGGCCCCCGCGCCGCAGGGCGCGGAGCAGGTGAGCCCGCACCAGAGCTGAGCACGCGTGTGCAGGAACGGTGCGTCACACCCGTAGCGTCAACGACGGGTGTGACGCACCGTTTCCGCACCACCGTGGTCGCGGCGCTCAGAGCTCCAGCTGCCGCGAGTGCCAGGCCCGGGCGGTGCGGTAGCCCAGGCGCCGGTAGAGACGCCGGGCCACGTCGTTGTCCGCGAACATCCCCAGGGTGCAGACGCCGTGGTGCTCCAGCGCCCAGCGGGTCAGTCCTGCCGAAACCACCTCGCCCAGCCCCTGCCCCCGGGCGTGCGTGGCGGTGAGGATGCCGGCCAGGTGCGGCACACCGGAGCGCTCGGTCTCGGCCCCGCCGACCGCCAGCAGCGCGCCGTCCGGCCCGCGGACGCCGACCCAACGGGTCATCACACCCTCACCGATCCGCGTCCACACCCGCGGGTTGTGCTGGTGGGCGAAGGCCAGCAGCTCCTCGGCGTCCTCACGGTCATCCAGCAGCACCAGGGACTCCTCGCCAGCCAGCGGCGGCGGCACGGTCGTGGCCCACATCCACTCCCAGTCCCCACCCTGGTCCGACAGCGGGAGCACCTCATGACCGACCGCGGCGTGCTCCTGCGGCACGGACACCGACCGCGCCTGCCACGCAGTGAGCAGGTCCTCGTCCATGACCCGCTGCACGGCGGCGCGAACCCGACCTGCCTCCTCGGCCAGCCCTCCGTCCTCCGGCACTGCACCGGGCTCGATACCCGGTCGTAGGGGCGCGACCCACAGCCCGGGCCGGTGGCCGAGCCGCTGCACCACCGCGACACCGTCATGCACGAGCGCGTGGCCGGACAAGGGGTCTGGCAGCCCCCACCGCAGCCACGGGTCGTCGTCGGAAAGCGCGCGCAGGTCCCCGTAGGTCAGTGCCGTGGAACGCCCGCCCGTGGGCGGGTGCAGCGACGAGCTGGAGTGCATGGCGAGAATTCTGGCACGCTTTCCGGGGCTGATCCGGACGCGGCCTACGCTGGGCCAATGGCGGACGACGACCTCTTCAGCAGTGGCCCAGCGGACGCCGGAGGCGGGCTGATGGCTCCGCTCGCGGTCCGGATGCGTCCCCGCAGCCTGGGCGAGGTCGCCGGTCAGCGGGATGCGCTCCGGCCCGGCTCGCCCCTGCGTCGGCTCATCGAGGGCCAGGGCGGCGCGGCAGGTCCACTGTCCGCGATCCTCTGGGGTCCGCCGGGGACGGGGAAGACGACGCTGGCGCACCTGGTCGCGACGGCTGCGGACCGGCGCTTCGTGGAACTCTCCGCGGTCACGGCCGGGGTGAAGGACGTCCGTGCCGTGATGGAGCAGGCTACCCGCGACCGCAGCCTCTACGGTCGCCAGACCGTCCTCTTCCTCGACGAGATCCACCGGTTCACCAAGGCCCAGCAGGACGCGCTCCTGCCGGGCGTGGAGAACCGCCTGGTGATCCTCGTGGCCGCCACGACGGAGAACCCGTCCTTCTCGATCATCGCACCCCTGCTGTCCCGCTCGGTGCTCGTCACGCTCACCTCCCTCGACGACGACGACGTCCACGCGGTGGTGGAACGGGCGATCACGGACGAGCGGGGCCTGGCCGAGCGGTTCACCCTCGACGAGGAGGGTATGGCGCACGTCGTGCGGATGGCGGGGGGCGACGCGCGACGGGCGCTGACCACGCTCGAGGCCGCCGCCGGTGTGGCGAGCGACGACGTCCCTGCGGGCCGGGAGGGCGACGTGATCCCCATCTCGCTGGCGCACGTGGAGCAGGCCGTGGCCCAGGCCGCGGTGCGGTACGACCGGGCCGGTGACCAGCACTACGACGTGGCCAGCGCGTTCATCAAGTCGATGCGGGGCTCCGACGTCGACGCCGCGCTGCACTACCTCGCGCGTCAGCTCGAGGCGGGGGAGGACCCGCGGTTCATCGCCCGCCGGATCGTCATCGCCGCCTCCGAGGACGTCGGGATGGGCGACCCGACCGCCCTGCAGACCGCCGTCGCGGCCCTGCATGCGGTGGCCCAGATCGGCATGCCCGAGGCGCGGATCATCCTGGCCCAGGCGGTGGTGCACAACGCGCTCGCGCCCAAGTCCAACGCTGCCTACGCCGCGATCAACGCCGCGATCGCCGACGTGCGGGCGGGCAAGGGCGGGGCCGTCCCCGCGCACCTGCGCGGCACCGGGTATGCCGGGGCCGCGCGGCTCGGTCACGGCGAGGGCTACCGCTACAGCCACGACGAGCCCAACGGGGTCGGGCCCCAGCAGTACCTGCCCGATGACCTGCTCGCCGAGGACGCCGACTACTACCAGCCCAGCGGCCGCGGCTGGGAGGAGCGGCTGGGGCCGCGGTGGAGCGAGCTGCGCAGGATTATCCGCGGGCACTAGCACTGTTTCAGCGCCGTCGCAGCACGGCAGGACCCCACGACGTCTGCCACACGACGAGGCGGCCCGACCCAGAGGGTCGGACCGCCTCGGCCGCTGCGTGGGGTCAGCCGGACACGTGTCTCACATCAGGTCCTGGATGGCCTGACGCAGGGACGCGTGCGCCGGGTTGCCGGCGTCGGTCTGGTTCAGCGCCGCCTGCAGCTGGGCCCGACGCTGGTTGGGGTTGTTCGGGTTCTCCGCGCGGTCCAGCGACCGGGTGATGTTCGCAGCCTTGTTGTCGCGGATCTCGCCGGCCCGCACGACCTGGTCCAGGTAGGCCCGGGCGACGACGATGCTGGGCTCCCAGTCATACATCCGCATCGACATGGCGTTGTGCTCGTCGAGCTGGACGGTCTTCGCCGCAGCGATCTCGTTAGCGCTCAGGTGCTCGGAGGGCAGGACGGCCAGGCTGTCGAAGCCCCGGGAGATCTCGTTGGCGTAGACGTTGCCGTTGTACCAGTACGAGGACCAGTAACCGGCCCCGCCGGCGCCGCGGTCGAAGTAGCCGATCTCCTTCACGTCCGAGGGGTCGGTGAAGTCGAACAGCGACGCACCGCCCGAGTACCAGGCCTGCACCATGACGTCCCGACCGGGGACCGGCAGGATGTTCGCCTGGTGCGCGACGCAGGTCTCGTTCGCAGCCTGCGCCGCGGGCAGCTTGTAGTAGCTCTCGAAGTTCAGCTCCGGGCTCCCGCCGCTACGGTCGATGGTGAAGAAGGCGTTGGCACCCCACTCCTTGCGGTGGTGCGGGGCGCACCGGGCGCCGCCGCCGCCACCCCACTCGTCGGTGAACATCACCGTCTCGCCGTCGTTGCTGAAGTTGGCAGAGTGCCAGTACGAGAAGTTCTCGTCCGCGACGTAGTCCAGTCGTGCCGGGTTGGCCGGGTCGGTGATGTCGATGAGGATGCCGTTGCCCTGGCAGGCGCCAGCCGCGAGACCGACCTCGGGGTAGACGGTGATGTCGTGGCAGGTGTTGGTGTTGGGGTTCGGGCTGTAGCCCGTGCCGGCCGGGGCGCAGCTGTTCAGCCCCGAGCCGTCCGGGCGGGGGGTCGTGCTGCAGGGGTGCCCCTCGCGGGTCGGACCGTTCTGCAGTCCGTCGACCGCGCCGGTCTCCTCGTCGGCGAACAGGCGCCACTCCTTGACGACCTCGGCTGCAGCCGGGTTGGCGACCGGGACCTTGATGATCTCGATCATGTGCGTCGAGGGGTTGGGGTCGTCCAGGCCGCGGCCACAGCGGTCGTCGACGAGGCCGTCAGGCGTGTGCACCTTCTCGCCCGCGTGGCGCTGGCCGGCGGTGCCGTTGTTGTAGATGTAGACGTGGTCGGGGTCGGTGGGGTCCTCGACCATGCGGTTGGTATGGGAGCCGCGGCAGGTCTGGATCGCCGCCACCTGGACCGGGTTGTCCAGGTCGGAGATGTCCCAGATGCGCACGCCGCGCATCCGCTCCGGGTTGGGCTGGTTGGCCGGCCCGGCGCCCTCGGTGCCGCAGTCGAGCCGGCCGTTGGTCTGCTCGACGGAGGTGAACAGCAGGTTGCTGTGGACGTTGGCATCGAACTGCCCACCCGGGCACACGACCGTGGTCCGGATCGTCGGGTTGGCCGGGTCCGAGACGTCGATGATGTTGAATCCGGAGTAGTTGCCCTGGATGACGTAGTCACCGGTGAAGGCCATGTCCGAGTTGGTGGCCGTCAGCGGAGCGGTCTTGGGCATGTTCGACAGCAGCTCCATGTTCTTGCCGAGCTGCTCGTCCTGCGACAGGTGGAAGCGGGGGTCTTCGGTGTCCGGAAGGTTGGGATCGGCGGCCGCCTGCGCGGCGCCGGGGGCCAGGGTGAGGCCAAGCAGCGCGGCGCTGACCATCGCCAGAGAGCCTCGGAGTCGGCGGGGGGAACGTGCTCTTGCTGTCATGGCGGTGACGCCTTTCGTGCCGGTATTCGCTTAACGGGACGCGCAACGGGCCGAGTTGCTGGGCAACCACCATCGGGTGCCTCGGTCACGCATCGACCGTGGTGCTGCAGATGCAACCTAGCCACCCTCGCCAACGACACCGGAGGATTTGACGAAACCTTTACCCGCTTCCGAAAAGTTTTGCCTTCGCTTGACCAACGGGCCGATTTCTTGACGAATCCTTGACCTGTTCCTTCAAGAATCGTGGGGTGGTGGCGGGTATGGTTTGTCGGCCCGCGGGGTGATTCTTGAGGTGGTGGCCTGCTCGGGGCAGCGACCTCGACGACGAGAGAGAGGCCAGGACGTGCCGCGTCCCGCATATCTGGTGCCGGTCGGCGCCGTGCTGATCTGTCTGGCGCTGGGTGCCTGCTCCGGGGCCGAGGAGCCACCGGCAGTGACCCACCGGGTCATCCAGGGCGGCGCCCCTGGTGAGGCCGGCGAGGTGCTCACCCAGATGCCTACGATCCCCGATCCTGAGATCACGGCGGACGACGTGGCCTTCGTGCGGCACATGATCGTGCACCACGGCCAGGCCCTGCAGATGACCGAGCTGGTCGACGAGCGCACGGGGCGCGAGGACGTGCCCCTGTTCGCCGAGCGCATCCGCCTGAGCCAGGAGGACGAGATCAGGCTCATGGAGGAGTGGCTGCAGACGCACCGGCTGTCAGTCCTGCGGATCGACGACGCAGGCGGGGGGCACGGCGCCCACGCCGTGGGGGAGATGCCCGGCATGATCTCGGAGGAGCAGCTCGCCGAGCTGGCCGCCACCGACGGTGAGGACTTCGACCGGCTCTTCCTGAGACTGATGTATGCCCACCACGACGGGGCGGTCACCATGGTGGAGGACCTGCAGCAGGGCAACCAGGGCACCGACCCCGTGCTCTGGAACCTGGTCGTGGACATCGACTCGGACCAGCGGATCGAGATGGACCGGATCCTGCAGATGCAGGAGCAGATGGGCGCCGGTGACCGCGGCGCAGCGGAGAGTTCCGGGGGAGGGACGGGGAGCGACTAGCATGGTGCGGTCCGTGGCCCCCGCCGAAAGTTGAGCATGGAAACCGCCGAGATCCGCCGCCGCTGGCTGTCGTTCTTCGAGAGCAAGGGTCACGCGGTGGTGCCCAGCGCCCCGCTGGTCTACGACGACCCCAACCTGCTCTTCGTCAACGCCGGGATGGTGCCGTTCAAGCCCTACCTCCTCGGCGAGCAGACCCCGCCGTGGCCCCGGGCCACCAGCGTGCAGAAGTGCGTCCGGACGCTGGACATCGAGGAGGTCGGCAAGACCACCCGGCACGGCACCTTCTTCCAGATGAACGGCAACTTCTCCTTCGGTGACTACTTCAAGCCGGGCGCCATCCGCCACGCCTGGGAGCTGATCACCAGCTCCCAGCAGGCCGGTGGCTTCGGCTTCGACCCGGAGTCGGTCTGGGTCACCGTGCTGGGACCCGGGGTGCACCCGAGCCTGCCCGAGGGGGACGAGGAGGCCGCTACCCTGTGGCGCGAGGTCGCCGGTCTGCCCGAGGAGCGGATCCAGCGCCGCGGCCTGGCGGACAACTACTGGCACATGGGGGTGCCCGGTCCGGCCGGCCCCTGCAGCGAGATCTACATCGACCGCGGCCGCGAGCACGGCCAGGACGGCGGGCCGGTCGTCGACGAGGACCGCTTCCTGGAGATCTGGAATCTCGTCTTCATGCAGGAGATGCTTGGGGAGGTCCGCACCAAGACCGACTTCGACGTGGTCGGCGCCCTGCCGAGCAAGAACATCGACACCGGGATGGGCTTGGAGCGGGTGGCCTACCTGCTGCAGGGGGTGGACAACCTCTACGAGATCGACGAGGTCTACCCGGTGATCGAGCGGGCGGAGGATCTGTCGGGCCGGGCCTACGGCGCCAACCACGAGGACGACGTGCGCTTCCGCGTCATCGCCGACCACGTCCGCTCCGGCCTGATGCTCATGGGCGACGGCGTCGTCCCCGGCAACGAGGGCCGGGGTTACGTGCTGCGGCGGCTGCTGCGCCGCGCGGTCCGCTCCATGCGGCTGCTCGGCGTCGACCCCTCGGTCGCCGCGCTGCCGGAGCTGCTGCCGGTCAGCAAGGACGTGATGGCCACTTCCTACCCCGAGCTGGAGCGGGACTGGCCGCGGATCAGCGAGGTCGCCTACGCCGAGGAGGACGCCTTCCGGCGCACCCTCGCCAGCGGCACCACCATCCTCGACACGGCTGTGGCCAAGGCCAAGCAGGCCGGCGCAAGCACCCTTGGGGGGGCCGAGGCCTTCGCGCTGCACGACACCTACGGCTTCCCGATCGACCTCACCCTGGAGATGGCCGCCGAGCAGGGGTTGTCGGTGGACGAGGACGCCTTCCGGACCCTGATGACCGAGCAGCGGCAGCGGGCCAAGGCCGACGCCAAGGCCAAGAAGCACGGTCACGGCGGCGGCACCGCATACCGCGAGCTGTCCGACCGGCTGGGGACCAGCACGGAGTTCACCGGGTATGAGGCGATGACGGGCGAGGCGCCGGTGGTCGGCCTGCTCTCCGGCGGGGCCGAGGTGGAGCGCGTCCGTCTCGAGGGCGCCGATGCCGAGCACGGCGCCGAGCTGGAGCTGGTGCTGGGGAGCACCCCGTTCTACGCCGAGGCCGGCGGCCAGCTCGCCGACCACGGGACGATCCGGCTGGCCGGCGGCGGCGTCTTTGAGGTGCTCGATGTCCAGCGACCCCTGCCTGGCCTGGTCGTGCACCGGGGCCGGCTGCTCGAAGGGGAGGCTGCGGTCGGTGACACCGCTCACTCCCAGATCGACGTGCACCGCCGCGCGGCGGTCTCCCGCGCCCACACGGCCACCCACATCGTGCACAAGGTAATCCGGGAGGCCCTGGGCGACACCGCGACCCAGGCCGGCTCCGAGAACGCCCCGGGTCGGCTGCGCTTCGACTTCCGCGCCACCCGCGGGCTGTCCCCGGACGAGCTGGCCGGGGTCGAGGCCCGCATCAACGACCGACTGATGGCAGACCTGCAGGTCAGCGCCGCGGAGATGCCGCTGGCGCAGGCGCGGGAGATGGGGGCGATGGCCCTCTTCGGTGAGCGTTATCCGGACCTGGTCCGCGTGGTCTCCGTCGGTGGCCCGTGGAGCCTGGAGCTGTGCGGGGGCACCCACGTGGTCAACTCCGCCCAGCTGTCCCTGGTGAAGATCCTCGGCGAGGCATCGATCGGCTCCGGGGTGCGGCGGGTCGAGGCGCTCGTCGGCGCTGATGCCTACGGTCACCTGGCCCGGGAGAACGTCATCGTCGGACAGTTGACCGACACGCTGAAGGTGCGTCCGGAGGAGCTGCCGGAGCGGATCGCCTCGCTCGTGGCCCGGCTCAAGGAGGCTGAGAAGGAGATCGCGCAGGCCAAGGCGGCGCAGGTGCTGTCCTCGGCTTCCAGCCTGGCCCAGCAGGCCCGCGACGTGCACGGCGTGACCTGGTTGGGGCACGACCTCGGCGACGGCGCGGGCGGGGACGACCTGCGCCGGCTCGCCGCCGACCTGCGGGGCCGGCTCGGCACCGAGCGGCCGGTCGTGGTCGCCCTCACCGGCGCCCAGAACGGCCGTCCCGCGGTCGTGGTCGCCACCAACGAGGCGGCCCGGGAGCGGGGGCTCAAGGCCGGTGCGCTGGTCAAGGTCGCCGCCCAGATCCTTGGTGGTGGTGGCGGCGGCAAGGACGACCTGGCGCAAGGCGGCGGGCAGGACCCGGCCAAGGCGCCGGAGGCCCTGGCCCGGATCGAGGCGGGTCTGACCGGGTGAACGCTCCCCCGTCTTCGCCGTCGGGGGCGCAGGACGGCGTGCTGCTGGGGGTCGACGTCGGCCAGGCCCGCGTGGGCCTGGCCGCCAGCGACGGCGCCGGGATCCTGGCGCACCCGGTGGCCACCCTGGCCCGCGACGAGAGCGGAGGCACGGACCTGGAGCAGATCGCGCTCGAGGTGCGGGAGCGGGGGGCCGTGGCCGTCGTGGTCGGGCTGCCGCGTGCCCTCTCGGGGGAGGAAGGCTTGGCCGCCCGCGCCGCACGCCGGTACGCTGAGGCACTGCAACGGCGTATTGAGGTGCCGGTGCGGTTGTGGGACGAACGTCTCACCACGGTGGACGCGCACAGGGTGCTACGGGACAGTGGCGTGCCGGGCCGGTCCCAGCGTGGCGTCGTCGACCAGGCAGCCGCAGTGCTTATCCTCCAGGCAGCGCTCGATGCACGGCGCGCCGGTCGTCCCGTCGGTGCCCCCACCAAGCAGAGGAAGCCGCGTTCGCGTTCGTCCGTGGCCCGTGACGAAAAGGACCAGCCATGAGCCAGCCTCCTGCGGACGAGTGGGACGAGCACGACGACGACCGCGACGACGACCGCGACGACGACCGCGACGACGTCCGTGGTGACGTCCGTGGTGACGGCCGCCGCTACGACGACGGTCTGCTCGGCCTCGGGGCCGGGGAGGAGCACGATGAGACGCTGGCCGACGAGATGCTCGCATCGCCGCCTGAGGAGGGGGCCTACGGCGCGCGTCGGCGCCGCAAGCGCAACCCCCTCCTGCGGGGCGTCGCACTGCTGATTGCCTTGGGTCTTGTCGTCGTGACGGGGGTCTTCTCCTTCAACGCGGTCTCCGGGCTGCTGCCGCAGATCTCCCTGGGCGGTGAGCCCACGGCCGCGGACTACGAGGGATCGGGCACCGGTGAGGTGATGGTGGAGATCCCGCAGGGCGCCTCGGGTGGTGAGATCGGCGAGCTGCTGGTCCAGCACGATGTCGTCGCCTCGGCCTCGGCGTTCACCGCGGCCCTGGCTGCGGACACCCGGGGCGGCTCCGTTCAGCCGGGGACCTACCGGATGGCCGAGCAGATGAGCTCCCAGGCTGCTTTGTCCCGGCTCCTGGATGGTGGCTACCGCGAGATCAACGGCGTGACCATCCGCGAGGGCCTCTGGGTGGCCGAGACCTTCGAGATCCTGGCCGAGCAGACCGGGCACGACGTCGCGGAGTACGAGGCGATCGAGCCCGGGGAGCTGGACCTGCCCGAGGCGGCCAACGGGGAGCTCGAGGGTTTCCTGTTCCCCAGTACCTACGAGTTCCCCGCCAACGCCGGGCCGCAGCAGCAGCTGCAGACGATGATCGACCAGGGCAAGGCAGTCCACGCCCGGCTGGGGCTGGAGGGCGAGGAACTGCGCGAGGTCGTCATCAAGGCCAGCATCATCCAGGGCGAGGGCATGTTCGCCGAGGACCTGCCCAAGATCGCGCGGGTCATGGAGAACCGCCTCGAGGGCAACTCGGAGACCAACGGCTACCTGCAGATGGACTCCACGGTCCACTTCATCTACCAGGAGCGCGGGCTGGCCGGCACGACCGAGTCCCAGCGCGACAACGACGACCCGTACAACACCTATGACCACCCGGGCCTCCCCCCGGGTCCGATCAACAGCCCCGGCGAGGCTTCCATCCAGGCCGCGATGAACCCCGAGCCCGGGGACTGGGTCTACTTCGTCACGGTCAACCCCTCCACGGGCCAGACCGAGTTCGCTGCCACCTACGAGGAGCACCTGGCCAACGTCGAGGAGTTCCAGCAGTGGTGCCAGGAGAACCAGGACGACTCGGGCCAGTGCTGAGCGGGCAGCCCGGCGAGTCCCGGCCGCGCCGGGCTGCGGTGGTCGGCTCCCCGGTGCAGCACTCCCTCTCCCCGGTGCTGCACCGCGCCGCATACGCGGCCCTGGGCCTGACCGGTTGGACCTACGACCGGGTGGAGGTGGCGCAGGGCGCACTGCCCTCCCATATCGGCGCGCTCGGACCGGAGTGGGTGGGCCTGTCGGTGACGATGCCGGGCAAGGAGGAGGCGCTCGCACTCTCCGTAGAGGCAAGTCCGGAGGCCATCCTTGCCGGTGCGGCCAACACCCTCGTGCGTCGCGGCAGCGGTTGGTATGCAGACAACACGGACGTCGCCGGTCTGGCCACCGCGCTGCAGCGCGAGCTGGACCGCACCGGAGCCGGCCCGCTGCGGCAGGCGCTGGTCCTCGGGGGTGGGGCCACCGCCCGCTCGGCGGTGCTGGCGCTACGCCGGCTCGGCGCCCTCGGGGTCACCCTGCTGGTGCGGGGCCGGGTGCGTCCGGAGACGGCGGCCATGCTGGAGCGCCTGGAGCAGCACCGGGGACCCACCTCACCGCGGGTGCGCACGGAGCGGATGGCGGAGGGCATACCCCTGGACGGCTCCGCCTTCCAGGTCGTGGTCGGGACCTTGCCCGCAGGCGCACCCGCTCCCGTCCTCCACCTGCCCGCAGGACGCGCACCCGCGCCGGTCCTGCTCGACGCGACTTACGCCCCCTGGCCCAGCGCCCTGGCCCAAGCCGTGGCCGGCCGGACCGGCGGTAGGGTCTCGGTCGTGAGAGGCACCGCGATGCTCCTGCACCAGGCTGTCGGGCAGGTTGAGCTGATGACCGGCCGGTCCGCGCCCCTCGAGGCGATGTCGACGGCGCTGGAGGAGCACCTCGGGGACGCCCGGTGAGCGACCTCATCCTGCCGCTCGTGACCGGCGTCGTCGGCACCGTGCTGGGGATCCCGGTCGCCCGCTGGCTGGAGCAGACCACCTATCGCAAGCCCGATGAGCTGGACGAGCCGTCCCCGGGTCGACGCTGGTGGGTGCCTCCCACCCTCGGGACGTGCGCCGCCCTGGTGCTGTACCGGGTCTGGCAGGTGGAAGACACCGCGGTGCCGGGCTGGCCGGTTGCCACGGTGCTCACCCTCACCCTGCTGGTCGTCGTGCTCGCCTGCGTCTGCTTGGCGGCCATGGATCTGGACGTCCACCGGCTGCCGGACCGAATCATGTGGCCGACGATGACCACACTGGGTCTCGGGGTAGTGCTTGCCGCTCTCGTCGGGGGCGGCCTGGAGCCGCTCGTGCGGGCCCTGCTGGGCGCGCTGGGCGGCGGCGGACTGTACCTGCTCATCGCCCTGCTCTCCCTGGCACGGGGGTCCCTGGCGGTGGGTCTGGGCGACGTCAAGCTGGCGGTGCTGCTCGGGGGTGGGCTCGGCTGGTTCGGGTGGCCCGAGGCCATTCTCGGCATCTACGGCGGCTTCCTGGTCGGGGGCGTCTGGGCGCTGGCCCTCCTGACGCTGCGCCGCGTCAGCTGGGCCGGTCACTTCGCCTACGGCCCGGCGATGATGGTCGGGGCGCTGCTGGGGCTGATGCTGGCCCCGCAGCTGAGCACGACGATGCTCTCGCTCTAGCGACGGCGTGGCAGGATCGGTGACCATGCTGCGATGGTTGACCGCCGGCGAGTCCCACGGACCCGCCCTCAGCGCGGTGCTCGAGGGACTGCCCGCCGGGGTGCGCGTGGAACGCGCGTCCATCGAGGCCGCCCTGGCACGTCGCCGACTGGGCTACGGCCGCGGCGCGCGGATGTCCTTCGAGGCCGACCGGCTGCACTTCCTCGGCGGGCTGCGGCACGGGCTCAGCCTGGGCTCGCCCCTGGCCCTGCAGATCGAGAACTCCGAGTGGGCCAAGTGGGCGGCCGTGATGTCGCCCGAGCCGGTCGAGCAGGAGACGCTGCAGCGGGCCGACGACGTCGGCGCCCCTCAAGAGCTGGCGCGCAACCGCCCGCTGACCCGTCCCCGGCCCGGGCACGCGGACCTGGTGGGGATGACCAAGTACGGATTCGATGAGGCACGCCCCGTCCTGGAGCGGGCATCAGCGCGGGAGACCGCGGCCAGGGTGGCCCTCGGCGCCGTCGCCGCCGCCTTCCTGGAGCAGGCGGTGGGCGTGCGCCTGGTCTCGCACACCGTGAGCATCGGGCTGGCGGGGGTGCCCGGGCTCGACGACGACGCGCCCACCGACGACCGGCTGCCCGGTCCCGACGACGTGGACCGGCTGGATGCCGACCCTGTCCGCACCCTCGACCCCGAGCTCTCGGCGGCAATGGTGGCCGAGATCGACGCGGCCCGCAAGGACGGCGACACCCTCGGCGGTGTGGTCGAGGTGCTGGCCTACGGGTTGCCGCCGGGGCTGGGCTCGCACGTGCACTGGGACCGGCGCCTGGACTCCCGCCTGGCGGGGGCGCTCATGGGTATCCAGGCGATCAAGGGCGTCGAGGTCGGCGAGGGCTTCCGGACCGCCGCCAGGCGCGGCAGCCAGGCCCACGACGAGCTGGACCGTGGGCCGGACGGTCTGGTGCGCCGGGCCACCCACCGCAGCGGCGGCACGGAGGGCGGGATGAGCACAGGGGAGGTGCTGCGGGTGCGGGCCGCGATGAAGCCGATCTCGACCGTGCCCCGGGCCCTGCGCACGGTGGACACCGCCACCGGCGAGGCGGCCACGGCGATCCACCAGCGGTCCGACGTGTGCGCGGTCCCGGCCGCCGGTGTGGTTGCCGAGGCGATGGTCGCGCTCGTGCTGGCCGATGCAGTCCTGGAGAAGTTCGGCGGCGATTCGGTCGCCGAGGTGGCCCGCAACCACGCGGCATACCTGGCCTCGGTCGCCGAGCACCAGCGCACGCCGGTGACGGGGGGAGGGCATGAGCGGGGTGACCGGGCTCCCCGACAGCGCCGAGGGCGCGCTGGGGCCGGTGCTGGTGCTCATCGGGCCACCCGGCGCGGGCAAGAGCACCGTGGGGCAGGTGCTTGCGACCCGGCTCGGCGTCCCGGTCCACGACAGCGACCGGATGATCGAACGCGCGCAGGGCCGAGAGATCAGCGATATCTTCGTGGACGACGGGGAGGCCTTCTTCCGGGAGCTGGAGCGTGCCGAGGTGCTCAGAGCGCTGGAGGAGGAGACCGGTGTGCTCGCCCTCGGCGGGGGAGCCGTCATGCAGGAGCAGATCGCGCAGGCGCTGCGCGCCAGCGGACGCCCGGTGGTCTTCCTCGACGTGAGCATCGCCGATGCCTCACGGCGGATCGGGTTCGACGCCTCCCGGCCCCTGCTGCTGGTCAACCCCCGCGCCTCCTGGACGCGCATGATGAACACCCGGCGGCCGACCTACGAGGAGCTCTCGACCGTCCAGGTGAGCACCGGGGGCAAGGATCCCGAGCAGGTCGCCGACGAGGTCCTGTCCGCCCTGGGCCTGGCGGGGTCGGCATGAACTCCCGGACCGTGCAGGTGCGGGGCGATCGGCCCTATCCCGTCCACATTGAGGCCGGGGCGGTGTCCCGCCTGGTCGAGCACTCCCGTCCCGGACGCCGGGTGCTGGTCGTGCACCAGCCTGGACGGGATGAGCTGGTCGCGCAGGCCGTCAAGGTGCTGGAGTCAGCTGGCGCCCAGGTGGTGCGTGAGCAGGTCCCCGACGCCGAGGCCGCCAAGCGGGCCGAGGTGCTGGTCGGGCTCTGGGGCCGGCTTGGTCAGGAGGGATTCACCCGGGACGACCTCGTCGTGGGCGTCGGTGGCGGTGCGGTCACCGACCTGGCCGGGTTCGTGGCCGCAAGCTGGCTGCGCGGGGTCCAGGTCGTGCACCTGCCCACCTCGCTGCTGGGTGTCGTCGACGCCGCCGTGGGCGGCAAGACCGGGATCAACACCGCGGAGGGCAAGAACCTGGTCGGTGCCTTCCACCCGCCCGCCGCCGTGCTCTGCGACCCGGCCTGGCTGCACACCATGCCCCGGGCCGACTACGTCTCTGGTCTGGCCGAGGTGCTCAAGTGCGGTTTCGTCGCCGACCCGCAGATCCTGGACCTGGTCGAGGCCAGGCCGGAGGAGGCCACGGACCCGGTGGGTGACCCCGAGCTCGCCGTGGAGCTGGTGGCCCGGGCCGTGCAGGTCAAGGCGGACGTGGTGGCCGCCGACCTGACCGAGTCCTCCCTGCGGGAGGTGCTCAACTACGGCCACACCTACGGTCACGCCGTGGAGCTGGTGGAGGACTACACCTGGCGGCACGGCGACGCGGTGGCCGTCGGCATGGTCTTCGTGGCCGAGCTCGCCCACCGGGCCGGGCTGGTGGACCAGGCCCTGTTGGAGCGGCACCGACGGGTGCTGTCCGCGGTCGGGTTGCCGACCACCTATCCCGCCGGGGCCGGGCGCTGGGAAGAGCTGCGGGCGGCGATGGCGCGGGACAAGAAGTCGCGCGGCACCACGCTACGGTTCGTCGCGCTGGCGGCGCTGGCCCGGCCGACCCGCCTGGTCGGCCCCCCGGAGGAGCTGCTGCAGGCCGCCCACGTCGCCGTCACCACCTGACCTTGCCCCGACCGGCCTCACGGTTTGCCCCCGACCGGGGACACGGTTTGCCCCCGGCCGGGGACACGGTTTGCCCCCGACCGGGGACACGGTTCGGCTCACTCGGTGTTCGAATCCTGGATGACGTCCGACGCCCGCTGCCCAAGCCGCTCCGGGGTGCTGGCAGTGGGGTGCGCTACGGCGTCCCCGGTGGCGGTCACCGACGGTGGCACCGAGCCACCCTGGGGGGCGCCCGCCATGAGGTCCCTGATCTCCTGCCGCTGCTGGGGAGAGGGCAAGCCCCAGGACGGTTCGTCATAGCCAGCCGCCCGCCACAACGGGGTCGCCTGCCGGGTCCCGAGCAGGATGTCGACCATGTCCCCCGAAATCAGACCGGGGTGCTCGACGCCGCACGCCTCCGCCAGCTTGAGCATCTCCCGCCGCCAGGAGACGAGGTAGTTGGCGGCACGGGGGCTCTTGTCGTCGGGGTCCAGGCCCCGGACCAGCCACGGGTTCTGCGTCGCGACCCCGGTCGGGCACAGGTCGTTGTGGCAGCGCTGGGCCTGGATGCAGCCGATCGACATCATCGCCTCGCGGGCCACGTAGACCATGTCGACCCCCAGCGCGAAGGCGACGGCGGCATTGTCCGGCAGCCCGAGCTTGCCGCCACCGAGCCATACCACCCGGTCCGCGATCCCGGCGCGGGCGAACCGGGAGTAGACCTCCGGGAAGGCGATCCGGAAAGGCAGTGAGACCGAGTCGGCGAAGGCCAGCGGTGCCGCCCCGGTGCCGCCCTCCCCACCGTCGATCGCGATGTAGTCCACGCCCCGGTCGCAGCGGGCCATCAGCTCGGCCAGCTCGTCCCATATGTCGACCAGGCCGACGGCCGACTTGATCCCCACCGGTAGCCCGGTCTCCGTCGCGAGCAGCTCGACGAAGTCCAGCATGCTGTCGACATCGGAGAACTCGGCGTGCCGGCTAGGGGAGTGGCAGTCCTGGCCCAGGGGTATGCCGCGGATCTGAGCGATCTCCTCGGTGATCTTGGCCTGGGGGAGCAGCCCACCAAGTCCCGGTTTGGCGCCCTGGGAGAGTTTGACCTCCAACGCCCGGACCGGGTTGGCGGCGACCAGGTCCTTCAGCCGCTGCAGGTCGAAACGGCCCCGCTCGTCCCGGCAGCCGAAGTAGGCGGTGCCGATCTGGAAGATGAGGTCGGCACCGTGCTGGTGGTGGGCCGAGATCCCGCCCTCGCCCGTGTTGTGCAGAGCCCCGGCCGCGGCGCAGCCGCGGTTGAGCGACTCCACGGCCCGACCCGAGAGCGCGCCGTAGCTCATCGCCGAGACGTTGATGACCGACCCGGGTCGGAACGCACCCGCTCGACCACGCGCCTGCCCGAGCACTTTGGCGCAGGGCATCGGCGTCTCCTCGCCGGCGTGCGGGTGCACGGCCGGTTGCACCGGCGCGAAGGTGCGGTGCCGGATGACGGCATACCCCTCGTCCCGCTCCAGGTCGTTGTCGGTGCCGAAGCCGAAGTAGGGATTCTCCCGCTTCGCCGAGGCGTAGATCCAGCGCCGCTGGTCGCGGCTGAAGGGTCGCTCCGAGTTGTTGTCGGTGACGATGTACTGCCGCAGCTCGGGGCCCACCTCCTCCAACAGGTAGCGGGCGTGCCCGACGATGGGGAAGTTGTGTCGGATGGCGTGCTTCTTCTGCGTCAGGTCGCGCACCGCGAGCGCGGCCAGACCCGCTGCCGGCAGCGCCAGGGCCTTCGTCCACCTCATGGGGCCAACTGTGCCGTAGACGGTGCGCCAGGGACTAGTGGAACGGCCCGGTAGACTTGACCGGGTTTGGAACCGCTGCGACCGCCGCGGCCCGCCCGCCCGACCGTCTGACACCGCATACCGAAGGAAGCAGCCTGTGGCGACCACGAACGACCTGAAGAACGGCATGGTCCTGGCCATGGACAACGGCCTGTGGCAGGTGCTGGAGTTCCAGCACGTCAAGCCCGGCAAGGGCCCGGCGTTCGTGCGCACGAAGCTGAAGAACGTCATCAGCAACAAGATCATCGACAAGACCTTCAACGCCGGCACCAAGGTGGAGACCGCGACTGTCGACCGCTCTGACTATCAGTACCTCTACCACGACGGCACCGACTACATCTTCATGGACGAGAAGACCTACGAGCAGGTGCCGGTCAGCCCTGAGGCGATGGGCGACGCCGCGAAGTGGATGCTGGAGAACGGCCGGGCGATGATCGCCCAGCACGAGGGGCAGGTGCTGTACGTCGAGCTGCCGCCGTCGGTCGAGCTGGAGATCACTCACACCGACCCAGGCCTGCAGGGCGACCGCTCCACCGGCGGGACCAAGCCCGCGACCGTGGAGACCGGTGCGGAGATCCAGGTGCCGCTGTTCCTGGAGTCCGGCACCCGGGTCAAGGTGGACACCCGTGATGGGTCCTACCTCGGCCGCGTGAACTGACGTGGCGGCACGCCGGCGCGCGCGCAAACGTGCCTTGGAGCTGCTCTTCGAGGCCGAGCAGCGCGGGATGAACGCGGGGGACCTGCTTGAGCAGCGGATCGCCGCCCCGACCACTCAGCACCCGCTGCCCGAGTATGCAGTGCAGGTCGTGCGAGGCGTGCTGGAGCACTGGCGGGAGATCGAGGAGATCCTCACCACCTGGTCGCAGGGGTGGACGCTGGAGCGGATGGCCGCCGTCGACCGGGCGGCCCTGCGCATCGGGGTCTGGGAGATCGTCTGGAACGACGAGGTGCCAGACATGGTTGCCGTCTCCGAGGCCGTGGACCTGGTGGGGACGATGTCGACCGACGACTCCCCGGGCTTCGTCAACGGTCTGCTCGCCCGCGTCTCCGAGGTCAAGACCACCTTGCTCTGACCCCGCCCTCGTCCCATCCCGCGACCGGCGACACGCTCTGCTCGCGACCGGCAACACGCTCTGCTCGCGACCGGCAACACGCTCTGCTCGCGACCGGCGACACGCTCTGCTCGCGACCGGCGACACGTTCTGCTCGAATCAGTAGTGCGCGGGACGTCGCCGTCGCCGGTATCGCAGCGTTTCCGGGTCGATGGCCGGTCTATCCACGGTGAACGGCAACTTGCGCAATTCACCGTCCCAGCGGACCCACCCCGTGAACTCGTCTGGGCGGACTTGCCCCGCCGCCCGGTTGACGCGTCGTGCCACCCCGTCCGGATCGTCCCGGACCTGCGCGGGGGACCACCGGACCACGCCAAGCCCGGTGGCCTCGATCCTTGCCTGGCGCACTTCTTCAGCGGCCAGGTGGCGTAGCACCGTCTCCTCCGGCGTCGCGTCCACATCGAGGTCGTCAAGGAAGTACTTCATCTCGCCGTCGCACTCACCCACCACCCCTCGCTCCGGCCACAGGCCGTCGACGCGCGCTAGGAACTTCTTCCCTGCGTCGTAGACGGCGACCTGCGGCAAGGGCAGGGGTTGCCCTTGAAGGTGCAGGTGAACGAACGAGAACGACTCACCCCAGGTTTCACGCCCAGGGTCGGCGAGGTGGGTGGCTGCCACCGCCTTGGGACGCCCGCCCCAGCGAGCCTGCGCGTCGATGACCTGTCTCACCTCGCTCACACTGGCCAAGCCCCGACGTAGCACATCGTCCAGCATGGCCACGCCGTGCGGGAGCGTCCGTGTCCGCAGCACGTCTGCGATGGTGCGCACGAGCCCTGTGCTCCGCATGCCTTCCACCAGCTCGGTGTCATTCGCCACGGTTTCACTTCGGTGTATGCGCAGGCCCGGGTAGCGACGTGAGCTGGGCACCCGGTCGATCGTGGTCAGGTGCACAGGGGTCCCGGTGGCGACGGTGACAGCCAGGCCGTGCAGCAGGGCCGCCGTGGTGTGACTAGCTGCATGTCCGGGTCGCGATGCGAGAGCGTTGCGCAGCCGGTCAAGATGCTGGTCGGTGCGCGCCTCCCAGCCGGTGCGGCTGTCGTCGAGGGTTGGGTGGGCATACCAGCCCTGACGTAGGCGGACGATCTCCCCAGCCTCCAGGAGCCACTCGATCTCCCGGCGGCTCATTCCCCGGGCAAGGGCCTGCGCGTAGCTGAACGGGCTGGGCGGGATGACGATCACGCTCACAGAGTGCGCCGAGGTCGGACAAGCGCGACATGGTTGTCCACAGCTGGGGACGGACGACGTCAGCGCGGCAGCTTCTGGGATGATGTGTCGCCGGTGGAGGGCAGACCGTGTCCCCGGTCGGAGGTGGGGAGGGGAGCGGTATAGGGTGGTCCCCGACCGTACGTCCTTTAACCACCGTCCTGTGAGGCGGGGAAGGAGCCGGGCATGAGTGATGCCCAGAACAGCCCACCCGGAGGACGTGAGGTCCTCGCCAGCGATGACATCCGACGGGGGCTCAAGCGGATCGCCCACGAGATCCTCGAGGCGAACAAGGGGCCTGAAGGTCTGGTGCTGCTGGGGATCCCGACCCGCGGTGTGCCCCTGGCCCGGAGGCTCGCCGAGGTCATCCAGGAGGTCGAGGGCGCGGACGTGCCGACCGGCTCGCTGGACATCACCATGTACCGCGACGACCTGCGCAGCCAGCCCACGCGGCCGGTGGAGCGCATGGAGCTGCCCGTGGAGGGGATCGACGACAAGGTCGTGGTCCTCGTCGATGACGTCCTCTACTCCGGCCGCACCATCCGCGCCGCCCTGGACGCGCTGACCGACCTGGGGCGTCCGCGTGCGGTCCGACTGGCCGTGCTGGTCGACCGAGGGCACCGTGACCTGCCGATCCGCGCCGACCACGTGGGCAAGAACCTGCCGACCTCCCGCACCGAGCGAGTGCTGGTCCGGCTGGGCGACCTCGACGGCGTCGAAGGGGTGTGGATCCAGTGAAGCACCTGCTCTCCATCGCCGACCTTGACCGCGAGGAGATCCTGGCGATCCTCGACACAGCGATCTCCATGCACGAGGTGCAGGGCCGGGACGTCAAGAAGCTGCCCACGCTGCGGGGGCGCACGATCATCAACTTCTTCTTCGAAGACTCCACCCGCACCCGCGCCTCCTTCGAGATCGCCGGCAAGTGGATGAGCGCCGACACCATCAACCTCACCGGCAAGGGCACCTCGGTCTCCAAGGGCGAGTCGCTGCGTGACACGGTGCTCACCATCGACGCCATGGGCGTGGACATGATGGTGATCCGCCATCCCGCCAGCGGCGCGCCGCGGCAGATCGCCGACTGGGTCGACTGCTCGATCGTCAACGCCGGTGACGGCACCCACGAGCACCCCAGCCAGGCGTTGCTCGACGCCTACACCCTGCGCCGCAGCCTGGGTGATCTGGACGGCCGGCACGTCGCGATCGTCGGGGACCTCACCCACTCCCGGGTGCTGCGCTCCAACCTGCTGTGTCTGCGCAAGCTCGGGGCCGAAGTCACCCTCGTCGCGCCGCCCACGCTCATGCCCGCCGGGATCGCGGGCTGGGCCAGCACCGACGGCTTCACCGTGTCCTACGACCTCGACGCCGTCCTGCCCACCGTGGACGCCGTGATGATGCTGCGTGTCCAGCGCGAGCGGATGAGCGGTGGCTACTTCCCGACGGCCAAGGAGTATGCCGTCACCTACGGGCTCACCGCCCGCCGCCTGGCCCTGCTCCAGGACCACGCCGTCATCGCCCACCCCGGGCCGATGAACCGCGGCCTGGAGATCTCCGCCGAAGCCGCCGACGCGGCCCGATCCTTGGTCCTGGACCAGGTCAGCGCCGGGGTGGCCGTCCGGATGTCGATCCTCTACCACCTGCTCGCCGGGGAAGGGAGCGCCCAGTGACCCCGACCGCCCACCAGCCCACCAGCCCGCCGCTGCTCATCCGGGGTGGCGACGTGCTCGGCCAGGGCGTCCAGGACGTCCTCGTCGTCGACAGCACGATCGCGGCCGTCGGCCCGGACGCCGCTGACGAGGCGCCGCAGGGCGCGCAACGGCTGGACGCCGCCGGCATGGTCGTGCTGCCGGGTCTCGTCGACCTGCACACCCATCTGCGCGAGCCCGGACGGGAGGACGCCGAGACCGTGGAGAGCGGCTCGCAGGCCGCCGCCCTCGGGGGTTTCACCGCCGTGCTGGCCATGGCCAACACCACGCCGGTCACCGACACCGCCGAGGTCGCCGAGACCGTGTGGGACCTGGGACGCCGCGCCGGCTACGTCGACGTCCACCCCGTCGGGGCCGTGACCAAGGGCCTGGCCGGCGAGGAGCTAGCCGAGCTGGGGCTGATGGCCCGGTCCCGAGCCCGGGTCCGGGTCTTCTCCGACGACGGGCGCTGCGTGGACGACCCGCGCCTCATGCGCCGGGCGCTGGAGTACGTCCGCGTCTTCGACGGCGTCATCTCCCAGCACTCCCAGGACCCGCGGCTGGCCGACGGCGTGGCCTGCTGCCACGAGGGTGAGCTGTCCGGCCGCCTGGGTCTGGCCGGCTGGCCCGCGGTCGCCGAGGAGACGATCGTGGCCCGTGACGTCATGCTCGCCAAGCACACCGGCTCCCGGGTGCACGTCGCCCACGTCTCCACGGCGGGGTCCGTGGAGGTCCTGCGCTGGGCCAAGGCGCAGGGTATCGACGTCACCGCCGAGGTCACCCCCCACCACCTCATGCTCACCCAGGACCTGCTCACCGGCTACGACCCGACGTTCAAGGTCAACCCGCCGCTGCGACCTGCCGAGGACGCCCAGGCCCTGCGGGAGGCGCTGGCCGACGGCACCATCGACGCCGTCGCCACCGACCACGCCCCGCACGCCCGGCAGGACAAGGAGCACGCCTTCGTCGACGCCGCCTTCGGCATGCTCGGCCTGGAGACCGCCCTGCCGGTCGTCTCCACGCTGATGGTGCAGGAGGGGCGGATGTCGTGGACCGACGTGGCGCGCGCGATGTCCACCACCCCCGCCCGGATCGCCCGGCTGACCGACCAGGGCCAGGGGATCCGCGCCGGCGCCCCGGCCAACCTCACCCTCGTCGACCCGGACCGCCGGGTCACCGTGGACCGGGCCAGGTCACGTTCGCTGTCCCGCAACAACCCGTGGCACGGCCGGGAGCTGACCGGCGCGGTCCACCTGACGATGCTGCGCGGCCGGGTGACGGCCCGCGAGGGCCTCGTGTGGGGGGAGCAGTGACGACCGCGCGAGGACACGAGCAAGGCGGCTCCCTGCCGTCCGCGCACGACACCGCGTACCCGCAGCCCGCCGTGCTCGTCCTCGAGGACGGGCGCACCTTCCGCGGCGAGGCCTACGGCGCGCAGGGGAGCACGGTCGGCGAGGCCGTCTTCTGCACCGGGATGACCGGCTACCAGGAGACCCTCACCGACCCCTCCTACCACCGGCAGGTCGTCGTGATGACGGCGCCGCACATCGGCAACACCGGCGTCAACCCTGAGGACATGGAGAGCGAGCGGGTCTGGGCAGCCGGGCTGGTCGTGCGCGACCCCGCCCTGCGCCCCTCCAACTGGCGCTCGCAGGGCGAGCTGGAGGGCGCGCTGCGCGAGGCCGGCGTGGTCGGGATCAGCGGGGTCGACACCCGCGCCCTGACCCGCCACCTGCGCGACCGAGGCTCGATGCGAGTCGGCATCTTCTCCGGGCCACAGGCCGCAGCCCCGCAGGGCGAGCTCCTCCGCGCCGTCGAAGAGGCACCGCGGATGGCCGGCTCGGCCCTGGCCGCAGAGGTCTCCACCCCGGAGCCCTATGTCGTCTGCCCGCCGGAAGGAATCCCCACCCGGTTCCGGGTCGCCGCCCTGGACATGGGTATCAAGGGAAGGACCCCGGCGCTCATGGCTGCACGCGGCATCGAGGTTCACGTGCTGCCCAGCCGCACCGACGCCGACCAGCTGCTGGCCCTGGAGCCGGACGGGGTCTTCTTCTCCAACGGTCCGGGCGACCCGGCGACCGCGGACCACGAGGTCGGCCTGCTGCGCGAGGTGCTGGAGCGCCGCATACCTTTCTTCGGCATCTGCTTCGGCAACCAGCTCCTTGGCCGGGCGCTGGGCCTGGGGACCTACAAGCTGCCCTTCGGGCACCGCGGGATCAACCAACCGGTGCTGGACCGCGAGACCGGCAAGGTCGAGGTCACCAGCCACAACCACGGCTTCGCGGTCGCCTGGCCCGAGGGCCTGGCCACCGACCGGCCCGCGGACACCGACCTCGGTCCCGTGCTCTGCTCGCACATCGCCCTCAACGACGACGTCGTCGAGGGGCTCTCCTGCCGGGACGTGCCCGCGTTCAGCGTGCAGTACCACCCCGAGGCGGCGGCCGGTCCGCACGACGCCGAGTACCTCTTCGACCGTTTCGTCGACCTCCTCACCAGCAGCACCGACAAGGGGGCCCCGCATGCCCAAGCGTGACGACATCACCAGCGTCCTGGTCATCGGTTCCGGACCCATCGTCATCGGCCAGGCCGCGGAGTTCGACTACTCGGGCACGCAGGCCTGCCGCGTGCTGCGCGAGGAGGGCGTGCGGGTCATCCTGGTCAACTCCAACCCGGCCACGATCATGACCGACCCGGGGGTCGCCGACGCCACCTACGTGGAGCCGATCACCCCTGAGATCGTCGAGGCGATCATCGCCAAGGAGCGCCCCGACGCGGTGCTGGCGACGCTGGGCGGACAGACCGCGCTCAACACCGCCATCGCCCTGCACGACAACGGCGTCCTGGAGAAGTACGGCTGCCCGCTCATCGGAGCCGACGTCAGGGCGATCCAACTCGGGGAGGACAGGCAGCTGTTCAAGGGCGTGGTCGAGCGGTGCGGGGCAGAGGTGGCCCGGTCGGCGGCCTGCCACAGCATGGAGGAAGTGCTCGCCGCAGCGGATGACCTCGGCTATCCCGTCGTCGTGCGACCCAGCTTCACCATGGGCGGACTGGGCTCCGGCTTCGCCTACGACGAGGAGAGCCTGCGCCGGATCGCCGGGGCCGGTCTGCAGGACAGCCCGACCACCGAGGTGCTTCTGGAGGAGTCGATCCTGGGCTGGAAGGAGTACGAGCTGGAGGTCATGCGCGACCGGGCCGACAACGTGGTCGTCGTCTGCTCGATCGAGAACCTTGACCCGATGGGCGTGCACACGGGTGACTCGATCACCGTCGCCCCGGTGATGACCCTCACCGACCGCGAGTACCAGCAGCTGCGCGACATCGGGATCGCGGTGATCCGCGAGGTCGGGGTGGACACCGGTGGCTGCAACATCCAGTTCGCGGTCAACCCCGAGGACGGCCGGGTCATCGTCATCGAGATGAACCCCCGTGTCTCCCGTTCCTCCGCGCTCGCGTCGAAGGCCACCGGCTACCCGATCGCCAAGATCGCGGCCAAGATGGCGCTGGGCTACACCCTGGACGAGGTGCCCAACGACATCACGTCCGGCGGTGGGGTGGCGTCCACAGACGGGCGGTTCTACTCCGCCGCCTTCGAGCCCACCCTGGACTACGTGGTCGTCAAGGTGCCCCGGTTCGCCTTCGAGAAGTTCCCCGCGGCCGACCCCACGCTGACCACCACGATGAAGTCCGTGGGCGAGGCCATGGCCCTGGGCCGCAACTTCACCCAGGCACTGCAGAAGGCGCTGCGGTCCACCGAGGCCCGCCACACCAGCTTCCACTGGCGCGAGGACGAGACCCCCTCGCGCGAGATGGCCCGCGCGTTGCTCGACCAGGCCCGCACCCCCACCGATGGTCGGCTGGTCCTGGTGCAGCAGGCGCTGCGCGGCGGGTGCACCGTCGAGGAGGCGCACGAGGCCACCGGCATCGACCCCTGGTTCCTGGACCAGATCGTGCTCATCAACCAGCTGGCCGCGCAGGTGCGGGCCACGGCCCGGGCAGCCCAGGGCGGCCGCCTCACCCCCGAGCTGCTGCGCCTGGCCAAGCGGCACGGCTTCGCCGACGCCCAGCTGGCCCAGCTGACCGGGCTGCGGGAGGACGTGGTGCGTGGCGTGCGCCACGCCCTCGGGGTGCGGCCCGTCTACAAGACCGTGGACACCTGCGCAGGGGAGTTCGTCGCGCTGACCCCCTACCACTACTCCTCCTACGACGAGGAGACCGAGGTCGCCCCCCGGGAGCGT
Organism: Ornithinimicrobium pratense; assembly: GCF_008843165.1. Lineage (NCBI taxonomy): Bacteria > Bacillati > Actinomycetota > Actinomycetes > Micrococcales > Ornithinimicrobiaceae > Ornithinimicrobium > Ornithinimicrobium pratense. The sequence continues at coordinate 1,922,303 of NZ_CP044427.1, read as the reverse complement.
CCCGCGGTGATCATCCTGGGCTCGGGTCCCAACCGGATCGGGCAGGGCATCGAGTTCGACTACTCCTGCGTGCACGCCTCGCTCACCCTGCGCGAGCACGGCTTCGACACGGTGATGGTCAACTGCAACCCCGAGACCGTGTCCACCGACTACGACACCTCCAGCCGGCTCTACTTCGAGCCGCTGACCCTGGAGGACGTGCTCGAGGTCGTGCACGCCGAGCGGATGGCCGGCCCCGTCGCCGGGGTCATCGTCCAGCTCGGCGGCCAGACCCCGCTGGGGCTGGCCGCTGCGCTCAAGGCCGAGGGGGTCCCGGTCGTCGGCACCTCACCGGAGGCGATCGACCTGGCCGAGGACCGCGGGGCCTTCGGCCGGGTGCTGGCCGAGACCGGCCTGGTCGCGCCGCGGCACGGCACTGCATACTCCGTCCCGGAGGCGCTGGGGGTGGCCCGCGACATCGGCTACCCGGTCCTGGTCAGGCCCTCCTACGTGCTCGGGGGCAGGGGGATGCAGATCGTCTATGACGACGAGTCGCTGGCCGCCTACGTGGGCCGGGCCACCCAGGTCGTCAGCGGCGAGGTGCCACACCCCGTGCTGGTCGACCGCTTCCTGGACACCGCGGTCGAGATCGACGTGGACGCCCTCTACGACGGGACCGACCTCTACCTCGGCGGGATCATGGAGCACATCGAGGAGGCCGGCATCCACTCCGGCGACTCCGCGTGCGTGCTGCCACCGTTCACCCTGGGCCGTAGCGAGCTGGAGCAGGTCCGCGAGGCCACCCGCAAGCTCGCGCTCGCCATCGGGGTACGTGGTCTGCTCAACGTGCAGTTCGCCCTGGCCCAGGACGTCCTCTACGTGCTCGAGGCCAACCCGCGGGCCAGCCGCACCGTGCCGTTCGTCGCCAAGGCCACCAGCGTCCCGCTGGCGGCCGCGGCGGCACGGGTCATGATGGGCACCAGCATCGCGGCGCTGCGTCAGGAGGGCATGCTGCCCACCCATGCCGATGGCGGGCTGATGCCGGACGACGCCCCCTTCTCGGTCAAGGAGGCGATCCTGCCCTTCCGACGCTTCCGCACCCAGACCGGGCAGGCGATCGACTCCATCCTGGGTCCGGAGATGCGCTCCACGGGGGAGGTGATGGGTATCGACCCAGCCTTCGGCGCCGCCTTCGCCAAGAGCCAGCTGCGGGCCGGCTCGAGCCTGCCGACGCAGGGCACCATCTTCGTGTCCGTGGCCAACCGGGACAAGCGCTCGATGATCTTCCCGGTCAAGCGCCTGGTGGACCTGGGCTTCCGCATCATGGCGACCGAGGGCACTGCGGACGTCCTGCGCCGCAACGGTATCGATGCCCAGGTGGTGCGCAAGCGCAGCCAAGGGCGGGGGCCAGGAGCCGAGGGCGGACCCACCGAGCCCACCGTGGTCGATCGGATCACGAACGGCGAGGTGGACATGGTCATCAACACCCCGTCCGGCAGGGACGCGCGGGCGGACGGCTATGCCATCCGGGCCGCCACGACCTCCCTGGACCGCCCGATCATCACCACGGTGCAGCAGCTGTCGGCGGCCGTCCTGGGCATCGAGGCCATGCGTGCCGGTGCGCTGCAGGTGCGCTCCCTGCAGGAGCACGCCGCCAGCCTGGACCTCTACGGCCGCACCCCGGCGCACACCTGAGGCGGCCGACGGCGGTGGCAGCGCAGGCGGACCGTAGGGGCGTCCCGCACAGGAGTCGGCGCGGGGCGGCCCGGGAGACTTGGACGAGCGAGACGGGCACGACTGCTGGCCCGGAGCTGTCCGCTCTGGTCAGCGCGGCGCGACCCGAGGGCGGTTACGACGTCCTCACCCTGTCCGTCCCCGCTCGCCCTTCCTGGGCCGGCGCCCGACCCGGGCAGCTGCTCGTCCTCCCCGCCGATCCTGCCCGCGGCGCAGTCCTGCCGCGCGTGCTCTGGCTGGCAGGGGTGCAGGGGGATCCGCTGCACGGCACGACCATCCAGGTGATCCTCTCCGAGGAGGAGGCGCGGGGCTGGCCGGTCGGCAGCACCGTGCGCCTGCTCGGGCCGCTTGGTCGAGGTTTTGCCCTGCCGGCCCAGCCGGTCGACGTCGTGATCGTCTCCCACGAGGAGTCCGCCGCACCGGTGTCCTGGCTGGTCGCGCTCCTGCGCGAGCGCGGATGCCTGGTGCACGTCCTGCTCCCCGCCGACGACGCGGACCGGCGCCTAGACCCCGGTCCGCTGCGGCGGCACGCGACCGGCGTGGTCCTCACCAGCACCGAGGACCTGCCCGCGGCCCTGGGGTCGTTGCTCGGCACCGTCGACCCGGCGCTGGTGCTCGCCCTCGGCCCCACGCACGTCGTGCGCACGGTCGCCGAGCAGTCCCGGGGCCGGGTGGTGCGGGTGGCCGCGGTCGACCCGGGGGCACCGGTGGTGTGCGGCACCGGGGTCTGCGGGGTGTGCGATCTCGAGGTCGCCGACGACCCCGGGTCCCGCCGGGTCCGGCCCTGCGTGGAGGGACCGGTCGTGCCGGGGGAGTGGCTGCTCACCCCGCGGACGGGGGTGCCCGGTGCGTCGTAGCGACCCGCTGCCCCCGGTCCTGCTCGCCCCAGGAGCCGTCAGCGAGCCACGTGCTCTGGCCCGCTTCGGGGACCTGACGCAGGCCCTGCTGCCCGTCGGTCCGGTGCGCACCGGAGAGCCCGGGCCCGTCGCTGCGGCGGTGCAGGGGACGGGCGTGGGCGGGGTGGAGCACGCCTCGAGCCCGGGGTATGCCGTGCCCGCAGCCTTGGAGCTGGTCCGCTGGTGTGCGTCCCGCGGCCTGTCCTGCGTGCTGTCCGTGCGCGGCAGGTCCACCGGTGATCTGGCCGAGGTGGTGCAACGGGTCCGGCTCAGCCTGGACGCCGACGCGGTGGCCGCCGTCGAGGTGGACCTGCGGGGGGCCGACGACCAGGCCGTGCTCAAGTCCATGGCCCGGGTGCGCGAGGCCGCACCCCGCGACCTGCTGCTGCTCGCGCGGCTCAGCGCGCTCGACCCCGAGCTGGTGCCCGCGGCTCGCGCCGCGGTGGCCGGTGGGGCCGGCGCCGTGGTCGTCTGCGGTTCCGTGCGGCTCGGGCCCGACCGGTGGTGGTCCGGTCCGTCGACGGCGGCAGTCTGCCGGGCCGGCGTGCGGGAGCTGGTCGAGGCTGCGGGGGAGCAGCGCTGGCCGGGGGCTCGGCTCGTGGCCGCCGGGGGCGTGCACGACATTCTCTCCGCGCGCGCTGCGCTCACCGCCGGCGCCGACGCCGTCCAGCTGGGCACCGCCCTGTGGGCGGACCCCACCCTGCTGTGGCGCATCACCGACGACCTGAGGAGGTCCTCATGACCACACCCGACCCCCGGCCCGGACGGCAGCCCTTCGGCGAGCGGCTGCTCGACCAGATCGAGCAGTGGGGGCCACTGTGCGTCGGGCTGGACCCGCACCCGCACCTGCTTGCCGACTGGGGCCTGCCGGACACGCCGGAAGGTCTGCGCTCCTTCAGCCTGAGCGTCCTCGACGCCGCCGAGAACCGCTGCGCCGCAGTCAAGCCGCAGTCGGCCTTCTACGAACGGCACGGGTCCGCGGGCGTCGCGGTCCTGGAGGAGGTTCTGGCCGCGAGCCGCGAGCGGGGTCTGCTGTCGGTGCTTGACGCCAAGCGGGGAGACATCGGCTCCACGATGGGCGGTTACGCGCAGGCCTACCTGCAGGACGGATCCCCGCTCGTCGCGGACTCCGTCACCCTCAGCCCGTATCTGGGCTACGGCTCGCTGCGGCCGGCGCTCGACCTGGCTGCGGAGACCGCCCGGGGTGTCTGGGTGCTGGGGCTTACCTCCAACCCCGAGGGAGCCGAAGTGCAGCTCGCCGGCGAGCCCACCGTCGCGGCCCGGATCCTGGAGCAGGTGGCCCAGGACAACGCCGGGGCACCCAGATGTGGGCACGTCGGGCTGGTCGTCGGGGCGACGCTGCCCCGGACCCCCACCGAGCTCGGGCTCGACCTGGCGGCTTCCGGCGCGCCGGTGCTTACCCCTGGGGTGGGCGCCCAGGGAGCCGACGAGCACGACGTCGCGCGCACCTTTGCCGGGCTCACCGAGCGCGTGCTGGTGCCGATCGGCCGGGGGGTGCTGGAATCCGGTCCCGACGGGGCCGCCCTGGCCACCGCGATCCAGGGGTGGTCCGACCGGCTGCGCGGCGCCCTGCGCGGATGACGGGTCGCCGTCCTGCTCGATGCCCGCCCTGTCGGGGGGAGGGCGATGGGTTGGCGCCTGCCCGCCCGGATCGCTATGTTCGCTGCGAGGACGCAGACCGGCTGCGCCGACGCGACGAGGAGAAGCACAGTGGCACTTCCCGAGCTGACGCCCGAGCAACGATCCGAGGCGCTCGCCAAGGCCGCGGCGGCCCGCCGCGAGCGCGCAGAGGTCAAGAACCGCCTGAAGAACTCCCAGGGATCCCTCAAGGAGGTCATCACCGCCGGCAAGGAGAACGACGTCGTCGGCAAGATGAAGGTGTCCGCACTCCTGGAGTCGTTGCCGGGGGTGGGCCGCGTCCGGGCCAAGCAGGTGATGGAGGAGATCGGGATCTCCGAGAGCAGGCGGGTGCGAGGGCTGGGCGCCAACCAGGTGCACCAGCTGCTCGAGCGTTTCGGCGACCGCTGACCGGGGTGCCTCAGCCCCGTCGCCTGGTCGTGCTCGCCGGCCCCACCGCCGTCGGCAAGGGCACCGTCGCCGCCTACGTGCGTCAGCACCACCCCGAGGTGTGGCTATCCGTGTCCGCGACCACCCGGCCGGCCCGGCCGGGGGAGGAGAACGGCCGGCACTACTTCTTCCTCGACGAGCAGGAGTTCTCCCGGCTCGAGGAGGCCGGCGAGCTGCTGGAGTCGGCCACCGTGCACGGACGGGCCCGGTACGGCACCCCTCGTCGGGCGGTGGAGCAGGTGTTGGGGCAGGGACGCCCCGCACTGCTGGAGATCGACCTGCAGGGAGCCCGGCAGGTGCGGGCCAGGATGCCGGAGGCGCTCTTCGTCTTCCTGGCGCCCCCGTCCTGGGAGGAGCTCGTCGACCGGCTCGTTGGTCGGGGCACCGAGACGGAGGAAGAACGCGCGGTCCGGCTGCAGACCGCACGCACCGAGCTGGCCGCTATGGACGAGTTCGACGTGACCATCGTCAACGATGATGTCGCGCGGGCGGCTGAAGAACTCGTATCATTGATGGTTGACCCCCCACCCGCTGAAGACTGAGAGCATCTTTTCGTGACTGGTACCGGCACCATCGCCCACCCCGACGGCATCACCAACCCGCCGATCGACAGCCTCCTGGAGCGCGCGGACAGCAAGTACGCCTTGGTGATCTATGCGGCCAAGCGGGCCCGGCAGATCAATGCCTACTACGCCCAGCTGTCCGAGGGCCTGCTGGAGTATGTCGGCCCGCTCGTCGAGGCCGACGCCACGGACAAGCCGCTGTCCATCGCTCTGCACGAGATCAACCAGGGCAAGCTGCACACCAGCTCCCCCGAGAGCTGAGCACCCCGCGCGAGGGGCTGACCATATGCGCGTCGTCCTCGGCGTGTCCGGAGGGATCGCGGCCTACAAGGCCGCCCTTGTGCTGCGCCTGCTCACCGAGGCCGGGCACGAGGTGAGGGTCGTGCCGACCCAGGCGGCGCTGCGCTTCGTCGGCGCCCCCACCTGGGAGGCGCTCAGCGGCCGACCTGTGGCGGCCGACGTGTGGTCCGACGTCCCCTCGGTGCCGCACGTGCGGCTCGGCCAGGAGGCCGACCTCGTCCTCGTCGCGCCCGCCACCGCGGACCTGCTGGCCCGGGCTGCCCACGGCCTGGCCGACGACCTGCTGACCAACACCCTGCTCACCGCCCGCTGCCCGGTGGTGCTCGCCCCGGCGATGCACACCGAGATGTGGACCCACCCCGCCACCAGGGCCAACGTGGCGCTACTGCGCGAGCGGGGCGTCGTGGTCGTCGAGCCCGCCTCCGGGCGGCTCACCGGGGCGGACACCGGCCCCGGCCGACTGCCCGAGCCGGAAGAGATCGTCGCGGCCGCGCTGGCCGCGGTGCAGGCAGGCGGGCAGACGCGCGAGGGAGCGACCACGGGACCCGGCCTCCGGCCCGGTGACCTGCACGGTCGGCACGTCGTCGTCTCCGCAGGCGGCACCCGCGAGCCTCTGGACCCGGTCCGTTTCCTGGGCAACCGCTCCTCCGGCAAGCAGGGGTATGCCGTGGCCGCCGCCGCGGCGCGGCGGGGGGCGCGCGTCACCCTGGTCAGCGCCAACGTTGCGCTGCCGGTCCCGCAGGGCTGCGAGGTCGTCCAGGTCGAGACCGCCCTGCAGCTGCAGGAGGCGATGCGGGCCACGGTTGCCGGCGGCGTGGACGCGGTCGTGATGACGTCAGCCGTAGCCGACTTCCGGCCGGCGCACTACGTCGAGCGCAAGATCAAGAAGACCCACGGGGCCGGTGACGAGAGCGCCCCCACGATCGAGCTGGTCCGCAATCCAGACATCCTGGCCGACCTGGTCCAGGGCCGTGGAGAGGCGATCAGCCCCTATATCGTCGGCTTCGCGGCCGAGACCGGTGATGACAGCGGCGACGTGATCGAGCTCGCCCGCGCCAAGCTGGCCCGCAAGGGCTGCGACCTGCTCGTGGCCAACGAGGTGGGGGCGGACAAAACCTTCGGCCAGGACGAGAGCACCGTGCACCTGCTGCGGCCGGGCACCGACGAGGTCCCTACCGTCGGCCCGACCGGCAAGGACAGCATCGCCGAGGCCATCTGGGACACGGTCGCGCCGGAGCTGGCCTCGCGCTGAGCGGGTTGTTCACGCGGTGAGGGCCATGGTCTGTCGGCGCGCCCGCATAGACTGCCGAGCGGCCACAGTCAGCAGCCGCTGCATACCGAGGAGAGCGCATGTCCCGCCTGTTCACGTCCGAGTCCGTCACCGAGGGACACCCCGACAAGATCTGCGATCAGATCAGCGACGCCATCCTCGATGACCTGCTCCGCCAGGACCCGCACTCGCGGGTGGCGGTCGAGACCATGGTGACCACCGGCCTGGTGCACGTGGCTGGCGAGATGCGTACCGAGGGCTACTCCAACATCCCCCAGCTGGTGCGGCAGACGATCCTGGAGATCGGCTATGACAACTCGCACAAGGGCTTCGACGGCCGCACCTGCGGGGTGCAGGTCTCTATCGGTGACCAGTCCGCCGACATCGCCACCGGGGTCGACGACGCAGTCGCCAGCCGCGGGCTGGATGGTGCCGACCGCTACGACCAGCAGGGAGCTGGTGACCAGGGTCTGATGTTCGGCTACGCCTGCGACGACACCCCCGAGCTGATGCCCCTGCCGGTCTTCCTCGCGCACCGGCTGGCCGAGCGGCTGACGACCGTGCGCAAGAACGGCGAGCTGGACTACCTACGGCCCGACGGCAAGACCCAGGTCACGATCGAGTACGACGGCGACCGGCCCGTCCGGCTGGACACGGTCGTGCTGTCCACCCAGCACGCCACCGGCATCTCCCTGGAGAAGCAGCTCGCCCCGGACGTGCGCGAACGCATCATCACGCCCGTGCTGGACGCCGCGCACGAAGCCGGTGCCGAGCTGGAGACCGACGGCTACCGGCTGCTGGTCAACCCGACCGGGATCTTCACCATCGGCGGGCCGGTGGGCGATGCCGGCCTGACCGGGCGCAAGATCATCGTCGACACCTACGGCGGGATGGCCCGACACGGTGGTGGCGCGTTCTCCGGCAAGGACCCCTCCAAGGTCGACCGTTCCGCGGCCTACGCCGTCCGCTGGGTGGCCAAGCACGTCGTGGCCGCCGGGCTGGCCACGCGTTGCGAGATCCAGGTCGCCTACGCGATCGGCACGGCTCGGCCGGTCGGCCTCTACGTCGAGACCTTCGGCACCGAGACCGTCCCGGTGGAGCGCATCCAGCAGGCCATCACCTCGGTCTTCGACCTGCGCCCGGCAGCCATCGTCGACGACCTGGACCTGCTTCGTCCGATCTACCGGCCGACCGCCGCCTACGGGCACTTCGGTCGGACCGCCGCCGACGGGGTGGAGGACGCCTTCACCTGGGAGCGGCTGGACCGCCTCGAGGCGCTGCGCGCGGCAGTCTGACGGCGGCGCCCGTGCCGGAGCAGCTCGCGCTGGTGCCCGCGCCCCCCGCGGCGCGCCGGCGCAGGTCCGCACCGGCCTCGGACGCGCCGCTGGCCGAGCGCGACCCTGTCGCAAGGGTCCTCATCGACACCCCGCTGGCCCACCTGGACCGGCCGTTCGAGTATGCCGTCCCCGCCGCCCTGGACGAGGACGCCCGTCCGGGCTGCCGGGTCCGAGTCCGGTTCTCAGGGCGCGACCACGACGGCATCCTGCTGGCCCGCACTGCGACCGCCGAGCACGACGGCCGGCTGGCGCCGCTGCGCACCGTAGTCAGCCCCGAGCCCGTCCTGGCCCCCGCCGTCGCCGCCGAGCTGCGCCTGGTCGCCGACCACTACGGCGGCACAGCCGCGGACGTCCTGCGGCTCGCCGTCCCGCCCCGGCATGCCCGTGCCGAGCGCTCGGTGCCGCCCGAGGTGCCGTCGCCAGAGAGCCTGGAGGGCGGGGCCCCCGCCCACGAGCTGGGGACCGGCACCGCGGAGGAGGGGCAAGACGCGCCGGCCGACCGGCAGGACGCGCCCGCCGACCCGTGGGCGGCCTACCCGGCGGGTCCTGCGCTGCTGCGCCGCCTGGCCGCCGGCCAGGCGCCCGCCGCGGCCTGGCTGGCCCTGCCCCGCCAGCCCCCGGCGACCGACTGGCCGGCGGCCATCGCTGCCGCGGTCCGCGCCACCTCGGCCTCGGGCCGGGGCAGCCTGGTGGTCGTCCCGGACCGACGGGACGTAGATCGGGTGCTGCCGGTCCTGACGCAGGCCCTGGGGGAGGAGGCCGTGGTGCGGCTGACCGCCGACCTCGGCCCGGAGGCCCGCTACCGCGCTTTCCTGCAGGTGCTGCGCGGCCATGCCCGGGTGGTGGTCGGGACCCGCGCGGCGGCGTTCGCGCCCGTGCGCGACCTGGGCCTGCTCATCTGCTGGGACGAGGGGGACGACCTGCACCAGGAGCCCCGGGCCCCCTACCCGCACGTGCGCGAGGTGCTGCGGCTGCGGGCCGGGCAGGAGCGCGCGGCCCTCCTCGTCGGCGGGCTGACCCGCAGCGTCACCGTCCAGTCCTGGGTGGAGGCCGGCACGGTTGCGAACCTGATCGGAGGGCCAGCACAGGTCCGGAGGGCGGCTCCGCGGGTTGTCGTGGCGGGGGAGGGCCTGGCGGAGGAGCGCGACGCGGCCGCCCGGACCGCCCGGATCCCCAGCCTGGCGTGGCGGACGCTGAAATGGGGGCTTGCCCGGGGGCCGGTGCTGGTCCAGGTCCCACGGCAGGGGTATGTCGTGGCCCTGGCCTGCCAGGACTGTCGCGCCCCCGTCCGCTGCGCCGTCTGTCAGGGGCCGGTCGGGGTGACGGGTTTGCCGCCCGCCGCGGTGTGCCGCTGGTGCGGGACCGAGCCAGTCCAAGACCGCTGCCGTCAATGCGGCTCCCCGCGTCGCCGTGCCACGACGCTGGGGAGCGGCGCACCGCCGAGGAGCTGGGTAGGGCCTTCCCCGGCACCCGGGTGGTCAGCTCGGGCGGTCAGCAGGTGGTGCCCGAGGTGGACCCCGAGCCGGCGCTGGTCGTCGCCACGCCCGGAGCCGAACCGTGGTGCCGGGCGGGATATGCCGCGGTCGTCTTGCTGGACGGCTGGCGGCTGCTGGAACGGCCGGCGCTGGATGCCGCACCTGAGGCCCTGCGGCGTTGGGCGGCGGCAGCCGCCGGTGCCGCCACCCCGGCGCATGGACCGGCGGACGGACCGGCGGTGGCTGGTGCCGGACCCGCCCAGGTCGTGCTGTGCGGCGTACCCCCGCACGGCAGCGTGCCGGCCGTCGAGGCGCTGGTCCGGTGGGATCCGTCCTGGTTGGCCGCTCGCGAGCTGTCCGAGCGCCGCGAGCTCGGCCTGCCGCCCGTGCGGCGCCATGCCACGGTGGTCGGGCCGCCGGGCGCGGTGCAGGAGGCGGTGTCCGCCCTGTCTCAGGACGGGACGGTGGAGCTGGTCGGCGTCGTCGAGTCGGGCGTCGACCAGGATGCTCGGTACGGACCGGACGGGGGTGGCACGGGCCACCGGGGTCGCGCCGTGGCCACCGTGCGCGAGCCGGGCGGGTCCGAAGACACCCTGCCCGGCGCGGTCCACGCTCTTCGAGCCGCCCGCAGCGCCCGCAAGGCCGAGGACCAGCTCCGGGTGATGCTCGACACGACGGAAGCGCCTGGCTAGCAGGACAGGGCGGGAATGCCCCCGGAAGTCTCAAATCCGTAACGATCAGGTCACCGTGTGGACACGAAGGTGGTCAAACGGGTCCCGACCTGTCTATGTTCATCTGGCAACCCCCCGGGTTCGCCGTATGCGTGACCAGCCCTCGATCTGATGTGGCTGGACGGGCGGCGACCTTTCACTAGGAGGAACATTGAAGATCAGGCGCGCAACCATGGCCGTTGTGGCTGCAGGGGCCCTGGTGCTGGCCGGCTGCACGTCGGACTCAGGTGACGAGACCACGACTCCCGACGAGACCGCCACGGACGTCGACACCGACGCCGACGCCGGCGCGGACGCGGACGACGAGACGGGTGACACCGACACCGAGACGGGCGGCACCGACACCGACACCGAGACCGCCACCGACGGCGGCCAGGAGATGGGTGAGGAGGGTGACACCGCCAAGGCCGACCTCGGCGACGTCACCACCAACGACGACACCGTGACCTTCTCGACCGGTGCTGAGCAGTACAACTCGTACAACGACACCACGTCGGCGACCAACTCGACCTACAACTCGGTCGTCAACAACCAGCTGATCTCGAGCTTCTGGTACTGGGGCACCGACGGCACCGTCTACCCCGACGAGACCTACGGCACCTACGACATGGTCTCCGAGGACCCGCTGACCATCGAGTACACCATCTCCGATGACGCGGTCTGGTCCGACGGCACCGACATCACCTCCAACGACTACCTGCTCACCTGGGCCTCCACCAACCCGGACTCCCTGTTCGGCGAGGGCGACGACAACGCCGGCGAGTTCGACCCGGTGAGCAACTGGTCCGTCTACGCCCCGGACGTCCTGGAGACCGAGGTCGGCAGCAAGACCTTCACCGTCGTCTACCCCGAGCCCTACCCGGACTGGGAGATCGCGGTCGGCGGAGCGCTGCCCTCGCACATCGCTGCCGAGCAGGGGGGCCTGTCCTCCGATGAGCTGGCCCAGGCGATCCTCGACGGCGAGGGTGAGACGGTCAACCAGGTCGCTGAGTTCTGGAACACCGGCTGGAACTTCCCCAACTACCAGGTTGAGGACGAGTCGCTGGTGCCGTCCTCCGGCCCGTACACGCTGGAGGGTGCGTCCTGGCAGACCGGGTCGAGCCTGGCGCTGGTGCCGAACGAGAACTACTGGGGCACCCCCCCGGCGACCGGCACCCTGGAGTTCGTCTTCGCGGCCCCGGACACCCACGTCCAGGCTCTGATCAACGGTGACATCGACGTCATCAGCCCCCAGGCCACCGTTGACACCATCGCCCAGATGGAGAACGCCGGCGACTCGATCACCCACCAGACCGGTGACTCGATGACCTGGGAGCACCTGGACTTCAACTTCGGTGAGACCAGCGCCTTCGCCGACGAGAACGGTGGCCTGGCCGCCCGCGAGGCGTTCGCCTACTGCGTCCCGCGCCAGCAGATCGTGGACACCCTGATCGCGCCGCTCAACCCCGACGCCGTGGTCATGAACGCCCGCGAGAAGTTCCCGTTCCAGGAGGAGGAGTACAACGAGCTCGTCTCCGAGTCCTACGACGGCCGCTTCGACGAGGTCGACCTGGAGACGGCGGCCGAGAAGTTCGCCGAGTCCGGCCTGGAGGAGGGCGTGACGATCCGCATCGGCTACTCCGCCCCCAACCCGCGCCGTACCGACGAGGTCGCGGCCATCAAGGCCTCCTGCGACCAGGTCGGCTTCACCATCGAGGACTCCGGCTCTGCGGAGTTCTTCCAGGAGGGCGGCGACCTCGACGCCGGTGACTACGAAGTCGCGCTGTTCGCCTGGGCCGGTTCCGGTCAGATCGCGTCTGGTGCGAACATCTACCAGACCCAGACTGGCAGCGCCGGCCTGCAGAACTACGGCAACTTCTCCAGCGAGACCGTGGACGAGGCCTTCGCCACCCTGTCTTCCTCGGTGGACCCGGAGGTCCACATGGAGCAGCTGAAGATCATCGAGAAGGCGCTGTGGGACGAGCTGTACGGTATCCCGCTGTTCGCTCACCCGCGTGTGGTCGGCTACGACTCCACCCTCGAGAACGTCCGCGACACAACGGTCCAGACCGGTGTGTCGTGGAACGCCGAGCAGTGGGTTCGCGCCAACTGACGCTCTAACGTCAGGGTCGTCAGGTGGGCCCTGCCCACCTGCGGCACCCGCCTCCGGGGCGGGAGGGGATATCCCCTCCCGCCCCGGAGGTACGTCCGGCGTCCTCCCGTGGCGTCAATGACCCGCTCGTCTCCCTGTTCTGCCCCCTCCCCGCGCGTGGAAAGAAACGTCCCGAACGGTCGTGGCTAACCGTGCCTGCACGGGTTAGAGTTCGTCACCAGCCAGGTCGCCACGCAGGCGCGCCCCCCGCTCCCAGGAAGGCCCCCCCGTGCTCCAGTTCATCCTTCGAAGGATCGGCATCTCGGCGCTGGTGATGCTCGTCGCCTCCGCACTGCTGTACTTCCTGACGATCAACTCCGGCGACCCGCTGGAGGAGCTGTGGGAGAGCAACGCGGACAACCGCCAGCAGCTCATCGATGCACGCATCGCGAACATGAACCTGGACATGCCGTGGTGGCAGCGCTACCTGACCTGGCTGGGCGGCGCGGGCCGATGCCTGCTCCTGGACTGCGACCGGGGGCTCACGAGGGACGGCGCCAACGTCAACACCATGCTCGTGGACGCCGCGGGGGCCAGCCTCCGGCTGGTCACCATCGCCACCTTCCTGGCGATCATCATCGGTGTCACGCTGGGCATCCTGTCGGCGATCCGGCAGTACTCCGGCTTCGACTACGCGGTGACCTTCACCGCCTTCCTCTTCTACTCCCTGCCCGTCTTCTGGGCGGCGGTGCTGCTGAAGGAGTACGGCGCGATCCGGTTCAACCGGTGGATGGGCGATCCCACGATGTCGTTGGTGACCATCATCGTCATCGCGATGGTCCTGGGCATCATCCTGGCCGCCGTGCTGGGCGGTGGCCTGCGACGCCAGGTGATCACCTTCCTCGCCACCGCTCTCGTGATCGGCGGCGTCGTGGGCTACTTCGATGCGGTCAACTGGTGGCACCGCCCCGCACTGGGGCTCCCGCTCGTGATCGTCGGCGGGCTCGCGGCGCTGGCCTTCATGCTGGTGATGACGGTGGGCCTGGCCAACCGGCGGATCCTGTACGCCGGGCTGGTGGTCGTCGGCCTGGGCGTGGTCTCCTACTTCGCCACCCAGCCCCTCCTGGACGACCCGGCCAACTGGTTCGTCGTCCTGGGTCTGGCACTGCTGGCCGCCGCGGTGGGGGCAGCAGTCGGCTGGTTCATGGGCGGTTATGAGCGCAGGGTCGGGATGACCGTTGGTGCCGGCACCGCCGTCGGCATGGCCTTCCTGATCTTTATGGACCACCTGCTCTCGGCCTGGAGCGGCTTCCTGGCCCGGACCCCCGGCCGGCAGATCGCCACCATCGGGGAGCGGCGCCTGGACCCCGGCCGGGTGGAGCTGGCGTTCTACGAGAACATCTACAACTGGGGCATCCAGCTGATCCTGCCCACCATCGTGCTGACGGTCATCTCCATCGCCGCCTACAGCCGCTACACCCGCGCCTCGATGCTGGAGACGATCAACCAGGACTACATCCGCACCGCCCGCTCCAAAGGGCTCTCGGACCGGGTGGTCTACACCAAGCACGCGCTGCGCAACGCGCTGATCCCGATCACCACCATCGTGGCCTTCGACTTCGCCGGGCTGCTGGGCGGGGCGGTCATCACCGAGACGATCTTCGGCTGGCGTGGGCTGGGGGCGATGTTCGCCGCCGGCCTCAACAATGTCGACCCCAACCCGGTCATGGCCTACTTCCTGGTGGCCGGCGGTGCCGCGGTGATCATGAACATGGTCGCCGACATCGCCTACGCCTTCCTCGACCCGCGGATCCGGCGGTGAGGGACAACGTGAGCACGCACCCTCATCTCCCAGCCACTGACGCCCGTCTCGCCCACGTGAGGACGACCCGATGACTGACAACAACCGCCCGGACGGGGCGCGTCCCGGCCCCGACCAGCCCCGGCTGCCCGGGTCCGGGCGCGAGGGGCTCTCCCCCATGCCGATTCCCGCCGATCCCGGCAGCCCCCAGCAGATCCACTCCTCGGCTGCGGCCACAGACCTGGAGGAGAGGTACTCGGTCGAGAAGAAGCTGGACCTGAGCCAGAAGTCCTACTCCCAGGGCCAGCTGGTCCGGCGACGGTTCATCCGGCACAAGGGCGCCATCGTCTCCCTCGCCTTCCTGCTCTTCGTGACTGCCATGGCCTTCACCTCCATTGGCTACGGGATCATCCCCGGCTGGTGGGACAAGGGCTTCATCCTCACCAGCGCGCAGGTTAACGGGGGTCGGCCGACGCTGGAGCTGTGGCCGCCCAGCCTGGGGGAGCACCCCTTCGGCCAGGACACCATCGGCAAGGACTACTTCGCGCTGACCATGCGCGGCACCCAGCGCTCGCTGATCATCGCCTTCACCGTCGGCCTGCTCTCCACCCTCATCGGCACCACCATCGGGGCCATCGCCGGTTTCTACCGCGGCTGGGTCGAGTCCGTGCTGATGCGGATCACCGACCTGTTCATCGTCATCCCGCTCCTGGTGCTGGCTGCCGTCGTCGGCCAGTACGCCGGCGGCATCTGGTCGCTGGCTGTCCTGCTCAGCGTGCTGACCTGGACCGGCCTGGCCCGTCTGGTCCGCGGCGAGGTGCTCTCGCTGCGTGAACGTGAGTTCGTCACCGCAGCCGAGGCCATCGGCACCGACTCGGGCCGGATCATCTTCCGGCACATCCTGCCCAACACGATCGGCACGATCATCGTCAGCGCCACGCTGGCGATCGCCTCCGTCATCCTGCTCGAGTCCTCGCTGTCCTTCCTGGGCTGGGGCGTGCAGCCCCCGGACACCTCTTTGGGCCTGCTCATCTCCACCTACCAGAACGCCTTCCTGACCCGCCCCTGGCTGTTCTGGTGGCCCGGCATGCTGATCCTGGCCATCGCCCTGTGCGTGAACTTCCTCGGCGACGGCCTCCGCGACGCCTTCGACCCCCGCCAGAACAGGACCGCTGACTGATGACCGCGACCACCGACAACCACGGCGCCACCCCCGTGGACCCCGTCTTCACCGGCTCCGGCACCCCCACCGAGGGTGAGGAGGTCGTGCTCACCTTCGACGACGTCGACGTCCGTTTCCGCACCGAGTTCGGTTCGGTGCACGCCGTCAAGGGCGTCGACCTGGCGATCCGGCCCGGAGAGGTCGTCGCCCTCGTGGGCGAGTCGGGGTCCGGCAAGTCGGTGACCTCGATGACCGCCATGCGCCTGCTGCCCCGCAACGCCACCATCGGCGGCCGGGTCAACGTGGCCGGCAGGGATGTGGGCCGCCTCACCGAGACCAATATGCGGCGCCTGCGCGGCAACGACATCGCCATGGTCTTCCAGGAGCCGATGACCGCGCTGAACCCCGTGCTCACGATCGCCACCCAGATGACGGAGTCGATGGAGCTGCACGGCGTGGCCCGTGGACAGGGCGCCTGGGACCGGGCGGTCGAGCTGCTCGGCATGGTCGGCATCCCCGAGCCCGAGCGGCAGATGAGGAAGTACCCCCACGAGCTCTCCGGCGGCCAGCGTCAGCGTGTGGTCATCGCCATCGCGATCAGCTGCGACCCCAAGGTGATCATCGCCGACGAGCCCACCACGGCCCTCGACGTGACCGTCCAGGCCGATATCCTCGACCTCCTGCGTTCGCTGAAGGACAAGCTCAACACCGGCATCCTGCTCATCACGCACAACATGGGCGTGGTCGCCGACATGGCCGACCGGGTAGCTGTGATGTTCAAGGGCGAGATCGTCGAGCGGGGCACGGCCGAGGAGGTCCTGCTCCACCCCCGGCACGACTACACCAAGATGCTGCTGGGCTCGGTCCCACGGATGGGTGCCGGGCGCGGTCAGATGGGCATCAACGTCCGCGAGGAGGTCGACCCCGAGGCGCCACTGGCGATCGACCTGAAGAACCTCATCATCGAGTACCAGCGGCTGGGCAAGCCGCCGTTCCGCGCCGTTGACGATGTCAGCTTTGAGGTCCGCAAGGGTGAGATCGTCGGTCTGGTCGGTGAGTCCGGCTCGGGCAAGTCCACGATCGGGCGCTGCGCCCTGGGGCTCATCCCGGCCTCCGGCGGTGAGTTCCGCCTGCTGGGCGAGGACCTCACCCAGATGAACCGCCGCCAGCTCAAGAAGCTGCGTCGGCGTATTGGCGTGATCTTCCAGGACCCGGCGGCCTCGCTCAACCCGCGGCTGCCGATCGGCGACTGCATCGCCGAGCCGATGGAGGTGCACAAGGTCGGTGACAGGAAGGCGCGCCGCCAGAAGGTCTATGAGCTGCTCGACGCGGTGCAGCTGCCGCGCGAGGTCTACAACCGCTACCCGCACGAGGTTTCCGGCGGCCAGCGCCAGCGCATCTCCGTCGCCCGGGCGCTCTCCCTCGACCCCGAGCTGCTGGTGGCCGACGAGCCGACCTCCGCCCTGGACGTCTCGGTCCAGGCGCGGGTGCTGAGGATCTTTGCCGATCTGCAGGATCAGTTCGGCTTCGCCTGCCTGTTCATCAGCCACGACCTGGCGGTCGTCGACCTGCTGGCGCACAAGGTGGTTGTCCTTCAGAACGGCAAGGTCGTCGAGGCCGGGCCGCGCGAGCAGATCATGGAGAACCCCACGCAGGAGTACACCCAACGGCTGATCGCCGCGGCACCCGTCCCGGACCCGATCGAGCAGAACCGGCGCCGCCGGGAGCGGCACCAGCTGCTACGGGAGCAGGGCGAGGAGGTCGTCGAGCTGCACGCTGACGCCAGCCTGTTCCGCCAGTCCATCTCCGGCGAGCGGGACGTCGTCGAAGGGGAGTCCTCGGGCGACGACCCCTACCGTCGCCCCTGACGCACACAGCCACCCACCCAGCCACCCGCACGACCGGCGACACGCTCTGCCCCCAACCGGCGACACGCTTTGCCCACGACCGGCGACACGCTATGTCCCAACGGGCGACACGCTCTGCCCCCAACCGGCGACATACTCTGCGGCCGCCGGGCGCGCGCCGTGCTCCGTGTGTGAGGATCGTCCGGTGAGGCAGCGAGGTATGTGGTGAGAGTCGTCTTCGCGGGAACCCCGCAGGCCGCGGTCCCGAGCCTGCGGGCCCTGCTGGGCTCCCGCCACCAGGTCGTCGGTGTCCTGACCCGGGCAGATGCGAGGGCGGGGCGCGGTCGCGGCCTGCAACCGTCCCCGGTGCGCGAGGTGGCTGAGGAGGCCGGGCTGCCGGTGCTGACGCCGGTCACGCTGCGGACCCCCGAGGCACAGGAGCAGCTTACGTCCTGGGCCCCGGACGCCTGCCCGGTCGTCGCCTACGGCCTGCTGGTCCCGCCCGCGCTGCTTCACCTGCCGCGGCACGGCTGGGTCAACCTGCACTTCTCGTTGCTGCCCGCCTGGCGCGGCGCGGCGCCGGTGCAGCACGCCATCCGGGCCGGTGACGACGTCACGGGAGCGGTGACCTTCCGGCTGGAGGAGGGCCTGGACACCGGGCCCGTGCTCGGGCGGCTCACCGAGGCGGTCCAGCCGCGCGACACCAGCGGTGACCTGCTGGCCCGCCTTGCGGACTCAGGCGCCCACCTGCTCGTTGCCACCCTGGACGCCCTCGAGGACGGCACGGTCGTCCCGGAGCCGCAGCCGGCCGACGGCGTCAGCCACGCGCCGAAGATCACCGTCGACGACGCGCGGCTGGAGTGGACCAGGCCGGCGTATGTCGTGGACCGGGCCGTGCGGGCCTGCACGCCGGCCCCAGGGGCGTGGACCACCTGGCGCGGGGAGCGGATCAAGGTGGGCCCGCTGAACGCGGTGGACCCGGTCGACCCGGCGGCCGTCGGCGAGCTGGCATCCGGCGAGGTCCGCGCCGAGCGTCGCCGGGTGCTGGTCGGCACCGGCAGCGGGCCGGTCGAGCTGGGCCAGGTGCAGCCGCACGGGAAGAAGGCGATGGACGCGGACGCCTGGGCCCGTGGCGTCCGTCCGGAGGCGGGGGAGCGGTTCGATGGCTGAGGCGACATCCGGAGACAAGGGCGACCGCGAGGACGCCCACGGCCGCCGCGCCCAGAGCGCCGGTGACACCAGCGGGCGCCACCGTCAGAGCGGCGGCGACGACGGCCAGGGTGGCCGTAGGCAGGGAGGCCGAGCCGGTGGGCAGCGCGACGGCGACCGCGCGGGGGCCGGCGCGGTCCCCGGCAGCGGTCCGCCCAGCGCCCCGCAGAACGCGCCCGGGCCGCTGACCCGGCCCGGCAGGCGGCCTACCAGGTGCTCCGCGCCGTCGACGTGGGGCAGGCCTATGCCAACCTCGAGCTGCCCCAGGTCCTGCGCCGCGCCCGGTTGGGCGGCCGGGACGCCGCCTTCGCCACCGAGCTCACCTACGGCACCCTGCGCATGCAGGGGCTCTACGACCGCGTCGTCTCAGTCGCAGCCGACCGGGCCTCCACCAGCATCGACCCGCCCGTGCTGGACGTCCTGCGCCTCGGGGTGCATCAACTGTTGGGTATGCGGGTGCCCGACCACGCGGCCGTGAGCGCGACCGTGGGACTGGCGCGCCAGGAGCTCGGCCAGGGCGCCAGCGGCTTCGTCAACGCCGTGCTGCGTCGGGTCGGCGAGCGCGACCGGGAGGCCTGGGTGGACACCGTCCTCGACGGCCTGGACGACCCCGTGCTGCGGGCCGCGGCCGAGCACTCGCACCCCGAGTGGGTAGCCCGGGCGCTGCGGGCTGCCCTGCTGGGCGCGGGGGTGGCCCCGGCCGCGGTCGGGGCCGAGCTCGACCGGTTGTTGGCGGCGCACAACGTCCCGGCCCCGGTGACGCTGGTGGCCCGTCCGGGACTGGTGGAGGACACCGAGCTGGAACAGGCCGGAGCCAGCTCGGCGCCGGTCGCGCCGACAGCCTGGACCCTGCCGGGGGGAGACCCGGGGGACCTGCCCGCGGTGCGCGACGGCCGGGCCGCGGTCCAGGACGCAGGCTCGCAGCTGGTCGCCCTCGCCCTGGTGGACGCCCCGCTGGAGGGACCGGACGAGCGCTGGCTCGACCTGTGCGCCGGCCCCGGCGGCAAGGCCGGTCTGCTCGCCGCACTCGCAGCCGCCCGCGGCGCCACGCTACGGGCCAACGAGGTCAGCCCCCACCGGGCCGAGCTGGTGCGGCATACCCTCGTCGCGCCGGTGCACGCCGGTGCCGAGGTGACCGTGACCGTCGAGGATGGCCGGGAGGTCGGTTCCCACGAGCCGGCGGCCTACGACCGGGTGCTGGTGGACGCGCCCTGCACCGGGCTGGGCGCCCTACGCCGGCGCCCGGAGGCCCGCTGGCGCCGCTCGCCTCAGGACCTGACCACGCTCGGCCCGTTGCAGCGCCAGCTGCTCGCCTCCGCGCTCGATGCCACCCGGCCGGGGGGAGTCGTGGCCTATGCCACCTGCTCACCCCACCTGGCTGAGACCCAGCTGGTCGTGCGGGACGTGCTCAAGCGGCGGGACGACGTCGAGCTGATCGACGTCCGAGGCCTGCTGCGCGACCGCTCCGGGACGGTGCTGGACGGCACTGGCGCAGGGTCCGAGCCGTGGGCCCAGCTCTGGCCGCACCGGCACGGCACGGACGGGATGTTCCTCGCCCTGCTCCGGCGCCGCTAGGCGAGCCCCTGGCGCTGCGCCGGACCGCCACCCCGCCGGGGGGCGCTGGCCCGCCAGTAGGGTCGGAGGATGACCCGCCAGCTGCAGATCAGCCCTTCCATCCTGTCCTCCGACTTCGCCAACCTCGAAGCCGAGCTCCGGGCGATCGCCAGTGCGGACTGGGCGCACGTGGACGTCATGGACAACCACTTCGTGCCCAACCTGACGCTCGGGCAGCCGGTCGTGGAGTCGCTGGCCCGGGTGAGCCCGGTGCCGCTGGACGCGCACCTGATGATCGAGGACCCGGACCGCTGGGCGCCGGGGTATGCCGAGGCCGGGGCAGGGTCGGTGACCTTCCACGTCGAGGCGGCAGCGGACCCGGTCGCCGTGGCGAGGGCGATCCGGGCCGAAGGCGCGCGCGCGGCCTTCGCCCTCAAGCCGGGGACGCTGTTCGAGCCTTACGAGGAGTTGCTCGACGAGGTCGACATGGTGCTGGTGATGACCGTCGAGCCGGGCTTCGGCGGGCAGTCCTTCATGGCCGACCAGTTGCCCAAGGTGAGGGCGGTGCGCGAGGCGGTCCGCCGACGCGGGGGAGAGATCTGGGTCCAGGTCGACGGCGGGGTGTCCGCCGACACCATCGGCCAATGCGCGGAGGCCGGAGCGGACGTCTTCGTCGCTGGGTCGGCGGTGTACGGCGCGGACGACGTCCCAGGCCGGATCGCGCAGCTGCGCGAGACCGCCGGGCGGCACGCCTGCGCCTGACCATGGCGCGGGGCAGGCCGGGGCAGGTCGGGGCAGCCCAGCAGCGGGTATAAACTGGGCCCGCACACGTGCTCCGGGGTCGGTGTAATTCCGAACCGGCGGTAACAGTCCGCGACCCGGCCGCAGCCAGCGGTCGGTTGACCTGGTGAAACTCCAGGACCGACGGTGAAAGTCCGGATGGGAGGCAGCACGCGCGTCGCCCGTGGCGACGGTGCCCGAGATGTCGGCGACGGCATACCCAGGCACCGAGCCGCCGCACCGGCGACGCGTCGCTTCACAACCCCCGGCGCCCACACCCGGCGAGCGGGGTTGTGATCTCCTCTCGCCCTGATCCGAGAGGACAGACGTGGACGTCTGGAACGACATCTTCTACGCAGAGCTGAACGTCTTCGGCCACCCGATCGCCTGGCGGGAGGTCGTCGGCAACGTCTTCGGCTTTGGCTCGGCCATCCTCGGCATGCGCCGCACGGTCTGGGCCTGGCCGATCGGCATCATCGGCAACGCCCTGCTGTTCACCGTCTTCATGGGAGTCTGGTTCGCCAACCCCCAGGAGCACAGCCTGTTCGGGCAGGCCGCGCGACAGGTCTTCTTCATTGCCACCAGCGTCTATGGCTGGTGGCGCTGGCAGCAGTCGCGCAAGACCCGCGCCAAGGGCGCCCCGGCCATCACCCCGCGCTGGGCCACGCGCGCCGAGCGCGTGGTCTACCTCGTCGCCGTCGCGGTCCTGGTGGTCCTGACCCAGTGGATCTTCCGCGCGGTCGGCCTCGGCTGGGAGGCCCCCTCCTGGTACTACTGGGCCGACGCCTGGATCTTCGTGGGCTCGATCCTGGCCACCTACGCCATGGCCCGTGGGTGGGTTGACTTCTGGCTGGTGTGGATCGCGGTCGACCTGGTAGGGGTGCCGCTGCTGTGGCACTCCGGCTACTACCCCTCCGCGGTCATGTATGCCGTCTACGGCGGCCTCGTGCTCTGGGGCTTCGTGGTCTGGCGCAAGGCCGCCCGGGAGGAGACGCCCGAACCGGCGGTCACCGGGGCCGGTCCGGTGCCGGCGGAGGGTCGGTAGAACCGCCGTGGCCGGCCCCGGCGCCGCGGACGACGCGGTGGTGGGACGCGGGGGCCGGCCGCCTGCGGACTAGGCTGGCGGGGTGAGTGCTGCCAGCCCAGGAACCCCGGAAGGCGCCCCGAGCCCCCGGCGCGACGCCTACGCCACCTTCCGCCCGGTGCGCGGCACGTGGGTGGCGGGCATCATGGCTGTCCTCTCGATCATCGTCTTCGTGTTGGTCGCGATTTTCGCGCCGACCTACGAGGGTGTCGCGCCCATCGTCACCGTGCTCAACCGGGTCGCCCTGGTCGGGGTCGGAGCCGCCATGGCCGCTTTCCTGTGGCGGTATGCGGTGATCCGCGCCGTGCCCACCCCGCAAGGGCTCACCGTGGTCAACCTCTTCCGGACCTATGAGGTGGAGTGGGCCCAGATCCTGGGCGTCGGTTTCGCCGGCGGGTCGGCCTGGGCCATCCTGGAGCTCACCGACACCGAGGAGATTGCGGTGATGGCGATCCAGCGTGCGGACGGCGACCGGGCGCACCGGGAGGCCTCGCGGCTGGCGGCGCTGATCCAGCACCACCAGAACCGCGTCCAGGAGCAGCAGCGGCCCGCCGAGGGCCCCGCCCCTGAGGGTCGGCAGGCGACGGACCAGGACGACCGGGACACACCGGGAGGTTCGTGATCCGGCGGGTCACCGGTAGCTCAGCGCTGGCGGCTGAACCGCTCAGAGGTTGCGTGCGCGCTCAGAGCCTGCGTCGGTGGCTGGCCAGCGCCGCGACGTCGGCATCCGAGCCCTCGGCGACCACCCGGGCGTGGTCCTCACGGCCGAAGGCGTGCAGGACCAGCTCCAACGGCGTCCCCCGCAGGACCACGGTGCCGCCGTCGTCCGGCGGCCGGCGCAGCGCCACCCGCCCATGCCCGTGCGCCACCGCGACCACCCCCGTGGGTGCGCCGCGGTAGGTCATCCGGCCCGCCATCCGCACGGTGCGCCAGAGCTGGGCCTGGACCTCCTGCGGCAGATCGGTCGGCTGCCAGTCCGGCTGGGCGCGGACCATGTCCTCGTGGTGGACCGCCAGCTCGGCCGTGTTGACCATCCGGTCCAGCAGAGGAAGCCGGGTTGGCCACCAGGGCGCAGGCCCGTCGACCACCTGCCCGACCAGGTCGCTGAAGTCCCGGGCGGCGACGCGGTCCTGCACCGACTGCGTGTGCCGCTGCAGCGCCTTCACCGGCGCCGCGACGCCCGGCAGCGCGTCGGGACGGGACTCGCGCACCACCAGGTGGGCCAGCAGATCCCGGACGGACCAGGGGTCGCACAGGGTAGGGGCGTCTGGCCCCAGGTCGGTGGCGGTGGTGGCGATCAGCCTGCGCAAGGAGGACGGCATACCCCATCTCACCACGGGGGCCCCGGCAGCGCTGCGCCGATCCTCGGGGTACGGGATCATCAGGTGACCCGACCGGATGATCTGGACGAGAGCAGCGGGTCGACGTCGGCAAGGCCTGCCGGTCGGCCCCGGCGTCCGCGGGCTGAACGTCGTGCGAGAATGTTCGACGCCCCCACCTTCGGACCGCCCCGACGGACGCGGGGTTCTTGCATGCCCCCAGCCCCTCGGAGGTCCCCTCACGATGTCCACCGCCAGCCAACCGGTGCCCCGCCCCGTCGCATCGCGCGCGGTGCTGCGGCGCGGGTTGGGGGTCATCTGGGGCGGGATGAAGACCGAGCCGCGCCCCACGATCGTGGCGGTGATCGGGTCGGTGCTGTGGGCAGCGGCGACGGTGGGCACGGCTGCGGCCATCGGCTATGTGACGGACCAGTACATCGAGCCGGCCGTGCTCCAGCGCCAGGTCGAGGCCGCCGCGCTGTGGACCGTCTTCGGCGTGCTGGTCGCCGTCCTGGTGGTCAACGTCATCGGTGTCATCCTGCGGCGCGTCTTCGCGACCGTCGCCGGCTTCAACCTGCAGGCCCGCTACCGCCGGGACGTCACCCGGCAGTACCTGCGCCTGCCCCTGTCCTGGCACCATGCGCACCCGTCCGGGCAGCTGCTGTCGAACGCGCACGCCGACGTCGAGGCCACCTGGCAGGTGTTCAACCCCCTGCCCATGGCCATCGGCGTGGTGTTCATGCTCTTCATCGCCGGCACGATGATGGTGCTGGTCGACCCGTTCCTGGCCTTCATCGGCCTGCTGGTCTTCCCTGGGCTGTTCGCCGCCAACGTCGTCTTCCAGCGCTTTATGTCGCCCCGGATCACGCTCGCCCAGCAGCTACGTGCCGAGGTGGCCGAGGTGGCCCACGAGTCCTTCGAGGCCGGCCTGGTGGTCAAGTCGATGGGCCGCGAGGAGGAGGAGACCGAGCGCTTCCGGACCCAGACCCACGAGCTGCGCGACGCGCTGATCCAGGTGGGCCGCACTCGGGGAGTCTTCGAACCGGTCATCGAGGCCATCCCGACGCTGGGGACGCTGGCCGTGCTCGGCGTGGGGACCTGGCAGGTCTCCCGCGGCGAGCTGGGCGCCGCCGAGGTGGTGCAGATGGCCTACCTGTTCTCGATCCTGGCCTTCCCGGTGCGCGCGCTGGGCTGGGTGCTGGCAGAGCTTCCGCGCTCGGTCGTTGGCTACGACCGAGTGCAGCACGTGCTGCAGGCCGAGGGCAGCATGCACTATGGCCGGGCCACCTTCGCCGACCGCGACGGCCCGGCCAGCTCAGAGCTGCAGGACGTGGTCTACGCCCACCCGGGGGAGGAGAAGCCCACGATCACCGGCGTCACCCTGGAGATCCCCGCGGGCAGCACCACCGCACTCGTCGGCCCTACAGGCGCGGGCAAGACCACCTTGACCAACCTGGCCCTGCGCCTGGTGGACGCCGACTCGGGGCGGGTTCGCATCGACGACGTCGATGCCCGCGAGCTGCAGCTGGGTGAGATCCCGGCGGTGGCCACTCTTGTCGCGCAGCAGACGTTCATGTTCGACGACAGCGTCCGCGGCAATGTCACCCTGGGGGAGTCGGCCAGCGACGAGTCGGTGTGGGAGGCGCTGCGGATCGCCCAGGCCGAGGGCTTCGTTCGCGAGCTGCCGGACGGCCTGGACACGGTCATCGGCGAGCGGGGAGGCAGCCTGTCCGGCGGTCAGCGGCAGCGGATCGCCC
The DNA here is from genome assembly GCF_008843165.1 of Ornithinimicrobium pratense. NCBI lineage: Bacteria > Bacillati > Actinomycetota > Actinomycetes > Micrococcales > Ornithinimicrobiaceae > Ornithinimicrobium > Ornithinimicrobium pratense. Next base: position 1,897,346 of record NZ_CP044427.1, on the reverse strand, counting down.
TGGCCCGGGCCGTGTGGCGCCGCCCCCGCCTGCTCGTCCTTGACGACGCCACCAGCGCCGTCGACCCCTCCGTGGAGCAGGCCATCCTCGCCGGGCTGCGGGAGGCCCGGGCGGGCATGACCGTCCTGGTCGTCGCCTACCGGATGGCCACCATCACGCTGGCGGACCAGGTCGTCTACCTCGAGCACGGCCGGGTCGTCGACCGTGGGCCCCACCCCGAGCTGCTCGCCCGGTGCCAGGGGTATGCCGACCTGGTGCACGCCTACGCCCGGGAGGCCGCAGAGCGCGCGGCCGTGGCCGGCCAGGAGGAGACCCAGTGAGCCCGCGCACCCCGGCGACCTCCGGCGGCAGCCGGATTGAGGCCCAGAGCGACCTCGGCACCCTCGCCACTCTGAAGCGGGGCCTGCAGCTCTCGCCCGAGCTGCGCAAGGGGCTGCTGGTCACTGCGCTCATCGCCGTCGTGGCCACCCTGGGCCGCGTGGTCATCCCGTTCGTGGTCCAGCAGACGACCGACAACGGGATCATGGCCGAGGGAGGTGTCGACCTCGACTACGTCCTGCGGGCGATCCTCCTCGCGGCCGGCGTCGTCGCGATCACCTCGGTGGCGCAGTATGCCGTCAACGTCCGGCTGTTCACCGCCGCCGAGTCGGGCCTGGCCACCCTCCGGCTGAAGGCGTTCCGGCACATCCACGACCTGTCCGTGCTGACCCAGAGCACCGAGCGGCGCGGCGCCCTCGTCTCCCGGGTCACCAGCGACGTGGACACCATCTCGATGTTCGTCCAGTTCGGCGGGCTGATGCTGCTCATCAGCACCGCCCAGATCGTCCTGGCGACCATCCTGATGTTCATCTACAGCCCGGCCCTGGCACTCGTGGCCTACCTCTGCCTGCTGCCCCTGGTCATCCTGGTCCGCTACCTGCAGCCGGTCCTGGGCCGGGCCTACGGCCTGGTCCGGACCCGGGTCGGCGACATGCTGGGCGCGGTCAGCGAGTCCATCGTCGGCGCCACCACCATCCGCGCCTACGGTGTCGAGGACCGGACCGCCGAGCGCATCGACCGGTCCATCGAGGCCCACCGGCAGTCCGCGATCCGGGCCCAGATCCGCTCGGTTGTCGCCTTCGTCTCCGGCCAGACCTTCGCCGGGATCACCACCGCGGTCGTCCTCGTGGTCGGCACCGTGCTGGCCACCCGCGGCCACCTGACCCTGGGCCAGCTGCTGGCGTTCCTCTTCCTGGTCAACCTGTTCACGCAGCCGGTGCTGATGGCCACCGAGATCCTCAACGAGCTGCAGAACGCGGTCGCCGGCTGGCGGCGGGTGATCGGGGTCGTCGACACCCCGGCCGACGTCTCCGACCCGGGGGAGGACGGGATCGTGCAGGAGCGGGGGCCGATCACCGTCGACTTCGAGGACGTCTGGTACGCCTACCCCGGTGGCGAGCCGGTGCTGCGCAACGTCAACCTGCGCATCGAGCCGCATACCAGGGTGGCGATCGTGGGGGAGACCGGATCGGGCAAGACCACGATGGCCAAGTTGCTGACCCGCCTGATGGACCCCGCGGGGGGCCGCGTGCTGCTGGATGGCACCGACCTGCGCCGGATCCCGTTCTCCACGCTGCGTCGCCGTGTCGTCCTCGTCCCGCAGGAGGGGTTCCTCTTCGACCAGGACCTGCGCGAGAACATCCGCTTCGGCAAGCCCGAGGCCAGCAACGAGGACCTCGACCTCGCCGTCACCGAGCTGGGGCTGGACGCCTGGGTCGCCGGGCTGCCGCACGGCCTGGACACCAGGGTCGGTCAGCGTGGCGAGTCCCTGTCCGCGGGGGAGCGGCAGCTGGTCGCCATTGCCCGGGCCTACCTGGCCGACCCCGACCTGCTCGTCCTCGACGAGGCCACCAGCGCTGTCGACCCCTCCACCGAGGTCCGGGTCCAGCGTGCCCTGGAGGGACTGACGACCGGCCGCACCTCGGTCGCCATCGCCCACCGGCTCTCCACCGCAGAGGCCGCCGACATGGTGGTCGTGGTCGACCAGGGCCGGATCGTCGAGGTCGGACACCACCGGGACCTGGTCGGGCAGGGCGGTGTCTACTCCCGGATGCACGCCTCCTGGGCGGCGCAGCGGACCGGCTGACCCGCGGGTCGAGGACCGGTCGGAGCCTTCTGGCCCCTGGACTGGCAGAATGAGGCCGCACCGTCCATGACCACCGACCTGGAGCCGAGCGGCAGCCGGGACCCGCACCAAGGAGCACCACCCCATGCACGAAGACAACCACGGCCACAGCAAGGCAGCCTGGGTCGGCGTCACGATCATGCTGGTCGGCACGGTCGTCGGCTGCTGGGGCGTCTTCGCCGGCCCCGAGGTGCTGCTGTACATCGGGCTCGGGGTCGGGGTGGTCGGTGCGGTGGCCTGGTACGGCATGGAGCGGGCCGGGTACGGCGGAAACTCGAAGATCGCCCAGCACGACGGCTGACCGCCCGCCAGCGGGCGGGGGCGGCACGGGTCACCCGCGCGACGGCTTAGGCTGGTGGGGTGCCGACCGTGCTGGAGCAGATCATCGAGGGCGTCCGTGAGGACCTTGCCGTACGCCGCGCCGCCCGCCCCCTCACCCAGGTGCAGGAGAGCGCGGCCGCTACGCCCTGGCCCCGGGATGCCCTCGCTTCGCTCACCGAGCGCAGGGGCGTCCACGTGATCGCTGAGGTCAAGCGGAGCAGCCCCTCCAAGGGGGCTCTGGCGGCCATCGCCGACCCCGCGGCCCTGGCCGCCGACTATGCCGCCGGCGGGGCGAGCGTCATCAGCGTGCTCACCGAGCAGCGCCGGTTCGGCGGCTCGCTCGCGGACCTCGACGCCGTCCGAGCCCGGGTGGACGTGCCCGTCCTGTGCAAGGACTTCGTCGTCGACCCCTACCAGGTGTGGGAGGCGCGGGCGCACGGCGCGGACCTCGTCCTGCTCATTGCCGCGGCCCTGCCCCAGGAGGTGCTCCAGGGCCTGCTGGAACGGGTGGAGTCGCTGGGAATGCACGCCCTGGTCGAGGTGCACGACGAGGAGGAGCTGGGCCGAGCGCTGGACGCCGGTGCCCGGATCGTGGGGGTGAACAACCGCGACCTGCGCACCTTGGAGGTGGACAGGAGCACCTTTGCTCGTCTCGCGCCCGGCATCCCGGCAGGGCGGGTTGCGGTCGCCGAGTCCGGCATCCGCGGACCTCTGGACGTCATGGCCGCCGCCGAGGCAGGCGCTGGGGCCGTGCTGGTCGGGGAGGCCCTGGTGACCGGCAGCTCCCCGCGGGACGCGGTGGCCGAGCTGGTGGCGGCCGGTGCCCACCCAGCAGTGCGTGGTCAGCAGGTCGGGACACGCGGGGGTGAGCGGTGAGCACGGCGACCGGCCGGTTCGGTGACTTCGGCGGACGTTTCGTGCCCGAGGCGCTGGTCGCGGCGCTGGAGGAGCTGGACGCCGCCCGGACCGACGCGATGGCCGACCCGGACTTCCGCGCCGAGCTCGACGGCCTCCAGGAGTCCTACACGGGGCGGCCCAGCCCGCTGACGGAGGTGCAACGCTTCGCCCGGCACGCCGGCCGCGCCCGGGTCTTCCTCAAGCGCGAGGACCTCAACCACACCGGTTCCCACAAGATCAACAACGTCTTGGGGCAGGCGCTGCTCGCGGTCCGGATGGGCAAGCGCCGGGTGATCGCCGAGACCGGCGCCGGCCAGCACGGCGTCGCCACCGCCACCGCGGCCGCCCTGATGGGTCTGGAGTGCACGGTCTACATGGGCGAGGTCGACACTCGCCGACAGGCGCTGAACGTCGCCCGGATGCGGCTGCTCGGCGCGACCGTGGTGCCCGTCGCCACCGGCAGCGCCACGCTCAAGGACGCTATCAACGAGGCGATGCGCGACTGGGTGACCCACGTCGATCACACCCACTATTTGTTGGGCACCGTGACCGGTCCCCACCCCTTCCCGACCATGGTGCGCGACTTCCACGCCGTCATCGGTCAGGAGGCCCGCGACCAGGTCCAAACGGTGGCTGGCCGCCTTCCGGACGCCGTGTGCGCCTGCGTCGGGGGTGGTTCCAACGCGATGGGCATCTTCCACGCCTTCCGCGACGACGCCCAGGTGGCGCTGCGCGGCTTCGAGGCGGGCGGTGAGGGCCCAGAGCAGGGCCGGCACGCCGCCCGTTTCTCCGGGGGGGTCCCAGGGGTGCTGCACGGTGCGGCCACCTACGTGCTGCAGGACGAGGACGGCCAGACCCTGCAGACCCATTCAGTCTCGGCCGGTCTGGACTACCCCAGCGTTGGTCCCGAGCACGCCTTCCTGCACGACAGCGGCCGCGCCACCTACGAGCCGGTGACCGACGCGGAGGCGATGGACGCCTTCGCCCTGCTCTGCCGCACCGAGGGCATCATCCCGGCCATCGAGAGCGCCCACGCCCTCGCCGGGGCGCTTCGGGTGGGGCGCGAGCTGACCGCCGCCGCCGGCCAGGACGGGCCCGAGCCGGTGGTCCTGGTCAACCTCTCCGGCCGCGGGGACAAGGACGTGGACACCGCTGCCCGGTGGTTCGGCCTTGTCGACGGCCAAGAGCTGGTCGAGGCCGAGCAGCTCAAGGCCTCAGAGCCGGTCGCCGAGGCCGAAGGGAGCGGGTGGTGAACGCCCTGGACGCAATCTTTGCCCGGTGCCGCGATGAGGGCCGGGCCGCGCTGGTGGCCTACCTGCCGGCCGGCTACCCCGACCTGGACAGCTCCCTGGCCGCGGTCCGGGCGGTGGCCGAGAGCGGCGCCGACATCGTCGAGGTCGGCGTGCCCTACACCGACCCGCTCATGGACGGGCCGGTCATCGAGCAGGCTGCCGCACAGGCGCTCGCGGGCGGGTTCCGGTTCCACCAGGTGCTTGACGTGGTCCGCGCGGTGCACGAGGCCGGGGCGGTGCCGGTTGTCATGTCCTACTGGAACCCGGTGCTCCGCCACGGGCCGGCCCGGTTTGCCGCCGACCTCGCCAACGCCGGTGGCGCCGGCCTCATCACCCCCGACCTCATCCCCGACGAAGCCTCGGCGTGGCGCGATGCGGCTACCGAGCACGGTCTGGCCCCCATCTTCTTGGTCGCCCCCAGCTCTACCGACGAGCGGCTGGCGATGACCGCCCAGGCCTGCCGCGGCTTCGTCTACGTCGCCTCCACGATGGGCGTCACCGGCGCCCGGGATGAGGTGGGCGAGGGTGCACTCCGGCTCGTGGAGCGCACCCGCGCCGTCACCGACCTGCCACTGTGCGTCGGCCTGGGCGTGAGCACCGGGGCCCAGGCTGCACAGATCGCCGCCTACGCCGACGGTGTCATCGTCGGCTCCGCCCTGGTCCGGGCTATCGGGCAGGACCCCGGGCTGGGCGCGCTCCGGGCCCTCACGCGTGGGCTGGCCGAAGGGGTGCGCGGCCGGTGACCGGCGACGCGGACGTGCGCGCCGACCCGGTGGGCTACGCCCCCGTCGAGCCTGCAGCGGGCACCGGGCGGTCCGCATACCGGACCCGGGTCCTCGACGTGGTCGGGCTGATCGCCCGCGTCGGTCTGGGGTTGGTGCTGATCGCCGCGGGCCTGCCCAAGATCCTGGACGTCACCGGCTCGGTCCAGAACGTGCTCGCCTACGAGCTGTTCGGCTACGGCACCGCCCGCCTCATCGGCACCATGCTCCCGGTCGTGGAGATCGTGCTCGGGGTGCTGCTCGTGCTGGGTCTGTTCACCCGCGCAGCCGCCGCGGCCGGCGGTCTGCTCATGGTCGTCTTCATCGCCGGGATCGCCTCAGCCTGGGCCCGAGGTCTGGCCATCGACTGCGGCTGCTTCGGCACCGGCGGCCCCGTCGAGCCGGGCGAGACCGCCTACCTGCTCGACATCCTGCGCGATCTGCTGTTCCTGGCCATGGCGGCCTGGCTAGTGCTCCGCCCGCGCACCCCGTTCGGCCTCGACACTCTGATCACGAAAGGTCGCTGAGACAGCATGCCCCGTCCGCCCGCCCCCCAGGTCAAGCCGGTCTCCAGCAAGGGTCCCCCCGGCGTCCTCATCGGCGCCGTCGTAGTGCTGGTGCTCGCTCTGATCGCCGGCTTGGTGTGGGCCGCGACCCGTGACGGCGCCGACCTGTCAGCCGAGGGCTCGGCCAACGCCCTGCCCGAGGGCGGCGGGATCAGCCTGGGCCCCGACCCGGAGGCCGGCATCCCGAAGCTGCACGTCTACGGCGACTTCCAGTGCCCCTGGTGCGGGGTGTTGGAAGACGCGATCGGGGAGTCGGTGCAAGAGAAGGTGGAAGCTGGCGAAACGCACGTCACCGTCACTCTGATGTCCTTCCTGGACGGCCGGGTCCCGGGCGAGAACTCGGTGCGCGCCGCCAACGCGGCGCTGTGCGCGGACGACCAGGACGTCTTCCTGCCCTACTACCACCAGGTCTACGTCAACCGCCCGGCCGAGGAGGGCAGCGGCTGGACTGACGACCAGCTGGTCTCCTTCGCCGGAGCGGCCGGGATTGAGGGCGACGACCTGGACACCTTCACCAGCTGCCTGGAGGACCGGTCGCACGTCGACTACGTCCACGCCATGCAGGAGCGGGCCAACCGCGACGGGGTCAGCGGGACGCCCCGCCTGTTCGTCGACGGCACCCAGATCACCGACGAGCAGATGCAGGGCCTGATGGAGAACCGGGTCACCCTGGACCAGGTCGTCGCCGCGCACTCCTGACCCATCTGCGAGGAGATGCACTCATCGGCCTCACCGATGGTGGTCACCGGCAGGTGGTCGTCAGGACTAGGCTGGGGCCCATGCGTCGAGCCAAGATCGTCTGCACCCTGGGACCAGCCACCGACTCCTACGAGCAGATAGAAGCGCTCGTCCACGCCGGGATGGATGTGGCCCGCCTCAACCTTTCGCACGGCCGCCACGAGGAGCATTACGAGCGCTATCTGAGGGTGCGACAGGCCAGTGACGCGCAGGGTCGCGCAGTCGCGGTGCTGGCCGACCTGCAGGGCCCCAAGATCCGCACCGGCACCTTCGCCAGCGGTCCGGTGACCCTGGCGACCGGTGACGCCTTCACCATCACCACCCGCCAGGTCACAGGCGACCAGGGCAGCGTCGGCACCACCTACGGCGGCCTGCCCGGCGACGTCGCCGTGGGCGATCCCCTCCTCATCGACGACGGCAAGGTGATGCTGCGGGCGGTGGAGGTCACCGAGACCGACGTCGTCAGCGAGGTCATCACCGGTGGCGTCGTGTCCAACAACAAGGGGATCAACCTGCCCGGTGCCCTGGTGAGCGTCCCCGCCACGTCGGAGAAGGACATCGAGGACCTGCGTTGGGCCCTGCGCACCGGCGTCGACGTCATCGCGCTGTCCTTCGTCCGCTCCGCGGCCGATATCGAGGTCGTGCACCGGGTGATGGACGAGGAAGGCCGCCGAGTGCCGGTCATCGCCAAGATCGAGAAGCCGCAGGCGATCGAGAACCTCGATGAGATCGTCGACGCCTTCGACGGCATCATGGTGGCCCGCGGCGACCTGGGGGTCGAGCTGCCGCTGGAGCAGGTGCCGCTGGTGCAGAAGGATGCCATCCAGCTGAGCCGCGAGCGGGCCAAGCCGGTCATCGTGGCGACCCAGGTGCTGGAGTCGATGATCGAGAACCCCCGGCCCACGCGCGCCGAGGCCTCCGACTGCGCCAACGCCGTGCTCGACGGAGCCGACGCCATCATGCTCTCCGGCGAGACCTCGGTCGGCGCCTACCCCATCCGGGCGGTCCGCACGATGGCGAGCATCATCGAGTCCACCGAAGACCACGGACTGCACCGCATCGCCCCCATCCGCACCGTGCCGCGGACCCCGGGCGGGGCCGTCACCCGAGCCGCGATCGCCATGGCCGACGCGCTGGACAACCACGGCGTCAAGTACCTCGTCACCTTCACCCAGAGCGGTGACACCGCGCGCCGGATGGCGCGCGTCCGGCCCCAGACCCCGATGCTGGCCTTCACCACCGAGCAGGACACGCGTTCGCAGCTGTCCCTCACCTGGGGGGTGGAGACCTTCCTCGTGCCCTTCGTCTGGCACACCGATCAGATGGTGCTCCAGGTCGAGGAGGCGCTGTTGCGGGAGGGTCGCTGCCAGAAGGGTGACCTCGTCATCATCGTGGCCGGCTCGCCCCCCGGCGTCTCCGGCACCACCAACGCACTGCGGTTGCACCGCGTCGGTGACACGATCTTCGGCAACGCGCCGGCCTACTCCGAGGAGCCGGTGGTCTAGCGCGTCGGCCTCCAGCGCGCGCCGATCGCCACAGTCCGGCGGGTATGCTGTACCGGATCGACAGGCGGGCCCCGACCGGGCCCGTCACCCCCGCCGGGGTGGTGGAATGGCAGACACGGGGCACTCAAAATGCTCTGCCCGAAAGGGCGTGCGGGTTCAAGTCCCGCTCCCGGCACCCATACAGGTTGGCGACGGATGATCGTGACGGCACAGCACGGCGAAAGATAAGGTAGACGCGTGACGGCAGCAAAGACGCCCAGCACCGAACCGACGGAGTCGTCGGACCCATCCGGAGCGACGGGGGCGGACACCACCCAGGACGAGACGTCGGACGCCACCCCGCAGGGCGGCGACGCGACGGAGGCGCCCGACGCGACCGCCGGTGCGGCCCCGGAGGAGCAGGAGATGCCGGGCCTGCGCATCTTGCTCGCCGAGGACGAGGCCCTCATTCGGATGGACCTCGCCGAGATGCTGACCGAGGCCGGTCACCAGATCGTCGGCCAGGCCAGCGACGGGGAGCAGGCCGTGTCTCTGGCCCAGGAGACCAAGCCCGACCTGATCGTCATGGACATCAAGATGCCCGGGATGGACGGCATCTCCGCCGCCGAGCAGATCGGCCGGGACGGCCTCGCCCCGGTGGTGATGCTCACCGCGTTCAGCGACAAGAACCTGGTCGAGCGGGCCCGCGATGCCGGGGTCATGTCCTACGTCGTCAAGCCGTTCAGCGCCGCCGACGTGCTGCCCGCCATCGACATCGCGCGCGCCCGCTGGGCCGAGCGTCAGGCGCTGGAGGCCGAGGTCGCCGACCTCAGCGAGCGGTTCGAGACCCGCAAGCGGGTCGACCGCGCCAAGGGCCTGCTGATGACCCAGCTCAAGCTGAGCGAGGCTGACGCCTTCCGGTGGATCCAGAAGGCCGCGATGGACCGGCGCCTGTCGATGCGCGAGGTCGCCGACGCCGTCATCGCCGGGATGCCCGCCAAGAAGTAGCCCGGCGGCGCACTCGCGCCGGGACGCCGCAGGCCCCGCACGGGGCACCGCCAGTTCGGTGACACGTTCGCCGATACCGGACCCCTGCCGCAGGAACGGGTGGGCCTGGTCGTAGCCTTCCGCCATGGATGGAGCCTTCCCCGGGCTGGGGACCCTCATCAACATCGTGGCGGTGCTGGCCGGCGCCTCGCTGGGGATGCTCGCCGGCCATCGGCTCTCGGCACACGTGCGCTCGGTCGTCACCAGCTGCCTGGGCCTGGTCACCCTGCTGATGGCGATCCTGTCGGCCCTCGACGTCACCTCCCCGGCCTTGGCGGAGACCGTGGGCCGTGGGGTGCCCATCCTCGTCGTGCTCGGCAGCCTGCTGCTGGGCGGGATCACCGGCGCCGTGCTGCGGATCGAGCAGCGGCTGGAGTCGCTGGCGGGCGTGGTGCAGCACTGGGTCCAGCGTCTTGGCCGCGCCACCGAGGGCACGGGTGAGGGTGCCCGGGAGCGGTTCATCGAGGGCTGGCTCACGGCGTCGCTGCTCTTCTGCGTGGGACCGCTGACCATCCTCGGCGCCTTGTCCGACGGACTCGGGCGGGGGATCGACCAGCTGGTCCTGAAGTCCGCGCTGGACTTCTTCGCCGCGATGGCCTTCGCCTCAACGTTCGGGGTCGGCGTGCTCTTCTCCGTGGTGTCGGTGGCTCTGATCCAGGGAACGCTGACCCTCGTGGGCCTGACCCTGGGCTCGGTGGTGCCCGAGGCCAACATCGCGGCCCTGACCGCCACCGGAGGCCTGCTCCTGGTCGGCATCGCCTTCCGCTTGCTTGACATCAAGCAAGTGCCCGTCGGTGACCTGCTCCCGGCGCTCGTATTCGCGCCGGTGCTGGTCAGCGTCATCGCCGCCGTGACCTGAGCCTGCTGGCAGGAAGCCGAACAGGACGGGCTCCAGTCGCGCGGTCGTTGCCGCTGGGTCAGGCCCCGGGTGGGCGCTCGCGCAGGGCGCAGGTGAGTCGAGCGGTGCACACACGGCGCCCCTCGTCGTCGCTCACCACGATCTCGTAGGCGGCGATGGAGCGGCCGAGTGACAACGGCGTGGCGACCGCGGTCACCTGCCCCTCGCGCACCGCTCGGTGGTGGGTGGCGTTAAGGTCCACGCCCACCGCGATCCGGCCGGCGCCGGCGTGCAACGCGGCCCCGATCGACCCCACGGTCTCGGCGAGCGCGGCCGAGGCGCCCCCGTGCAGGAGGCCGTACGGCTGGGTGTTGCCCACGACCGGCATTCGGGCCACGGTGCGCTGCGCGTCGGCCTCCAGCAGCTCCATCCCCATCCGCTCGGCCAGGGTGCCGGTCATGGCGAACGGGACCTCGTCGGGGCGCACGGCGGACGTGGGGTGAGCGTTGTCGGTCATGGGACATAGGCTGCCATGCGTGAGTCGACTGCTGCTGTTGGATGGACACTCCGTGGCCTACCGTGCCTTCTACGCCCTGCCGGTGGAGAACTTCTCCACCACCACGGGCCAGAGCACCAACGCGGTCTACGGCTTCACCTCGATGCTCATCAATGTCCTGCGCGACGAGGCCCCGACCCACATCGCGGTGGCCTTCGACAAGTCCAGGCAGACCTTCCGCACCCAGGAGTACTCCGAGTACAAGGCGGGCCGGGCCAGCACCCCCGAGGAGTTCAGGGGCCAGGTCGACCTCATCAAGGAGGTACTGGACGCGCTGCGGATCCAGCACCTGGAGGTGGAGGGGTATGAGGCCGACGACATCATCGCCACCCTCACCGGCCAGGCCCGGGAGGAGGGGATGGAGGTCGTCATCCTCTCCGGCGACCGGGACGCCCTGCAGCTGGTGGACGAGCGCACCCTGCTGCTCTACCCGGTCCGGGGCGTCTCCGAGACCTGGCGGCTGACCCCCGAGGCGGTCAAGGAGAAGTACCTCGTCCCCCCGCACCTGTACAGCGACCTGGCCGCCATGGTGGGCGAGAGCTCGGACAACCTGCCCGGCGTGCCGGGGGTCGGTCCCAAGACCGCCGCCAAGTGGCTGACCCAGCACGGCGATCTTCCCGGCATCGTCGCCGCCGCCGACCAGCTCACCGGCAAGGCGGGCCAGGCGTTGCGCGACCACCTCGACCAGGTGCTGCGCAACCGACGGCTCAACCAGCTCGTGGGCGATGTGCCCCTCGAGGTCACGGTGCCCGACCTGGCCGCCCGCGGCTGGGACCGTGAGGAGGTGCACCGCGTCTTCGACGGCCTGGAGTTCCGGGTGCTGCGCGAGCGGCTGTTCACCACCCTGGACTCGGCCGAGACCGAGGCCGAGGAGGGCATCGACCTGGAGGGCAGCCTGCTGCGTGCGGGCGAGCTGGCGGCCTGGCTGGCCGAGCACGCCCAGGCGGGGGAGCGGGTCGCCGTCGTCGTCCACGCGGCTCCCCGCACGGCCGCGGGCCCGGGGGAGGCGACCGGGGTCGCGCTGGCGGGGGACAGCCACGCCGCATACCTCGACCTGGCCGACGCGGATCCGTCGGACGAGCAGGCGCTGGCCGTCTGGCTCGCCGACCCCGAGCACCCCAAGGTGCTGCACGACGCCAAGGGTCAGATCGCCTCGTTGGAAGTCATCGGCATGCCGATGGAGGGCGTGGTCAGCGACACCGGCCTGGCGGCCTACCTCATCCGGCCAGACCAACGCTCCTACGACCTGACCGACCTCTCGCTGCGCCACCTGCGCCGTGAGCTGCGGCTGGAGGACGACGCGGAGGAGGCGCAGGGCCAGCTGGACCTGAGCTTTGGTGATGAGCAGGACGGCGCCCAGGAGCGGGCGGCCGCCCGCTCCGGCATGGTGCACGCCCGCGCCGTCCACGACCTGTCGGTCAAGCTCGACCAGGAGCTGGCCGACGAGCAGGAGCAGCGGCTGCTGCGCGAGGTGGAGCTGCCGCTGGTCGGGGTGCTGCGACGGATGGAGCAGGCCGGCATCGCCGTCGACCTGGATGCCCTGCACGCCCTGGAGGGCGAGTTCGCGGGAGGGATGGCCCAGGCGCAGCAGGACGCCTGGGACGCCATCGGCGACGACACCGTCAACCTGGGCTCGCCCAAGCAACTGCAGGTGGTGCTCTTCGAGACCCTGGGGTTGCCCAAGACCCGTCGCACCAAGACCGGTTACACCACCGACGCCGATGCGCTGGCGGGGCTGTTCGCCCAGACCGAGCACCCCTTCCTGGAGGCGCTGCTGCGGCACCGCGACGTCTCCCGGCTGCGGGTGACTGCCGAGGGCCTGATCAAGTCGGTCGCCGACGACGGGCGCATCCACACCACCTACCAGCAGACGATCGCGGCCACCGGCCGGCTGAGCTCGACCGATCCCAACCTGCAGAACATCCCGATCCGCACCGAGGAGGGGCGGCGGCTGCGGGAGGTCTTCGTCGTCGGTCGCGACCCGCGCGCCAACGTCGACTACGCCGCGTTGCTGTCGGCCGACTACAGCCAGATCGAGATGCGGATCATGGCCCACCTCTCCGGCGACGAGGGGTTGATCGAGGCCTTCCGCACGGGTGAGGACCTGCACCGCTTCGTCGGCTCCCGGGTCTTCGGGGTCGAGCCCCAGGAGGTCACCCCGGAGATGCGCGCGAAGGTCAAGGCGATGAGCTACGGCCTGGCCTACGGCCTGTCCGCGTTCGGGCTGTCCAAGCAGCTGGGCATCTCCACCGGAGAGGCCAAGGGGCTGATGGAGGAGTACTTCGAACGCTTCGGCGGGGTCCGCGACTACCTGCGCGACATCGTCGCCGAGGCGCGGCGCAGTGGCTTCACCGAAACCCTCCTGGGCCGCCGCCGCCACCTGCCGGACCTGCTCAGCGACAACCGACAGCGGCGCGAGATGGCCGAGCGGATGGCCCTCAACGCACCCATCCAGGGGTCTGCAGCCGACCTGATCAAGATCGCCATGCTGCGCACGGAGCAGGCGCTGCGCGACCAGGGCCTGGCCTCACGGCTGCTGCTACAGGTGCACGACGAGCTGGTGCTCGAGGTCGCGCCCGGGGAGCAGGAGCAGGTTGAGGCGCTGGTGCGCGAGCAGATGGGCGGGGCCGCCAACCTGTCGGTGCCGCTAGACGTCAGCGTGGGGGTGGGCCGCACCTGGCACCAGGCCGCCCACTGACCCGGGCCGGGATGCAGCAGGGCGACAGCCGGCGGGACCGACGAGGGGCATGCGCTGCGCACTAGGTAACGATGTGGGCACAATCGGACAGGTTGGCCGCGGCACCCTTGTCATCCCGTGACGAGGGTCCTAGGTTCAGGGCACACCGTGACGGCACCGCTGCCGCACATCGACACGAGGAGCACCATGCGCACAACCTCTCTTCGCTCACGCGCGTCCGTGACCACCCGCGGGATTGCTGCAATGGCCGCCGCCACCCTGATGTTGGCGGCCTGCGGCAACGGAGGAGACGACACCGACAACGGCGAGCCCGCCAACACGGGAGCCGGGACCGACACTGACACCAGTACCGGCGAGGCCGCCGGCGAGGCCGGCGAGCGCGACCTGACCCTGCAGGTCGGCACCGTGCTGCCGCAGACCGGCTCTCTTGCCTTCCTGGGCCCGCCCGAGGAGGCGGGCGTCCTGCTCGCCGCAGAGCACATCAACGAGGCCGACCTCGGCATCACCGTCGAGGTCACCCTCGGCGACTCCGGCGACCCGGACAACCGGGCCTACGCGACGACCGTTCCGCAGCTGCTCAACGCCGGCACCCACGTCATCGTCGGCGCGGCATCCTCCGGTGTGTCCAAGCTGTTCATCGACGAGGTCATCGCCGCGGAGCGGCTGATGATCTCCCCGGCCAACACGGCCGCGGAGTTCACCGACTGGAACGACAACAACCTCTACTGGCGCACCGCGCCATCCGACCTGCTGCAGGGCGAGGTGCTGGGCAACATGATCGCCCAGGACGGTGTGATGAACCTGGGCATCATCTACCTGAACGACGCCTACGGCACCGGTCTGGAGGCGACGCTCACCGAGACCTTCGAGGCCGCGGCCGGCACGGTCGTGGCCAGCGAGCCCTACAACGCCGGTGACACCACCTTCGACGCCCAGATCAGCTCGGTGCTGGCCCAGAACCCGGACGCGATCGCGATGATCACCTTCGAGGAGATCAAGACGATCCTGCCGGCCATCGAGGCCGCCGGCTTCGACACCGGCAACCTCTACTTCGTCGACGGCAACATCGCCGACTACAGCGAGGACTTCGATCCGGGCATGCTCGAGGGTTCCAAGGGCACCCAGCCGGGCCCGGACCTGGGCGACGACTTCCGCAACCAGCTGAACGAGGTCTGGACCGCTGAGGGCAACCCCGAGCTGGAGAACTGGAACTACGCGGCGGAGTCCTACGACGCCGTGGTCCTGGCGGCGCTGGCCGCGCTCGCCGCCAACTCGGTGGACGGGCCCGACATCGCCGCCAAGATGCAGGAGGTCTCCGGCGGTGCCGGCGACGGTGAGCAGTACGACAACTTCGCCGACGCGGCCCAAGCCATCATCGACGGTGACGTCGTGAACTACGACGGCCCGTCCGGTCCCATCACCTTCGACGAGAACGGTGACCCGACCGAGGCCACCATCGGCATCTTCGAGTACGACGAGAACAACAGCCTGGTCCGCCTGAACTAAGAGGCGAACCACGCCGCACGACAGTGGGCCCCGGGACGAAGGTCCCGGGGCCCACTCATGTGTGCGTGCTGACAGCAGGGCAGGCTAGGCGCTGTCCTGTCCCAGGGTGCCCAAATACAGCCCGATGACCCGCTCGTCGTTCAGCAGCTCCCGGCCCGTCCCGCTGTGGGCATCCCGACCCTGGTCGAGCACGTAGGCGCGGTCGCAGATCTGCAGGCAGCGGCGGGCGTTCTGCTCGACCATGATCACCGTCACACCGGCCTGGTTGATCGAGGAGACCCGCAGGAAGGCGTCGTCCTGGCGCACGGGCGACAGGCCGGCCGACGGCTCGTCCAGCAGCAGGACTTCTGGGCGCATCATCAGCGCCCGAGACATCGCCACCATCTGCCGTTCGCCACCGCTGAGCGAGCCCGCCACCTGGTTCATCCGGTCCCGAAGGGTCGGGAAGATGTCGACGACGAAGTCGATGCTGTCCCTGATCTGGGAGGGGCGCTGGTAGGCGCCCATCTCCAGGTTCGCCCGGATGGTCAGCGTGGGGAAGACGTTCTCGGTCTGGGGGACCAGCCCTACTCCCTTGCTGACCAGCTTGTTGGCCTTGAGGTTGGTGATGTCCTCGCCGCGCAGCAGGATCGCGCCCGAGCGCACGTTGACCAGTCCGAAGATGGCCTTGAGCAGGGTTGACTTGCCGGCCCCGTTGGGCCCGATGATGCCGATGAGCTCGCCGTCGTAGGCCTGCAGGTTGGTGTCGGTCAGGATGTCGATGCCAGGCAGGTAGCCGGCGGTGACGTTCTCCACGTCGACGACGAGGTCCCTGGCCGGGGTCGGTGCGGGCTGGTCGGCTGGCTGGGTGTCGGTCAGGCTCATGACAGTCGGCTTCCCTCCGCGTCGTACCGGCCGGTGATCTGGCCGAGGTCGTCGTCCAGGTGGCTGCCCAGGTAGGCGTCCACGACCGCCGGGTCCTTCATCACCTCACGCGGCGGGCCTTCGGCCACGATGCGGCCCTCGGCCATGACCACGACCCAGTCGGCGATGTGCCGGACCATGTGCATGTCGTGCTCGACGAAGAGGACGGTCATGCCCTCGCTCTTGAGGTCGATGACGTGGTCCAGCAGGGACTGGACCAGGGCCGGGTTGACGCCCGCCATCGGCTCGTCCAGCAGGACGAACTCCGGCTCGGTCATCAGGGCCCGGGCCATCTCCAGCAGCTTGCGCTGCCCACCGGACAAGGCGGCCGAGTAGTCGTCCCGCTTGTCGTAGAGCTTGAACTTCTTCAGCAGCTCCAGCGCGCGGACCTCGATCTGCTTCTCCTGCGAGCGCCACAGGAAGGGCAGGACGCTGGTGAGCATTCGCTCGCCAGTCTGCTTGGAGGCGCCCAGCTTCATGCTCTCCAGGACGGTGAGGCGCTGCAGCACCTTGGTCAGCTGGAAGGTGCGCACCTGCCCGCGACGGGCGGCCTTCCAGGCAGGGATGCCGGCCAGTGAGCGACCGTTGAAGGACCACTCGCCGCTGTCCGGCTTGTCGAAGCCGGACAGCAGGTTGAACAAGGTCGTCTTGCCGGCGCCGTTGGGCCCGATCAGGGCGGTGATCGCGTTGCGGGGAATCTCCAGGTGTTGCACGTCGACAGCCTTGATGCCACCGAAGCTGCGGGTGATGTTGTCGGCGACGAGGATCGGGTCCTTCTTGCCCACCCCGGGCGCGGACGGCCCGGTGGCCAGGTCGTGGTTGGCGTGCACCTCGTGGGTGGGCTGAACCTCGAGCGTCTCGACGGCGTGGCCGTCCTCGGCGACCACGACCTCGTCGAAGTCACCGGTGTGGTCGGTCACCTCGATCTCTCCCTCGTCAGGCGCATGGGCGCCGGAGGCGGAGGGACGGGGATGCTGGTCACTTGACAAAGGTCATCTCCTTCTTCTTGCCCAGGATGCCTTGTGGTCGGAAGGCGACGAGCAGCATCAGGGCCACGCCGACCACGATGAAGCGCAGGTTGCCGGCATTCGTGGGGGTCAGGGGCAGCCACCCCGCCGCCGCCATCTGGGGCAGCACGCCGGCCAGGAAAGCCATCAGGGCCCAGTACAGGGCCGCGCCCAGGACGGGGCCGAAGATCGTCGCCGCACCGCCAAGCAGCAGAGCCGTCCACACGAAGAAGGTGAGGCTGGGCAGGTAGTACTGCGGGATCACTGCCGCGGGAAGGGCGATAACCACCCCGCCCAGGGCACCGAAGACGCCGCCGATGATCAGCGCTTGCATCTTGTAGAGGAAGACGTTCTTGCCCAACGAGCGCACGGCATCCTCGTCCTCGCGGATCCCCTTCAGCACCCGGCCCCACGGGCTGCGCATCAGCATCCAGGTCACCAGCACGGCCACAACCACCAGGAGGAGCCCGAAGATGCGCACCCACCAGCCGGTCTCGGTGTAGGTCCACGGGCCGATCCCGTAGCTGCCGCTGGGTAGGGGGTTCGCCGCCCGGAACCCGGCGTGGTAGCCACCCAGGCCGTCCGCGGAGTTGGTCCACTCGTCAAAAATCTGCGACTGGAAGAGCAGGCGGACGATCTCGGCCGCGGCAATCGTCACGATCGCCAGGTAGTCGCCGCGCAGCCGCAGCGTGGGGATGCCCAGGAGGATGGCGAAAACCACCGCCCCGGCGATGCTCACCATCATGGCCACATACCACGGCAGGCCGAAGCTAAGGATGGAGATCGCGTACGAGTAGGCCCCGATCGCCATGAACCCGGCCATGCCGAAGTTGAGCAGGCCGGCATAGCCGAAGTGGATCGACAGTCCGATGGCGGCGAGCATGAAGCCGATGGTCTCCGGCGACAGGACGAAACTCGCGGTGTTGTTGAGGATCTGGCCCCAGTCCATCGCAATCCCTCCGTTATCCGATTCGTGCTCGTCGGCCCAGGAGCCCCTGCGGCCGGACGAGGAGGATGAGGATCAGCACGCCTAGCGCACCGACGTACTTGATGTCCGAGGGGATCCACAGGGTGGACACCTCGACGAGGATGCCGATGGCCAGGGCGCCGATGAGGGCTCCGAAGGCGGTGCCCAGGCCGCCCAGGACGACGGCGGCGAAGATCAGCAGCAGGATCTGTACCCCCATGTCCCACTTGATCCCTGGGCGGAAGTAGGCCCACAGGATGCCGGACAGGCCCGCGAGCGCGCCTCCGGCGACCCACACCAGCCGGGTGACGGCCTCGACGTCGATGCCGCTGGCGGAGGCCAGGGACCGGTTGTCCGCGACGGCCCGGGTGGCTTTGCCGGTGCGAGTGCGCAGCAGCCACAGCGCGACCAGGAGCAGCACGGTCAGGCTGATGCCCATGCTCACCATGTCGATGGTGCTCAGCCGGATCGGCCCGATGATCTGGTGCCGGGTGCCGCCGGCCCCTGGGAGCTGCAGGGTGCCGCCGCCAATGAACATCTGGAAGACGTAGCGACCGGCCAGGGACAGGCCGATGGTCAGGATCATCAGCTGGACCAGCCCGATGCCGCGCCGCCGCAGGGGACGCCAGATCGAGGCGTCCACTGCTAGGCCCAGCGCCCCGCTGAGCAGCACCGCCAAGGGGATGGCCGCCCAGATGGGCAGTGCGATCGTGACGCCAAGGAAGTAAGCCATCACGGCGCCGAAGGTGACCATCTCCGCGTGCGCGAAGTTGGTCAGGCCGGTGGTGCCGAAGATCAGCGACAGGCCGATCGAGGCCAGCGCCAGCATGAGCCCGAAGTTGATCCCGTTCATCAACCGCTCGGTGAACTGGGAGGCAAAGCTGGCCGTCTCCCGCACCCCTTCACCGAGGAAGAAGTTGCCGGGTTGGAAGAACTGGGAGCCGTAGTTGACCGTGATCGGGTTCGCACCGGTGACCGCGATGCCCTCGGGCAGGGTCTCCTCATCGACGAAGACCTCGTAGGGGTCGGTGCTCGGCACGCCGACCCGCGCCTGGCCGCGGTCGTTGGTCGTCGCCTCTGCCTCGTAGCCACCCCCCGAGATGACGACGCGGGCGCCCTCGACGGGTTCGTTGTCGTGGCGCAGGTTGACCGTGATGTTCTGGTCGTGCTCCTCGATGTTGACCTGCGAGGGGTCGTCCGGCGTCTGGGCCAGCGCGGTGGCAGGGGAAAGGACGTTGAAGACGAACAACGTCATCAGCAGGAGCCCCAATGCATGCAGGGGTCTCCGGGCGCGACGACGCTCCCGGTAGGGGGTGGTGGGCGGCACTGCTCCTCCAGCCTGGTTCACGGGTCGGACTCCATGCCCCGGGCCGGCGCATGGCTGGGGTGAGCATAAGGGAACGTGCGCCGAGTCAACAGGGTGGCACCGGAGTGTGTCCGGATCGTGATGTTGCGTCGCCGGGGTGATGATCGGGGGGTCAGGGGTGCCGCGCGAGGAAGATGGCGGTCCCCGGCACCAGTTCCCCGCGGGTGCGACTCCAACCGCCCCAGACGTGGTCGCGACCCGCGGGCCAGGGTGGCTCGACGAGGTCCTCCAGGACCAGACCGGAGGCGACCACCGCACGGACGAGGTCGCCGACAGTCCGGTGGTGCTCGGCATACGTCGCGAGCCCGTCCTGGGTCTCCTCGACGTAGGCCCGGCGGTCGAAGTAGGAGTGGCGCACGACCAGTCCCTCCGGTCCAGGCACGTCGGGCAGCGACCAGCGGAACGGGTGGGGCAGGGAGAAGACGCACCGCCCCCCGGGGCGCAGCACCCGGGCCCACTCCCGCAGCGCCTGCTCGGCCTCGGGGACGAAGGCCAGCACCCCGTGGGCGGTGAGCACCAGGTCGAAGGAGGCGTCTGCCAGCGGCAGCCGTGCCCCGTCACACTGCAGGTATGCGGCCGGGCCGGCCGACGGCATACCCGCGGCCGCGTCCCGGGCGTCGACGCGGCGGGCCACCCGCAGCATGCCGGCGGACAGGTCGCTGGCCAGGACCCGGGCCCCCTGCCGCGCGCACCAGCGTCCGCCCTGAGCCGCGCCGGCGCCGACCTCGAGCACGTCGGCCCCGGCGAGGTCACCGAGCAGGCCCAGGTCGGCCTCGGTCCAGCCCTCCGGTCCCCACACCAGGTCGGCGTCGCCGAGGAAGCCGCCGTGCTCGGCGTAGTAGTCCTCGGCCTCGGCGTCCCACCAGGCCCGGTCGGCCCGTACCGTCTCCTCGTGGTCCGCAGGACGCCGGGTGACCCGGTCGGGGGTCGGGGGAGTGGTCGAGGAGGAGCTCACGGTCCTAGTCTGGGGGCTCGGGCGCCGCTTTGACCTGGGTGGTCAGCGCCGGTTAGGCTGTCAGGGCGCGTTTCGTGCGCTGTCGGCTGCCCCGAATCGGGGGCCGACGCGGCGCCGCGCACGCGCATCATCCACATCGTCCATACACTGTGTCCACAATCGGAGCCCCTACTACATGACTGCAACCACGGCCGAGAGGGCCATCTCCCAGATCGCTGTCAACGACATCGGGTCTGAGGAGGAACTGCTCGCGGCGATCGACGCCACGATCAAGAACTTCAACGACGGAGACATCGTCGAGGGGGTCATCGTCAAGGTCGACCGGGACGAGGTCCTGCTCGACATCGGCTACAAGACCGAGGGTGTCATCCCCTCGCGCGAGCTGGCCATCAAGCACGACGTCGACCCCTCCGAGGTCGTCAGCGTCGGCGACGAGGTCGAAGCCCTGGTCCTCCAGAAGGAGGACAAGGAGGGCCGGCTGATCCTGTCGAAGAAGCGCGCCCAGTACGAGCGCGCCTGGGGCTCCATCGAGCAGATCAAGGAGGAGGACGGCGTCGTCACCGGCACCGTCATCGAGGTCGTCAAGGGTGGCCTCATCCTCGACATCGGCCTGCGCGGCTTCCTGCCCGCCTCCCTGGTCGAGATGCGTCGCGTCCGCGACCTGCAGCCTTATGTCGGCAAGCAGATCGAGGCCAAGATCATCGAGCTGGACAAGAACCGCAACAACGTGGTCCTGTCCCGCCGCGCGTGGCTTGAGCAGACCCAGTCCGAGGTCCGCACGACCTTCCTCAAGGAGCTGCAGAAGGGTCAGGTGCGCTCCGGCGTCGTCTCCAGCATCGTCAACTTCGGTGCCTTCGTCGACCTTGGTGGCGGCGTGGACGGCCTGGTGCACGTCTCCGAGCTGTCCTGGAAGCACATCGACCACCCGGGCGAGGTCGTCGAGGTCGGTGACGAGGTCACCGTGGAGGTGCTGGACGTCGACATGGACCGCGAGCGCGTCTCGCTGTCGCTGAAGGCGACCCTTGAGGACCCGTGGCAGACCTTCGCCCGCACCCACGCCATCGGCCAGGTCGTGCCGGGCAAGGTCACCAAGCTGGTGCCCTTCGGTGCCTTCGTCCGCGTCGAGGACGGCATCGAGGGCCTGGTCCACATCTCCGAGCTGGCCGAGCGCCACGTGGAGCTGCCGGAACAGATCGTCACCGTCGGTGGCGAGGTCTTCGTCAAGGTCATCGACATCGACCTGGAGCGCCGCCGCATCTCGCTGTCGCTCAAGCAGGCCAACGACGCCGTGGCCCAGGAGTTCGACCCGACCCTGTACGGCATGGCCGCCGAGTACGACGAGGAGGGGAACTACAAGTACCCCGAGGGCTTCGACCCGGAGACCAACGAGTGGCTCGACGGCTTCGAGGCTCAGCGCGAGAAGTGGGAGAAGGAGTACGCCGACGCCCACGCCCGCTGGGAGGCCCACAAGGCCCAGGTCGAGGCGGCCACCGAGGCCGACTCCTCCGCCGGTGTCGAGGTCGCGCCGTCCGCGTCCACCTACTCCAGCGAGACCCCGGAGGACGCCGGCGGCACGCTGGCCTCCGACGAGGCGCTCGCGGCGCTGCGAGAGAAGCTGACCGGCGCCTGATCGTAGGCCCCAACGGCCTAGGCCCGTCCACCCCCTGGGTGGGCGGGCCTTCGCCGTCCCCCTGGGGTTAGGGTCGGCAGGGTGTCCCTCACCCTCGTCGACGCCCGTGCCCGCTCCCAGGTCGTCTCCGGCGCCGCCTACCAGATCCACCTCGACCTCACCGGTGACGAGCACTTCCTGGCCACCACTACGGTGACCTTCGCCGCCCCGCCCGGGACGTCCACCTTCCTGGACCTGCAGCGGGCCCTCGATGTCGAGGTGGAGCTCAACGGGCGCCCGCTCGGGCCTCGCTGCTACCGGGACGACCAGGTGCACCTCACCGACCTGGCAGCGCACAACACCGCGGTCGTCACCGCCCGGATGCCCTACGTCACCGACGGCGACGGGATGCACCGTTTCGTCGATCCGAGCGACGGCGCGGTCTACCTGGGCTGCTACGGGGGGATGGACGTCAACCGCCGGGTCTTCGCCTGCTTCGACCAGCCTGACCTCAAGGCACCGGTCACGGTCGCGGTCCGGGCCAGGCCGGGCGCCACGGTGCTGTCGAACGGCAGACCGGAGCAGGTGCCCGACGTGACGGACGGCGGCGCGCCGACGTCTTGGGTGTTCGCGACCACACCGCCGCTGTCGACCTACCTCGTCACGGTGTGCGCCGGCCCGTGGGCGAGCCGCACCTGGGAGCACGACGGGCGCCCCTTCGGCTGGCACGCCCGCGCCTCGCTGGCCGCCGACCTCGACCGGGACCTGCCGATGCTGCGGGAGCAGACTGTGTCCGCCTACGACTGGTACGCCCAGCGCTTCGACGAGCCCTACCCCTTCGACTCCTACGACCAGATCTTCGTCCCCGGCCACAACTGGGGCGCGATGGAGAACCCCGGGTGCGTCAGCTACCGCGACGAGCTGCTCCCCCAGGGCACGACGCCGGCCGTGCTGGCGCGCCAACGGGCGATGACGATCGCGCACGAGATGGCGCACATGTGGTTCGGCGACCTGGTGACCTTCCGTTGGTGGGAGGACACCTGGCTCAATGAGTCGTTCGCCGACTACCTCGGCTTCGTCGTCGCCGGCGCCACCGGCGCGGCGCCAGGGGCGCTGGCGGAGTTCGACCTGGGCCGCAAGGCGGGTGGGTATGCCGCGGACGCCCGCCCGTCCACGCACCCGGTCGCGCCCCGGCCGGAGGACGTGCCGGACGTCGACTCGGCGTTCAACAACTTCGACCCCATCTCCTACGCCAAGGGCAACTCCACCCTGCGCCAGCTGGCCTTCTGGCTGGGGGAGGAGACGTTCTTCGCCGGGGTGAACCGGCACCTGACCGGCGCGCGGTTCGGCACCGCCTCGCTGGACGACTTCGTCGCTTCGCTGCAGTCAGTCACCGACCGGGACGTCACCGGCTGGGTGGAGGCCTGGCTGCGGGTGCCGGGGACCGACGTCCTCCAGCTCACGCGGCCGGGGGCAGAGGCGGGCGTGGGCGGCGCCGGGGCCAGGGGCCGGGAGGGGCTGACGCTGCGGCTGGTCCCGGGGGTCGACGAGCGGTCCGGCTCCTCCGCCGCCGCCCGGCGCCCGCACCGGGTGCGGGTGAGCGGGTATGCCGTCTCGGGAGACCAGGTCGAGCGGGCGTGGGAGCAGGTGGTCGATCTCTCGCCCGGGCAGGCCATGGTGCGGCTGGCGCCCGCCGACCTGGTGGTGCCGAACAGCACCGGGGACACCTTCGCCCGGATCGCCCTGGACTCGGGGACCCTCGACCGGGTGCTGCAGGTGCTCGGGCGGGTGCCGGATGAGCACCGGCGGGTGATCCTGTGGTCGGCCCTGCTCGAACTGGCGGCCCGGGGGGAGATCACGCCGGCGGTGCTGGTGCGGGCGGTCGAGCACCACCTGCCTGGGGAAGGGACTGACTTCGTCGTGGCCCACGTTCTCAGCCGGTCCGCCGCGGTGGTGCGGCAGGTGACGCCGGCGGGCGAGGTGGGGGAGCTGCTGGAGCGCCTGGGGCAGGTGGCGCTCGTCCTGCTGGGTGCCGCGCAGGTGGCCACCGCCGTGGCCCAGACCGCGGTGTCCGTGGGTGCCGGGGCACTGCACGACGTGGACCTGCTCCTCGGTTGGCTCGAGGTGGGCGCCGGCCATGGTCCGCTGTCCCAGGAGGAGCGCTGGGAGGTGCTCCGCCGCCTCGCCGAGCTCGGTGCCGACACCACACAGCTGCTCACCGCGGAGCAGGAGCGGGACCCGTCGGCCGCGGGCCAACTGGCCGCGCTGGCGGTCGCGGCGGCCCGGCCCGAGCCGTCGACCAAGGCGCAGGCCCTGGCCAGGATGGCCGACGACGCGGTGAGTAACCGGGAGATCGGCGCCCTGGCCCGAGGGTTATGGTCGGCCGAGCAGCGCGACCTGGTCGACCCGCTGGTGGCTGACTACCTGCGCACGATGGCCCCCGTTGCCCGGCGGGGCCAGGCGCTCGGGCTCGTCGTCGGCCGTGCGGCCCCCGGCTTCCGCTGGACCCTCGCCCAGCAGGCCGACCTGGAGCGGGCCTTGGGCGAGGACACCCTGCCGCCGGTGCTGGCCCGCACCTGGGCCGACGTCCTGCACGACCAGCGCCGACTCGGCGGCTGAGCGCTCACGGGACACCTTCGACGAGCGTCGTGGACGCTGCGGGAAGGGTCTGTCAGGTCTCGGCGTTAGCGTGGGTGCTATGAGACCCGTCACCGATCTGCAGCGCGCAGTGCACCCGTTCCGGGTCGAGTCCGACTTCTCCCCCAGCGGGGACCAGCCCGGGGCGATCGCCGACCTCGCGACCCGGATCAACGCCGGCCAGCAGGACGTGGTGCTGCTTGGCGCCACCGGCACCGGCAAGTCGGCCACCACCGCGTGGCTCGTGGAGCAGGTGCAGCGGCCGACGCTGATCATGGCTCCGAACAAGACGCTGGCCGCACAGCTGGCCAACGAGTTCCGCGAGCTGCTCCCGCACAACGCGGTCGAGTATTTCGTCAGCTACTACGACTATTACCAACCCGAGGCCTACGTCCCGCAGTCCGACACCTACATCGAGAAGGACTCCTCGGTCAACGACGAGGTGGAGCGGCTGCGGCACTCGGCGACCAACAGCCTGCTCACCCGGCGTGACGTCGTCGTGGTCGCTTCGGTGTCCTGCATCTACGGCCTGGGCACGCCGCAGGAGTATGTCGACCGGATGGTCCGCCTGCGCGTCGGCGACACCATCGAGCGGGACGGTCTGCTGCGCCAGTTCGTCACCATGCAGTACGCCCGCAATGACGCCTCGTTCACCCGCGGCACCTTCCGGGTGCGTGGCGACACCGTAGAGATCATCCCGCAGTACGAGGAGCTCGCGGTGCGGATCGAGTTCTTCGGCGACGAGGTCGACCGGCTCTACACCCTGCACCCGCTCACCGGCGAGGTGGTCCGCGAGGAGCAGGAGATGTACGTCTTCCCCGCCTCCCACTACGTCGCCGGACCAGAGCGGATGGAGCGGGCGGTCGCCGGGATCGAGGCCGAGCTCGCCGAGCAGCTGGAGAGCTTCGAGCGCCAGGGAAAGCTGCTGGAGGCCCAGCGGCTGCGGATGCGGACCACCTACGACATCGAGATGATGCGCCAGGTCGGCTCCTGCTCCGGGATCGAGAACTACTCGCGGCACATCGACGGGCGAGGACCAGGCAGCGCCCCCAACTGCCTGCTTGACTACTTCCCGGAGGACTTCCTGCTCGTCATCGACGAGTCGCACGTGACCGTGCCGCAGATCGGCGCCATGTACGAGGGCGACATGTCCCGCAAGCGCACACTGGTCGAGCACGGCTTCCGCCTGCCCAGCGCCATGGACAACCGGCCGCTGAAGTGGGAGGAGTTCCTGGAGCGGATCGGCCAGACCGTCTACCTGTCCGCCACGCCCGGTGACTACGAGATGGCCAAGGCCGACGGCGTGGTGGAGCAGATCATCCGCCCCACCGGCCTGATCGACCCCGAGGTCGTGCTCAAGCCGACCAAGGGCCAGATCGATGACCTGCTGCACGAGATCAGCGCGCGGGCCGAGCGCAACGAGCGGGTGCTGGTCACCACGTTGACCAAGAAGATGGCCGAAGACCTGACCGACTACCTGCTCGACAAGGGTGTGCGGGTGCGCTACCTGCACTCCGAGGTCGACACCCTGCGCCGGGTGGAGCTGCTGCGCGAGCTGCGCCTGGGGGAGTACGACGTGCTGGTCGGCATCAACCTGCTTCGCGAGGGGCTGGACCTGCCTGAGGTCTCCCTGGTGAGCATCCTGGACGCCGACAAGGAGGGCTTCCTGCGCTCGGCCCGCTCGCTGATCCAGACGATCGGCCGCGCCGCGCGTAACGTCTCGGGGCAGGTGCACATGTATGCCGACACGGTCACCCCCTCGATGCAGGAGGCGATCGACGAGACCAACCGCCGCCGCGAGCGGCAGGTGGCCTACAACACGGCCCACGGCATCGACCCCACCCCGCTGCGCAAGCGGATCGCGGACATCACCGACCTGCTGGAGCGCGAGGACGCCGACACCGAGGCCCTCATGGGCAGCGGGCGTTCTCAGTCCCGGGGCCGGGGACGGGGGCGGGGCGCCGCGGCCGCCGTCGGCACCACGGTCCTGGATCGGCGTGCCACCGACGACATGCCGGCGACCGAGCTGGCCACGCTCATCCACGAGCTGTCCGATCAGATGCACCAGGCCGCGACCGACCTGCACTTCGAGCTGGCGGCCCGCCTGCGTGATGAGATTTCCGAGCTGAAGAAGGAGCTGCGGCAGATGCGGGAGGCGACCGGCTGACCAGGCTCTGAGCGTTGCCTTGGCAGGGCCCGGCGTCAGGCCGCCTCGGCGGGGTCGGGGGCCCTGGCCTGGCCCCGTCTTCGGCCCCGGCCCAGGACGAGGATGCTGGCGAGCACGACGAGCGCCATCCCGGCCAGCTGCAGCGGCTGCAGGACCTGCCCCAGCACCACCAGCCCGGCCAGCGCCGCGGCGGCCGGCTCCAGGCTGAGCAGCACCCCGAAGGTGCCGGAGGCCAGGTGGCGCAGGGCCATCAGCTCCAGGCTGTAGGGAATCGCCGAGGACAGCAGCGCGATGCCTAGTCCGCGCAGCAGCGCATCGGGAGTGAGCAGGGCCATGCCGGCCGTGGCCAGACCGAGCGGCAGGGTCGCCACGGCACCGATCGCCATGCAGATCGCGATGCCGTCCAGGCCGCCGAACCGGGCGCCGGTGCGCCGGCTGAGCACGATGTAGGCGGCCCAGCAGGCGCCTGCCGCCGCGGCCAGGCCGATCCCGACCAGGTCCAGCTCCGCCCAGGGCGTGGTCAGCGCCTCGGAGATGAGAAAGACACCGACGAGGGCCGCCGCGACCGCGGCCAGGTCCCGGGCCCGCTTTGAGGTGGCCGCGGCCAGAGCGAGCGGGCCAAGGAACTCGATGGTCACCGCCACGCCGATCGGCAGCCGGGTGAGGCTGGCGTAGAAGCTGAGGTTCATCAGGGTCAGGGCGGCGGCGAAGAGCGAGACGACCAGCCAGTCGGCCCGGCTCCGGCCGCGCAGGCGCGGCCGGACGAAGAGCCACAGCACCGCGGCCGCGAGCGTGAGCCGCAGCGTCACTGACCCCAGCACGCCGACCAGCGGCAGCAGGGTGACCGCCAGGGCGCCACCGAACTGGACCGAGACGACGGCCAGCAGGACCAGGACGACGGGATGCACCGGGGGTCGGGCGACGCCACCGGCCTGGGGGAGGGGTCTCACCAACCGCGGGCCCGCCACTGGGGCAGCTGGCCCCGCTCGGCGCCGAGCGTGGTGTTGTCGCCGTGTCCCGGCAGGACGACGGCGTGGTCGGCATACACGGCGAACACCCGCTCCTCCAGGTCGCCCATGAGGGTGCTGAAGTCCTCGGGGGTCTGGGTCTTGCCCGGCCCGCCGGGGAAGAGGGAGTCGCCGGTGAACAGCAGGGTGCTCTCCTGGTCCGCAGCGGTGGACAGGGCCAGGGCCACGGACCCGGGGGTGTGACCCCGCAGGCTGATGATGTCGAGCACCATGTTGCCGACCCGGAGCAGGCCACCGTCACCGAGCCGGACGTCCACCGGCACCGGCAGGTCGTCGGCGTCGGCCACCCCGGCGAGGGTCCGGGCGCCGGTGGCCTGCACGACCTGAGCCAGGGCCCGGTGGTGGTCCCAGTGGCTGTGGGTGGTGAGCACCTGGCCGAGCTCGGTGGTGCCGTCGTCCTCCCGGAGCAGCTCCAGGATCCGGTCTGCGTCGTCGGCGGCGTCCACCAGCAGCCGCTCACCGGTCGTGGTGCAGGTGATGAGGTAGACGTTGTTGTCCATGTCCGAGACGGAGATCTTGCGGACGCGGGCCGGTCCGAGGTCCACGGACCAGCCCGGTCCCCCCGGCTCGACGTGGCCGGCGGTCTGCTCGCGGGTGCTCATGCCCGCGAGTCTACGAGGGGCCGGGTCGAGCCCCTGACCACTGACACGTCAGACCGTCAGCGGCCGGTCGGTGGGCCGGATCGGCGCGGGCAGCGTGGTGCGGCCGGACAGGTACCGGTCGACGGCGGCGGCACAGGCCCGCCCCTCGGCGATCGCCCACACGATGAGGGACTGGCCGCGGCCGCAGTCCCCTGCGGCGAAGACGCCGTCCAGGGGGGTGGCGAAGGAGCCGTCCCGCTCGTAGGTGTTGGCCCGGGTGCGGGGGAGCTCGACGGCGGGGGCCGCGGTCTGGTCGGGGCCGACGAAACCCATCGCCAGCAGCACGAGCTGGGCGGGGATCTCCCGCTCGGTCCCCTCGGTGGGCACGAAGCGGCCGTCGAGGAAGGCACCGTCGACCATCGTCAGCCCGCGCACCCGGCCCTGCCCGTCGTCGAGCACCTCCACGGTGGAGACGCCGTAGGTGCGCTTGCCGCCCTCCTCGTGCGCCTCGGTCACCTTGTAGAGGAGAGGGTAGGTCGGCCAGGGCTGGTGCGCGGGCCGCTCGGTCGGGGGCGTGGGCATGATCTCCAGCTGCAGCACCGAGCGGGCACCCTGCCGATGCGCCGTGCCCAGGCAGTCGGCGCCGGTGTCGCCACCGCCGATGATGACCACATCCTTGCCCTCGGCGTCGATCCCGCGGGGCCCGCCCAGCGCCTCCCGGTTGGCGGGGACCAGGTAGTCCATCGCGGGGTGCACGCCCTCGAGGGCGGCGCCGGGCACCTGCAACGTGCGGGGCACGGTCGACCCGGTCGCCAGGACCACCGCGTCGAATCGCTCCCGCAGCTGGGCCAGCGATGGGTCGTCCGGCCCGTCACCGCCGACCGTGACCCCGGTGACGAAGCGGATGCCCTCGCCGCGCAGCTGGACCAGCCGCCGGTCCACCACCGACTTCTCCAGCTTGAACTCGGGGATGCCGTAGCGCAACAGGCCGCCCACGGCGTCAGACCGCTCGTGGACCACCACGGTGTGCCCTGCCCGGGACAGCTGCTGGGCGGCGGCCAGCCCGGCCGGCCCGGAGCCGACGACCGCGACGGTCCTGCCGCTGAGCCACTCCGGCTCCTGCGGGGTGACGCGACCGTTGGCGAAGGCGCGGTCGATGATCGAGACCTCGATCGCCTTGATCATGACCGGTGGCTCGTTGATGCCTAGCACGCACGCCGTCTCGCACGGGGCGGGGCAGAGGCGACCGGTGAACTCGGGGAAGTTGTTGGTCGCGTGGAGGCGCTCGATGGCGTCGGCGAAGTTGGCGCGGCGGGTGTGGTCGTTCCACTCCGGGATGAGGTTGCCCAGCGGGCAGCCCTGGTGGCAGAAGGGGATGCCGCAGTCCATGCAGCGCCCCGCCTGCCGGCGCAGGACGTCGGTGCCTTGCTCGCCGTGCACCTCCTTCCAGTCCTGGATGCGGACCGGAACGGGACGGCTCGGCCGGTCCTCCCGCTGACGGTGGGTCAGGAAGCCGTGCGGGTCAGCCATGGGAGTCCTCCAGGATTCGTTGCCAGGCGTGCGGGCCGTTGGGGTCCTCGCCCCGTTCCTCGGCCTCGTGCCGGATGCGCAGCACGCTCGCGTACTGCCGCGGGGTGATGACGGTGAACCGGCCGGTCCAGCCGTCGTCGGCGAGCAGCGCCTCGGCGACGGTGCTGCCGGTGAGCTCGCGGTGCTCGAGCAGCAGCAGGCGCACCAGGTCGATGTCGGCCTGGGACGAGCTGCCCAGGGGCGAGAGCGCCAGGTCCCCGTTGGCCCGGGCGAGGGGGTTGACCAGGTCTGGGTCCAGGTCGAGCAGGTATGCGGTGCCGCCGGACATCCCGGCGCCCAGGTTGCGCCCGGTGGGGCCGAGCACCAGCGCCGTGCCGCCGGTCATGTACTCCAGGGCGTGGTCGCCGACGCCCTCCACGACCGCGGTCGCGCCCGAGTTGCGCACGCAGAAGCGCTCGCCGACGGTGCCGCGGACGTTGACCTGCCCCGACGTCGCGCCGTAGCAGATGACATTGCCGGCGATGACGTGGTCCCGGGGGCCGGCGCTCACGTAGGGGGCCCCGTCCGGGGGACGCACCACGATCCGCCCACCGGAGAGGCCCTTGCCGACGAAGTCGTTGGCGTCGCCGACCAGGCGCAGCGTGACGCCCCGGGGCAGGAAGGCCCCCAGCGACTGCCCGGCCGAGCCGACCAGGGTGAGGTCGATCGTCCCGTCCGGCAGGCCCCCGGGCCCCGCCGCTCGGGTCACGTGGTGCCCCAGGAGGGTGCCGACGGTGCGGTTGACGTTGCTCACGGGAACCGTGCCTCGGACAGGTGTGCCGTCGGTCAGGGCCGGGGCAGCCAGCTCCACCAGCCGATGGTCCAGGGCCGCTTCCAGTCCGTGGTCCTGGCTGGTCGTGCACCGCAACGACGCACCCGCCGGCACCTGGGCTCGATGCAGGACGGGGGAGAGATCCAGCCCCGCGGCCTTCCAGTGCTCGACGGCAGCCCCGGTGTCGAGCAGGTCGGCTCGTCCGATGACCTCCTCCAGGCTGCGGTAGCCCAGCTCGGCCAGGTACTCGCGCACCTGCTGGGCGAGGAACTCGAAGAACGTCACGATGTACTCGGCCCGCCCGGTGTAGCGCTGGCGCAGTTCGGGGTTCTGAGTCGCCACGCCCACCGGGCAGGTGTCGAGGTGGCAGACGCGCATCATCACGCAACCGGACACGACGAGGGGCGCGGTGGCGAAGCCGAACTCCTCGGCGCCGAGCAGGGCCGCGACGAGCACGTCCCGCCCGGTCTTGAGCTGCCCGTCGCACTGGACCACGATCCGGTCGCGCAGGCCGTTGACGAGCAGGGTCTGTTGGGTCTCGGCCAGCCCCAGCTCCCACGGCGTCCCCGCGTGCTTGAGCGAGGTCAACGGGCTGGCCCCGGTGCCGCCGTCGTGTCCGGAGACAAGGACGACGTCGGCCTTGGCCTTCGCCACTCCGGCCGCGACCGTGCCCACCCCGACCTGGCTGACCAGCTTGACGTGGATGCGGGCGTGCGGGTTGGCGTTCTTCAGGTCGTGGATGAGCTGCTTGATGTCCTCGATGGAGTAGATGTCGTGGTGCGGGGGCGGGGAGATCAGCCCGACCCCCGGGGTCGAGTGCCGGGTCCGGGCCACCCACGGGTAGACCTTGCCCGGCGGCAGCTGCCCGCCCTCGCCCGGCTTGGCGCCCTGCGCCATCTTGATCTGGATGTCGTCGGCATGTACCAGGTAGGCAGAGGTGACCCCGAACCGGCCGGAGGCGACCTGCTTGATCGCCGACCGGCGCTCCGGGTCCAGCAGCCGCTCCACGTCCTCTCCGCCCTCGCCGGTGTTGGACTTGCCGCCCAGCCGGTTCATCGCGATCGCCAGGGTCTCGTGGGCCTCCTGCGAGATCGAGCCGTAGCTCATCGCCCCGGTCGCGAACCTCTTGACGATCTCGCTCACCGGCTCGACCTCGTCGATGTCGACCGGCTCCCGGTCGGGACGCAGGCAGAACAGCCCACGCAAGGTCATCAGCTCGCCCGCCTGCTCGTCCACCAGGTCGGTGTACTGCCGGAAGATGTCCTCGCGGCGCTCGCGGGTGGCGTGCTGGAGACGGAAGACGGCCTCCGGGCTGAACAGGTGGGGCGGGCCCTCGCGGCGCCATTGGTACTCGCCCCCGATCTCCAGGGTGCGGTGGTAGGGCGGGATGCCCGAGCGCGGGTAGGCACGCTCGTGCCGGTGCGCCACCTCCTCGGCGACGACGTCCAGCCCGATGCCGTCGATCTGGCTGGTGGTGCCGGGGAAGTGCCGGGCCACCAGGTCGCGGGACAGGCCCACCGCCTCGAAGGTCTGCGCGCCGCGGTAGGAGGCGATGGTGGAGATGCCCATCTTGGACATCACCTTCAGCACGCCCTTGCCGAGGGCGGTGATGAGGTTGCGGATCGCCACGTCCGGGTCCAGCCCGTCCAGGACCTGCCCGGCCGAGCACAGGTTCTCCACGGTCTCCATGGCCAGGTAGGGGTTGACCGCAGCCGCGCCGTAGGCCACGAGGGTCGCGACGTGGTGCACCTCGCGCACGTCGCCCGCCTCGACGAGCAGCCCGACCCGGGTGCGGGTGTTGCCCGCCACCAGGTGGTGGTGGACGGCGCTGGTGAGCAGCAGCGAGGGGATGGGGGCCAGCTCGCGGTCGGCGTGCCGGTCTGAGAGGACCACGAAGAAGGCGCCGGCGGCGACCGCCGCGTCGACCTCGGCGCAGATCTCCGCCAGCCGCGCGGCCAGGGCCGGTGCGCCCCCGTCAACGCGGTAGAGCCCGCGGACGACGGTCGCCCCGAGGTCGGCGTGCCCAACCTCGGCGTCGATGCGCCGCAGCTTGGCCAGCTGGTCGTTGTCGATGACCGGGAACGGCAGGACCACCTGCCGGGCGTGCTGCGGGGTCTCGCTGAGCAGGTTCGGCTCCGGCCCCGTCGAGGTCACCAGGGAGGTGACGACCTCCTCGCGGATCGCGTCGAGGGGCGGGTTGGTCACCTGCGCGAACGCCTCGACGAAGTAGTCGAAGAGCAGCCGCGGCCGCTCCGAGAGCACGGCGATGGGGGTGTCTGTGCCCATCGCGCCGAGCGGCTCCTGGCCGCTCTGGGCCATCGGGGCGAGCAGGATGCGCAGCTCTTCCTCGGTGTAGCCGAAGATCTGCTGACGCCGGGCGACGGAGGCATGGGTATGCCGCACGTGGACCCGTTCCGGCAGGTCGCCCAGGTGCACGAGGTGCTCGTCGAGCCACTCGCGGTAGGGCGCGCGGGCGGCGAGCCCGTCCTTGACCTCCTCGTCGGGCACGATGCGGCCCTCGGCGAGGTCGACGAGGAACATCCGCCCTGGGGCGACCCGACCCTTGCGGGCGACCTGCTCCTCGGGGATGTCCAGCAGACCGGTCTCCGAGCCCAGCACCACCAGCCCGTCGGTGGTCACCCAGTAGCGCGAGGGCCGTAGACCGTTGCGGTCCAGCACCGCCCCCACCTGGGTGCCGTCGGTAAAGACGAGGTTGGCGGGTCCGTCCCACGGCTCCATGAGCATGGAGTGGTACTCGTAGAACGCCCGCAGCGCCGGGTCCATCCCGGCGGCGTTCTCCCACGCCTCCGGGATCATCATCCGGACCGCGTGCGGCAGTGACCGGCCGGAGAGGGCCAGCAGCTCCAGCACCTCATCGAAGGTGGCCGAGTCGCTGGCGTCGGGGGTGCAGATCGGCAGCACGTCGGCGAGTGCCTCGCTGCCACCGGGGAAGAGCTCGCTCGCCAGCTGCGACTGCCGGGCGGTCATCCAGTTGCGGTTGCCGCGGACCGTGTTGATCTCGCCGTTGTGGGCGATCAGCCGGTAGGGGTGCGCCAGCGGCCAGGAGGGGAAGGTGTTGGTGGAAAACCGGGAGTGGACCACGGCCAGCGCGCTCGCGTAGCGCTCGTCGCCCAGGTCGGAGAAGTAGGCGGGGAGCTGCTCGGTGGTGAGCATCCCCTTGTAGGTGAGGGTGCGGGTGGACAGCGAGACCGGGTATGCCGTGGTCGCTCGCTCGATCCGCTTGCGGCACAGCCAGACCCGGCGCTCCAGCTGCAGGCCCTCCTCGAGCCGGCCGTCCGGCGCGGGCTGGGCGGCCACCACCAGCTGGCGCATGACCGGCATCACCGACCGCGCGGTCGGGCCGACGAGGCGGCTGTCCACCGGCACCTCGCGCCAGCCCAGGGTGCGCAGGCCGCTGTCAGCGACGATCTGCTCGACCCGGGCGGCCACCTCGTCGGCGGTGCCGTCCGCGGGCAGGAAGACCATGCCGACGGCATACTGGCCGGGGGCCGGCAGCTCGAACGGCAGCACGACGCGCAGGAAGGCGTCCGGCACCTGGGTGAGGATCCCCGCCCCGTCACCGGTGTCGACCTCCGAGCCGACGGCGCCGCGGTGGTCCAGGTTGTGCAGCGCGGTCAGGGCTTGGCGCACGACCTCGTGCCGGGGGACGCCGTCGAGCCGGGCCACGAAGGCGACGCCACAGGCGTCGTGCTCGTGCCGGCCGTCGTACAGGCCCTGCGGGGGTGCGCCGGGCACAGGGCGGAGCGCAGCGGGGGTCTCGGGCATAGGAGCACCGTTCTGACAGGCACCGTGGGGCGCGGGGTGGGCGCGCGGGACAACGGCGACCCGCAGAGTTATGTGGGAGGCAGCATACATATGCACTCCCCGGTGGGGAAGGGGCGGAGGCAGATTCGCACGGGCCTCGACGATCGCGGGCGTCTAGCATGGAGCCACCACAACGGAAGGATCGTCATGACGAACTCACCCGAGACCAGCCCGCCCACGAACTCACCCGATGCCACCCCGCCGAACATCTCCGACGTGGCCGCGGAGTCGCCGGAGGAATCGGTGGAGAAGGAGCGGGGCGCCACTGAAGAGTTCCTGGACACCGGTGACTCCGTCCCGGAGGACGACTCCCTGTAGTCCTGCCGCGGGCGCCGTGGGGGTGAGGGCTGGACCGTGGTGGGCCGGTAGCCCAGCCGCGGCGGTTGCGGGCAGCCCGCGGACACGCAAGATGTGTCGGTGGGGGGACTTACAGTGGATGTGTGCAGTCTTCGTCCCTCCCCACTCCCGTGCCAGGACCTCGTCACGACCGTCTGGTGGTGCAGGGGGCCCGTGAGCACAACCTCAAGGACGTCTCGGTCGACATCCCCCGCGACGCCCTCGTGGTGTTCACCGGGCTGTCTGGCTCGGGCAAGTCCTCCCTCGCCTTCGACACCATCTTCGCCGAGGGGCAGCGCCGCTACGTCGAGTCCCTCTCCGCCTATGCGCGCATGTTCCTGGGCCAGATGGACAAGCCCGACGTCGACTTCATCGAAGGCCTGTCCCCGGCGGTCTCCATCGACCAGAAGTCGACCAACCGCAACCCGCGCTCGACCGTCGGCACGATCACCGAGGTCCACGACTACCTGCGCCTGCTCTACGCCCGCGTCGGTCGTCCGCACTGCCACGTCTGCGGGGAGCCGGTCGAGCGGCAGACCCCCCAACAGATCGTCGACCGGCTGCTGGAGTTGCCGTCCGGCACCCGCTTCCAGTTGCTGGCGCCGGTCGTCCGGGGCCGCAAGGGCGAGTTCGTCGACCTCTTCTCCGAGCTGCAGGCCAAGGGCTTCGCGCGTGCCCGGGTGGACGGTGAGCCGGTGCAGCTGACCGACCCGCCGACCTTGGAGAAGCAGCGCAAGCACAGCATCGAGGTGGTCGTCGACCGGCTCGTCGCCAAGCCGGGGGAGCCGAGCGACGACGGTGCACCGACCGTGGACCGTGCCTATGCCCGGCGGCTCACCGACTCGGTCGAGACCGCCCTGTCCCTGGCCGGGGGCATCGTGGTCGCCGAGTTCGTCGACGTGCCCGCCGCGGGGGATGAGCCGGGCAGCCGGGCCCTGCCGGTGGACGCCGCCGGTGTCGAGCTGCCGCGCGAGCGTCGGTTCTCCGAGCGGATGGCCTGCCCCAACGAGCACCCCCTCTCCATCGACGAGGTCGAGCCGCGCTCGTTCTCCTTCAACAGCCCCTTCGGCGCCTGCCCGGAGTGCACCGGCATCGGCGTGGAACTGGAGGTGGACCCCGAGCTGGTGGTCCGCGAGGATCAGAGCATCCTCGCCGGCGCCATCGTTGCCTGGTCCACCGCCAGTGGCGGCCTCAGCGACTACTTCCTGCGGGTGCTCGGCGGGCTCGCCGACGATCTCGACTTCCGCCTGGACGTGCCCTGGCAGGCCCTGCCCGGGCGGGCCAAGGACGCGATCCTGCAGGGCTACAAGCACAAGGTGCACGTGCGCTACCGCAACCGGTTCGGCCGGGAGCGCAGCTACTCCACCGGCTTCGAGGGCGTCATCCCCTACATCAAGCGCAAGCACGGGGAGACCGAGTCCGACAGCAGTCGGGAACGCTACGAGGGCTACATGCGCCAGGTGCCGTGCCCGGCGTGCAAGGGCGCCCGGCTCAAGCCAGAGATCCTGGCGATCCTCGTCGGCGGCCGGAGCATCGCCGAGGTCAGCGCGATGTCGATCGATGAGTGCGCCGAGTTCCTCGCCCAGGTGCAGTACACCCCCCGCGAGGCTGCTATCGCGGCCCAGGTGAGCCGCGAGATCGCGGCCCGGCTGGGTTTCCTGCTGGACGTCGGTCTGGACTACCTGTCCCTGGACCGCCCGGCTGGCACCCTGTCCGGCGGCGAGGCGCAGCGGATCCGGCTGGCCACCCAGATCGGCTCGGGTCTGGTCGGGGTGCTCTACGTCCTCGACGAGCCGAGCATCGGGCTGCACCAGCGGGACAACCATCGGCTCATCGAGACCCTGACCCGCCTGCGGGACCTCGGCAATACGCTTATCGTCGTCGAGCACGACGAGGACACCATCGCCACCGCCGACTGGGTCGTCGACATCGGGCCAGGGGCGGGTGAACACGGCGGCCACGTCGTGCACAGCGGCTCCGTCAGGGACCTGCTCTCCCACCCGACCTCCCTGACCGGCCAGTACCTCTCCGGTCGCAAGGCCATCCCGCTGCCGGAGGCGCGGCGCCCGCAGGACGGTCGCGCGGTGGCCGTGCGCGGTGCCCGGGAGAACAACCTGCAGGACACCGATGTGAGCTTCCCGTTGAGCAACCTGGTGGCGATCACCGGGGTCAGTGGCTCGGGCAAGTCCACGCTGGTCAACGACATCCTCTACAAGGTGCTGGCCAACCAGCTCAACGGGGCCCGGCACGTCCCGGGGCGGCACCGGCGGGTGGACGGGCTGGACCAGCTGGACAAGGTGGTGCACGTCGACCAGAGCCCGATCGGCCGCACCCCCCGCAGCAACCCGGCGACCTACACCGGCCTGTTCGACCACATCCGCAAGCTGTTCGCCACCACGACCGAGGCCAAAGTCCGCGGCTACCTGCCGGGCCGGTTCAGCTTCAACGTCAAGGGCGGGCGCTGCGAGGCCTGCTCCGGCGACGGCACGTTGAAGATCGAGATGAACTTCCTGCCTGACGTGTACGTGCCCTGCGAGGTGTGCCACGGTCGCCGCTACAACCGGGAGACGCTCGAGGTGCACTTCAAGGGCCGGACCATCGCCGACGTCCTCGACATGCCGATCGAGGAGGCCGCCGACTTCTTCGCCGCCGTGCCGGTGATCAGCCGGCACCTGAGCACGCTCAACCAGGTCGGGCTGGGGTATGTGCGCCTGGGCCAGCCGGCCACGACCCTGTCCGGTGGTGAGGCCCAGCGGGTCAAGCTCGCCGCCGAGCTGCAGAAGCGCTCCACCGGGCGCACCATCTACGTCCTGGACGAGCCCACGACCGGGCTGCACTTCGAGGACATCCGGCGGCTGCTCGCAGTGCTGCAGGGCCTGGTCGACAAGGGGAACACGGTCCTGGTCATCGAGCACAACCTCGACGTGATCAAGTCGGCCGACTGGATCGTCGACATGGGCCCGGAAGGTGGCCGGGGCGGTGGCACTGTCGTCGTCGAAGGCACGCCCGAGCAGGTGGCCCGGCACGCCGGCAGCCACACCGGCCGGTTCCTGTCCCCCATCCTCGATGTCAACCGCAGGTCCACGGCATGAGCCCCGTGAGCCCCGTGAGCCCCGTGAGCACGGAGGCGTTGCTACCCCGCCCCACCCGGCGTGCTGTGCTCGGGTGCGCGGCCGGGGCCGCCGCCATCCTTTCTGCCTGCGGAGGTGACCGCGACGCGTCCACGCCGACGGTGGAGGCCGACGGCGCGGTGCGGGTGCCCCTGGCCGACACCCCGGTCGGTGGCTCGACCTACTACCCCGGCGCCTCGGCACGCATCGTCGTGACCCAGCCCAGCGAGGGCAGGTGGCTCGCCTACGACGCCACCTGCACCCACGAGGGCTGCATGACCTCCGCCACCGACGACGACGGCAACCTGGTCTGCCCCTGCCACGGCAGCGTCTTCGACCCGGCCAGCGGCGAGCCGGTCGCCGGCCCCGCGCAGGAGCCGCTGGCCACCTTGGCCGTCGAGGTGGACGGGGAGGACCTGCTGATCCGTGGCTAGCCCCGCGTCCTACCGCCCCCGCACCGGGGAGATCCCCACGGAGCCGGGGGTCTACCGCTTCCGCGACCAGCACGACCGCGTCATCTACGTGGGCAAGGCCAGCAACCTGCGCTCCCGTTTGTCCTCCTACTTCCAGGACCTGTCCGCGCTGCACCCGCGCACCCGGCAGATGGTCACCACCGGGGCCAGGGTCGAGTGGACCGTGGTGCGCAACGAGGTCGAGGCGCTGCAGCTGGAGTACTCCTGGATCAAGGAGTTCGACCCCCGGTTCAACGTCAAGTACCGCGACGACAAGTCCTACCCGTACCTGGCCGTGACGATGGGTGAGGAGCACCCCCGCGCCCAGGTGATGCGGGGAAAGAAGCGGACCGGCACCCGCTACTTCGGCCCCTACACCCACGCCTGGGCGATCCGGGAGACCCTGGACACCCTGTTGCGGGTCTTCCCGCTGCGCACGTGCTCCGCCGGTGTCTTCCGCCGGGCCCAGCAGGTGGGGCGCCCGTGCCTGCTCGGCTACATCGACAAGTGCTCCGCCCCGTGCGTGGGCCGGGTCAGTGCCGATGAGCACCGGGGCATTGCCGAAGACTTCTGCGACTTCATGGCCGGTGACACCGCCCGCTTTGTGCGCAGGCTCGAGACGCAGATGCGGCAGGCGGCGGCCGAGCTGGACTTCGAGACCGCGGCCCGGCTGCGCGACGACGTGGGTGCCCTGACCCGCGCGCTGGAGCGCTCGGCGGTGGTCCTGCCTGACAGCACCGACGCCGACGTCTTTGCCCTGGCCGACGACGAGCTCGAGGTCGCGGTACAGGTCTTCCACGTCCGGGGTGGGCGGGTCCGCGGCCAGCGGGGCTGGGTCAGCGAGAAGGGCGCCGAGGACATGGGCTCGATCGTCGAGCACCTGCTGCAGCAGGTCTATGGCCCGGAGCGCGGCGAGGTCGTGCCGCGGGAGGTGCTGGTCCCGGTGCTGCCCGAGGGGCATGAGGAGCTGGAGATCTGGCTGTCCGGGCTGCGCGGATCACGTGTGCGGGTGCGCATCCCTCAGCGCGGTGACAAGAAGACCCTCATGCAGACGGTCGGGCGCAACGCAGAGCAGGCGCTGGCCCGGCACAAGATCACCCGCTCAGGCGACCTGACCCTGCGCTCGCAGGCTCTGCAGGAGCTGCATGAGACCTTGGAGCTGGACGACGCTCCGCTGCGCATCGAGTCCTTCGACATCAGCCACGTCCAGGGCAGCGACGTAGTCGGCTCGATGGTGGTCTTCGAGGACGGCCTGGCGCGCAAGAGCGAGTACCGCCGGTTCATCGTCCGACAGGGCACCGGTGACGACACGGCCGCGATGCACGAGGTGCTCACCCGCCGCTTCCGCCACCTGGTCCAAGCGCCTACGCCCACGCCCACGCAGGACGACGGGCGGCCGTCGAAGTTCGCCTACCCGCCCAACCTGGTCGTCGTCGACGGCGGCCTGCCGCAGGTCCGGGCCGCCCAGCAGGCCCTGTCCGACCTGGGCATCACCGATGTGGCTGTCGTTGGCCTGGCCAAACGCCTGGAGGAGGTGTGGCTGCCCGACCAGGAGTACCCCGTCGTCCTGCCCCGCTCCAGCGAGGCGCTCTACCTGCTGCAGCGGGTCCGCGACGAGGCCCACCGGTTCGCCAACGCCTTCCATCGCCAGCGCCGCTCCCGAAGCATGACGGTCAGCGCACTGGACGGCATACCCGGCCTGGGCCCGGCCCGGCAAAAGGCGCTGCTGCGCCACTTCGGCTCGGTCAAGGCGCTGCGGGCGGCCGACCTGACCCAGCTGCAGGAGGTGCCCGGGGTCGGGCCGGCGCTCGCGCAGACGGTGCTGGCCAGGCTGCGCGACGAGCAACCCGGTCCGGCGGTTAACCTGAGCACGGGCGAGGTGCTCGACTGACCCGCTGGTCCCGCCACGGGCAGCACCCGCCCGACGACGGGACGGAGCCCACTGTGACGACACCCGCCACCGGCGCGCGAGAGGGGCTGCCCGCGCCTGCCCCCACCATGGCGCGCCACGACATGGTCATCCTCACCGGCATGTCCGGAGCAGGCCGCACCACCGCCGGCGACGTCCTGGAGGACCGGGGTTGGTACGTCGTGGACAACCTCCCGCCGGCCATGGTGCCCCGGCTCATGGAGCTCACCGCCGACGACCCGCACCGGCAGAAGGTTGCGGTCATCGTCGATGTGCGCTCGCGGGACTTCACCACCGAGCTCTCCCGGTCCCTGGAGGACCTCGGCGCCGCAGGCTGGCAGCCCCGGATCATCTTCGTCGACTCCTCCGACGAGGCGCTCGTGCGGCGCTTCGAGGCCGTGCGCAGGCCGCACCCCCTGCAGGGGGAGGGGCTGCTGCTCGACGGCATCCGGCGTGAGCGCCGCATGCTCGGTGACCTACGCTCCAACGCTGACATCGTCATCGACACGAGCGACTACAACGTCCACGAGCTCAGCGCCAAGATCGACGACCTGCTGCGCACCGACGACGAGGTGCGCCTACGTTTTGCAGTGGTCTCCTTCGGGTTCAAGTACGGCATCCCCCTGGACGCCGACGTGGTGCTTGACCTGCGCTTCCTGCCCAATCCCTACTGGATCCCCAAGCTGCGCCCGTACACCGGGCAGGACGGCCCGGTCCGCGACTTCGTCCTGGGCCAGGACAACGCCGGTGACTTCCTCGAGCACGCGGAGGCGATGCTGCGGACCGCGGTGCGCGGCTACCTGGAGGAGGGACGTCGTTACCTCACCGTCGCCGTGGGCTGCACCGGGGGCAAGCACCGGTCGGTCGCGACCGCCGAAGAGCTGACTCGGAGGTTGATGGACCTGGACGAGGTCGGCGTGCAGCTGACCACCTTCCACCGGGACCTGGGGCAGGAGTGAGCGCCCTGCGGGTCGTGGCCTTGGGTGGTGGACACGGGTTGTCGGCCTCGCTCCAGGCACTGCGGCATATCACCGAGGCAATCACCGCCGTGGTCACCGTCGCCGACGACGGCGGCTCCAGCGGCCGGCTCCGCCAGGACTTCGACATCCTGCCGCCCGGCGACCTGCGGATGGCGCTCGCCGCGCTGTGCGAGGACACCGTCTGGGGCCACCAGTGGTCGGGCGTCCTGCAACACCGCTTCGGCGGGGACGGTGACCTGGCCGGCCACGCCCTGGGCAACCTGCTCATCGTCGCCCTCTGGGACCTGCTGCCCGGCCAGGAGGTGCGCGGCCTGGACCTGGTCGGCCGGCTGCTCAACACCCGCGGCCGGGTGCTGCCGATGTCGCAGGTGCCACTGGACATCGAGGCCACCGTGACGGTGGACGGCGCGACGGTGGACGGCGGGAAGACGGACGGCGGGAAGACGGACGGCGGGAGGACGGACGGCGGGAAGACGGACGGAGAGGGGGAGGGCTGCGCCGGCACGGTCACCGTGCGCGGCCAATCCCAGGTCGCGCGGCACCCGGGCCGGGTCACCTCCGTGCGCCTGCTGCCGGCGTCGCCGCCCGCTTGCCCCGAGGCGGTGGAGTCGATCAAGCTGGCCGACGTGGTGGTGCTGGGGCCGGGTTCCTGGTTTACCTCGGTCATGCCGCACCTGCTTGTGCCCGACCTGCTGCAGGCGCTGCAGGACACCCCCGCCCAACGGGTGCTCACCCTCAACGTGAGCCTCACCGACGACGAGGACTCCGGTTACACCGTCGCCGACCACGTGCACGCCATCGCCGCGCACGCACCCGGGCTGACCTTCGACCACGTCATCGCTGACCCCGGCGTCGTCCGCTCCGAGGCCGAGCGCCGAGCCCTGGCGAAGGCGGTCGACCGGGTGGGGGCCGAGCTGGTGGTCACCACGGTCGCCAAGATGGGTCGGCCCGGCCTGCACGACACGCTGCGGCTCGCCGCGGCGTACCGCGACGTCATGAGCGGGGTGGTCTCGTGACGGGCAGGGCAGGGCGGGATAGTAGTGTTCCGGACGCCGGGCGGGGGCAGACCGGCACGGACGACGCACCTCGGACGAGGAGGATCAGCGCAGTGGCGATGACCGCGAAGGTCAAGGACGAGCTGGCCAGGCTCCCGGTGACCAAGACCTGCTGCCGCAAAGCCGAGGTCTCCACGATGCTCCGGTTCGCCGGCGGGCTGCACATCGTCGGTGGCCGCATCGTCATCGAGGCCGAGCTGGACACCGCGCAGAGCGCGCGGCGGCTGCGCGCCTTCATGGCCGAGGTCTACGGCTCCAGCAGCGAGGTCGTGGTGATGAGCCCCGGCGGCCTGCGCAAGCACACGAAGTATGTGGTGCGGGCCACCTCCGACGGGGAGTCCTTGGCCCGCCAGACCGGGTTGATCGACCACCGCGGCCGACCCGTCCGCGGGCTGCCCCCGCGGGTCGTGGGCGCCTCGGTGTGCGACGCTGAGGCCGCCTGGCGGGGGCCTTCCTGGCGCACGGCTCGATCACCGAGCCCGGCCGCTCCTCCGCCCTGGAGATCACCTGCCCCGGGCCGGAGGCCGCCCTCGCCCTGGTCGGGGCGGCGCGACGGCTGGGGATCCAGGCCAAGGCCCGAGAGGTCCGAGGAGTCGACCGAGTGGTCATCCGGGACGGTGACGCGATCGGGGCGATGCTGACCCGGCTGGGCGCCCACGACGCGGTGCTGGCCTGGGAAGAGCGTCGGATGCGCCGCGAGGTCAGGGCGACCGCCAACCGGTTGGCCAACTTCGACGACGCCAACCTGCGCCGCTCCGCCCGGGCTGCGGTGGCGGCCGGCGCCCGGGTGGAGCGGGCCCTGAAGATCCTCGGTGAGGAGGTGCCGGAGCATCTGCGGATCGCGGGTGAACTGCGCCTGGAGCACAAGCAGGCTTCGCTGGAGGAGCTGGGCCAGCTGGCCGACCCGCCGATGACCAAGGACGCCGTGGCCGGCCGGATCCGGCGGCTGCTGGCGATGGCCGACAAGCGGGCCGAGGAGCTGGGGATGGAGGGGACCGAGGCCAACCTCACCCCGGACATGTTCGACGACTGACCCGGCCAGGTCGAGGGCGAGCACCGCAAGGTCGCGGATGTTCCGGTCAACCACTCGAGGACCTACGTGGCTCCGGTCTGCTGTCGCCCGGTGGCCCGCCGTGGCCCTGCCGGAGTGCCCTCACGCCGGTGCGGGAGCGGTCCCCCGGGCACGCGCCGCATACCGGCAACCGATAGGTTGGGAGGCAAAAGGAGCCTACGGAGGAGTCCTCTGCGGTCCCTTTCAGCGGTGCACACCCGGTGCGCCGACGACCCACGAGGGAAGGTTGTCTGATCATGACCGTTCGTGTTGGCATCAACGGCTTCGGGCGCATCGGCCGGAACTTCACGCGCGCCGTGCTGAGCTCCGGCGCCGACATCGAGATCGTGGCGGTGAATGACCTCACCGACAACGCCACGCTCGCCCACCTGCTGAAGTACGACTCGATCCTGGGCCGGTTGGATGGCAAGGTGAGCTCCTCCGAAGAGGAGATCACCGTCGACGGCAAGGTCATCAAGGCCTTCGCCGAGAAGGACCCGAGCGCGCTGCCCTGGGGGGACCTTGGTGTCGATGTGGTCGTGGAGTCCACCGGCATCTTCACCGACGCGGCCGGGGCCCAGAAGCACGTCGACGCCGGTGCCAAGAAGGTCATCATCTCCGCCCCCGCCAAGAACGAGGACATCACCGTGGTGATGGGCGTCAACGAGGGCGACTACGACCCCGCCTCGCACCACATCATCTCCAACGCCTCGTGCACCACCAACTGCCTGGCCCCGATGGCCAAGGTGCTGCACGAGGAGTTCGAGATCGTCAAGGGGCTGATGACGACCATCCACGCCTACACCGCCGACCAGAACCTGCAGGACGGCCCGCACAAGGACCTGCGCCGTGCCCGCGCCGCCGCCCTCAACATCGTGCCGACCAAGACCGGTGCCGCCGCCGCGGTGTCGCTGGTGCTGCCCGAGCTCAAGGGCAGGTTCGATGGCTACGCCCTGCGGGTTCCGGTCGCCACCGGGTCGGCCACCGACCTCACCTTCGAGGCCGGCCGTGAGGTCACCGTCGAGGAGGTCAACGCCGCCGTGAAGAAGGCTGCCGAGGGCCCCCTGAAGGGGATCCTGAAGTACACCGAGGACCCGATCGTCTCCAAGGACATCGAGACCGACCCCCACTCCTGCATCTTCGACGCAGGCCTGACCAAGGTCATCGGCAACCAGGTCAAGGTCGTCGGCTGGTATGACAATGAGTGGGGTTACTCCTGCCGTCTGGTCGACCTCGTTTCGCTGGTCGGCGACAAGCTCTGAGCTGATGCGCACCCTCTCCGACCTCGCCGAACAGCTCGGCGGGCTGGCCGGCAAGACCATCCTGGTCCGCTCGGACCTGAACGTGCCGCTCGCGGGCACCACCATCACTGACGACGGGCGCGTGCGGGCTTCGGTCCCCACGATCCGTCACCTGACCGACGCCGGCGCCCGGGTCGTCGTCGTCGCCCACCTCGGCCGACCCAAGGGCGCACCGGAGGCCCGCTACTCGCTGGCCCCGGTCGCCGACCGGCT
Source organism: Ornithinimicrobium pratense (assembly GCF_008843165.1). Lineage (NCBI taxonomy): Bacteria > Bacillati > Actinomycetota > Actinomycetes > Micrococcales > Ornithinimicrobiaceae > Ornithinimicrobium > Ornithinimicrobium pratense. The sequence continues at coordinate 1,852,685 of NZ_CP044427.1, read as the reverse complement.
GCGTGAACTGCTCGGCAACATCACCCCGGTCACCTTCGTGGAGGAGACCGTCGGCGAGCGCGCCACCGAGGCGGTGGAGGCCATGTCGGACGGTGACGTCGTGGTGCTGGAGAACCTCCGGTTCACCCCGGGGGAGACCGCCAAGGACGACGACGAGCGCGGAAAGTTCGCCCAGCAGCTTGCCGAGCTGGCAGATGGCTACGTGTCGGACGGCTTCGGGGTCGTGCACCGTGCCCAGGCCTCGGTCTACGACGTGGCCCGGGCGCTGCCGCACGCCGCGGGGATGTTGGTGCACGCCGAGGTCGAGGTGATGCGGGCGCTGCGCGAGCAGCCGCGCCGGCCCTACGCAGTCATCCTGGGCGGGGCCAAGGTCAGCGACAAGCTCGGGGTCATCGAGTCCCTCATCACCGTGGCCGACCGTCTCCTCGTCGGCGGTGGGATGGTGTTCACCTTCCTCAAGGCCCAAGGCTATGAGGTCGGCACCAGCCTGTTGGAGGAGGACCAGGTGGAGACGGTGCGCGGTTACCTGCAGACGGCAGCGCAGCGCGGGGTCGAGATCGTCCTGCCGGTGGATATCGTCGTAGCTGCCTCCTTCTCCGCCGACGCGGAGCACCAGGTGGTCGCGGCCGACGCCATCCCCGCCCACCTGATGGGTCTGGACATCGGCCCGGCGTCGGAGGAGTTGTTCGCCGAGAAACTCGCCGACACCCAGACCGTCTTCTGGAACGGCCCGATGGGCGCTTTTGAGATGGAGCCGTTTGCCTCGGGCACTAAGGCGGTCGCCGAGGCCCTGGTCAAGCGCACGAAGGCCGGCGCGCTCACCGTCGTCGGTGGTGGCGACTCCGCCGCCGCGGTGCGCGCGTTCGGCCACGCCGACGAGGACTTCGGGCACATCTCCACCGGGGGTGGGGCCAGCCTGGAGTACCTCGAGGGCAAGGAACTGCCCGGGCTACAAGTACTGGAGGACTGATGGCGAGCAAGACCGCAAACGCAACCGGGCGCACGCCGCTGATGGCGGGCAACTGGAAGATGAACCTGGACCACCTGCAGGCTACCCACCTGGTGCAGAAGCTGGACTGGACGCTGCGGGACGCACGGCACGACCATGACCAGGTCGAGGTGGTCGTACTGCCTCCGTTCACCGACCTGCGCTCGGTGCAGACGCTGGTCCAGGGCGACAAGCTCCGGCTCGCCTACGGCGGGCAGGACCTGTCCCAGCACGACGAGGGGGCCTACACCGGCGAGATCTCCGGGGCCTTCCTGGCCAAGCTCGGCTGCACCTACGTGGTGGTCGGGCACAGTGAACGCCGCGAGCACCACCAGGAGAGCGACGAGCTGGTCGCCGCCAAGGTGCGCGCGGCCCTGCGGCACGGGCTCACGCCGATCCTGTGCGTGGGGGAGCCGCTGGAGGTCCGTCAGGCCGGGCAGCACGTCGAGCACGTCGTGACCCAGCTGCGGGCCGCGATCGAGGGGCTGGAGGGCGAGCAGGTGAGCCGGGTCGTAGTCGCCTACGAGCCGGTGTGGGCGATCGGCACCGGGGAGGTCGCCACCCCGGACGACGCCCAGGAGGTGTGCGCCGCGATCCGCCGCACCGTGGCCGGGCCCGTCGGCGACGAGGTCGCCGCCGGGCTGCGGGTGCTCTACGGCGGCTCGGTCAAGCCCGGCAACGTCGCGGAGATCATGTCCCGCGAGGACGTCGACGGTGCCCTGGTCGGGGGCGCCGCGTTGTCGGTGGACGACTTCGCCGCGATCGTGCGCTACCAGCACCACCACGGGGCCGGCTGAGCACGCCGCTGCCGCGCCGTACGTCCGGGCACGTTCGGTCCCTGGCGCTTGCTGGGTTAGGCTGTCTGTCGCCCCGGATCCCTCACGGGTCCGGGGCTGACGATCTTCTGACCGGTCCGACGACAAGGTGTGTCCTGCGTGGAGTACGTGCGCTGGTTCCTCGATGGGCTGCTGGTGATTACCAGCTGCTTCCTCGTCCTGCTCATCCTGATGCACAAGGGCAAGGGTGGGGGCATGTCCGACATGTTCGGCGGCGGCATGAGCAGCAGCCTCGGTGGCTCCTCCATCGCTGAGCGCAACCTGAACCGGATCACCGTCGGCATGGCCCTGGTCTGGGCCGGTGTCGTCGTGGCCATCGGCGTCCTCGTCCGCTTCTCCTGACCGGCGCGCCGCAGATGAGACGTTCGCCACAGCGCAGGTGGCGGGGTTAGGCTGACCCTCAGGGACGTCATACCCCACCCGTGTGGGTGTGCCGTCGACAGTCCGCGCAAGGAGGCAACGATGGCTGGCGCAAACGCGATCCGAGGAAGCCGGGTCGGTTCTGGCCCCATGGGTGAGACCGAGCGGGGGGAGGTCGCGCCCAGGATCTTTGTCAGCTACTGGTGCGGCAACGGTCACGAGACCACCCCCAGCTTTGCCCAGGGCGGCGAGGTCGAGATCCCCGCGGTGTGGGACTGCCCCCGGTGCGGACTCCCCGCAGGGCAGGACAGGTCCGCGCCCCCGGGACCTCCCCGCACCGAGCCGTACAAGACGCACCTGGCCTACGTCAAGGAACGCCGCAGCGACCAGGAGGGCGAGTCCTTGCTCGAGGAGGCGCTGCGCACGCTGCGTGAGCGCGGGGTGGGCGCCGGGCCCGCCGAGTAGCTGGCCTGCCCGCTCTGGTCTGCCCGGTCAGGTGACGAGTGGCAGCCCGTCGCACAGGGCGCGGGCGTAGATCTCGTCGGGGTCCAGGCGGCGCAGCTCCTCTGCCAACGCCTCGGACAGGGAGGGGGTATGCAGCGCGACCAGGCGGGGTGGGGTGCCCAAGCGGGTGAGGGTGGCGGTGTCGGAGCCGTCCTCGCTGCGGGTCAGCTCGATCGGTCCGGAGGCGCGCTCCAGGCGCACACCCACCAGGCCGCTGCCCTCCGGCGTGCCGACCCTCGTGACCGGGCAGCGCAGCGCCTGCGCCAGCCACCCGGCGAGGAGGTCACCACTGGGGTGGCCCGGCTCGCCGCGCACCTCGACGCCGGTGACCGGCTCGTAGGGTGAGCCCTCCAGCGAGGTCGCCAACAACGCCCGCCACCGGGTCAGGCGGGTCCACGCCAGGTCGGTGTCACCGGGCCGGTAGTGCTGCGCGCGGTGCCGCAGCTGAGCCGCCGGGTCGGTGCACCGGTCGGCGTCGGTGACCCGGCGGATCGCCATCGCGCCCAGCGGGGTGGCGGCCACGTCCTCCTCGCTATCGCCTGGCCACCAGGCGACAACGGGGGAGTCGGGCAGCTGGAGCGGGATGACGACCGCGCTTCCGTGGCGGGTCAGCTCCCCGTGCAGCCGGAGCACGACCACCTCGGAGGCGCCGGCGTCACCACCCACCCGGATCTCGGCGTCCAGCCGGTCCCCGGCGCCCTCATCGACCGGGACCACGACCAGGATGCGGGCGGGGTGCTGGCGGGTGGCGTCGTTCGCGGCGGTGATGGCGTGATCCAGGCCGTCCTCGGTGACCGAGACGAGCAGGGTAAGCACTCGGCCCGTCGCCATCGCACCCACCTCCTGGCGGAGCTGGACAAGGCGCTTGGCGACGTCCCTGGTGGAAGCGTTGGGCAGGTCGACGATCACGGCAACCTCCACTCCCGGCCGTCCCGCCGGACCAGGTCGTCGGCGGCGGGCGGACCCCAGGAACCGGCCGGGTAGTCCTGCGGGGGCTGGTCCCGGGCGGCCCAGTGCTCGATCACCGGGTCCAGGATGCGCCAGGACTGCTCGACCTCCTCGTGGCGGGGGAACAGCGGCGGCTCGCCGAGCAGCACGTCGAGGATGAGCCGTTCGTAGGCCTCGGGGCTGGACTCGGTGAACGAGGCGCCGTAGCCGAAGTCCATCGACACGTCCCGCACCTCCATCTGGCTGCCGGGCACCTTGGAGCCGAAACGGACCGTGACCCCCTCGTCCGGCTGGACGCGGATGACGACCGCGTTGGCGCCCAGCTCCTCGGTCGCGGTGCTGCTGAACGGCTGGTGCGGCGCGCGGCGGAAGACGACCGCGATCTCGGTGACGCGCTTGCCCAGGCGCTTGCCGGTGCGCAGGTAGAAGGGCACCCCGGCCCATCGGCGGGACCGCACGTCCAGGCGGAGCGCCGCGTAGGTCTCGGTGCCCCGATCGGCCTCCACGCCCTCCTCCTCGACGTAGCCGGCGACCTTCTGCGAGCCCTGCCAGCCGGGGGAGTAGCGGCCACGGGCGGTCGTGGTGTCCAGGTCCTCACCCAGGCTCACCGCCGCCAGCACCTTCTCCTTCTCCGAGCGCACCGCGTCTGCGGTGAACGACAACGGCTCTTCCATCGCGGTGAGGGCGAGCAGCTGGAGCAGGTGGTTCTGGATGACGTCGCGGGCCGCACCGACGGTGTCGTAGTAGCCGGCCCGGCCGCCGATGCCGATGTCCTCGGCCATGGTGATCTGCACGTGGTCGACGTAGCGCCCGTTCCAGACCGGCTCGAAGATCTGGTTGGCAAACCGGAAGGCCAGGATGTTCTGCACCGTCTCCTTGCCCAGATAGTGGTCGATCCGGAAGACCGAGTCCGGCGGGAAGACCGCCTCCACGATCCGGTTGAGCTCCTGGGCGCTGGGCAGGTCGTGACCGAACGGCTTCTCAATCACTACCCGGCGCCAGGTCCCCTCGCTCGGGTCCGACAGTCCGCTGCGCTGCAGCTGCTCGCAGACGGTCGCGAACCAGGAGGGCGGGATGGAGAGGTAGAAGGCATGGTTGCCGCCCGTGCCCCGATCCTCGTCCAGCTCGGCGACGGTGCGCGCCAGCTGAGCAAAGGCCGCGTCGTCGTCGAAGGCACCGGAGACGAACCGGAAGCCCTCGGCGAGCGAGCGCCAGACCTCGTCGCGGAACTCGGTCCGGGCGTTCTCGCGCACGGCCTCCCGCACCACCTCCGCGAAGTCCTGGTCTTCCCAGTCGCGACGGGCGAAGCCGACGAGGGAGAAGCCCGGGGGCAGCAGCCCCCGGTTGGCCAGGTCGTAGATGGCCGGCATGAGCTTCTTGCGGGCCAGGTCGCCGGTCACCCCGAACATCACCATGCTGCACGGCCCCGCGATGCGGGGCAGGCGCTTGTCGTCCGGGTCGCGCAGCGGGTTGTGCAGCATGGTGTTGTGCGCGGGGACCGGTGCGGGTGGGCCGTCGTCGCGGTTCACCAGGGCAGCACCCTGCGCAGCTGCTCGAGCCCGGTGTCCCGGTCGGTCAGGTGCAGGCGCAGCACCGGGCGCCCGTGCTCAGCCAGCACCTGGGCATCGCCGGTCGCCTGGGCCGCGATGAACTCGCCAAAGGTGTAGTCCTGGCCGGGCACCGGCACATCCTGCGCCGGGGCCGCGGTCACCTGCAGGTAGACACCCTGGGCGGGGCCGCCCTTGTGGTACTGCCCGGTGGAGTGGAGGAAGCGGGGGCCCCAGCCGAAAGTCACTGGCCGGCCGGTCCGCTCCACCAAGCCCGGTTGCATCCGGGCCAGGTCGGCCAGCTCGAGCCGGTCGAGGTACACCATGACCGCCAGGTAGCCACGCTGCGGGTCGAGGCGGTCCAGCAGAGCCCGGACCGCCCCGGTGAGGTCGTCGGCGTCCTCGGGCAGCCACCCTCCCGGGGCCCGCACCTCGACGGCGCCGTCGACCATGGCCGGGGCCGCGCCGGAGCCGACGCCTTGGGCCATGATCCGGCGGGCGGCCTCTTTGGCGCTCTCCACGTCGGGCTGGTCGAAGGGGTTGATCCCCAGCAGCCGGCCGGCGGCCGCCGTGGCCACCTCCCAGAGCAGGAGCTGTGCGCCCAGGGAGCCGGTGACGTTGACCTGCGACTCCGCCCCGCCGTTCGGCAGGCCCTTGTCATCGTTGGTCTCATCGACGTCAGGGGCCAGGACGACGACTGTGCAGTCGCTCGTGTCAGACAGCCCCTGGGTCGGTGCCGCGCCCGCTGGGGTCACCACCGGCAGCACGCCGGTGCCGGATTTGCCCGTCGACTCGGCGATGAGCTGCTCAACCCAGTCGGCCAGACCGACGATGCCGGAGCCGGCGTCGGTGAAGAGCAACTTGTCGCGAAGCGGCTCGGTGCCGGCCAGGGCGGCGGCGAGCCGCAGCCCCGGGTTGCCCAAGTCGTCCTCGGCGAGAAGATCGGCGACCTCTTCGGCCTCGTTCAGCAGGGCGCCCACGTCCACCCCGGCCAGGCCGGAGGGGACCAGCCCGAAGGCGGTCAGCGCCGAGTAGCGACCCCCGACGTCAGGGTCGGCGTTGACGACCCGGTAGCCGCCCTCCCGGGACCGTGTGTCCAGCGGGCTGCCAGGGTCGGTGACGATGACCACGCGTTCGGTGGGGTCAATGCCTGCGTCGGTGAAGGCCTGGACGAAGGCGCGCCGTTGGCTGTCGGTCTCCAGCGTGGAGCCCGACTTGGAGGACACCACCACGACGGTTCGCTCCAGATCCTCCTGCACCGCGGCCCGCACCATGTCCGGGTCGGAGCTGTCCAGCACCACGAGCGGCCGCCCCGCGGTGGCGCAGATGACCTCAGGGGCGAGGGAGGACCCGCCCATGCCGCACAGCACCACCCGGTCGACGCCGCGCTCGCGCAGCTCCTCCCGGAGCGCGGCGATCTCCCCGACCAGGGGCCGGGAGGTGCGGGGCAGGTCAACCCACGCGAGACGCTTGGCGGCCTCGTCCTGCGCGTCCGGCCCCCACAGCTGCCCGTCCTGCGCGAACAGTCGGGAGGCGAAGCGCTCCTCGACCAGGTCCGGCAGATGACGCTCGACGGCGTCGGCGGCGGCGCCCAGGGCCTCCACGGTGAGAGCGGTCATGACCCCGACCCGGCGGACGCGGCCTTGTCGAGCTCGCCTTGCACCGACTCCAGCAGCTCGGCCCAGGACTGCTCGAACTTGTCCACGCCCTCGACCTCGAGCAGGTCGACCACCTCGGGGTAGGACACACCCATCCGCTCCAGGTCGTCAAGCATCTGCTGGGCCTCGGCGTAGCCGCCGGTGACGGTGTCCCCGCGCAGCTCACCATGGTCGACCGTGGCCTCCAGCGTCTTGCTGGGCATGGTGTTGACGGTGTGGGCGGCGACGAGCTCGGTGACGTACATGGTGTCCGGGTAGTCGGGGTTCTTGACCCCGGTCGAGGCCCACAGCGGCCGCTGCAGGTTGGCGCCGTGGTCGCGCAGGTTGGCCCAGCGGGGGGTGGAGAAGACCTCCTCGAAGGCCTGGTAGGCCAGGCGTGCGTTGGCCAGGCCGGCCTTGCCTCGCAGCGCCAAGGCCTCGTCGGTGCCGATGTCCTCCAGCCGCTTGTCGATCTCGGCGTCGACCCGGGAGACGAAGAAGCTGGCGACCGAGCGGATCGTGGACAGGTCCCGGCCCTGCTCCAGGGCCTGCTCCAGCCCGGTCAGGTAGGCGTTCATCACGCCGCGGTAGCGGTCCAGGCTGAAGATCAGAGTGACGTTGACGCTGATGCCCGCAGCCAGGGCCTGGCTGATGGCCGGTAGCCCTTCCACGGTGGCCGGGATCTTCACCAGCAGGTTGGGCCGGTCGATCTCGTTCCACAGCTGCTGGGCCATCTCCACGGTGCCGGTGGTGTCCTTGGCCAGCCGGGGGTCGACCTCGATCGAGACCCGGCCGTCCTGCCCGCCGGTGGCCTCAAAGGTCGACAGGAAGATGTTGCAGGCGTTGCGCACGTCCTCGGTGGTCAGTGCGTGCACCGCCGCGTCCACGTCGGCACCCGACCCGGCCAGCTGCCGCACCTGGTCGCTGTAGGCCTCGCCCTCGGACAGCGCGGTGGCAAAGATTGTCGGGTTGGTGGTGACACCCAGGACCCCGCGGTCGATGTAGGCCTGCAGGTCGCCGTCGGTGATCATCGGGCGGTTGAGGTCGTCCAGCCACACCGAGACACCAGCCTCGGCCAGCTCGTGCAAGATGGTACGGGTGGCCTCGCGGTCACCGGTGGCGCCCTCGGTGGGCTCGGCGGTCGGCTTGTGGTCGCTCATCTTGTCTCTCCTTGGACTCGCTGCTGGAAACTCGCTGTGGGTGCGCCTGCTGCTGGGCTCAGTGCTGCGACTCGTCCGTGGACCGGGTGCCGCCCTCGCCGGCGTCGCCCAGGGTGCTGTCGTCGCCCTCGGGCTCCTGCGGGACGCCCTGCCCGGGGGCGGGGTCACCCTGCGCCGCCTGCAACGACTCCTGCGCCGCCTCCACCACGGCCTCTGCGGTGACGCCGAACTCCTGATAGAGCCGTTCGTAGTCGGCCGAAGCGCCGAAGTGCTCGATGCTCACGCTCCGGCCGGCGTCGCCGACCAGCTCCCGCCAGCCCATCGCGATGCCCGCCTCGACGGAGACCCGGGCCCGCACCGCCGCCGGCAGGACCTCCTCGCGGTATGTGGCGTCCTGCTCGTCGAACCACTCGCGGCACGGCATCGACACGACCCGGGTCGGGACGCCCTCCGCCTGCAGGGTGTCGCGGGCCGCGACGGCCAGCTGGACCTCGGACCCGGTGCCGATGAGGATCACCTCTGGCTCACCGCCCTCGGCCTCGGCCAGGACGTAGGCTCCCCGGGCGACGCCCTCGGCGGACGCCATACCGCCCTTCCCCCGGTCAAAGGTCGGGACGTTCTGGCGGGTCAGCGCCAAGGCTGAAGGGTGGTCCACGGTCTGCAGGATGGTGCGCCAGGCGACCGCCGTCTCGTTGGCGTCCGCGGGACGGACGACGTCCAGGCCCGGGATGGCGCGCAGCGCGGCCAGGTGCTCGATCGGCTGGTGCGTCGGGCCGTCCTCGCCCAGGCCGATGCTGTCGTGGGTCCAGACGTAGATGACCGGGGCCTGCTGGATGGAGGCCAGCCGGACCGCCGGGCGCATGTAGTCGGAGAAGACCAAGAAGGTGCCGCCATAGGGGCGGGTCAGTCCCTCCAGCGCGATCCCGTTGAGGATCATCCCCATCGCGTGCTCGCGGATGCCGAAGTGCAGGGTGCGGCCGTACTCGTGGCCGGGGAACATCTCCGTCGCCTTGCTGGACGGGACGAAGCTGGGCTCACCCTTCATCGTGGTGTTGTTGGAGCCGGCGAGGTCGGCCGAGCCGCCCCACAGCTCGGGCATGACCGGCGCAAGGGCGCTGAGCACCTCGCCGGAAGCCTTGCGCGTGGCCACGCCCTTCTCGTCGGCCTCGAAGGTGGGGATCGCCTCCGCCAGGCCCTCGGGCAGGGTCTTGTCCTGCAGCCGGTCGAGGAGGGCCGCCCGCTCGGGGTTCGCCCCGCGCCACGCGTCGTAGCGCTCCTGCCAGGCGGCCCGGGCCTGCTGGCCACGGTCGATGACCTTGCGGGCGTGGGCGAGCACCTCCGGCTCCACGGGGAAGGTCTGCTCCGGGTCGAAGCCGAGCAGCTTCTTGGTGGCCGCGACCTCGTCCGCGCCCAGGGCCGACCCGTGCGAGGCACCGGTGTCCTGGGCCTGCGGCGCCGGCCAGGCGATGATCGTGCGCAGCAGGACCAGGGTCGGCTTGTCGGTGCGCTCGCGGGAGGCCTGCAGCGCGGCGTACAGGGCGTCGACGTCCTCGACGTAGGCGCCGGCGCGCTGCTCGACCCCCTCGACGTCCTCGGTGGCCTCACCGGTGGACCCGGTGCTGCCGCGCCAGTCCACGGTCTCCACGTGCCAGCCGTAGGCCTCGTAGCGCTTGGCCACGTCCTCGCTGAAGGAGATGTCGGTGTCGTCCTCGATCGAGATGAAGTTCTGGTCATAGATCACGGTGATGTTCGACAGCTCCTGGTGTCCCGCCAGGGAGCACGCCTCGGAACTGACGCCTTCCATGATGTCCCCGTCGGAGGCGATGACCCACACGTGGTGGTCGAAGGGGGACTCGCCGGCGGAGGCGTCCGGGTCGAGTAGCCCACGCTGCCGGCGCTGGGCCATCGCCATGCCGACGGCGGAGGCCAGGCCCGAGCCCAGCGGCCCGGTCGTGATCTCCACGCCGGTGGTGTGGTGCACCTCGGGGTGGCCAGGGGTGGCGCTGCCCCAGGTCCGCAGCGCCTTGAGGTCCGACAGCTCCAAGCCGTAGCCGTTGAGGTAGAGCTGGACGTACTGCGTCAGGCTGGAGTGGCCGGCGGACAGCACGAACCGGTCCCGGCCCAGCCAGTGGGGTTCGGACGGGTCGTGGACCATGACGTTCTGGTAGAGCAGGTAGGCCAGGGGTGCCAGGCTCATTGCCGTGCCGGGATGTCCGTTGCCGACGTTCTCCACCGCGTCGGCCGCCAGCATCCGGGCCGTGTCCACCGCGCGGACATCTGCGTCGGTCCACCCCACCTGCTCGGCGACCGGTCGGGACAGGCCCTGGTCCCGGTCGGCGGTGAAGGTCTGTTCGGGTGCACTCACGAAGATCTCCTGACATGTGGGGCCGGACGTGTGGCCTGTCCGCCGGGCGGGCACGCCACACTCCTGACCTTAACGGTCCCCGGCACCGGCACGCTGGTCGAGGGCGGGGTCGGCGGGCGGCTGACGCCGGGGCTGAAGAGAGTTCGGGCGTCCTCAGCGAGTACCATCGACGAAGGTCGTGCCCAGGGCGCGGCCCCCTTGGCCGCCGACCCTGAAGGACACCGTGACCTCGCTCGACCCACGATCTGCGCCCCCGGTCCAGGGACACGAGGGTCAGCCGGGCCGCCGAGGGGCCGGCGCGGTCGTCCGCGACTACGTGTCACTGACCAAGCCGCGGATCATCGAGCTGTTGCTGGTCACCACCTTCCCGGTGATGTTCCTCGCCCAGCGCGGGGTGCCCCCGGTCTGGCTCATCGTCGCCACCCTGGTCGGCGGCACCCTGGCGGCCGCCTCGGCCAACACCCTCAACTGCGTCCTGGACCGCGACATCGACGCCCAGATGCATCGCACCGCCAACCGGCCGCTGGTCACCGGCACTATCCCGGTGCGCAACGCGGTCGTCTTCGGCGGGGTCCTGGGCGTGGCCTCGGTCCTCTGGCTCGGGCTCGTGGTCAACTGGTTCTCGGCCTGGCTAGCGCTGGGCGCAATCCTCCTCTACGTCGTCTTCTACACCATGGTGCTCAAGCGCCGGACCAGCCAGAACATCGTGTGGGGCGGGGTCGCCGGGTGCATGCCCGTGCTGATCGGCTGGTCGGCGGTCTCCAACTCGCTGTCGTGGTCGGCGGTCATCCTCTTCCTGGTCGTCTTCTTCTGGACACCGCCGCACTACTGGCCGCTGTCGATGCGCTTCCGCGAGGACTACGCCAACGCCGGCGTGCCGATGCTGCCGGTCGTCGCCGAGGACACCGCGGTCGGCCGGCAGGTCGTCATCTATGCGTGGGCGACCGTCCTGGCCTCGCTCGTGCTCGTCCCGGTGGCGCCGATGGGGTGGGTATATGCCGTGGTCGCGGTGGTCTCCGGGGCGCTCTTCGTCGTGGAGTCCCACCGCCTGCACATCCGGGCCAGGGCCGGCGTGACCGGCAAGTCGCTGGGCGCGATGCGCTTGTTCCACTACTCGATCAGCTACCTGACCCTGCTCTTCCTGGGGGTCGCGGTCGACCCGCTGCTGCACTACCCGCTGCCGCTGTGACCCCCGCTCCACCGCAGTCTGCGAGACCGAAGGCCATGAGCACCTCTAGCACCTCCCCAGCCCCCTCGCCCGCCCGATCTGCGCTCGCGTCCTTCCTCATCCCCACGCACGTGACCCGGTGGGTGCGCGTGCTGGCCTGGGCCTCATTGGTGGCCAACGCACTCCTCATCGTCACCGGGGGAGCGGTCCGGCTCACCGGCAGCGGGCTGGGCTGCCCGACCTGGCCCCGGTGCACCGACGAGTCGTGGACGAACACCCCCGAGATGGGCCTGCACGGCGTGATCGAGTTCGGCAACCGCATGCTGACCTTCGTGCTGGTCGTCGTCGCGCTGCTCACCTTCGCGTCCGTCTGGCGACTGCGGGTGCGGCACCCGCTGTTCTGGAAACTGGCGCTGGCCATCGGGCTGGGCATCATCCTGCAGGCCGTCATCGGCGGCATCACCGTGCGGACCGGGCTCAACCCCTGGGTGGTCGGGATCCACTTCGTGGTCTCCGCGGTCCTGGTCGCGGTCGCCAGCGTCCTGGTCAACCGGACCCGACGGGCCTCGCTGGAGCACGTGGCCGTCGCCGAGCGCAAGGGGCAGCTCGCCGGCCGGGACCGGGGAGCGGCCCGGGTCCTGGGCGCGGTCCTGGCGGCCAGCGGCTTCCTGGCCGTCTACCTCGGCACTCTCGTCACCGGCACCGGCCCGCACTCCGGCGACGCCGGGGAGGTGTCGCGGCTGCTGTTCGACCCCTATGTCATCACCCGCGTGCACGTGGTCCCCGTCTACGTTCTCACCGCCACCACGGCCATCTGCCTGGGGGTCGCCTTCTGGCTGCGCTGGCCGGCGCCGGTCCGTCGGATCCTCCTCGCGCTGACCCTGCTCGTCCTCGCCCAGGCCGCAATCGGCTACTACCAGTTCTTCAACGGTGTCCCTGAGCTGGCGGTCGGGATGCACATGGCGGGGGCCGCGGCGCTCGCCGCAGTCATCACCATGACTACCGAGAAGTTGTATGCCGTCTCCGCCAGTGCGCAGGAGACGCCCGTCGCGCCGGCCACCCCGACGGACCGGGCCTCGGCGAGCGCCTGAGGCTCCTCAGCGCCCGACCGCCGCGTCGACCAGACGGACCACGGCGTCGGCCAGTTCGGCCCCGACCATCACCGCGTCGTTGTGCCCGGCCCCGTCCAGCACCAGCTCTTCCACCAGGTGTGGGGTGGCCCGGGCCACCTGCTCGCTGAGCGAGGTGGGCACCACCTGGTCGGCCGTGCCCCGGACGACGGTCACCGGCACCTCCAGCTCGCGGATGTGGGCGAGGACCGGGTAACGGTCCCGCAGCAGCAGGCCGACCGGCAGCCACGGGTAGTGGGTGCGACCGACGTCGGCCAGCTCGGTGAAGGGGGAACGCAGCAGCATTCCGGCGGGCGGGCGGGCTGCTGCCAGAGCCGCCGCCACGCCGGTGCCGAGCGACTCACCGACATACACCTGCCGGTCCTGGTCGAAGCCCTCGGCCACCAGCCGCTCCTGCGCGGCCAGGGCGTCCGCGGCCAGCCCGCTCTCGGAGGGTCGGCCCGGGTTGCCGCCGTAACCGCGGTAGTCCACCAGCAGCACCGTCAGGCCCCGCTCGGAGAGGTGCTCGGCGATCTGGACCCGACCGGCCCGGTTGCCGCCGTTCCCGGGCAGGAAGAGCACGGCGACGCCGTCATCTAGGTCAGGCCGGGCCGGGACCAGCCAGGCGGTCAGCTCCAGCCCGTCGTGCGTGGACAAGGTGACGTCCCGGGCGCCGGGAACCACCTCGGTCGCGGGTGGGGGCGCGGACCGGTCGGGGAAGTAGATCAGGCCTCGTTGTCCCACGGACACCACTCCTCCCAGCAGGGTCAGCATGATGGCGGCAGCGACAACCCACCTCCAGGGCTGTAGGCCCCTGCGCTGACGCTGCTCCATACCCCATCCTGCACACGGCCCACCCAGCCCGCCGATCTAGACTGTCACATCGTGACCCCCGCCCCGACCGCCGCCCTGCTCATGGACTCCGTGCAGCGTCGGTTCGGCAGGGTCGAGGCGCTGCGCGGGCTGACCTGGGAGGCGGCCGCCGGGGAGGTCACCTGCGTGCTGGGCCCCAACGGGGCCGGCAAGACGACGGCCGTAGAGATCGCGACCGGGCTGCAGCGTCCCGACGGCGGGACCGTGCGTGTGCTGGGGACCGACCCGTGGGGGGCCAGCGCCGAGCACCGGGCCCGGGTGGGGGTCATGCTGCAGGACGGTGGCCTGCCCCAGTCGGTGCGGCCGCTGGCCCTGCTGGCGCACCTGGCCCGCTTCTGGACCGAGCCGGCCGACGTCGACGCCCTCGCCGCGCGCCTGGGCATCCACGACTTCCGGCAGACCACCGTCCGCCGGCTCTCCGGCGGGCAGCGCCAGCGGGTCGCGCTGGCGGCGGCACTGGTCGGGCGCCCCGAGGTGGCCTTCCTGGACGAGCCTGCCGCCGGCCTGGACCCGCACGCGCGGCGCGAGGTCCACGCCCTGATCCGCGAGCAGGCCGACGCGGGGACGGCCATGGTGGTCACCACTCACTCCTTCGACGAGGCCGAGCGGCTGGCCGACCGGATCGTGGTCATCGTCGGCGGCCGGGCCGTGGCCCGCGGCACGGTGGCCGAGGTGGCCGGCGAGCGGGGCCTGGAGGAGACCTACTTCGCGCTCACCGACGCCGCCCGCTCGACCATTCACACCAGCCCGCAGGAGTCCGACCGGTGAGCGCCCCTGCCCCCGCCCCCACCCCCACCCGTGTCCTGGCCCAGGCCCGGTTCGAGGCCGCCGGCCTCCTGCGACACGGGGAGCAGTTGCTCATCTCCGTCGTCCTGCCGCTGATGGCCTTGGTCGGGCTCACCTTCGTGCCCTACCCCGACCTGTCGGTCGGCGCGTTCGAGGGGGTGGACCGCATCGACGTGGTCGCCCCCGGGGTGATCGCGCTGGCCGTGATGTCCACCGCCTTCACCGGCCAGGCCATCCTCATGGGCTTCGAGCGTCGGTGGGGGGTGCTGCGGCTGCTGGGCACCACCCCGCTGGGTCGCGGCGGCCTGCTCATGGCCAAGGCGCTGTCGGTGCTGGTGGTGCTGGCGATCCAACTGGTCGTGCTCGGCGGCACGGCCTTGGCCCTGGGCTGGCGCCCGTCGCTGGTCGGTCTGCTGCCCGCCCTGCTCGCCGTGCTGCTGGGCACCGCGGCGTTCGCGGCTCTCGCCGCCTGCCTGGGCGGGTCGCTGCGCGCCGAGGCCGTGCTCGGTCTGGCCAACCTGGTCTGGGTCCTGCTGGCCGCCGGCGGTGGGGTTCTCGTCCCCGCGGGGGCGCTGCCCGGCGCCCTAACCACCGTGGTCTCCCTTCTCCCCTCGGCCGCCCTGGGCGACATGCTGCGCTCCGCGCTAGTTCACGGGGCCCTCGCCTGGGCCCCGCTGCTGACCTTGCTGGTCTGGGCCGTGGTCGCGGGGCTGTTGGCCCGTCGCCTCCTGCGCTGGTCGGACTAGCTCGGATTGGAGTCCGTGCGCGAAATAGGTCACAATGGCATAGTGAATTTGGCCGAGGTGCATGACGAGTCGCGGACCCGCGACCGGGTGCGCCGTGCCGTGGGTGAGCGGGGGCCGGTCAGCGCCTCTGCTCTTGCCGGAGAGTTGGGCCTGACGCCGGCCGCCGTGCGCCGCCACCTCGACGCTCTGCGGGAGGCCGGGCTCATCACCGAGCACGACGGCCCGGTCGCGGGCAAGCGTGGTCGGGGTCGCCCCGCCCGCTCCTACGTGCTCACCCCGCTCGGCCAGGACCAGTCCCGGACCAACTACAGCGGCGTCGCGACCGCCGCGTTGCACTACCTCGCCGACACCGCCGGCCCTGAGGCCGTCGATGCCTTCGCCGAGGAGCGGATGGCCGAGCTGGAGGTCAAGCTGAGCGCCGCCGTGGAGCGCGCGGTCGAGGAAGGGGGCCGCGACGACCTGGACACCCGCGCCGGCGCGCTGGCCCGGGCCATGTCCGAAGAAGGTTTCGCCGCCTCCACCCGCCCCGTGGGCGTCGGCACCGGGCTGGCCGGGATCCAGCTGTGCCAGGGCCACTGCCCGGTGCGCTCCATCGCCAGCGAGTTCCGCCAGTTCTGCGACGCCGAGACCGAGGTCATCTCCAGGGTGCTGGGAGTCCACGTCCAGCGGTTGGCTACGCTGGCCGGCGGCGAGCACGTCTGCACCACCTACGTGCCCACCGGCGCCTTCGGCACCGGGCCCCCCACCCCGGAGCAGGCGGCCAACGCGCCGCCCCGGCCCTACGCCATACCCGAGCGCACCACTCAGCACACCACCGAGCGCACCACTGAGCACACCCCGTAACCCCCCGCCGACGAGAGGACGTGAGATGAGCACCAACATCGAGGAGCTCAACCCCGGTTTGAAGGACCTGGGCAAGTACGAGTACGGCTGGGCCGACAGCGACGAGGCGGGCGCCTCCGCACGCCGAGGTCTGTCCGAGGATGTCGTCCGCGGCATCTCCGGGATGAAGAACGAGCCTGACTGGATGCTGCAGGCCCGGTTGAAGGGCCTGCGACTCTTCGGCAAGAAGCCGATGCCGCACTGGGGCGCGGACCTGTCGGGCATCGACTTCGACAACATCAAGTACTTCGTGCGGTCCACGGAGCGGCAGGCCACCAGCTGGGAGGACCTGCCCGAGGACATCAAGAACACCTACGACCGCCTGGGCATCCCGGAGGCCGAGAAGCAGCGCCTGGTCGCCGGTGTCGCCGCGCAGTACGAGTCTGAGGTCGTCTACCACCAGATCCGTGAGGACCTGGAAGAGCAGGGCGTCCTCTTCCTGGACACCGACACCGCGCTGCGCGAGCACGAGGACCTGTTCAAGGAGTACTTCGGCTCGGTCATCCCGACCGGCGACAACAAGTTCGCCGCGCTGAACGCCTCGGTCTGGTCGGGCGGCTCGTTCATCTATGTCCCCAAGGGCGTCCAGGTCGAGATCCCGCTGCAGGCCTACTTCCGGATCAACACCGAGAACATGGGCCAGTTCGAGCGGACCCTGATCATCGCCGACGAAGGCTCCTCGGTGCATTACGTCGAGGGCTGCACGGCGCCGATCTACAAGACCGACAGCCTGCACTCGGCGGTGGTGGAGATCATTGTCAAGAAGAACGCCCGGGTGCGCTACACGACCATCCAGAACTGGTCGAACAACGTCTACAACCTGGTCACCAAGCGCGCCACCTGCGAGGAGGGCGCCACCATGGAGTGGATCGATGGCAACATCGGTTCCAAGGTGACGATGAAGTACCCGGCCGTCTACCTGCTGGGTGCGCACTCCAAGGGCGAGACCCTGTCGGTCGCCTTCTCCGGCGAGGGTCAGCACCAGGACGCCGGGTCCAAGATGGTGCACGCCGCCCCGTACACGTCCTCGACCATCGTCTCCAAGTCGGTGGCCCGGGGCGGTGGGCGCAGCTCCTACCGCGGACTGGTGCAGATCCTGGAGGGTGCCCACCACAGCAAGTCCTCCGTGGTCTGCGACGCACTGTTGGTCGACCAGATCTCCCGGTCCGACACCTACCCCTACGTCGACGTCCGCGAGGACGACGTGCAGATGGGTCACGAGGCCACCGTCTCCAAGGTGTCCGCGGACCAGATGTTCTACCTCATGTCCCGAGGCCTGTCCGAGACCGAGGCCATGGCGATGATCGTGCGCGGGTTCGTCGAGCCCATCGCCCGTGAGCTGCCCATGGAGTATGCCCTCGAGCTGAACCGCCTCATCGAGCTGCAGATGGAAGGAGCCGTCGGCTGATATGTCGCTTCTGATGAACGAGCCCGCCGAGACGTCCGTGGATCACCAGGACCCCTCAAGCCAGATCGGGGGGACCACCGCATACCGGACGAGTCGCGCGCCTCGCGCACGCGCTCCTCCGACGTGGCCGACTTCCCCGTCCCGACGGGGCGCGAGGAGGAGTGGCGCTTCACCCCGGTCGACCGGCTGGGCAACGTCTTCGCCGACGCACCGAGTGACGACCACGGGGAGGACTACGCGGCGCACTACGCCCTGGACCTTCCGGAGGAGCAGCTGGCCCAGCCGTCCCTGGCCCCTGGCCAGGCTCCGCGCGGCACGGCGCTGGTGCCTGAGGACCGCGGCGCGGTCGTGGCCAGCAGGAACACCGAGGAGGCGCTGCACGTCAAGATCCGGGCGGAGGCCGTCTACGACGAGCCGCTGCGGGTGACCGTCACCGGTCGCGGCGCCGGGCGCCGCTCCAATGCCCACTACGTGCTGGAGGCGGGTGCGCACAGCAAGGCACTGTTCATCCTCGACCACGTCGGCTCCACGGACCACACCGGCAACCTGGAGGTCCTCGTCGGCGACGGCGCGGACCTGACCGTCGTCAGCCTGCAGCGTTGGGACGACGACGCGGTGCACCTGGCTCAGCACGACGCCCTCGTCGGTCGCGACGCCCGCTACCGCCACATCTCGGTCACCCTCGGCGGGGGGATCGTGCGGGTCAACTCCAACGTCCGCTACGCCGGGCCCGGCGGTGACGCGACCCTGCTCGGGGTCTACTTCGCCGACGCCGGCCAGCACTTGGAGCACCGCTCGTTCGTGGACCACAACGCCCCCCGGTGCCAGTCGCTGGTGACCTACAAGGGCGCCCTGCAGGGGCAGACCGCCCGCACCGTCTGGGTCGGCGACGTCCTCATCCGCAAGGAGGCCGAGGGCATCGAGACCTACGAGCTGAACCGCAACCTGGTGCTCACCGACGGCGCCCGCGCCGACTCGGTGCCGAACCTGGAGATCGAGACCGGCGACATCGCCGGCGCCGGTCACGCCAGCTCGACCGGTCGCTTCGATGACGAGCAGCTCTTCTACCTGATGTCGCGCGGCATCACCGAGGCGGACGCCCGTCGTCTCGTGGTGCGCGGCTTCTTCGCCGACATCGTCGCCAAGATCGGGGTCCCGGAGGTGGTCGAGGCCATCATGACCGCGATCGACGCCGAGCTGGAGCTGACCTCCTCCATGGAGCCCGCCCAGGCATGAGTGAACCGGTCCGCGTCTGCTCGGTCGACGAGCTGCCCGCAGGTGTCGGTGCGGCCGTCGCCGAGATCGAGGGGCGGCGGGTGACCATCGCCCGTGACTCTGCCGGCCGCATCCATGCCTTCGACGACACCTGCACCCACGCCAACGTCTCGCTCGCCGAGGGCGAGGTCGACGGCGGTCTCATCGAGTGCTGGTTGCACGGCTCCCAGTTCGACATGACCACAGGCGAACCAAAGCAGCTGCCGGCCACCCAGCCGATTGCGGTGCACACCGTCAGCGTCGCCGATGACGGGTCCGTCTACGTGACCCTCGCCGCCTGACGCCTCACCACCTACCCGACGAACTGCTTCCCGAAGGAGCACCATGACCACTCTTGAGATCAAGAACCTCCACGTGAGCGTGGAGACCGAGGACGAGCCCAAGGAGATCCTGCGCGGCGTCGACCTGACCATCAACTCCCATGAGACTCACGCGATCATGGGTCCGAACGGCTCAGGCAAGTCCACCCTGGCCTACGCCGTGGCCGGCCACCCGAAGTACACCGTCACCGAGGGCCAGATCCTGCTGGACGGCGAGGACGTGCTGGGGATGGGGGTCGACGAGCGGGCCTCCGCCGGTCTGTTCCTGGCCATGCAGTACCCCGTGGAGGTGCCCGGCGTGACCGTGTCCAACTTCCTGCGCACCGCCAAGACCGCGGTCGACGGCGAGGCCCCCAAGCTGCGCCACTGGGTCAAGGACGTCAAGGTCGCGATGGACGCGCTGCGCATGGACTCCTCGTTCGCCGAGCGCAACGTCAACGAGGGCTTCTCCGGCGGTGAGAAGAAGCGCCACGAGATCCTGCAGATGGAGCTTCTGCAGCCCAAGATCGCGATCCTGGACGAGACCGACTCCGGCCTCGACATCGACGCGCTCAAGGTCGTCTCCGAGGGCGTGAACCGGGTCAAGGAGAACACCGGGCTGGGCGTCATGCTCATCACCCACTACACCCGGATCCTGCGCTACATCCAGCCCGACCACGTGCACGTCTTCGTGGGCGGCCGCGTCGCCGAGTCCGGCGGCCGGGAGCTGGCCGACCGCCTCGAGGCCGAGGGCTACGACCGCTACTTGACCGCAGCGGTCTGAGCACCAGCGCAACACGAGAACTCAGCACAGACACGTCGCAGCACCCAGCACGAAAGCAGGACGAGGTATGACGACGGACCGGTCGACCGCCGATCTCACAGCGGGTCTGGCGTTCAGCGCGCAGGAGCTCGCCGCGGTGCGGGCAGACTTCCCGCTGCTCGCCCGGCGGGTGCGGGACGACCGGCCGCTCGTCTACCTCGACAGCGGCGCCACCAGCCAGAAGCCGCGGGTGGTCCTGGACGCAGAGCGCGAGTTCTACGAGCAGCACAACGCTGCGGTGCACCGGGGCGCGCACCAGCTGGCCGAGGAGGCCACCGAGGCGTTCGAAGGTGCCCGGGCCAGCGTCGCGTCCTTCCTCGGGTCCGCCGCCGATGAAGTGGTGTTCACCAAGAACGGCACCGAGGGGCTGAACCTGCTGGCCTACGCCTTCTCCAACGCCGCCGCACCCGGTGCTCTGGACGGTACGGACCCTCAGTGGGCCGAGCGGCTGCGCCTGGGCCCTGGTGACGAGATCGTGGTCACCGAGATGGAGCACCACGCCAACCTGGTCCCGTGGCAGGAGCTCTGCCGCCGCACCGGCGCCACACTGCGCTGGATCGGCGTCACGGACGACGGCCACCTGCAGGATCCCGAGGGCGTGGTCGGGGAAGCGACCCGTGTGGTCGCACTGACCCACGTCTCCAACGTCCTGGGCACCCTCAACGACCTGGGGCCGGACTCGCCGGTGATCCGAGCCGCCCAGGCCGTCGGGGCCCTGGTCTTTGTCGATGCCTGCCAGTCGGCCCCGCACCTGGACATCCGAGCGATCACCTCCGCCGGCTCCGGCGTGGACGCGCTGGTCTTCACCGGGCACAAGACGCTCGGTCCCTCCGGGGTCGGCGTGCTCTGGGCCCGCCGCGGGCTGCTCGAGGCCATGCCGCCCTTCCTGACCGGCGGTTCGATGATCGAGATCGTGCGGATGGAGGGGTCCACCTGGGCACCCCCTCCGGCCAAGTTCGAAGCGGGGGTGCCGATGGCCGCCCAGGCCGTCGGCCTGGCCGCGGCCCTGGACTATCTGACCGCCCTAGGGCTGGATCGGGTGCACGCTCATGACCAGGCCCTGATGCGCCATACCCTCCAGACGCTCGCGCAGCGTCCCTGGGTGCGGGTGCTTGGGCCCAGTGCCACGGCCGACCGGGTGGGCGCGGTGAGCTTCGTCGTGGACGGGGTGCACCCGCATGACGTCGGGCAGATCCTGGACGACTCCGGGATCGCCGTGCGGACCGGGCATCACTGCGCTTGGCCGTTGCACCGGCGGCTACGGGTGCCGGCCTCGACCCGCGCCAGCTTCGGGGTCTACACGACGACCGAGGAGATCGACCAGTTCGCGCAGGCCCTGGACCGGGTGCCGCAAATCTTCGGGATGGAGGCCAGCGCCTGATGGATCTGTATGGCGAGCTCATCCTCGACCACGCCAAGCGACCCCAGCACGCCGGGCTGCGTGAGCCCTACGACGTCGAGGTCAACCACGTCAACCCCACCTGCGGCGACGAGATCAGCCTGCGGGTGCACGTGGCAGGTGACCCCGACGGCACGGTGCTGCAGGACGTCTCCTACGACGCGCTGGGCTGCTCCATCTCCATCGCCTCCGCGTCGGTGCTGGCCGAGGAGACTATCGGACGCCGGGTGCCGGAGGCTCTGGAGGTCTACGGCCACCTGCGCGCGATGCTCACCAGCAAGGGGCAGGACGCCGGTGACCCCGAGCAGATCGGCGACGCTGTGGCCTTCGCCGGGGTAGCGCGCTACCCGGCCCGGGTGAAGTGCGCACTGCTGCCCTGGACCGCCCTGCTCGACGCCCTGGCCCGGGCCGGCGTCGACATCTCCGCGTCCAGCAGGGCCACCGATCCTGCCCCCTGACCTTGACCGACCGACTATCGTTGGAGGAACCATGACCATCAGCACCCCGCCCAATGTCGCGGACATCGAAGAGGCCCTGCGCGACGTCGTCGACCCTGAGCTCGGCATCAACGTCGTGGACCTGGGGCTCGTCTACGGCGTGACCGTGGACGCCGCCAACCACGCCGTCATCGACATGACGCTCACCTCCGCGGCCTGCCCGCTGACCGACGTCATCGAGGACCAGATCGCCCAGTCCCTGGAGGGTCTGGTGGCCAGCCACCGGATCAACTGGGTCTGGATGCCGCCGTGGGGCCCGGACAAGATCACCGAGGACGGCCGTGAGCAGCTGCGCGCCCTCGGCTTCAACGTCTGAGACCTGCCCGGTGAGCCCGGCCCGGACCGGGCCGGCCCGACGAGCCGTCCGGTGAGCCTGACCCGCACGGTCGAGGTGGCTCCGGAGCGGCTCGCGGGCTGGATCGAGCGGTTCACCGCCTCCCACGGGGCCGTCTCTTGGGCGATCGCCGACGGCGCCGCCCCGGCCGGCACCCAGGTCGGCATCCCGAGCGACGCTCCGGCCGCCTGGTTCGGCCAGGCCATGGACGGTTCCTGGGCGCGGCTGGAGGGGTGGGCCGCCCCCGAGTCCGGCGCGCCGGGACCGCTCGCCTCTGATGATGGTCCCTCCGCCCGCTGGCCGTCCCCCTCCGGCCCCCTGCTCCTGCTCCTGATCCGCCGGGGCGGGTATGCCGTGGCCGTCGCCTCCGCGACCGGTGAGCTGCTCGCGCACAAGGTCGGCACCCGTCGGGTGCAGGGACGCACCGCCGCCGGAGGGTGGAGCCAGCAACGCTTCGCCCGACGTCGAGCCCACCAGGCCGATGAGCTGGTCGAGGCCGCCGTCGGGCATGCCCGAAGGATCCTGGGGGAGGGGGAGAGCAGGACCGGCGCACCGGTGGCGGCACTGGTGCTCGGCGGCGATCCTGCGCTGGGTGACCAGGCGATGCAGCTGCTGGCGACCGGCCCCCGCAGCCGGCTGCACGGCATACCCCGGCGCACCCTGCCTGACCTGGCCGACCCGCGCCGGGCCGTCCTGGACGACGCGGTGCGCAGGGCGCTGGCGGTGCGAGTCACGGTGCACAACGCCTGACGCGCCCAGGCGGTCCACGGGAGCAAGAGTGCCGCTCACGCCTGAGCCCCGCAGCATGAGGGCCCGGCACCTGATGGTGCCGGGCCCTCATGCCGTGCCTCGGTCGGGCAAGGCAGGATGTGCCTGACCCGGCCGGCGAAAGGCGTCAGCGCCGCACGGTGTCGGTCTCCGCCGAGGTGCGCGCGCCGGAGCGGGCATCCTGGGGGTGACGTGCTTCGTCGGACGCCTCCGGCGCCTGGTCCTGGACGGCGCCGACGGTCACCGGCTGGTCGACGGTGTCGCCGACCGGGCCTGCCTCGGGGGTGTCCGCAGCCCAGGGCAGACCGCGGCGCGGCGCGTCATACGCAGCCTGGTCAAGGATGCCCTCACGCTTGGCGACGACCGCGGCGACCAGGGACTGGCCGGCCACGTTGGTGGCGGTGCGGCCCATGTCCAGGATCGGGTCCACGGCGAGCAGCAGGCCCACGCCCTCCAGCGGCAGGCCGAGGGTGGACAGGGTCAGGGTGAGCATGACCGTCGCGCCCGTCACGCCGGCCGTGGCGGCCGACCCGATCACCGCGACGAAGGCGATGAGTAGGTACTCGGTCAGGCCCAGCTGGATCCCGAAGAACTGAGCCACGAAGATCGCGGCGATCGCGGGGTAGATGGCCGCGCAGCCGTCCATCTTGGTGGTCGCGCCCAGCGGGACCGCGAAGGAGGAGTACGCGCGGGGCACGCCCAGGTTGCGCTCGGTGACTGCCTGGGTGACCGGCATGGTGCCGATCGAGGAGCGGGAGACGAAACCGAGCTGGATCGCCGGCCAGGCGCCGGAGAAGAACTGGCGCACCGAGAGGCCGTTAAAGCGCAGGACCAGTGGGTAGAGCACGGCGATGACCAGCAGCAGGCCGACGTAGACGGCCAGCGTGAAGCGACCGAGCGAGCCGATGGTGTCCCAGCCGTAGGCGACGATCGCGTTGCCGAGCAGACCGACGGTGGCCAGCGGCGCGAGCCGGATGATCCACCACAGCACCTTCTGGACCACGGCGAGCGCGGACCGGGTGAAGCCGAGGAAGGGCTCGGCCTCCTTGCCGACCTTGACCACGGCGATGCCGACGGCGATCGCCACGACGAGGATCTGCAACACGTTGAAAGACAAAGAGATCGAGTCGTCCTGGCCGGGGCTGGCGCTCAACCCCAGCACGTTGGCCGGGATGATGCCGGTGAGGAAGTCCAGCCAGCCGCCGGTGCGGCTGGGCTCGGCGGCGTCGGCGGCGGTGACACCCGCGCCGCGGGCCGGGTCCAGGAGCAGGCCGACGGTGATGCCGATGACGACGGAGGCCAGGGCGGTGATCGCGAACCAGAGCAGGGTCTGCCAGGCGAGCCGGGCGGCGTTGGCGACCTGCTGCAGGTTGGCGATCGAGGAGACGATGGCCAGGAAGACCAGCGGAGGCACGATGGTGCGCAGGAGGGTGACGAACGAGGACCCGATGATCCGCATGGTCTCCGAGAGCCAGGTCGGGTTGTCGGCGCTGGCGCCGGTGGCCCGGGCGACCAGGCCCAGCACGATGCCGAGCACCAGGCCGATCAGGACCTGGGTGCCGAAGGACACCCGGGGAAGACGAGCAAGCACGAGGACGAGCCTTTCGCGAACGAAGAGACCGGGGATCCTGCGTGGCGCGTGGTTGCCCCCGGGTGCCGCGGGGACGGCACGACTGGGAGCAACGAGTGCTTATGGGTAACCATTCCCTGCGTTTGGTATGAGGTGGGTCACACGGGCTCAGTGTTCCTCGACGCTGCCCGCGTTGAGGACATCGCACTGGCCCGGGTCGGCGCTCCGGTAGCCGCGCATGAACCAGCCCATCCGCTGCTCGGAGGAACCGTGAGTCCAGGTATGCGGGGTGACCTGTCCCTGCGCGCGCTCCTGGATGGAGTCGTCACCGACCGCGGCCGCCGCGGACAGGGCCGAGCGGATCTGCTCCTCCGTGGGTGGCTCGAGCAGGGTGTCCTGGCCGCGGGAGACCTCGCCCAGCCAGACCCCGGAGAGACAGTCGGCCTGCAGCTCGACCCGGACCGCGCCGGACTCCGGCCCCGTCGAGGACTGCTGTGAGGCCTGCAGGACGCCCGTATAGTTCTGGATGTGGTGGGCGTACTCGTGCCCCAGCACGTAGAGCTCGCCGAGGGACCCGCCCTGGGCTCCCAACTGTCCCTGAAGCTGGTTGAAGAACGTGGTGTCGAGGTAGATCTGCCGGTCCAAGGGGCAGTAGAACGGCCCGACGGCGCTGCTGGCCGCCCCGCACCCGGTGTTGACCTGCCCGGTGAACAGGATGGCCGTCGCCGGCGGCGCCTGCGGGTAGGTCTGGCTCCAGTAGTTCTCCAGGGAGGCCATGCCGCCCTTCATCCGGCACTCCACGAACGCGTTGGCGTCGGCGCCACTGCGGCACTGGGCCAGATCGCGGTCCTGGGCGGTGATCGGTGCCGGCTGCTGGCCGCCGCCCAGCACGTCCTCGGGGTCGCCGCCGAAGAGCAGCACGACCAGGGCCAGCAGCAGGGCGCCGGCTCCTCCACCGACCACCATGCCGCCCCCGCCACGGCCACCTCCGCCACGGCCACCACCGCCCCCACGACGGGTCCGACCACCGCTGATGTTGGCGTTCTCCCGGAAGGTCATCGCGGTCCTCCGCTAGGTCGGTGCCGGTCGGAGACCAGGCGTCTAGCGCGTAGACTAGTCATCTGTCCGCCCGACCGCCGCGTCGAGCCGGGCGCACCGCCTCCCCCCTCTGCAGTCGCATCAGGCTGTTCCCTGCCCCCCGAAGGAGACCGCCCGTGATCACCGCTGCCGGCGTCGAGATCCGCGTGGGCCCCCGCCTGCTCATGGAGGACGTGACCTTCCGGGTGGGTCCGGGGGACCGGGTGGGCCTGGTCGGACGCAACGGCGCCGGCAAGACGACGTTGACCAAGATCCTGGCCGGTGGCGGCCAGCCCGCCGCCGGCACGATCAGCCGGGCCGGGCAGATCGGCTACCTGCCCCAGGACCCCCGCACCGGCGACCTGGAGGTGTTGGGGCGCGATCGGATCCTGTCGGCCCGCGGCCTGGACGAGGTGATCCGAGGGATGCGCGCGGCCGAGGAGGCGATGGGGCAGGCCGACGGGGACGCGCGGGAGAAGGTCATGCGGCGGTACTCGCGCCTGGAGGCGGAGTTCACCAGCCGGGGCGGGTATGCCGCGGAGAGCGAAGCCGCCTCCATCGCCTCCAGCCTCGGGCTGCCGGACCGGGTGCTGGGCCAGCCGCTGAACACGCTCTCCGGTGGCCAGCGGCGACGGATCGAGCTGGCCCGGATCCTGTTCTCCGGTGCGGAGACGCTGCTGCTCGACGAGCCCACCAACCACCTGGACGCCGACTCCATCGTCTGGCTGCGGGATCACCTGAAGACCTACAGCGGCGGGCTGATGGTGATCTCTCACGACGTGGCGCTCATCGAGACGGTGGTGAACAAGGTCTTCTACCTCGACGCCAACCGGCAGGTGATGGACATCTACAACATGGGCTGGAAGAACTACCTGGCCCAGCGTGAGGCGGATGAGCGGCGCCGGCACCGGGAGCGGGCCAACACCGAGAAGAAGGCGTCTGCCCTGATGCTGCAGGCCGACAAGATGCGGGCCAAGGCGACCAAGGCCGTCGCGGCGCAGAACATGGCTCGGCGGGCGCAGCGGATGCTGGCCGGGCTGGAGGGGGAGCGGGCGAGCGAGAAGGTGGCCAAGCTCCGCTTTCCGACCCCGGCTCCCTGCGGCAGGACCCCACTCATGGCGGAGGGGTTGTCGCGCTCCTACGGATCTCTGGAGATCTTCACCGATGTCGACCTGGCCATCGACCGTGGCTCCAGGGTGGTGGTGCTGGGGCTCAACGGTGCAGGCAAGACCACGTTGCTGCGGCTGCTGGCCGGCATCGACCAGCCCGACACCGGGGCGATCCTGCCCGGGCACGGGCTCAAGCTGGGCTACTACGCCCAGGAGCACGAGACGCTCGACGTCTCCCGCACGGTCCTGCAGAACATGAAGTCGGCGGCGCCCGACCTGGACGAGACTGAGACCCGCAAGGTGCTCGGCTCCTTCCTCTTCTCCGGCGACGACGTCGACAAGCCCGCCGGGGTGCTCTCCGGTGGGGAGAAGACCCGGCTGGCGCTGGCCATCCTGGTCGTCTCCGCGGCGAACGTGCTGCTGCTCGACGAGCCGACGAACAACCTGGACCCGGCCTCCCGGGAAGAAGTTCTGGCCGCCCTGCGCTCCTATGAGGGCGCGGTCGTTCTCGTCAGCCACGACGAGGGCGCGGTGCAAGCCCTGGAGCCCGAGCGTGTCCTGCTGCTGCCGGACGGCGTCGAGGACCTCTGGGGGCGGGACTACGCGGACCTGGTCGCGCTCGCCTGAGCGCCCGCAGTGAGGAGCTGACATGACGATGCCCGGTGTCCGGGGCGGGATCCACAGCTTCACCAAGGACCCCAGCGTGCGCTCGCACAAGGTGGTCCGAGGGACCGCCCGGCGCGTGGTCGCCTACGGCCGCCCGTTCGTGCCCGAGGTGGTGGCCTACCTGGTGCTCGCCGTGCTGGGCGGGATGGTCGCGGTCGCCGTGCCGCTGTTGCTGCAGCGGATCATCGACGACGGCGTGGAGCTGGGGGATCGCGGGGTCGTCATCCGGTGGGGCCTGGTCGTGGCCGGGCTCGCATTCGTCGGGGCAGTCACCACGGTCCTCGCCCGGTGGGTCAGCTCGCGCATCGGGGAGGGGCTGATCCTTGACCTGCGCCGGAAGGTCTTCGCGCACGTGCTGCGCCAGCCGGTGGCCTTCTTCACCCGGGCCCAGACGGGCGCCCTGGTCTCCCGCCTCAACTCCGACGTCATCGGGGCGCAGGCGGCATTCACCTCGGTGCTCTCCGGGCTTCTCGGCAACCTGCTCACGATGATCTTCATCGTCGTGGCCCTGTTGTCGATGAGCTGGCAGATCACCGTGCTGGCGCTGCTGCTGGTGCCGCTCTTCCTGGTGCCCGCGCGGCTCATGGGGGCCCGGCTGTCGGCGTTGACCCGGCAACAGATGGTGCTCAACGCCGACATGCAGACCCGGATGACCGAGCGCTTCAACGTGGCAGGGGCGCTGCTGGTGCGGCTCTTCGGCCGCCCGCGCCAGGAGGAGCAGGAGTATGCCGTGCGCGCCCGCGGCGTGCGCGACGCCGGGGTCGCGATCGCGGTCAACCGGACCATCTTCCTGGCCGGGCTAGGGCTGGTCGCCTCGCTGGCCACCGCGCTGGTCTACGGGATGGGCGGGCTGATGGCGATCGCCGGAGAGCTGACCACCGGGACCCTGGTGGCGATGGCGGCCCTGCTAGCCCAGCTCTACGCCCCGCTCACCGCCCTGTCCAATGTGCGCGTCGACATCATGACCGCGATCGTCAGCTTCGAGCGGATCTTCGAGGTGCTCGACCTGCAGCCGCTCGTCCAGGAGGCGGACGACCCCGTCGACACCCCGTCGGGCCCGGTGGGGGTCACCCTCAAGGACGTCGACTTCGCCTACCCGGCCTCGAACGAGGTCTCGCTCGCCTCGCTGGAGAACCGTCCAGAGGGTCGAGAGGCCGTGGACGGAGGCCTGGTGCTCACCGGCATCACGGCCCAGGTGCCAGCCGGGTCGATGGTGGCCTTGGTGGGCCCCTCGGGGGCGGGCAAGACCACGCTGACGGCCCTGGTCGCCCGGCTCTACGACCCGACCTCGGGGACGGTGCGGATCGGCGGCGTGGACCTGCGGGAGGCTTCGTTCTCCTCGCTGCGCGAGACGGTGGGGGTGGTGACGCAGGAGGCGCACATGTTCAACGACACCGTGCGAGCCAACCTGCTCTACGCCCGGCCCGACGCCACCGAGGAGGAGGTCTGGGCCGCCCTCGAGGGTGCCCAGATCGCCGAGCTGGTCCGACGCCTGCCCGACGGGTTCGACACCGTGGTCGGCGACCGGGGGCACCGGCTCTCCGGCGGGGAGAAGCAACGCCTGGCGATCGCCCGGCTGCTGCTCAAGTCACCCGCGGTCGTAGTCCTGGACGAGGCCACCGCGCACCTGGACAGCGAGTCCGAGGCGGCCGTCCAGCTCGCCCTGGACCAGGCTCTGCACGGCCGCACCTCGCTGGTCATCGCCCACCGGCTCTCGACCGTCCGCGCGGCCGATCTCATCCTGGTGCTCGAGCGTGGCCGCATCGTGGAGCAGGGCACCCACCCCGAGCTGCTGGCCCTCGGCGGGCTCTATGCCGCCCTGCACCGGACCCAGTTCGGCGTGGCTCCGGCCGCAGACGGCGGATAGCCACGGACTCCGCTCAGAGAGCGCGGATCGCGCCCCCGTCGACGGTGACCACCGAACCGGTCATGTAGGACGCGGCCGGGCTGGTGACGAACGCGGTCACGGTGCCGAACTCCTCCGGTCGCCCGTAGCGCCGCAGCGGGATCGAGGCCTGCGACTGGCGGCGCGCCTCCTGCGGGTCACCGCCCTTGGCGTCCAGCTCCCGGACCCGGTCGGTGTCGATGCGCCCGGGGAGCACGACGTTGACCCGGTGCCCGTCCGGGCCATGCTCGTCGGCCAGGGTCTTGGCCGTCATCGCCAGGCCCGGCCGCAGCCCGTTGCTGATCGCCAGGCCGGACAACGGTGAGCGCACGGACGAGGAGAGGACGAAGGTGACCGCGATCGGCTCCTTCGCCTCCACCAGCGCGGTGCGGGCCAGCCGTACCGCCCCGAGGAAGACGCTCTCGAAGGCCGCGCGCCACTGGTCGTCGGTGGCCGTGGTCGCCGACCCGGCCGGGGGCCCACCGACGCTGATGACCACGCCGTCGAGCCGCCCGAACTCGGCGCGGGTGACGGCGAGCAGCTCGGCCGCCGCGTCCGGGTCGGCCTGGTCTGCCGCTACCCCGACCGCCCGGCCCGGGCCGACCTCGGCCAGGGCCCGCGCGGCCTCGGTGACCGGGGCCTGGTGCCGACCGGTGATGAGGACGTGGGCGCCGTCCTGCACGAGCGCCTGGGCCGTGGCATGACCCAGCCCGCGGGAGGCTCCGGTGACGAGGTAGGCGCGGTCTTCGAGTCCAAGGTCCATGTGTCCACGCTGCCACACCGCGTGCTCCACCTCGTGCTCATCCGCGCGCTCTGCCGGGGCTTGTGGCACGCCGGCTGGGGCTCTGAGGCGGGCGCTTGCCGCTCAGGGCTCAGTAGTCTTCCTCGTCCCAGATGCGGACCTTCTTCGGCCGCGGCGCCGACCGGGCGGGGGCCGCACCGGGCTGCGCGGCCTCCTCGGCCTCGCGACGGGCCATGACCAGAACGAGGATGAGACCGACGGGGACGGTCAGCCACCACTGCAGGGCGTAGGCAAAGTGGGAGCGCAGGCCGGTGTCGGGCGGGTCCAGGGGCGCGGGCCGGGCCGGCGGAGCGGGGGTTTCGGACTCCAGCACGAGGTAAGCGCCAACCACCGGCTCGTTCAGCGACTCGGACATCCGCGGTAGGTCGATGGAGGCCAGTTGGCTTGCCGGCAGGTCCCGGCCGAGGTCGGGTTCGCTCGGCCGTAGCCAACCCTGGACCTGGACCTGACCTCGAGGGGCCTCGGGGACGTCTGGCAGTTCGGTGGCGGTCGGCGCGTTCTGGACCCAGCCCCGGTCCACGACGAGGACCTGCCCGTCGTCCAGCACCAGTGGCACCAGCACCTCGTAGCCGTACACCCGCTGGTGGGGGCGGTTGCGCACCAGGTGCTGCCCGCCGGTGTCGTAGACACCGCTCACCGAAACCCGGCTCCATTCGTCGCCGGCCGGCAGCTCTTGCCCGCGGGGGAGCACCTCGACCAGGGGCTGGGGCTCGCCGAAGTAGTTGGCCTCGATGATGTCGCGGCGCTCGACCCGGTCCTGGTGCCGGTCGAACTGCCACAGGCCCAGCAGGGCCGTGATGACCCCGAAGACCACGGCCAGCACGAGGTAGAGGAGCCAGCGCGGCTGCCGCAGGATGGTCCACACGCTCAGCCGTCACCCGCTCCAAGCTCATCGACGTCGACCACCTCGAGCAGGAAACCCCGGAGCTGGACGAAGGCAGCCAGGTGCTGCTCGTGCTCCGCGCAGGCCAGCCACACCTTGCGGCGGTCGGCGGTGTGCAGCCTGGGGTTGCGCCACACGACGCCCCGCGTGGCCGTAGCCCGGCATCCCTTCGCGCTGCAGACCAGCTGCTCCTGCGCCCGCACGCTCACTGGCCGTCTTCCTCGTCGTGGGTCGAGGCAGCGCCGGGCACCGGGTATGCCGTGTCCCGGCTGGAGATGACCTTGCCCCGAATCGGGGTCTCATCGGACTCGGCTACCGCCGCGCCGCCGGCGGCGTGCCAGCCCTCCGGCTCACCCTGCGGCTCGGGTCCCGGTGCGGCACTGCGCCCGGGACCGAGTCCCTGGACGGGGGCGATCACCTCATCGGTGGGCACGCTCCGCCGGTCAACCGCGTTGGCCAGCATCACCGCGAAGGTGGGGATGACGGCGGCCCCCACTGCTGCGACCCCGGCCAGGACATAGCGTCCGGAGGCATAGGCCCACACCGCCAGTGGGAAGCAGGCCGTGCGGATGGCCATGGCCAGCAGGTACCGGCGCATCCTCTGGTTGCGGTCCTCGTCCTGGGACCGACGGGCGGTCGTGACCGCTTGCGCGCGGCCGCGCGCGTCGCGGTGGGAGGAGGTTCTGGGCACTCATCCACGATACGGCTACGGTGATCCGATGAGCGACGCAGACTCCATCCCCCAGCCCTTGGCCGTCCTGGTGACAGGGGGCAACCGCGGCATTGGCCTGGCCATCGCCCAGGACCTGTCCGCCCACGGCCACGACGTGATCGTCACCTCCCGTAGCGGCGAGTCCCCCGAGGGGCTGAGGGCCGTCCGGTGCGACGTCACCGACACCGAGAGCGTGGACCAGGCGTTCACGCAGGCCGAGGCGCTGCTCGGGCGGCCCGTCGAGGTGCTCGTGGCCAACGCCGGGATCACCAAGGACACCCTGCTGATGCGGATGAGCGATGAGGAGTTCGACAGCGTCCTGGACACCAACCTCACCGGCGCCTTCCGCTGCGCCCGCCGCGCCTCCAAGGGGATGGTCCGAGCGCGCAAGGGACGGATCATCCTCATCTCCTCCGTCGTCGGGCTCTACGGCTCCCCGGGGCAGACCAACTACGCCTCGTCCAAGGCCGCGTTGGTGGGTCTGGCCCGGTCCATCACCCGCGAGCTTGGAAGCCGCAACATCACCGCCAACGTGGTGGCCCCCGGCTACATCGAGACCGAGATGACCTCCCAGCTGCCGGAGGACCGCCGCAAGGCCTACCTCGGCGCCATCCCGGCCGGCCGGTTCGCCAGCCCGGAGGAGGTGGCCGGGGTGGTGCGCTTCCTGGCCGGCCCGGACGCGGCCTACATCTCCGGCGCGGTGATTCCCGTGGACGGCGGGTTGGGCATGGGGCACTGACCTGAGCCATTAGAGTCTGGCCCATGCTCCTCGACGGCAAGAAGATCCTCGTCACCGGTGTCCTCATGGACACCTCTATCGCCTTCCACGTGGCCCGGCTGGCCCAGGAGCAGGGTGCGCAGGTGGTGCTGACCTCCTTCGGGCGCACCTTCAAGATCACCCAGACCATCGCCAGGCGGCTGCCGCAGGCGGCCCCGGTGGTCGAGCTGGACGTCACGGACGAGGAGCACCTGGCCACCCTCGCGGACCGGCTCGGCGAGCACGTGGACCACCTGGACGGCGTGCTGCATTCGATCGGGTTCGCCCCCAAGGGCGCCTTCGACTTCATGAACGCCTCCTGGCCGGATGTCGCCACGGCGGTCCAGGTGAGCGCCTACTCGCTCAAGTCCCTGGCCGCCGCGGCCCTGCCGCGGATGGGCGAGGGTGGCTCGATCGTGGGGCTGACCTTCGACGCGCAGTACGCCTGGCCGGTCTACGACTGGATGGGCGTGTCCAAGGCCGCGTTCGAGGCGACCAGCCGTTATCTGGCCCGCGACCTCGGTCCCCGGGGCATCCGCTCCAACCTGGTCTCGGCCGGGCCGATCGCGACCACCGCGGCCAAGTCGATCCCCGATTTCGAGCAGTTCGCCAAGTGGGGCGAGCACTCGCCCCTGGGCTGGGACGTCAAGGACCCGGTGCCGGCCGCGCAGGCATGCGTGGCGCTGCTGTCCGACTGGTTCCCCGCCACCACCGGCGAGATCGTCCACGTCGACGGCGGCTACCACGCGACCGGGTTCTGAGACGACCTACTCCCAAGACCGCAGGGGCTAGCGCAGAGGGCTCAGCCCTCGATCACGGTCCCCTTTCCCACGACCACCAGGCCGGAGTCGGTCACCGTGAAGCCACGCTCCCGGTCGTGGTCGTGGTCGATCCCGATGTGGACACCCGCGGGGACGAAGACCCCTTTGTCGATGATCGCGCGGTGGATCTGGCAGGACCGGCCGACCTCGACGCGGTCCATGAGCACCGAGCCGGTGACGTGGCTGAAGCTGTGCACCTTGACGCGCGGGGAAAGCACCGAATCGCTGATGGTGGCACCGGAGACGACGCAGCCGGGGGAGACGGCGGAGTTGACCGCGTGCCCGACCCGGTCCCCGGACCCGTGCACGAACTTGGCCGGAGGGTGGGGACCGTAGTTGGTGTAGATCGGCCAGGACTCGTTGTAGAGGTTGAACACCGGGTGGATCGAGATCAGGTCCATGTGGGCGTCGTAGTAGGAGTCGATCGTCCCCACGTCGCGCCAGTAGCCGCGGTCGCGGTCGACGGCGCCGGGGATGTCGTTGTCCTTGAAGTCGTAGACCCAGCCCTCGCCCTGCTCCACGAAGGCCGGCACGATGTCACCGCCCATGTCGTGCTTGGAGCCCTCGTTGAGCGAGTCCTCGCGGACCGCCTGCTCCAACGCGTCCGCGGTGAACACGTAGTTGCCCATCGAGGCGAGCACCTCCTCGGGGGAATCGGGCAGCCCAACCGGGTTCGTCGGCTTCTCCAGGAACTCGCGGATCCGGCGCGGGTCCTGCGGGTTCACGTCGATGACGCCGAACTGGTCGGCCAGGCCGATCGGCTGGCGGATCGCCGCCACCGTGCAAGGGGCCCCCGTGTCCAGGTGCTGCTGGACCATCTGAGAAAAGTCCATCCGGTAGACGTGGTCGGCCCCCACCACGACCACGATGTCCGGCCGCTCGTCGTGCACCAGGTTCAGGCTCTGGTAGATCGCGTCGGCCGAGCCGGAGAACCAGCTCTTGCCCAGCCGCTGCTGCGCGGGGACCGGCGCGACGTAGTTGCCCAACAGCGTGGACATCCGCCAGGTCTTGGTGATGTGGGTGTCCAGGCTGTGCGACTTGTACTGCGTGAGCACCACGATCTTCAGGTAGCCGCTGTTGACGATGTTGGACAGTGCGAAGTCGATCAGCCGGTAGATGCCTCCGAACGGCACGGCGGGCTTGGCACGGTCAGCCGTGAGCGGCATCAGTCGCTTGCCCTCACCACCGGCCAGGACGATCGCCAGGACCTTGAGCCGTGAGCCGCCATGTCGTGCCATGACCCCAACCTAGACTCATCCAGCACCCCGGCGCGAGGGGTAGTGCCGCAGGCGAGGGCGCACTAGGTTGGTGGCGTGCGCATCGACATCCTGACCCGCGAGTATCCACCGAACATTTACGGCGGAGCCGGAGTGCACGTGGCCGAGCTCACTCGTGCGCTGCGCGCGGTCGAAGGAGTCCAGGTGCAGGTCCGGGCGTTCGACTCTCCGGTCGAGGAGGAGATGACGAGCGGATATGAAGTGCCGCCCGGCCTGGAGGATGCGAACGCGGCCCTGCGCACGCTCGGCGTGGATCTGCTCATGGCCCGGGACGTCGCCGACGGCGGGGCCGACCTGGTCCACTCGCACACCTGGTACGCCAACCTGGGCGGCCACCTCGGTGGGGCGCTGGGCGGGATCCCGCACGTCATCAGCGCGCACAGCCTGGAGCCGATGCGGCCCTGGAAGGCCGAACAGCTCGCTGGCGGGTATGCCGTCTCCTCCATGGCCGAGAAGGTCGCCTACGAAGGCGCGGACGGGATCATTGCGGTGTCGGCCGGGATGCGCCAGGACATCCTCGCCTCATACCCCAGCGTCGACCCCCAGAAGGTGCATGTCGTGCACAACGGCATCGACTCACAGCTGTGGCAACGCGACCGCTCGGAGCCGGCGGCGCAGTTCGTCCGCTCCCACGGGCTGGACCCGCACGCCCGTACCGTGGTCTTCCTGGGCCGGATCACCCGGCAGAAGGGCCTGCCCTACCTCCTGCGCGCGCTGAGCCAGCTGGATGATGACGTGCAGGTCGTGCTCCTCGCCGGCGCCCCGGACACTCCGGAGATCGAGGGGGAGGTCGTGGCGCTGGTCGACGAGCTGCGTGAGGAACGGGGTGAGGGTGCGGCCCCGGTGGTGTGGATCGGGGAGATGCTGCCGCGGGAGAAGGTCATCGCGGTGCTGTCCCGCGCGACCGTGTTCCTGTGCCCCTCCGTCTATGAGCCGCTGGGCATCGTCAACCTGGAGGCCATGGCCTGCGGGGCCGCCGTGGTGGCCACCGCCACCGGCGGCATCCCCGAGGTGGTCGTGAACGGCGAGACCGGGTGGCTGGTCCCGATCGAGCAGGTCAGCGACGGCACCGGGACCCCGGTCGACGAGGATGCCTTCGTCGCCGACCTGGGCAAGACCATCGTGGAGGCGGTCTCGGACCCGCACGAGGCGGACCGCCGTGGCGCCGCCGGTCGTGCGCGTGCGGTCGAGAGCTTCTCCTGGACGACGATCGCCGAGCGGACGCTGGAGGTCTATCGCGCGGTCCTGGCAGGACGCGCCCCCTCCTCCTGACACGGCAGGTGCCGCGCTCAGGAGCGGCGGGACAGATGCAGCGCGCCGACGTTCACCGCGTCCTCCAGCGCGGCGGTGGCCAGGTCCCGCAGCCGGGAGAGCAGGACGCTGCGGCGTCCGGTCGAGCTCGCGTCGATCGACTCCTGACCCGGCTCCAGCCCGGCGTCCGCCAGCGCGAGGACCGTGCCGGCCAGGTCGATGACGCGCAGGACCCGGGGCGGCAGGCCACCGGGCAGCCCCCACGGTCCGTGCCCGGAGGACAGGCGGCGTCGCAGCCCTCGCATTCCCTCCTCGGCTGCGAGCGGAGGGGCCCCCACCCGGGCCAGCTCCTCAGTGAGCACGGCCAGCTCCTGGCGTAGCGAGAGCTCGGTCTGACCCAGGTCGAGAGCCTCGACCCGGTGCACGGGCACCGGGTGGGCGTCGAAGGAGTCCCAGCGGGCTGACCAACCCTGGTCACCCTCCGGCCCATAGGCCTCCAGCCTGGGCACGAGAACTGAGCCCAGGCCCGGGGCCAGGACGCACTCCTGTGCGGCGGTCGCTGCAGCGAACAGCTCGGGCGTGCCCGACGGCAGGGCGCCCAGGGCACCGGGGCGGGGCAGGGCCACCAGGACGGCGGGCTCGCCCAGGTCTCGCCAGGCCGTCAACGGGGCGATGAGCCCTTGGACGAGGTCGATCCCCGGCAGCGCCTTAGGCGGCAGGTGGAGCAGCGAGGAGCCGTCGGCGAACGAGTCGGTCGCCCAGAGGGCGACCCGGACGCTGGCGGGTAGGGCGTGCTCGGACATGCGCCGATGGTAGGCGACACCCTCTCGGCACGTCCGTCCCCTGCGCAGGCGGCGGCCGGGCAAAGACTAGAGTGACCAGCCATGAGCGATGTCCTGGAATTCGCCGGCGTCGGTGTCCGCCGTGGCACCACGGACCTGCTGAAGGATGTCGACTGGTCGGTGGAGGAGGGGGAACGCTGGGTCGTGCTGGGGCCCAACGGCGCCGGCAAGACGACGCTGCTACAGCTCGCGGCGGCCCGTATGCACCCGACGACCGGGGTGGCCGGTGTGCTGGGCGAGGTCCTGGGCACCGTGGACGTCTTCGAGCTGCGCCCCCGGATCGGGGTCTCTAGCGCGGCTGTCGCCGACCGGATCCCCGAGGAGGAGCGGGTCAGCGACGTCGTCGTCACCGCCGCCTACGGCGTGCTCGGCCGCTGGCGGGAGGAGTATGACGAGTCCGACGAGCAGCGGGCCGCTGAGCTGCTCGAGGCGCTCGGGGTGGCGCACCTCGCCCAACGACGCTTCGGGACCCTCTCCGAGGGGGAGCGCAAGCGGGTGCAGATCGCCCGGGCGCTGATGACGGACCCGGAGCTGATGCTCCTCGACGAGCCCGCGGCCGGGCTCGACCTGCGGGGGCGGGAGGACCTCGTCGGCCGGCTCAGCGCCCTGGCCCAGGACATCGAGGCGCCCGCCCTGGTGCTGGTGACGCACCACGTCGAGGAGATCCCGCCCGGGTTCACCGACATCTTGCTGCTGCGCGACGGCGAGGTGGTGGCCGCCGGACCGTTGGAGGTCACGCTGACGGCCGAGAACCTCAGCCAGGCGTTCGGCATACCCCTGGTCGTGGACCAGCACGGAGACCGGTGGTCGGCCCGCGCCGCCGAGCCCACCGGCGAGCCCGCCCGCACCGCCGCCGACCCGGCCCGGTGAGCGTCTTCGAGGTCGTCGCGATCATCCTGGCGGGTCTGGCCGCCGGCACGATCAACACGATCGTCGGCAGCGGGACGCTGGTGACCTTCCCGACCCTGCTGTTCTTCGGCTATCCGCCGGTGGCCGCCAATGTCTCCAACAGCCTGGGGCTGGTGCCGGGTGGGATGGCCGGTGCCTGGGGCTACCGCCACGAGCTGCGCAGCCTGGGGCCGATGGTGCGCAGACTGGCGCCGGCCTCCCTCATCGGGTCGGTCCTGGGTGCGGTGCTCCTGCTCGTGCTGCCGCCGGCCGCGTTCGAGGCGATCGTCCCCATCCTGATCTTCCTCTCCCTGCTGCTGGTCGTCTTCGGCCCACGCCTGTCCCGGTGGGCCGCCAACCAGCACGCGGACCACCTGACCCCCGGACGGTGGGTGGCGCTGATCTTGGGCATCCTGTTCGCCGGGATGTACGGCGGGTACTTCGGCGCCGCGCAGGGCGTGCTGCTGATCGGCGTCATGAGCATCCTGCTTCCGCTGGGCATCCAGCAGATCAACGGGATCAAGAACGTGCTGGGGATGATCGTCAACCTGGTGGCCGCGGTGGTCTTCCTCATCGTGGCGCCCGGCGTGATCGACTGGACGATCGTGCTGCTCATCTCCATCGGCTCACTGATGGGTGGCTTCCTCGGTGCCCGGGTCGGCCGCGCCATGCACCCCAACCT
This sequence comes from Ornithinimicrobium pratense, assembly GCF_008843165.1. Lineage (NCBI taxonomy): Bacteria > Bacillati > Actinomycetota > Actinomycetes > Micrococcales > Ornithinimicrobiaceae > Ornithinimicrobium > Ornithinimicrobium pratense. The sequence continues at coordinate 1,814,751 of NZ_CP044427.1, read as the reverse complement.
GCTGCGCGCGGTGATCGTCATAATCGGCACCGTGGCGATCATCAACCTGCTGGTCGACTGATGGAGCAGGAACCGAGGAGCGACACCGGCGGCACCGCCGAACTGCCCCCGGGTTGCACCTGGGTGGATGATCCCCGCGCAGAGCACCTGCGCGACTACTTCGCGCTGACCGACGTGGCGCTGCGCCGAGTCGTCGAGCCCGAGCGGGGGCTGTTCATGGCCGAGTCGGACAAGGTGATCCGCCGGGCCCTGTCGACCGGGCACCGCCTTCGCTCGTTGCTCATGACGCCCCGGTGGGTGCACGAGTGGCCCGACCTGCTCGCCTCGGCCCGCGAGCACGCAGCGCCCGTCTATGTTGCGGCCCCTCAGGTCGCCGAGGCGATGACCGGCTTTCACCTCCACCGGGGGGTGCTGGCCGCGATGCACCGCCCTGAGCCGCTGCCCCTGGAGCAGGTGCTCGCGGGCGCCCGGCGGGTGGCGGTGCTGGAGGACATCGTCGACCACACCAACGTCGGGGCGGTCTTCCGCTCGGCCGCGGCCCTCGGGGTCGACGCGGTCCTGGTGACGCCGCGGTGCGCGGACCCGCTCTACCGTCGCGCGGTCCGGGTCTCGATGGGCACGGTCTTCCAGGTGCCGTGGACGCGGATCGACCCGTGGCCCGCCGGCGTCGCGACGCTGCAGGAGATCGGGTTTACCGTGGCCGCCCTCGCCCTGGCGAAGGACGCGGTCACCCTCGAGGACCTCGAGCGGGAGCCGCCGGACCGGCTGGCCCTGGTGCTCGGGACGGAGGGCGACGGGCTCGCGCGGGACACCGTCCGGGCCGCCGACGTCGTCGTGCGGATCCCCATGGGTGGGGGAGTGGACTCGCTCAACGTCGCCGCGGCCTCGGCCGTCGCCTTCTGGGCCGTCCGTCCCCACAACTGACCAAGCGCCTGCTCTTGCGCTGCCGGGCACCCTGTCTGGGGGCCCGAGGCGCCGGGGTCAGGTCTCGAACGCCAGGCCCTCCACCGACCGCGCGCCAGGCAGCCCCGCCGCCAGCGACCCCGGCAGCCGCAGCTTGCTGCGCCGCAGGCCCGAGCCGATGATGATCAACTCCCGTTCACCGACACGGGTGTCGACGAGCACGGGCCAGCCGTCCGGCAGGCCAACAGGGGTGATCGCGCCGTACTCCATCCCGGTCCGCTCGACGGCGTCGTCCGTCGACATGAACGAGGCCTTACGCACGTCCAGCAGCTTGCGGATCGTCTTGTTGACATCGGCCCGCGTGTGACCCTGCACGAGTGCGGCGCAGACGCGCTCCTCACCGGCACGGGTGCCGGAGACGATGATGCAGTTGGCCATGTCCTCCATCGCCATACCGGTCTGCTCGACGAGCACGGCGGTGTCGGCGTGGTCGGGGTCGATCTCGGCGACCTGCAGTTGGGCGCTTAGGTCGGACGGCATACCTCGCACGGCCGCCAGGACCGACGGCGCGAGCAGGTCGGGGCGCTCCAGGGCCGGCGCCCAGCTCAGGCTCACTGCTCGTAGGTGCCGGTCAGGTGGCCGCGGGCCAAGACGTTGCCCAGGGTGGAGAACTGTGCCTTGGCCACCGAGGTCGAGCCGTCCAGCCCCGTCCGGTCAGTGTCCAGGGCCCACACGGTGAAGACGTAGCGGTGGGGTGCGTCGCCCTCCGGGGGAGCCGCACCGCCATAGTCCTTGGTGCCGAAGTCGTTCTCCAGGGTGACCGCGCCCTCGCCGAAGTGGCGGCCGAACTCGCCCGCACCGGCCGGGAGCGAGGTCACGTCGGCGGGCAGGCCCATCACGGCCCAGTGGGTGAAGCCGCCGAGGACCGGGGCATCGGGGTCGTGACACACCAGGAGGTAGGACTTGGTGCCTTCGGGGGCGCCGGACCAGGACAGTTGCGGGGAGGTGTTGCCAAAGCCGAACCCGGCGCTCTTGGGCAGCGGACCGTTGTCCTCGAAGTCTTCGCTGTGCACCTGCAACTGCGCCGGGGCAGCCGGGAGGTGCTCGATCGGGTGCGGGGGCAGGGTGCGCGAAAGATCCATGTCGGCAGCCTAGCCACGGCCAGATAGGCTCACCTCCCGGGCGGCCGACGAGTGGTCACCGGCCGGCGGGGACCATGCCGGGCCCGTGGCACAGTGGCCCCATGCCCTCCGACGAGCAGCGTCGGATCCTGCACCTGGATCTGGACGCCTTCTTCGCCGCCGTCGAGCAGCGGGACAAGCCTTCGCTGCGGGGACGTCCGGTCGTGGTCGGCGGGCTGGGCGCCCGCGGGGTCGTCTCCACGGCCTCCTACGAGGCGCGGGTCTACGGCGCCCGCTCGGCGATGCCGATGCACGAGGCGCGGCGCCGTTGCCCGGCCGGCACGGCATACCTCTCCGGACGGTTCGCCGCCTACCGCAAGAGCTCGGGGGTGGTCATGGGCCTCCTGCGGGAGCGCTCGCCTCTGGTGGAGCAGGTCTCGGTGGACGAGGCGTATGTGGACCTGGCGGCCGCCCCGGACGCGCCCGGGTGGGCAGGGCAGGAGATGGAGCAGTGGTGTGCCGGGCTGCTCGCCCGGATCGAGGAGGAGACCGGCGGCCTGACCGCCTCGGTCGGGGTGGCGACCAGCAAGATGCTGGCCAAGCTGGCCAGCGAGATGAACAAGCCGGCCGGGGCCACCGTCATCCGGCCGGGGGAGGAGCTGGCCGCGTTGTATCCGCTGGCGACGCGAGCGATCCCGGGCATCGGACCAGCGACGGCGTCCCGGCTGCACAGCTTCGGCGTGGACACGGTCGCCGACCTGGCCCGGGTCAGCGAGGCCGACCTGGTCGCGATCTTCGGCCAGGCACACGGGACGGCCCTGCACCGGCTGGCCCGCGCCGAGGACGATCGGCCCGTGGTGGTGGAGCGTGAGGCCAAGTCGATCTCGGTGGAGCAGACCTTCGAGACCGACATCACCGACCGCGCCGTGCTGGAGGGCGAGCTGAGGCAGATGGCGACGGGTCTGGCGAAGCGGCTGGCGAAGGCGGCCGTCTTCGCCCGGACGATCACTGTCAAGGCCCGCGAGGGTGACTTCACCACGCACACCCGCTCCGGCACCTTGCCCTTCGCCACCGGGGACGCGACCGTCATCCTGCGCGAGGGGCGCCGTCTGCTGGGATCGCTCGACGTCAGCCCGGGCCTGCGACTGCTCGGTCTGGGCGTGGCCGGCCTGACTGCACACGCCCAGGACGAGCTCACCCTGGAGGGTCCGCTCTATGCCGCCGAACTGCCCGTGGAGATGCCGGACGCCCTCGGTGCCGCGCCCGAGGCGTCGGACATCGAGGTGCCGCGACCTGCAACCGGGCGCAACGCACCTGGTTGGCGTCCCGGTGACGACGTGGTGCACGAGGAGCACGGGGCCGGGTGGGTCTGGGGCGCCGGCCGGGGCGTGGTCACGGTGCGCTTCGAAGGGCCGTTGACCGGCGCTGGACCGGTCCGCTCGCTGCGCTACGACGACCCTCAGCTGCACCCGTCTGACCCACCGGACTGGCGCTGGGCACCGGTCTGAGCGTGCTACTCTTGTTCGTCGTTGCCCCGCCGCCCACAGGCGGGAAACAGCACCACCTGTCCGGGTGGCGGAATGGCAGACGCGCTAGCTTGAGGTGCTAGTGCCCTTAACGGGCGTGGGGGTTCAAGTCCCCCTCCGGACACAAGCTAGGCCCCCGTTCTGCGGGATGGCGGGCGCTCCGTGAGTCCCACGCCGCTGATTCGGCGGACAGGGGCCCAGTTTGGGAAAGACCAACTGACTAATCTTGCTGGCCTCATGCCCTTTTCGACACGCTTCACGCTTGAGCCGTAGACCTTTGTGTCCTCATTCAATGGTGCATGGTGCGGCAGATCCAGTTGGGGCTGCCCCAGCGCTGCAGGTTGGGTCTGAGCTAGGGTCGCGTTTATGGACATCCTGATGGGCCAACAGATTGCCGAGGCCAGCCTGAACGACTGGCGAAAGCTCGCCCAGGGACTGCATGCCCGGTATGTGGTCGACGACTTCAGCGCCGGCGCACGGTTCGTCGCTGCCGCGGGCGAGGCGGGCGACGCCCTCGGCCACCACCCGCGCGTGTCGATGGGCGAGGGGTACGTTGACCTCGAGCTGGTCACCATCGACGCCGTCTACCACGACCAGGACGGCACCAAACACATCATCGAATGGGTGACCCAGCAAGACGTCGACCTCGCCCGTCGGATCACCGAGATCGCGGCCGACCACAAGGTCGCGGCGGACCCTGCCTCGGTCACCGAGATCGAGCTCGGCCTCGATACGACACGCTCCGCGACGATCGCTCCGGTGTGGGCCGTCCTGCTGACCGGGCGCGCCGAGGCCCAGGGGCACGGGTCCCCCAGCGACGAGATCCGGGACATCACGGGGCGGGTGCCGAACCTGTGGTTCGGGGATGCCGAGGAGTACGAGACCTCGCACCAGCGGTTCCACGTCGAGATCTATGTGGCGCCAGAGGTGGCCGCGCAGCGGATCGCTGCCGCCGTCGCCGCGGGTGGCACCGTCGTCGATGACAGCAACGCCCCTTCGCACACCGTGATCGCCGACCAGGACGGCAACAGGGGAGTCGTGTGCGTCGACGTGTCCGCTGCCACCTGATCCGGTACGTGAACGCGAACCTCCCTCGGCGGAGTTCAGTTTGCGCCTCAGGTTAATCGTGACTGCGGGATTCACACTTAACTCGCCCGAGCCACTAAGTTGCCGGACTACCGCAAGAGGTCTTGAATAATATCGCTCGGGTCCTTGGGTGAGGTCACGTTGATTTATCGCCTTTGGGGTCGTCGCACAAGAGATCGCAGACGATTGCCTTAAATGTCGTGCCATTGCCTTGACCATGGCCACTTGTCCGACGTTATGTGCAGCCCTGTGAGCTACCTGTACCAGCAGCGCCCACGCCGACCTCCTTCGCCGGCGCGGCGTGTGTCGGTGCGGCCGGCGGCGGAGACCAGTCTCTCCTCGACCCCGGACCGCCTGGGATCGAGACGTCACCTCACTGAGCCAGAGCGGCGAAGGCGCCCGTGAGGTGCAGCGCTCGTGCGGCAGCCGGTACCTCGGGTATCTTCTGGGTATGAACGAGCCCTCGACCCCGCCTGAAGACCGCCCTCGAAGTAGGTGGCGCCGGCGACGGCGGACGGCATGAGCGAGGCTGTCCTGCTGCTGCTGGCGGGGGTGGCGGTGATCTTGCTGATCATCGCGGTGAACGGGTACTTCGTGGCCCAGGAGTTCGCCTACATGTCGGTCGACCGCAACCGCCTGGCCTCCCGCGCCCGTGACGGTGATCCGGCGGCGGAGCGGGCGCTGAAGGTCACGAGACGGACGTCCTTCATGCTCTCCGGAGCCCAGCTGGGCATCACCGTGACCGGCCTGCTCGTGGGGTATGTCGCTGAGCCAATGGTCGGATCCGCGCTCGGGGTGCTGCTGGGCGGGGCGGGCGTGCCGGAGTCGGTCAGCATCCTGGTCGGCACCGTGGGCGTGCTGGTGGTGGCGACCGTGGTGCAGATGCTCTTCGGCGAGCTCTACCCGAAGAACCTCGCGATCGCCAACGCCGAGCCGATGGCCTTGTGGATGGCCCGCTCCACCCTGATCTACCTGACCGTCTTCGGCTGGCTCATCGCCTTCTTCGACAAGTCGGCCAACCTGCTGCTGCGCGCGGTGCGGATCGAGCCCATCCACGACCTGGACACCAGCGCCACCGCGGACGACTTGGAGCGAATCGTCGCCGACTCCCGGGACAGCGGTGACCTGCCACTGGAGCTGTCCATGCTGCTGGACCGGATCCTCGACTTCCCCGACCAGGATGTCGAGCACGCCATGGTCCCGCGCGGACGGGTCGACACGGTCCCGCCGGACATGAGCGTGGCGGACGTGCGGGCGCTCATGGCGCAGGCTCACACGCGCTACCCGGTGATCGACGCCGAGGGCCAGCCCGTCGGGGTGGTGCAGCTCCAGGACGTCCTGCGCCTGCCGGCCGACTCCGACGCTCGGGTGGCCATGGTGATGCGCGAACCCGTCATCCTCCCCACGCTGATGCCCCTGCCGGCAGCGGTGGCCGACCTGGACGAGTCCGGTGAGCAGCTGGCTTGCATCGTGGACGAGTACGGCGGCTTCGCCGGTGTGTTGACCATCGAGGACCTGGCCGAGGAGCTGCTCGGGGAGATCACCGACGAGCACGACACGGAGGTGCCAGAGCAGATCGTGGGCGGAGAGGACGACCAGTGGCGCATGGACGGAGACGTTCATGTCGATGAGGTGGAGCGTGCCCTGGGGCACCGCCTGCCCCAGGGTGACTTCGAGACCATCGCGGGCCTGCTCATCGCCGAGACCGGCGATCTGCCGGAGGTCGGGCAGGTGGTGACCGTCGAGCTGCCTCAGGACCCGGCCGAGCTGGTGGCTGACGAGCCTGTGCTGCGCAGCCTGGCGGTGGAGGTGCTCGAGGTCGAGCGGCACGTCCCGAGCGAGGTCCGGGTCAGGCTGCTGACCCGGCCCGCCGACGAGGCCGGTCCGGAGCCCCTGGACCACAATGAACTGACCGAGGAGGAGCTGCGATGAGGGACCCGCTGACCGTGGTCCTGGTGACGACCGCGCTGATCGTCGCGAGCGCCTTCTTCGTCATCATCGAGTTCGCGCTGCTGGGCGCGCGTCGACACCGCCTCGAGCTGGAGGCACCCACCTCTCGGTCGGCCCGGTCCGCGCTGCGCGGGATGAACGAGCTGACACTCATGCTCGCCGGCGCCCAGCTCGGCATCACCGCCGCCACCTTCGCCCTGGGCGCGGTCACCAAGCCGGCCATGGACGCCTGGCTCGGACCCGTCCTCACCAGCCTGGGAGTGCCAGCATGGGTGGCGGGCGGCACCTCGTTCGCGCTATCGCTCCTCTTCGTGACCTTCCTGCACCTGGTAGTGGGGGAGATGGCGCCCAAGTCGTGGGCGATCGCCCACCCCGAACGGGCCGCCAAGCTGGTCTCACCCGCCGGGCGAGCGTTCATCTGGGTGGTCCGACCGCTCCTCCATGGCATCAACGCCCTGGCGAACCGGCTGGTTGCCGCCAGCGGGGTCATCCCCGTGGACCGGGCCGCCGTCGGTGGCCAGGACGCCGCGACGATCCGCCAGCTGGTAGAGCACTCCGCGCAGACCGGGGCCCTGGAGACCGACTTCCAGCGGCAGATCAACCGGGTCATCGACCTGGAGCGGCTGACCCTGGGTGAGCTCGTGCCGCCGGCCCAGCACCCGACGGCGGTGGGTGAGGGCGCGACCGTGGCGCAGGTGCAGGACGCGGCGGCCCGTAGCGGGCACCTGCGCATCCTGCTGGCGGCGCACGACGGCAGCGCGGCCGGTGTGGTGCACGTGCGCGACACGCTCGTCTACGACAGGCATCACCTCGTCCGTCGGCTGGCCCGCGCCCCGTTCGTGCTGGGCCCGGCGACGCCGGTCTATGAGGCGCTGGCCAGGATGCGGGAACGGGGCGAGCAGCTGGCCGTGGTGGCCGAGCCCGACCGCACACACGGAGTTGTGAGCATCTCGGACATCATGCGCCGTGTGCTGCCCAGCCAGGTCCTCGTCGACCCGGCCCCTGGACCGGCCGACGCGACCTGACCTGCTTCAGGGACCGCCTGTGGCACCGGCAGGCATCAGATCGGCAGCGCTCTCCAGCGTTCCGCTGTGAGCGGCCCCCTGAGTGGACACCTCGGTTCTGCCCGGGGGCCACCTTGTCGTCACGTCATTGACAGGTCACTTGGAGAGGGTGCTTGTCAGATCGCCGCGTGTTCACCCCGGACCCTCGGGGTCGCGACCACACCCATCTGGAGTGACGACCTATGCGCTTGAACATCCTGTCCCGTCAGGCACTTGCCGCCGCAGCCGCCGCCTCGCTGTTGACTCTTGCGGCTTGCGGTGGTGAGGACGACACCACGGCCGAGGCTGCGGTGGGCGACGACGGAGCGGTCTGCGGCACCGAGCCGCTCCGCTTCTCGGACACCGGTGTGGAGGGCCTGGAGGAGCTGCGGGTGGAGTTCGAGGACTTCCGCGTGGCCCTCGAGGAGGCCACTGACCTCGACGTTGACTTCCAGCCGATGTCCTCGCGCACCGCGGCTGCCACCGCCCTGGAGTACGACGACCTGGACGTGCTGCTCACCGGCCCGACCGAGTACGTGGTGCTCAAGGCCGAGGCGGACGCCATCCCGTTGGTGGGTGTCACCCGTCAGGAGTACCGCCCGGCGATCTACGTCCGCGCGGACAGCGACGCCCAGTCAATCGAGGACCTGCGCGGCGCCCAGCTCATCACCAAGGAGGTCGGCTCGACCGCCGGTCACCTCGGCCCGCTCGAGATGGTGGACGCCGCCGGTGTCGACCCCAACTCCAACGAGCTGGATGTCGTGCCGCTGTCGGGCACCCACCTCGCCGCGTTCGCCTCCGGCGATGGTGACGCGCTCGGCTCTGGCATCGACGACCTGGGCGAGCTCGAGGAACTCATGGGCGAGGGGAATGTGCGTGTCCTCGCTGAGGGCAACGATCTGCCTAATGACCTCTTCGTCGCCCGGGAGGGCCTCGGCCAGGACTGCGCCGACTACCTGCGCGAGACGCTGGTCGAGAACCAGGACGTGCTGATCGAGGCGATCGTGAGCACCGGCGAGAACGACAAGTACGACCGCTCGGAGTTCGTCGCAGCCTCCGACTCCGACTACGACCCGATCCGCCGGGCGTTCGTCGCCGCCGGCTTCCCGGAGTTCACCGACCTCCCGGACGACGACGAGTGAGCCCTAGGCACACCCCGACCGGTCGTGTCATCGAGGTCTCTGGCCTGACGAAGGTCTTCCCCAACGGCACCCGCGCCCTGGCCGGCGTCGACCTCACCGTCGAGGCCGGAGAGACGGTAGTGCTCCTGGGCGCGAACGGGGCGGGAAAGTCAATTCTGCAGAAGTCGCTGACCAGGCTGGTCGAGCCCACCTCGGGTTCGGTCCGGGTCCTCGGTACCGAGGTGACGACCGCGTCCTCGGGTGAGCTGCGGACCCTGCGCAGGCGCGTCGGCATCGTCTTCCAGCGGATCAACCTGGTCCGCGAGCTCTCGGTGCTCACCAACGTCATCCACGGTGCACTCGGAAGGGCGGGCACCCCGCGGAATTGGATGGCCATCACCGCCCGCTCTCAGCAGCGGGTCGAGGCGATGGAGGCGCTGGAGCGCGTGGGTCTGGCGGGGGTTGCGGACCGGCGGGCCGAGCAGCTATCCGGCGGGCATCAGCAGCGGGTCGCCATCGCCCGGATGTTGATGCAGCGCCCGGAGATCATCCTGGCCGACGAGCCGGTCGCGGCGCTCGACCCCCGTGCCGGTCGCTCTGTGATGGACCTGCTGTGGCAGATCGCTGCGGATGAGGGGATGACCCTGGTCTGCACCCTGCACCAACTGCAGCTGGCGCGCGACTACGGGCAGCGGGTGGTGGCCTTGCGCGACGGCACGGTCGCCTTCGACTCCGTCATGTCGCAGGTGCCTGACTCCTGGCTGCGGGAGCTTTACGCGGACGAGGACGACGGCGACGTCCCGGCGTTCGTCGAGGGTCTGCCGTCATGAGTATCGGCCTGCGCAACGACTATGCCACGGTGACCCAGCCGCCCGCGCGGATGCGACGGCCGCGGTGGTCCACCGTGGCCATCGTGGTGTTCCTGCTCGCGCTGGCCGGTCATGGCCTGTACCGGATGAACATCTCGTTCGACCGGCTTTTGCGAGGTCCGTCTAACCTGTGGAACTTCTTCAACAGCGCCTTCCCGCCGGCGACGGAGCGGGCGCCGGCCCTGGCTTCAGCAATGCTGGAGACCATCGAGATGGCGGTCATCGGCACGGTGATCGGGATCGTGCTGAGCGTCCCGGCGGCACTGCTGGCCGCCGCCAACACCAGCCCTTGGCCCCCGGTGGCGGTGGCCATGCGGTTCGTGCTGACCACTCTGCGTGCCATCCCGGACCTGGTGTGGGCGCTGATCTTCGTCATGTCGGTCGGGATCGGTCCGATGGCGGGGATCTTGGCCATCGCGGTGGACGTCCTCGGCTTCGCCGGTCGGTTCTTCGCGGAGCGGATCGAGGAGGTCGAGCGCGGTCCGATCGACGCGCTCCGCTCGACCGGCGCGGGGTCCCTGGCGGTGATGGCCGGCGCGGTGCTGCCGGCGTCCTTCGCGTCGTTCACCGCCACCAGCCTCTACTGCCTAGAGAAGTCCATCCGGGGTGCCACCGTGCTGGGCATGGTCGGCGCCGGCGGTATCGGCGGGGAGCTCACGACGGCGTTCACGGTCCGGGCCTTCGACACCGCGCTGACGATCATCCTGATGATCCTCGTGGTGGTGCTGCTGGCCGAGCGGCTCAGCAGCACGGTGCGTCGCCGCATGCTCGGCGCGGACCAGCTGGGGCGCTCCATCTGACCCCTGCCCGGTCACCGGCGTAGGAAGCCGCCCTCTCGGCTCGCTGTGTCGGGGCCGCTGAGCCCTGCCTCTTTGCCTGGCGTGAGCCCTTCTCGAACCGGTCAGGGAGAGACCCGTGTGGTGCTTTACCGGCTGCACGGCAGTTGGCCGACGCAGGGAGCGGAATCGTCGCCCAACTGCATGGTCCGCCCTTCAGGATGGGGCAATGACCGTGCGCCCCGCCTTGCCCTCAGACATCGCCCCCTTGACTATTCCGTGGCTCACACCAGATGAGGACCTCGAGAGTGGGGTGAGCCTGGTGGAAGAAGTCGGTGGACGCCTCGTCGCCGCCGGCGTCCGGCATTTCACCCGGACGAAAGCTGCGCAGGACGCTGCCGAGCTCTACTGCGAGGAGGGCCACGGCGCCCCCTTGCTGCGTGAACTCGCCACCGCAGCCAAGAGGCCCATCATGCTCAGGATCATTCCCGGAACCCCGGCCGAGTCAGCCGCTGCCGCGGCGGGGGCGCGAGTGATTCAGAGTGTGCCTGCCGCCTACTTCCCCACGACGCACGCCCAGGTCCAGGACTGGGCCCGCAGGCAGTTGGACCTCGCTGAGAAGGAGGAGACCAAGGTGGCGCCCGGCAGTCACTTCAGCATGGATGTCCTCCTCGACCTGTGGATGGCTCCCTATCTGCGGATGCATGCCTCCTGGGCTCCGACCCAGGATGTCCACGCCACACGGGAGTCCTTCGGTGCGCGGTTCGCCCAAGACTTGGACCTGGAACGCACGAGGATCGCCACCGTGGACGGAGGGCCTGTCGCCGCCGTCTTCACCGTTGGCCCGTTCGACGGGACCTTCATGCCCATCCTCATCGAGATCAAACCTGAGCACCCCGGCCGAGAGCGCGCCGCCCGCGCGGCGATCGCGTCGATGCTCACCGCAACCGCCCCGACCCCGGTCGAGTTCGACGGTCACGCCGACGAGCCCGTCTACATGCGCATACTCAAGGAGATCCCGCAAAGGACAAGAGGGAAGCTCACCCCGATGAATCTGGTCGAGATCAACTGAGCCGGAAACGAGGTTCCGCTCAGGCGAGAATGGTCGCTATGGCTGAGGTCTTGGGGGTAGAGGGCGGCACGGTACGGGTTGGTGGGAAGCCAAGAGGCGCCCTCCTGCACTCTCTTCGCGACTCGGGCGTCCGGCTCAACACCCCTTCCTGCGGCTGGCCACGTTGAATCAGACCAACGCCCCCCCGACTCTGTCTTGTCAGCTGGCCGGGCCCCAGGGGGGCGATCCACATCGTGTCCGAACCGCTCGGTGACGACGCGGCGTACCTCAAGGGCTTCTACCTGCGCGTCGTTGACGGCGAGGCGTGGCTGAGGGGGTACCGCTGCGACGACACCTATGAGTGGGGCCCCGAGCAGAGGTTGACACTCCTGCAGCCGTAGAGCGTACGTGCGACGGCGAGTGGGAGGTCGATGCTGACACAGACGTCAGGCCAGGTGAGGCGGCGGGCCGGTGCCCTACCCCACCACCAGTTCCGCTGCGCGCAGCAAGGGTGTGACAGCCGCGAGGAAATGGTCATCCACGCCATGCCCGCCCCGGCGACAGTGCTGCCATCGGACCAGCTGACCTGGCGGGACCTTCGAGAGCGCATACTGAGGGATGACGACTTCACGGTCCGGACCCCGGCGGCGGCACCTCCCTTCGAGCCCTTTCGCGCCAGAAGTCGTGCCCGAGATCGAGACCTTCCACCTTCACGACAGGGTCTCGCACCAGTCCTACGGGCTCGGGCGCGTGGTCGGCACCGAGAAGGCAGCGGTCACCGTGAACTTCAGCACCTGCACCCTGCGCATCGTCAGCCCCTTCCACAAACTGGAAAAGCTGTAGGGCAGGCCGCCCGCTCATCGCCCATGCGTGGGTTGTCACCCGCGGCAGGGAGCGGCGGGGCCAGCAGCAAGGTGCTGGCAACCCTGCTCGGGGTCAGACCTCTCGCCCCGTTGCCGTCGGCCTCAGCCAGCCCGAAACACTATGCGCGCTACCGGCTGGCCATCAAGGCTCGGTGTGGAGCAGGATCGGCGTCAGGATGCCTGCCCGCTGGCCCGCTGTCGCAACGCATCCTCGAGGAGTGTGACGAGTGCCTCGAGCTGCACGTCGGAGGAATCTGAGATCTCCGTGTCGGCCCCGTCGAGCGCCCGGGCGGCGAGCCCCGCCTTGCTGTCGATGAGCTCGGCGATCCTGGTGTCGAGAGTCTGCGCGGCGATGATCCGCCACGCCGTGACCGGATCCCCCTGCCCGATGCGGTGGACGCGGTCGATGGCCTGGGTTTGCTCGGCGTCGGTCCAGGACAGCTCCGCGAGCACCAAGTTCGAGGCAACCTGCAGGTTGATGCCGACGCCGGCGGCTGTCAACGAGCACACGACGACAGCGACGTCCGGGTCGTTGGTGAACGCGTCAATGTGCTTCTGCCGTGCCGATGCGCTCTGGTCGCCGCGGATGGAGGCGTAACGGATGCCCCGCTTGGCAAAGGTAGCCTCCGCGGCGTCCATCACATCGATGTGCTTGGCGAAGAAGACGACCTTGCCCGCGCTGCGGGCGAGCTGCGCGGCGTAGTCGGCCGCGAGGCCGGCCTTTGCCTGCCCGATGCGCCGCATCATGGTGAACACGTTCTCGTCCGACTTCTTTGCTGTCTTCTTCGTCCGCTCCCACGCGGCCACCTGGCGGACAAGGTCGTGGTCGACGCCCTCGACGACGTCGCCTGCAGGCCGTGCTTGGAGCGCCCGCTCATAGCGCGCGACGAGGCGAGCGGCAAGGCTCTGCTCGGCGGCCCGGATGGACCGCCCGGCCTCATCGTCGATCTCGACCGGGACGTCGGCCACGCGGCGGGCGGGTAGGTCGGCGGCCACGTCCACCTTGCGCCGACGGACGATGCCGCGGTCGATGACGGCACTGCGGGCGGCGGGGGAGAAGCCTCGGTCCGCCGGTGTCAGCCCGATCTCTTCAAGCGCCCCCATCAGCTCACCGACCGGCTTGGTCTCGTCGATCCAGCCGAGGAACTGCCAGATCGCCGTGAAGTCCTCGATGTCGTTGATCAGTGGTGTCCCGGTGAGTGCCATGAGCAGCGGGTTGGCGATCCGCGTGCGGATACGCTCGGAGAGCTGTAGAACGTTCCGGGACCGCTGCGACTTCCTGTTCTTGATGTAGTGCGCCTCGTCGACCACCATCCCGCGCAGACCCAGTTCTCCGAGCCAGCCCACGTGCCGGTCGAGCACCTCGTAGTTGACGATGATGATGTCCGCGAACCCGTCGATCGTGTCGCCGTCTCCGTAGACCACTGTCGCGGGGTGGTTGGGCGTCCACAGCCTGGCTTCCCGCGCCCAGTTCATCTTCACGACGTTCGGCACGACGACCAGCAAGGGGTAGGCGTCCGCCGCCTCTGCCGCGAGCAGCGCCTGTGCCGTCTTGCCCAGGCCGGGCTCGTCGGCGAGCAGGAACGTGCGGTGCCCTCCCGCGGCGGCGGCAACCATCCTCGCCTGGTGCGGCATGAGGTCCAGCCCGCCAGCTACCCGTGCGGCGCCGGGCTCTGGCAGGTCCATGCACGACAACGTGCCGCCGTCCTCAAAGGACTTCAGCAGCGGCTCGATGAGCTCCCAGCCGACGAGGCGGCGAGGCGTGGCCGTTTGCTTGGCGACGGCGGAATAGTCGGGTGCGAGGAAGGGGTTGGCTTGCTGGCGGGAGACCACCGACTGGGGCACCACGCGGCGCTGCTCGGCCGCCGTGGGCTCGGCCGGCGCGGGAGTATCGGCGGGCTCTTCTGGCACCTCGATGCCGGCCGCCTCGAGGAGTTCGCGGCGCAGTGATCGCGCGCGGTCGGGGATGACGGCGTCATCGGCGAGCAGCCCAAGCAGGGAGGTGTCGCGCGCGGCCGTCGTCGCCAGGATGGTGGCGATGCCGTCCAGGCGCTTCAGCTCCTCAGCGCGCAGCGCCGCGGGTTTGGTCACCTCCGCCTTGACGCGGGCACGTTCCTCACGCATGAGGAGCGCCACCACCTGGAACTGGGTCCGCGTCGACGGCAGGGCGCGTCCACGCTTGACTGCGGACTCGACCTCGCGGACGACCATGGCGAGCACCTGGATGATGCCGTCATTGTCGTGGCGGGGTCGCCGCTGGGTGCGCGTGCGAGCGCCGTTCTGACGCTGGGCTCCTCGAGCCACGAACTCCTCCTCGGAGTGGTCGGGTCATGCACCGGCGACGGGACCGAGCCCGCACCGCACCCCCGGGTGATGGACGTACAGCAGCCTCGGCTGAAGGCGTCCCCGGAAGCGAGCTGGTCCAGCGGATCTCTACGAGATCGACGCGTCAGACGTGTCCAGCCGCGATGGCACCTCTAGCGTACCGCGTGTCGGCCGCTGGCCAGCCCTCGGGGAGGTGTTCGCCCGACGACAGGGCTCGGGGGCTAGCGTGACGACCGTGAGATATGCCGTCAGCCTGCCACCCTTCACCGACCCGGACAGGGTCCTCGGCTGGGCCCGTGCTGCCGAGGCGGCCGGCTGGGACGGGTTCTTCCTCTGGGACCACGTGCAGTGGCGCCCCGGCGCCGCTCCGCTCGACCCCTGGGTGATGCTTGGAGCGATCGCGGCGCTCACCGAGCGGGTGCGGCTCGGCACCCTGGTCACACCGCTGTCGCGTCGGCGTCCGTACGCCGTCGCCAAGGCGCTCGTCACCCTGGACCGTCTCAGCGGCGGGCGGGCTGCGCTCGGCGTGGGGCTAGGTGAGCCGCCGGACCGAGATTTCGCCGACCTGGGGGAGGAGGCTGACCCCCGCGTGCGCGCCGCCATGCTCGACGAGAGCCTGCAGGTGATCGACCAGCTGCTGCGCGGCCCGACCGACTTCGCCGGCGACCACTACCGCGTCACGGCCGACCTGCACCCTCGTCCCGTGCAGCAGCCACGACCGCCGATCTGGGTCGCCGGCGTGACCCCGCACCGACGGCCCCTGGCGCGCGCACGCCGCTGGGACGGCGTCGTGCCCATCGGCAGGGGCGAACACCTCTCACCGCAGGACCTGACCGACTACCTCGCACTCGACGGAGGGCAGGCCCGCGAGGGGTGGGACGTCGTCGTCCACCCCGCCCCTGGCATCCCGGTGCAGGAGTATGTCGAAGCCGGCGCGACCTGGTTGGTCCGGTCGGTGATGCCGTCCAGCGGCGAGGACTGGGAAGCGCAGGCCGACGCGGTCGTCCGGCAGCCACCGGGGACGGCGCTAGGTGGGCCCGGCAGCAGCCACGCAGGCTGACGGCGGAGGTAGCCGTCAGTCCAAGCCCTCCACCGTCGGGTTGACCCCACCCGGGGCCTGGTCCTCCGGCACGCCCTCCCATGAGAGGGGCAGCACGTTCATCGCCCGGTAGGTGGTCTCCCCGCGCCAGGAGTGGAAGAGGACGTAGTCCTGCCCGTCTGGTCCAGTGACGACGTCCTGGCCGCCTGGGCCGACGTACTCTGGCGCGGACCCGGTGCTGGCCAGGAGCGGGTCCGGATGCTTGACGTAGGGACCGGTGACATCCTCGGCGGTGGCGTAGCCCACCGCATAGTCCTGGCCACCGTAGTCGTTGGCCGAGTACAGAAGCACGTAGGTGCCCTCGCGCTCCACTAGGGTCGGCGCCTCGATGAGGTTGCCCTCCCACTCCTGGTCTTGCTTCAGCAGGCGCGTCGCGGGGCCCTCCAACGAGAGCCCGTCGCTCGCGAGCGGAGCCAGGTAGAGCCAGGTGTCAAGGCCACAGCAGTTGCCGTCGTTCTTCCAGAGCAGGTAACGGGTGCCGTCCTCGTCGAGGAAGGTCGCCGCGTCGATGGCGCCGCCCTCGTCCTCCGGACAGACCAGCATCCCGTCGCCGACCACCTCGAACGGCCCCTCGGGGGTGGCGGAAACGGCCGTGCCGATGCACTGCAGGGTCGGGCGGTAGTTGGTCGCCGTGAAGTACAGGACGTAGCTGTCCCCGACGGCACTCACCTCGGGGGCCCAGGTCTTGCCCGGGATGACCCACGACGGCAACTCGGGCAGCGCATCCCCCAACTGCTCCCAGGTCAGCAGGTCGGTCGATCTGGCCATCCTGACGTTCTGGCTGTTGCCGTTCGTGGCGTACGCGTAGTAGACCCCGTCCACCTCGAGGACGTCGGGGTCGGGGAAGTCGTCGTTGAGGACCGGGTTCTGGCCCGCCAGCGGGCTCGTGGAAATCGCTGCGGCGTCCTCGGCCGTGCGGGCGGCGGAGTCCCCGGGGGCAGTAGGTGACGAGCAGGCCGTGAGCACCCCCAGCAGGAGCACGCCGGAGACCAACCTCGGGGTGCCCACCTCAACCCTTCAGACCCGAGCGGGCAACGCCCTCGATGAGGTAGCGCTGGAGGAAGACGAACAGGACCAGGACGGGCACGCTGGCCACGACCGCCCCCGCCATGAGGAGGTCGTAGCGGACCGCGTTGGCCGACTGCAACGTCGACAGACCCGCCGGAAGCGTCTGGATCTCCGGGCTGAACAGCACGTAGATCGGCCACAGGAAGTCGTTCCAGTTCGTCAGGAAGGACAGCAGCGCCAGGGTTGCCAGGGCTGGCCTGGACAGCGGCAGGACGACGCGCCAGAAGGTCTGCCACTGGTTGGCCCCGTCGAGGCGGGCGGCCTCCTCGAGCTCGACCGGGATCCCCAGGAAGAACTGTCGCAGGAAGAACACGCCAAAGGCCGAGGCCGCCGTCGGGACGATGACGGCGAGCAATGTGTTCAGCCAGCCGAGTTCTCCGACGATCAGGTAGTTGGGGATGATGAGGATGACCGGTGGGACGAAGAGCGTGGCGATGATGAGGCCGAAGACGATGCGCTGGCCGGCGAAGCGCATCCGCGCCAGCGCGTAGGCAGCCAGGGCCGACGTCGTCACCACGAGGGCAGCGTTGGCCAGTGCGGCGAGCATGCTGTTGCCGAACCAGCGGAGAACGGGTGTGCCCCGGGAGTTCATGATCGTTTCGTACGCCTGGGTGGTGAACGGGTCGGGGACCCACGAGGGGGGGATGGCTCCAGCCTCGGCCCGGGTCTTGAACGAGGTGACGACCATGAAGATGAGAGGGCTGATAAAGATCAGCGCCAGCACGATCAGCACCACGTACGTGAGGATCTTTCGTCCCGGACGACGGCCGTGACCGGCTGAGCGATCCTCGGCCGGTGGCGGCTCGTCGGGTGTGCCGCGGACCTCGCCCGTCTGCAGAGGGTCTGCGTCAGTCTGAAGGCTCATCTCAACCTCTCCTCTCGCGGAACAGCCAGAAGACGCCCAGGCTGAGCAGCATCAGGAAGACAGTCAGCACGTAGCTCATGGCGGAGGCACTGCCCATCTGGTAGTTGCGCAGCCCGGTCTCGGCGATCTGGTAGATGGCGGTGCGGGTGGCCCGACCAGGCCCGCCCTCGGTCATGAGGTAGGACTGGCCGAACATATTCACCGACGCGATGATGGTCACCATCGTCACGAAGGAGAGGACGGGGCGCAGGCCGGGCAGCGTGACATGACGGAACTGCTGCCAGCCGTTGGCACCATCGACCCGGGCCGACTCGTAGAGCTCTCGGGGGATGTCCTGCAGCCCCGCGAGGTAGATCACCGCGTTGAAGCCCAGCGTCCACCACACGGTCACGCCCACCAAAGCCACCCAGGCTGCCGGCACCGAGGTCGTCCAGGCGATGTCACCAGGCAGGCCCACGGCCTCGAGGTAGTAGTTCACCAGCCCGATATTGCGATCGAGCAGGTAGCGCCACAGCACGGCCACGACTGCCACGCCGAGCACGTAGGGGGCGAAGAAGACAGCCCGGAAGACGTTGCGTCCCGGGAACGACCTGTTCATCACCAGTGCGACGAGCAGCGGGATCACCAGCAGCAGCGGGACACTGGTGACGGTGAAGATCGCCGTCGCCTGCATCGAGTCCCAGAAGATGTCGAAGGTGATGGAGCCTGGGGTGAGCAAGGTCAGGTAGTTGTCCAGCCCGACGAACGGCTTGCCCGGCAAGGTGTAGTCATACCGGTGCAAGCTGATCCATGCCCCGTACACGATCGGGGCGATGACGAAGACGACGAAGAGGGTCAGGTATGGGGCGAGGAACAGCCAGGGCGTGACCTTGCCGTGCGTGACCAGGCGGCGTGGTGTGCGCTGCGTGGGGGACTCCCCGGTGTCGACCTCCTCCCTGATCTGGGCTGCGGAGGTCGCCACCTCAGCCCCCGAAGCTCTCGAGGTTTTGCTCCATCAACTCCGTTGCCTGCTCGCTGGCCCGCTCCAGGGCCGTCGACGGGTCGCTGCGGCCAAGGATCGCCTCGCTGAGCGCGGGCTCCAGCGCCTCGGCCTGGACCCCTCCGAGCCCCGGCACGGGCGGCAGGAACCGCATCGAGTCGATCTGTTCGGCGATGACGCCCTGGGTCGTGTCGTCAAGAACGCCGCTGTCGCGCACGGACTGACGTGCGGGGATCATGCCAGAGCCCGCCCACTCGGCCGACTGCTCGCTCATCCAGCCGATGAACACCTGGGCCGCCTGGTACTTGTTCTCGTCCGCGGTTGCCTGCTTGGTGATGAAGAAGTTGTGCGAGTTGGCCCAGATGGCCTCCTCGTCGAAGATCGTCGGGACGGGTGCGATCTCGTAGGGCACCCCCGACTCCTCCAGGTCGTTGATCTGCCAGATGCCGTCCCAGGTGATGGAGTTCTCACCGTTCTTGAAGGCGGCGTACTGGGAGTCGATGGCCACGTCCGAGGGGCTGTACCCCTCCTCGATGATCGACCGCTGCCACTCGGCCGCCTCCAGAGCCTCGGGGGAGGCGAAACTGGCTGCCGAGCCGTCCTCGGCGTAGACCTCGGCCCCGTTCTGCCAGGCCAGGGAGAGGTACATGAGGTGGCCGGGCCACTGGTTGGGCATCCAGAAGGGCTCCTCATGACCGGCCTCCTGCAGCGCGTCGAGCGCCGCCATGAACGACTCCTCGTCGGTGGGGACCTCGGTGATCCCCGCCTCCTCAAAGTGCTCCGGGTTGTAGTACATCGCCAGGGAGTGCACGTCCAGCGGGATGCCGTAGCGCTCATCCTGGTAGACGCCGGCGTCCCAGACCTCTTCGCTGAAGTCGTCGGCGGAAAGGCCCAACCCCTCGGCAATGCTATCGACGGGGACGATGACGCTGCGGGCGGCGTTGGTGGCCAACTGGTCCAGGTGCATGACCCCGACGTCCGGCCCTTCGCCAGCGTTGACCGCCGCCGGCACCCGCTGGTAGAAGTCGGCCCACTGGATCGTGTTGGACACCACGGTGATGTTCTCGTGCTCGGCCATGAACTGCTCGACCAGATCCTGCATGAAGGGGCCGTCACCGCCCGTGAAACCGTTCCAGTAGGCCAGCTCCACAGCCGGGCCGGTGTAGTCGCCGGTGAACTCGGCCGCGTCCCCGGGGGCCTCGTCACCCTGCTGCGCGGCCTCCTCCGGGCTCATCCCGCCTCCGCAGGCAGCCAGGACCAGAGCGAAGCCCGCTGCGCAGACGGTCAGGGTGGTTCGGCGGGCAGGTGCGGCCCGACGGGAAGAATGGGTGAAGCTCATGAGGTGTGCCCCTTTCGCCGGGCCGCTGCGCTGCGCAGACGGCGCTCGTGGTATGGGGTTAGTTGTACTCCTGCTTTCCCGTCCTGTACGTCTCAACCGTCACGTTCTCGTCCCGCGCCTCGCTCCGGCTGTCGAGACCACGGTCCAGACGCACCGCCTGCCAGGTGGGCCCGTCCACCGACGGGCCTGCAGGATTCCACCTGATCGGGTCGATGCACATCCGGCGCGCAGTCCTCTCGGCGTCCCACGCGTGGTAGACGAGAACGTCCTGGTCAGCAGGCCCGCGCACCACGGACGCGTGCCCGGGGCCGAGCACCTTGCCCGGCACTGTGGCCAGCAACCTGCCCCCAGTCAAGGGCTCCTGCCAAGGGCCCAGAGGGTGGTCAGCCACGGCATACCCCATGCCGTATCCCGCACCCTCCCAGGAGCCACCTGAGTACAGGCAGTAGTACCGGCCGTGCCGGTGCACGACCGCAGGCCCCTCAAGGGTGTGCCAGTCGTAGACCCCACCGTGGATCGTGCGCTGCCGCTGGAAGACCTGCCAGTCGGCGCTGGGCTCGAGGACAGTGCGCGGCCGGCCTTGCAGGCGGGTCATCGTCTCCAGGACGTCGACGGCCAGCATGGTCCCGACCCGTTGACCCTCCAGGACGTCCCTGGCGTAGAACAGGTACCACGTGCCGTCCCGGTCGCGGAAGGGGTGACCGTCGATGGCGAACCGCTCGTCGGGGGTGAGGTCGCCCCCGCAGTCGTGGAAGGGACCGAGAGGGTTGTCCCCAACCGCCACCCGCATGGAGTGACCCACGTCCCCCATCCCGACGGAGTAGTACATCCACCAGCGGCCGTCGGCCTCGGCCACCTCGGGGGCCCAGTAGTCGGTTCCGGCCTCGGGGGCCAGGGTCCGCAGCGCACCGCCGGCCAGGGTCCAGGAGTGGAGGTCGGGGGAGGTCAGCACGTCGAAGACGAGTTCACCGTGGCGCCTTCCGGTGCCGTACGCGACATACCGTGGCAGATCCGGGTCGGAGGTCCGGAGCACGAACGGGTCCGCGAAGTAGTCGGCGTGGACCGGGTTGCGGTAGTGCCCGGCGGGCACCTCCGGCCGATCCGGCGGTGCCTCGTTCATGCCTGGCTCATGGTTGGTCGGCTCACAGACTGGCCGCGTGCCCGACGCTCGTCGAGGCGTGCTCGCCCGCACGCATCATCGGGAGCCGCTCGACCCTGCGTGCTGCCCTGCCCAGCCGGTGGTCGAGGACGGCCAGGCGGTCGGCGATCGATGGCGCGCTGCGCAGTGCGACGCGCTCCAGCATGTCCCTGCTCCGGTCGATGACGGTCAACGGCAGCGCAGCCACCACGTTGCCGGGAGGTCTGCGGGCCACGACGGGGTGCGCGCGGGTCGGGGACACCCGCCGCACCACCTCCCACAACAACCCAAGGCGACGCAGCTGACCCAGGGTGAGCTTCTGCTGCAGCCCGGGCAGCAGCTCGTCCTCCTCGTCGCGGACGTCTTCGCGCAGCAGGTCGGCCAGACGCTGCAGCAGCGGTCCGCGCCCGGGATCCGCGACGTCCAGGTCTTCCAACCGAGACACCACCTCGTTGACCTCCTGATGCTCCTGCTCCACCTGCAGGGTCAGCTCTTTCCCCTCGGGCAGCACTCGACGCAGCACCGGCCACAGGACGGACTCCTCGGCGAAGGCGTGCGGGAAGACCAAGCGGTACAGGTCGAGCAGGACCGGCCGTTGCTTCGCCAGCGGAGTGGCGTCCAGCTGACGAAGCAGTTCCTCCAGGCGCACGTGGTCGGCGCGCTGCCGGTAGAGCACGCTGAGCCGGCCCCCCAGGGAGGCAGGGTCCTGCTTCGCGAGGGACAGGGGCGGCTGCTGGGTAGGCAGCGTGGTCATGGGTCCTCCTCGGGGTGGTCTTCGAACCTTCAGGGTGGTACGCGGCGGGCAGGCTTGTCCTGGCGAGTCGGTGCGACCCCGTGTGGCCATCACGCTGGATCGGTATGCCGTTCCGTCGCCGAGCTGCAGGGTCCGCTCATGCGCTCTCGTCGGCCTCGGGCACCACGATCTCGGCGACCTCCCTGGCGAACGTCCGCAGGCACTCCCGGATTGCCAGGGCCAGGGCCCCGAAGAGGATCTCGTCCAGGCCGTCGCTGGAGGGCATGGACTGGGACTGTTCCAGCACCCGCTGGAGGCTGTGCCTGCTCCGCTGCACCACCTCGGGCTCCGCACGCGCGGCACCGGGCTGGGTGAAGACGTCCGCGGCCTGATCCAGGGCGGTGGCCGAGCGTCGACGCAGGACGATCCCCTCCTCGCTCAGGGCGGGGGCCGACTGTCCCAGCACCACCCCCACGGCCATCAGCGTCGCGGCACACCGGCTGAGCGCCTCGGCGCGGTCCAACTGGCGAGTGGTCTTGTCCCGACGCAGGCGAATCCTGGGGTTGCCTCGCATGGCTCGTCGCGCCTCGACGATCGCCGACCGGAGCCGGGCCTGCGCCTGCTCCAACTCTACGACGTTGTCATGCACCACGTCCCCCGGCGGGCCGCTGCCTCGGTCTCCTCCGGGACCTCGTCCTCGGTGCCACTGACCCGCCCCTGTCCCTGGGTTGCCGTCCCCTCCTGGAGCCCGTCACCGCTCTGGTCGCGCAGGATCTCGGCGTAGCTGCGCATCTGCACCGCAAGCCGCTGCTGCACTGCCGCGGCGGCCGGCTCGAGGTCATCGTCCCCGAGCGGCGTGAACAGCACGACGTTGACCAGGACGCCGACCAGGGCACCGAGCGGGATCTGGACGACATACCCCAGGGCCATCGGCTCGGGGTCCTGGCCCCCGGTGGCCAGGACGAAGAGCGCGGCCAGGGGCGCCCAGGTGCGCTGCGCCCCGAACAACCGGGAGGAGCCGAGCAGCACGCCGATGGCGATGGTGAGGGCGACGGTGACGGGGTTGGCGATGGTCAAGGCCTGGACCGCCACCGCGATGGTCACTCCCAGGCCCACCGCGCCAAAAACCTGCAGCGACTCCTTGACCGAGTCCACCAGGACCAACCCGACCACGGTGAAGGCGCCCAGCGCGGCGTAGTAGCTGTACCCATCAACAGGCTCGGGCAGGAGCGAGCCCAGGTGGTAAGCGATCCCGCTGGCCAGGGCGGCCTTGACCGCGACGATCGGGGCCCGCCAGCGCGGGAGCTGCTGCAAGCGCCACATGGTTCCTACGGTATGCCCGCGCGGCACCGACGCGACCGCACGGTGACCGCCCCTCGCCGGCCACACGGGGCACCTCCTCTTGAGGATGAGAGCCGCGACGCACCCGCCTAGCCTGAGGATATGACCGAGATCGTGCTCATCGCCAACGCCGGAGACGGCACCATCAGCACCCTGCGTCTGCACCGCGGGGACCGACCCCGGTTGGAGGTGCTGGCCACCACCGGGGGCCTGGAGGGATGCGGCTCCTTCGCGGTGGACCGTGAGCGCGACCTGGTCTACGCCGCGTACAAGGGTGAGCACGCCGGGATTGCGACCCTGAGCCTGGACCGTGAGTCGGGGGAGCTGGCCGAGCGTTCACGCACCGAGGTCGAGGACTCGATGACCTATCTGGAACTCTCGCACGGGGGGACGCTCCTGCTCGGGGCCTCCTACGGCGGGGGGGTCGGCCTGGTGTGGCCGGTCCAGGAGGGAGTCGTGGGGGAGCCCACCGCACGGACCGAGAACGCCAACCTGCACTGCGTCATCGCCCGTGCCGGCCACGCCTGGTTCGTCTCGCTGGGCGACGACCTGGTCTCCCAGCACGCGCTCTCACCCGACGGCGCGCTCAGGCCTCTTGACCCCCCCACCCTGGCGATGCCCGAGGGCTCAGGGCCACGGCACCTCATCCTCAACGGGGACGGCAACAACGCCTACCTGGTCACCGAGTTCTCCGGCGAGGTGTTCCGGCTCACCGTGCAGAGCGACGGCACCCTGCAGCCGCACGAGGCGGTCCACTTTGTCGACCCGTCCCAGGGCCTGTCACACAGCCGGATGGACGCCGACCCCCTCGAGGAGCACCTCATCTGGGGCGCGGACGTCGGCATCGCGGGTGACCTGGTGCTGGCCTCGGAGCGCACCTCATCCCTGATCACCTCCGTGCCACTGCAGGACGGGCGTCTGGGCGAGCCGGTGGGCTTCACCCCGGTGCCCACGCAGCCGCGCGGCTTCAGGGTCAGCGACGACGGCAGGTATGTCGTCTCCGTCGGCGAGCGCGCGACCGAGGCAGTGCTGCTCGACGTCGGGCAGGACGGCACCCTGACCCAGGTGGACGTCGCCGAGATCGGCAACGGGGCGAACTGGGTCCGCTTCGTCTGAGAAGCAGACGAGCGTGACCGGTCGCTAGCGTCCGGCGCGGATGGCGTGCCGCTCGTTGAGAGCGGCCAGACCGGCCAGGGCCTTCTCCACGGTCGCGACGTCGCCCGAGCGCAGCTGTGCCACCAGACGCACCAGCTCACCGGTGGGGACACCCGCCGAGCGTGCTTGTCGCAGGTTGGCCGAGCCGGTCAGGTCCATCGCCAGGACCGCATCGGCCTGGGCCCGCACCTGCTGGGCGCGGGACGCGGATGTCTGGTCGGTTGAGGCAGTGCCCGTGTCGGTGGTGGTCCGCGTTGTCGTGCTGCCGGAGGTGCCCGGCCAGAAGATGTCGGCGTAACCGATGTTGCCGTCCCGGTTGGGGTGGTAGGACTCCTGGATCGGCCAGCTCAGCCCGTTGACCCACTCCGGTGAGTCGCACACGGCATGGCCCTGGAAAGCGGGGCGGGCATCGACATACCGGAACCCGGCCGCCTGCGTCCGGTCCGCGATGACGTCGGCCAGCTGGTCGGTCGCACCGTTGAGGGCCCGCATCTCGGCGGCGGTGAAGAAGGTGGCGAGGTTGCAGTTACGCCCGCTGAACAGGTGGGGGTAGGTGCCGATGACGACGTCCGCGGCCGGGGCCCGGACGCCGATCTCGGCAAAGAGCACGTCGTAGCGCTGCGGCATCTGGCTGTGCAGGAGCTCGAGGGCGTCGTTGATCCGGCCCTCACAGTTGGACAGCCATCCGGGCAGGGCGCACTGGGTGATCACCCCGGCGTACCCGAGGTCGTTGCCGCCGATCGTCATCGTCACGTAGTCGGTGGCGGGGGAGAGGGCGTCTAGCTGATCACGGTGCACGTCTTCAGTGTCGGCGCTGGAGCAGGCCTGGTAGTCCAACTGCAGGCCGTGCGCGTCCGCCAGCAGGGCCGGGTAGCCGTGGGGCGAGCGGTAACAGTCGTCGACCTTCGCGCGGGTGCCGGTCCCGGCGGAGAAGGAGTCGCCCAGGGCGACGTAGTGCACAGGCTCCTCCGCCTGGACGGGCAGCGCGGCCCCGGCCAGCAGACCGAGCGTCGAGAGCGAGGAGATGGAGGTGAGTGCGGTCCTGGGTCGGAGGCTCATGTCCATGACGCTCCCGCTCCTGCCCGACGCCGCGCAAGGCGTCCGGACCGGATTTTGCCCAACCTTTACCTCGACCGGTCCTGCGCCGGCCTCACCGCAACGTTGTGAAGCCGGTCAGTCCGGCTCCACGACAGCTCCCAGCGAGGTGCTCAGGGCGACGGCGCCCAGCAGGTCGAGCCGGGCGCCACGCACCGCCGCACCGGTTAGGTCGGCACCGGCCAGTGTCGTCCCGCGCAGGTCTGCCCGGTCCAGGCGGGCAGAGCGCAGGACGCTGCCCGACAGGTCGCTGCCGCGAAGGTCGACGTCGCGCAGGTCGGCCTCGGACAGGTCTGCGTCGACGAGCCGTAGGTCGCGCAGCACCTGTTTGCGCAGGTCGGCACCCACCAAGCTCACGCCCCACCACGAGCCGCCCTGGACGGTCAGGGCCGACAGCGAGCACCGGACGAAGCTGCTGCCGTCGAACCGGCAGCCCTCCAGCGTGGCGTCGAAGAACGAGGTCGTGCCGAAGGTGCAGGCGGTGAAGGAAGACTGTCGATGGATGGAGGCGTTGAGCCTGACCTGTTCGAAGGAGCACCCCTCGAAGCGGCAGCCGCTGGTCTCGGCCTCCGTAAGGTCAACGTCGACGAAGGCGCAGTCCCGGTAGGTCCGCGAGGAGAGCTCGGCGGCATACCAGTCCTCGTCGACGAACCGCTGGCCCACGACCTCCTTTGTCATGACAGCGGTTGGCAGTCGCCCTCGCAGGCGGTCGCCGACGGCGGGGAGTCGGGACGTGGCCGGCGGTGCAGCACGGCATGGCTAGGGGTGATTCGCACCTGCTCGTCGACCAGCTCGGCCGATCCGTCGACCACCAGGCTGTAGCCGTCCGGCTCGTGCGGTGGCAGGAGCAGGGTCACCAGTGGCCGCGCGGGCAGGACCCGGCGGGCCGTCCGGCCAGGTCGCGGCACGATGAGCACGCCGTCACCCACCTTGACCTCAACCTCGCCGACGTGCGGCCGGTCCTCGCCGGCGATCAGCAGGTAGGCGGTGGGGTGCCTCGCCACCACCCCGGCCAGCTCGGACAGGTCCACCAGGATGCTCATCCCCCCATCCTGGCGCACCGGACCGACAGGCAGACTGGCGGACATGAGCATGCCGTCCCCGCCGCGGAGCGACCGCCCGCCCGCCCGCGCGTCCGCCCGGACCACCGGGTTGCTTCTGGCTGCGGGAGCGGGACGCAGGTACGGAGGGCCCAAGGCCCTCGCGGACGACGGTTCCGGCCCCTGGGTCGTCCGCGCCGTGCGGACGTTGCACGACGGAGGGTGCGGCGACGTCCTCGTCGTCACCGGTGCCGCGGCGGAGGAGGTCGAGACCCTGCTCGCCGACATGACCGACACCCGGGTCTCAGCAGTGCGGTGCGGGACGTGGGAAGAAGGGATGGGTGAGTCGCTGCGGGCGGGCCTGACCGCGCTGGCGACCCGCGGCCGCTCCATACCAACCCAGGCGCTCGTGCATCTCGTCGACCTGCCCGACGTGGGGCCCGACGTCATCGCGCGGCTGCTCGACGCCCGCCCGGCCGGTGCCGGAGGGGTGGGAGGAGACGCCCTGGTGCGGGCGGCATACCGGGGCGTCCCGGGCCACCCGGTGCTGCTCGGCCAGGACCACTGGCAGCCGGTGCTCGACGTCGCGCGCGGCGACGCCGGCGCACGGGCCTACCTGCGCAGGACCCGGCCGGGGCTCGTCGAGTGCGGCGACCTCGCCTCCGGGACGGACGTCGATACGCCGTAGAGGAGCGGGCCGGGACCCGCTCTGTGCGCCCTGTCGCGGACTGCGCGGGCATCGACCGGCGTCACCAGGTCCGCCGGAGCAACCCGATAGCCTGCTGAAGGTCCAGGCCCGCCTGGCGTGCCGTCTCAGCGAACTCTTCCGCCGCGGTCCGGCTCGGCAGGGCGGGGGCCAGCTCGTCGCGAACCAGGGTGCCGCCCCGGCCGCGGGTCTCGACGTGCCCCTCCTCCTCCAGCTGGCGGTAGGCCTTCGCGACGGTGTTGGCCGCGAGCCCCAGGTCGCTGGCCAGCTGCCGCACCGAAGGCAGCTTGTCGCCAGGCACCAGCTGACCGGTGCGGATCCCCTCGACCACCTGCTCGACGACCTGCTCGTAGACCGGCGTGGGCAGCTTCGGGTCGGCCTCTATCAGCATGATGCATCCTGGGTGCTCGAGCGGGCGGGGACGATCACCGGGCGTCCGAAGACGGGCAGGGTCATGCCGAGGAGCGTGGCGGCGAAGCCGAGCAGTACGGCGACGTTCGTCCAGGCGGGTGCCGGCCACTCCGCAGTGGCTGACCACAGGCTCAGGACCGCGAGGAGCGAGGAGGTGCCTAGCAGCTGGACGAGGTCCCGCACGATGACCGAGCGCCAGGCGTCCTGCCACCGCAAGGCGTCCCGGGTGTTCGCAGCCAGAGCGGCGCGGGCCATCAACTGGGCCGCGACCAGCGGCACCAGGCCCCACGCCACGGCGCTGCCCAGGAGAAGCAGTGGCCAAGGATCAGCCGCCCCGCCCGTCGTGGCGAAAAGCCCCGCAACGAGGGCCACCGAGCCCGCCACGACGGCAAGGTGGATGCTCACCGCAGAGCGGTCCTCCGGCGGCAGGTAGTCCCAGGCGTGTCGCTCCCGCAGCTCGGCCACCCGTCGACCGGTCCGCAGCCGGCCGGCACGCGCGTGGACCGCGAGGCGGCCGGCGTACATGCCGATCACCAACCCCAGGGCCCAGCCCCACCCCAGCCGCGCTGGCGGCAGGCCGGCGAGGGCCAGCACGAGGACCCCGGTGAGCGACCCCACGACCCCGGTCAGGTTGGCGACGTGCCCCTCCCGGGCCACCTGGCCCACGGCGGACGCGTGGACGTCCGGGGACGGGGCCCACCCCGCCTCCACCAGCCGGTGCACCTGCTTCTCGGCGCGGGCCCGGACCCCGCCACGGTCAGCGAGGGCCACCAGCGGCAGCAGACAGAGGAGGAGCACCGACCAGGTGACCCAGTTTGTCCCATCCACAACTGGGACAATATGCCTGGGGTCGACCGTCGTCAACCCTTGCTCACCTGCGTCTCGCAACTGCTCGTCTGGACGAGCGGGGAGTGGGCGAGCAGACTGCGAGGAGGGCCGCCCATGTCGGACGGCCACGCCGATCGACGGACAGGAAGGACAGGCCCATGAGCGAACAGTCGGGTATGGAGCGCGGCCAGCAGGAGCATGATGGGCAGCGGGAGGAGCCGCTGAACGAGGAGGGGGCGGGCATGGGCATGGACGACGAGCCCAACAGTTTCGAGCCGGAAGAGGACCCGGACGCCACCGAGGAGCCGGAGGGCGAGTAGATCACCGGGCGGGGCGGCCGCCCGGGCACCCGGGATCCTGCGCGGGCCAGCGCCCTAGACTCCACGAGCATGGAGCCCAGCGCCGCGTTCGACAGCCCGCAGGCACTCGCCGACGCCCTGACCGGCACGGCATACCTGGCCGATGAGGGGTTAGCGACAGTGACCTGGCTGGCACACCGGCTGGAGCGTCCGCTGCTGCTCGAAGGCGAACCCGGGACCGGCAAGACCGCCCTCGCCGAGGCGTTGGCGCAGCTGCAGGGCGTGCCGCTGATCCGGCTGCAGTGCTACGAGGGGATCGAGGCCAGCCAGGCGCTCTACGACTGGGACTTCCCTCGGCAGATCCTGCACCTGCGCGCGGTGGAGACCGCCGCGGCGGCCAACCGCGACGGCCACTCCGTCGGGTCCAGCGAGGACCTGGAGGCCGAGCTGTTCGATGAGCGCTTCCTGCAGGCCAGACCGGTGCTGCGGGCGTTGCAGGAGGCGCCGTGCGTGCTGCTGGTCGACGAGGTGGACCGGGCCGACGACGAGTTCGAGGCCTTCCTGCTCGAGGTGCTCTCCACCTGGGCGGTGACCATCCCCGAGCTGGGGACGGTGCGGGCAAGGACCCCACCGTTGGTGGTGCTGACCTCGAACCGCACCCGGGAGCTGCACGACGCGCTCAAGCGGCGGTGCCTCTACCACTGGATCGAGCACCCCGGCCTGGAGCGAGAGCTGGCGATCGTGCGGGCTCGGCTGCCCGAGGTGGCAGAGACGCTGGCCCGGGAGGTGGTCGAGGTGGTCCAGCAGCTGCGGGCCGACGAGGGCATGGTCAAACCCCCGGGCGTGGCCGAGACGCTCGACTGGGCCCGGGCGCTGGCGGCGCTGGGGCACAGCCGCCTGGACCCCGAGGTCGCGGCGGCCACGATGGGGGCCGCAGTGAAGTACCGCGAGGACGCCGAGCGGGTCCGGGTCGCGCTGGACCGCATCCTGACCCGCTGAGGAATGGTTGATGAGCGCCACCGACCCCGGAACGGCAGACCGAGCCACGGCAGGCCAGACGACACCCGACACGGCCGCGACCTCGACCTTGACCTGGGACGCCGGGCAGACCCTAGGCGGTTTCGCGCGGGCCTGCCGGGCTGCGGGGCTGTCGGTCACGGCCGACCGGGAGCGTGGCTTCCTGCGCGCCTGTGCGGAGGTGGGCCTGCGCTCGCGCGAGGCCGTCTACTGGGCCGGGCGGGCCACGCTGACCGCGTCCCCGGCGGACGTGGCGCCCTACGACCGGATCTTCAACGGCTGGTTTGGCGGGCAGCCGATGCATGCGGTCACGCCCCAGGAGACCCCGCGGACCAGCACCGTCCAGGCCAGCCTCGAGGACCCGGGCGAGGGCGTCGGGCCGGACGGGCCCGACGGCGAGGAGCTGGTGAAGGCGGCGGCCTCAGCGCAGGAGGTGCTGCGCCATCGCGACGTCGCCGGCCTCTCGCCCAAGGATCGAGCCGCGCTGCGCCGGCAGTTCGCGCTGCTCAAGCCCCGCCCGCCCAGCCGCCGGGGCCGACGGCATACCCCCAGCCACCGCGGCGCGGTTGACGGCCACGCGACGGTGCGGGCACTGCTGCGGCAGATGGGCGAGCCTAGCCGGATCCGGCGCCGCCGACGGGTGCACCGCCCGCGCCGGGTGGTGCTTCTGGTCGACGTCAGCGGATCGATGAGCGCCTACGCCGACGCCCTGCTGCGCCTGGCGCACACCATGGTGCAGGCCGGGCCGCGGACGACTGAGGTGTTCACCGTCGGCACCCGACTGACCCACGTGACTCGCGCCCTGGGCGAGCGTGATCCGGACCGGGCTCTGCTCGCCGCCGGGGAGGTCGTCCCGGACTGGTCCGGCGGGACCAGGCTCGGGGAGTCGCTGGCGGTCTTTGTGCGCCGGTGGGGCCGACGGGGGATGGCTCGCGGTGCCGTGGTGGTGGTGTTCAGCGACGGCTGGGAGCGGACCGCGCCGGAGCTGCTGGGGGAGCAGCTGCGCGCCGTGCGGTCCTTGGCGCACCGCGTGGTGTGGGTCAACCCGCACCGCGGCAAGGAGGGTTACGCGCCGGTGCAGGCCGGGATCGTCGCGGTCCTGCCCCACGTCGACGAGTTCATCGCCGGCCACTCGCTGGCCGCCTTCGAAGAGGTGCTCTCCGTCGTGG
The DNA here is from genome assembly GCF_008843165.1 of Ornithinimicrobium pratense. Classification (NCBI taxonomy): domain Bacteria; kingdom Bacillati; phylum Actinomycetota; class Actinomycetes; order Micrococcales; family Ornithinimicrobiaceae; genus Ornithinimicrobium; species Ornithinimicrobium pratense. The sequence continues at coordinate 1,783,835 of NZ_CP044427.1, read as the reverse complement.
CCGGCGCGGCGGGCGTGAGAGCCTAACCGGTATGCGCGACGTGCTTGAGAAGCTGCTGGACTGGTGGCGTTCCGGGGAGCAGGTTGCCATGGGGACCGTGGTCGGGACGTGGAAGTCCGCGCCGCGGCAGCCCGGGGCGTCCATGCTCGTCGGGTCCGACGGTGAGGCCGTGGGGTCGGTCTCCGGCGGGTGCGTAGAGGGTGCGGTCTACGAGCTGGGTCAAGAGGTCATTGCCTCCGGCTCGCCAGTGCTGAGGCGGTATGGCGTGTCCGACGACGAGGCCATGGGGGTCGGGCTGACCTGCGGGGGCATCCTTGACATCTTCGTGGAGAGGGTTTCCCAGCAGGACTTTCCCGAGCTGGGAGAAGTGGCGCAGGACATCGATGCCGGCCGCCCCGTCGCGGTCGCGACCGTGGTCGCCCACCCCGACCCAACCTCCCTGGGCCGGCACCTGGTCATCCGTCCCGAGGGCCAGCGCACCAGCGGCACGCTGGGCACCCACCGGATCGACCACTCGGTGCTGGACGACGCCCGCGGGATGCTCGCGCAGGGCCGCACAGCCACCCTGGAGTACGGCCCCCAGGGCGAGCGACGGGGCGAGGGCTTGCGGGTCTTCGTCGCCTCCTATGCGCCGCGCCCGCGGATGCTGGTCTTCGGGGCCATCGACTTCGCCGCCGCCGTGGCCCGGATCGGCTCCTTCCTTGGCTACCACGTCACGGTCTGCGACGCCCGCCCTGTCTTCGCCACCCGCAGCCGGTTCCCGGACGTAGACGAGGTCGTCGTCTCCTGGCCGCACCGATACGTTGAGGAGCAGGTCGCCCTGGACGCCCTGGACGAGCGCACGGTGGCGTGCGTGCTCACCCACGACCCCAAGTTCGACGTGCCCCTGCTGACCACCCTGCTCGGGCCCGACGGGCCACCGCTGGCCTACGTGGGGGCCATGGGCTCCCGGCGCACCCACGAGAACCGGCTCGCGCGGCTGCGCGAGGAGGGGCTGACCGATGAACACCTGGCGGTGCTGCGCAGCCCCATCGGGCTCGACCTCGGCGCCCGGACCCCCGAAGAGACCGCCATCTCGGTCGCCGCGGAGATCATCGCCCTGCGCTGGGGCGGCGGCGGCGCACCCTTGCGCAGGATCGACGGCCCGATCCACCGGCACGATGTGGATTGAACCGACGGTGGACTGACCGGCGGAGGGCTGAGCCTCAGCCGAGACGGCGGCGCGCGGAGCGCTCGGTCAGGGCGGTGGCGACGAAGAGCAGCGCGGCCAGCCAGACCGGGAAGAGAAAGGGCAGCGCGAAGACCCGGTCCGGGAAGGCCGCCATGCGAGACAGCAGGGTCATCGCGACGAAGCCGAAGAAGGCGAGGCCGACGATTCCCACCCGCGCGGCCACCGACCCGAAGCTGCGGTGCAACGCCCGCCACAGCAGGACGGCGATGAGGCTGACGATGACGACCCCGACCCGCAGGGTCACGGTCGCCCGGTCGGAGGCTTCGACCAGGTCACCCAGGACTGCGAACGGTACGACCGCGAGCGCACCTGCGAGGACGACCAGCCAGGACGGGGGGGTGGGATGAGGTCCGGCAGGCATGCCCACCACGGTAGCCCGGGGGGTCGGTGACGGTGCACCCGCGGCTGCCTAGCACAAGAGTAATAAAAAGGAAAAGCAATCCGAAGGGCGCTTAAAATATGCTGAAGACTGCATTCAGGGGCGGCTCAACAAGGGGCCTGTCTCAGATACTGTGCCTTCGCATCCAGCAGCACGGGCTAGGCCAGAGACGGGTATTTCTGGCGCGGAGAAAGGGTCGGTTCCACGATGGTGATGATCGACAACCGGCACCATGATTCATCGCCGCGGTCGGAAATATCGATCAGCAAGGGATGGGTGCAGGGCGTTGCTCTTGTCTTAATCTTCGGTTTCTTCGTCATGGGGATCCTGGCCTACCGGACCTATACCGCGTCCATGCCGCTGCCCCAGGAGGTGGTCAGCGAGGAGGGGCAGGAGGTCTACACCGGCGAGCAGATCACCAACGGACAGAACATCTTCCTGACCCGCGGTCTGCAGCAGTACGGCTCGGTTGTCGGGCACGGGGCCTACCTCGGGCCCGACTTCACGGCCGAGTACCTCCGGCTGAGCAGCGAGCACATCTACGACCGGCTCGTCCAGGAGGGGGTGCAGGACCCCCAGGCCGCCACCGCGGAGATGCAGCGGACCAACCGGTACGACGAGGCGAGCGGCACCCTGGTCCTCACCCCCCAGCAGGTCACTGCCTTCGAGTCGATCAGGGAGTACTACGCGGACTTCTTCGGCGAGCCGACCACGAGGCACGGGCTGCTCCCCAACAAGATCACGGAGCCGGAGCACATCCACGACCTGACCGCGTTCTACGCCTGGACGGCCTGGGCGAGCGCGGCCGAGCGGCCAGGGCTGGACTACTCCTACACCAACAACTGGCCCCCAGAGCCCCGCGTCAACAACCAGCCCACGGCCGACATCCTGGTCTGGTCGGGGATCTCGTTGGTCGCGCTGCTGGCCGGCCTGGGCATCCTGTTCGCCGTCTACGGGCGCTGGAGCGCCAACCTGGGCTGGAAGGGCAACGACACGACGAGCCTGCGGTTCCTGCAGCCCGGGGAGGTGGGGATCACCAAGGCGCAGAAGTCCACCGCGTGGTTCTTCCTCGTGGTCTCCATCCTGTTCCTGATCCAGGCCACGGTGGGAGCCTCCGTCGAGCACTACCGGGTCGAGCTGGAGGGCTTCTTCGGCTTCGACCTGGCCCAGATCTTCCCCTTCAACCTCGCCCGGACCTGGCACGTGCAGCTCTCGCTGCTGTGGACGGCGGCCGCCTTCCTGGCTACGGCGATCTTTCTCGCCCCGATCATCTCCGGTCGTGAGCCCAAAGGTCAGCACCTGCTGTCCTACGGCCTGCTGGGCGCCCTGGCGCTCGTCGTGGTGGGGATGTTCGGGGGCACCGCCATCAGCATCTACGGCCCAGACTGGGCCGCCGGATCGCCGTTCTTCTCCCAGCAGTGGGAGTACCTCGATCTACCCAGGTTCTTCCAGATACTCCTGGTGATCGGGTTGTTCCTCTGGTTCCTCATCATCGTCCGGGCGATCCGGTCCCGGTTGCGCACCGAGTCGAAGTTCAACATGCCGTGGCTGTTCACCTACGCGGCCCTGGCGATCCCGGCCTTCTATGCGGTGGGCCTGCTGGCCATGAACACCACGCACCTGACCGTCGCCGAGTTCTGGCGCTTCTGGGTGGTGCACCTGTGGGTGGAGGACTTCCTCGAACTGTTCACCACCGTCATGGTCGCTTATGTGTTCGTCATGCTCGGCGTGGTGCGCCGCAAGATCGCGATCCAGATCATCTTCCTGGACGTCATCCTCTACTCGGCTGGCGGCGTCATCGGCACCATGCACCACCTCTACTTCTCGGGCACCCCGGTCGAGCACATGGCGCTCGGTGCGGTCTTCTCCGCCATGGAGGTCATCCCGCTGACCTTCCTGACCATCGAAGCGTGGACGTTCCTGCAGCTCGGGGCGCGACAGGAATCGCGCTCCAGCGCACCCTTCCCGCACCGCTGGGCGGTCATGTTCCTGGTCGCCGTGGGCTTCTGGAACTTCCTGGGGGCGGGGGTCTTCGGCTTCCTGGTCAACCTTCCCATCGTGTCCTACTACCAGATCGGCACAGCGCTCACCGCGAACCATGCGCACGGCGCCATGATGGGCGTCTACGGGATGTTGGCCGTCGGCCTCGCGTTCTTCGCACTGCGCTACATCATCCCCCCGCAGCGCTGGCCCGACCGGATGGCCCGGCTGTCCTTCTGGTCACTCAACATCGGTCTGGCCTGGATGATGTTCGCCACCCTCCTACCGCTTGGCACGCTGCAGTTGTGGGCGTCGGTGAACCAGGGCTACTACGAGGCCCGCACCCTCGCCTACATCACCCAGCCCGGCAACCTGGCCCTGGAGTGGCTGCGGATGCCTGGTGATGTCATCTTCCTGGTCGGTGGCATCCTGCCGTTCATCTACATCACCTGGCTCGGCGTGCGGTATGGCGTGCGGCCCACGGTCACCCGGATGGAGCCAGAGACCCTCTTCGTCGTGGAGAGCGCGGAGGCGCGGGCGGACCGCACCGGGCACGCGGTCGAGCCGGTCCCCACGCCGGTGACGGGTGGGGACCCGGTCCGCCCGCCACGCAGCGGGTACGCCTCGGATCGGCGTGAGCACGGGGAGGCGCCCTCGTGAGCGCCGCGACGAGCTCGGTCGAACTGCCCACTTGGCTGGCCAGCGGTTATGCCCTCGTCCTCCTGCTGGTGGCCTATGGGATCGACCTGCTCGCCAGACGGGCCCACACGGCCAACGACCAGCACCAGACCCGGGGTTTTGTCTATCACGAGGATCACGACGCCTGGCTGTGCCCGGAGGACCAGTGGCTGTGGCCACAGTCCTTCGACCCCGAGAACCGGCTGATGCGCTACCGCGGCAGTCCCAGCGTCTGCAACTCATGCCCGGTCAAAGACAGCTGCACCTCCACCGACGACGGACGTGAGCTGGGTCGGCCGGTCGATGCCTGGCCGTCCTCGGAGTCTGCGCGCTTCCACCGCGGCATAGCCTGCGCCGTCCATGTCCTGGCCGTGGTGTTCCCGGTGGTCACGACCTTCACGGTCGAGCACTGGGCCAGCCAGGTCATCCTGCTCTCGACCGCCCTGCTGGTCACGATCGGCGGACTACCCCTGTGGTCGCACCTGCGGAACAGCCCGGTGGCCCCCGAGGGGGTGCTGTTCAGATCGCTGGATGAGAACCTGCAAGAGCGTGAGCAGGTGGTCCAGACCCTCCGACGTCGGCGGACCACCTACGCCTCCGATCGACGGTCTGACGCCGACGCGCCGGGCGCGCCCGTCGATCTCGTGCTCGGACAGACCCGGTATGCCTCGCAGCGAAGGGAAGCACAGGAGAATGCCTAGCCCCGTGATCGCCGCCCTTGTAGCGGTCGCCGTCCTGGTGGCGGTGCTCCTCGCCTCGATGAAGGTGGTACGTGAATACGAGCGGCTGGTCGTCTTCCGTCTCGGCCGGCTGCGCGGAGCTCTCGGGCCGGGCCTGGTGTTCATGCTGCCGTTCCTGGACCGTTCGGTGCGGGTGGACCAGCGGGTGGTGACCCTGACGATCCCGCCGCAGGAGGTCATCACGCGCGACAACGTGACCGCCCGGGTGAACGCCGTGGTGATGTTCAAGGTGGCCGATCCGGTGCGTTCGGTCATGGCGGTCGAGAACCACGCGGTCGCCACCTCCCAGTTCGCCCAGACCACCCTGCGCTCCGTGGTGGGGCGTGCCGACCTGGACACCCTCCTGGCCCACCGCGCCGACCTCAACGAGGACCTCTACCAGTCGATCGCCCACCAGGCCGTGCCGTGGGGCGTCGACGTCGACGTGGTGGAGATCAAGGACGTGGAGATCCCCGAGATGATGCAGCGGGCGATGGCCCGCCAGGCCGAGGCCGAGCGCGAGCGCCGGGCCAAGGTGATCAGCGCCCACGGCGAGCTCGAGGCGTCCGAGGAGCTGCGCGACGCGGCGAAGACGCTCAGCGAGGCGCCGGCGGCGTTGCAGCTGCGCTATCTGCAGACTCTGCTCGAGCTCGGTGCGGACCAGAACTCCACGGTGGTCTTCCCGCTGCCGATGGACATCATCGGGCCACTGATGGGTGCTCTGGACCGGTTCTCACCCGCAGCGGACACCAACCGGGCCAACATCCGCGATGAGCCGCCGACCCCCCGCACCTCGTCGACCCGCAACGGCGTGGCCGTCGTCGACGACCACGCAGAAGGGCGATCACGATGACGAACTCCGAACCCAGCAACGGACCCGACCGCCGGGCCGAGGCCGACCCGACCCGCGCGGACACCACCACGGCGACGGCCACCCGCCCCGACGGCGACGCGGACCCGGTGTATGACGAGACCCCCGCACCCTCCGGCCGCCCGGTGCGCCTCGAGCCGACGCCGCCCGGCTTCTGGCGCGTGCTGGGCGGCGCCATCGTGGCGGTGCTGGCTCCCTTCTTCGGCATCCTCACCGGCAGCACCCTGGGGGCCGACGAACCTTCGACTCGGATGGACCCCCTGTACTGGGGATTCTTCATCGGGTGCGTCATCGGCGCCCTGGGCCTGGTCTCGGTGGGCCTCGGGGCCCGGCAGCTGATGCGCAACCCACGGCCGAGGAAGCTCGAGGAGGAGGAAGGCCCGTGAGGACGTCCCACGCGCCGGCCGGGGTTGGGGCCCGGGACGCCGCTGGCCCCGGCCCGGACGTCGCCGGGCCCGCTCCGACCCGCAGCGGTTACCGGTCGGACAGGACCGTGGACCGGTGGGCGCGGCGGCTCCTGCGAGTCCACGATGTGGACCTCAGCTCCGGCAAGGGCGCGCACCACACGTTCCGGATCTCCGTGGTGGTCTCCGCCGTGCGCTGCATCGTCACCTATGTGGCGGTCCCTGTCCTGGTGCCCATCCTGAGCCTCTCGGGTCGAGTGGCCGCCCCCATCGGCCTGGCGCTCTGCGCGGTGGCGGCGGTCACCGGCGTGATCAGCCTGCGCAGGTTCTGGCGTGCTGACCACTCGCACCGCTGGACGTACACCGCCTTCATCACGGTGGTCTTTGTGATCCTGACCGTCGCCACCATGACCGAGCTGAGCCGACTAGGAGCGACCCCATGAGCATGCACGACCCGCGCCCCCGCCCGAGCCGACCCGCCGTGGCCGCCGGGGACGACTGGGTGCCCGAGGACCGGGCGCCGAGCGCCGCGGAGAACAACTTCATGAGCTTCGTCCTGTTTGCCTTCCTGATCCTCTTCGGGATCAGCTGCTTCATCCTCTTCTGACCGACTCCTGGAGTCTCCGACACCAGTCGTCGGGGGTATTGCGGTGTGACCTGCGACACGGCAGGATCAAGGACGACATCGAAGTCCCTGCTCCGGCGAGGAGAACCGCATGACGAAAATCACCGTGAAGGTCGACGGCACGAGCTACACCGACGAGGTCGAGCCCCGCACCCTGCTCGTGCACTATCTGCGGGAACAGCTGGGCAAGACGGGCACCGTCATCGGCTGCGACACCAGCAACTGCGGTGCCTGCACCGTCCACCTCGACGGGCGCAGCGTGAAGTCCTGCAATGTGCTGGCCGTGCAGGCCGACCGGCGCGAGGTGACCACGATCGAGGGCCTAGCCGGCCCCGGTGGGGAGCTGACCCCCTTGCAGGAGGCATTCCGCGACTGTCACGCCCTGCAGTGCGGTTACTGCACCCCGGGGATGATCATGCAGGCCACCGACCTGCTCGCCGAGAACCCCCAGCCCACCGAGGACGAGGTCCGGCACGGCATGGAGGGCAACCTGTGCCGGTGCACCGGCTACCACAACATCGTCAAGGCGATCCTGCAGGTGGCCGGCGCCTCCAGCAGCGCCAGCACCTCTGGAGGTGGACAGTCGTGACCACGACCACCGAGAGCACCGAGAGCACCGAGCAGACCTTCGACCACGCCATGAGCGCCCCGGAGCGGACCCTGGAGGTCGGCCGGGACCGCCGGCGAAAGGAGGACCAGCGGCTGATCACCGGCCGGACCCGGTGGACCGACAACCTGCAGATGACCGGCATGCTGCATCTGGCCCTCGTCCGCAGTCCCTACGCCCACGCCCGGATCACCGGCATCGACACCACCGCGGCCCGTGAGTCCGAGGGCGTGGTCGCGGTCCTGACCGGCGAGGACCTGAAGGACCAGCAGGGCTCGCTGCCCTGCGCCTGGCCGATCACCGAAGACCAGAAGGCGCCATCCCACCCGGCGGTCGCCGTGGACCGGGTCGCCTTCTCCGGCGAAGTCGTCGCGGTCGTCGCAGCCCGCTCCGCCGCCGCTGCTCGGGACGCGTCCGAGCTGGTCGAGGTCGACTATGAGGAGCTGCCCGCCGCGCTCGAGCTTAAGGCCGCCGCGGCCGACGAGACGCTGGCCCATCCCGACCTCGGCACCAACAAGAGCGCGACCTGGGTCTTTGACTCGGCCGAGGCCGACACCGGCACGGACGTCGAGGCCGCGATCGAGCAGGCCCGTCAGGACGGCGTCGTCATCGAGCGCGAGTTCCGCCAGCAACGGCTCATCCCCTCCTTCATGGAGCCCCGCTCGGTGGTGGTCGACCCCACGGGGGAGCAGTTCGTCATGTGGTCCTCCACGCAGGTCCCGCACATCCTGCGACTCATGCTGGCGCTGACCCTGGGCGTGCCCGAGCACAAGATCCGGGTCATCGCCCCGGACGTGGGCGGTGGCTTCGGCGGCAAGCTGCAGGTCACCCCGGAGGAAGTGCTCACCTTCCTGGTGGCACGGCATACCGGCAGGCCGTGCAAGTGGACCGAGACCCGCAGCGAGTCGCTGCTGGCCGCGCATCACGGCCGCGACCAGTGGCAGAGGCTGACGCTGGCCGCGACCAAGGACGGCACGGTCACCGGGCTCAAGGTTGACCTCCTCGCGGACATGGGCGCCTACCTAGGTCTGGTCACCCCGGGGGTGCCGATCCTGGGGGCGTTCATGTTCAACTCCATCTACAAGTTCCCCTCCTACCGCTTCACCTGCACCAACGTCTTCACCAACAAGACCTGGACCGATGCCTACCGCGGTGCGGGCCGGCCAGAGGCGACCTTTGCGATCGAGCGCATCATGGACGAGCTGGCCGTCGAGCTCGGCCGCGACCCGATGCAGGTGCGGGAGCAGAACTGGATCACCCACGAGGAGTTCCCGTTCACCACCGTCTGCGGGCTGGAGTACGACTCCGGCAACTACGAGGCCGCCACGGAGCGCGCCAAGGAACTGTTCGGGTATGAGGAGCTGCGGGCCGAGCAGGCCCGTCGCCGCGAGAGAGGCGATCGGGTGCAGCTGGGCCTGGGGATCTCCACCTTCACCGAGATGTGCGGTCTGGCTCCATCGCGGGTCCTGGGCTCGCTCAACTACGGCGCGGGCGGCTGGGAGACCGCCTCGATCCGGATGCTGCCCAGCGGCATGGTCGAGGTCATCACCGGTGCCTCCGCCCACGGTCAGGGGCACGAGACGGCCTGGAGCCAGATCGTCGCCGACCAGCTCGGGGTGCCCTTCGAGGACGTCGAGGTGCTGCACGGCGACACCCAGATCAGCCACAAGGGACTCGACACCTACGGCTCACGCTCTCTCGTCGTCGGTGGGCAGGCGGTGATCAACGCCGCGCAGAAGGTGATCGAGAAGGCCAAACCGCTCGCGGCGCACGTGCTCGAGGCCAACGTCGATGACCTGGAGTTCAGCCAGGGCAAGTTCACCGTCCGGGGTGCCGGTGAGGACCAGGAGGGCATCGGGCTGGCCCAGCTGGCGCTCAACGTCTTCGCCGCGCACGACCTGCCGGATGGCATGGAGCCCAGCCTGGACGCCGACGCCACCTTCGACCCGGTCAACTTCTCCTTCCCGCACGGCACCCACCTGTGCGCGATGGAGGTCGACACCGAGACCGGCGCCACCTCGATGCGCTCCTACGTCTGCGTCGACGACATCGGCAACGTCGTGAACCCGCTCATCGTCGAGGGTCAGGTCCACGGCGGCCTCGTCCAGGGCATCGCCCAGGCGCTGTGGGAGGAGGCGGTCTACGACGACCAGGGGACGTTGGTCTCCGGCTCGTTCGTCGACTACACCCTGCCCACCAGTGCCGACACGATCAGCTTCGTCACCGACCGGACGGTTTCGCCCGCCACATCCAACGACCTGGGTGCCAAGGGCGTCGGTGAGGCGGGGTGCATCGCCTCCACGCCGGCCGTCGTCAACGCCGTCCTGGACGCCGTCCGGCACCTGGGCGTGGCCGACATCACCATGCCGTGCACCCCGGAGCGGGTCTGGCGGGCCATCCACGACAGCCAACAAGGCGGCCAGACCCCCACCGAGGATTCGGCCGAGCCGCACTTCGCACCGGGCGCGCCCAACCAGGACCCACCAGGCGGCGAGGACCGCCCCACCAGTGACCACTCCGCCTCGACCCACGGGAGCTTGTCGTGATCCCCTCACAGTTCGACTACGTCGCACCCACGTCCGTGCAGGAAGCGCTGACCCTGCTCTCCGAGAACCCCGACGGCGCCAAGCTGATGGCCGGTGGGCAGTCGCTGCTCCCGGTCCTGCGGATGCGGCTCAACGCGCCGGAGCTGGTCATCGACATCTCGGGCCTCGAGGAGCTCAAGGGCATCACGGACGAGGGTGACGCCATCCGGATCGGCGCCGCCGCGACCTACCAGGACGTGCTCGAGTCCGGGCTGGTCCGGGAGCACCTGCGGCTGCTGCACCAGGCGGTGGAGACGATCGCAGATCCGCAGATCCGCCACCGCGGCACGATCTGCGGCGCCCTGGCGCACGCCGACCCCGCCGGCGACGTGGGCGCGCCCGTGCTCGCCCTGGACGCGACGATGATGGTCCAGAGCCGCGGGGTGGTCGGCCCGCATCCGGTGCCCGCCTCCGAGTTCTTCGTCGACCTCTTCGAGACCGCCGTCGGCGAGAACGAGCTGCTCACCGAGGTGCGCCTGCCCAAGCACACCGGCTGGGGCAGCCACTACGAGAAGTTCGTCCGGGTCTCCCACCAGTGGGCCATCCTGGGCATTGCCGCGACCGTCCGGACCGAAGGCAGCACCATCGCCGAAGCGAGGGTGGGCCTGACCAATATGGGCTCGACCCCGCTTCGGGCCCGCGCCGTCGAGCAGGCCCTGGTCGGGCAGCCGGCGACCGAGGAGGCCCTCGCCGAGATCTGCGCCCAGGTCGGAGAGGGCACCGACCCGCCGTCCGACCTCAACGGCCAGGCCGACTACCGCCGCCACGTCGCCGGGGTGCTCACCCGTCGGGCCGTGCTTGCGGCAGCGGCAGGCTGACGGCATGGAGCTGCACCACACCTTCACCGTGGCCGCCTCGCCCGAGCGGACCTGGGAGCTGCTCACCGACCTGGGCCAGGTCGGTGGGTGCTTCCCGGGTGCAAAGGTGACCTCGTTTGACGAGGACAACTTCGAGGGGGAGGTCAAGGTCAAGCTGGGTCCCATCGCGGTGACCTATCAGGGCAAGGGTCGCTTCTTGGAACGGGACGACGAGGCACGCCACGCCAAGATTGAAGGTGTCGGTCGCGGCCTGCGGGGCCTCGGCAACGCCACCGCAGTGGCTACGCTCGACCTGAGCGGTGAAGGAGAGGGCACCAAGGTCGACGTCATCACCGACCTGTCCATCACCGGCAAACCGGCCCAGTTCGGCCGGGGCGTCATGCAGTCGGTATCGGACAAGCTGCTCGGCCAGTTCGTCGCGTGCCTGGAGTCCAAGCTGACCGAGGGGGCCTGAGCAGGCTGCATTCGGGCGTAAGGTGTCATAAGTCCCCCGGAGTGCATCTCCGGGATGGGCCCCTACGGGTGGGGGGACGGGTTCACTCTGCGACGGAGCAGTAGCAGTGTGACGGTTGATGATAAGAGCCTGCTTTTCTGCAGGCTATTTCTCATCAGGACGGATCTCCCATGGACCAGACCAACGATAAGCCCGAGCAGCAGACGGGAGGGGGCGGCAAGGCCACCTCCGCGCGGGCAGGGGCTGGTTCCACGACCGCCCACGAGGGTGCCAGCGCAGTCGACGTGCGCACCGCACATGACGACCACTCGACCCAAGAGGCCTTCATCGGCACCGACCGCAGCCGCCGCTCCTCCAACGTGTCCTGGGGCGCCATCTTCGCTGGTGTCGTCACCTTCCTTGCCCTGACCGTGCTGTTGGGCATCGCGGCCGCCGCGATGGGGCTGCAGGGCTCGTCCGGGACGGCTGCCGGCATCTGGAGCGTCATCGCTCTGGTGGTCGCGCTGGCCGCTGCCGGTTATGTCGCCGGAGCACTGGCTGTCCGCGCGGGGCTGCTGCACGGTTTCCTCACCTGGGCCACCTCGATGCTGGCGGTGCTCGTCCTGGCCGGGTGGCTTGGCTCGAGCCTGCTCGGCGCGGTCGGCAACGTGGCTGGAACGGTCGCCGAGACCGTCTCCCAGGGCACCACGGTGACCAGCGAGGACGCCCAGGACGCCGCTGGTTCTGTGGACGAGCAGGACGTGGACGAAGCTCAGCAGCAGGCGGAGGACACTGCGCAGGACGCTCAGGACACCGTGGCCGAGTCCACCGACGACATCGCTGAGGGCGCATGGTGGGCCTTCGCCGGTGCGCTGCTCGGGGCGCTGATCGCCGCCTTCGCCGGCATGGCCGGGGCGCGCAGTGTCATCAACCGCGAGGAAGAGGCAGTGGTCGAGCACCGCGAGGTCTCTCGCAGCTGACCATCAGCCACTCCCTACGAGGGCCCGGACCGCGCACGCGGGCCGGGCCCTCACGGCATACCCTGACGGGATGAGCAGCGACGACGACCTGACCATGTCCACCACCGTCGAGGAGGAGGCGGTGCGGATCTGCAAGGAGCTCATCCGCATCGACACCAGCAACTACGGTGACGGCAGCGGGCCGGGGGAGCGGGAGGCGGCCGAGTATGTCGCTGGGCTGCTGCGGGAGGTCGGGCTGGAGCCACAGCTGACCGAGCCGGCCGACCATCCTGGCCGGACCAGCGTCGTGGTGCGCACGGAGGGGCGGGACCGCTCCCGGCCCGGCCTGGTGCTGCACGGCCATCTCGATGTCGTCCCTGCCGAGGCCAAGGACTGGTCGGTCGATCCGTTCGCGGCGGAGGAGAAGGACGGGATGATCTGGGGGCGCGGCGCCGTCGACATGAAGGACATGGTGGCGATGCTCATCGCCACCCTGCGCCAGCTGGCCCGGTCGGGCGAGAAGCCCCCGCGCGACATCGTGTGGGCATTCTTCGCCGACGAGGAGGCCGGGGGGATGAAGGGAGCCGGGCACGTCGTCGCCGAGCACCCCGAGTGGTTCGAGGGGTGCAGCGAGGCGATCAGCGAGGTGGGCGGCTTCTCGGTCACCCTGCCCGACCACGCGACCGGTGGGCCGACCCGGGCCTACCTGCTGCAGACCGCGGAGAAGGGGATCGCCTGGCTGCGTCTGCACGCGCACGGCCGCGCCGGTCACGGCTCGGTCCCGAACCCGGAGAACGCCATCGTCCGGCTCGCCGAGGCGATCGCCCGGATCAACGCCCACGAGTGGCCGCGGACCTACATCGCCTCGGTGCGCGAGCTCTTCGACGGCGTCGCCGGGATCACCGGGGAGGAATGGAGCGAGGAGACGCTCGAGCAGCTGCTCGGCAGGCTCGGCGGAGCGCGGCGCTTCGTCGAGGGCACGCTGCGGGACACCTCGAACTTCTCCATGCTCAACTCTGGTTACAAGATGAACGTCATCCCGCAGACCGCCTCGGCTTCGCTGGACTGCCGCTTCCTGCCCGGCCACGAGGAAGAGCTGCTCGCGACCATCCGGGAGCTGGCCGGGGAGCACGTCGAGGTGGAGATCGAGCACAAGGACGTCGCGCTGGAGGCGCCGACCAGCGGTGAGCTGGTGGACTCGATGAAGCGGGCGCTGCTCAAGGAGGACCCGGGCGCGCACGTGCTGCCCTACTGCCTGTCCGGCGGCACCGACAACAAGCACCTGTCGCGGCTGGGGATCACCGGTTATGGCTTCGCCCCGCTGCGGCTGCCCGAGGAGCTGGACTTCGTCGGGATGTTCCACGGCGTGGATGAGCGCGTGCCGGTGGACGCGATCCGGTTCGGCACCCGGGTGCTCGGACAGCTGATCGCGGACTGCTGAGCGCGCGGACCCCAGGGACTGCGTTTACGCGGTGCGCTGGACCCGGATGATCTTGCGGCGCAGGATCACCTTGCGCATGCCGCCCCAGAAGAGGCGCACGCGGAACAGCTCCCACCGCCCATACTCAGCGTGCTCGGTCAGGGCCTGGCGCACCTCCCCGCGACTCTGGTCGCGCTGGAAGGTGAGCTCCCGGTACTCGTACTCCACCATCGTGGCGCCAGCATAGGCATCTGCACCGGTTCTGGCAGCAGGCAGGCCGTGCGGGTATGCGGTGGCGTTGCGACATGGCTGGTAGGTGGCCTCCCACGGCCTGGCCAGAGGCGCTACGGTTCCAGCATGACCGACGACCCGCGCGCCGCCCTGTCCGCCCTCGTCGCCGCCCTGGAGACGCACCTGGAGACCGCAGCGGTGCGCCGCGGGGACAACGACCCGTCGGTGCTGGCCGCCTACGACCGGATCGTCGAGGCCTTCTCCGCCTACGACGACGCCCTCATGGACGCCTACGGCGAGGTCACCCCGCTGGTGGTCTACGGGGAGGATGAGGACGGGGGAGAGGTCGACCTCGACGACGAAGACGACGACGACCTCGACGACGAGGACGAAGACGACGAGGACGATGACCTCGACGACGAGGACGACGAGGATTTCGATGATGCTGACGAGGACGACGACGAGGATGACGACGATTTCGATGATGCTGACGAGGATGACGACGAGGAGTCCGATGACGAGGGCGACGTCGACGGCTCGGCGCGGGGCTGACCGGTGCGTCTAGGGCTGAGCTGCGGGTTCTGGGGTCAGGGCAGGGACGAGGAGAACCTCGAGCTTGTCCAGCGCGCCGACGAGCTGGGCGTGGACGTCGTCTGGGTGGCGGAAGCATACGGCCCGGACGCGGTGAGCATCCTCGCCTTCATCGCCGCACGGACGAGGCGGATCCAGATCGGCGCCGGCGTGCTGCAGATCCCGGCGCGCTCCCCAGCCGCGACCGCCATGGCGGCAGTCAGCCTGGACAGCCTCTCCGGCGGCCGCTTCCGCCTGGGCCTCGGGTCAGCGGCCCGCAGGTGTCCGAAGGGTGGCACGGGGTGCGCTTCGGCAGACCGCTGGGGCGCACGCGGGAGTACGTGCAGATCGTCCGCACGGCGCTCGCGCGGGAGTCGCTCACGCACGAGGGTGAGTTCTTCACCCTGCCCCTGCCCGACGGGCCCGGCAAGGCGCTCCGGCTGACCCACACCCATCGCGCCGACGTGCCGATCTACCTGGCCGCGGTCGGCCCGAAAAACCTCGAGCTGGCCGGGGCGATCGCCGACGGTTGGCTCGGCGTCTTCGTCGCACCCGGTTTCTTCCCCGAGCAGAAGGCGCACCTGGACGCGGGGCTGGCCGCCCGGCATACCCCGCCCTCCCGTCCGTTCCAGCGAGACGCGGTGGTGGCCCTGGCCGTCGGCGACGACGTGGAGGCGTGCGCGCGCGCCGTCAGTCCCTACCCCGCCCTTTACGTCGGGGGCATGGGCAGCCGGGAGCACAACTTCTACAACCAGCTCGCCTGCCGCATGGGCTACGAGGAGGAGGCGACGCGGGTGCAGCAGCTCTACCTGGAGCGCCGGTATGCCGATGCGGCCGCCGCCCTGCCCCCCAGTTCGTCGACGACACCAGCCTGCTCGGCGACGTGGACCGGATCGCCGACCGGATGCGGCGCTACCGCGACGCTGGCCTGACCACCCTGACCGTCTCACCATGGGGCGCCGACCTGGACGCGCGGATGGCCGGCCTTGAGGCGGCCGTCGAGGCGCACCGGCGGCTCGACGACTGATGGCCATCTGCATCTTGCTGCGGCACGGCCGCACCCGGGCCAACGCCGACGGCACCCTGGCCGGGTGGACCCCGGGCGTGGGGCTCGACGAGACGGGTCTGCAGCAGGCTCGGCGCGTGGGGGAGCGGCTCGCCGAGACCGCCCTGGCCGCGGTCGTCTCCAGCCCGCTGCAGCGCTGCGCCGAGACGGCCGCCGCGGTCGTCGCGGCCCAGCCTGCAGACCGGGTGGTGGCACGGCATACCGACGACCGGCTGGGGGAGGCGAGGTATGGGGCGTGGACCGGACGCCCCCTCGCCGAGCTGGCCACAGAGCCGCTGTGGCGACAGGTCCAGGATGCACCGTCCCAGGTGACCTTCCCTGGGCACGAGGAGTTCGAGCACGAGGCGATGGCGGATATGCAGGCTCGCGCCGTCGCCGCAGTGCAGGAGTGGGACGCCCGGCTGGAGGCTGAGCACGGGCCGGGCGCCGTCTGGGGGGCGGTCAGCCACGGCGACGTGATCAAGGCCATCCTGGCCCACACCCTGGCCACGTCCCTGGACGACTTCCAGCGCATCGTCGTTGACCCGGCGTCGCTGAGCATCGTGCACCGGACCAGCGCCCGGCCGTTCGTGCTGAGGATGAACGACACGGGCAGCGACCCCGTTGACCTGGCGGGCCTGGTGGCCCGGATCGCCGCCGGGGCCAGCGGTGACGCGGAGGTGGGCGGCGGCTCTGGTGGCTTGGGTCGTGGGGAGCAGTCCGCGGGCGACGTAGGCTGACGGTATGTCCCTGCACGTCTTCGACCCGCCGGACCGCTTCGTCGCCGGGAGTGTCGGGCCCCCTGGTGAGCGGACCTTCTTCCTGCAGGCCAGCGCGGACGGGCGGGTGGTGACCGTCTCCTTGGAGAAGGAGCAGGTGCGCCTGCTCGGCGAGTCGTTGGTGGAAATGCTCGACCAGGTGGCCGGGCCGGAGGGCAGCCCGGAGGCGGGGGAGCCGTTCGTGGACAACGCGCCGCTGGACACGCCATTCGACGACGACTTCCGGGTCCAGCGACTCTCCGTCGCCTGGGACGACGAGGTTGACCGAGTGGTCCTGGAGGCGCACGACCGGCCGGACCCCGAAGAGCTGGCGGCGCTCGAGGCCGAGGGGGAGGCGGAGCTGCCCTGGGGAGCACTGCCGCCGCAGTCGGTACGGGTCGTCCTGGCCCCTGCTGTCGCCCGCGCCTTCGCCGAGCGGTGCGCCAAGTCCATCGAGGGCGGGCGTCCGAACTGCCCCTTCTGCGGCCAGCCGCTGGACCCGCGCGGTCACATCTGCCCGCGCGCCAACGGCTACCGTCGCTGACGACGTGTCGGCCGACGACCACCCCCAGGAGTCGACAGAGTCCGAGGCGCTCGACGCCGCCGGCGTCTCGGATGAGGAGGCGCTGGACCTCCTGCGCTCGGCGACGATCGAGCCGGTCGGGGTCCTGACCCAAGCGTCGAACCTGACCCTGCTGGTCGACGTGCACGACGCGTTGGGGACCGCCACCGGCCACCGAGCTGTCTACAAGCCAATCCGGGGGGAACGACCCCTGCGTGACTTCCCGCTGGGCACCCTCGCGGCCCGGGAGGTGGCGGCATACCTTGTCTCCTGCACGGGCAGGTTCGAGATCGTGCCACCGACGGTGCTGCGGGACGGGCCACTGGGGGAGGGGTCGCTGCAGTGGTGGGTCGACCAGGACCCGGAGCGCTTGGCGGATCCTTCAGCTGGGTTGGTGGAGGTGCTACCGCCGGGGGACCTCGAGCCCGGGTGGCTGCCGGTCGTCACCGGGTCCGACGAGGAGGGGCACGAGGTCGTCGTCGCCCACGCCGACGACCCGCGGCTGCGCCGGATGGCTGTCCTGGACGCCCTGCTCAGCAACGCGGACCGCAAGGCCGCCCACCTGACGCTGGACCCGCGGGGCCGGTTGCGTGGGTTCGACCATGGCCTGTCGCTGCACGTGGAGGACAAGCTGCGCACGGTGCTGTGGGGATGGGCGGGCCAGCCGTTGGCCGCCGACGAAATGCGGGCCGTGGAAGCAGTGCTCGAGGGACTGAATGGCCAGCTGGGGGCTGAGCTGGCGCAGCTGCTGTCCGTGCCCGAGGTGGAGGCCCTGCGGGCGCGAGGTCTGGCCCTGACGGAAAGCGGTGCCTTCCCCGACCCGCCGGGGGACCGCTACCCCTTGCCGTGGCCCCTGTGGTGAGGCGACGCCAACAGGTTTGGCATGTTGCCCTCAGACGATCGGGCCCACCCGCACAGCACCCCATGCCCGGACACCCCGGCTGACACGACCCGAGACGACCCACCACCGTTCTAGACCAAGCCCGTTGGGTCACGACCAGCGGGACGAACTAGGCTCCCGGCTTGTGAAGAAGTGGTCGCCTACCGAGGTCTTGTCGCTGCCCGTCCCGCACCCCGGCACCGTGGTCCAGGTGCGCGACACCGCGCGAGGCGAGAAGGTGCCGGTCGGGGAGGGCAAGGAGGTGCGACTCTTCGTCTGCGGCATCACCCCCTACGACGCCACGCACATGGGCCATGCCGCGACCTACGTCACCTTCGACGTGCTCCAGCGGGTCTGGCGGGACGCCGGCCGCGAGGTGGTCTATGTGCAGAACGTCACCGACATTGACGAGCCGCTGCTCGAGCGGGCCGCGCGCGACGGCATCAACTGGGAGGACTTGGCCCACCGGGAGATCGAGCTGTTCTTCCGTGACATGGAGGCACTGCGGGTCCTGCCGCCGGCCCACTACGTCGGGGCGGTCGAGGGCATCCCGGACGACGTGGCCGCGGTGGAGCAGCTGGTGGCGGCAGGTGCGGCATACCCGGTCGAGGTGCCGGACACCGAGGCGACGGTGGACGGCGCTGCCCGCGTCGACCTCTATCTCGACCTGGCCCGGCAGCCCACCTTCGGTGCGGTCTCGGGGTGGACCCGCGCAGAGATGATGGAGGTCTTTGGTGACCGCGGCGGTGACCCCGACCGTGCCGGGAAGCGCCAGGCCCTGGACCCGCTGCTCTGGCGCGCGGGCCGTGCGGGCGAGCCGCACTGGCAGGGTGGCAGCCTGGGACGCGGCCGGCCGGGGTGGCACATCGAATGTTCGACGATCGCGCTGCGCTACCTGGGACCCGACTTCGACGTTCAGGGCGGGGGGACCGATCTGATCTTCCCGCATCACGAGATGAGTGCCGTCCAGGCCGAGGCCATCCACGGCCACGCCAGCTTCGCCAAGGCCTACGTGCACCAGGCCATGGTTGGCCTGGACGGCGAGAAGATGAGCAAGTCCAAGGGCAACCTGGTGCTCGTGTCCACGCTGCGGGCGGCGGGGGTCGATTCCATGGCGATCCGGTTGGCCCTGCTCGACCGGCACTACGGCGCGCCGTGGGACTGGACCGACGACCTGTTGGCCCAGGCACAGGACCGCCTCCGGGTATGGCGTGCCGCCGCCGGTCAGAGTGCAGCCGCTGGCGCGCAGGATGCCGGGGCCGTCGTCCGGGACGCCGCGCCGGCGGGCTCGGAACCGTCGGAGTTGGAGCTGACGACGCTGGCGCGGATGCGCGAGCGGCTGGCCGACGACCTGGACGCCCCGGGCGCCCTGGTGGCGGTGGACCGGTGGGCCCAGTGGGCCCACGAGGCGGACGTCCCCGGAAGCGGGCTGGTGCCGCTGGCGGTCGACTCGCTGCTCGGCGTCAGCCTCTGACGGTGAGGTGGCCGGTCGCCAGCCGGACCAGGTCCATGGCGCTGACCCCCGCCAAGCTGTCCAGCTGACGCGCTCCCGTCATCTGCGGGACCGCGACCGTGTGTGGGACGACGAGCGTCGGGACCCCTGCCGCCGTCGCAGACGCAGCGCCCGTGGGGGAGTCCTCGACCGCGATGCACTGCTCGGGGGCCACGCCGAGGCGAGCGGCCGCCTCGAGGTAGGGATCCGGGTGTGGCTTGCCCCGCGTCACCTGATCTCCAGTCACGACCGCGGTGAACGTGCCCTCCGGCAGGTGCTCGACGAGCACCTCCGCCAGAGGTGCCCACGACATCGTCACCAGGGCTGACGGCACCTGGGCCTGGGCCAGCTCGGTCAGCAGCGCGCGCGCCCCGGGCCGCCACGGCATGTGCTCCCGGGTGCGTCGCACGACGCCGGCAAGCAGCAGGTGCACGATCTCGTCGACGGTCCCGGTCACGGGGGTGCGGTCGAGGATCATCCGCGCCGACACGCGCAGGTCCTGGCCGACCAGGTCGTGAGCGTCCTCTTCGGTCCACACGCCCCCGGCCGCCTCGACGAGCGCATATTCCTCGGCGATCCAGTAGGGCTCGGTGTCGACGAGGGTCCCGTCCATGTCCCACAGCACCGCGGCCGGCAGACGGTCGGGGACGGGCTGGGCGGCAGGAGGCAGGTCTGGGCGGGGATGGCTCACGCAGCCACTCTAGGTGGAGTGCACCTCGCCGAAGTCGCCGCGGTCGGTGGCTGCACTGCTGTATCAGCCGGTGGTCGACGTAGGGTGGGGCCACCGGCACCGGCCGGTCCTGAAAGAGGTGCGGATGATCGAGCTGCAGGAGATCGGTGAGCTGCGGGACCCCATCGTGATCGCCGCGTTCGAAGGGTGGAACGACGCGGGGGAGTGCGCCTCCGCCGTGGTTGAGCACCTCGCCGAGGTGTGGGACGCAGAGGTGGTCGCCGCGATCGACCCTGAGGACTTCTACGACTTCCAGGTCAACCGGCCCCAGGTTGTCGCCGTCGACGGCCGCAGGATGATCCGCTGGCCCACCACCCGCATCCTGCTCGCCCGCAACACCCCCGTGGGGCGGGACATCCTCCTCGTGCGCGGTATCGAGCCGTCGGTGCGGTGGCGGACCTTCGCCGGAGACCTGCTGTCCTACCTCCTCGACCAGGGAGCACAGATGTTGATCGTGCTGGGTGGCCTGCTCGCCGACGTGCCGCATACCCGGCCGATCCCGGTCGGCCTGACCTCGGACGACGAGGACCTGCTCGAGGGCAGCGACGACATCGAGCGCAGCTCCTACGAGGGCCCCACGGGGATCGTCGGGGTGCTCGCCGACGAGGCCCGCCACCAGCACCTGCCCACTCTGTCGTGCTGGGCGGCCGTGCCGCACTACGCCGGCGGGGCCCCGTCGCCGAAAGCCTCGCTTGCCCTCCTCGGGCAGCTCGAGGAGATCCTCGACTGCGTCGTCGACGACGCCGCGATCAGCGAGGCCGCCCAGGCGTGGGAGCACGGGGTGGACCAGCTGGCCGACTCCGATGAGGAGGTCGCGGACTACGTCCGGCAGCTCGAGGAGGCCCAGGACACGGCCGACCTGCCAGAAGCCTCCGGCGACGCGATCGCTCGGGAGTTCGAGCGCTACCTGCGGCGTCGGGACGACGGAGCCGGGGGGTAGGTCGCGTAGAAGGTGACCGCGTCCTTGGGCGCAAGATCACGGGCGAGCAACCCGCCCCCGGCCTAGGGCCTGCAGACCTACTGGGGGCCGTCCTCCAACACTGCCACTGCCACGCGCCCGGCGGCGCGCGGGTCCAGCGCGCGCGACGAGGCGTCGGCCGGGAGCGGGGGAGGGGTGCCGCCGTAGGCCGGGCACGCGGCCTGGTGTGCACACCAGCGGCAGGCCCAGCTGGTCCGGGGCCTCCAGTCGCCGGTGGTCGCGGCCTGCTCGATCGCGGCCCACAGCGCGAGCACCTTGCGCTCCGTCGCCAGCAGCTCGGCCTCGGTCGGGTCGATCCACAACACCGTCTTGTCACGGGGGTAGACCAGCTGCAGCCGCGAGGGCATCACGCCCCGGCTGCGCCACAGGGCGAGGGCGTAGAACTTCAGCTGGAACAGCGCCCGGCCCTCGAACGTCTCCGACGGGGCCCGCCCGGTCTTGTAGTCCACCACCCGCAGGCGTCCGTCGGCCGCGACGTCCAACCGGTCGACGACCCCGCGGATGATCAACCCGTCCAGGTCGGCCTCCACATACAGCTCGGTCTCCTCCGGCTCGAGCAGAGTCGGGTCCTCGAGCTTGAACCAGTCCTGCACCAGGGTGTCCGCTGCCTCGACCGTCTCCTTCCGGATCAGCTCCGCCCACTCCGGGGACTCCAGGATCAGCCGCTCCCACTCGCCCGGGACCAACGCGACGGCGGCCTCGACGGTGCGCTCCGACGCGGGCAGGTCGAAGACTCGCTCCAGCACCGCGTGCACCAGCGTCCCCCTGGCCGCGGCGGAGCTGACCGGCTCGGGCAGCTGGTCGACGACCCGGAAGCGGTAGAGCAGCGGGCACTGCATGAAGTCCGCTGCGCGCGACGGCGAGAGGGCGCGGGCGACTCCGTCGCCGGACCCGCGGGTGGTGGCCTTGTCCTCGGCCTGGCCAGTGGTCTCCTCGTCGTCAGCCGCTCGGGTGGCGGACCCCGCACCGTCCACGACCACCTCCAGCTCCATATCTCGAGCCTAACCCGGGCGTCTGACACGGACGGGGAGAGCGGCGCGGGCGCTTAGGCTAGCGACCCATGAACACCACCCCGGGCTGGCGCATGGGCACCCTCTCCGGCATCCCGGTCTACTTGGGCCGCAGCTGGGTGCTCGTCGCACTGCTGCTGGTCGCCCTCTTCGGGCCGACCGTGCAACAGCTGCTGCCCGCGCTGGGGTGGTGGGCGTATGTCGTGGCCCTCGCCTTCGCGGTGCTGCTGCTCGTCTCCGTCCTGATCCACGAGGCGGCCCATGCCCTGGTCGCGCAGCGGGTCGGCTTTGGGGTGTCCCGGGTCGTGGCGGACTTCTGGGGCGGGCACACCGCACACGACGGGGCAGGAGGCACTCCTGCGCGCAGTGCCGCCGTCGCGGTCGTCGGACCCTTGTCCAACGCCATGCTGGCCGTTCTCGGCTGGTGGGGGGTGGCCGCCTTGACCAGCGGCTCCGGGCCCGGACTGCTGCCCGGGTCGGGCACGGGGGTCCTGGTGCTCCTGACGTATGCCTTCGCCTGGTCCAACACCTTCGTGGCGGTCTTCAACCTCGTCCCCTGCCTGCCCCTGGACGGGGGCTTCTTGCTGGAGGCGCTCGTCTGGAGGCTGTCGGGCAGCCGCCACCTGGGCACCCTCGTCGCGGGCTGGGCCGGGCGTCTGCTGGTGGTGCTGGTGGTCATCTGGGGGCTCTCACCGGTGCTGCAGGGGGAGCAGGTCGGCCTGCTGCGCATCGTCTGGGTGCTGCTCATCGGCGGCTTCCTGTGGCAAGGGGCGAGCCAGGCCATCCGCAGCGGGCGGCACGGTGCGGCGGCGGCCCGCCGCACGGTTGGTGAGGCCGCGCACCCTGTTGGCGTGGTCGGCTCCCGGTCCACCTTGGCGTCGGTGCCCTGGCACGAGCAGCGGCTGTGGGTGGTCCTGGACGGCCAGGGCCGGCCGGACGGCGTGGTGGACCCACCGAGCCTGCAGCGGGTCCCGCGGGCGGCCTGGCCCGACACCTCCGCCTCGGCGGTCGCGATCCGGCTGCCGGAAGGGTGGGCGGTCCCGCTCACCCCCGAGACCCGCCTGGACACCGTCATTGAGGTGATGCGCTCCACCGGCAGCGGCGTCATCGGCCTGCTCGACGAGCAGGGCCACCCCTGGGGCGTGGTGGTGGCCGACGACCTGGTGGGCACCCGCTCGTAGACTGTCCCGGTGACCCAGCCCACCGGAGCCGACCTGCGGCGCGGGCCTTTCCGGCCCGGAGACCGCGTCCAACTGACCGACCCCAAGGGGCGGCTGCACACCATCACCCTCGAGGCGGGCAAGAACTTCCACACCCACCGCGGACACCTGCGGCACGACGACCTCATCGGCGCCCCCGATGGCACGGTCGTGCGCCACTCCTCCGGCGCGGACTACCTGGCGCTGCGGCCACTGCTGTCCGACTATGTGCTGTCGATGCCACGTGGTGCCCAGGTCATCTACCCCAAGGACGCCGGTCAGATCGTCACCTACGCCGACATCTTCCCCGGGGCCACGGTCGTCGAGGCGGGGGTCGGGTCCGGGGCGCTGTCGCTGTCTCTGCTGCGCGCGGTCGGGGACGGCGGCCGGTTGCTGTCCTTCGAGCGGCGTGAGGACTTCGCCGACATCGCCAGGGCCAACGCTCGCGCCTTCTTCGGGCAGGACCACCCGGCCTGGACGGTGACCGTCGGTGACCTCGTCGAGGCACTCCCGCAGACCGTCGAGCCGGGCACCGTCGACCGTGTCGTGCTGGACATGCTCGCGCCCTGGGACTGTCTGGACGTGGTCGGGGACGCGCTGGTCCCCGGCGGCGTACTGATCTGCTACGTCGCCACCACCACCCAGCTCTCGCGCGTCGCCGAGACCGCGCGCCGCGTCGGTGGCTGGACCGAGCCACAGGCCTGGGAGTCGCTGGTGCGCGGGTGGCACCTCGAGGGTCTGTCCGTGCGTCCCGAGCACCGCATGCACGGGCACACCGGCTTCCTGCTCACCCTGCGCCGGCTCGCGCCCGACACCGAGGCCCCGCTGCGCAGGCGCAGGCCGGCGCCGGGTGCGTACGGTGAGGACTACACCCCGGTCGAGGACCAGGAGTGGAGCGCCGAGGACCTGGGGGAGCGGGCGGTGTCGGACAAGCGGCTGCGGCGCACCCGCCGCGATGCGGAGGCCACCGCGGCTCAGCGCGTGGACCCCGGACCCTCCCTGACCGACTCCTGACCAAACCCTGACCGACTCTTGACCCTTTTCTGACCTACCCGCTCGGCACGGACGCTACGGTCGAGAGACCCGGCAGCGCCCGCCGCCCCTGCTGATCGTCCCCCCGGGCTCTCCCCCTGAGCTGCCCTGGTGGGGCGGTGTCGCGCTGCCCCTCGAAAAGGAGCCTCTGTGCATCGTCGCACACCACTTCTTGCCGCAGCGCTCGGCATACCCATCTCGATGGCCATGCTCATCCCCGGTGGGGCGGTGGCCCTCCCGCAGCTGGAGCAGGAACAGCGCCTGCCCTCCTCGAGCGACTTCTTCCAGACCGAGCCCAGCGCGGACGCGGCGGAGAAGATCGCCTTCGACTTCCTGCGGCTCAAGGCGACCGACTACGGCGTGGCCGCTGCCGACCTGGCCGACCTGCAGGTCATGTCGCAGCACACCTCGGACCACAACGGCGTGACCTACGTCAACGTGGTGCAGCACCACCAGGGCCGTGAGGTCCTGGGCGGCGTCGCCACGGTGAGCGTCACGCAGGACGGGGTCGTCCTGCACGTCGCCGAGAACCTCGTCGGCGGCCTGCGGGAGGCCTCGGGCCGCGCCTCCCTGGACGCGCCCGCTGCCCTCGACGCTGCTGCGGAGGAGGTCGACCTGGCGCCGGAGGGCGCGCGGGTCGTCACCCAGAGCAGGGACGCGTCGCGGGCGACCACGATGTCCGGTGCTGGGATCTCCGAGGAGGAGATCCCCGCCCGTCTGGTCTGGCAGCCCACCGACGAGGGCCTGCGGCTGGCCTGGGAGGTCGTCATCGACGACGAGGAGTCCGCTCACCTGTGGCAGGTCACCGTCGACGCGCAGTCCGGTGAGGCCCTCGCCGTGGAGGACTGGACCGACCACGACCACGCCGGCCACCTGCACGGCCTGGCGCGCGACCCGATGGCCTTCGACGCCGCACACGCCCACCGGCTACCCGCCAGCGTCACCAACCCGGACGAGTACGGCACCCCGACGCCGGTCGAGGACGGCTCCAGCTACCGCGTCTTCGCCTTCCCCAAGGAGAGCCCGAACGACGGTGACCGTTCCATGGTGACCAACCCGGCCGACTCCGTCGGCTCGCCGTTCGGCTGGCACGACGTCACCGGCACCCCAGGCCCTGACTACACCACGACCCGTGGCAACAACGTCCACGCCTACACCGACCGGGACGCCAACAACGTGCCCGACCCAGGCAGCGACGCCGACGGTGGTCCCTCGCTGACCTTCGACTTCCCGTTGGATCTGGACGAGCACGCGATCAACTACGCCGACGCGGCCACGACCAACCTGTTCTACGCCAACAACGTCATCCACGACGTCCTCTTCCGCTACGGCTTCGACGAGGCCGCCGGCAACTTCCAGGTGACCAACTACACCGGCGAGGGCGTCGGTGGTGACGACGTGCGCGCCGAGGCCATGGACGCAGGTGGCGTGAACAACGCCAACTTCTCCACCCCGGCCATGGACGGAGGCCGCCCGCGGATGCAGATGTACCTGTGGCCCGGCGCCCAGTTCGGTATGCCGAACGGCGTCACCGTGGGCACGGGCGAGGACGCGACGACCTACGACGCGAACTTCGCCTTCTTCACGCCGGCCCCGACCAACGCCGGCCTGCCGGGGACCCCGGTCGTGATCGACGACACCTGCCTCCCCTTCGAGGCGCCGGGTGCCGTCGTGGTGACCGCGCGGACCACCGCGTGCGCGCCATACACGCAGGTCCGCCATGCGGAGGAGGGCGGCGCGCTGGCGGTGGTCATCAGCCATAACGCGGCCACGCCCGAGGGTGGGACGGCCCCGCGGCTATCCGGCTCGATGAACGAGCCGGTGGGCATCCCTGCCGTCTCGATCACCCAGGAGGACGGTGAGGCTCTTCGCGCCCAGCTCGCGAGCGGCGCCACCTCGGCCTCGGTGCACAAGATGGCCACCCACCCGGGCATCCGGGACGGTGACTACGAGAACGGCATCATCATCCACGAATACGGCCACGGGGTCTCCAACCGGCTGACCGGCGGTCCCAACATCAACTGCCTCTCCGGGCAGGAGCAGATGGGTGAGGGCTGGAGCGACTACCTGGCCATCACCATGCTGATGGACCCGACCGTGGACCGGCCGGAGGAGGCCCGCGGCATGGGCCCCTACGCCCTCTTCCAGGACGACCGCTCCGGCGGCGGCATCCGCCCGCGACCCTACTCGCGCAACATGGAGATCCAGCCGTTCACCTACGACCGGATCCAGACCGGTGGCTGGCTCGATGGCGCCACCCTGGCAACTCCGCACGGGGTCGGCCACGGCTGGGCCGCGGTCCTGTGGGACCTCAACTGGGACCTGGTCGACAAGCACGGTTTCGTCCCGAACCTCTACACCGAGTGGGACGCGGCCGGTAACACCCGCGGGCTGCAGTACGTCATGGACGGCATGAAGATGCAGGGCTGCCGACCTGGCTTCGTCGACGGCCGCAACGGCATCCTGGCCGCGACCGAGGCTCTCGGTGGCGAGGACACCTGCAACGTCTGGTCCACCTTCGCCCGCCGCGGACTGGGCTACAGCGCGGTCCAGGGCACCTCGGCCAACCGCGACGACAACGTCGAGGCCTTCGACGTGCCGCCGGCCTGCGAGGCCCCCGGCAGCGGCTTCGTCAGCCCGCTGTCCAACACGGAGCTGAACACCATCAAGGCCGGCAGCACCACCCCGGTGCGGTTCAGCCTTGACGGCTACCGGGGCGAGGACCCGCTGCGGGCCGCGCACTCGCCGATGATCCAGCAGATCGACTGCGACACCCGCGAGCCGCTGCAGTATGCGATCACGGTGCCGACCGAGACGACCGGCAACCGCGGGCTGAGCTACAGCCGGGGCCAGGACCGCTACCAGTACAACTGGAAGCCGTCCGCCAACCTCGCCGGCAGCTGCCAGCAGATGATCATCACCCTGGAGGACGGCACGCAGCACCGCGCCGACTTCCGCCTCCGGTGATCATCGGCTCGTCACGCTGAGGTTGCCTCAGGCCCCGTCCCGCCACCCGGCGGGGCGGGGCCTCTCGGTGTCCGCCCGATCGGACGGCTGCCGCTCAGTCCTCGACCGTCACGGCGAACTGGACCAGCTCGCCGTCGGGTCCCTCCACGGTGATGGTGGTCTCGCCCGCAGTGTGCGCGAGCACGGTGTACTCGGCGTAGCCGGGGTCGGCGAAGTGATCGACCGGCACCAGCTCCACGACTGCCGGGTCGGCCACCTCGGCGACGGCGTCCTGCCAGGGCGGGGTCAGGTGCATCGAGGCCTCGTCGCCGGGGGCCAGCCGCAGCACGGCACCGGCGTCATCGGGGGTGAGCACCTCACCCGGGCCCAGCGTGCGGGCCTCGTCGTCGGGCGAGGTAGCCCCTTGCCTGCTCGGGTCTTCCGGGGTCGTCGGGTCAGGGCTCTGGTCCACGCTGCCTCCTGCGGTGGCGTCGGGGGTGGCGTCCGGTGCGCCCCGCTCCCCGCCGCACCCGGAGAGCAGCGCGACGGCCAGCATCCCGGCGGTGAGGGCGGCCGGAGGTCGGAACTGGCGGCGACGCGTCATACCCTGGGAATCTACCCGTCCACTGAAGGAGCACGGT
The DNA here is from genome assembly GCF_008843165.1 of Ornithinimicrobium pratense. NCBI lineage: Bacteria > Bacillati > Actinomycetota > Actinomycetes > Micrococcales > Ornithinimicrobiaceae > Ornithinimicrobium > Ornithinimicrobium pratense. The sequence goes on along the minus strand of NZ_CP044427.1, from coordinate 1,756,051 downwards.
GAGCCTGTCGTCGCAGTCCACGAGCCCCGGCTCGTCCCCCCGCGAGCGCCATCTGCAGCAGCAGGTGCAGACGCTCACCACACGGCTGTCCGAGCTCAAGGCGCACAGCGACCAGCTTGGCACCACGCTGCAGTCCGCCCGGGACCAGATCCTCGGCCTGCGGGAAGATCTCGACGCCCTGGCCAGCCCGCCCCTGAGCATCGCCCAGGTGGTGGGCCTGGTCGGCGACGGCACCGTCGACGTGACGGTGGCAGGGCGGCGGATCCGCACCCGCATCTCCTCCGAGGTCGACACCGAAGAGCTGCGGCCGGGCCGCGAGGTGCTGCTCAACGAGGCCCAGTCCGTGGTCGGGGTGGGCAACTACGAGCGGGGCGGTGACGTGGTCGTCTGCAAGGAGCTGCTCGGGTCCGACCGGGTGGTCGTCCTGGTGCGGGGCGAGGACGAGCGGGTATGCCGTCGGGCCGGCTCCCTGCGGGAGGAGCCGGTGCGGGCGGGGGACGCGCTGCTGCTGGACCCGCGGACTGGGTTCGTCACCGAGCGGATCCCGCGCCCGGAGGTGGCCGAGCTGGTGCTGGAGGAGGTGCCGGACATCTCCTACGCCGACATCGGCGGGCTGTCGGGCCAGATCGAGCAGATCCAGGACGCGGTCGAGCTGCCGTTCCTGCACGCCGAGCTCTACGCCTCCCACCAGCTGCGCCCGCCCAAGGGCGTGCTGCTCTACGGCCCGCCCGGGTGCGGCAAGACGCTCATCGCCAAGGCCGTCGCCGCCTCGCTGGCCCGGCAGGCCGCCCAGCGGCGGGGGGAGGAGAACTCCCGCAGCTACTTCCTCAACATCAAGGGCCCCGAGCTGCTCAACAAATACGTCGGCGAGACCGAGCGGCACATCCGCCTCATCTTCCAGCGGGCGCGGGAGAAGTCGGCCGGCGGTGACCCGGTGGTGGTCTTCTTCGACGAGATGGAGTCACTCTTCCGCACCCGCGGATCCGGCGTCTCTTCCGACGTCGAGACCACGATCGTGCCGCAGCTGCTGGCCGAGATCGATGGCGTCGAGCGGCTGGACAACGTCATCGTCATCGGCGCCTCCAACCGCGAGGACATGATCGACCCGGCGATCCTGCGCCCGGGCCGGTTGGACGTGAAGATCAAGATCGAGCGGCCCGACGCCGAGGCTGCCCGCGACATCTTCGGCAAGTACCTCACCCCGGACGTGCCGCTGCACACCGCTGAGCTGGCCCGGCACGGCGGCGACCGGCAGGCGACGGTGGAGGCACTGATGGACGGCGTCGTGGAGCGGATGTACGCCGTCACCCCCGAGAACGCCTTCCTGGAGGTCACCTACGCCGGGGGCGACCGGGAGGTCCTCTACTTCAAGGACTTCGCCTCCGGGGCGATGATCCACAACATCGTCGACCGGGCCAAGAAGCTGGCGATCAAGGACCTGCTCACCACCGGGGAGGAGGGGCTGCGCGAGAGCCACCTGGAGCGGGCCTACCTCGATGAGTTCAAGGAGAACGAGGACCTGCCCAACACCACCAACCCCGATGACTGGGCCCGGATCTCCGGGCGCAAGGGCGAGCGGATCACCTACATCCGGACCCTTGTCGGCGACAGCTCCGGCACCCACCCCGGTCGCTCCGTGGACCCCGACGCGCGAGGCACGGGCCACTACCTCTAGATCTGGTTCGGGTACACACCCACCTGAACGCCCCCTCTCGCCCTGCCCGCGGGTCCGAGGTAGATCGGTGTCGCCATCGCGGCACTGGCCTACCTCACTTTGACCCGGTCATCCGGCCGAGCTCGCACGGCGGCGGAGGATGAGAGCCTCGACGGCACGCCAGCCGAGGAGACCGGCAAGCAGGACACCCGTGGCGACCAGCACGAAGGGGGCTGCCGTGCCCTCACCGGTGATCCAGCGCAGCAGCATGCCGATGACCAGAGCGCACGTGGCCACGATGAGGCCGTCGACCCACCAGCGGCGCATTGCAGGCGTATTCCGGAGCAGACAGAGCCAGCCCACGACGGTCCCGACGAGGAACGGCCACGCCGTCGTCAGGACCCCCACCGGCCCGAGCTCGAGATCGTGACTGGCCCGCCCGAGCGTGGCGAAGACGAGGACGACGAGCACATCGAGGCCGAGCTTGGTCATGTCGGCATCGTCGCACGCCGTACACTCGGTGAACATGCGTTCACCCCAGCCGGAGGCAACCCGGTCCGGCCCCTCCACCGGCCTCATCATCACGGTGCTGGCGCTGTGCGGCACCTTGGTCTCCCTCCAGCAGACCCTCGTCCTGCCCCTCCTGCCCGACTTCCCGGAGATCCTGGGGACGACGAGCGACAACGCCTCCTGGCTGGTCACCGTTACCCTGCTCACCGCTGCCGTGGGCACCCCGATCGTCTCGCGTCTGGCCGACATGTTCGGCAAGCGGCTCATGCTCATCGTCTGCATGTGGGCGGTGATCGTCGGCTCCCTGGTCGCCGCGCTGTCCGACAGCCTCTTCACCGTCATCCTGGGCCGCGGCCTGACCGGGCTGGGAGCCTGTCTGGTCCCCGTGGGGATCAGCATCATGCGCGACCACCTGCCCTCAGACCGGGTTGGTTCCGGCGTGGCGCTGATGTCGGCCACCCTGGGGATCGGGGGAGCGGTCGGGATGCCGCTGGCCGGGGTGATCTACGAGCGCTGGGACTGGCACACCCTCTTCTACGTCTCCGGTGGCTTCGCGGTCATCATGCTGGTCGCGGTCCACCTGGTCGTCCCCGAGTCGACGGTCAAGACCCGAGGTCGGTTCGACTACACCGGAGCGCTGCTGCTCTCCGTCGCCCTGACCTGCTTCCTGCTTGCGGTGAGCAAGGCTGGCACCTGGGGCTGGTTCTCGCCGCTGACGTTGACCCTGCTGGCGGTCGCCGGCCTCGTCCTGGCTGCCTGGGTGCCCTGGGAGCTGCGCACCGGCCAGCCGCTGGTCGACATCCGCACCTCCATCCGCCGCACGGTGCTGCTGACCAATGCCGCCTCGGTCCTCATCGGCTTCGCGATGTTCGCCAACTTCCTCACCTCCGCCCAGCAGGTGCAGATGCCGGTGGACACCGGCTACGGCTTCGGGATGTCGGTGACGGCGACCGGGCTGGCGCTCCTGCCGGCCGGTGTCCTGATGGTGGCCATGTCACCGGTCGCGGCGTCGATGATCCGGCGCTATGGACCCCGGGCGATCCTCATCGCCGGCGCCCTCATCATGGCGGTGGGCTTCATCGGCCGTGCGCTGCTGCACGGCTCCGTCCTGCAGGTCATGGTCACCTCGGGCATCGCCTCGCTCGGCACCGCGCTGGCCTTCGCCGCGATGCCGACGCTGATCATGCGGGCCGTCCCGATCACCGAGACCGCCTCCGCCAACGGGCTCAACACCTTGCTGCGCTCGATCGGCACCTCCTCGGCCTCGGCCATGGTGGCCGCTGTCTTCGCCGCCTCGATGATGACGACGGCCAGTGGTCAGATGGCGCCTTCGTTCAGCGCCTACCAGCTGGTGTTCTGGGCGGGAGCCGCAGCCTCCCTTGGGGGTGGGCTCATCGCGGCCTTCATCCGGCGGCCCGTGCGGGTGCGCGAGGAGCCGGGCTCCGGCCGCGAGCTGCCGGGACCCACCGGGGAGCGGGCCCAGGTCAAGCACGAGGGTCAGCTGCCCGAGCTGCTCGTGCGGGGCCGGGTCGTCGGTCCGCAGGGCCGGCCGCTGCGGCAGGCCGTGGCCACCGTCCTGCACCCCGACGGGCAGCACGTCGACTGGGGCCGCACCGACAACGACGGCAGCTACGTCCTGGCCCTGCCGGCGCCGGGCCGCTACCTGCTCGTGGTCTCGGCGGACGGCTGGGGCCCGCAGTCCAGCCTGTGTGACCTGGACGCCGGGGAGACCGACCCGATCACGATGACCCGGCGGCTGCTGCTCTCCGGCCACGTCATGGACAACGGCATGCCTCTTGGCGGGGTGCTGGTCTCGCTCATCCGCCACTCCGGGGAGTACGTCGCCACCACGCACGCCGATGAGACCGGTGCCTACGAGGTCGGCCTGCCCCCGCCCGGGCGCTACGTGCTCACGGTGGTCGACCACGCCTCGGGGCGCACTCGATCCCGCGCAGTCAACGTCTTCTCTACCTCGACCTCCCTCGACATCGACATCGAGACCGGCATTCCGCGTCCTGTCGAACGGACGGCCGCCGAGATCCCCGTGCCCGCCGGGGGCTCCCGTGGGCAGTGAGGAGCACGTCCTGCGCGAGGCCCGGCGGCTCTTCGGAGAGCGCGGGTATGCGGCGGTGACGATCCGGGAGGTGGCCCGGCGCGCCGGGGTCTCGCCCGCGCTGGTGATGAAGATCGCCGGCACCAAGGAACAGCTCTACGCCCTGGCTACTCCCTCCGAGCCCACGCCGCTGCCCGAGGGCGTGCCCATGGAGGGGCTGGGGGAGAAGCTCGTCAGCCGCATGCTCGACCGCCGCGACGAGGACACCGCCGAGCCGTGGCTGCGCGCGCTCTACCTGATCCAGGACGCGCCCGACCCGGCGACCGCCCGCGCCGAGTTCCGCGAGCGCTTTCTGGGCCGCTTCGACATGGAGACCGAGGATGACCGGCGGCACGCGGACCAGATGGCCTGCCTGCTCATCGGGCTGGCGGCCGGGCTGCGCTCCTTCGGGCTGCTCGAGCCGGGCACCACCGACCAGGAGGCGGTGGTGCGGGAGTACGGCGCCCTCGTCCAGAGCCTGCTCGACCGGATGGCAGGATCGAGGCTGTGAGCGTGCGCCGGGTGATGGGGATCGAGACCGAGTTCGGGATCACCAGCACCCAGCTGGACCGGCGCGGCACGCCGCTCTCGCCCATGCTGCTCTCGGCGCAGGTGGTGCGCGCGTATGCCGCAGGCTCCGCCGCGGGGGACGCGCTGCCCACCAGCGCCGGCTGGGACTACGCCGACGAGACCCCGCTGCGGGACGCCCGCGGGTTTGAGATGGCTCGCGCGCTGGCGGACCGGTCCCAGCTGACCGACGTTGATGACCCGGCGATCGCCAACACCGTGCTGTCCAACGGGGCCCGGTTCTACGTCGACCACGCGCATCCCGAGTACTCCGCGCCTGAGGTCACCTCTCCGCTGGCCGCCGTCCGCTTCGACCGGGCCGGGGAGCTGGTGGCCCTCCGCGCTCTGGAGACGCTGGCCGCCGACGGCCAGGAGGTGCGGCTCTACAAGAACAACGTGGACGGTAAGGGCGCCTCCTACGGCACCCATGAGAACTACCTGGTCCCGCGCTCGGTGCCCTTCGACCGCCTGGCCCGCCTGCTCATCCCCTTCCTCGTCGCCCGCCCGGTCATCGCCGGGGCCGGCCGGGTGGGGCTGGGCCAGGCCAGCGAGACCCCGGGCTTCCAGCTCTCCCAGCGGGCGGACTACCTCGAGGCCGAAGTCGGCCTGGAGACGACCCTGCGCCGGCCGATCGTCAACACCCGCGACGAGCCGCACGCCACCCCGCACCTGCATCGGCGCCTGCACGTCATCGTCGGCGACGCCACGATGGCCGACGTCACCACCTACCTGGCCATGGGCTCGCTCTCCCTCGTACTGCGGGTGATCGAGACCCACCCCGAGCTGCTGGAGGGTATGACGCTCGCCCACCCGGTCCGCTCAGCGCAGGTGGTCTCGCACGACCCGAGCCTGCGGGCCACGGTGCCGCTGGCCGACGGTCGGGAGCTGACCGGGCTGGACCTCGTCGAGGCGCACCTGCAGGCCGTCGAGCAGGCCCGTGACCAGGCCCTCGCGTCGGGGGATGAGCGATGGGCCGAGGAGCCGGGGCAGGGGAGCGCCTCGACTGACACCCAGACCACGTCTCAGGCCGGTACTGACGGCGTGCTGGCGCGCTGGCGAGAGGTGGTCGACGCCCTGCGGCGCGACCCGGCCGAGGCCGCCGGCCAGGTGGAGTGGGTCGCCAAGCACTCTTTGCTCGGCCGCTTCCGCCAGCGTGCCGGGGTGGGCTGGGATGACCCCAGGCTGGCCGCGATGGACATCCAGTGGCACGACCTGGACCCCGCCCGGGGGCTGGCCCAGAAGCTGCGCGCGGCCGGGCACCTGGAGCGGCTGGTCGAGGACGAGCAGATCACCACCGCGGTCACCGCACCCCCGGAGGACACCCGCGCTTGGTTCCGCGGTGAGTGCGTGCGCCGCTTCGGCCCACAGGGCGACGTGCGCGGCGCCTCGTGGGACTCGGTGACGCTGCTGGATGAGCGCCGACACGCCCGCCGGGTCCGGATCGACGAGCCGACCTCCGGCACGCGGGCCCAGGTCGGGCCGGTGCTGGCACGGCATACCCACACCGCCACCCTGTTGGGGGAACTGGCGAGCGAGGACGCCTAAGACCAGGCTGACCGCGGCCGGGTGGTCTGAGAGGATCGGGTCATGTCACAACAGCAGTTCGACCGTCGCCGCGACGACGCAGGGGGCGAGGCCCCGGAGCCGGAGGCACCGCCCGCCGCGCCTGCGGCACAGACCCAGGAGCGGGACGCCGCACTGGACTCCCTGCTCGATGAGATCGACGGGGTGCTGGAGAAGAACGCCTCGGAGTTCGTGCACGGCTTCGTGCAAAAGGGCGGGCAGTAGCCCTCCATGGACCGGCGCATCTTCGGGCTGGAGACCGAGTTCGGGGTCAACGCCACCTTTCGCTCCGGTGGCCGGCTCTCCCCGGAGGAGGTGGCCCGCTACCTGTTCCGCAAGGTGGTCGCCTGGGGCCGCTCCTCCAACGTCTTCTTGGCCAACGGGTCCCGGCTCTACCTCGACGTGGGCTCCCACCCGGAGTACGCCACGGCTGAGTGCGCGGACCTGCTCGACCTGGTCGCCCACGACCGGGCAGGTGAGCTGGTCGTCCAGGACCTCGCCGAGGATGCGGAGCGGCGGCTGGCCGAGGAGGGCATGCAGGCCAGCGTCTACGTGCTGAAGAACAACGTGGACTCCCGCGGCAACTCCTACGGTTCCCACGAGAACTACCTCATCGAGCGGACCGGGCGGCTGGAGCGGATCACCGACACCCTGGTGCCCTTCCTCGTCACCCGCCAGCTGGTCACCGGCGCCGGCCGGCTGCACGTGGTGGGGGAGCGGGCCACCTACCTGGTCTCCCAGCGGGCCGACCACATGTGGGAAGGGCTGTCCTCCGCGACGACCCGGTCCCGGCCGATCATCAACACCCGCGACGAGCCGCACGCCGACCCCGAGCGGTACCGTCGCCTGCACGTGATCGTCGGCGACTCCACGATGAGCCAGACCACCACCCTGCTGCGCGCGGGGACCACCGACCTGGTGCTGCGGATGCTCGAGGCGGGCACCATCGTCCCCGACTTCGCCCTGGCCAACCCGGTCCAGGCGATCCGAGACATCAGCCGGGACCCGACCGGTCGGGTCGCCGTCCCGCTCGCGTCGGGAGGGACGATCACCGCGCTGGGTATGCAGTCCACCCTGCTGGAGCTGGCCCGGCGCCACGCGCAGGGGGCCGGGATCGCCGACCAGAGCCCCCATCGCGAGGTGCTCGAGCTGTGGGAGCGTGGGCTGCACGCGATCGAGAGCGACCAGCTGCGCCTGGTCGACACCGAGATCGAGTGGGTGATGAAGCGGCGGCTGCTGGCTGAGTATGCCGACAAGCACGGCCTAGCCCCGCACGACGAGCGGCTGCAGCAGCTGGACCTGGTCTGGCACGACGTGCACCCGCAACGCGGTCTGGTGCGGATGCTGGAGCGCTCTGGCCGAGCCCGGACCGTGGTGTCCGATGAGCGGATCGCCCAGGCGATGGTCTCTCCCCCGCAGACGCGAGCGCGGCTGCGGGGCGACTTCGTCCGCGCAGCTCAGGACCACCGTCGCGACTTCACCGTCGACTGGGTGCACCTTAAGCTCAACGACGCCGCCCAGCGCACCCTGGTCTGCAAGGACCCCTTCGCCGCCGTCGACGCCCGCGTCGACCAGCTCATCGAGCACATCGCCACCTCTGAGTTGCCCGGCACGCCCCGCGGCGTGTGACCGAAGGGCTGACGCCACATACCGGCGCCTGCCCCTCCGGATGAGGCACGCACACGCAACGCCCAGATGCACGGGTTAGGCTTGCCCGGTTTGAGTCCCCCAGAAGCAAAGGATGCGCGCGTGCGCTCACCCCGACTCCGATTCCTCGCGGCTGCGGCTGCGCCGCTGGCCTTCCTGGCCGTGGCTGCCTGCAGCCCGGACTCCGGCGGTGCCGACGACTCCACGGCCACCTCGTCGCCCGAGGACGCCGCTGCGACCTCGGCCGGCCCGTCCCACGACCTGAACGACGTCGCGGTCGAGCAGCAGGACGGCGAGCCCGTGCTGAACTGGCACGGCGAGCCGCTGGCGGACGGCGACCTGCCCTTCGTGACCCAGCAGACGCAGTCCGAGCAGCTGCAGGCTGGGGACGGCGAGGAGATCGGTGCCGAGGACGATGTCCAGGTCCGCTACCTGGCCGTCAACGGCACCACCGGCGAGCAGATCGTCAGCACCTTCAGCACCGACGAGACGGTCACCCTCGACCTGACCGACGAGACCCTCCTCCCGGCGTTCCGGGACAACCTGCCGGGCACCACCGAGGGCGACAGCGTGCTCATGGCGCTGCCCGCGGAGGACGCCTTCGGTGAGTTCGGCAGCCAGGAGCTCGGGGTCGGCCCCGAGGACACGCTGCTGTTCTACATGGAGATCGTCGATTCCTATCCCATCGCCGGCGAGCCGGTCGACCCGGTCGAGGGCCTGCCGACGGTGGAGTCCGACGGCGAGACGCCGGCGGTCATCGACGTCGAGGGCGTCGAGGCACCCGATGAGCTCGTCGTCCAGCCGCTGGTCCAGGGCCAGGGGGCCGAGGTGGGGGAGGGCCAGACGGTCTTCGTCCACTACACCGGCGTCACGCTCTCCGACGGCGAGCAGTTCGACACCTCCTACAACCGCGGCCAACCGTTCAGCTTCCAGGTCGGCGCCGGTCAGGTCATCGACGGCTGGGACCAGGGCCTGATCGGGCAGAACGTCCGCTCCCAGGTGCTGCTGGTCATTCCGGCCGAGCAGGCCTACGGACCCAACCCGGAGGACCACCCGGAGCTCGGCGGTGAAGACCTCGTCTTCGTGGTCGACATCATTGCCGCGTATTGATCAACCCACCTCACCCCTTACCCTCACCAGAGCAGGAGAACACCAGCCATGACCGACTCCCCCTTCGGCCGCGTCCAGAAGGCCAAGCCCGAGATCGACTTCCCCGGTGACACCCCGCCCAGCGAGCTGGTCACGGAGGACATCGAGGTCGGCGAGGGCGCCGAGGCCACGGCCGGTGCGCAGATCTCGGCCCACTACGTCGGCGTCGCCTGGTCCACCGGCGAGGAGTTCGACGCGTCCTGGAACCGCGGGGAGCCGCTCGCCTTCACCGTCGGCGTCGGCCAGGTCATCCAGGGCTGGGACCAAGGCCTTCTCGGGATGAAGGTCGGCGGCCGGCGCAAGATCGTCATCCCGCCGCACCTGGGCTACGGCGACCGTGGGGCCGGTGGCGCCATCAAGGGCGGCGAGACGCTGATCTTCGTCGTGGACCTGATGGACGTGCGCTGACCGCCTGACCCGCCGGCGCCCCGCCCACGCGGCGGCCCCGCGCAGCCCGCGCCCCCCGTCACTCGTCCCGGTGGCGCGGGCGCAGGACGTGCAGGTCCAGGTCGACCGCGAGGTGCTCGAAGGCGACCTGGCCGCGGGTGGAGTTGCCGTGCTTGTCCAGCCGGGGGGAGTAGGTGGCGATCCCGCCCCGCCCCGGCACGGCGCCGACGATGCCGCCGCTGACACCGCTCTTGGCCGGGATGCCGACGGAGGAGACCCAGTCGCCGGCGGAGTCGTACATCCCGCACGTCAGCATCACCGACAGGACGTGCCGGGTGGCCTGCCGGGAGAGCACCCGCTCCTCGGTGCCCGGAACGACGCCGTCGTTGGCCAGCGTGGCGGCGATCCGGGCCAGCTCGACGGTGGACACGCGCAGGGCGCACTGCCGCGAGTAGCCGTCGACCACGTCGTGCGGGTCATCTGGCAACTCCGACAACGCCTTGACCATGTGCGCGATCCCCAGGTTGCGGTGCGCGTCGTCCATCTCCTGCCGATAGCTGTCCTCGTCCATCTCCAGCTCCCGGCCGGCCATCGCCGAGAGCAGTTCCCGGATCCGTGCGAAGCGGTGCTCGGCGTCATGACCGTCCACGAGGGAGTGTGCGGTGAGCGCCCCGGCGTTGATCATCGGGTTGGCCGGGCGGTTCTGGCCACCCTCCAGGCTGATCCGGTTGAACGCGTCCCCGGAGGGCTCGACGTCGATGTGGCGCAGCACCTCCTCCATGCCCACACAGTCGATCGCCAGTCCGTAGACCACGGCCTTGCTCAGCGACTGGATGGGGTAGTAGAACTCCGCGTCGCCGGCGGTGCAGACCTGCCCGTCGACGCCGACCACCGCGACGGCCAGCCTGTCGAGGTCGGCCTCGGCGTGCACGGGGAGCTCGTCCGGCTCACCGTCGTCGTCGTCGCGGACGCGGTCCAGGAGGTCGTCCAGATAGGCGGGCAGGTCGCGTGCGAACATCCCCTCACCCTAGGCGGGGCGACGGCGAGATGCGCACCGCGTGGCTGCCCGCGGCCGCTGCGGCCAGGAAAGCCGCAGTGTCCTCGTCCAGGCCACGGCCCATCGTCGACAACCGCACCGGGGTGTCCCGCAGGCGCTCGAGCAGACCATCGGTCGCGACCTCGACGAGTCGCAGGTGGGAGGCCGTGGCGACGAGCGCACCGGCCTGTCGATGGACCTGGTCCAGGCAGGCCCGTAGCTCGAGGGCGGTGCCAGGACCGGGGACGGGCACCACCAGGTCGGCCGGGCGGGTGAGCACCCGGCCATAGGCGGTCGCGCTGTGGTGGGACAGGCCGCGGTGCCGCCCCCGGGGGTCGGCCTGCGACACCCGCAGGGCCGCGACCGGGCGGCCGCCCAGCACGGCCGCGGCGTTCAGCGCCTCACCGGCGGCGACGCCCGAGAATCCCCACCGGGTGCCGGTGCCGAGGTTGCCCGGCCCCTGGACGACGACGGCGAGGTCGGCCTTGATGACGTGGCGGGCAGCGAGCAGGGCAGTGTGGACGGTGACGGCCTCGAGGTCGCCGCCGTAGGCCTGCCCGCAGGTGACCGTGGCGCTCAGCCAGCCTGCGTCGCGCAGGGTGGCGACCGAGCGGGAGAAGGCGAGGGGGAGCGCTCCGCCGTCCGTCATCACGTAGGCCACCGTGGGCGCCTCACGTCCCTCCTGCTCCGCCGCCAGGCGGACCCCGGCCACGATCGCCGGCAGCGAGCTGTGCAGGTCGGCGGCGACGACCGGCATCCCGTCGATCGAGTCGGCAGCCTCCAGCACCGCGTGGTGCTCGCCCTCAGGGTCGTCGACGCCCAGCACCATCGTCTGCAGGGGCGAGTAGCGCGCCTTGACCAGGTGGCCCGGGGCGTCGGGGTCGACCGCCCACCCGGCCGGCCACGCGGAAGGGCGGTCCGGAATCGCGGTCACCACGGCATACCCACCGGTGCCGAGGCCACGATCCAGCGCCGTGGTGTTGAGCAGCACCCGGTCGCCGGCCTCAGGCGTGCCGACGACGTCCACGTAGGCCAGGGCGGGGACGGTGGTGCCGTCCCCGGGAGTGATCTCGACCGAGACCGGGACGACGCCGGGCCAGCCCGCGAGGACCTCGCGCACGACACCCTGACGCCACCGGATCACCCGGCGATGGTAGCCGGGGTAGCCTCGGGGATCATGGCCCGTCCGTCCCCTGCCGCCGCGAAGACCGAGCGCCTCCTCAACCTGGTCATCGCGCTGCTGCACACCCGGCAGCCGCTGTCCCGCGCCCGGCTGCGCGAGGCCGTCCCGGACTACGCCGGCAGCAGCGACGAGGCCTTCGAGAGGATGTTCGAGCGGGACAAGGACGAGCTGCGCGCCCTCGGGGTGCCGCTGCGCACCGAGCCGATCGACCCGTTCTTCGACGACGAGCCGGGCTACCGGATCGACCAGCGAGAGTATGCCCTGCCCGAGATCGACTTCGCCCCCGACGAGGTGGCCGTGCTCGGGCTGGCCGCCCGCTCCTGGAGCCAGGCCAGCCTCGCCGGGCCGGCGGCCCAGGCGCTGCGCAAGCTGGAGGCGGCCGGGCTGGTCAAGGACGAGACCTCGGTGGCGGGGATCGAGCCGCTGCTGCATACCCGCGAGCCCGCCTTCGAGCCGGTCCGCGACGCGGTGCTCTCCCGGACCCCGTTGCGCTTCGACTACCGCGGCGGCAGCGGCGACCTGACCGAGCGGCACGTGCAGCCGTGGGGCCTGACCAGCTGGCATGGCCGCTGGTACCTCACCGCCCACGACCTCGACCGCGACGCCCCGCGGGTGTTCCGGCTGGACCGCATCGCCGGGACGCCCACGAAGGACGGGCGCAAAGGCGGGTATGACGCGCCCACCGGCCATGACGCGGCCGCGATGATCCGCAGCAGCGTGGGGGAGGAGGACGGCGAGACCACCACCGTGCGGCTGCTCGTCCGCGAGGGCACCGCAGCCTCCTTGCGGCGCCGCGGCCAGGTCGTGGCGGGGGGCCCCGACGCCAACCCCGACGCGGGCTCTGCCCCCGGGCCGGTCGCGGAGGGGTGGGACCTGCTGGACCTGCCCGTCGGCTCGCTCCCGGCCTTGGCTAAGGAGGTCTGCGGTGCCGGCCCGGACGTGGTGGTCGTGGCGCCCGAGGAGCTCCGCTCACTGGTCAGCCAGCGGCTGGAGACAGTGGCGCATGCGCACGGCCCGGGCGCCGGACCGGCGCCCGACGGTGCGGGCAGGGCTCACGATGCCCCTGGCACAGCTCGCGGTGGGCAGACGGGGGGCGTGCGCTGATGGTCACCTTCGAGAGCGCCACCTCGCGCGTGTCCCGCCTGCTCACGATGGTCCCGTGGCTGTTGAACCGGCAGGGGATCGACCTGGCCAGCGCGGCCGCCCAGCTGGGCGTGAGCGAGGACCAGGTGGTGGAGGACCTCGAGCTGCTGTTCGTCTGCGGCTTGCCGGGTCACTACCCGGACGACCTCATCGAGGCCTCCTGGGAAGACGGGCGGGTCTTCGTCGGCAACGCCGACACCATCGCCCGGCCGCTGCGGCTGGGCCGGGACGAGGCCCTGGCCCTCATCGTCGCGCTGCGGGCGCTGGCTGCGACCCCGGGCCTGACCGAGCACGAGGCGATCGACCGCGCGCTGGCCAAGCTTGAGGCGGCGGCCGGTGACGCGGCTGCATCCGCGGACCAGGTGCGGGTCGACCTGGACGCTCCCGTCGACCCGGCGCTGGCCGCCCGGATCCGCACCGGCCTGACCGAGCAGCGCCGGCTGCACCTGCGGTACACCTCAGCCAGCCGCGACGAGACCACCGAGCGCGACGTCGACCCGCTGCGGGTGCTCTCGGTGGACGGTTACTGGTACCTCGAGGCCTGGTGCCACCGGGCCCGGGGCGTGCGCACCTTCCGGCTGGACCGGGTCGAGGCGGTCGAGGTCCTCGACGAGCCCGCGGCACCGCCGCAGGACCTGGCCCCCCGCGACGTGGTGCCCGGCGTCTTCAAAGGTGACCCGCAGGACCTGCTGGTCACCCTCGAGCTGCAGCCCGCCGCAGCCTGGGTCGCCGAGAGCATCCCGTCGGAGCAGGTGGAACGGCGCGACGACGGGTCCACGGTGATGGTGCTGCGGGTGGCCGACCCGGCGTGGCTGCACCGGCTGGTCTGGCGCGAGGGCGGCGCGGTGCGGGTCGTGCATCCCCCCGCCGCGGTGGCTGCCGTGCGCGACGGGGCCGCCGCCGCGCTGGCCGGCCACGCGCAGCACACCGACCGCTAGACTGGTTGCTGCAGTACTCCTTCGTCCGTGCGCACCAGGTGGGCACACGCGCGAGCCCGACCGAGAGTGAGGAACGACCGTGGGTGGAATCCAGTTCTGGCACATCGTGGTCCTGATCGTCGCGTTCGTGCTCCTCTTCGGCTGGAAGAACCTGCCCAACGCCGCCCGATCCCTGGGTGAGTCGATGCGGGTCTTCAAGACCGAGGTGGACCACATGAAGGACGACAGCACCGCCCGCAAGGACCGCGGCGTCGTCGGGGGCGCGCCTGTGGACACCCCGGTCGCTCAGGGGCAGGTGGAGGACCCCTACCAAGACAGCGCCCAGGAGGAGTACCGCCGCATCCAGCGGCACGGCTCTGACGGCGACACCAGCGCCCCCCGCAGCTGACCCGGCTGCCGCAGGCGCACCGCATACCCCGACGTGGCCCGTACCCGAGGACGACGCAGACATCCCGAGGGACGGATGTCGCTCGCCGAGCACTTCCGGGAGCTGCGCAACCGGGTGGTCATCTCGGTCCTGGCCATCGGGGCCCTCTCCGTGCTCGGGTGGTACTGGTACGACCCGATCATCAACTTCATCAGCGCCCCTGTGGAGAACGTGCGTGACGCCGACGGCCAGCGCATCGTCACCCTCAACTTCGACAGCATCACCGGTGCGTTCGCCCTGCAGCTGCGCGTCTCGATCTTCACCGGCATCCTGGCGGCCAGCCCGGTGTGGCTCTGGCAGACCTGGGCCTTCCTCCTGCCCGGCCTGACGCCCAAGGAGAAGAGGATCGCACTCGGCTACTTCTTCTTCGCCATCCCGCTGTTCTTCGCCGGGGCCGGCATGGCCGCCTTCACCTTCCCCCGCCTCTACGCGATCCTGCTCAGCTTCGCGCCGGAGAGCTTCACCAACATCATGAGCGCCCCGGACTACCTCAACGTGGTGCTCTACTTCTGCCTGGCCTTCGGGCTGGCCTTCCTGCTGCCGGTGGTGCTGGTGGCGCTCAACCAGATCGGCATCCTGCCCGCCCAGACGATGCTCAAGGGCTGGCGGATCACCCTCTTCGGCATCCTCGTCTTCTCCGCAGTGATGACGCCTGACCCGAGCGCAGTGAGCATGTTGGCGATGGCCGCGCCCGTGTTCCTGCTCTACTGGTGCGCGGTCGCGGTCGCCTTCATCATGGAGCGACTGCGGGGGCGGCGCGGGGACGACCCTCGCGACCGCTACCGAGATCTGACACCCGATCAGGCGACCCCGCTGCGATGAGGTATGCCGTCGCCCACGGACGGCGCAGGAGGGGACCGGGTGGGTCCAGCGCCCGGGTGGGGGAGCAGGCCGTGGTCGCGCTGCGGGCCGGTGGACACGAGGTGACCGAGGTCGTCGCCGGGTCGCTGGCCCAGGCGCGGAGCGTCTGCGCCACGCTCCTGGCCGACGGGATCGACGTCCTGGTGGCGGTCGGAGGTGACGGCGTGGTGAGCATGGCCGCCGACCTGTGCGCCGGCACCTCGACGGCAGTCGCGATCCTGCCGGCGGGAACCGGAAACGACAACGCCCGCTCACTGGGCATCGAGCGCGGCGCGGGTGCCCTGGAGGTCCTGCTCGCGGATGACCGGCGCACGGTTGACACCCTGCACCTGCCCGAGCTCGACCGGCACGTGCTCTCCTCGGTCACCTCGGCCCTCGACGCCCGGATCTCCGACCGGGCCAACCGCTGGCCCCGGATCCTGGGCGCGACGACATACACCCTCTCGGCCCTGGTGGAGATCGCCCTGCTGCGCCGGCAGCCACCGCTGAACTACGTGCTCACCGTGGACGGCACGCCGCTGGCGCTGGAGACCCTGGTGGTCGTACCGGTCAACATGCCCTATCTCGGCGGTGGACTGCACATCTGCCCCGAGGCAGACCCGGCCGACGGGCTGCTGGACCTGGTGGTCATCCGACCGGTCCCGCCGCGTCAGGCGGTCCACCTGCTGCGCGCGGTCCGCGCCGGTCGGCTGGCCGACCACTCGGCGGTGACCGTCACCGGGGCCCGTGAGGTGCGCATCGAAGGGCCGGCCGACATCGTCGCCCAGGGGGACGGAGAGCCGCTGGCACCGCTGCCGCTGACCGTGCAGGTCGCGCCGTCGATCCTGCAGGTTGTCGCGCCTGCACTGACGTAGCCTTCCGGTATGTCCTCCCCGGCCGAACGCTTTGCTGCCGCCCGCGCCCGCACCGCCTGGGAGTCCACCGCGGCCGGCCGCTTCGCCGGGTCGCTGGGCTTCGCGCTCGACGACTTCCAGCTGACCGCCATCAAGGCGGTCCAAGAAGGCCACGGCGTGCTCGTCGCGGCACCGACCGGGGCCGGCAAGACGGTGGTGGGCGAGTTCGCGGTCGCGTTGGGTCTGGAGACCGGGCACAAGACGTTCTACACCACCCCGATCAAGGCGTTGTCGAACCAGAAGTACCACGACCTGGTGGCTCGGCACGGGGCTGCCAATGTGGGTTTGCTGACCGGCGACGCCTCGATCAATGGTGAGGCTCCGGTGGTGGTGATGACCACCGAGGTGCTGCGCAACATGATGTACTCCTCGTCCCCGACCCTGACCGGCCTGGGTTTTGTGGTCATGGACGAGGTCCACTACCTCGCGGACCGCTGGCGCGGCGCCGTCTGGGAGGAGGTCATCATCCACCTGCCGCCGTCGGTGCAGGTCATCTCGCTGTCGGCCACGGTGAGCAACGCGGAGGAGTTCGGCGACTGGCTGACCACCGTGCGCGGCGGCGAGACCGGATTGCAGACCCAGGTGATCGTCTCCGAGCACCGGCCGGTGCCGCTGTGGCAGCACATGATGGTCGGCCAGCAGCTCTTCGACCTCTTCGTCACCGACGGCTCCGGTGGTGGCACCGCGGATGTCGGTGGCACGACCCGGGTCAACCCCGAGCTGCTGCAGCGCATCACCTCGGCTGAGCGGGCCGCCCAGTCCGGGGGCTGGCGGAGGGCCGACGAAGGTGGCCCACGGGGCCGGCGCGGCGAGCCACGCGGGAGCCAACGAGGAGGCGGCCGCGATGGCGGCAGCGGCCGGAGCGGCGGGGGGCGTGGCCGGGGTGGACGCGACTCCCGTGAGGTCGGTCGAGGCGGACGCTCGGACCGTACCCGCGGTTACTCCGACGCCCGTGGCTACCGCGGCGACGACGGTGCCGTCCCGGCAGGCGGGGCACTGCCCGGCGGGGTGGCCAGCCGCACCCAGGTGATCGAGCGACTGGAGCGCGAAGGGCTGCTGCCGGCCATCACCTTCATCTTCAGCCGCGCCGGCTGCGACGCCGCGGTCCAGCAGCTGCTCGGCCGGGGCATGCGGCTGATCCCGGACCAGGAGAGCGTCGCGGTCCGCGACCTGGTCACCCGCCGCGTCGAGGCGGCCGCGGTCGACCCGCGCGACCTGGGCGTGCTGGGATACCACGACTTCGTCGAGGGCCTCTCCCGCGGATATGCCGCGCACCACGCCGGGATGCTGCCGCTGTTCCGGGAGATCGTCGAGGAGCTGTTCACCGCCGGTCGGGTGCGGGCCGTCTTCGCCACCGAAACCCTGGCCCTGGGCATCAACATGCCGGCCCGCACCGTGGTGCTGGAGAAGCTGGTGAAGTTCAACGGCGAAACCCACGCGCCGGTGACCCCGGCGGAGTACACCCAGCTCACCGGCCGGGCCGGCCGCCGCGGCATCGACATCGAGGGGCACGCAGTCGTGCTCTGGCGGCGTGGGATGGACCCGATGGACGTCGCCGGGCTGGCCTCGACCCGCACCTACCCATTGCGCAGCTCCTTCCGGCCCAGCTCCAACATGGCCGTCAACCTGGTCGCCCAGTACGGCCGGGAACGCGCCCACGAGCTGCTGCAGTCCTCCTTCGCCCAGTTCCAGGCCGACCGGTCGGTGGTCGGGCTGACGACGCAGGTGCGGGACAACAGCACCGCGCTGGAAGGGTATGCCGAGGCGATGGCCTGCGACCGCGGCGACTTCCGCGAGTACGGGCGCCTGCGTCACGAGCTGTCCGAGCTGGAGAAGAAGCAGGCCCGCCGGCGCCAGGCCGAGCGCCGCTCGGACATCGCCCAGGCGCTGGAGGAGCTGGAGCCGGGCCAGGTGATCCAGCTGGACGGGGGCCGGAAGGGGTCGATGGCGGTGGTGCTGCGCAGCCCCAAGGGTCGCTCGGCCGCCCCCGAGCTGAGCGTCATTACCTCCAACGGCAGCCTGCAACGGCTTGGCGTCGCGGGTTTCCGGGACGTTCCTGAGGTGATCGGCACGCTGCGCATCCCCGGACACTTCAACCCCCGCAGCCCCAAGGCGCGCAAGGACCTTGCCTCGGCCCTGCGCAGCAGCGTGCACGAGCACCCCTTCCCCGGCCCCTCCGACAGAACACGCGCAACGGCCCCTCAGGACACGCGAGAAGGCTCATCAGGACACGGGCGCAGCAACACCACCGCCCAGGTGGAGGAGCTGCGGGCGCGGCTGAAGGCACACCCCTGCCACAGCTGTCCCGACCGCGAGGACCATGCCCGGTGGGCAGCTCGCTGGTGGCAGCTGCGCAAGGAGACCGACGACCTGCAGCGGCGGGTGGCGCACCGCACCAACGCCGTCGCGAAGACCTTCGAGCGGATCTGCGACCTGCTGGCCGGCCTCGGTTACCTGACCGAGGACGGCCAGCAGGTGACGCCCCAGGGCGGGCGGTTGCGGCGCATCTACACCGAGCTCGACCTCGTCGTCGCCGAGTCGATCCGGCGGGGGGCCTGGGACCGACTCACCCCGGCCGACCTGGCCTCGGTCGTCTCGGCGATCATCCACGAGGCGCGCGGCGACGAGACGGCCGAGCCCCCGGTCCCCAGCGTCGAGGTGGCGGAGGCCCTGGGAGAGATGGCCGCGATCTGGCGCGAGGTGCAGGACGCCAAGCGGGAGCACGACCTCACTGGCGACCGTGAGCTGGACACTGGGATCACCTGGATGGTGCACCGCTGGGCCTCCGGCCGCGGGCTCGATGAGGTGCTGCGCGGAGGCGACCTGTCCGCCGGCGACTTCGTGCGACGCGCCAAGCAGGTCATCGACCTGCTCGGGCAGATCGCCCAGGCGGCGGACGGCGACCTGGCCCGCACCGCACGCAAAGCCTCCGACGCGGTCCTGCGCGGCGTGGTGGCCGCCGACCGGCTGGACTGACCGCATACCCGACCAGTGGGGCGAGCGGTCACCCGCCGCGCCCCGCCGTGGCTTGCTGTGTCACGCAGGCGGGCTGCACCACGTCACCCTGAGCCGTCCACCCAGCCTGCGTGTCTATCCTGATCCAGCTATGCCCGACCGCGACCACCCGCCGCCCGCGCTGCCCTGGGGACTCATCACCGTAGGAACCCTCGGGGTGCTCGGGCTCTACGCGGTGTTCGTGCTCAGCACCACCGGCCAGGCCTGGGACACCGCGGTGATGGACCGGGCCTCCGCCCGGCCCGGTTCCCGACGCCTCGCGGAGGCGATCGTCGAGGAGCTGGGTCCGATGCGGATGGTGCTGCTGTGCGGCATGGCGTGCCTCACCGGCCTGCTGCGGCACTGGCGCGTGGCGCTGGGCGCGGGCGTCGCCGTCATGGTGTGCCTGGCCGGGCCGCAGATCCTCAAGGCGACCCTGCCACGCCCGCAGCTGGCGGACCCCTGGCCGATGCCCAACTCTCTGCCCAGCGGACACACCGCTGCCGTCGCGGCGCTCGCCGTGGCGCTGGTGCTGGTGCTGCCCCTGGCCTGGCGGGGACTGGTGCTGCTGGTGGGCACCGGGGCCACGGCGCTCATGGGGGCGATGGTCGTCGTGCTCAGCTATCACCGGCCCAGCGACGTGCTGGCCTCGGCGTCCCTGGCCTTGGCCGCGTGGGGTGCCGGGTTGCTCGTGCAGGGCCGCTGGGCTGCGTCCACCCGGGCCGGGAGCGGGCCCGCTCAGCGGCGCCCCCGTGCGCGGGGCGGTTCGGTGGGCGGGTACTCCCCGTCGTCGGAACCGTCGTCGGCGTCGTAGAGCAGGTTGTGCAGCCGCACCTGGACGCTCTCCACCTGTGGGATGTCGTGCAGCACCATCCCTTGTTGCTGGGTGGCGTCGGAGATGACCAGCGTCCCGCACCCGAACATCCGGTCCAGGAGGCTCTTGTCCAGGGAGATGTCGTTGACGCGGTGCAGGGGGATGTCACGACCCTTGCGGTTGAGGATGCCGGTGCGGTGGGCGACCCGCCTGTTGGTGATGACGTAGCGCTCGGCGTTCCACACCAGGATGG
This sequence comes from Ornithinimicrobium pratense, assembly GCF_008843165.1. Classification (NCBI taxonomy): domain Bacteria; kingdom Bacillati; phylum Actinomycetota; class Actinomycetes; order Micrococcales; family Ornithinimicrobiaceae; genus Ornithinimicrobium; species Ornithinimicrobium pratense. Next base: position 1,735,940 of record NZ_CP044427.1, on the reverse strand, counting down.
GCAGCACGACAAGCCAGGCAGCCAGCGCCAAGGCGATGGCTCCGGCGATCCACATGACCACCGCGTAGTAGTCCTCCCCGCGCAGGAACCACCACAGGGCGACCAGGGCCACGACCAGCATGAGAGCGAGCAGCACCGGGCGCAGGATGGCCTTGACGTGGGTGCGCAGATTGAGGATGACCTGTTCGCCGTCGGCGAGGTTGCGGTCTTTCAGTCCCATGGCCGCATCATGGCACCTGACCGACCCCGGGGCAGGGAGGTCGCCGTCAGGGGCGGATATCGAGCGCGGTGAGCAGGCGGGACACCGGGCTGCCCAGGTCGTAGGACTCGATGAGCCGGTGCAGCGTCTCGGGGTCAGCGACCTTGCGAGGCAGGGTGAGCGGCACGTCGGGCAGCGGCGCGTCCTGCGCCACCAGCACGACTCGTGGCGCCACGTCGAGGTATGCCGTGCCCGCCTCCAGGTTGGCCCGCCGGGCCCCCTTCAGCCGCGGGTCGCCGGAGTCCACCGCGGCGCGCAGCGCGGCCAGGCTGCCGTAGTCGGCGAGCAGCTGGGCGGCGGTCTTCTCCCCGATGCCCTTGACGCCGGGCAGCCCGTCGCTGGTGTCGCCCCGCAGCATGGACATCTCGGCGTACGCCAGCCCGTTCGGGACGCCGTAGCGGGCCTGGAGGTCGACCTCGCGGATGATCTCGGCGTCGCGGACGCCCGTCTTGGCGGTGTAGATCACGCTGACGTCCGCGGCGTCGTCCACGAGCTGGAAAAGGTCCCGGTCGCCGGTCACCACGCCGATCGGCAGCCGCCCGTGGTGCGTCGCGGTGAGGGTGCCGATGACGTCATCGGCCTCATAGCCGGGGGAGCCGAGGACTGGCAGGCCGATCGCCTCCACGGTCTGGCGCAGGATCGGCACCTGCACCTCGAGCTCAGGTGGGGCCTCCTCCTTGTCCTGCGAACCCTGCACCAGCCGGTGGGCCTTGTAGGAAGCAATCGCGTCCACCCGGAACTGCGGCCGCCAGTCGTCGTCCCAGCAGCAGGCCAGGTGGGTGGGGGAGAAGCGGGTGGTGAGCGTGGCGATCATGTCCAGCAGCCCGCGGACCGCGTTGGTGGGCGTGCCGTCTGGCGCGGGGCGCTGGTCCTTGACGCCGAAGAAGGCCCGGAAGTAGAGGCTGGCCGTGTCCAGCAGGAGCAGGCGCGGCGCGGCGGGGGTCTGGCTCATGACGTCCCAGCGTAGTCCCGGGCGTTAACCTGACGGGGTGCCTGCCCTCGTCCGTCGTCTGCCCTGGGTGGCCCTTGCGCTGACCGTCCTCACGGCGACGCTGCTGCTCTTTGGGCCGTTGTGGGACGACCCGCGCGGTGAGAACCCGCTGGAGCGCCCGAGGGGGGTCGCGTGGGAGCAGGTGCTCCAGCTCTCGCTGCCCACGGTCATGGTGGCCGGTGCGCTGCTGGTGGCCCTGGCGCTCCCGCACAGCGTGGCGCTGGCCGGGGCAGGGGTGCTGGTCTTCACAGTGGCACTGGTGGTGGCCCCAGCTCCGCTGCCGGTGTGGTTCCTGCCGGCCCTGGTGGTCACCGCCGCGGCCGTCGCGCTGGCGTTCTGGCAGCAGCGGCAGGAAGCTCCGGCGCCGCGGGAGCCGGGCGTCGTGGCCGGTCGACGCCGCTAGGCTGACCCCATGTCCGTCCTGGAGCCGCTCGACCGTCACATCGTCCAGGTGCTGGCCGAGGAAGGGCGGATCAGCTTCGCCGACCTGGGCCGCCGCGTCGGGCTGTCCACCTCGGCCGTGCACCAGCGGGTCAAGAGGCTGGAGGAGAGGGAGATCATCACCGGCTACCGCGCGGTGGTCGACTACACGAAGGTCGGCCTGCCGCTGACGGCCCTGATGTCGATCACCCCGTTCGACCCGGCGGCTGAGGACGACGTGCCCGAGCGCCTCAACGACATCGAGGAGATCGTCGCCTGCTGGTCGGTCGCGGGGGACGAGAACTACGTCCTGCTCATTCGCGTCGGCCGCCCCCAGGACCTCGAGGAGCTCTTCGCGCGGATCCGCCAGCAGGCTTCCGTGGCCACCAACACGACGATCGTGCTGTCCACCCCCTGGGAGGACCGTCTGGGCCGGCTGCCCACGGAGGACTACGTGATCTAAACGCACCGACCGGCCGGGGGGAGCCTCACGCCAGGGTCTGGGTGATCGTCGACGCCTCGGGGGTATGCCGCACCGTCGCCAGCGCGCCGTTGACCAGCGGCAGGTGCGGGGCGACGTGCCCGCACTCCACGTCGGCGAGGATCGGCACCCCCAGGTCGCCGAGCGCGTCGAGCACGGCTTCGTCCTGGGTCAGCGTCGGGGCATCGGGGGCGGCCGTTCGCCCGACCAGCACGGCGTCAGCGCGGGTGAAGAAGCCCGCGAGACGCATGCCGTGCAGGTGCCGGCAGACGTCGAGCGCTCCCGCACCGGACACCTCGACGTACACGATCAGGCCCTCACCGCGGCCAGCGAGCGGGCTCGTGTCCAGGTAGCGGGTGCCGGCCAGGTGCGCGAGCGTCTCCACGCAGCCTCCGACGAGGCGGCCGGTGACCTCGACCTCCTCGCCGGCGCCGCCGGCCACGTCGTCCCCACCGGTGTCCAGCCGTCGCCAGGACCCCGACCGGCCCAGCTCGTAGGCGTCGACCCCGGGGTGCTCGGCGTAGTCCACGAACCCCTCACGCCACGCACGGGGCGAGGTCTGGGTGAAGGTGGCTCCCGGTGCCAGGGTGACGATGTCGAGCCAGTCCACCAGTCCCTCGGGGGCCCGGTAGGGCGTGTCCATCAGGTTGTTGCCGTGGACGCTTGCCCATCCGGTGAGCAGGGTCAACGGGGTGATGAGCGTGGCGATGTCGGAGAACCCGACCATCCAGGTCGGCTCGGCTTGCGCCAGGCGGTCCCAGTCCAGCAGCCGGATCAGATCGATCGCGGTCTCCCCGCCCCAGGGCGGCACCACGGCCCGCACCCGCGGGTCCAGCAGCATCCGCTCCAGCTCGGCCGCGCGGTCTGCGGCCGGGGCGCTGATGTGCGAAGAGCCGTCCATGCACCGGCCCACCTCGACCTCGAAGCCACGCTGCCGGACGGTGCGCACGGCCACGTCCAGCCGGGGCCGCAGCTCCGTCTGGACACCGCTGGACGGGCTGGTGACCCCGACGAGGTCACCCGGACGCAGGGGAGCGGGGAAGCGCAGTCGCATGCGCCCAGCCTAGGCATCCGCGGCGGCGCGCCGCAGATCCGTCTGCGCACCGCATACCCTGTGGCCGTGGCGAAGAAGAGGCAGGGCGGCGGAGGCACCCCCGCGACAGTGGCCCTGGACCGGGCGGGGATCGCCTACGAGACCCGCCCCTACGAGCACGACCCGGCCGCCCAGTCCTACGGGCTGGAAGCGGCGGAGGCGCTCGGGGTAGAGCCGGCACGGGTGTTCAAGACGCTGCTGGTCGACACCGACCAGGGCCTCGCCGTGGGGATCGTGCCGGTGGACACCACCGTGGACCTCAAGGCGGTTGCGGCTGCCGTGGGTGCCAAGAAGGCGACGATGGCTGATCCCCAGACGGCCGAGCGCACCACCGGCTACGTGGTGGGCGGCATCAGCCCCATCGGGCAGAAGAAGGCACTGCCCACCGTGCTCGACGACTCCGCCTCGACACACCCGACGGTGCTGGTCAGCGGCGGCAAGCGCGGGCTGGATCTGGAGCTGTCTCCGCAGGACCTGCTGACGATCACCCGCGGCCGGACGGCCCCGATCGCCCGCCGCGGCTGAGGCACCCCACCCGGCCACACCCGTGCCGCGTGCTCGCCCGCCAGAGGCAGTGCTGCTCAGGCCAGCTGGTCCACCGAGGCTTGGCGGGAGGCAGCGGCAGCCGCCAGCGCCTTCTCCTCCTGGGCGGCGGCGTCCTGGCCGTGCAGCTCGGCGGCGTGCTGGCGCCACCACTCCTGGCCGCTCGCGGGCAGGGTGTCGATCGGGTCGTAGTAGACGTATTCCGCGGAGGTGACGTCCACGTCCTCGGCCTCGATGGAGGTGCGGTAGTTCTTGCGCCAGTAGGAGATGCCGCGCTCGGTGTCGTAAGTGTCGGCCTGGTGCACCCAACGCTTGCCGACGAACGGCACGTCGCAGACGATCCGCGGGGTGGCGAAGCCGGGCAGGTAGCCCAGGATCGAGTGCTGCAGGTGCTGGGCGTGCGCCAGCGAGACCCGCCAGTGCTCGCTGAACGGGATCATGTCGCACATGTAGAAGTAGTACGGCGTGATCATCGCGTCGTCGGAGAGCGCGAAGCACAGGTCGAGCAGCTGGGTGGAGGTGTCGTTGACCCCCCGCATGAGCACGCCCTGGTTACGGACGTCACGGATGCCCGCGTCGAGCATCGCGCGGCTCGCCTGCGCCACCAGGGGCGTCACCGACTGGGCGGCGTTGACGTGGGTGTGGATTGCCAGGCCGACGCCGCGGGAGCGGGCCTTGGCCGCGACCCGGGCCACGCCCTCCACGGTGTCCGGGGCCAACCAGTGCTGGGGCATCCCCATCAGCGCCTTGGTAGCCAGCCGGATGTCCCGGATGGTGTCGATGTCCAGCAGCTTGTCCAGCCAGCCCTCAAGGTTCTTCCACGGCATGTTGGCCACGTCGCCGCCCGAGACGACGACGTCGCGCACGCCCTTGTTCTCCTGCAGGTAGTTGAGGATGGCGGTATGCCGGTCGACCGGCTTGCCGGCCAGCTTGAGCTTGGTGAACTGGGGCGTGGAGTTGCCGACCAGGTCCATCCGGGTGCAGTGGCCGCAGTACTGCGGGCAGGTCGGCAGCATCTCGGCGAGCACCTTGGTGGGGTAGCGGTGCGTCAGGCCCTCGGCGACCCACATGTCGTGCTCGTGCAGTGAGTCACGGGTGGAGTAGGGGTGGGACGCCCACTCGGTGAACCGGTCGGAGAAGACCGGCAGCATGTACCGGCGCACCGGGTCGGCGTAGAACGCGGCGGTGAACTCCGCACCGGCACGCGGCATCCGCCCGTCGGCCCAGGTGATCTCCGAGACCATGGTGTTCATCATCTGCGGGGGCACCAGCATCGACATGGTGGCCCGCAGCTGCTGGTCCTTCTCGAGGTCGGCGTAGAACTCCTCGCTGAGCAGGTCACCCATGAGGGCGCGCAGCTGCTTGAGGTTCTTGACGCAGTTGACCCGCTGCCACTGCACGTCGGCCCACTGCTCGGCGGTGACGTCGGCCCAGCCGGGGAGCCGGGTCCAGTCCGGCTCGACGAGCTCACGGCGCGCGTACAGGTAAGGCTGCTCGGTAGTCTGAGACATACGTGGCATGCTACGGACATCTTGCGGAGAAAGTGAACATCTGCAGGAAGATGTCTTGCCAAACATCCGATCAGGAGGATAGATGACGGCCGTGCCCGGCCACTCGCCCTTCGGGCTCCACCGCGTGCTAGAGCCCTCCGGGCCTGACGTCACGCTGCCCCAGGCGGCCCGGAGGCTGGACGCCTCGCCGGCGCTGGCCTGCGACGAGGTGCGCATCGACGTTGAGGTGCTCAACCTCGACGCCGCCTCTTACCGCCAGCTGCGGGAGAAGCACACCGACGCCGACGGCACCGTGCACGGCGCGGCGATCCGCGAGGAGGTGCTCTCGATCGTGGCGGTGCGGGGCAAGATGCAGAACCCGGTGACCGGCTCCGGCGGCATGCTCATCGGCACCGTGGCGGAGGTGGGGCCGCAGAGCACCCTGGGCCTGCAGGTGGGTGACCATGTGGCCACGCTCGTCTCACTCTCCCTGACCCCGCTCGTGATCTCCGATCGGCTGGAGCGCTGGGACGGGCTCTCCGAGCGCGTCCCCGCCGCCGGCCACGCGATCCTGTTCGGCCGCTCCATCGCCGCCGTGCTGCCCAACGATCTCGACGACGAGCTGGCGCTGATGGTGATGGACGTCTGCGGCGCCCCGGCGCTCACCCGCACCGTGGTGCAGGGGTATGTGGCCCGCGGCCACGCCCCCTCGGTGGCCGTGCTGGGGGCGGCCGGCAAGTCCGGCGCCCTGTCCCTGGCCGCCGCCCGCGACTCCGGAGCCTCCTGCACGGTCGGGGTCGTGCCGGTCGAGAGCGAAGCGCACCTGCTGCGTGCCTCGGCCCTGGCCGACGAGGTGGTCATCGCCGACGCACGCTCGCCCCTGGGGCTGGAGGGCGCAGTGCGCCAGGCCGGTGGTCCGGTGGACGTCACGGTCGTCTGCGTGGACGTCCCGGGCTGCGAGCAGCCAGCCCTGCTGGCCACCGCCCAGGGCGGCACGGTCATCTACTTCTCCATGGCCACCAACTTCGCTGCGGCTGCACTCGGTGCCGAGGGGCTCGCGTCCGACGTGACCATGCTCATCGGCAACGGCTACACACCGGGCCACGCCGACTACGCACTGGGGCTGATGCGGGCCGATCCGCGGGTCCGTGCGCTGTTCAAGACCCGGGTCGCCCAGCACGGGGCCCTCGTCCAGGACGGCGGGGCGGTCAGCGGCCGCTCCGAGGCCCCCTCCCGCACCGACGACCTACCCGTGGAGGCCTGAGCATGGCTGCGCGTAAGAACTCCGAGCTGGACACCAGCGCCACCACCGCCACCCTCCGTCCATCGCCGCCACCGCGGCTGGAGCTGGATGCGGCGACGGTCCGCAAGGCCCGCCGGTTATCGGCCAAACTCGGCCGGCCCGTCGTGGACCTGGCCGGTAGCCACACCACCGTCTCGGTCGAGCGGGCCACCCTACGGCTGGCCGGGCTGGCGGGCGCCGACCACGAGCGGGTCCCCTGGGTCAACCACCTCGTCGACGCCGTCCGGGACCAGGTCGGCCTCGAGCACGGCGTCAGCACCCCGGTATGGGACGCCCTGCGCCGCGACGAGGCGCCCGACCTGCTCACCCTGGCACAGAAGGCGTCGGCAGGGTCGGTGCGCTTCCGCATACCGGAGAAGAAGGGTGAGCGGACACCTGCCCGCCGCGCAGCCACCGCGGCCGTCCGGCCCGGACTGGCCAAGATCGACCGCCAGCGGGCCGCCCGCGACCGGCTCATCGCCCGGCTCGGCGATCCGGACCACCGACCGTGGATCTACCTCATCGTGGCCACCGGCGACATCTACGAGGACATGCCGCAGGCGCAGGCGGCGGCGCGGGCCGGGGCCGACGTCATCGCCGTCATCCGCTCCACCGGCCAGTCGCTGCTGGACTACGTGCCCGAGGGCGCGACCCGAGAAGGATTCGCTGGCACCTACGCCACCCAGGAGAACTTCCGCCTCATGCGCGGCGCCCTGGATGAGGTGAGCAAGGAGCTGGGCCGCTACGTGCGGCTGACCAACTACGCCTCCGGGTTGTGCATGCCGGAGATCGCCGCGCTGGCCGGCCTGGAGCGGCTGGACATGATGCTCAACGACTCGATGTACGGCATCCTCTTCCGCGACATCAACCCCATCCGCACCTTCGTCGACCAGCGCTTCTCCCGCCAGGTGCACGCCCGCGCCGGGATCATCATCAACACCGGCGAGGACAACTACCTCACCACTGCGGACGCGGTTGAAGCGGCGCACACGGTGACGGTGAGCCAGCTGATGAACGAGTACTTCGCCAGGGAGGCCGGCCTGCCCGATGAGCTCATGGGCCTGGGCCACGCCTTCGAGATCAACCCCGAGGTGCCCGAGAGCTTCCGGATGGAGCTGGCGCACGCGCTGCTGGCCCGTCAGCTCTTCCCGGACGCTCCGCTGAAGTGGATGCCGCCGACCAAGCACATGACCGGCGACATCTTCATGGGCTACCTGCTCGACGGCTTCTTCAACCTGGTGGGCGCGATGACCGGCCAGTCGATCCTGCTGGTTGGGATGATGACCGAGGCGGTCGTCACCCCCTGGCTGTCCGACCGGGACCTGGCTTTGCAGAATGTCCGCTACGTGCAACGCGCGGCCGGGGGCCTGACCGAGGACTTCCGCCCGCCGCCGGACGGGTTCATCCAGACCCGTGCGCGTCAGGTGCTCGGCGAGGCGGTCGACCTGCTGGAGAAGATCCTCGACGACCCCGCCGGGGACGCCGCCCGGGGGGTGCCGCTGCTGCAGGCCATCGCCGATGGGACCTTTGGGCACATGAAGCGCCCCGCCGACCGGGGCAAGGGCCTGGACGGGGTCGCCGCCCACGCCGAGGGCTACCACAACCCCGTGATCGAGCTGCTGGAGGAGGACCGATGAGCCAGGGTAGGCAGCCCGGCACGACCGCGGTGGACGGCAGCACGCCCGGGCCGGCCCCCACCCCGTCGGTGGTCCGCCCCTACGGCGACATGACCGGTGACGGGATGGTCCAGATGTCTTTCACCCTGCCCGTCCCGCACGACAAGCGGGCTGAGGGCGCCGCCCTGCAGCTGGCCGGCAAGATGGGCCTGGCGCCGGCGCTGCTGGTGCACGCCAAGGCGATCGGGACGGCGCACACCTTCTTCGTCGTCTACGGCTCGGTCACCCACCTGGTGGAGCTGGACAAGGTGCAGGTGGTGGAGCGCGACTTCCCGCTGCTGGCCGCCAAGGACGTCAACTCGGCGATCAAGCGGACGCTGCGCCGCCCGCTGGTGGTCGTGGGGGCCTGCATCGGCACCGACGCCCACACGGTGGGCATCGACGCGATCCTCAACATCAAGGGTTTCGCGGGGGAGAAGGGGCTGGAGTACTACTCCGAGATCCGCGTGGTGAACCTCGGTGCCCAGGTGCTGGTGCCCGAGCTGGTCGAGCGGACGATCGCCGAGCAGGCCGACGCGGTTCTCATCTCCCAGGTCGTGACCCAGCGCGACGCCCACATTCACAACACCACCCAGATGTCGGCGGCCTTCCGGGAGGCCTACCCGGCCGGCCGGGTGCCGCTGCTGATCGCGGGTGGGCCCCGCTTCGAGGAGGGCTCGGCGGGCGCTCTGGGCGTGGACCGGATCTTCGGCAAGGGCACCACCCCAGTGGAGGTCGCCTCATACCTCGTCCACGCCCTCTGCCGACCCGAGTCCCCGAGCGTCAAGGAGAAGTCATGACCGACCGGCCAACCCCCGCCTCCCACCCGGCCCAGGTGGGCATGGGCGTCACCCACGCCCGATACGTGCCCTACGCGCACGCCCACTACGCCGGCAACCTGGTGGATGGCGCCTACGGCCTGGGCCTGTTCGGCGACGTGGCCACCGAGCTGTGCATCCGCACCGACGGCGACGAGGGGCTCTTCGCCTCCTACTCCGACGTGCAGTTCCTGGCGCCGGTGCGGGCCGGGGACTGCCTGGAGGTCACCGCCACCCTGGTCCGGGTCGGCAGCCGGTCCCGGGAGATGGACTTCCAGGTGCGGGTCATGGCCCGGGGCAACCCGGAGCGCGGCGCCTCGGCGGCGGACGTCCTGGACCCGCCGGTCGTGGCGACCACGGCCCGTGGCACGGTCGTGGTGCCGCCGTCGGCCTGAGGGCGGCGTGTCTGCGACGACACGCCGAGGACCTGCCTGTGGGCATGGTCACCTTCGCCGGCGACACCGCGCCTTGACCTGCGCCGACGCGCATCTGCGCAGGTCAGAGGGCTGTTGACACCTGAGGGTCGCCCGGCCTAAGTTCGACGGGTCCCCGAAGGACGCCTCGGCGTGACCGAGGAGCCAGGGCCCCGCGCACCGAGTAGACAACGGGTCCGTGACGGCCACCAGTCGTCCCGGACCCGGCCCCAAAGGTGCCGGGGCCCGGCCATATCCGGGCCTGCGGGCGGGCCCTCGTCGGCATCCCCACCCGAGCACGTCGGCATCCTCCCCGGAACGGCCCGTGCCAGTCCGCATCCAGGACCACGACGTACCCTGGACGGGTGCTCCTGCCGCTCCGCCTCCTTCTCGCCGCACTGGGCGGCGTGGCGCTGCTGCTGGCCTTCCCGGGCTACGACATCTGGCCGCTGGCGATCGTCGGCTGCCTGTGCCTGGCGCTGGCCACCGCAGGGGCCAAGCTCTGGCAGGGTCTGCTGGCCGGTTTCGTGCTGGGGCTGACCTGGTACACCGCCATGTTCACCTGGGCCGGCACCTACGCGGGTCCGGCGCCGTGGCTGGCGATGAGCGTGGCCTCGGCCCTCTACCCGGCGGCCCTGGGCGGGCTGCTGGCTCTGCTGCAGCGCCGGGGGGCGGTGCGTCCCGTCGTCGGGGCCGCGGCCTGGGTGCTGATGGAGTATGCGCGCTCGGCCACCCCCTTCGGCGGCTTCCCCTGGGGGCGGCTCGCCTTCAGCCAGGGAGACTCCCCGCTGCTGGGTGCGGTCAGCTGGGTCTCCGTCCTGGGGTTGGGCTTCCTCGTGGCCCTTGTCGGTGGCCTGCTCGCCCTGAGCGTGCAGCGGCTCGTGCGCGGACGGGCTCTCAGCTCCCTGGGGTTCGCCGCGCTGGCGACGGCGCTGACCTTCGCACCCCTACTGCTCCCACGGCCCACCGACGGCCCGACCGTGCGGATCGCCGCCGTCCAGGGCGATCTGCCCACGGACTACACCCGCACGCTGAGCGCGGAGCGTGGGGCGATGCTGCAGCGCTACCTCGACCAGACGCAGGCCCTGGCCGGCGCGGTGGCCGACGGCGAGACTGCATACCCCGACCTGGTCCTCTGGCCCGAGGGCGCCAGCGACCTCGACCCCGTCTCCACCCGCAGCGGCCAGGAGGCGGTCGGGGCGATCCAGGAGGTCGTCGACACGGTCCAGGCCCCGCTGTTGTTCGGGGCGACCTCGCGCACGGCGGACGATGCGCCCCGCAATATGGTCTACCAGGTGGGCCCGGGGGAGGGGCTCGTCGCCGAGTACCAAAAGGTCTACCTGGCGCCGTTCGGCGAGTTCATGCCGCTGCGGCCGGTGATGCGCCACCTCTCGCCGTGGGTGGACCGGATCCCCGACTGGGACGCCGGGGCCGAGCCGGGGCTGCTGCCGGTGACCCTGCGCGACGGTCGCGAGATCGTCGTGGGGCTGGCCATCTGCTTCGAGAACGTCATGGACCAGGCCACCCGCGACCTTGCGCTCGGCGGGGCGGAGATCGTCGTCGTGCCGACCAGCAACGCGTGGTTCGGCGAGGGCCACCAGTCGGTGGAGCACCTCGGCATCTCCCGGGTCCGGGCCGTGGAGCTCGGCAGGTCGGTGGTGCACATCAGCAATGTGGGCGTTTCAGCGCTGATCACCCCGGACGGGCAGGTGCACGGGCAGACCGAGCTGTTCACCACCGACCTGGTCCAGGGCGATGTCCCGTTACGCACCGAGACCACGGCAGCGGTGCACATCGGCCCGTGGGTGCCCGTGGCAGCGGGGCTCGTCGTCCTGCTCGGGCTGCTCACCGTTCGCCGGGGGACCCGCCGGTGACGACTAGGCTGCCCAGGTGAGCTCCTCGGACCCCGCGCGTGCCTCCCTGGACGGCGTCTGCATCTGCGTGCCGACCTACAACGAGCGGACCACGCTACCCAAGATCGTGGCGCGGATCCGCAGCGCCGTCCCCGAGGCGGACGTCCTGGTCCTGGACGACAACAGCCCGGACGGCACCGGCGAGATCGCGGACCGGCTCGCGGGGCAGGACCCCCAGGTGCACGTCCTGCACCGGTCCGGCAAGCAGGGGCTGGGCCCGGCCTACCTGGCCGGCTTCGCGTGGGCGCAGGAGCGCGGGTATGACGTGGTCGTGCAGATCGACGCGGACGGGTCACACCAGCCGGAGCAGCTGCCGGACCTGCTGCACACCGCCGAGGTCACCGGGGCCGACCTGGTGATCGGCTCGCGCTGGGTCCCCGGCGGCTCCGTGCACAACTGGCCAGCCCACCGCCGGCTGCTCTCGGTTGGTGCCAACACCTACGCCCGCCTGGTGCTGGGCATCGCGGTGCGGGACTCGACCGCCGGGTTCCGGGTCTACCGGTTGGCCGCCCTGCGGCGGATGAACACCAGCGCTGTCGCCTCCCAGGGCTACTGCTTCCAGGTCGACCTCACCGTGCGGGCCCTCGAGGAAGGGCTGCACGTGGTGGAGGTGCCCATCGCGTTCGTCGAGCGTGAGGAGGGCACGTCGAAGATGAGCGATGCGATCGTGCGCGAGGCGATGGTGCGCGTCGGGGTATGGGGTGCCCGACGGCGAGCCGGCCAGGTGCGCAGGCTGGTCGGGGAACAGCGGGCCGCCTGGGACCGTTCCCGCTGGCAGACCCTACGAGGAGACGAGCACACATGAGCACCCCCGGACCGACGCCGCGCCGCCGCGGCGGCCTGCTGCGCTGGCTGCTGCTCGCGCTGGTGATCCTGCCCTTCGCCGAGGTCGCTGCGCTGGTCCTGGTCGGACGGACGATCGGCTTCTGGTGGACGTTGGGTGCGCTGGTCGCGGTGGCCGTGGTGGGCGTGCTCCTGGTCAGGCACGAGACGTCACGCACCTACAAGGCGCTGCAGGAGACGCTGAACTCGGGCAAGATGCCCGCCGACGAGGTGACCGACGCCATCCTGGTGATGATCGGTGGCTTCCTGCTCATCCTGCCGGGTTTCGTCAGCGACGCGGCGGGGCTGCTGCTGGTCCTGCCCTTCACCCGCCCCGTCGCGAGGCGGATGCTGCAGGCCTTCGTCGCCAGCCGGGCCGTCGCAGTCGTCGGTCCGGGCGCTCCGCCGCCGGCAGGCGGGGGAGCCCGCCGCAGCTCCGGCAGGGGCCAGGTGATCGAGGGAGAGGTCGTGGCCGAGCAGCAGGCACCCGGCACGCCCGAGGCCGGAGGGCCCCGCCAGCTCGACCGCTGACAGCCGACTCTTCACCCCGTCTGCCCGGCTCGGTTGGACCAGTTGACGCCTGCCCCGCTAGCATGGCATGTCAACCTCGCGTCGCCCCCCGGTGCAGTTCCCTGCCGCCGGTGCGCGCTACGCCGGGGAACATCAACACCTTCGCCGACGTTCACTACATGGGAACGCCTGCGGCACGGGCGCGGGTCCCGAACGTCGACATGACCGTCGACATGACCACGAGAACACCCGTGTCCTAGACACGAATGGGAGTGCACACACATGGCAGAGAGGTCCCTGCGCGGCACCAACCTGAGCTGGCTGTCCTTCGAGAGCGACGAGGGCGTCACCTTTAGCGAGCGGGCGATCAGCCGCTACGTCTGCCCCGACGGGCACGTCAGCGAGTTGCCGTTCTCCGTGGAGGCAGACATCCCGCCGCTATGGGAGTGCCGCTGTGGGCTTGACGCCAAGCTCGAGGACGGCCCCGAGCCCGAGGTGAAGGCCGGCAAGCCCCAGCGCACCCATTGGGACATGCTGCTGGAGCGCCGCTCCATCCCTGAGCTGGAGGAGCTGCTCGAGGAGCGGCTGGGCCTGCTGCGCGAGATGCGCGGCGAGAAGCCCTCGCGCCGGCGCAGCGCCTGATCCGACGCGCCTGCACGGGGCGTCGTCTGGCGCGTCCGGATGCCCGGCGACTCCCTCCGGCTCACTTCGAGTTGCGAGGTGCCACGGCTCGGGGGAGTGTTAAAACAGTTCATCCATCTACCGAAGGAGCACGACATGGGACTCGGTGACAAGATCTCCAACGCCGCACAGGATGCCAAGGGCAAGGCCAAGGAGGGCACCGGCAAGACCATCGACAACGAGCAGATGGAAGCCGAGGGCAAGACGGACCAGGTCTCCTCCAGCGCCAAGCAGGTCGGCGAGAACGTGAAGGATGGCTTCAAGGACGCCTCCCGCTGATCCTTCCTCTGGTCACCGGCCGAGGGCGGACGGCGACTGGAGCGCAGTAACGGGCACCCACCATCAGGTGGGTGCCCGTTACTGTGTCCGCCACACCTACCGTGGAGTCTCGGCGTCGTCCCCCGGGTGGTCGGACGGGGCCTTAGAGTTCGGCGGCTTGGCGGCCCGGGTCGCGCCGGGTTCCTTCTGAGGCTGGCCCTCGACCTGTTCGCGGTGATGGCGCACCTCGTTCTTCTGCCGCTCCAGGACGTCTGAGGGCGGGGCCAAGTGGGCCCCACCGTCGGCACCAGCGACCCGAGTCTGCTCGGCCACCTCTCCCGCTGAGACCTTGCCCTCTGAGACCTCGTCGTCGGAGTCTCCGCGACGCCGGATGGGGGCCAGCAACTTGTCGCGCAAGGAGGTCGCGAGCGCTGCGCCGGGCTGTGCGAACACGCGGGCGGCGCCGCGCTCGCCCTCGGCCTGCTCGAAGGCCTGCTGGGCCCGCAGCTGGAAGACGGGGGCGGTGCGTTCGGCCATCACCGCGGCGGCGCGGCCCTCGGAGGTGAGGATTTTGAGCTCTTCGGCCCGCACGGTGCCGGTGCGCAGGTCGAGGTGCTCGCTGCCGTAGCGGATGACGCTGACGAAGGCGGCCGTCACTGGCACCGCCAGGAACGCGCCGACGATCCCGAACCGGGTGGCCCCCGCTGCCACCACGAGCAGGATCAGGGCCGGGTGCAGGTCCATCGCCTTGCTCTGCAGCACGGGCTGCAACACATTGCCCTCGATCTGCTGCACCGCCAGCACGATGACGAGGACCCAGATCGCGGTCGTAAAGCCCTCGGAGACCAGAGCCACCAGGACCGCGAGAGACCCAGCGGTGAAGGCGCCGACGATCGGGATGAAGCCGGCGAAGAAGGTGATGATCGCCAGCACGAAGGCCATCGGCACCCCGAGAAGCAGTAGTCCCAGGCCGATGAAGATGGCATCGACCGCCGAGACGGCGGCCTGCGCCTTGAAGAAGCCGCCGACGGTCTTCCAGATGCGGGCGAATCCCTCGGTCAGGTGCATGCCCGCCGTGGGGCCGGCGACGCGGCGCACCCAGGGCCCGAACCGCTGACCGTCTTTGAGGATGAAGAAGGTGAAGACCAGGGTCATGACGATCGTCACCAGGATCGACCCGACCGTCATCGCTCCGCTGATCACGCCGCCGGCGATCTGGTTGGACTGCTCCTGCAGCCAGGTGGAGGCCTGGTCGACATAGTCGGTGACCTGCTCGTTCTGCAGGTTCAGCGGCGGTCCGGACAGCCACTCCAGCATCACCTGCAGCCCCTCGCCAGCCTGCTGGATGATGATCTGTCCCTGCTCGATGACCGTGGGGGCGATAGCCACGAAGACGCCGACGACCGCGGCCAAGGAGCCGATCAGCACGGTGAGGGCCGCCAGTGCGGATGGCCAGCCGTGGGCCTTGAGCCAGGTGGAGACCGGCCACAGGATGGTGGAGATGAGGATGGCCATGAGCACCGGCAGGACCCCGACCCACAGCTGCCCGACCAGCCACAGGAGGACCGCCAGCGCGGCGAGGACCAGCAGCAGGCGCCACGACCAGTTCGCGGCGCCCTTGAGACCGGCCAGGAGCAATGACCCACGGTCCACGCCGCTGCCGTCGTAGGTGGGGTGCGGTCCGGGTCCTTCGACCTCTACCGGGGACGGCACGACCTCGCGGCCGCCGATCTCCTCCTCGTCGATGCGTCGGCGTTCCTGCTCGCCCGTGCTGGTCTTCTCGCTCATCAGGTCCTCGGGTCTTTCATCGTCCGACAGGGTGGGTGCTCAAGGAGCACCCCAGGGTGCGGGTCTGGCCAGGCGTCACGGTCAGCGCCTGCTCTTTGGTCGCGGCGGTCTCCACGCAGACGAACCGGCGCCAGGACTCATCGGTGAGGTCGGAGGTGGTCGCGGCCTGCTCCGCCCATGGGTTCCACACCACCGTCTGAGCCGCGCCCCGCGGGCTCAGCTCCACCGCGCGGCCCCCGGCGTGGTCCTGGACCCTGACCGGTCCGCTGCGCTCGTAGACCCGGTCAGTCTCGCCCGTCAGCCGCACGGGCCCCTCCTGGCGTCGCCGTGACCCGGTCACCTTGTCCAGGTAGTCAGCGGTGTCGAGCCCCTCGATCTGCACCTGCTCGACGTCGCCGACCGCGACGTAGGTGTGCAGCGCCACCTCGACCTCGTAGGTCGATGGCCCCGGGTTGTGCGCCTGCAGCTCCAGGTGAAGCACGGGGCGCCCGGCACCAGAGGGGGAGAGGCGCACGGCATACCGCAGGTGGAAGGGGCCAGGGATCTGGTCGGCGCCTGGAGCGCTGACAACGTCGGTGTGCGACAGCTCCCAGGCCCAGATCTCCTCGCCCTGCGCGGTCGCCGGCCGCCACACCGCCGTGCGCACGACACCATGGCTGGGGGAGTGCTCCCCGTCCGGGCCGTCAGCGAACCACGGGAAGCAGATCGGCACCCCACCCCGGATGGCGTGGCTCCCGTCCAGCACCGCAGCCTCACTCAGCCAGAGCACCGGCTCCCCGTCGAGCTCCCAGGTGGCCAGGTGGGCCCCATGGTCATAGGCCATCAGCCGGGAACGACCATCGTCGTGCACGCGCGGTGTCAGGCTCATCGCACCACCTTATTGCCCCGAGGACCGGTCGGTGCGCTGCTCGCGCGCGAACCGCGGGTTGTGTGCGGGGATGAGCGAGCCGGTGACCTGGTGGTGGGGCCAGTCCAGGGTATGCGGCGCGCTCATCGTCACGTAGTTTGGCACCTCTTTGGCGTGCACGGTGTCGGGATGGACCGGGACGTGCGCCGCCGGTGGGTTGGCCGCCCAGGCCGCCACGAAGAGCAGCCACCGCAGCGCCAGGTTGAGCGTGAGCAGCAGGGTGGCCGCCGCGGCGAAGGTGGAGAACAGCGGACCGGCCGAGATGGCGCCGACCAGCGACGTGCCGCCGAGGCGCAGCAGGCCGAAACCGACGGCCCCGAGCACCATGCCTTGGCGCATGTCCGGCCACGGCACCCGGACCTTGCTGGTGACCCGGATGATGAGCCAGACCAGCAGGGCGTCCAGCACCGCGACCAGCAGCAGCGCGCCTACCGCCAGCAGCCAGCCGGTGACTGCGCTGCGCAGCCCCAACCAGGTCATGACGTTCTCCCCGAGCAGCGTCATCGCCGAGACGACCGCCGAGGAGCACAGGAAGGTGAGCGCGAGCAGGAAGAAGCCCCACAGGTCGATGACCTTGCCGCGCACGAACCGGATCGGGGCCCCGCCCAGGCCGAACATCTGCCGCACGGTGCGCCGCAGACCCGTCATCATCGCCAGTGCCGTCCAGACGATGACCACCGATGAGACCAACGTCGTCCATCCCCAGGTCCCGTCGCGAATGAGATGCTCGGCGGGGATCAGGCCTTCGTTGCGGCCGTTGTCGATGATGCCCGGGATGACCGAGTTGACCACGGCGATCACCTCGCCGACCAGCTCGGGTCGGTCCCCGAGGAAAGCCCGGGAGGTGTTGACCACGATCGTCAGCGCCGCGGTGAGCGAGAGCAAAGCGGTGAAGGTCACGCCGCCGGAGCCGAGGTTGCCCCAGGCCACGACGTAGCGCAGCACGGAGCGCACCAACCGGGGCTGGCGGCCGACGTCGAGCAGGTCGTACCACCGTTCTTGCACCCATCCCACGCGGCGGTCTTCCCGCATCCGGTCCCGAGCCTGGGCCGCACGCTGGCGGTTGCCGCGCGGGGGCTGCTCGGGGGTAGACATGGACCCATCCTGGGGCACCGGAGCCGGGAGCGTGACGGCAGGCCCGGGTCCGTCCGTCACGCCCGGTCGGCGTCACCCCAGGTCGACATCACGCCAGGTCGACATCACACCAGGTCGACGCGCCGGATCACGCTGGCCTCGACCTCGTAGCGCGAGACTCGGCCCGACCCGGTGCGGAAGAAGCGACGCCGCAGCGCCCCCGCGACCTGCACCCCGGCACCGTCCGGCAGGCGCAGGGCAGCGGCCCTGGCCCGGCCCGTCCAGCAGGCCACGTCGATGGTGTCGACCTGGGCGCGGGGCCGGTCGCCGGCCATCGGCTTCTTCGCGACCGTCTCCTTCCCGGTCCCGGCGTAGGCCCGGCCCCGGCGGGTCGGCCGGGGGACCACGACCCGCAGCTGCACCACCCGGTCACCGCTCGGCAGCTCACGCTCCGTGGGGTCCCCGCTGACCCTGCCGACCAGTTGCACCGCGTTGGCCGGTGCCACCTGCTCACGTCCCATCTTCCGACCTTGGACTCGCCGGGTGGGCCCGGGGAATGGCCGGCGCCAATCTGTGGACAACCCGGTAGTGCGCTAACCCGTGTGGACAGCCGGTTCCCGTAGCGGGTCGCGAGGTTGAGCTCACGCCCGCGACGCGCCCGCCGGCTCGATGTCCGGGCATCTGGTGCGCGCCCTGAGACGGCTACGGCTCACATCTCCTCGTGGGTGTCCGGGTCGCCACCCCACAGCCGCCCGTCGGGGCGGGCCAGGGCGCTGATCGCGGCGATCTCCTCGCCGGTCAGGCTGAACCCGTCCAGGTCCAGGTTGGTCCGCTGACGTTCCGGGGCGGCCGACTTCGGCAGCGGCATCACACCGCGCTCCAGGTGCCATCGCAGGATCACCTGGGCGGGCGTGACACCGTGCCGTGAGGCCGCTTGGGCAACGGGGGGAGCGTCATACTGAGCCTGCCCCTTGCCCAGGGGACTCCACGCCTGGGTGAGGACGCCGAGCTCCTGGTGCACCTGGACCAGGTGCTCCTGCGGGAAGAGCGGGTGGCACTCGATCTGATTGAGCACGGGCGCCTCTCCGGTCGCGGCCCTCACCTCACGCAGATGACCCTCGGTGTAGTTGCTGGTGCCCACGTGCCGCACCAGGCCGCGCTCGCGGCATTCGAGCAGGGCTTCCACCGCCTCGACGTAGCGAAGCCGGCGCGGGTTGGGCCAGTGCACAAGGATGACGTCGAGTTGCTCCACGCCGAGCGACTCCAGCGACTGCTCGACGCACGCGATCGCCTTGTCCCGTTCGTGCGCGCGGCCGGGAATTTTGCTGGCGAGCAGCACCTCAGAGCGGTCCAGGCCGCTGCGGCGCAGCGCCTCGCCGACCTCGTGCTCGTTCTCGTAGTTGGTGGCCGTGTCCAGGTAGCGGTAGCCCAGGTGCAGGGCCGACACGATCGCCTCGATGCCTTCCTCACCACGCAGGGGATAGGTGCCGAAGCCGACCTGGGGGAGCGGGGTGCCGTCGCGGAGGGTGTGCATGCTCCCGACGATATGTCCCGGGCCCGACGGCGTCAGGTCAAAGCAGGTGCCCGGCCAGGAAGTCCACCGCGCGGTCCAGGTGCGGTTGGATCGGGGTGCCGAGGAAGCAGTGGTCGGCGCCCGGCGTGATCTCCATGGTGCTGTCCACGCCGGCGTCGCGCAGCGCCGCGTGCAGCCTCCGGCTATGTTCGGCGTCGACGATGCCGTCGCGGTCGCCGTGCATGAGCAGGACCGGGGGTATGCCGTCGTGCACATGCTCGATCGGCGCCATCGCGCGCACCATGGCCGGGTTGTCGCCGAACGGGGCCGGCCCGAAGTCATGGTCTCCGACCAGGGCCTCCAGGCTCTCGGCACCGTAGAAGAGCACGACGGCTTGGCTGTCGACCCGACCGTCGGCGACCCCGACCGAGCCGAGCAGCCGGGGGTCGGCCTCGCCGCGGCTGCCGAGGAAGGCGACCATCGAGGCCAAGTGGGCACCGGCGGACTCACCCCACAGGCCGATCCGGTCGGGGTCGAGGCCCAGGTCATCGGCGAAGTGGCGCAGGTAGCGCACGGCGGCGACGCAGTCGTGCACGCAGGCGGGGAAGGGCGCCTCACCGAGCAGCCGGTAGTCGACGGTGGCCACAGCCATGCCGGCAGCCACGACGGTGTCGAAGACGACCTGCTGACCCCACTGCAGCGGCACCTGCCGGCGGTCGCCCTCCATCCAGCCACCGCCGTGGATCCACACCACCACGGGCACCGGGGCCTCGGCCCCTTCGGGGATGTGCAGGTCCAGCACAAGAGGACGGAAGCCACGCACCACGCCGTAGGTCAGGCCGGACAGCGACATCGCGCCGCGCACCCGGGCGCGGGTGATGGGCGGCAGGTAGGCCGCCGGGGGAAACGGTCCGTCCTTGACGGGAGGGGTCAGGTCGCGCAGGTCCACTGGCCCAGGCTTGCACAAGGTGAAGCGGTTCGCTGGGCTGCCCGGGCCGGGCGCCCACTACCCGTCCGGGCGCCCTGCACCCGGGTGGTGCGCCAGGGCCACGGTGGCCACCCGGCCTAGCATGGCCGGTGTGAACGATCAGGTGGTCTCGGCGGACGGCTGCGTCTTCTGCAGGATCGTCGCTGGGACGGTGGCGTGCGCGAAGGTGGCCGAGGACGACGCCACGTTCGCGTTCATGGACGTTGACCCCGGCTCGGACGGGCACCTGCTGGTGGTCCCGAAGCGGCACGTCGCCGACCTTTTTGAGATTTCCGCCGACGACCTCACGGCCACCACGCTGACTGCCCAGCGGATCGCCAAGGCCTTGGTCTCCGAGCTCGGTGCCGAGGGCATCAACCTGTTCCACTGCAGCGGTGAAGCCGCCTGGCAGACGGTCTTTCACTTCCACCTGCACGTGATCCCGCGCTATCGAGACCGGAGCAGGGACCGGCTCGAACTGCTCTTCGAGCCGGGCCGGCCGGCCGACACCGAGGCCATCGCGCGTCACGCGGACACGGTCGCTGCGGCGTTGTCGTAGCTGACCGGCAGCTGCTGTATGGGAGTTCTCAGCCCGGTGCTCTGCGCCCGGTGCTCTGCGCCAAGCATGGCGCCCCGACCTCCGCGGTCAGCGAACGCCGATAAGCGACATTATGTCAAGTGCCCACTGGTATTCGATCTGGTCGCCATGCCTGGCCGTGAGACACCCTCCCCCCGACCGGGGCCCCCACCCGTGCCTGCGCGAGGTTCGTGACAGACCGGATCCGCCGATGAGCGGTCGTTGGGCTTCGGTCCCTTCCGAACGGCCAAGCACGCCGATTGGGTGTCCGGGCTCTCACGGGGGCAGGGGTGGTCGGGGTCGTGCGTAAGATTGGACGGTGAGCCCAGTGCGCAAATTCTTAGGGTTGACTAGTCCGGAATTGCTAAGCGGTTTCCGCGAGAATCAGAGGGCCGGATCCATGCCCGTATGCAAGCGATGCGGAGCCCTCGTGGCCTATGAGTCGCAAGTACTCCACACCTCGTGGCATGAATTCGAAGGTCCCGTTGAGGGGACGAACGGGCGCTGAGCTCGCAGCGAATGGGCGCGAAAGGTGGCAGCGCCGTTGGCAAGTGCCCTGTCATGCTGCCAGGGCAGCGTGTTTCATGTGCTTACGCCTGGGCCAAGTCTCGTTTGGCATCGTGCACCGGATAGGGCTCCTGTACGCTGTGGGAAGCAGACCAGAGGGAGTCATCGGTGCAGAACTGGAGCACGTGGGCCCTCCTGATCATGCTGATCCTCCTCTCTTTGGGAGGTCTGCTCGTCCATACTTACGCCAGCCGGGGAACGGCGCACCAGGCGTATGGCGGTACCTCGGCCGTACGCCGTCGTTCCGTCTCGGACGATGAGGTTATGAAGGTCAACCGCGACATCCGGCGCAGAGCGAACCTGACTATCACGCCTGCGCTCCTGGGCGTACTGCTGCTGTGCTGGTTCATAGCCCCAGGAGTCGCCGTGCCCCTGTGGGCGAAAGCGATCGCAGTTCTGCTGCTCTTCGCTGCTTGCATCCCCCTGATGCGGAAGGAGGACATCATCAAGTCGCTGGGACGGTAATCTGCGAACTGGTGGCCGCCACCGCCTGGGCACGCTCGGCTACACCGTCCTGACATCAGCGTGAGGCGTTCTACGTCAAGTGGGTCCGGGTGCCGTTGGCCCATCGTCGTCCCTGCATAGCGGTAATGGAGCTTGTGGCTCGACAGCGTGTGATCGGGTTCGGTGACGACGGGCCGGGGCGGCCCTTGATGACAGACGAGATACCGGTGAGGGTTCTCAATGCCGCGGAAGGCTCGCCCCGGCCCTGCTGGTGACGCGCGAACGCCTCGCTCGACGTGTTGGGGGTCAGGCCGCCACGAGCGGCCCCTGGGTCTTGGTGGTGCCGGCGGCCAGGGCGGGGTCCCAGGCCTGGCGGTGGACGACGACGGCGTGCAGCTGGCGCAGGATCGCCGCGGCGATGATGGTCTGCGCCTGCGTCGCCTTCAGCTTGTTCGTCTCCCGGGTGGTCAGGTGCCGGTACCGGGCGGCGTAGACCTTGTTCGTCTGCAGGCACCCCCACACCGCCCGCCACGCCGCGGTCCGCAGGCCAGGTCGTCCGGCGCCGGTCAGCCTCGCCTTGCCGGTGAACGTCCCCGACATCCGCTCCCGCGGGGCCAGGCCGGCGTGCTTGACCACGGCCCGGGCGGAGGTGAACCTGGACAGGTCCCCGGTCTCGGCCAGGATCGCCGCGGCGCCGACCGCGGACAGGCCGGGGATGGTGGTGACCAGGCCGGTCAGGTCTAGCTGGTCCAGGACGGTGACCATGCGAATCTCCACGTCGACCTGCTGGGCCCGGGCCGTGTCCCAGTCACTCAGCACCCACTCCGCGCGTTCCAGCGCCCCGGCCCGGTGGTCCAGGACACCGGCACGGTCGGCCAGGGCGGCGTACACCTTCCGCACGATCCGCAGGCACGGGCGCACCTTCCCACGACGAACCATCTCGGTCCGGACAAGACGCTCGAACCGGGCCGCGCCCAGGCGACGGGTCCGGTCCAGGTCGCCGCCGTCGCGGCGCAGGATGACGGTCAGTGCGGCGACCCAGGTGGTGGACTTGAACGGTTGCGCGGCCGCGGTCAGGACCGCGGGCCAGACGCACTCGAGCAGGTCACGCAGCTGCTGCACGCACGCGACGTGCTCCTCGAGCAGCTGGGCGCGGCGGGTGCCCAGGTGACGCAACCGGCCCCAGGTCTCATCGACCGGCTCGGGAAGGTAGCAGCGCAGCTGTCCGACCAGCCGGGCGATCAGGACGGCGTCCTTGTCGTCGGTCTTGTCGAACGTCAGATCCTCAGACTTGCGCGCCCACGAAGAGATCGTCGGCTGCACGCACACAAAGCCCATGCCCCGGTCGGTGGCGAGCTGGCCCAGGATCCGCCACCGGTGCCCGGTCGGCTCGCACGACACAGTCACCCCACTGAAGCCGCGCCGGGCAGCGTGGCCGGCGGCCCAGTCCAACGCCGCCCCCAGGTCCCAGGCCTTGCACCGAAAGGTGCGCCGGGCCAGGACCCGGGAGTCGTGGTCGCACACCACAACCATCTGCTTGCGCTCGGCCAGGTCGATGCCAACGATTGCATTGCTTACCGGGACCGCTGCACGCAGCCGGGCCAGCCGGGCGTTCCTGTTCCGGTCACCACGCGAGACACCACTACGGTTAGACATTGGGACGTCCTCCTGAAGGCGATGGGATACCAAGCCCGACAAGCGCATCAGGAGGACGTTCCTCACGTCCAGACCCCAGCGCTACAACGCCTTCCTATGCCGCGTCCGGGGAGGGTGGGCGTGGTGCTCGTGGCGGTTCCTCCGGTTCCGGGAGCCAGTCCCTGTGGGTCCTTCGGAGGTCTTCCTACTCCCGATGCGCCGTAGCAGTCACGGACGACTCTGAGGCAGTCGAACACGCGCGTTTCGGTACTGTCGATGCATGTCCGACTCCTCCTCGGTGCGCCCGAACGAGATTCGGGCAGCTCTCGTTCATGAGCGCCGAAGACCTGAGCACACTGCTGGTGCTCTCGCCGCCGCTCGTCGCCAGCCAGGCCGTCATCGAAGACCTCCTGAACCGCGTCGACGCGGTCATCAACGACGTCAACAACTACCTGACAGCCCCCACCCTCCTCCTGCAGACGTAGAAAGGCGAAAGCCGTGATTGTCGGTGTCCCCAAAGAGGTCAAGAACCACGAGTACCGGGTTGCCATCACACCCATCGGGGTGCACGAGCTCATCGAACGCGGGCACCAGGTCGTCATCGAGGAGGGCGCCGGAACGGGCTCCGAGATTACCGATCAGGAGTACGTGGGCGCTGGTGCCAGGATCGTGGGCACCGCGGAGGACGCCTGGGGCACTGACGGCGGCGTCGACCTCGTGCTCAAGGTCAAGGAACCCGTCGCGGAGGAGTACCCGCGGATGCGGGAGGGGCTCACCCTCTTCACGTACCTACACCTCGCCGCGGACAAGCCGCTGACTGAGGAGCTCCTGCGGCGTAAGGTCACGGCCATCGCCTACGAGACGGTGCAACTGCCTTCGGGCGGACTGCCGCTGCTCTACCCCATGTCGGAAGTCGCAGGCTGCTTGGCGCCCCAGGTCGGCGCCCACGCCCTGATGAAGGCCAACGGCGGTCGCGGGGTCCTGCTCGGCGGCGTGGGCGGCGTCGCCAATGCCAAGGTCGTCATCATTGGTGCCGGCGTATCCGGGCAGAATGCCGCCAACATCGCACTGGGCATGGGCGCCGAGGTAACGCTGCTGGACACCGACCTCGACAAGCTCCGCATGTCGTTCTGGCGCTACAACAACCGCGTCCAGGGTCTGGCCTCGTCGAAGCTTGCCATCGAGCAGCAGGTGATGCAGGCAGACATGGTCATCGGCGCCGTGCTCATCCCCGGCGCTGCCGCCCCGAAGCTGGTCAGCAACGACCTCGTGTCGCGGATGAAGCCGCGCTCGGTGCTCGTGGACATCGCCATCGATCAGGGTGGCTGCTTCGCGGGCTCGCGGGCCACGACCCACGCCGACCCCACCTACGAGGTCCACGATTCAGTCTTTTACTGCGTTGCCAACATGCCGGGCGCGGTGCCCAACACCTCCACCTACGCGCTCACGAACGCGACACTGCCATACACGGCGGCGCTGGCTGACAAGGGTTGGAAGCTGGCCATGAGTGCCGATGCCAGCCTGGCTAAGGGGCTCAACACCCATGCCGGCCAGTTGACCATCAGACCCGTCGGCGAGGCCCTGAACATCGAGTCCGTCGCGTTGGACGCAGCCCTTGCCTGACCGTCGCAATGCGAGGGCTTCCGAGCGTTGGCAAACGTGGAATGTCAGCCCAGATAGCTGCGTCACCGGCCGACATTGGGGCGGTTGCCCGACCGCCTTCGCAGCAACCTTGCCTCGGATGGCGATGCCGAGACGTAGTCCGCACCGAACACATCGCCGATCGTTACCCGTTCGTTTGCCTCGCCCTCCGGAGCAGAACTACCCGTGTCACCGCAACGTCCGGAACTGCCGCGCAGCGCGCGGGCAATACTCGTCGGGTACCGGTGGGTGCTTGAGTTGCGCTTGTCGCTGGGTCTGTCAGGGTTGATGAAGGACGGAAAGAGTTTTCGGGCCTGGAACGAGGAGTGAATTGCAGCGATGCCGCTGACGTCCCACCGCATGACCACCGCGATGACAGCCCTGGCCTTGGTGCTGGCAGGATGCACGGGGCAAGAGACGGCCGGCAACGGCGACACTGAAACGCCTGGCACGGTCGTCGCTCCGACGGTCGATGGGGCTCCAGACCCTCAGGACCCCGATGGCAACTACATCCGCCAGGAGTTACGGGAGGACCCCGAACAACTCATGGAACTGGACGGACAGATGCGAGAGCAGTTCCCGGCCTTCCAGGGACAGGACGACAACATCGGCCCGATGTTTTTGGGCATGCAGTTATGCACAGGCCTGGACGCGGACGACAGGAGCGACCGGGAGGCACAGACCCGGTACGAGGAGTATCTGGAGGAGTTCTCACACGAGGACTTCGACCACGTCGAGACTGGACAGAACTGGGTCGACTTCAGCATCGAGCAGATCTGCCCACACCTGGAGCCGACCACCAGCTGAACAGATCAGTACAGCCAACGACAGGTCCTGAGCCGGGGCAGTAAGCCCTTTGCGGGTGTCCGCCCTGACGAGACCACACGCCGGTGCTTACGCGGGTCGATGCGGCTGGTCGCCGTCCGTTGAGCATCCGCATCTGGCACCCCTCTGTGTCAACAGGCCGCTGGGAGGGTGGTCGTAGGCTTACTCATGGCGGGTCCGGGAAGTGGCTTGTCCGAAGAGCCGGTAGCGGGTTGTGAGCCGGTCGCGCTGGAGTCAGAGTCGTCACCCAGGTGCCCTCCCGGGCCCGTCGTCGCGTGTCCGGCGAGGTCGTCCAGGAGTGCCTTGTACACCAGGTCGGACAGTCTTCGTTTGAGGCAGCGCATCGCTTCCATCGAGGTCTTCCCGGCGGCCTTCTTCCGGTCGTAGTAGGCGCGTCCCTCGGTGGCGTTGCGCAGCTGGACGACGGCCATGATGTGCAGGACCCGGTTGATCTGCCGGTTGCCCTTGCGGGAGAGGCGGTGGCGGGTGTGGTCCCCGGAGGAGGCATCGATCGGGGCGCTGCCGTTCCAGGACGCGAAGTGGTTGCGGTCGGGGAACCGGGTGACGTCGGCAACCTCGGCGAGCAGCCGAGCGGCGCCGGAGGGGCCGATGCCGTGCCGATCGAGCAGACCGGTGCCTGTCGCTTTGACCAGCGCCTTCAGCTCCTTGTCCGCGGCCTTGCTGCGGGCATAGATCGTGGCCAGGTCGGCCGCAAGCTCGGCGGCGTGGGCCTTACGCACCTTGCCCGCAGCCGTGGCCGGGCGGACCTTGCGCAGCAGCTCCTTGGCCTGGGCCGCGGACAGGGATCGCTTGGCCCCGCCAGGGATGAGCTCGAGCAGGAGTTTGTGCAGCTGGGAGACCTTGCGGGTGTGTTCGCGGCCCAGCGAGGCACGCCGGTCCACGCACATCCGCAGCAGCTCCAGCTGCTCATCGTCGACGACCGGGCGCAGCCCGGACATGCGGACCCCGACCAGGGCGATGGAGTGCGCGTCGGTGGCGTCGGTCTTGCGACCCTGCCCGGTGGTAAAGACCCGCACCCGGGCCGACATCTTCGCCGGCACGTCGACCACGTCCTCACCGTCAGCGACGAGCCGGTCGGCGACGTGCTTGCCGATACCCGCGCAGCCTTCGACCGCCCACTGCCGCTGCGGCCACGCCCGGGCGTACGCCAGCAGCCGGGCGTATCCGTCAGTGTCGGTGCTGAACCGACCCCCGCCGACGACCGACTCATCGCCGGTCATCACCTCGATCGTCACGCTGCGTTTGTGCGGGTCATCCCGATCACGACCCGTGCGACCTCGATGTCCGTTGCTCTGCTCCCTTGCTCGTGCCAACAGGTGGGTGTCGAGCTGGGAGGGCACCGCTACGTACGGCTGGGCATACCCCTCTTGAGCCTCTCGCAGCCCTGGCGGTGACCGGGGCAGCGCAAGCCAAATGTGAGCCTCACACCAAGAGCGTGGGCAGCCGCACTGAGAGCGGCAACCCCGGTCACCTCAGACCGAGCCTGGCCAGGCCCGCTCCTGACGTCAATGAAACACGTAGCCGCGATGAGACTGGCGACATTCAGTCGCCTGACTGGAGCCGGGTCAGGGCCTTGGAGGAGCATCCAGTTCACGCGCCTCGGCCTCACGAAGATCCGCGACGGCGCGTAGGTCGACATGCAGTTGGACGACCGAGGGCCCGGCCGGGAAGCCTTCTGGCCGGATCGCACCGTTGTGGGCGTAGATCTGAATGCCGTGGTCATTCAGACGCCACCACCAGCTGGGCCCGTGACTCGCGGATTCCTCGGTGCTCTCCTCAGGTGCCCCGTGAACGTCCGTGATGGCCTGAGCGAGATCAGCCGCAGCGCCCCGCACATCGTCCCAGCGATGGTCGTCCCACAGGAACCAGAAAATATCCGCGAACTGCTCACGGTACGTGCTCCACCCTGCCCGAGCCGCACCCCATTCAGGCACCGAGGCCATTCCCCAGGACCGACCAATGCCCTCCGGAGGTGTCTCCTCCGCAGTGTCTGTCGAGATGCCCATGGAGCGCAGCCATGGGCCCCCGTCATCGATGCCTTCCGGCCAGGGTGATCGGAGAATGCTTGTCAGCTGGGACGCGACTTCTTGCGGCGAAGGCCTCATGACGGAACCCTAACGAGACAGGCCCGACATCGCACTGGTCGAGCGCACTACTTTGCCGCTGGTTGTTAGCGAAGTTGCTCGATGCCGCCGGCCCTTCAGGGCTGGGCCCCGGTTGAGGACGGCCGTTGGGCCGCGTTCATGTGTAGGCTCGGACACCGAGGTCTGAGTAGGCGTGGGCCCTTACGGCTGTGATCATTCGACGGCTGCTCAAGGAGGCACATCGCTATGGGGCCATCTGAATCTGCAGTAGCCAAGCCGGGTGAGCCACCTTTCCGCACTCGATTGGAGTGGGCGTACGCCTTGGCCTCCTGCATGACGAAGGCAGGATTTGAGGTAGTGGTCGATGAGCGCGTACCCACCGTGCTGCCCCATGACGGGGCAGAACCAGACGTCAACGCCTACAACGCTGCCCACGACCAGTGTCTAACTCGCCTGGGGCAGCCTCCTTACGACGACGCACAGACCCCCTCGTACATGAGAGAGGAGGGATGCGAAGAGGACAGGCCACGTGCAACGAGCGATGGCTATGTCGCCGGCACCTACTTCGCCCGATGGCACCCAGCCCAAGATGTCGAAACGATCGCCAGCGTGATTGGCGGCTCGGCTGGAGGGACGCTGCGCGACTTCCTCGATGGCTTTATCGCTGGCGGGCAAGCCGAGCACAAACGTCGGGCCACCCCCGGGGACGACGTCGTTCCTTTCGCCGTGCATTGGAAGGAGCGGGCCAACAACGGCCCGGCTGATACCGGTGAAGACTAGGCCCCGCGTCTGACCCGGCGTCCGCACCGAGCGACCAGTCAAGCTATACCCATCCGCCTTTGCCGCGACGAGGTCGCTAGAGGTTAACGACCCATTCGCCGTAGAAGATGGCCATGCCGGCTGAAACACAGATCCCGGCGATGATCCAGAACCTGGCGACGATGGTGACCTCGGCCCACCCGAGCAGTTCGAAGTGGTGGTGCAGCGGTGCCATCCGGAAGACTCTCTTGCCGGTGAGCTTGAAGCTGATGACCTGGATGATGACCGATGAGGTCACGATGACGAACAGGCCGCCCAGGATCACAAGCAGCAGCTGGGTGTGGGTCAGGATGGCCAACCCGGCCAGGGCAGCCCCCAGGGACAGCGAGCCGGTGTCACCCATGATGATCTTGGCCGGTGAGGCGTTCCACCACAGAAATCCGAAGCAGGCGCCGGCGATCGCCGCGGCGACCACGGCCAGGTCCAGCGCACCGGCCACGTCGTAGCAGTTCGGGCCCGGCATCAGCTCGCAGTTCTGGTTGTACTGCCACATGCCGATGACCGTGTAGGCGCCGAACACCATGACCGAGGCCCCGGTGGCCAACCCGTCTAGGCCATCGGTGATGTTGACGCCGTTGGAGGCCCCGGCGATCAGCACGTTGGCCCACGCGATGAACAGGATTACCCCCACGACAGGGCCGGTGAAGGCCAGGTCAAGGCTGGTGTCGCGAACGAAGGAGATCGCGGTCGAGGCCGGGGCGCGGCCTTGTTCGTCGGTGACAAGCAGGGCCGCCAGGGCGAAGACCACGGTCACCACCGTCTGACCGGTGAGCTTTTGCCAAGAGGTCAGGCCCAGGCTGCGTTCCTTGCGGATCTTGGTGTAGTCGTCCAGGAAACCGACCAGTCCCAGCCCGGTGAGTAGGAACAGGACCAGGAGCGCGCTGAGCGAGATGCGGCTGTGGGTCACCTGCACCACACCCGTTGCGTCGAGGACGAACAGGCTGGCGTGGGTGGCGAAGTAGCCGACTATCGCGGCGGCGATGATCACCGCGCCACCCATGGTGGGCTTGCCGCGCTTGACGTGGTGATGGGTCAGGTCGTCGCGGATGAACTGTCCGTAGCGGCGCCGCACCAAGAAGGCGATGAACAGCGGGGTGCACAGCAGCGCGATGGCCATGGAGAAGCCGCCAGCGAGCATGACGTTGACCATCAAGTCTCCTTGCAGCAGCTCAGCTACTGTCGGGGGCTGCGGCTGCCGGCCAGGCAGGTCACAGACTGCGATATGTCCGGGGCACCGGGGACTTTGGCCCCGCTTGGACGCCGGTTCATGCTAGGGCAGGACGCAATGCCGATCCCGGACCGGCGCACGAGTGTCGCTGCTCTGCCCGGCCTCCGGTCAGTGGGCACGGCCAGCGTCCACTGCACTCTGACGACCGCACGGCTAGATGCCGACCGTGCCGTCGATCGCCTCTCTGATCAGGTCGGCATGGCCCAGGTGACGGCCGTACTCCTGCACCAGGTGCAACAGGACCCACCGCAGCGAGCAGGGTTCTCCATATGGCATCTCCTGGGACAGTGCCTGCAGACTCGGTGCCTCACCGACGATACGTTCGGTGAGCTGCTGTGCCTCCGTGAGCCAGCGGAACAGCACCTGCGGTGTCTCCCCGGCGGTGGTTCGAAGGCTCCAGCCGTCCTGCCCCTCCCGCCGCTGCGTCTTCCACGCTGGTAAGTCGTCGCCGCCGGCGAACGTCATGCGCACCCACGAGACCTCCACGACCGCCAGGTGCTTGAGCAGGCCGCCGAGCGACAGCTCGCTCGGCGCATGCTCAAAAGCAAGCTGCTCTGCTGTCAGGCCCGAGCATTTCCAGCGAAGCGTGTCCCGCTGGAATGCAAGCATCCCCAGCAGCATGGCCTTCTCATCAGCCACCAAAGGCGTCTGAGCGCGGTCCATAGGATCGAAGATCGTCGTCACCGCTCAACCGTAGGCGCGACCAGCAACCAGGCGAACGCAACTGCCGCGCGTCGGGCGGTCATAGCTGCAGATGGATTCGCACCGCTTCGTCAACCGCAGCCATGAGGCGGGGCGGCACCCGGCCTACTGCAGAACCGACCCTCTCGACTGCGACCGAGCGCACCTGCTCCGCCTGGGCCTTGGAGTCCACCCGCAGTCCTGTCTCGTCAGCTGGCAGCAACACCTGGAACGGGAAGACGCGCTCCACGTTGCTGGTGACGGGCACGAGGGTGACTACTCCACGACCGAGTCGTTGAGCCATGGTGTTCGCCCGATCATTGCTGACGAGCACCGCGGGGCGCCGCTTGTTGGCCTCGCTACCGCGCACTGGATCCAGATCGACGAGAAGGACCTCACCGCGCAGCATCGGTGAGCCCGTCCGAGGACGCTGATGCCCACGCGTCTTCGTCCCCCGCGACGGCCCACTCCTCCCAGGCGGCGGCATAGGCCGCCTCCAGCTGCGGGTCTTGCAGGCGGCGAATGGCCTGCTGGACGGCAGCGGACCTCGACTCAAGGCCAGCTTCTTCGACGTACCGGTCGAGGGCCGCGAGATCCTCCTCGCTCAGACTCACGCTCACCTTCATGGATACATCCTACCCAGGTAGGACAATGATTACTACCTTAGTAGCAGCATCCGCACATGCCGCAAGGCATTCGAGGCCGCTGGTCCACCGCGACCAGCGCCGTGACCAGGGCGTGGGCCAGGAAGACGAATCCGTGCACGACGCCGGAGACGCGGATCATCAGCCGTGGGCGCTCCAGCAGGTAGACACCAGCCATCGCGGCCTGCAACGCGGCCCAGGTGACCATCTCGGCCAGGCCAGGACACCGAAGACGCGGGCGGGGCTGGCGAGGAGGGACGGCCTGGCGGCCCAACCTACCCGCGCCCGCTGCCGGAATATCCAGGAGGGCATCCACCTTGATCCCGTGGTGAGATCAGCCCCCGTCGCAGCACCCCCCGCATCCCTCCGGCCCCGCACCGAACCCTCCCCCCTGGGCCGGCTGCTGCTGTTCGGGGCGCTCGTCGCGATCGGCCCGCTGACGATCGACATGTACCTCGCCGCCTTCCCGGCCGTCGTGGACGACCTGTCCACGACCGAGGCCACGGTGCAGCTGACCCTGACCGCGACCCTGGTCGGGCTCGCCACCGGCCAGCTCCTGATCGGGGCGTTGTCGGACTCCTTCGGCCGGCGCCGACCGTTGATCGCGTCGCTGATCCTCTACGTCCTGGTCTCGGCGGCGATCGCGGTCTCCTCCTCGATCGAGGTGCTGCTCCTGCTGCGCTTCGTGCAGGGCCTGGCCGGTGCGGCCGGGATGGTGCTGTCCCAGGCCATGGTCCGCGACCTCTACAGCGGCTCCCGGATGGCGACCTTCATCTCCCGGCTCTTCCTGGTGGTCGGCGTGGCCCCGATCCTCGCGCCGACGCTGGGCGCCCAGTTCCTGATCTTCGGCAGCTGGCGGACCATCTTCTGGGCGTTGGGAGCCTTCGGGCTGCTGCTGGCGGTGCTGGCGCTGGTCTTCGTCAAGGAGACCCTGTCCCCGGAGCGACGGCGCCACTTCGGTCCGCGGACCCTGTGGGCCAGCTACCGGGTGCTGCTCTCGGACCGACGCTACGTCGGCCTAGTCCTGACCGCGTGCACCGCGATGGGCTGCCTGTTCGCCTACATCTCCAGCGCGACCTTCGTCTTCCAGGGGCTGTACGGGATGACCACCCAGCAGTACGCCCTGGTCTTCGCCGCCGGCGCAGGAGCGCTGACCGTCACCAGCCAGGTCAACGGGTCTCTGGTGCGCACGGTGCACCCGGCCGCAGTGCTGCGGGTGGCGCTGCCCTCGATGCTGGCCATCGCCCTGGCCCTGCTCACCGCCGCGCTGGTGGACCTGGGCGTGTGGGCCATCGTCGGCGGCATTGTCCTTCTGATGGGCTCGGTGGGCTTCGTCATGCCGAACAGCCCGAGCATCGCGCTGGCCGACCACGGGGAGCGGGCCGGAGCGGCTGCCGCCCTGCTCGGGGCGGCGAACTTCGTCTTCGGTGCGCTCATCTCCCCGGTCAGCGGGCTGTTCGGGGTCCACTCGGCGGTGCCGATGGCGGCCATCATGGTCGTCTGCGCCGCGTCGTCGTGGTTCTTCTACACAGTGCTGGCCCGCCCGCAGGACATCCTGCGGGACATGCCCTGGGAGTGACCCCCCCCCGCGGACGGGTGGGACCACGTCCCGGTTCGTCCCCGGCCTCAGCCTGGTCGCCTTGCGAGCGCGTGAAGGCGTGTGATCGCTTCAGCTGTGGTCACGACACGGGCGAACTCCCCGTCCAGGCTTGCGAGGGCAGTCCGGTGCATCGTCTCGGCGTCGAAGCCGGCCCGGGCGTGGGTCGCAGTGGCGTCTGAGACAAACCATGTCTCAAACCCGAGGTTGCTGGCCATTCGCGCCGTCGTCGAGCAGCAATGATCGGTCGTCAAGCCGACGATGACGACGTGATCGGCCCCGGTGTTCCGCAGATGCTCATGCAGGTCGGTGCCGATGAACGCGCTGTTGACCCGCTTGTCGAGGACCACCTCGCCCGGGAACGGTCGCGCCTCTGGCTTGAACTCGAATGCTGTTGTGCCGCGGCGGAAAAGCCCAGCGGGCGAAGCGCTCTCGTGGCGCACGTGTACGACGGGTGCGCCGAGCTCACGCCATACGGCCAAGAGCTCGCCAACGTGGGTCTCGGCATCCGGGTTGTTGCGCTCTCCCCACGCGGAGTCGTCGAAAGCCTGCTGCACGTCGATCACGAGCAGGGTTCGCAGCGGCACGTCACTGATCGTACGGGGCGGCAGCCCAAGCAGAACCGGCCCGGTCGCATACGGTCATGCCGCCAGGAGGACGCTAGCCTTCGGCGCGTCCGACATTGCCGCTGGTCGCGAGACACAGGGCCCTGCTGCCCCACCCGCCCCATGAGCTGGTCATAGAGCCGAGGGGGAGGAATACGACCAAGCCGGATATGTAGGTCTCCCGCGCGGACCCAGCGCGCCGGCTACCCCACCTGCGCCCTGCGCTGACGGGCGGCTCCGTACAGGACGACAGTCGCCGCACTGGCGGCGTTGAGCGAGCTGGCCATACCCGTCATCGGGATCCGCACGAGCGCTCCGCACGCCTCCCTCCAGCCCGCGCTCAGGCCGGTGGTCTCGTCGCCGATCACGAACAGGGTGGGCTCACACAGGTCCGCGTCGGTGATCTCGACGTCACCGTCCTCGTCCGTCCCCAGCACCTTTAGCGGCACCTGGCCCACTCGCACCCGAGCGATGCCGTGGCGAGGAGGAGTACGCCTTCCGCGGCACCTTTGCACTGGTCACCGAGGACCGGATCGTGCAGACCTTCAGCTGGGAGGAGATGCCGGAGTCCATCGCCCTGGAGACCTTGCACTGCGAGGACCTGGGTGACGGCAGGACCCGGCTGCACTCCTTCTCCCTGGCCGACTCCTTCGAGGCCCGCGACGGCATGCTTGCCTCGGGTATGGAGTCCGGTGGGCAGGACGGCTACGACAAGCTCGACCAGCTCCTCTTGGACAGAACCCTCTGAGCATCGGCGGACACTCGCCACCCCACCCGCCTGCCCACGCCTCCACTGGCCCCTGTGGCCAGCTGGGGTGGGCAGGCGGGATCCTCTGCCTTAGCTAGGGTGCCCGGCGCCGACCTCGTCGACCGACGGGGTGGACTCTCCCCCGTCGTCGGCGGCCGACGTCTGCTGCGTGGACACGCCCGCCGTGTCCTGCTGCGCCCCACGCCCACGCGCCAGATCGAGCAGGTCGATCCCCGTCTGCGCCTTGAGCAGGGCCCGCAGCTCCTGGACGCCGGTGGAGACCTGGCCGCTGAGCCTGGAAGCGCCGTCCTTGTCGATGACCGTGATGTCGTCAATGCTGCTCAGGGCGTCGGCGTAGGGCTGCGCCATCTTCGGCAGCGCGTCCAGCACCATCTGCAGGCGCGCCGACTCAGGGAAGGCCTGATAGGCGTCGGCCTCGGCCTTGATGGCCGCACCGCGAGCCTCACCCTTGGCCTGCTCGGCGGCCGCG
Organism: Ornithinimicrobium pratense; assembly: GCF_008843165.1. Classification (NCBI taxonomy): domain Bacteria; kingdom Bacillati; phylum Actinomycetota; class Actinomycetes; order Micrococcales; family Ornithinimicrobiaceae; genus Ornithinimicrobium; species Ornithinimicrobium pratense. Next base: position 1,701,456 of record NZ_CP044427.1, on the reverse strand, counting down.
TCCGCCTCACCACGTGCCCGGACACCGTCGGCCTCGGCGCGGGCCAGGGCCAGCGCACCTTCCGCGCGACGCTGCTGCTCGACCAGGGCCGCCTCGGCCCGGGCCCGGAGTGCCGCCGCCTCCGCGTCGGCCTGCGCCATCGTGCGCTGGGCCTCGGCCTCGGCCTTGCGGATGGCCGTCGTCTTGGCTGCCTCGGCCTCCTGCTCGGCGGCGTACTTGCGCGCGTCGGCCTCCTGGGCCGCCTCGTACTTGCGGGCCTCCGCCGGCTTGCGGACCTCGGTCTGCAGCTCCTGCTCGCGCAGTGCCGCGCGGTTCTGGGCGACCTGCTCCTGCTGCACCAGGACGTCCTGCTGAGCCTCCGCCTCGGCCCGCTCCTTCGCGGCCTCGGCCACGGCCTGGGCCTGAGCGGTCTCACGCGCGATCTGGGCGTTGCGCAGGGCCAGCGCCTTGTTCGACTCCGCGATCTGCACGGCAGCCTCGTTGGAGCGCTCGGTGCTCGACTGACGGGCCTGGGCCTCCGCGATCTCCGCGTCCCGGGACACCGCAGCTGCCCGAGGACGCCCCAGGTTGCGGATGTAGTCCCCGGAGTCCTCGACCGTCTGGATCTCGAAGTTCTCCAGGACCAGACCGCGCTCGGCGAGCATCGGGACGGCGATGTCCTTGACCTCCTTGGAGAAGTCCTGGCGCTCATAGAGGATCGACTCCACGGTCAGCGTCCCTGCGATGGTGCGGAGCACACCCACGAGCACCTCGCTGGTCTGCTGCTCGATGACCTGCTCCTGGCTGCGCCCCGCGAAGCGCTGGGCAGCGGCCCGCACCATCCGCTCGGTGCCGCCCACCTTGACCACAGCGATGCTGCGCAGCGTCACCCCGACACCGCTCTTGGTCGTGGCGTCCTCGGCGGTCACCGAGAAGCTCTGGGAGGCCAGCGAGAGCCGGGCCACCTGCTCGAAGATGGGCTTGACCAGGGTGCCCCCACCGATGACCACCCGCTGGCCGGACAGGTCGGTGCTCTCCTCCCCCGTCTCGGGGTTGATCACCGGTGTCCCGCTCTTGCGGCCGGTAATGATGAGGGCCTCGTCGGGGGTGGCGATCTTGAACCGGGCCTTGGCGTAGACCGCGGCGATCAGGGCCAGAACGAGCAGCACCACCACCACGATGATGGTGACGATGATGGGGGCGGCGAGATCCATGGGACTCCTTGGTCAGGACGTCGGTGCAGATGGTCTGGAAGAACGGTCGAAGGGCTCACAGTCTGTCACGGGCGCCACTCACCGACCTTCGGCGCTCGACCCGGCGGGCCCGTCCACGTTGATGGTCGGAGCACCTGTGCCGCAGCGGACGATCACCGCACGTGCGGTCTCCCCCGCCGGGTTCGACTCCCGGTGGACGGCGCCGGCGGGCACGCGGATGAAGTCACCCGGGCCGGCCTCGACGACGTCCCGGCCTTCCGGCCCGGACTCCAGACGCATCCGGCCGGAGACCACGTACAGCGTCGTCTCGTGCTCCCCGTGATGGTGCCAAGCGCTGACGGCGCCGGCCTCAGTGTCCACCGTGCCGGTCCACATCCCTTGCTCGTGGCCGGCGACCCGTCGCGACATTCCGGGCGTGGGGTCCCCCGGCTGCAGCTCGTCGTCGGGGATGACGCGGACGGGTGTAGCGGACCGGGGGTCGGGTGCGGTGCTCATACCGACATCCAACAGGATCGGGCCTGCCCCGTGCGCGCCGTTGAGGGAAGGCGAGGACCACCGCGGGCCTGTCATTGCAAGCGCGGCCCCGGTCGTAGGCTGTCAGCCTCCCCCCATCGTCGTGACGCCCCCAGAGAGGGCCTGTTCGTTGACCCTGCCCACCAGCCCCGGCTCCGCGCCGTCGGTGCCGCCCCGCACCCGTCATATGGCACTGGTCGTGATCGCGCTGGTGCTCGGCGGTGTCGGGGTGGGCATCTCCGAGTTCGTCACGATGGGGCTGCTACCGCAGATTGCCGAGGACGTCGGGGTGGACATCCCGACCGCGGGCCACGTGGTCTCTGCGTATGCGGTGGGTGTGGTGATCGGCGCACCCTTGATCGCGCTCGGCGGGGCCCGGCTGCCCCGCCGCGGCGTCCTGGTGGCCCTCATGGTCGTCTTCGCCGTCGGGAACGCGCTCACGGCGCTGGCACCGGGCTACAGCACCCTGCTCGCGGCCCGCGTCCTGGCCGGGCTGCCACACGGTGCCTACTTCGGCCTGGCCGCCCTGGTGGCGGTCGCGCTGGCCCCGCCGGGGCGTCGCGGCCGGGCGGTCGGCACGGTGATGCTCGGCCTGCCGATCGCCATGGTGGCCGGCGTGCCGTTGGGCACCTGGGCCGGCCAGGTCCTCGGGTGGCAGGTCGCCTACTGGGCGGTCGCGGCCATCGGCCTGCTCACGGCGGTGCTCGTGCGCCTGTGGGTGCCCGCCTTCCCGGCCGAGCGTTCGGCCTCGTGGCGCACCGAGCTGCGGGCGTTCGCCAGCCTGCAGTTCTGGCTGACGATGCTCATCGGAGCGGTCGGCTTCGGCGGCATGTTCGCCATGTACTCCTACATCGCCCCCACCGTCGAGGTGGTGACCGGGCTGGACCGGTCGTGGGTGCCGGTGTTCTTGCTGATCCACGGCGTGTTCTCGGTCTTCGGGACATGGCTGGGCGGTCGGCTCGGTGACTGGTCGGTGCTGCGCACGTTGCTGCTGATGGGGCTGCTGTCCGGCCTCTCCCTGCTCACGTTCTGGCAGACCTCGCGATGGATGCTGCCCGCGCTTGCAACGCTCGCGCTCATCGCGGTCTCTGGCTCCGCGTGGGTCATCGCTCTGCAGCTGCGCTTGATGACGGTCGCCGGCCCCGCCAAGACCCTGGGTGCGGCGATGAACCACTCCTCGCTCAACATCGCCAACGCCCTGGGCGCCTACGTCGGCGGGCTGGTCATCGCGGCCGGCTACGGCTTCCGCGCACCCTCACTGGTCGGTGCGGCACTGTCCGTGGGCGGGCTCGTCCTGTTGGGCCTCTCCCTCCTGGTCCATCGACGGGACCGGAGTCGGCCGACGGTCGTACGGTCGGTCCCGGGCACGACCGGGCCGTAGGCTGACCCCTATGCACTGGAGGACGGTCCACGAGTTCCGCCACGAGGACCGCACCATGCTGGTGAAACGCCCCGAGGGCGACTCCGACACGGGGCAACAGTTCGTGCTGGTGCACGGCATCGGGGTCTCCTCCCGCTACTACACGCGGTTGGCGCGCGTGCTGGCCAACACCGGTGGTGTGCACGTCGTCGAGCTCCCCGGTTTCGGCGGCGCACCGCGGCCTGACACCCCGTTGTCGGTCGAGGACCACGCCGCGACGCTCAACGCCTACGTCCGCCAGGCCGGGCTGGACCGCCCGGTGCTGGTCGGCCACTCGATGGGGGTGCAGGTCGTGGTGGAGGCAGCGCTGCAGGAGCCCGCGCTCTACCCCTGCGTGGTCGGCATCGGCGGCGTCGTCGACCCCTCGGCACGCACCGCCTGGCGGCAAGCCGCGCGCCTCGGGCTGGACACGCTGCGCGAGCCGCCGCTGGCCAACTACGCGGTGCTGCGCGACTACGTGCGCACCGGCCCACGGTGGTACCTGAGGACCCTGCCGATCATGCTCGGCTACCGGCTCGAGGAGGCACTCCCCCGACTGCGGGCCCCCCTGCTCCTGCTGCGTGGGACGCGGGACCCCATCGCGACCCAGTCCTGGGCCGAGCAGATGCAGCGGCTGGCCCCGGACGCGCGGCTGGTCACCCTCGACCGAGCCGCGCACGTGGCCATGTACTCCCGCCCGGACGACGTCGCTGAGGAGATCCTGGCGCAGGCACGGGTCGCCGCCGGTCCGCTCTCGCCGTGACCTCCCCTGGACGGCTCGCCCGCAACGCCTGGGCCTGGCTGCTCGACTATCGGTATGTCGTGCACTGGCAGGTCCGCGGTCTGCTGGACCGCTCCGACCCCGCGGACTACCTGGACCCGGCTGGCAGCGCTCCCCCTGTCCTGCTCTTGCCGGGGATCTATGAGCGCTGGCAGTTCCTGCGCCCGGTCGCCGACCTGCTGCGGGACCTGGGCCACCCCGTGCACGTGCTCACCCGGTTGCGCTGGAACACCGCGCCCGTCGCGGCCAGCGCCGAGCACGTCGCCGGATACCTGCAGGAGCAGGACCTGCGCGAGGTGCTGATCGTGGCGCACAGCAAGGGCGGGCTGATCGGTAAGTACGCGATGCTGCACGCCGACCCGGAGGGCCGGATCGCGCGGATGATCACGATCGCCACACCGTTCGCAGGCTCCCGCTACGCCCGGTACTTCCTAGCGAGGTCGATCCGGGCCTTCTCCCCCCGGGACGAGACGCTGCGCATGCTCGGGGAGCAGCTGGAGGTCAACGCGCGGATCACGTCGATCTGGGGCGCTTTCGACCCGCACATCCCCGGCGGCAGCCGGCTCGAGGGGGCCATCAACGTCCCCCTGCGGACCTCGGGGCACTTCCGCATCGTGGGCGCAACGGAACTTTTGGACGCCGTCCGGGACGCCGCAGCCGAGCAGGGTGGTCAGCCCGATTTCGGCAACCGGTCCAGCGAGGCGTAGAGGAAGTGCAGCGCGTCGGCCCCGGCGACGGCGGTCAGGACCGCGGTGGCCAGACGAGCCTGGCGTGGTGCTACGAGGTGGGCCCCGACCAGCGCTGTGGCGGTCCACTGCGCCATGCAGAACGGGCAGGTCAGCAACTCCCCCACCGCGTGCGAGAGCGGGTCGTGGTGCGGGTCCGTGGCGACCTCCTCGTTGACCTCGGAGGCCATTCCAGGGCCCACGGGCGTAGTGAAACGCGCCCGCAGAGGTGCGGTGACCGTCTCCTTGGTGATCAAGCGGCTCAGCCTATGGGTGGCCACGGTGATGCGCGCCAGGTCGCCGGCGGAGACCGGCTGCCCGGTGGTGCCGTTGCGGGTGCTCGCCACTAGGGCCACCCCCGCCGTCAGCGCGTACCCGGCGCCGAGGGCCACATACCCCGTGAGCGGTCGCTCGTCGTCGGCCGACTGCCGCAGCACGGCGCGCACCGTACGCTCGAAGCGGCCCCGGGTCGGGCGTGCCCCGCTCATCGACGAGCCGCGGCACGTCGGCGGAGGAACTTGATGGCGCCGTAGGCCGCACCACCGGCCAGGACCCACGGCCCGGCGATCAGGACCGGGTCGATCACGTGGTGGCCTGCGTCAGCGCGGTGCTGGCCGAACCGCGAGCGCAGCGGCCCTTGACCCAGCTCGCTCTGCACCCCGGTCTTTGTGACGGGGTTGTCCGGGCGGGTGCTCAGCAGCGAGGCCAGATGGCTCTCCACGGCATCCACCCGGTCCGCGCCCAGCAGCAGCAGCCAGTGCGCTGCCCGGGCCTCGCTGTAGCGGCGGTAGGCGTGGTGGCGGATCGCTCCGGAGAGCCCGCGCAGCGGGACCGAGGTGCCATAGACCGGGGGGAGCCGGCCGTGCTCGATGGAGCGTTCGCGTTCGGCCTGGCCCGGCTGGCCGGGCTGGTCCTCGGGCATCGTCCAGTGGGCGCCGGTGGGGAGGAACTGCTCCCGGGGCACCGAGGGCCGGTCGGCGGGGTCGAGGTCGGCCCCCCACCCGGGGATCCTGGCGCGCAGCTCTTCGGCCGAAGGGCGTTGCGGGGCGTCTGCGGTGTAGGGCACGTGCGAGTCCTTCCTCATGCGGGGTCCATGACGATGAGCGGCTTGACGATGTTGTCGAGCTTGGCCGAGAACAGGTGATAGGCCTCCCCGATGTCCTCCAGGGGTATGCGGTGGGTGACGATGTCGCGCGGTTGGAAGTGGCCCGCCTGGATGTGCTCGAGCAGCCGCGGCCACTGGCGCCTGACCGGACATTGGTTCATTCGCAGGGTCAGCCCCTTGTTGAGCGCGTCACCGAACTTGACCGCGCTGAACATCGGCCCGTAGGCCCCCACGACGGCGACCGTGCCGCCCTTGCGGACCGCGTCGATCGCCCAGTTCAGCGCCACGGGTGAGCCGCCTTGCAGCTTGAGTTTGGTGGCGGTGACGTGCTGGAGGAAGTTGCCGTCAGCCTCGGCCCCGACGGCGTCGATGACCACGTCGGCGCCCAGGTGGTCGGTGGTCCGCTTCAGGTGGACCACGACATCGTCGTGCTCGGCGAAGTTGACCGTCTCGGCGTGCGCGAAGGTGCGGGCCATCTCCAGCCGGTAGTCGAGGTGGTCCACGACGATGACCCGCGAGGCGCCCATCAGCCAGGCGGAGCGGGCGGCGAAGAGCCCGACCGGCCCGGCCCCGAGCACGACGACCGCGTCCCCCTCGGTGATGTCCCCCAGCTGCGCACCGAAGTAGCCGGTGGGCAGGGCGTCAGTGAGCATCATCGCGTCCTCGTCGTGCAGCCACTCGGGAATGACCATGGGACCCACATCGGCGAACGGCACCCGGACATACTCCGCCTGTCCCCCGTCATACCCCCCGCACGTGTGCGAATAGCCGTAGATCCCGCCCACTGCGGTGGCGTTGGGGTTGACGTTGTGGCAGTTGGAGTACAGGCCGCGGGCGCAGAAGTAGCAGGTGCCGCAGAAGACGTTGAACGGGACCATCACCCGGTCCCCGGGCTGGAGGTTGCGCACCGAGGGACCCACCTCGTCCACGACACCGATGAACTCGTGACCGAACGTCGTGCCGACCCGCGTGTCGGGCATCATCCCGTGGTAGAGGTGCAGGTCGGAGCCGCAGACCGCGCCCAGGGCCACCCGGATGATGGCGTCGTTGGGATGCTCGATCCGGGGTTTGGGCTTCTCCTCGACCCGGATCTTGTAGGGACCGCGGTAGACCATGGCGCGCACGACCCGCCTCCTGTTCGTGGGATGTCGACTGGACGGATCTCCAACCTAGGTCGGGTCCCGGCAGCATGCCCGGTCAACCGCGTCCCGCAGCTGGTGCTACCTCTCTCCGGTGACGGGCTCGGCTGTCACCTCGCGGGCCTCGACCAGCTGGGATGAGACGTAGGAGGGGGTGCGCAGCGCCGCCCAGAAAGGGTGGGTCCACAAGCCCACCGGCGGGTGGCCGACCGGGTCGTGCCGCCGCGGGCAGTCCTGGTCGGTCCAGGTGACGTCGAGCCGGCCCCGTTCGTGCCAAGGGTGCCCGGGGGCGCTGACCAGCAACCGGTATGCCGTGGGCAGATGCTCATCCCCGGCCGCCTTCGGGTCGAGGGCCAGCAGCAGGGGTCCGCAGGCGCTCTGCAGTGGCAGCAGGGTGGTCACGGGTCCGTGTCGACGCGGTGTGCGGACCCAGAGCAGGTGACGCCCCAGCACACCGGTGCCAGTGGAGGCGAAGAGCACGTCACCTCGCCCGGGCCCGTCGACGCGCAGGGCCAGCCCTTCCACGTCCAGGCCGCGCTGTCGACCCGTCGCGCGGGACCAGCGCAGCACGCACTCGTGCGGACCGGGGTCGTCCAGCACGACGACGCCGCTCGGCGGCCCGGGGGTCACGCTGAGTCGGCCGTTGCCGCATACCCCCACCGGGTGCAGTGCCCGGGTGCCGCGGATGCGGGCGGTCGCGCCGAACGCGGCGGCGAGCAGAGCGCCACCGGCCTCGGCCAGGCTCTGCACGAGCGGGGTGGTGGCAGCAGCGGGCCGGGAGCTGGACATGGGCCCAGGCTAGGGGCGGCGCGCGGCCCTTGCTCGGGGAGATGCCTGCCGAGCACCCGGTCCTTCGCAGCGAGGTGCGAGCATGGCCTCCATGCTCGACGTCCTGGCCGACAACCAGATGCTGACGATCATGATCGTGCTGGCGATCGGCACGGTCGTCGGGACGATCCCGTTCGGGCCGATCCGGTTCGGCCCCGCCGGCGCCCTCTTCGTGGGCCTGGCGGTCGGTGCCGTGGACCCGCGGCTCGGCGAGGGGCTGGGGCTTGTCCAGACCCTCGGGCTGGCCCTGTTCGTCTACACCGTCGGCGTCGCCGCCGGGGCGGGCTTCTTCCGGGACCTGCGGCGGCAGCTGCCGCTCATGGCCGGCGCTGTGGCTGTGCTCGTGGTGATCATGGGCGTGGCCGCCCTGGGCGGGCGCCTGCTGGGGCTGTCGCCGGCTCTGGCCGCCGGGTCCTTCGCCGGTGCCCTGACCTCGACCCCGGCTCTGGCGGCCGCCGCGGCCCAGGCTGGCAACCAGGAACCGGCCGTCGGCTACTCCATCTCCTACCCCGTGGGCGTGATCGTAACCATCCTTGTCATTGCCGCGATCGTCAACCGGTCCTGGCCTGCCCCTCGCGACAGCGCCTCGGCCGCTGGCGAGGGGCTGGTGGACATCAGCGTCGAGGTGACCCGTCCCGGGCCGCTGCGGGAGGTGCCCGGCGCCGCCGACGGCTCGGTCCGCTTCTCCTACCTGCGTCGCGAGGGGCAGACGCGGGTCGTGGGTGACCACGAGCAGATGCGAACCGGGGACCAGGTGGTCGTCGTCGGGCCGGAGAAGGCCGTCCGCGCGGCGGCAGCCCACCTGGGCCACCGGGTCGACGAACATTTGGCGCACGACCGTAGGGAGGTCGACTACCGCCGGTTCCTCGTCTCGAGCAAGGACGTGGCCGGGCGGACCATCGGCGAGCTCGACCTGCCCACCCGCGTCGAAGGCATGGTGACCCGTGTCCGCCGCGGCGACCTCGACCTCCTGGCACACGACGACCTGACCCTTGAGCTCGGGGACCGGGTCCGGGTTGTCGTGCCTCGGGGCCGGCTGCGGGACGTGGGCAGGCTCCTGGGCGACTCCGAGCGCAGCGTGAGCGAGATCGACGCCTTCTCCCTCGGTGTCGGCCTGGCGCTCGGCCTGGGGGTGGGGCTGGTCAGCCTCCCCCTGCCCGGCGGGGTGACCCTCGCCCTCGGCTCCGCGGCCGGCCCGCTCGTCATCGGTATGGTGCTCGGCCGGCTGGAGCGCACCGGTCCCCTGGTCTGGGGCTTACCGCTGCCGGCCAACCTCACGATCCGGCAGTTAGGGCTGCTCATCTTTCTCGGCGCAACCGGTCTGTCGGCCGGTCAGGCCTTCGCGGCGGAGGCGTTCACGTTGCTTGGGCTGCGCACCGCCGTGCTGGCCGCGCTGGTCGTCGGCGTGGGAGCAGGGCTCATGGTGCTGGTGGGCCGGGGTGTGGGCATCAGCCCGCCTCGCACGGCCGGGGCGCTGGCCGGGTTCGTCGGGCAGCCGGCGATCCTGGCCTACGCCAACGGCCGCTGCACCGACGAGCGGATCGACTCCGGTTACGCCGCCCTCTTCGCGCTGGGGATCATCGTCAAGATCGTCCTGGTCCAGGTGGTCGGCATTCTCTAGGACGGGCAGGTCCGCTCACCGGCCACTCCTGGCCACGCGCGCATCCTCGTGCAGCGGGACATCGTGGGCCTGAAGCCACTCGGCCACCTGCCGCCGCTCGCGCAGAGCCCGGTCGTTCATGAGGTCGGCGTCTGACTGCCAGAAGAAGGTCTGGAAGGTCGCGCCGTCGTCGGACTGGGCCTCCGGGTCGGCACCGGCCTCGAGCAGGGTGAGCACCTGCGAGCCCGCGTTGAGCATCGCAGCTCGGTGCAGCGCTGTCGTGCCCGTGCGGTCGGCCAGGGTCACCTCCGCACCGGCCTCGAGCAGCATCTGGAACTGCTCGTGGGTGCGTAGGCCGGTCGCCTCGATAAGAGGCGTGCGCTCGGTGACGGGATGCCGCAGGTCCGGGTCGACCCCGGCGTCGAGCAGGACCTGAAGGCATCGGGGGTGGTCCGCGATCGCGGCCAGGTGCACGACCGTGCCCCCGCCGATGCCGGGTCGGGTGACATCGGCGCCGAGCTCGAGCAGCGTCTGCAGCGAGCTGGGCTGCCGCTCGTAGACCGCCCACTCCAGCAGGGTCACCCCGTCCTTGCCGGCCGCGTCGACCGAGGCCCCGTCCTCGACCGCCTGCTGGATCCTGGACGGTGACCCGGCGGCGATGGCCTGGGCCAACTCCTGGGTCTGGGGGTCCTCGAAGTGGGCCTCCGCGTCGCGGCCAGTCCCGCCGCCCGGCATGCCGGTGCCCAGCATCCCGCAGCCGGACGCCAGCAGGACCGTGCACAGCAGCATCCCGGACAGTCGCAGCGCGGCCCCGACCCGTTGCCTGATCATGGGCCAGACCCTACCCAGGACCGGGAAGCCGGTGCTGCTGGCTCCACGCGTCGCGGAGGAGCACGAGGGCCTTCCAGGGGCCGGCGCGGGGCCACCCTCTGGTTGCCGTCGCGGTCGGCGCTGCCGGTTCGAGACTGGGGGATACCCCACAGCCGCCGCCGCTGTCGGTAGCGTGGTCCACGTCGGCACCCACCGGCAGGGCGAGGACCACGACTAAGAGGACCGGACACCATGAACGAGCAGCCAGGACGCACCTTCACCGAGCGGATCGAGACCACCGGCGCCGAGCTGACCGAGCGGGTCAAGGAGCTGGCCAAGCAGGCCGACACCCGGCGGGTGGTGATCAAGGACCAGGACGGCAAGGAGCTGCTGAGCCTGCCCTTGACCTGGGGTATGGCCGGTGGCGCCCTGGCCGTCGTGGCTGCGCCCCTGCTGGCCGCCGTCGCCGCCGTCGGCGGGGCGATGGCCAACGTGCGGCTCGAGGTGGAGCGAGTGAGCCCCCCGGGCTCGCCGTGGGATACAGCGCAGGGCCGGCCGGCCCGGGACGGCTGGGTGGAGGACGATCCCGACTGGACGCCTCCGGAGGCCGGGCACCAGGACGACGCGGGCGACCAGGACGACGCCCCGCCCGTTGCCTCGCCCAGCTGAGCGCAGCACCGGCCGACGCCATGACCGGACCACTACGCTGACCGACATGGCGAGCATCTTCAGCAAGATCATCAGCGGCGACATTCCTGGCCAGTTGCTGTGGACGGACGAGGTCTGCGCCGTCTTCCTCGACATCGAGCCCCTCACGGCCGGCCATGCCCTGGTGGTGCCGCGGGCGGAGATCGACCACTGGCTGGACCTGCCTGGCGAGACGCTCACGCACCTGATGGACGTCGCCGCCCGCGTCGGCAGGGCTCAGGAGGATGTCTTCGCCCCGGCCCGCATCGGGATGATCATCCAGGGTTTTGAGGTGCCCCACGCCCACCTGCACGTCTTCCCGGCCCACGCGGCCAGCGACTTTGAGCTGTCCCGGCGTTCCAGCCGGACCCCGGAGCAGCTGGCGGAGGATGCCGACGTGCTGCGGGCTGCGCTGCGCGCACAGGGCGACGACGCGCGCGTTCCCGGCGGGGCATGAGCGCCGACCGCCCCGCCCAGCCCTACGGCGGAGCAGGCGGCCACGAGGAAGGCCGTGGCGACGGCGAGGACGTGGACGCCCGCTACCACCGCGAGGTCGACGACCCCGCAACCTGGGACGACGACGCCTACGCGCTGATCGGGCCGGTCGAGGCCCACGGCCGAGGAGTCGACCTCGGCCTCCTCCTGGTCAGGGGCGGCTCCCTCGCCCTTGTCCCGCACGGACTGCACAAGGCTTTCGACATGCCCGCCTTCACGCAGGCCGTGGCCGGCTCCTTCGTCGGTGCGCAGGCGCCAGAGGTGATCGCCTGGGTGGTGATGCTGGGCCAGGTGGGCCTGCCGCTGCTCCTCGCGATCGGCCTGTTCACCCGCCCGGCAGCCTTCCTCCTGGCGGCGATGATGTCCGCCATCTGGGCGTTGATGTTCGCGGTACGGCTCGATTACACGGTCCTTGGTCCCCAGGGTGAGCTCACCGGCGAGAACGCCCTGCTCTACGTCGCGCTCGCTCTGCCGCTGGTCTTCACCGGGGCCGGCCGCTGGTCGCTGGACAGCCTTCGCACAGCCGGTCGCCCTTGACCGCACGGGCCAGTTCCCCCACCTAGGCTGTCCGGCGGGTTGGTTCGTCCACCTACGCTGGTCCGGTGCAGTGCGACTACTTCGACGCCGGTGCCTGTGGGTCCTGCACCCTCATGGGGGTGCCGTATGCCGCCCAGCTCGCCAGCACCCAGCGCACGGCCGCCGCCTACCTGGCTGAGCACGTCCCGCATGACCGCTGGCTCGACCCGCAGCCCAGCCGGGAGGCGGGCTTCCGCAACAAGGCCAAGCTGGTGGTCGGCGGCCGGAAGGGGGCACCGACCCTGGGCATCCTCGACCCGGGAGGTGAGGGGGTCGAGCTGCGTCACTGCGGCCTCTACGAGGCCGAGCTGCACCGCGCTGTCCTGGTCCTGGCCGACCTGGTGGCCAGCTCGGGGCTCACGCCCTACGACGTGCCGACCCGCCAGGGGGAGCTGAAGCACCTGCTGGTGACAGTCTCACCCGACGCGCAGCTCATGGTCCGCCTGGTGCTGCGCTCCCCCGGCCAGCTGTCCCGAGTGCGGGAGCTGGCCGGCCCGCTGCGGCAGGCGCTGCCTGGCCTGCGCGTGCTCTCGGTCAACCTGCAGCCCGAGCACAAGGCGGTGCTCGAGGGCTCCGAGGAGCTGGTCCTGAGCGAGCAGGACACCCTACCCATGCGGGTCAACGACCTGGTCTTGCATCTGGGCACCCGGAGCTTCTTCCAGACGAACACTGCGGTGGCTGCGGCGCTCTACGCCCAGGCTGCGCGCTGGGTCGACGGCGTGGACGGCGGCCAGGGCCCCCGGGTGCTGTGGGACCTCTACTGTGGTGTCGGCGGCTTCGCCCTGCACTGCGCCGCGCCGGGGCGTGAGGTGCTCGGCGTCGAGGTGTCGCAGGACGCGGTGGCCAGCGCCCGCCGATCGGCGGAGGAGCAAGGGCTGACGGATACCCACTTCCACGAGGGTGATGCCACGACGATGCTCGGTGAGGCGGGCGCTCCGGACATGGTCGTGGTCAACCCGCCGCGCCGCGGGCTGGGTCCCCGGCTCGCGGGGCGGCTGGAGCAGAGCCACGTGCAGCACCTGGTCTACTCCAGCTGCAATGCGCGCAGCCTGGCCGGCGACCTGTCCAGGATGCCGTCTTGGCAGGTCGAGCGGGCCAGGCTGTTCGACATGTTCCCGCAGACCGACCATCACGAGGTGGCAGTGCTGCTGCGCCGCCGGTGAAGGGCGGCTCGGCGGCGGGTCAGGGCTCAACTGGAGGAGGCCGAGCCCTCAGCGGACACGGCGCCGCCCAGGATCTCGACGGCCGCGTCGTAGTCCGGCTCCTCGCCAATCGCCGGCACCAACTGGGTGTGCAGCACGCTGCCGTCGGTGTCGACCACGACCACGGCCCGAGCCAGCAGCCCTTCCAACGGGCCGTCCAGCATCCGCACGCCGTAGTCGTCCCCGAAGCTGCTGCGGAAGCCGGACGCCGAGACGACGTCCTCGATGCCTTCCGCGCCACAGAACCGCTTCAGCGCGAACGGCAGGTCGTGCGAGGCGCAGACCACCGTGGTGTTGTCCAGACCGGCGGCGATCTCGTTGAAGCGGTGCACCGAAGCGGCGCACACGCCGGTGTCGACGCTGGGGAAGATGTTGAGGACCACGCGGCGGCCGCGCAGGTCGGCGCTGCTCACCTCGGCCAGGTCGGTGCCGACGAGGAGGAAGTCTGGTGCCTCGGTGCCCACCTCGGGCAGTTCGCCGACCGTGTGGACGGGGGTCTCCTTGAAGGTCGTTGTGGCCATGGAGCCTGTCTATCATCCGGCGATAGCAGGCCCACCACCCGGTCAGGACCCGCGTGACTCTGACATGATGGGGGCGTTCTCCCCCGGACATGGAAGTTGGAGCGAAGATGCCGAACACCTTCGATGCGGTCCCCCAGGCAGCACGCGCCCGCAGCGTGGCCTTCCTGGAGGTGGACGCTCCAGCCCAGCGGCTGGAGGTCATCATGGACGAGGCCCAGCTGCACCGGGGGTCGCTGCGTGAGCAGGACGGCTACACCATCCCCTTCCGCGAGGGTGGGCAGGTGCGGATCCGCGTCGTCGAGGGCGGTGCGGACAGTGGGCCGGGTCTGCGCTTTGAGGTCCGTGCCCCCAACGAGGAGCGGCGCAGCTACATCGAGCAGATCATGGCCGAGCAGGCGGGAACCCAGCTGACGGACGCCGTCACCCTGGACTGGCAGCGCAACTGACGCGCCGCGGGCGAGCAGTCCCGCGCGACCTCCACCACGTCACTGGAAGGGCGCTGGATCCCCCGAGCCCTCACGGACCACCTCGACCTGCCCCGCCGAGAAGTCCACTACCGTGGTCGGTTCGCACCCCGTCTGGTCACCGTCGATGACCACGTCGACGACGTGGTCGAGGCGCTCCTTGACCTCCCAGCCGTAACCCAGGGGCTCATCCTCCCCCGGCAGGAGCAAGGTGCTGGTCAGCAGCGGCTCCCCCATCTCGGCGAGCAGGGCGTGCGCGATCGGGCTGTCCGGGATGCGCACCCCGACGGTCTTCTTCCTCGGGTGCAACAGGCGACGGGGCACCTCCTTGGTGGCCGGCAGGATGAAGGTGTAGCTGCCCGGCGTGGTGGCCTTCACCGCGCGGAAGACGGTGTTGTCTACCTGCACGAACTGCCCCATCTGCGAGAAGTCCGCACACATCAGCGTGAAGTGGTGCCGGTCGTCGAGGCGACGGATGTCCACGATCCGCTGCTTGGCGGCCGGGTCACCCAGCCGGGCACCCAGCGTGTAGCAGGCGTCGGTCGGGAAGGCAGCCAGCCCACCCTCGCGCAGGATGTTGGCCACCTGCTGGATGAGCCGGGGCTGGGGGTCGACCGGGTGGATGTCCACGAAGCGCGCCATGCTCCGACACTCTAGCCAGCGGGGCGCCCCGTCGTCCGGACCGGCCTTGGGCGGTTGCGCCCGCCACGGTATGCGGCGGCCTCGCCCCCAGGTCAGCCTTGGCGCTGCAGGAAGTAGCGCAGGGTGGCGACGAAGGCGTCCGGCTCCTGGGAGTGCACCCAGTGCCCGGCGTCCTTGATCGTCACCTGCACCGCCTTGGGGAAGAGCTGACGCATCACGGGACCCTGCTCGTCGGTGACGTAGTCCGAACGGCCACCGGCCATCCACAGCACCGGCCCCTCGAAGGTGCGGCCCCCGTGCGGGATGTCGCCGGTGATCGTGTCCAGGTCGCGCCGCAGCAGGTGCAGGTTGGGCTGCCAGTCGAAGGTCTTGGTCTCCCGGTCGCGGCGCAGGTTCTGCAGCAGGAAGCCGCGCAGGTAGGGCTGCGGGACGTCCTGGGCCAGGGCACGGTCGGCGTCGCCGTGGCTGCGCAGGGCGGCGAGCTCGATCCGGGCCAGGGAGTCCAGGTAGTGGGCGAACTCGGAGGCCCCGGAGCTGCCCGTCGGCGAGATGTCGACCACGACGAGCCGGTCGACCAGATCGGGGGCGATCAGCGCCAGGGTCATCGCGATCTTGCCGCCCATGGAGTGGCCGACCACGTGCACCGGCCCGTCCGCGGCCACGCCCTCGCGCAGGTGGTGGGCGACCAGCTCCGCAGCGTGCCCGTAGTCGAACTCATCGGTCCACGGCGAGGTGCCGTGATCGGGCATGTCGAGCAGCAGGCTGCGGAAGTCCGGCTGCAGGGCCTTGGCCGCGCTGGTGAAGTTCTTGCCCCGGCCGAACAGGCCGTGGCAGAAGACGACCCAGGGGCCAGAGTCACCGATTCGGGTCTCCCCCAGCGGCTGACCCGTCACGCGGACGCCTTCACGGGGCGCCGCATCGCCGCCGTCTGCCGCAGCTGGTGGAAGCCGAGTCGCTCGTAGAGCCGAGTGGCCCCCGTCGGGCTGGTGGAGTCGACGTCGAGGTCGATGACGTCGTAGTCCCCGCTTGCGGCGCTCAGCCCGATGGTGCGGCGCAGACAGGCCGCCGCCAGGCCACGACCGCGGAACGCGGCGACCGTGCCGACCAGGTTGACGTAGGCCTCGCGGTCGACCCACTGGCCGACCAGGACGTAGGCGACGACCTGACCGTCGTGCTCCCCGCCGCGGGCGACGGCGATGGTGGACAGCTCTGCCCTGGCGGACCGGGAGACCCAGCGCTCGTGCCACGGGCCGGGCGCGACCGGTCCAGATCCCCAGTGGTCCGTGAACGCCTGCTCATGCGCCACCCGCGTGGCCCCCTCATGCCCGGGGCCGGGGCTGAGCAGCTCGATGTCGTCGTAGGCCGGCCCCGGGGGCAGGTCCGCGACGTCGTCCAGGTCCCGGCGCAGGTGGTTGAAGTGCCGCACCACCGCATACCCGTGGTCGGTGAGCAGCTCGCGGGCTGAGGAACCGGCGAGCTGGCCGTCGGCGCTGAAGTAGGCCTCCCGTCCCGGGTGCCGCTCCGCGAGCAGCTCGCGGCCGCGCGCCTCGCACAGAGCCAGCAGTCGGCTGCCCAGGCCGCGGCCCCGGTGGTCGGGATGCACCCCACCGGACACGGAGCAGCGGGCCCGCCCCTCGTAGTCGGGGGTCGGTGGGACGGACACCGCCGCGTCGGCGACCATGCGGTCCCCGTCCCAGACGGCCCAGGTGTCTCGCTGAGGGTCGCGGTGGCTGCTGTCCAGCTCCTCCGCGAGGTTCTCGACCGAGCTGAACTCCCCGGTGCCGTCGACCTTGGCGAGGTGGTTGACAAGCGTTGCCCACGGCTCCAGGTCGGCATGCGAGACGGGCGCCCAGCGATAGTCGGTCATGGCGCAGATCCTCCCTCACCGAGTCCTCGACGCCCAAACGGCGCGACCAGGTAGGCAACCCCCCGGCCGCCACCACGGCCAGCCCCACAAGCACCGATGCCATCGGGAGCGCGACCACCAGCACCAGGCACCCGGCCAGGCCCAGCACTGGCACCCAGGAGCCGGCGGGCCACTCCCGACGCAGGGTAAACGCTGCGGCGTTGGCCACGGCGTAGTAGAGCAGCACCCCGAAGCTGGAGAAACCGATCACGCCGCGCAGGTCGGCGACCAGCACCAGGACCAGCACCACCAGACCCACCCCAAGCTCGGCCACCCGCGGCACCGCCTGCGGACCGGCTGTCGTGGCCAGCACCTGCGGCAGATGTCCGTCCCGGGCCATCGCCAAGGTGGTGCGGGAGACCCCGAGCACCAGGTTGAGCAGAGCGCCCAGCGCCGCCAGCCCGGCCGCTACGCGAACCACCCAGGCCCACCCCGATCCCCAGACCACGGCGGCGGCGTCGGCCACCGGCGCGGTCGCGGCGGCCGTCCCGGCCGGGCCGAGGACGCCAAGAACCACCACCCCCACGACCGCGTAGAGGACCAGGACCGCCCCGAGGGCGATGACCACAGCCCGCGGGATGACCCGGGCTGGGTCGCGCACCTCCTCCCCCAGCGTGGCGACACGGGCATAACCGGCAAAGGCGAAGAAGAGCAGGCCAGCCGCCTGCAGCACCCCCCAGCCGCTCTCCGGGGCAGCCACCAGCTGCGAAGAGTCCAGCAGCGACCCGGACGGGCGGGGCCACACGGCGGCGACCGCGACACCGAGCAGGGCACAGGCCACAACCGACACGATGACGCGGGAGGCGGCCACCGAGCGGTGCACGCCGGCCAGGTTGAGGGCGGTCACCAGCACCACGGACACCACCGCGGCGACCCGTTCGGCGCCGGGCACCAGGTAGGCCCCGACCGTCATCGCCATCGCCGCGCAGGAGGCGGTCTTGCCGACGATGAAGCACCAGCCGGCCAGGTAGCCCCATACCTCCCCCAGCCGCTCCCGGCCGTAGACGTAGGTGCCGCCCGCCGAGGGGTAGCGGGCCGCCAACGCCGCGGAGGACAGCGCATTGCACACGGCTACCGCGGCGGCGAGGGCCAGGGCCAGGAGCACGGCGCCGCCGGCGGCAGCGGTTGCGGGACCCCACACCGCGAACACCCCGGCTCCCACCATGGCACCGAGGCCGATGGTGACGGCGTCCCCGAGGCCTAGAGACCGGTGCAGCGTCGGCTGGACAGGTGGCGTCACGAGCGTCCTAGTGCGTCGATGGTGTGGTGCGCGTCGATGGCTCGGCGGCGCCTAGTCGATCCGGTAGGTGACCGGCGTCGGGAGCTGGACAGTGCGGGAGACCGTGCAGAGCCGGTCGCGAGACTTGGCCACGGCGTCCGGCAGCCGCTCCCGGGCCGCGGCCCCGGCCTCACCCTCGGGGAAGGTCACCGAGACGGTGATGGTGATCGGCCCCATGTGGTTGCCGTCCTCGTCGCGCAGCTTCTCCCCCGCCGCGGACAGGGTGAAACTGTCCGGCTCGGCCAGCCGCGTGGTGAGCAGGTCGATGTCGACCGCTGAGCAGCCGGCCATCGCCGCGAGCAGCAGCTCGACCGGGGTGAAGTCCGCGGTGCCGCCGGACGACATGGTCACCGTGCCTCCCCGGTCGTTGGTCGCCTGGAAGGTCAGAGGTCCGGTGCGGGTCAGCGACACCGAGCGCGGTGCGTCGTCAGCCATGGGCCCTAGTCTGCCTTAGGCGCGACCTCCGGGACCCCCCAGGTGTGGACCGGCAGGTTGTCCTCGCTGTGGTCCAAGTAGAGCCTGAACATCTCCTGCAGCGCCTCCTCCCGGGAGTAGCCGGCCGCCTCGTGGGCCCGCACCACCGCGACCTGCCAGCTGGCGCCGTTGGTCCGGGTGCGGCAGCGGCCCTCGATGATGGACAGGAAGTGGCTGCGGACCTCACGGCGCAGGCCGAGCGCAGACAGGCCGTCGTCGGCGACCGAGAGCAGGTGCTCCTCGATGAGATCGGTAGCCCGGATCTTGCCCAGGCCCGGCCAGCGCTGGATCGCGGCGATGCCGTGGGTGGCCGCCTCGCGAAAGTTGTGGTCCGCGTCCTGGAAGCTCATCTTGGTCCAGATCGGCCGCCCGCTGGAGGTCGCGGCCTCCAGGAGCCCGTAGTAGAAGCAGGCGTTGGCCACCATGTCGACCACGGACGGGCCGGCGGGCAGCACGCGGTTCTCCACTCGCAGGTGGGGCACCCCTTGGCTGGTGTCGTAGATCGGCCGGTTCCACCGCCAGACTGTGCCGTTGTGCAGCTTGAGGTCGGTCAGCGACGGCACCCCGCCCGAGGCCAGGATGGCCTGGGCGTCCTCCTGGGAGCTCTCCGGCAGCAGGGCCGGGAAGGATTGGACGTTCTCCTCGAACAGGTCGAAGATCGAGGTGATCCAGTTGCGCCCGAAGTAGGCGCGGGGCCGCACCCCTTGGTACTTCAGCTCCACCGAACGGGTGTCGGTCATCTGGGTGAACAGCGGGATGCGGGTCTCGGCCCACAGCTGCTTGCCGAACAGGTAGGGCGAGTTGGCCCCGATCGCCACCTGCAGACCGGAGATGACGCAGGCGGCGTTCCAGTAGACCGGGAAGTCTTGGGGGGTGACCTGCTGGTGCAGCTGCACGCTGGTGCATCCTGACAAGGGACCGATGGTGTCGTGGTAGCTGCAGATCGACTCTCCGCTCGGGCCGATGATGTCCAGCTCCAAGCCCTCCCCGCGCTCGCGGATGAGGGAGTCGTTCAGGGCCTGGTAGCGCACCCCGTCGCTGAGCCACGGCCGGTCGAAGACCTCAGGGGTCAGGGTGGGCACGATCCCGATGGCGGCGACCCGGGCCTGGTGGGGCCGGGCCGCGTCTCCCGCCCGCCGGATCGACTGCGACAGCCACCGCTCCAGGCGCACCGCCTGGTCGCCCGCCATCGGCCGCGGCGGGACATTCATCTCGATGTTGTAGCGACCGACCTCGGACTGGAAGTCGCCCTCGTCGAGCTCGTCCAGCACCTCCCGGTTGCACAGGGCCGGCGAAAGGTCCGACTCATGCACGAGGTTGAGCTCGATCTCCAGCCCCATCTGCGGGCGGGTGAAGTCGAAGCGGCTGCCCTCCAGCATCTGCTCGAAGGCGTCCAGGTCGGCCAGCACCTTGGCACGGAAGCTCTGTCGCTGCTCCCGAGTGAACTCGCTGTGACTCACCTCTTGGCCCATGCCGGAATCCTCACATACTGTGGCGGGGATCACCACAGCCGGAGCACGCATGTCGTCTCCGGCTGCCCGCGCACGGCCAGCGGCCGGGGCACGGTATGTCGTGCCCCGGCCGTGGTGGGTCAGCTGCGGTGGGTCTCAGCTGCGGTGGGTCTCAGCCCTGGCCGGTCTGCGGCGGAGGACAGGTGGTCACCAGGTTGCGGTCGCCGTAGACCCCGTCGATGCGGCGCACCGGCGGCCAGTACTTGCGGGTCGGGTCCACGCCCTGCGGGTAGGCGGCGGTCATCCGGTCATAACGGTGGCCCCAGTCCCCGGCCAGGCTGACCGCGGTGTGCGGGGCGCCGCGCAGGACACTGCCCTCCACACCGTCCTCGGCGGCCTCGTCCATCTCGGCGCGGATCGCGACCATTGCCTCGATGAACCGGTCCAGCTCGGCCTTGTCCTCGGACTCGGTCGGCTCGACCATGAGCGTCCCGGCGACCGGGAAGGACATCGTCGGCGCATGGAAGCCGTAGTCGATCAGCCGCTTGGCCACGTCGTCGACGGTGACGCCCGTCTCCTTGGTCAGCCCGCGCAGGTCCAGGATGCACTCGTGGGCGACCAGGTCGTCGGCGCCGGTGTAGAGCACCGGGTAGTGCTCGTGCAGCCGCCTGGCGATGTAGTTGGCGTTGAGCACCGCGACCTGGGAGGACCGGGTCAACCCGGCGCCGCCGACCAGGCGGATGTAGGCCCAGGAGATCGGCAGGATGCTCGCCGAGCCGTAGGGGGCCGCCGAGATCGCCCCCACCCCGGTGTCCGGGCCGGCGTCGGTGATCAGCGGGTGGTTGGGCAGGTAGGGCGCCAGGTGCGAACGTACGCCGATGGGGCCCACGCCGGGACCGCCGCCGCCGTGCGGGATGGTGAACGTCTTGTGCAGGTTGAGGTGGGACACGTCGGCCCCGAACTCCCCCGGCTTGGCGATGCCCATCATCGCGTTGAGGTTCGCGCCGTCCAGGTAGACCTGGCCGCCCGCCTCGTGCACCATCTCGCACAGCTCGGTGATGGTGTCCTCGTAGACGCCGTGCGTGGAGGGGTAGGTGACCATGAGCGCGGCCACCTCGGCGCGGTGCTTGTCGACCTTGGCCCGCAGGTCCTCCAGGTCGACCTCGCCCTCGGAGGTGCTCTTGACCACGACCACCTTCAGCCCGGCCATCACCGCGCTGGCGGCGTTCGTGCCGTGCGCGCTGGAGGGGATCAGGCAGATGGTGCGCTGGTCGTCGCCGTTGGCGAGATGGTACTTGCGGATCGCCAGCAGCCCAGCGAACTCGCCCTGCGAGCCGGCGTTGGGCTGCATCGACACCTTGTCATAGCCGGTGATCTCTTCCAGCCACTCGCTCAGCTGGCGAACCAGCTCGCGGGAGCCCTCGGTCTGGTCCAGGGGGGCAAAGGGGTGCAACGCGCTGAACTCGGGCCACGTCACGGGCTCCATCTCCGTGGTCGAGTTGAGCTTCATCGTGCACGACCCCAGCGGGATCATGCCCCGGTCGAGGGCGAAGTCCTTGTCGGAGAGGCTGCGGATGTAGCGCAGCATCGCGGTCTCGCTCTTGTAGGTGTTGAACACAGGATGGGTCAGGTAGGTCTGCTCCGGGGTCCGGGTCAGCCTGCCCCACTCGGGCGCCTCGACCGTGGCGATCGACTCTGGGGCCGGCACGCCGAACGCGTCGGCGACGGCCCGCAGGTCCGCCAGGGTGGTCACCTCGTCGGCGGACAGCAGGACGGTGTCCTCGTCGACCTGCCAGAGGTTGATCCCGGTGTCCAGGGCCGCGGCCAGCACCTCGGCGGCCTTGCCGGGAGTCTTGACCGTCAGGGTGTCGAAGTAGCGGTCGACACCCAGTTCCAGACCGCCGGAGGTCAGCGCCTCGGCCAACGCCCTGGCCTTGGCGTGCGTCTCCAGCGCGATCCGCCGCAGCCCGTCCGGGCCGTGCCACACGGCATACATGCCGGCCATGACGGCGAGCAGCACCTGTGCGGTGGTGATGTTGGAGGTCGCCTTCTCACGACGGATGTGCTGCTCGCGGGTCTGCAGAGCCAGCCGGTATGCGGTGTTGCCGTCATCGTCCTTGCTCACGCCCACCAGGCGGCCGGGCAAGGTGCGCTCCAGGCCCCGGCGCACGCTCAGATAGCCGGCGTGCGGGCCGCCGTAGCCCATCGGCACCCCGAACCGCTGGGTGGTGCCGACCGCGACGTCGGCGCCCCACTCACCAGGGGGCGCCAGCAGGGTCAGCGCCAGCAGGTCCGCGGCCGCCGTGACCAGAGCGCCGACCTCGTGCGCGGCCTCGGCCAACGCCTGCCAGTCCCGGATCTGGCCGTCTGCGCCCGGGTACTGGACCAGCACGCCGAAGACGTCCCGGTCACCGGCGAGCGAGCGCAGCGCGTCGGCGTCGCCGACCTGCTCCAGGTCCGCGGCGACCACGTCGATGCCCAGCGGGGTAGCGCGGGTGGTGACCACGTCGAGGGTCTGCGGCAGCAGGTCCTTGTCGACGACCAGCACGGCGTCCTGGGCGACCTTGCTGGTGCGCCGCATGACCGCCATCGCCTCAGCGGCCGCGGTGCCCTCGTCGAGCAGGGACGCATTGGCGATAGCCAGCCCGGTGAGGTCGCTCACCATCGTCTGGTAGTTGAGCAGCGCCTCGAGCCGACCCTGGGAGATCTCCGGCTGGTAGGGGGTGTAGGCGGTGTACCAGGCGGGGTTCTCCAGGATGTTGCGCTTGACCACCGGCGGCGTCTGCGTGCCGTAGTAGCCCAGGCCGATCATCGAGGTGAGGACCTGGTTGCGGGAGGCCAGCTGGCGCAGCTCGGCGATGACCGCATGCTCGCTGGGCGAAGCCTCGATGGACAACGGCTCGGTCGAGCGGATGGCCGGCGGGACGGCGGCGTCGACGAGCGCCTCCAGGCTGTCGTAGCCCAGCGTCTGCAGCATCGATGCGACGTCGTCCTGCCGCGGGCCGACGTGGCGGCCAACGAAGTCGGACAAGGTGGTGGTGTCGAGAGGGCCGGCGTCGTCGGTCACGACGACGTCGGCGTCCGCGGCGGGGGTCAGTGCCTGGTCGTGGCTCGTGCGCGTACTCATCGGGGGTGGAGCTCCTCTTCAGGTCAGGGAAAGTGCACCATCCCCCTCTGTCCGGGCGCTCTCGCAGGCCGGGCAGACCGGCGGACGCGAACGGTCCGTTCCAGAGTGCCTCGGTCGCGCGGTCCTGGCGCCTGAGAGCTTGTCGGGGAGATTGCCCCTTCGGCGCCCCACCCGTAAACCTGGATGGGGACTCTCCCGCGTGACGTCAACGGCGGCACCAATCTACCAGTCGTCCCAGGTGGCCGGACCCTATGCGGGCAGGGGCTAGATGGTGAGTCGCCCCTCGCGCGGAGCCGACGAGGGCGGGTCAGGAGGTCTTGCGGGCGCGGCGACGCGCCGAGAGCTCATCGCCGGGGTGGTGCTCGCCCGAAACCTGGCCGGTCCGCTCGCTGGGCAGCTCAGCGAGCTGGCCCTCGACCTCGCGCCACACGCTGCCCACGGCGATGCCGAAGACGCCCTGACCCCCACGCATCAGGTCGATGACCTCATCGTCGCTAGTGCACTCATAGACGCTGGCACCGTCGCTCATCAGCATGATCCCGGCCAGGTCTTGCACGCCCCGCTCACGCAGCGCGGTCACGGCTACCCGGATCTGTTGCAGCGAGACCCCGGTGTCGAGCAGGCGCTTGATGATCTTCAGCACCAAGATGTCGCGGAAGCTGTAGAGCCGCTGCGTGCCGGACCCGGAGGGATTGCGCACCGAGGGCTCGACCAGGCCGGTGCGGGCCCAGTAGTCCAGCTGTCGGTAGGTCACGCCCGCCGCGCCGCAGGCTGTGGGCCCGCGGTAGCCGATGCTCTCGTCCAGTGCGGGGATGTCCTGGGTGAACAGCAGCCCCTGGGAAGGGACCTGCCGCTCGGTGCCACCGGGGGCATCAACGCCAGCGTTCACCGGTCCTCCTCGCATCTGTGACTAGTGTGACGCATGTGCTTCATCCGCACAGCCTTGACCGTAAGGTGCGGGCGGGTCGGGGTCAACGACGCCACGCCGGTCACTCCTCGAAGTCCTCGGCCGAGACGTTGTCGAGGAAGGCGCGGAAGCGTTCGACCTCGTCCTCCTCCTCGACGGCCATCGTGACTCCCACCTCGTCCAGCAGCTCCTCCGGGGCCAGGATTGGCGTCGCCGCGCGCAGCGCCAGGGCGATCGCGTCCGAGGGGCGGGCGGAGAGCACAGTGCCACCGTCGAAGAAGAGGTCGGCGTAGAAGATCCCGCCCGAGCTGGCCCCGTCGCGCTCCAGCTTGGTGATGTGCACCTTCTCCAGGCGCCGGCCCAGCGCCTCAATCATCGACACCATGAGGTCGTGGGTGAGGGGCCGTGGCGGCTCCACACCCTGCTGGGCGTAGGCGATCGCGGTGGCTTCCGGGGCTCCGATCCAGATGGGGACATAACGCTGCCCGTCCCGCTCGCGCAGCAGCACGATCGGGCTGTTGGTCGGCATCTCGACCCGGACCCCTAGGACGTCGAGCTCTTTCACCCTGACGAGGTTACCCCTGTCCGCGCCGCGCGTCCGTGCCGGCGCCCTCGGCGCGCCCGGGCACCACCGGCCGCAGGGCATCTCGGCGGGTGATCGGACAGCGGCGTCGGGCAGACCTTGGGACCACATGGCACCCGGTCACGCCTCGGGTCAGCGGCTCTGGGACAGACCAGCACGCACCAGCGCCACGTGCAGCGCCAGCGAGTGGGCCAACAGCTCGGCCTCGACGTCGGCGGGGTCCGCACCCCGCCCCGTCCGGGCGTGCCGACGGCGCAGCGGCTCCAGGATCTGCTGCGTCAGGCCGACCTCACGGTCGGCGGCGACGCGGAACAGGCGTAGGTGGCGGGCCTCGAGGCCGTAGTCGGACAGGGCCGCGGCGGCGGTGGCCACGTCCAGGTCGTCGGCGTGGTGCCGACCCGTGGCGTCGAGGCGCAGCAGGCCGAAGGCCTTGAGCTGGGCATAGGTCCCCTGGTCCAGACCGGTGCGCTCGCGCAGCTCCAGGGGGGTCAGCCGGATGGACCGCCGCCGCCGCAGGGCGGCGGCGCTGAGGTCGCCCAGGCTGGCCCCCTGATCAGGGGAAGCCTCGGCCGGGGGGGCCGCGACGGGGGTCCCCTCATCGGCAGCCGCCTCGGACGGCGTGGTCAGACCGGGCACGTCGAGGCCGCGGTCCAGCCGGTCCAGGGCGTCCTTGATCACCTTGTGCGGCCAGAACCGGTCCCGCTGGGCGGTGAGGATGAACCGCAGGCGGGCGATGTCTGCTCGGGTGAACAGTCGGTAGCCGGAGGCCCGTCGCTCCGGGCTGATCAGCCCCTCGGTCTCCAGGTAGCGGATCTTGGACTGGGACAGGTCGGGGAAGTCCTCATGCAGCTCGCGCAGGACGGCGCCGATAGAGACCCCGTCGGTGCTGCGGCCGGGCTGCTCGGCGCCAGCGGCCGAGCTCACGACCGGCCGCGGTAGTAGACCAGCCGGAACTTGCCGATCTGGACCTCGTCGCCCTGCGAGAGGACCTGCTCATCGATCCGCTGCCGATTGACGTAGGTGCCGTTCAGCGAGCCCACGTCCCGCACGGCATACCCCTGGTCGTGCTTGACGAAGATTGCGTGCCGCCGGGAGACGGTGACGTCGTCGAGAAAGATGTCGCTGTGGGGGTGCCGGCCCGAGGAGACCTCGTCGGCGTCGAGCAGGAAGCGGGCGCCGCTGTTGGGGCCGCGGAGCACGATGAGCAGGGCGGTGCCGGGGCGAAGGGCGTCGACCGTGCGCTGGTCCTCGGGCGAGAGCCGGGGCAGCTCATCGTCGAAGGAGTAGTCGGCTGCCGGCAGTGCGCCACCGTGCGGCAGGCGGGCCGTCGACGGGTCACCGCCAACATCGTGGTGCTCGCGGTCGCGGTCGCTCACGTTCTGGCCTCCCTGGAAGTTGCTGACGGGTCAGATGTCGGGTGTAGACGTCGGGGACCGGCGACCATGGGTCGCCGGTCCCCACTGTAGATCACGGGGTAGTGGGGGCTGTTCAGTCCAGCTGGGCCTGGTAGCCCTCTGCGTCGAGGAGGGCCTGGAGCGCAGCCGGGTCCTCGATGCGCAGCTCGTACATCCAGCCCTCGCCGTAGCTGTCGCTGTTGATCAGCTCGGGGGTCGCGTCCAGGGCGTCGTTGACGGCGGTGACCTCCCCGGCCAGGGGCGCATAGATGTCGCTGACCGACTTGGTGGACTCCACCTCGCCGACCGAGTCGCCCACCGCCACCGTGTCACCGACCGTCGGGAGGGAGACGTAGACAACGTCGCCGAGCGCGTCCTGCGCGTAGGCGGTGATGCCGATGCGCACCACTGCGTCACCGTGGTCCTTGACCCACTCGTGGTCGCTGGTGTAGCGCAGGTCGTCGGGGTATTCCAGGGTGCTCATGGCTCTCCTCTGCTCGGACGGCGCGCGGCTCTGCGCGGTGGTGCTGAAGGTCTGAAGGTGCTGTGCTGAACTGGCGTGACGCGTGACCGACCCTAACCTACGGGGACTGCTCCGCGGGGACAGGTTGAGCGTAACGAGGTGGTCTGGCCTCGTGCAATGCCTCGACCTGGACGGTGGGGGCCTCGGTGACGCTGACCGTGGCCCCGGCCCCGCGCAGACTGTCGGTGAAGCCGCCGGGGATGGCCATCGCCCCAGCCAGAGTGTGCGAGTCGCCGATGGCCACGATCGTGTAGGGCGGCAGGATGAGCCGGTCATCGATGGTCAACCGGCCGTCGGCGTCGGCGCCGACCCAGCTGGAGGCGACCACCCGCACGCCGCCGATCTGGATCGCCTCGGCGCCGGCGTCGCGCAGTTCCTGGATGCCGTCCAGCAGCATCGTCTGGGTGACGACCGCACCCGGGTCCTGCACCTGGATGGTGATTCCCGGGCCTCGGACCGGCACCTGGCCGGCGAGGATCTGGTAGGACTCCAGGCGTTCCTGGGCGGCGCGGGTCGCAGCCTCGTCACCCTCACTGCCCTGCAGCCGGTCCCGGTCCGCCTCCAGAGTGCGGACCTCCTCCTGGAGGGACAGCACGCGGTTGGTCGTGTCGTCGAGCAGGGCGACCAGCTCGGTCTGACGCAGCTGGTCCAGCCCCGCCTCGTCGGTGACCCGCACCTGAGCGACCAGCCCCAGCCCCAGCAGCGCCAGCAGCAGTGCCGCGACCAGCCGTCCTCGACCAAGCCGCATGCCGCCCAGGTCGAGCAGCCGTCGACGCGCTTGCTCGACCGTGGGTGCGCCCGTGCGCCGCAGCCGACGGAAGCGGGCCGGCCGGGTGCCCTGCTCCTCCATCAGGCCCCCAGCAGGTGCCGTCGGATCGCCGCCACGTTGGAGAAGATGCGCAGGCCGAGCACGACGACCACGCCGGTGGACAGCTGGGCCCCGACACCCAGCTGGTTGCCCAGGAAGACAATGAGCGCGGCGACGACGACGTTGGACAGGATCGAGATGACGAAGACACGGTCGTTGAAGATGCCCTCCAGCGAGGCGCGGGTGGCTCCGAAGACGGCATCGAGGGCGGCGATGACGGCGATCGGCAGGTAGGGCTGCATCCACACCGGCACCTCCGGGCCGAGCACCAGCCCGAGCACGATCCCGACCACCAGTCCGAGCACGGGGATCATCTGTCCTCCTCGTCAAGGTCCGGTTCGGGGCTGGGTGCCGGCTCCCCCGGGGAGGGGTCGGCGGGCAGGTCGTTCGTGCCGACCGAGCTGACCCGGGTGGTGAGCCGCTCGGCGGCCCCGATGGTGAGCAGGTCGACCTGCTCGACCTCGGCCCGCAGGCCAAGGTGGTCGCGCAGCTCGCCGAGGTAGGCCCCGACCATTCCGGTGCTGGTCTCCTCCGTGAGGCGGGCGGGCTCACCGATCGCCAAGATCTCATAGGGCGGGGTGAGACCGCGGAAGTCGACGATGATCGCCTTGCCGGCGAAGCGGATGGCCGAGGTGCTGGTCATCCGGTGGCCGTTGACCGAGATCGCCTCGGCGCCGGCTGACCACAGGCCGTTGACCACCAGTTGGATGTCGCGGGAGTTGATCCGCTCGGGCTCAAGGACCTCCCCCGGGGAGACCTCGCGGGGCGCGGCGTCGCCTAACCGCACGATGACCCCAGGACCCTGCACGGCCATAGCTCCCGCCTCCAGGCCGGCGGCCGCGATCCGGCGGGCGGCCGAGGACTGCGGCTCACCCGGGCCGGCGCTGGCGGACTCGGGGTCCACCGCACGCTGCTCCAGGGCGCTGATGTCGGCCCGCAGCTGGTCCACCGTCTCCCGGTGCCCGTCACCGGCCGTCTGGGCCGCCTCGATCCGCTCCACCAGCTGGGTGCGGGTCTTAGCGGCCGCCTCGTCCTGGGCGCCCAGGGTGGTGGCCGCGGCGGTGACGAGCAGCCCGAGCAGGACGCTCACGGCGAGCATGAGCCAGGTGCGGGTGCCCGAGGACGGCGGCAGACCCTGTTCCACCCGATGGTCCGCGGCGGAGCGGTAGCCGGGCCCGACCGGGGGGTCCAGGACCTCCTCGAGCAGCGCCATCGAGGCGGCGGGGTCCCGCTCCGTCGCAGGTGGACCAGCAGACTCTTCACTGCGGGCGCGCGGGCGGTGGGGCCACGTCATACAGGCACCTCCTGCGCGCGGCGCTGCCGGACCATGTCGAGGACCTGCCAGGCGTAGACCAACCCGGCGACCCAGTAGAGGACGGTGCCCCACCAGGCCAGGGCCCACCCGGTGGCCAGGGCCAGGACCGTCCACCAGCCGTCGAGCTGGCCCAGCAGGATCAGCGGGAACCCGCCGAGCAGGTTGAAGGTGGCGGCCTTGCCGATGAAGCTGACCTCGGGGATCGGCAGCCGGCGACGGCGGACCACGGGGTACATCGACAAGATGAAGGCGTCCCGCGCGACCAGCACCGCGACCAGCCACCACGGGATGGCACCGACGGCGGCCAGGCCGAGCACGGTCGCGGCGATATAGAGCCGGTCGGCGATCGGGTCGAGGACCTGACCCAGCCGGCTGACCAGCCCGTAGTGCCGGGCGATCTTGCCGTCGGCGAAGTCGGAGAAGCCAGCGACCACCAGCAGAAGCGCGGCCCAGCCCAGCTCGCGCTCGACCAGCAGCCAGACGAAGACGGGCACGAGGACGAGCCGGACGAACGACAGCAGGTTGGGCAGCGTCCAGACCTGGTCGCTCACCGGCAGGACACGCTGCTGCGCCCCCGCAGCCTGCTCCTCCCCCGTGCCCGTACCCATGGGCGCAGTCTAGAAGATCCGCCCCGGCTTCCCTGAGAGGCCCGCGCGGCGATCCGGCCCCACGATGCAGGAAGCGGCACCCGTGATCGCTCACGTGGTGCCGCTGACCCGCTTCTTCTCGGTCGGGCTGACAGGATTTGAACCTGCGACCCCTTGACCCCCAGTCAAGTGCGCTACCAAACTGCGCCACAGCCCGAGGCCCGGTTGGGCAGGGTCAAAGATAACCCATGCCCGGGCCGGCCAACGAATCCCCTACCGCCGACCGCGACGCTCGCGGACCCGGACCGAGATCTCGATAGGGCTCCCCTCGAAGCCGAACTGCTCGCGCAATCGGCGCTCGAGGAACCTGCGGTAACCGGCCTCGATGAAGCCGGAGGCGAAGATGACGAACTTCGGGGGCCGGGTCGAGGCCTGGGTGGCGAACAGGATGCGCGGTTGCTTGCCGCTGCGCACCGGGTGGGGGTGCCCGGCGACGACCTCGCCCAGGAAGGCGTTCAGCCGCCCGGTGGGAATCCGTCGGTCCCAGGAGTCCAGCGCGGTCTCTAGGGCCGGCACCAGCTTGTGCACGGCCCGTCCGGTGGTGGCCGAGATGTTCACCCGCGGGGCCCAGGTGATCTGCACCAGCTCACGCTCGATCTCCCGCTCGAGGTAGTACTGCCGCTCCTCATCCATCATGTCCCACTTGTTGTAGCCCACGACCAGGGCGCGGCCGGAGTCCACCACCTGCTGGATCACGCGGATGTCCTGCTCCGCGATCGACTCGGAGACGTCGATGAGCACCACAGCGACCTCCGCCTTCTCCAGTGCGGCCTGGGTGCGCAGCGAGGCGTAGAAGTCGGCGCCGCGGGTCTGGTGGACCCGACGGCGGATGCCGGCGGTGTCGACGAACCGCCAGGTTTTCCCGCCCAGCTCGATCAACTCGTCGACCGGGTCCCGGGTCGTGCCCGCGACGTTGTCCACCACCACCCGCTCGGTGCCGGCGAGCTTGTTGAGCAGCGAGGACTTCCCCACGTTGGGCCGCCCGAGCAGAGCGACCCGGCGCGGTCCGCCACGCGGGTAGGCACCGATCACCGAGGACCTCTCCGGCAGCACGGCGAGCACCGCGTCAAGCACATCGCCCGAACCGCGCCCGTGCAGCGCTGAGACCGGCCACGGCTGCCCGAGCCCGAGGCTCCACAGCATGGCCGCCTCGGCCTCCTGCGCCTGGTTGTCCACCTTGTTCGCGGCCAGCACGACCGGCTTGCCGGAGCGGCGCAGCAGCCGGACCACCTGCTCGTCGGTGTCCGTGGCTCCGACGGTGGCGTCGACGACGAAGACCACCACGTCGGCCAGCTCGACGGCGACCTCGGCCTGCTCGGCGACCCGCAGATGGATCCCGGTAGCGTCGACCTCCCAGCCGCCGGTGTCGACGACGGTGAACCGGCGGCCGGACCACTCGGCGTCGTAGGCCACCCGGTCCCGGGTCACGCCGGGCACGTCCTCGACCACGGCCTCGCGGCGGCCCAGGACCCGGTTGACGAGGCTGGACTTGCCGACATTGGGCCGGCCGACGACGGCGACGACCGGGCGGGTCTCCTGCTCCTGCAGGTCCTCGAGCCCCAGCTCACCGCGCTCGACGAGCGCCAGGTCCTCCTCGGAAAGCTCGAACTCCCCCAGACCGGCCCGCAGGGCGGTCTCCAGGTTGTGGACGTCCTCGGCTGGGCCCGGCTCGTCTGCACCCGGCCCGTCCGGGTCTGGGCCAGCGGTCCATTCCACTGCGGTGTCGGGCGTGTGGTCCTCGGTGCTCATCGGCTCAGCTCTCCTGCCCTGCGCCCAGGTCCAAGGACTGCACCCGCAGCCGGACCTGACGCTTGATCCTGGCCAGCATGCCGACCATCCCGCGCATCCGCAGCGGGGAGACGGCCTCGGACAGGCCGAACCGGTAGGGCGCGTCGTCAGGGACGTCCAGCACCTCCTGGGCAGGCAGGCCGTCCAGGCCCTCGTGCAGGATCCCGGCGAAGCCTCGCGTCGTCGGCGCCTCCGGCGGAGCCTCGAAGAAGAGGTTGACCGTGCGCTCGGCATCCTGACCGACCTCAACCGCTAGGAACAGCGGCGACTGGCACTCATCGACGCGCTCCATGCTGTCCAGCTTGCCCGCGTAGCGTTCGGGGGGCTTGGGCAGCTCGCGGGAGAGCTCCAGCAGCAACTGCAGCCGCTCCTGCTGGGTCACTGCGTGGAAGTCCTCGGCCAGCTCGGCCAGGTTGGGCGGCAGGTCGTTCGACTCATGGGGCGGCATGCTCAGCGCTCCACCGGGGTGCCGACGGCGTTGCCCCACTCGGTCCAGCTGCCGTCGTAGTTGCGCACCTTCTCGAAGCCGAGCAGGTGGGTGAGCACGAACCAGGTGTGGCTGGAGCGCTCGCCGATGCGGCAGTAGGCCACCACGTCGTCGTCCGCGGACAGGCCCTGCTCCTGCAGGTAGATGGCCTCCAGCTCCGCACGGCTCTTGAAGGTGCCGTCCTCGTTGGCCGCCCTGCCCCACGGTACGGACCGGGCACCGGGGATGTGACCGCCGCGCATCGCGCCCTCCTGGGGGTAGTCCGGCATGTGCAGCAGGTCGCCGGAGAACTCCCCCGGGCTGCGCACGTCGACCATGGGCTGACCTAGGTGGGCCAGGACATCGTCCTTGAAAGCCCGCACCTGGGAGTCGTCGCGCTCCAGGACCGGGTAGTCCACCGGCGTCACCTGCGGCACCTCGGTGGTCAGCTCTCGGCCCTCGGCGACCCACTTGGCCCGGCCGCCGTCAAGCAGCCGTACGTCCTCGTGCCCAAAGAGGGTCATCACCCACAGTGCGTAGGCGGCCCACCAGTTGGACTTGTCGCCGTAGAGGAGCACGGTGGTCCCCCGGTCGATCCCGCGTTCCCCCATCACCTGGGCGAACCGCTCGCCGTCGATGTAGTCGCGGGTCAGCGGGTCGTTGAGGTCGGTGTGCCAGTCCAGCTTCAGACCGCCGGGGATGTGGCCGGTGTCGTAGAGGAGCACGTCCTCGTTGCACTCCAGCACCACCAGGTTGTCGTCCTCGAGGTGCTCGGCCAGCCACTCGGTCGTCACCAACCGCTCGGGGTGGGCGTAGGCGGCGATCTTCTCGGTCTGCTCGGTCTGCTGGGTCATCGGTCCTCCTGGGACTGGTCGGGCTGATGCGGGGTATGGGGTGTGCTCGGGTCGGCAGGGACTGTCTTGGCCTCGCCGCGGACAAGGGCGTGGACGGCGGAGATCACCTGCTCGAGGGTGAGGTCGGAGGTGTCGAGGGCGACCACGCCGTCGGCCGCCTCGAGGAAGGTGCTGACGGTGGAGTCGTCGGCGTCGCGGCGGACGACTTGGTCGCGGGTGGCGGCCAGTTGTTCGGCGCCGGCGGAGCCATGCACCTCCAGCGCGCGGCGGGCCAGGCGGGCCTCCTCGGAGGCGGTGATGAGGATGCGGTGCTCGGCGTCCGGCGCGACGACGGTGGTGATGTCGCGCCCCTCGACGACGATGCCGCCGCTCCGCTGCCGCTCCTGCTCGATGATCTCGCGCTGGCGGCGGCGCAGCTCGCCCCGCACATCCAAGTTGGTCGCGACCGCCGACACCTGGGCGCTGATCCGCGTCTGGCGGATCTCCTGGGTCACGTCGGTATCGTCCACACTGAGCGCCTGCTCGTCGGGGTCGGTGCTGATGCGCAGGGGCAGGTCCCGGGCCGCCTGGGCCACCAGGGCCTGGTCCTGCAGGTCTAGCTCTCGCTCCAGGGCCCACCAGGCCAGCGCGCGGTACATCGCTCCAGTGTCCAGGTAGGCCAACCCGAGGTCACGGGCCAGGGCCCGGGACACGGAGGACTTGCCAGAGCCGCTGGGCCCGTCGATGGCGACGGTGAGAGGGGACGCAGACACCCAACCAGCCTAACGGCTGCTGGTCGTGCCCCCGACGGTCACATCCCCGCGGCGCGGTAGAGCTGGGCGACCTCCTCGGCCGAGAGTGCGCGGTAGCGGCCGGGCCGCATCTCGCCGAGGAGCACTGGCCCGATTTGCACCCGGGACAGCGCCCGGACCGGGTAACCGACCTCGTCCAGCATGCGGCGCACGATGTGCTTACGACCCTCGTGCAGCACCACCTCCACGATCGAGTGACCGGGGATGTCGTCGACGACCTTGAAGGAGTCGACCCGGGCCAGGCCGTCCTCGAGCTGCACGCCCTCACGCAGCTGCTTGCCGACGCCGGGCCCGACGACGCCGTCGACCTGGGCGACGTAGGTCTTGGGCACCCCATAGGCGGGGTGCTGCAGCCGGTGCGACAGGTCGCCGTCGTTGGTGAGCAGCAGCAAGCCCTCGGTGTCCACGTCGAGACGGCCCACGTGGAAGAGCCGCTGGGAGAGATGGCCGACGTAGTCGGACAGGTCGGGCCGGCCCTCCTCGTCCTGCATGCTGGAGACGACGCCGGCGGGCTTGTTGAAGGCCAGGTAGATCTTGTCGGTGTCGACGACGACCCGGTCGCCGTCGACCCGGACGACCTGCCGGGCGGGGTCGACCCGGACGCCGAGCTCGGTCACGATCTGTTCGTCGACCTCGACCCGGCCGTCCTCGATCAGCTTCTCGCAGGCCCGGCGGGAGCCGAACCCGGCGCCGGCCAGCAGCTTCTGCAGCCGCACGCCGCCCGGGTCGTGCACGTCGTGGTCCGGGCGTGGCGGGTTGGCGCGGCGACGCCGGGTGGGCCGGCCCGCCGACCCGCCCGCACGCCGCGGGCCCGCCGTGCCGCCAGGCCCTGCGCGACCTGCGCGTCCTTGTCCGCCGGAGCCTCCACGGCCCTGTCCGCCGGACCTCTTGCTCTCACTCATGCCAGTCCTTCCGCAGCCAGCTCCTCGAGCACCTCTGCCGAGGGCAGATAGGGCGCGAGGGCCGGCAGGTCGTCCAACGAGTCCAGCCCCATGCGCTGGAGGAACAGATCGGTGGTGCCGTAGAGCACGGCGCCGGCGGTCGGGTCCTGCCCGACTTCGG
Source organism: Ornithinimicrobium pratense (assembly GCF_008843165.1). Lineage (NCBI taxonomy): Bacteria > Bacillati > Actinomycetota > Actinomycetes > Micrococcales > Ornithinimicrobiaceae > Ornithinimicrobium > Ornithinimicrobium pratense. The sequence continues at coordinate 1,667,341 of NZ_CP044427.1, read as the reverse complement.
TCACCATGCCGCGTGCCAGCAGGGTGCGCACGACACCGTCCACGTTGACCCCCCGGATGGCGCCGATCCGCGCTCGGCTGATCGGTTGCCGGTAGGCGATGACGGCCAAGGTCTCCAGGGCTGCCTGGGTCAGCCGGGCCTGCTGCCCACCGAGCAGGAACTGCTCGACGACGGGCGCATACTCCGGCCTGCTGTAGATGCGCCACCCCCCGCCGAGCCGGCGCAGCATGAAGCCCCGCTGCTGATCGGCATACTCCTGGGCCAGCTCGTCCAGGACCGCACCCACGTGCTCCAGCGGCAGCTCCAGCGCGCTGGCCAGGGTCTCCTCGGTCACCGGCTCGTCGACGACCATGAGCACCGCCTCGATCGCGGCGCGGGCACCGCCCGGGAGGTTGGTGGCGTCCAGCGCGCCCTGCTGCGCCTCCTGGCCCGCGTCGCTGCGCACATCAGTCTCGTTGCTCACGCTCACCGGTCACCTCCTGCACCCCATCCTCCGGTATGCGGTCCCCCTCGTCGAACTCGTCGCTGACTTCGACGGCGACGTCCTCGGACTGCGGGCCGGTCCAGCGCACGGTGAGCTCCCCCAGCGCCTCGGCCTGGTCCAGTGCCACAACGGTGTCGCGGAAGAGCTCCAGCAGGGCCAGGAAGCGGGCCACGACCACCAGGGTGGACTCGGCGTCAGCCACCAGCTCGCGAAAGCTCACCGAGCCGGCGGCGCGCAGCCGGCCGACCACGATCGCGGCCTGCTCACGCACGGAGACCTGCGGGGCGTGCAGGTGGGACACCCCGACGGTCGGCGGGGGCTTGGGGATCATCGCCCGCCCCGCGATCATGGCCAGCTGCTCGGGGGTGATGCCCAGGACGATCTCCGGCAGGAGGGAGGCGAACCGCTCCTCCACGCCGACGTCGCGGGCAAAGATTCGCCCGGCCCCCTCCATCCGCAGCTTCATCTCGTCGGCGACCTGCTTGAAGGCGCGGTACTGCAGCAGCCGGGCGAAGAGCAGGTCCCGGGCCTCGATGAGCGCCAGGTCCTCCTCATCGTCCTCCCGGGCGTTGGGCAGCAGTCGGGCGGCCTTGAGGTCGAGCAGGGTCGCGGCGATGAGGACGAACTCGCTGGCCTGGGACAGGTCCCAGTCCTGCTTCGCCTGCTGGGCCGCACGCAGGTGCGCGATGAACTCGTCAGTGACCTTCGCCAGGGCGATCTCGGTCACGTCGAGCTTGTGCTTGGCGATGAGCCCGAGCAGCAGCTCGAAGGGCCCGGAGAAGACGTCGAGGTGCACCTCGAAGGACCCGCGGCGGCCGGTCAGGACACCGCCAGGGGTCGCCCCCTCCACCGGGGCCGCCCCGTCTACCGGGTCCCCCGCAGCGGCCGGGGTCGCCTCGTCCACCGGGGCGGACGGCATACCCATCCTCAGGGGGCGCCGCCGCGCGAGATGAGCTCACGGGCGAGCTGGCGGTAGGCCTCAGCGCCGGAGTGGGTGCTGGCGTAGGAGGTGATGGGCTCGGCCGCCAGGGTGGCGTCGGGGAACTTCACGGTCCGGCTGATCACGGTGTGGAAGACGGTGTCCTGGAAGTGGTCGACCACGCTGCGCACGACCTCGCGCGAGTGCAGGGTGCGGCCGTCGTACATGGTCGCCAGGATCCCGTCGACGTGCAGACGGGGGTTGAGCCGGTCGGTGATCTTCTCGATCGTCTCGATGAGCAGCGCCACGCCGCGCATGGCGAAGAACTCGGTCTCCAGCGGGATGATCACGCCGTGCGCGGCGGTGAGCGCGTTGACGGTCAGCAGGCCCAGGGAGGGCTGGCAGTCGATGAGGACGACGTCGTAGTCGTCGAGCACCGGCCGCAGCACGCGGGCCAGGATCTGCTCGCGGGCGACCTCACCGACGAGCTGGACCTCGGCCGCCGACAGGTCGATGTTGGTGGGCAGGACGTCGATGCCGGGGGTGCGGGTGGTCTGGATGACGTCGCGCACGTCGTGCCCGTGCTCGACGAGCAGGTTGTAGACCGTGACCTCCAGGTCGTGGGTGCGCACCCCCATCCCCACCGACAGCGCGCCCTGGGGGTCGAAGTCGACCATGAGCACCTTGCGCCCGTACTCCGCCAGCGCCGCGCCCAGGTTGATGGTCGTCGTCGTCTTGCCGACGCCGCCCTTCTGGTTGCACATCGCGATGATGCGCGCCGGGCCATGTGTGGCAAGCGGCCCGGGCACCGGGAAGTCGGGCAGCGGCCGGCCGGTGGGGCCGGTCTGGCCCACCCCGGTGGACTCGGTGCCGGGCAGGCGGTCGTAGGCGTGTGCCTCGCTCACGTGTTCTCTCCAGCCTCGCTCGTCGTGGTCGGCGTCCCGCCGATCGCGTGTCGAAACAGTATCCCGTGCGAGCGGTCACCACCATGCCCCTGCACCTCGACCTGAGGTTGAAGGTCTCAGGCCCGGGCCCGGGGGTGGGCCTGCGCGTAGACCTCCCGCAGGTGCTGGGTCGAGACATGGGTGTAGATCTGCGTGGTCGTCACCGAGGCATGGCCCAGCAGCTCCTGCACGACCCGGACGTCGGCACCCCCGTCCAGCAGGTGGGTGGCGAAGGAGTGTCGGAGGGTATGCGGTGACACCTTCGTCCGCAGGTCCGCCCTGGCGGCGGCGGCCTTGATCGCGTTCCAGGCCGATTGGCGCGACAGCCGGCCACCACGGGCGTTGACGAAGACGGCCGGGGTGCCGGTCCCCGCCCGCGCCATCCCCGGACGCCCGCGGACCACCCAGGTGTCAAGGGCCTGTCGGGCGTACCGGCCGAGCGGGACGATCCGCTCCTTGCTGCCCTTGCCGAACAGGTGGACCACTCCCCCGGTGCCGTCCTCCTCGCGTCCCAGCTCCAGGTCGTCCAGGTCGAGGGCGACCGCCTCGCTGACCCGGGCGCCGGAGCCATAGAGCAGCTCCAGCAGTGCCCGGTCCCGCAGCGCGGCCGGGGTGTCGCCCACCGCGGCAGCCTGCAGGAGCCGCTCGACGTCGTACACCGAGAGCACGGACGGCAGCCGTCTCGGGGGCGTGGGGGGCGTGACCTCCTGGGCGGGGTCGGCCGGGCTGTCCCCCTCGATGGCCAGGAAACGGTGCAGCCCCCGCACGGCGACCACGGCTCGCGCGGCCGAGGTCGCCGCCAGCGGAGGATGCTCTTCGCCGCCGGCACGCAGATGGGCCAGGAACCCGGTGACGTGCTCCTCCCGGACGTCCTCAGGCCGGGTGACACCGAGCCCGGCCAGGTAGCTCAGATAACGGTCGGCGTCCCGGCGGTAGGCCCGCAGGGTGTGGTCGCTGCGGCCACGCTCCACCCGCAGGTGGTCCAGCCAGCCGGCGACTGCACGGGCGATCGGGCTGCGCGCCGGCGTGGACCACGCGCCCTCCTCGCCTACTGTGGCGGCGTCCGGCACCTTCTCGGAGGGGTGACTGCTCACCGGGGCGACAGGATCACAAGGGCGGACCGCATACCTCACCTTAGCCATGGGGTCACCGGCCGAGATCCCGCGCTGGGCTGGCCCGACTGTCTCGCGGTGAGTCAGCTCGCGGTGAGTCAGACTGTCGGACATGCGCCTGTACGCCACCTCCCCGCTGCGCCGCACCCTGCAGATCAGCGCCGATCTCGGTGTCCTCGCCTGGGTCCTGGCCTGGGTGGCCATCGGCCGCTGGGTGCACGCCCTGGTGATGACCCTGGCCAGCCCCGCCGCCCCGTTGCGCTCGGCAGGCACCTCGTTCAGCGAGCGGATGACCGATATCGCGGGGCAGGTGGTGCGCATCCCGATGGTCGGGGAGGACCTGGACGGGCCGTTCACCGGTGCGGCCGGGGTCGGTGGGGACCTGGTCCGGGCCGGTGACGCGCTCGAGGGCGCGGTGCGCACGGTGGCCTTAGTGGTCGCGCTGCTCTCGGCCGGCACCCCGATCCTGCTCGTCGCGCTGGTGTGGGGGCTGGCCCGCTGGCTCTGGATGCGCCGCGCCGCCTCGCTGGGCAGCGAGCTGGACGACCCGGAGTCCCAGCAGCTGCTCGCCCTGCGCGCCTTGGTCCGCCAGCACCCCCGGCGTCTGCAACAGCTCTACCCCGATCCCGTGGCCGCCTACCGCAGCGGCGACCCACTGGTGTGGCGTGCGCTCGCCGACCTCGAACTGGCCGAGCACGGCCTACGCTCCCGGTCTCCCCACCCGTCCTCGGCCCCCTCGGTAGGCAGCTGACCGGCCCGGATGACAGGATGAAGAGTATGAAGACGCTCATCATCATCCTGCTCGTCCTGTGGCTGGGCTTCTCGCTCGTGGGGATCCTCGTCGAAGGGCTGCTGTGGCTGCTATGGATCGGCATCCTGCTCTTCGTGGCCACCGCAGCGTGGGGCCTCATCGCCGGTCGTAAGGGCTAGGCCGGGAGAGGACGAAGGGCCCGAGAAGGGACGGGAGACGGCCTGGGGCGGTCGTTGTCACTAACCTGGGTTGATGGCGACGAACGGCTGGACCCTGTGCGCGACCTGTGGTGTGGAGAACGACACAGGGGAGCAGGACTGCATGATCTGCGCCGACGAGCGCCAGTACGTCCCCGCCAGCGGCCAGCGCTGGAGCACCCTGGTCGAGCGCAGCGCACAGGGCTGCCGGATCGAGGTCATCGAGCGCGAGCCGGGTTGTTGGGCACTGCGGGCTAGCCCGAAGGTCGACATCGGACAGAGCGCACTCCTGGTCTGCACCCAGGCCGGCAACCTGCTCTGGGACGTGCCGGGCTTCCTTGACGCTGAGGCCGTGGACGCCGTCAGGGACCTGGGTGGCGTCGCGGCCGTCATGGCCAGCCACCCACACATGTACGGCTGCCAGCTGGAGTGGGGACGGGCTTTCGGCGCTCCCGTGTATGTCGCCGAGACGGACCGTGAGTGGGTGCGCCGCTGGGGAGAGCCCGGGGAGATCGTCACCTGGTCCGAACCCTTCGACGTCCTGCCCGGCATCCGGGCCTTACAGCCGGGAGGGCACTTCCCGGGCAGCGCCGTCGCGCTCTGGGAGGCCGGCGCGGACGGGCGCGGCGTGCTGCTGTCCGGGGACACCTGTGGCGCTGTCCCGGATCAAGGCTGGGTGACGTTCATGCGGTCCTACCCCAACGCCATACCCCTGTCTGCTGCCGTCGTCACCCGCGTGGCGGGGACGATCGCCGAGCTCGACTTCGACCGGCTCTACGACAACTTCGGCCGCCAGGTGGCCGCGGACGCCCGGGCCGTGGTCCTCCGGTCCGCGCAGCGGTATGCCGAGTGGGTGCGCGGCGACCACGACCACCTCACGTGACCCGGGTCAGAGGGCGGGTCAGGCGGGGTCAGGCCCTCGACGAGGCGCCGTCGGCGTCTTCCAGGACCAGGCCCAGCTGGTAGAGGGCGTTGCGGCTGGCGATGGCCTGGGCCGCAGGGATGACGGGACGAAGGACGGCCTGCGTCCGGCCGTGGCGCACCGTCCCGAGCACCAGGTCGACCCGGGTCCCACCGTCGGCCGGGATCACGGTCAGATGAACCCACTGCCCCGGTCCTGACCTCTCGCGGCCCCACGGGCGCCGGCGGGTTCTCACCCAATGCTCCTGCCACAGGGCGTGCCCCGGCGTCGACCCGTCCGGGGGCTCGGCCGCCAGCAGCCGCCGCTGGTAACTGCCCCGACGAGCCCCGGACCGGCCTCTGCTGAGCTCACCGCGCAGCTCACCGGGGCCGGCCACCTGGGTCGAACCGTCGGACAGGAGCCAGGCCCGGGCACCCGCCGCGGTGGACACCTGCTCCCAGGCCTGAGGCCAGGGCACCGCGTAGAACCGGGTGCGCCGGCGGCGGATCCCAGGCCGCCCGTCGATGAGGTGGCTGTCCGGCAGGGTGGCCATGTCCACGGTGCCGGCGGCCCTGGGCTGGGATCGCGACCTCTCCAGCAGCTCGACGACGTCGAGGCGCACCGCTGCCACGTCGGCACCCTGCCGCTCCAGGAGGTGCGTGGCCGTGCCGTCGGGCAGGTCCAACGTGGCCAGCAGGACGCCTGGCACCGTGCGCCCTTCGGACAGCAGCTGCTGGGCCCGGCCAGAGGTTTCAAGAGCACCGACGGCCTGGTGGTGCAGGTCCGTGACCGGTCGCCGTTCACTGAGGGAGGTCTCGCCCAGGTCAACCCCCAGACTGGCCAGCTGGTCCCGGACGACGGCGTCCACGTGCTGGCGGGTGCCCTCCCGGGTCACGCCGTGCCGGCCCAGGATCTCGGCGACGTCCCCGTCGTCCATCGTCGCCAGCAGCACGTGCTCCACGTCGATCTCCCGGTGGCCGAGCAGCGCACACTCCTGCCACGCCGCTTGCGAAAGAGTCAAGATCGTGCCGAACCTGCTCATGCCTTGCTCCTTCCCCTGACCAGTTCGGGGCGCACCCGGGACCGGTACTTCTTATGGACCGCCTGCCGGGAGACCCCCAGGCACCCGGCAATGTCGGCCCAGGACATCCCCGTCTCCAGGGCAGCCTCCACCTGCCGCAACTCGATGGCCTCGGTGACCTGGCGCAGCCGCGCCACCGCACGGAGACCAGCCGCAGGATCGCTGATGTCACCTGCCTCCTGGGTGACTCCCCCCAGATCGACGCGCTCGGACATAGAGTCAACTTAGGTTGACAACACCTGGCTTGTCAACCTTAGTTGCACCATCCCACGCGAGCTGCCCGGTCAGGCCGGCCGCACGCCTGCCGTGCCTCAGCCGTGGCGGCGCCGGAGCACCTGCTCGACCTCGTCGATCCCCAGGCCGCGGGACCGCAGCAGAACCAGCAGGTGGTAGATGAGGTCCACCGACTCCCCCAGCAGCGCCTGGTCGTCCTCGTCGACCGCGGCCAGGGCCACCTCGACCGCCTCCTCGCCCACCTTCTGGGCGATCCGGCGCACGCCGGAGTCGAAGAGGGTGGTGGTGTAGGAGCCCTCTGGCCGCTCCTCCTGCCGGCTGCGGACGATCTCGGCCAGCTCGTGCAGGAAGGATCCTGGGCGGGCCTGCGGCCCGAAGCAGGTCTGGTCGCCGGTGTGACAGGTCGGCCCGGCCGGAACGGCGTGCAGCAGCACGGTGTCCCGGTCGCAGTCCACCTCGACCACCCCGACCTGCAGCGTGTGGCCGCTGGTCTCCCCCTTGGTCCAGGTCTGGCCCCGGCTGCGGGAGTGAAAGGTCGCCAGCCCGGTGGACAGGGTCGTGCGCAGGGCCTCCTCGTCGAGGAAGCCGACCATGAGCACCTGTCGGGTCAGGGCATGCTGGACCACCCCAGGGACGAGGCCGCCGGTCTTGGCGAAGTCGACGTCCTCGATCGCCAGGCCCGCCGGCAGCAGGGGTACCGGCGTGTTCTTCTCGGCGCTCATGCCGCCATGTCCGGGGTCAGCCTGACCTCGACGCCGGCGTCGGCCAGTGTGCGCTTGAGCGCCGGGAGCGGGATCGCTCCGGAGTGGAAGACGGTGGCGGCCAGCGCCCCGTCGACGTCCGCGTCGCGGAAGACGTCGACGAAGTGCTCGGGTGCCCCGGCCCCCCCGCTGGCCACCAGCGGCACCCCGCAGACCGTGCGGACAGCTGCAAGCTGTTCCAGGTCATAACCCTGCCGGACCCCGTCGGAGCCCATGCAGTTGAGCACCACCTCACCGGCACCATGCTCCTGCACCTGGCGCACCCAGTCGAGGGTGGTCACGCTCAGGGCGCGGGTGGCGTCCGGGTCCCCGGTGAGCTGGCGGATGCGCCAGACGCCGTCCTCGTCGCGCAGGGAGTCGACCCCGACGACCACGCACTGCACGCCGAACGCCTCGGCGAGCTCGGTCACCAGCTCCGGCCGCCGGGTGGCGGGCGTGTTGACCGAGATCTTGTCGGCACCGGCGTGCAGCACGGCCCGCGCCTGGTCCACGGTCCGGATGCCCCCGGCGACGCAGAACGGGATGTCGATGGCCCGGGCGACCCGGGTCACCCAGTTGACGTCTACGCCGCGGCCCTGGGGGCTGGCGGTGATGTCGTAGAAGACCAGCTCGTCGGCGCCCTCCGTGGCGTAACGGGTGGCCAGCTCGACGATGTCGCCCATGTCGCGGTGGTCCCGGAAGCGGGTGCCCTTGACCACCCGACCCTCGCGCACGTCCAGGCACGGGATGATCCGGCGGGCCAGCGTCATACCGCCTCCTCCTGCACCGCGTCGCCCACCGTGAAGCGACCCTCGAGCAGGGCTTTGCCGAGGATGATCCCCGCGCAGCCCGTGCGGCGGGCGGCCCGCACGTCGTCCACCGTGCGGGCCCCGCCGGAGGCCTGCACCTGCAGGTCGGGCGCCGATCGGGTGAGCATCGTGTAGAGGTGGAAGTTAGGGCCCGACAGGGTGCCGTCGCGCCCGATGTCGGTGCACAGGGCGTGGCGCAGGCCGGAGCCGTCGTAGCGGTGCAAGGTGGTGATGAGGTCCTGGCCGTCAACCGAGGTCCAACCGGCGACCGGCAGCACCCAGGTGCCGTCCTCCCCGATCCGGGTGTCCAGGGCGACGGTGATGCGCTCAGGGCCGAAGCGGTCGATCCAGCCCACGACGGTCTCCGGCTCCCTCACCGCCAGCGAGCCCACGACCACCCTGGTGGCGCCCGCCTCCAGGAGCCGTTCCACGTCCTCGGCGCTGCGCACCCCGCCCCCGGTCTGCACCTGCAGGCCGGTCGTCTCGGTGATCGTGCGCAGGGTCTCCAGCAGCGTGTATCCACCCGCGCGCGCGGCGTCCAGGTCGACCAGGTGCAGCCAGGTCGCCCCCGACCGGGCGTAGTTCTCGGCGACCGCGACCGGGTTGTCGGTGTAACGGGTCTCCTGGTCGTAGTCCCCCTTGTGCAGGCGGACCACGGCGCCCCCGCGGACATCGATCGCGGGGTAGACGGTGAACGGGCGAATGGTGTTCACAGTGTTCTCTCCGGTCGTATCAGGGTCGCGCGTCATCGGGCAACCTCCACGACAAAGTTTCGCAGAAGTCGAGCTCCGACAGAAGCCGACCTCTCTGGGTGGAACTGTGCACCCCACCGTAAGCCGCTGCGGATCACGGCGCTCAAGGGGGCACCGTGCGTGGCCGAGGCGACGGTATGCGGCCCGGGCGGGGCGGCGTAGCAGTGCACGAAGTAGGCCCGCTCCCCCTCCTCGATCCCGGCCAGGATCGGATCCTGCACGAGGCCGGTCAAGGCGTTCCAACCCATGTGCGGCACCCGTAGGCCGGGCGCGGCGGGGATCGCTCGCACCTGCCCCGAGATGAGCCCCAGGCCCTGGACGCCGCCGTCCTCCTCGGTGTGGTCCAGCAGCAGCTGCATACCCAGGCAGACCCCCAGCAGGGGTGCTTGGACCTGGTGCAGGACCTCGTCCAGGCCCAGCTCGCGCAGCCTGCGCATCCCGACGCCTGCGGCCCCGACACCGGGCAGCAGCACTCGATCGGCGGCGAGGATATCGGCCGGGTCGGACGTGAGCCGGGCGGTGGCGCCGAGGCGCTCCAGGGCATAGCTCACCGAGCCGATGTTGGTGCCTCCGCCGTCGACGAGGGCGACCCGTGGGCCGCTCACAGCACGCCCTTGGTGGAGGGCAGCTCGTTGGCCGGGCCTTGGCGGGACAGCGCCATGCGCAGAGCGCGTGCCACGGCCTTGAACCCCACCTCGATCTGGTGGTGGGCGTTGCTGCCCTCCACCTTCAGGTGCAGCGTGGCGCGTAGGGCGTCGGAGAACGAGCGCCAGAAGTGCTCGACCATCTCCGTGCTGAAGTCCCCGACGGTCGGCCGGTCGAAGGTGCCCTCATAGCGGAAGTAGGGGCGGCCGGACAGATCGATGGCGGCGCTGGCCTGGGCCTCGTCCATGGGGGCGGTGAACCCGTAGCGGCCGATGCCGCGCTTGTCGCCCAGCGCGGTGCGGATCGCCTCCCCCACTGCAAGGGCGACGTCCTCGATGGTGTGGTGGTCGTCGATGTGCAGGTCGCCCGCGCAGCGCACGGTGAGTGCGAAGCCGCCGTGCCGGGCCAGCTGGTCGAGCATGTGGTCGTAGAAGCCGATGCCGGTCTGGGCGTCCGCACCGCCAGGCGCGTCGAGGTCGACGTCGACGGCGATGCGGGTCTCGGCGGTGTTGCGCTCCACGTGCGCGACCCGCGGCCGGTCGACCACGGTGTGCGCGACCTGCGGCCAGGTGGTCGTCGGCAGACCGGCGTCCAGCCCCGGACCGGCCGGCAGGAGGTAGGTGGTGATGCCCAGGTTGTCCCCGAACTCCTTGTCGCTGAGCCGGTCCCCCACCATCACCGAGCGGGACCAGTCGACGTCGCGGTCCTTGAGCAGGTGCACGACGCGACCGATGCCCGGCTTGCGGGTCCACGGCGCATCGGGTCCGTCGTGGTGCGGGTCGATGATGATCTCGCGGAACCGAACCCCCTGGCTGGTCAGCACCTGCATGACCAGGTCGTGCGCGCCGTCGAAGTCCTCCTGCGGGAAGGCGTCCGTGCCCAGCCCGTCCTGGTTGGTGACCATGACGAGGTCGAAGCCAGCGTCCTGGATGCGCAGGAGCGCCGGGATGACCCCGTCGACGAAGGCCACCTTGTCCAGGCGGTCCACCTGGAAGTCCTCCGGCTCGTGGATGATCGTGCCGTCGCGGTCGACGAAGCAGATCGGGCGGGTGCTCATCGGGTGGGCTCCTGGGTCGTGGGGGTGGTGACGGCGCTGGGCGTGGTGATGGCGCTGGGCGTGGTGTCGCCGGTCGTGGTGGGGTTGAGGCGGTCGAGTGCCTGGCGGACCTGCTGCATCTCGGTGCCGGCCCCGATGGTGATGCGCACGGCGTCGTCGAGGCCCGGCTGGTGACGCAGGTCGCGTACGACGACCCCGGCTTCGTCCAGGGCCGTGAGCAGGCCGTCCGGGTCCTCGGCGCGCACCAGCAGGAAGTTGGCCTCGCTGGCGTAGACCGCGCGGACCCCGGGAAGATCCCGCAGCCAGCGGCCGACCTGGTCGCGCAGCACCAAGGTGCGGCCCACGCGGCTGCGCGTCTGCTGCAGTGCCTGCGGCGACAACGCGGCCAGCGCGAGCTCGGCGACGGGGGCGGGCACCGGGTAGGGCGCCTGGACGCGGCGCAGGACAGCTGCGAGGTCGGGGTGGGCTAGGGCAATCCCCACCCGGGCGCCGGCGAGGGCGTGCGCCTTGGACAAGGTGCGCAGCACGACGATGTTCGGGTGCTCCTCCAGCAGGGTGACGGCCGAGCGCTGCGCGGCGAACTCGCCGTAGGCCTCGTCAATGACGACAACGGCCTGCTCGGCCAGGGTCGCGGCCAGGTCTGCAACCTCGCGCAGGGGCACCACGGTCCCCGTGGGGTTGCCGGGCGAGGCGAGGAAGACGAGCCGGGCACCGCTGCGGCCCACCGCCTCGGCCACGGCGGCGGTGTCCACCCGCCAGCCCACGTCGTCGTCGAGCTGGGGGACGTCGACCACCGGCACACCGTGCAGGCGGGCGGAGACGGCATACATGCCGAAGGTCGGGGAGGTGATGACGACACCGTCGCGGGCCTCCCCCGGCCGGCACAGGGCGCGGACCAGCAGCTCGATCGCCTCGTCGCTGCCGCGGCCGACGACGACGCGGTCCGGTGAGGTGGCCCAGACGTCGGCGAAGGCCTCGACCAGGTCCGGCGGCTGCGGCTCAGGGTAGCGACGGCACCGCCCCTGCGCGTCGACGGCGCTGGGGTCGGCGGCCTCGTTGGCGTTGAGCCAGATCCGGGGGCCGCTCCCGGTCGGGCCGCTCGTGCGGGCAGAGGAGTAGCCGGCGAAGTCGCGCAGGTCCTCCCGGACCAGGTGCTGGGGGAAGCCGACAGAGGCGGGGCGGGAGACGCTCACCGGACAACGTCCGTGGTGGTGCCCGAGCTGGTGCCGGTAGTGATGGTCCCGGTGCTGGCGCCGCCCGCGCCGATCCGGGCCAGCCGCCGGGTGACCGCCCGCTGGTGGGCGTGCAGGGACTCGGCCTCGGCCAGGGTCACGGCGCACGGACCGACCTCCTGCAGACCCGCCGGGCTGGCCTGCTGGACGGTCATCGCGATCTGGAAGGAGCCGACGTTGACGCCGCCGGTGAACCGGGCCGCGCCGGCGGTGGGCAGCACGTGGTTGGTGCCCGAGCAGTAGTCGCCCAGCGTCTCCGGTGTGGTGTCGCCGAGGAAGACAGAGCCAGCCCGCTCGACACGGCCCAGCCAGTCACGAGGCTCGCGCAGGGCCAGGATCAGGTGCTCGGGGGCGTAGTCGTTGACGACCTCGAGCGCGGTCGCCAGATCTGGGGTGAGGATGATCCGGGATGCGGCCAGGGCCTTGCGGGCGATGTCGGCGCGGGGCAGGCTTGCGACCTGCTCCTCGACCTGCTCGGCCACTGCCTCGGCCAGTTCTTGGCTCTCGGTGAGCAGCAGCACCTGGCTGTCCGGGCCGTGCTCGGCTTGGGAAAGCAGGTCGGCGGCGACGAACTCGGCGTCGGCGCCCGCGTCGGCCACCACGACGACCTCGGACGGACCGGCGGGCAGGTCGATCCCGGGGCCGCCCTCGGCCGTCGACACCTGGCGCTTGGCCTCGGTGACCCAGGCGTTGCCGGGGCCGAAGATCTTGTCGCACCGCGGGACCGAGTCGGTGCCGTAAGCCATCGCGGCCACCGCCTGCGCTCCGCCGACGACGAAGACGCGCTCGATGCCGCACTCGGCGGCAGCCGCGAGCACCGCGGGGTCGGCGCTGCCGTCGGGCCGCGGCGGGGTGCACAGCACCACCTCGGGGCACCCGGCCAGCTGCGCCGGGATGCCGAGCATCAGCGCCGTCGAGGGCAGCGGGGCCGATCCGGCGGGAACATAGAGACCCACGCGGCGGATCGGCCGGACCACCCGCTCACAGACCACGCCGGGCGCGGTCTGCACCGCATAGTCCTGCTGCATACCCGCCTCGTGGAAGGCCCGGATCCGCCCGGCCGCCTCGATGATCGCGGCCCGCAGCTGAGGGTCCAGGGCCGCGACGGCGGCCTGCCGGTCGGCGGCGGGGACCTCGAGGGCGTCGACGTCGGCGCTGTCGAGTCGTGCGGTGAGCTCACGCAGAGCTTCGTCGCCGTGCGTGCGCACCTGCGCCAGGATGTCGATGACGCCGGAGGTGACCTTCGGCCCGGCTGCGGCGGTCGCCCTGCGCAGCGCGTCCTGCTGCTCCTGCGCGGACAGCTCAGACCAGGTCAACACGTTCATGCCAGCATCCCCTCTACCGGCAGCACCATGAGGTTGTGCGCCCCGGCCCGCTTGAGGTCCTCGAGCTTGGCCCAGGAGACCGGGCCGTGCACCAGCATCTGGATCGCGACCTCGTCGCGGCCCTCGACACCGGTCAGGGTCGGCTCGTGACCACCGGGCAGCAGGGGCAGGACCTGGTCCAGGACCGGGCGGGCCGCCCGCAGCATGAGCAACCGCGACTCCTTGAGCTGCATGGCTCCGTCGAGCCGGCCCAGCAGCAGGTCCGCAATCTCCTGACGCCCGTCTTCCAGGCGCTGGTCGGGCCCGGCGATGACCGCCTCGCTGTCCAGGATGGTGGTGACCGGGCGCAGCTGGTTAGCCCGTAGCGTGCCTCCCGTCGACACCAGGTCGCAGACCAGGTCGGCCTGCCCCAGCCGCGGCGCGATCTCGACCGAGCCGTTCAGCACCACGGTCTGCGCCTCAACGCCCTCCTGCCGCAGCCAACGGCCGAGGATCTGCGGGTAGGAGGTCGCGATCCGTAGGCCAGCCAGCTGCTGGGGCCCGGTCCACTCCTCGTCCTCGCCGATGGCGACGTCCAGGCTGCACCGCCCCCAACCCAGCTGGCGCCACTCGACGAGGGGCCGGTGGCCCTGGGCGCCCAGCGCCAGGCTGTTCTCGACCAGCACATTGCGGCCGACGATCCCCAGGTCACACACGCCGTCGGTGATCAGGCCGGGGATGTCGTCGTCACGGACGAGCAGCAGGTCCACCGGCAGGCTCTCGCCGTAGAGGAAGAGCCGGTCGCGGCTCTCGCGCCAGGTCAGGCCGCCGGCGGCGAGCAGCTCACGGGCCGGGTCGCCGAGGCGGCCGGACTTCTGCAGCGCGATGCGCAGGCGCTCACGCGGCTGGGCAGGAGGGGTCATGACGACCTTCCGGGTCAGGGGGGGTATGTGGTGGGTTCAGGCTGGCGATGGGCAGAGGGCGCCTCGGTCCGGGCGGCGCACACCGTCGGGCGCCAGCTCAGGCGGGGGCCGACCCCGCCGGATGGATATGTTGGCTGGCAGGATGATGCTGCAGCGCGGCCCGGTAGCCATCGGCGCCCCCGTCCAGGCACTTGGCGATCCGGCCCACAGTCGTCACGCTGACGCCGGTGACCTCGTAGATGCGGCGATACGGCATACCCCCCGCCAGCAGGGGCACGACCGACCAGCGGTCGGCCAGGGCCTCGATCTCGGCGGGCGTGCACAGGTCGTCGAGGAAGGCGTCCACGGCAGCCGCGTCGGTCAGCCCGGCGAGGGTAGCGGCGAGCTCGGCCCGCACCCGCGGCGCCCGCTCGGCGTCCCGCTCCCGCTGCTTCATCCCACTTCCGGCCCTTCACGTGACGATGCGCTGGTTCTGTGCCAGCGCGTTAATACGCTAACACATTGGGGAGGCTCGTCCGGACCACGTGCGTCCTGCCGGGTCGGGCCACCTAGAATCCCCGTTCATGCGCCGTCACCTGCTCACCGCCTCCGCCCTCGTCGCGCTCGTCCTCTCCGGCTGTGGCGACGGCTCGCCCATGTTCGGCTCCGACAGCCAGACCGAGTCCGTCGAAGACACCGAAGACACCGAGGAGACCGAGGAGACCGAGGGCACCGAGGGGACCGAACCCGCGGCGCTGGACTGCGAGGAGCCGCCGGCACCGCCGGCCGAGCCACTCTCCTTCACCCCGGACGACCTGCCCGAGCCGCATCCCGGCGAGCCCGCGACGGTGACCGCGACGCTGCAGACCACCTGCGGAGACGTTGCGCTCGAGCTCGCGGCCGCCGACGCACCGCAGACGGTGGCCTCCTTCCAGTTCCTGGCGCAGGAGGGCTACTGGGACGACAGCCCGTGCCACCGGCTGACCACCCAGGGCATCTTCGTGCTGCAGTGCGGCGACCCGACCGGGAGCGGGCAGGGCAACCCCGGTTACGGCTATGGCATCGAGAACGCGCCGGAGGACGGCACCTACCCCCCGGCACCCTGGCCATGGCCCGGACCCAGGATCCGAACAGCAACGGCGGCCAGTTCTTCATCGTCTACGACGACACCCAGCTGCCTACCCAGGGGGGCGGCTACAGCGTCTTCGGCCAGGTGAGCGAGGGTCTGGAGATCGTCGAGGCGGTCGCTGCGCAGGGCGGTCAGGGCGGCGCCGGGGACGGCGCACCCGCACAGCCCATCAGCATCCTGTCAGTCGACCTCGACGGCTGACCGGCTCAGACCAGCGGCTGGGCCAGCTCGACCCGCAGCGCGGAGACCAGCTCGGCTCGCGGCACGGTGAACTGGTCCTGACGGCGCAGGTCTTTGATCGTCACCGTCCCGTCGGCAGCCTCCTGCTCCCCGAGCAGGGCGACGAACCGGATGCCGGCGCGATCGGCATACCTCAGCTGCTTGCCGAGCTTGCCGCCGTCCAGCATGGTCTCGGTCCGGATCCCCCCGGCGCGCAGCTGGGCGGCCAGGGCCAGTTGCGCGTCGAGCAGCTCTTCGGACATCTGCGGCACCAGCACCTGCACCGTCGACTCACCCGTGGACGCCTCGAGCAGCCCTGCCTCACGCAGCTGCCAGAACAGGCGGGACAGACCGATCGAGATGCCGACGCCGGGCAGGCGGGACTTGGTGTACTGGCCGGCGAGGTTGTCGTAGCGACCGCCGGAGCAGATCGACCCGATTTCCGGGTGGTCATCCAGGACGGTCTCGTAGACGGTGCCGGTGTAGTAGTCGAGGCCGCGGGCGATAGAGAAGTTCAGGCGGTAGTCGGTCTCGGGCACGCCCATGGCCCGGACCAGGGTCAGCACCTCGCGCAGCTCCGCGATGCCCTCGGTCAACGACGCGCTCCCCCGGGAGCCGGTCTCCACCTCCGTGAGGCGGGACAGCGCGTCCTCGTGACCGGTCGAGCGCACCTGGACGAAGGTGAGGATCTGCTCCACCACCTCCGAGGACAGGCCGAAGCCCTCCCCCGTCAGGGTGGTGCGCAGGTAGTCCTCGCCGCGCTTGTCGAGCTTGTCCACCTCTCGCAAGACTGCTGCCTGTTGCTCACTGTCGGTGATGCCCAGGTCCTCGTAGAAGCCGCGCAGGAGCTTGCGGTTGTTGATCTGGATCGTGAACGGCCCGATCGCCAGGTCGGTGAAGATGCCGTGGATGATCGCCGGGCACTCCGCGTCGTGGCGGACCGAGAGCTGGTCCTTGCCGATGATGTCCACGTCGCACTGGTAGAACTCCCGGAACCGCCCGCGCTGCGGCCGCTCTCCGCGGTAGACGCGCTGCATCTGGTAGCGCCGGAAGGGGAAGGTCAGCTGGTGCTCGTGCTCGGCCACATAGCGCGCCAGCGGCACGGTGAGGTCGAAGCGAAGGGCGAGCTCGGGGTATGCCGTCTCCGCGGCGTCCTCGCCGTCACCGCTCTCCTGGCGGGCCGCGGCCGCCGCCTCGTTCGCCTTCTCCAGCGCCCCCGTGGACTGCACGAAGTAGACCTGGCGCTCAGTCTCCCCGCCGGTCTTGGTGAGCAGCACGTCGGAGCGCTCGAAGACCGGGGTCTCGATCGGCAGGAAGCCGAACCGCTCATACCCCGCGCGGATCGCGTCCAGCATGCGCTGGAAGGCAACCTGGTCTTGCGGCAGCAGCTCGAGGACTCCGGACGGCGTGCGGGGGGTAATCACCGAGTGAGTCTATCGAGGCAGCGCAGCCGCCGGTCCAGGTGCTGGCCGGCACCGGGCGGCCCCTGGTGTGCAGTCAGGAGGACCACAGCGCGTGGTAGGCGTTGACCGCCGGCTGACCTCCCAGGTGGGCGTAGAGGACGGTGGAGTCACGCGGGATCTCGCCTTCCTTGACGAGGTCGATCAAGCCGGCCAGGGACTTGCCTTCGTAGACGGGGTCGGTGATCATCGCCTCCAGCTGGGCGCCGAGCGCCATGGCCTCCATGGTGGACTCGACTGGCAGGCCGTAGAGGTCGCCGGCCCACCCGTCCAGGACCTGGATCTCGTCCTCGCGCAGCTCGCGGCCGACCTCGATGAGCTGGGCGGTGTGGTGCGCGATGCGGGACACCTGGTCCCGGGTCTGATCCAGGGTCGCGGAGGCGTCGATGCCCAGGACTCGGCGGCGGACCCCGGTGAGCTCCTCCAGGGCGGCGAACCCAGCGATCATCCCCGCGTGGGTCGAGCCGGTCACGGTGCACACCACGATCGTGTCGAAGAAGACACCGAGAGCCTTCTCCTGCTCGGCGACCTCGAAGGCCCAGTTGGCGAAGCCCAGGCCACCGAGGTGGTGCATGGAGGCCCCGGCGGGGACCGGGTAGGGCGTGCCTCCGGACTCTTCGACCTCCTGCAGGGCCTGCTTCCAGGAGTCCCGGATGCCGATGTCGAAGCCGGCGTCGTCCAGCCTGGAGTCGGCGCCCATCATCCGAGACAGCAGGATGTTGCCGACCTTGTCGTTGACCGGGTCCTCCCAGGGCACCCAGCGTTCCTGCACGAGGCGGCAGTGCAGCCCGAGGTGGGCCGCAACGGCGGCGACCTGCCGGGTGTGGTTGGACTGGTACCCACCGATGGAGACCAGCGTGTCGGCGCCGGAGGCCAAGACGTCGGGGACGATGTACTCCAGCTTGCGGGTTTTGTTGCCGCCGAAGGCCAGCCCGCTGTTGACGTCCTCGCGTTTGGCCCACACCTGGGCCCCGCCGAGATGCTCGGACAACCGCTTGAGGTGGTGCACCGGGCTCGGTCCGAAGGTGAGCGGATAACGGGGGAACTCGTCTAGCTTCATAGTCGACCTCGTCGTTCAGTGGGGTGGGTGGAATGCGGTGCGGTGACCGGGCGGTGCCAGGGCACAGTCTGCCTACCCTGCCAGGTCCTGCAGGTAGGGGTTGGTGACCCGTTCGCGCGCCATCGTGGTCGCCGGGCCGTGCCCGGGCAGGACCAGCGTCGCGTCCGGCTGCGGCAACACGACCTCGCGCAGAGAGCGCTGCATAGCGGCATGGTCGCCACCGGGCAGGTCGGTGCGCCCGATGGAGCCGGCGAAGAGCACGTCGCCGGAGAGCATGGTCCGCCCCAGCTCCTCGGAGGGTATGCCGTCCGGCACTCCCCCCAGGGAGAAGAGGACCGAACCTTCGGTGTGGCCTGGTGCGTGGGCCACCTCAATCTGCAGCCCGGCCAGTTCCAGGACCTCCCGGCCGGTGACCTCGACGACGTCCTCGGGCTCGGCCCACGCCGCGGCGCGGCCAAACTGCTGCTCCAGCGCCAGCAGTAGCTGAGGGTTCATGGTGGCCAGCGGGTCGCGCAGGCGATAGCGGTCGTCGGTGTGGATGTATGCGCCGGTCGTCCCCCCGCACACCGGCGTGACGGAGTAGACGTGGTCGAGGTGGCCGTGGGTGAGCAGCACCGCGGCGGGGCGGAGCCGGTGTTCGCGCAGCACCTCCTGCACCCGGTCCACCACCCCGACTCCAGGGTCGACGATCAGGCACTCCTCCCCCACGGCGGGGGCCACGATGTAGCAGTTGGTCCCGAAGGCGTCGGCCACGATGCTGCGCACGAACATGGTGTGCAGGCTAGTCCCGCAGGCAACACGAGGCGTTAGGTAGGGTCGGACCACTACGCCACGTCGAGTCGGCCCCGATGGTCGATCTCGCGGTCCCTTCCAGAGAAGAGCCACCCACAGTGACCGAGCAGATGCCGCAGCAGTCCGAGCGCTCCGCAGAGACCGACCAGTCGCCCGAGACCGAGGCCAACCTCGACCGGGTCACGGAACAGCACGTTGAGCACGAGGCCCCGACGGCCGCCCCGAAGCCCGACACGCCGGAGCCCGCGGAGGAGACCGCTGCCTCGGTGGACGAGCCCGCCGAGGCACCCGTCGAAGAGACTGCCGCCGTAGACGAGCCCGCAGACGAGCTCGCCGAGACGCCTGCCGAAGAGACTGCCACCGCTGACGGGCCAACCGAGGCGACTGCCGAGGCGCCTGCCGAAGAGACCACCGCGGCTGAGGAGCCCACTGCAGACGAGCCCACCCAGGCGCCTGCCGAAGAGACCACCGCGGCTGAGGAGCCCACTGCAGACGAGCCCACCCAGGCGCCTGCCGAGCAGCCGGCCCAGCCCACCGCCCCGCGTCCCGGTGTCCCGACGCCGGCTATGTTCGCGGCGCGCAAGCCGGCTGCTCCGCGCCCGGCGCCCTCGGCCCCCGCTGCTCCGGCTAGCCCCGACAGCAGCGCGGCGGTGGCCGAGCCGCTGCCGCCCAGCAAGTCCGTCAAGCACGGCCGGGTGGGCGAGGACGGCACCGTCTATGTCCAACTTGCCGACGGCACCGAGCGTGCCGTCGGATCCTTCCCCGGTGCGACCGCCGACGAGGCGCTGGCCTACTTCGCCCGCAAGTACGACGAGCTGGTCGCGTCCGCAGACCTGCTCAAGGCGCGCCTGGCCAACACGGACGTCAGCTCGCACGACGCCCGGCAGTCGCTGAATCACCTCAAGGAGCAGATCGGCGAAGCCAACGTCGTCGGCGACCTGGCCGCGCTGGAGGCCACGGTTGCCCACCTGGAGACCGCGATCTCCGACAAAGCCCGGGCCGAGCAGGAAGCCCGCGCGGCCGCCAAGGCCCAGGCGACCCAGGCGCGGGAGGCAATCGTGGCGCAGGCCGAGCAACTGGCCGCCACGGACCCCTCGCGGATTCAGTGGAAGCAGAGCAGCGCCCGGATCCGCGAGCTGCTGGATGAGTGGAAGGCCCACCAGCGCTCTGGCCCGCGTCTGGACAAGGGCGTCGAGTCGGGGCTTTGGCAGCGCTTCAGCGCCGCCCGCTCCTCCTTCGACAAGGCCCGCAAGGCATGGTTCGCCCAACTGGACGACCAGCACGCCGAGGCCAAGCGGCTCAAGGAGCGGCTGGTCGCGGAGGCGGAGCAGCTGGCGACCAGCAAGGACTGGGGCGCCACGGCCGGCACCTTCAAGCGGCTGATGCAGGACTGGAAGCGCGCCGGACGCACCTCCCGCGCCGAGGACGACGCACTGTGGCAGCGCTTCAAGTCCGCCCAGGACACTTTCTTTGACGCCAAGGATGAGGTGGTCGCCGCCGAGGAGGCAGAGTTCACCGAGAACCTCAAGGTCAAGGAGGATCTGCTCGCGGAAGCCGAGGCGCTGACCATCGACGAGGCCCACCTGGAGCACGCCAAGAACGAGCTGCGCCGCATCCAGGACCGCTGGGAGTCCGCTGGCAAGGTGCCGCGCGCCGACGTCCGTCGCGTCGAGGGCCGCCTGCGGGCCGTCGAGCAGCAGGTGCGCGACCTGGAGGACAAGAAGTGGAAGCGCAGCGACCCCGAGCTGACCGCCCGCGCGCAGTCCATGGTGGACCAGCTCGAACGCCAGGTGCAGGGTCTGGAGTCCGACCTCGCGGCGGCCCGCGCGGCCGGTGACGACAAGCGGGTCTCCAGCCTGGAGTCCGAGATCGCCACCAAGCAGTTGTGGCTAGACTCCGCGCGGGGTGGCCTGTCCTGATGGCCGACCCCACCACCGGGGCTGGCACCGCCGCCGCGGCCCCCGGCACCATGTCCGACGCACCCGGCAGCACACCCGCGGCGCAGCGCATCGAGGAGCTGGCCAGCCACGTCACCGAGGTCGCCGACGGCCTGTGCCGCTACCTGGACGCCTCGCCCTCTCCCTTCCACGCAGTGGACTCCGCAGCCAGGCTCCTCACGGCCCAGGGCTTCACCGAGGTAGCCGAGACCCACCCGACCCCGACTGCCCCAGGCAGCTACGTCGTTCGGCGGGGCGGCTCGCTCATCGCCTGGTCGACCGCCCACCTGGACGAGGGGGCGGCGGCGCACACCCCATACCGGGTCGTCGGTGCGCACACCGACTCGCCCAACCTGCGGGTCAAGCCGCACCCGGACTGGGCGCGTGCCGGCTGGCAGATGCTGGGTGTGGAGATCTATGGCGGGGCGCTGACCAACTCCTGGCTGGACCGCGACCTCGGCCTGTCCGGCCGGGTGGCTGTCCGGGATGCCTCGGCCCCCGGTGGGGTCGGGCAGCGGCTGTGGCGCTGCGACGACCCGATCCTGCGCGTCAGCCAGCTGGCCATCCACCTGGACCGCACGGTGCGCTCCGAGGGCCTGCAGCTCAACGACCAGCAGCACCTGGCACCCCACTGGGGCCTGGGAGCCGGCGTGGACCGCACCTTCCGCGACTGGCTGGCCGAGCAGGTCCAGGTCGCCCCCCATGACCTGCTGGCCTTTGACGCCATGACGCACGACCTCACCCCCGCCCGGCGGATCGGGCGGGACGGTGAGCTGCTCGCCTCGGCACGCCTGGACAACCTGGCGACCTCCTATGCCGGGGTGCTGGCTCTCCTGCACGCCGTGGCGGAGCCTGCGCAGCAGCCGTGGGTGCCCGTCATCGCGCTCTTCGACCACGAGGAGGTCGGCAGCACCTCCGAGCGCGGGGCCCAGTCGACCTTCCTGCCGGCCTGGCTGGAGCGCATCGTGCTGGCCGCCGGCGGCACCCGGGAGGACTACTGGCGGGCCCTGGCCGGCACGGTCATCGCCTCCGGCGACATGGCCCACGCCACCCATCCCAACTACGCCGAGCGACACGAGCCGCAGCACCAGATCCGGATGAACGGCGGTCCGGTGCTCAAGGTCAACAACAACCTGCGCTACGCCACCGACAGCCTCGGCGCCGCTACTTTCCAGATGGCCTGCGAGCAGGCGGGCGTGCCGATGCAGACCTTCGTCACGCGCACCGACCTGCCCTGCGGCTCCACGGTCGGCCCAATGACCTCGGCCCTCACTGGCGCCACGACGGTTGACTTCGGTGCCCCCGTGCTCTCGATGCACTCCACCCGCGAGATCTGCGGCACCCTCGACCAGGCCGGGTATGCCGCCGCTCTCGCCGCCTTCCTCGCCCCAGCCACCACCTGAACGACCGGCGACACGGTCTGCGCCTCACCGGGAACACGCTCTGCACGACATCGTGTCGCCGGTCGGGGGCAGAGCGTGTCGCCGGTCGGGGGCAGAGTGTGTCGCCGGTCAGGCGCTGCGCGGGTCGGTGCGTCGGCGACGGTGCGGGTCGGTGCTGGCGGTGCCGGTGACCCGGTAGGCGTCGAGCACCGCGGGGATGCGCCGCACAGCGCGGATCACCGACTCCAGGTGCGAGGGGTCGGCCATCTCGAAGGTGAACTTGGACAGCGCCACCCGGTCGCGGTTGGTCTGCACCGACGCCGAGAGGATGTTGACGCGCTGCTCGGACAGCACGCGGGTCACGTCGGAGAGTAGACCGGGTCGGTCCAGCGCCTCGACCTGCATGTTGACCAAGAACAGGCTGGAGGCGGTCGGGGCCCACGCGACGGCGAGGATCCGCTCGGGTGACTGCGACTGCAGCTGCTCGGCGTTGGTGCAGTCAGTGCGGTGCACCGAGACGCCCTTGCCGTGGGTGACGAAGCCGAGGATGGGGTCGCCGGGCACCGGGGTGCAACAGCGGGCCAGCTTGACCCAGACGTCGTCGGTCCCGACCACGGTGACACCCGGGTCGGCCTGAGGGAGCCGGCCGCGCTGCGGGCGGACCGCCTCGGCCAGGTCTTCCTCGGCACCGTCCTCACCACCCAGGGTCGCGACCAGCTGGTTCACCACGTGCTGGGAGCTGACATGGCCCTCGCCGACGGCGGCGTACAGACCCTCGATGTCCTTGTAGTTCAGGCTCTGCGCGACCGCGGTCAGCGTGTCGTGGCTCATCAGCCGCTGCAGCGGGGCGTTCTGCTTGCGCAGCACCTTGGCGATCTGGTCGCGGCCGGAGTCGACCATCTCCTCGCGCCGCTCCCGGGTGAACCACTGCCGGATCTTGTTGCGGGCGCGGGCGCTCTTGACGAAGTTGAGCCAGTCGCGGCTGGGCCCGGCGTCCTGGGCCTTGCTGGTGATGATCTCGCAGACGTCGCCGTTGGCCAGCTCGGAGTCCAGCGGCACCAGCTTGCCGTTGACCCGGCCACCGACGCAGCGGTGCCCGACCTCGGTGTGCACCGCATACGCGAAGTCCACGGGGGTGGCGCCCGCCGCTAGCGCCATGACATCGCCGTCCGGGGTGAAGACGTAGACCTCGGCGGCACCGACCTCGAAGCGCAGCGAGTCGAGGAACTCCCCCGGGTCCGCGGTCTCCTTCTGCCACTCGATGAGCTGGCGCAGCCAGGCCATCCCGTCCAGGGCTCCGGGCGCCCCGTCGGAACCGGCCCGGGCCTTGGTGCCGTCGGGGCCCTGCTCCTTGTACTTCCAGTGGGCCGCCACACCGTACTCCGCCCGGCGGTGCATCTGGTGGGTGCGGATCTGCACCTCGACCGGTTTGCCACCCGGACCCATCACCGTGGTGTGCAGCGACTGGTACATGTTGAACTTCGGCATCGCGATGTAGTCCTTGAACCGCCCCGGCACCGGGTTCCACCGGCTGTGCAGGGCGCCGAGCACCGCGTAGCAGTCCTGGATGGAGTCCACCAGCACCCGGACCGCGACCAGGTCGTAGATCTGGTCGAAGTCGTGCCCCCGCACGATCATCTTCTGGTAGACCGAGTAGTAGTGCTTGGGTCGGCCGGTGACAGCCGCCCGGATCTTGCTGGTCTTGAGCTCCTCAGTGATCTCGGCCCGGATCCGCGAGAGCATCTGCTCGCGCGCCGGCGCCCGCTCGGCCACCATCCGGACGATCTCGTCGTAGACCTTGGGATAGAGCTGGGCGAAGGACAGGTCCTCCAGCTCCCACTTGATGGTGTTCATGCCCAGCCGGTGCGCCAGCGGCGCGTAGATCTCCAGCGTCTCCTGGGCCTTGCGGGCGGCCGACTCCGCGGAGACGTAGCGCCAGGTGCGGGCGTTGTGCAGCCGGTCAGCGAGCTTGATCACCAGCACCCGGATGTCGCGGGCCATCGCCACGACCATCTTGCGCACGGTCTCGGACTGGGCTGCGTCGCCGTAGGTGACCTTGTCCAGCTTGGTCACGCCGTCGACCATCATGGCGATCTCGTCGCCGAAGTCCTTGCGCAGCTGCTCCAGGGAGTATGAGGTGTCCTCCACCGTGTCGTGCAGCAGTGCCGCCGCGATGGTGGAGGGGGTCATGCCGAGCTCGGCCAGGATGGAGGCTACTGCCAGCGGGTGGGTGATGTAGGCGTCGCCGCTCTTGCGGGTCTGGCCCTTGTGGGCCTGCTCGGCGGCCTGGTAGGCCCGCTCGATGAGGGAGACGTCGGCGCGGGGATGGGTAGCACGGACCGACCGCAGGAGCGGCTCCAGCACCGGGCTGGCGCTGGGCCGGGGGCCCCCGAGCCGCGCCCACCGTGGGCGCAGCCCACCGCCGACCCGGGGGGTCGAGGCGGCGGGCACGGGCTCACTCATGGACAAAGCATAGGTGCTGCTCCTGCGTGGACTGATATGCCCGGCGGGCGCCGAGCCGCGCGTGTCTCAGACGGTGACCAGGGAGTGCAGGTCGTAGTCCGTCAGCCGTGCGCGGCCTCCGAGCGCCCCGATCTCCAGGACCAACTCGATGCCGGCGACACTGGCACCGCAGCGCTGGACCAGCTCGCAGGTGGCCGCCAGCGTGCCGCCGGTGGCCAGCACGTCGTCGACGACCAGGACCCGCTCGCGGTGGTCGACGGCATCCTGGTGGATCTCCAACGTCGCCTCGCCGTACTCCAGCGTGTAGGACTGGGTGTGCACGGCCGCGGGCAGCTTGCCGGCCTTGCGCACCGGCACGAAACCGACGCCGAGCTCGTGCGCGATCATCGCCCCGAGGATGAAGCCGCGCGCCTCGATCCCGGCGACCACGTCCACCTGCCCCTGCCGGCGCCGCACCGTGTCCGCCACGATCCGGTCCCGCAACGGTCGGTCCAGCAGCAACGGGGTGAAGTCCTTGAAGGTCACCCCCGGCTCGGGAAAGTCGGGGATATTCCGCATCCCCGCCAGGACCGCGGCGGAGAGCTCGCGGTCAGGCTCGGGCACGGCCATCAGGAGCGTCGCTTGCGCTTGGGCTGGTTGCGCGGCCCGCGCTGGGCGTAGGGGTGCAGCTGGCGACCCGGGGAGGGCTGTCCGCTGCTGGGCTGGCGCACCTGGGTCGGCGCGCCCACGGCCGCGGTCTGCGCCTGGGTGTCGTCGTCCTCCTCGCCGTCGAGCTGCTCGCCGCCGACCACGTCCTCAGGCTCACCCACCCGGGCGCCCCGGGTCTCCTGGCGCGCCCGGCGCTTGGCGACCTGTGTGTCGTGCTTGCGGATCCCCAGCTCTCCCTGCCGCATGGTGACCAGCAGCGGGGTAGCGATGAAGATCGAGGAGAAGGTGCCCACCGCGATGCCGATGAACAGAGCCCACGAGAGGTCGACCAGGGTGCCCGGACCGATGATCGTCAGGCCCACCAGCAGGATGACACCGACCGGCAGCAGGGCCACGATCGAGGTGTTGATCGAGCGCACCAGGGTCTGGTTGACCGCCAGGTTCGCCGCCTCGGCGAAGGTCTGCCGGCCGGTGTCCATGGCGTGCTCGGTGTTCTCCCGGACCTTGTCGAACACCACGATCGTGTCGTAGATCGAGTAGCCCAGGATGGTCAAGAAGCCGATGACCGAGGCCGGTGAGACCTCGATGCCCAGCAGGGCATAGACGCCGACGGTGAAGATGACGTCGTGGACCAACGCCACCATCGCGGCCGCGGCCATCTTCCAGGTCTGGAAGTAGAAGGTCAGCACGAGTGCGACCAGGGCCAGGAACACCGCGAGCGCGATGAGGGCGCGCTGGGTGACGGTCTCACCCCAGGACGGACCGACGAAGCTGCTGGTCACGTCCTCAGCCGGGACGCCGAACTCGTCCGCCAGGTCGAGCCGGGCGGTCTCGGCGTCCTGGTTGGACAGCTCGCCGGTCTGGACCCGGATGGTGCTGTCCCCGATCCGGGTGATGCTGTGGGTCCCGCCCGACGCGACCTCGTTCATCACCTCGTTCGCACGCTGCTCGTAGGAGTCCAGGTCCTGGACCTGGCTGACCCGCAGCTCGGAGCCGCCACGGAACTCGATGCCGAAGTTCAGGCCCTGGCCTAGCAGCCCCACCAGGGACAGCGCCATCAGCACTCCGGAGACGATGTACCAGAACCGCCTTCGGTGGACGATGGGGTAGGACCTCTTGCCGCTGAACAGGTCGTTGCCCAGCTGGGAGAAGCGCGACATCAGACCACACCACCTTCCAGCTCTTCGCGGGTATGCCGACGGGAACCCACCGGGATCACGTCGGGCTCGCGCACCTGGCCCCGGCCCAGGTAGGCCGAGCGCTTGGCACCCAGCCGCTCCGGCTCCATACCCGACCACTTGCGGCCCTCGCCGAAGTAGCGGGTGTTGGCCAGGATGCTCACGACCGGGTGGGTGAACATGAACACCACGATGAGGTCGATGACCGTGGCCAGACCCAGCATGAACGCGAAGGCGGCGACGCCGGCCTCGGAGAGCATGTAGAGCACCACGGCCGCGATGAGGTTGACCACATCGGAGATGATCAGGGTCCGGCGGGCACGCGCCCACCCGGTGTCCACGGCATACCGCAGCGGCCGTCCGGCCCGGACCTCGTCCCGGATGCGTTCGAAGTAGACGATGAAGCTGTCGGCCGTGATGCCGATCGAGACGATCAGACCGGTGATTCCGGCCATCGTCAGGCGCAGGTTGTTGGACCAGCCCAGCAGCGTCACCCCGCCGTAGGCCAGGGCGGCAGCGATGGCGAGGGCGGCGATCGCCACGAACCCGAGCGCGTGGTACTGGATCAGCAAGTAGGAGAAGACCAGGAGCAGACCGATGGCACCGGCGATGACGCCCCAGCGCAGCTGCTCACCACCCAAGGTCGGGCTGATCTGCTCGTCGGTCTGCACCTCGAAGCTCAGCGGCAGGGCACCGAAGCGCAGCTGGTTGGACAGCGTCTCAGACTCCTGCGCGGTGAAGTCGCCGGTGATGGTCGCGGTGCCGCCGCCGATCACCGACTGCACGCCCGGGGCGGAGATGACCTCGCCGTCCAGGACCATGGCGAACCGGTTGCGGGGGTCGACCCCACCGGTGGGCGACGGGGCGCCGCGGTAGCTGAACAGCCGCTGGGTGATGTCGGCGAAGGTCCGTCCACCCTCGTTGTCGAAGGTCAGCACGACCTCCCACCGGCCGGTGGGGGCGCCGCCCTGGAGCTGCTCGGGGCCGAAGGTGGCGTCGGTGACGCTGGCGCCGGAGAGCTCGGTCGGGCCCAGGATGTACTTCTCCGTGCCCTCCGTGTTGCAGGTCACGATCGGGGCCGCCGCCAGGGCGTTGGCCACGCTCGAGGCGACGTCGCCGGTGCAGTCCTCGGCGAGGAACTGCTGCTGCAGCTCGGCGGTGATCTGGTTCAGGTCGGACGGGTCGGCTGGCGGGAGGGTCTCCCCCGGGGCCTCGGTCTGCTCGGGCGCCTCAGGGGCCTCGGTCTGCTCGACGTCCTGCGCCGCGTCCACGTCGGTCGTGCTTGCGGCGGCCTGGGCCAAGGTGGGGAAGCCGGTGCCGCTCCGCACGGCCGCGGGGGCCTCGCCCCCGCGGTTCTCCTGCGTCTGGACCGCGTCGTCGACGTCGGCGTCTTCGTCCTGGCCGTCGATGTCCTCGGTGAGGGGGTCCGTCACCCCTTCGAGGTCTGGAGCGTTCAGCTCGTCCAGCAGGCTCGGGGGCAGAGGCAGCGTCCGCGGCGCCGGCAGCTCCTCGCCGGGCGGGAGAATCAACTGGGCGGCGAGGACGGGACGGAACTGCAGTTGCGAGGACCGGCCCAGGGCCTCCAGCTGCTCGCGTGTCGGACTGCCGGGGATGGCCACCGAGATGTTGCTGCCCATCCGGGAGACCTCGGCCTCGGTGACCCCACCGCCGTCGACGCGGCGGCGGATGATGTCGATGGCCTGGTCGAGCTGCTCGCTGCTGACGGACGCACCCTCCTCGGTGACCGGCGCGATGACCATCTGCCGGCCGCCGGCCAGGTCCAGGCCCAGCTGTGGGGTCAGGTCAGCGCGGGGGTCGCCCCAAAGGTGCGCGGCCCCGAGGCCGCCGAAGAGGGTGACCATCAGGACACCGAGCGCGATCAGCGTGCGGATCGGGCCCCGCATCCGGGCCCGGCGACGGCTACGGCTCGTCTTCTTGGCGGTCTTCTTCGGGGCGCCGGATGAGGTGCTCTGCCGACGACCGGTGTCCCGGCCGGTGCCCGGGAGGTCCTCCTCCGGGCGGGAGGTGTTGGGGGTGGTGAAGCTCATCGCGGGTTGGTCCCCCCGGCGTCAGGGTTGGTGGTGCCCGGGTCGGCGTTGCCCGGGGCTGCGCGGCCGGGACCGGCCTGCGCGATCGACAGGGGCACGATGGCCCGTCGGTCCATCCGGATCACAACGCCCTCGGCGATGCGCAGCTGGACGACCTCGCCCTCCAGGCCGGCCACCACCCCGTGGATGCCAGAGGTGGTGAGCACCTCCTGGCCGACCTGGACCGCCTGCTGGGCCTCTCCCAGCGCCTTCGTGCGCCGCCGCTGGGAGAACATCAACCAGACCAGGAGCAGGATCGGCAGGGCCAGAATGAGGATGGAGAGACCGCCGGTCCCCTGGGACGCGGCGGCGCCGGTCGCGAGTGTCATGGACCAGACCCTTCAGCTGTGAGTGTCGTCGACGTCGATCTCGACAACAGAGGTCGAGGCCGGGCACCTGCGCGACGTCAACCGCGGCAGGGCACCCGGGGAAGTCTAGGTGAGCGGGCGGGCGCCACCAAAGAGGCGGGTGCCCGTGTCTGACCGGCGACACGGTCTGCCCCGACCGGGGACACGCTCTGCCCCGACCGGGGACACGGTCTGCCCCGACCGGCGACACGGTCTGCGGATCCTAGTCGTCGAGCGGGAGCGGGTCCTGGCCGGCCGGGGTGCCGAGCCGCCCCGTGCCGGCCTCGACCGGCGCGCCCGGATAGCCACCCACGCGCTGGCCGGCGTCGGCCGGTGGCGTGAGCCCGAGGTGCTCCCAGGCGGCCCGGCTGGCCGCGCGGCCTCGCGGCGTGCGGATCATGAAGCCTTCGCGGACCAGGTAGGGCTCGGCCACGGTCTCCACCGTGTCCGGTTCCTCACCGACGGCCACGGCGAGCGTGGACAGCCCGACCGGTCCTCCGCCGAACCTGGTGCACAAGGCTTCCAGGACTGCGCGGTCCAGCCGGTCCAGCCCGAGCTCGTCGACGTCGAAGAGATTCAGCGCGGCCCGGGCCGCCGGCTCGTCGACGCGGTCCTCGCCGTGCACCTGAGCCCAGTCCCGGACGCGTCGCAGCAGCCGGTTGGCGACCCGGGGGGTGCCGCGGGAACGGGAGGCGATCTGCTGCACGCCGGCCTCGTCAGCCGCGATGCCCAGCAGGTCGGCGTTGCGGTGCAGGATCGTGGCCAGGTCTTCGGTGGCGTAGTAGTCGAGGTGGCCGGTGAAGCCGAACCGGTCGCGCAGCGGCGCGGGCAGCAGCCCTGCCCGGGTGGTGGCCCCGACCACGGTGAACGGCGGCAGCTCCAGCGGGATCGCCGTGGCGCCCGGGCCCTTGCCGACGATGACGTCGACCCGGAAGTCCTCCATGGCCAGGTAGAGCATCTCCTCGGCAGGGCGAGACATCCGGTGGATCTCGTCCAGGAAGAGCACCTCGCCCTCCACCAGGGAGGACAGGACGGCCGCCAGGTCACCCGCGTGCTGGATAGCCGGGCCGGAGGTGATCCGGATCGGCTGCTCCAGCTCGCCGGCGATGATCATCGCCAGGGTCGTCTTGCCCAGGCCGGGCGGGCCGGAGAGCAGCACGTGGTCCGGCGGGCTGCCGCGCCGCCGCGCCGCCTCCAGGACCAGACCCAACTGGTCGCAGACTCGGTGCTGCCCGGGGAAGTCCGCGAGCCTGCGCGGCCGCAGTGCGGCCTCCACCCGGCGCTCCTCGTCGTCGCCGCCGGGGTCCACCACCCGGCCCACGCCGGGGTCCTCCCCCGGCGCGAAGCCGACCTCTCGGGAGCCGTCGGCGAAGCCGTCGTCACCCAGGCCCAGGTCCGGGTCCAGGTCGCTCACCGGCCCAGCTCCCGCAGCGCGGCGCGCAGCACGGCCGCGACATCGGTGGGTGCGTCTGGGGCTGCTGTCACCGTGTCGAGGGCGGCGTCGGCCTGGCGGGTGTTCCAGCCCAGGCCTTCCAGAGCCGCCCGCACCTGGCTCACGACGGCGTCCTCGGCTCCGGCGGCCCCGGCGGGCGTGACCGACAGGTCGGCCGGGTCGACGCCCACGGCGAGGATCTTGTCCTTGAGCTCGAGCACCAGCCGCTCGGCCGACTTCTTCCCGATGCCGGGGATCTTGGTCAGCGCGGCGAGGTCGCCGCGGGCCAGGGCGGTGCGCAGGGCGTCTGGAGTGTGCACGGAGAGCATGGCCAGCGCGAGCCGGGGTCCTACCCCGCTGACGGTCTGCACCTGCTCGAAGAGCGCTTTGGCGTCGGCCCCGGCGAAGCCGTAGAGGGTCAGCGACTCCTCGCGCACGACCAGGGCCGTCTCCAGGGTGATCTCCTCACCCACCCCGCCCTCGGCCGCGGTCGCGGGGGTGGTGTGGACCAGCAGGCCCACCCCGCCCACCTCAACGATTAAGTGGTCCAGACCTACGTGCCGGACGGGGCCGCGGACGGAAGCGATCACGGGACGATCCTCCTGGTGGTCACGGGTCGCACGCCGGAGCGGCCGCTGGCCCGCGCCGCGGCGGCGCGCTGGGCGGTGCGGTGCTGGGCGTGCAGCTCGGCGAGCCGGTTGGATCCGGCCTGACCTGCGGCTTGTTCGGCCGCCTGCAGCCGGTTGGTCCGCCCGCCGGGGGCGCCCGCCTGGTCGACGCGGGCGTCATACCCTCCACGCCACAGGTGGCAGATGGCCAGCGCGAGGGCGTCGGCGGCGTCGGCTGGCCGGGGCGCCTCCTCGAGCCCGAGGATGCGGGTGACCATGTGCCCCACCTGCGCCTTGTCGGCGCGTCCGTTGCCGGTGACGGCGGCTTTGATCTCCGACGGGGTGTGCATCGCGAGCGGCAGCCCGAGCCGGGCGGCGGCCAGCATCGGCACGGCCGAGGCCTGGGCGGTGCCCATGATGCCCTTGATGTTGGCCTTGGCGAAGATCCGCTCCACGGCGATCGCATCGGGCGCCCAGTCGGCGATCCACTGGTCGATCTCGGTCTGCACCGACAGCAGGCGCTCGTGTGGCTCGTCCTCCGGCGGGGTGCGCACGACGCCGACCGCGACCATCCGCAGCCGTCGGCCGGGCAGGCCCTCGACCACACCGAGGCCGCAGCGGGTCAGCCCAGGGTCGACACCGAGGACGCGCACGGTGGGACCTCCTCGAAGCCGCGGGTGTGGACAGATGTTCGTAGGTCACGCTACGCGGCCGGGCTTCTCCCCCGGTGCTCCGACACGCGCGAGGCCAGGCCGGAGCCGCCCACGGTCAGTCCTCGTCGAGCTCGGCGAGGACCTCATCGGAGATATCGGCGTTGGAGTAGACGTTCTGCACGTCGTCGCAGTCCTCCAAGGCCTCCATGACCCGCATCACCTTGCGCGCCCCCTCGGCGTCCAACGGCACCTCCATGCTAGGCACGAAGGTGACCTCCGCCGAGTCGTAGTCCAGGCCCGCCTCCTGCAGTGCGGTGCGCACCGCAACCACGTCGGCGGACTCGGAGAGGATCTCGAAAGACTCCCCGAGGTCCTGGACATCCTCGGCGCCGGCGTCGAGCACGATCTCCAGCAGGGCGTCCTCTGTCGTGTCCCCCGGCTCCTGCTCCTTGGGCACCACGACCTGCCCCTTGCGCTCGAAGAGATAGGCCACCGAGCCACTGTCGGCCATGGAGCCGCCGTTGCGCGACAAGGCGGTGCGCACCTCCATCACGGCGCGGTTCTTGTTGTCGGTCAGGCACTCGATGTAGAGCGCGACCCCACCAGGCGCGTAGCCCTCGTAGACCAGCGCCTCATAGGCCGCGCCACCGGCCTCGGCGCCAGAGCCGCGCTTGACCGCCCGATCGATGTTGTCGTTGGGGACCGAGCTCTTCTTGGCCTTCTGGATGGCGTCGTAGAGCGTCGGGTTGCCGGCCGGGTCGCCCCCACCCAGGCGCGCCGCGACCTCGATGTTCTTGATCAGCTTGGCGAAGAGCTTGCCACGCTTGGCGTCCAGCGCAGCCTTCTTGTGCTTGGTCGTCGCCCACTTGGAGTGCCCAGACATCCCTAGTCCCTACCTTCGTCGTCCTGCGTGCGTTCGGGGCGCCACCGTCGGGGCAAGGGCGCGGTATGCCGTCCTGACGGGCGGGTGCCTGCCGCTGCCACCGGGCGCGACCGGCCCACGGCCGTCCGGGACGGCGCTGGACCGGTCTCCTAGGTTAGCCCCCGGTCAGGTCTGTGCCCGCACGCACATGGCGAGGAAGAGCGCGTGCACCCGGTGGTCACCGGTGACCTCGGGATGGAAGCTGGTGGCCAGCAGCGCACCCTGCCGGACGGCGACCGGGTGCCCATCCACCTCGGCGAGCACCTCGACCTGCTCGCCCAGGCGCTCGACCCACGGCGCCCGGATGAAGACGGCCCGGAAGGGCTCCCCCTCGATGCCGGCGACCGGCAGGTCGGCCTCGAACGAGTCCACCTGCCGTCCGAAGGCGTTGCGACGCACGGTCATGTCGATGCCGCCGAAGGACTGTTGCTCGGGATGGCCGTCGAGGACCTCGCCGGCCAGCTGGATCATCCCCGCGCAGGAGCCGTACACCGGCAGCCCGTCTCGGATCAGCTCCTGGATCGGCTCGTGCAGCCCGAAGACCCGGGACAGCCGGTCGATGGTCGTCGACTCCCCACCCGGGACCACCAACCCAGCCAACCCCTCAAGCTCTGCGGGCCGGCGGACGGTGCGCGGCTCGGCACCCAGCTGGCGCAGCGCGAGGACGTGCTCCCGGACGTCACCCTGGACGGCCAGGACGCCGACCACAGGTCGGCCACCGGGGGCGGCGGCAGGAGGGGTGGAGGGAACGCTTGGACGAGGGGCGGGCACCGGCCTACTCTGCACCACCCGCTCCCTCGCCGTCGTGGAGGGTGCCCCGTGAAAGGGGCCATCGGTGACCAGTCCCACGGGACACCTCAAGAAGTCCTTGGGTGCGGCGTGTCCTACCAGCCGCGCTCGGCGAGTCGGTGCGGGACCGGGATGTCGTCGACGTTGATGCCGACCATCGCCTCGCCCAGACCGCGCGAGACCTCGGCGATGGTGTCGGGGTCGTCGTGGAAGGTGGTGGCCTTGACAATCGCGGCGGCGCGCTGGGCCGGGTTGCCGGACTTGAAGATGCCAGAGCCGACGAAGACGCCCTCGGCCCCCAGCTGCATCATCATCGCCGCGTCGGCGGGGGTGGCAATGCCGCCAGCGGTGAACAGCACCACCGGCAGCTTGCCGCTGCTGGCCACCTCCTTGACGAGGTCGTAGGGGGCCTGCAGCTCCTTCGCGGCGACGTAGAGCTCGTCCTCGGCCATCGAGCGCAGCCGGTTGATCTCGGCCCGCAGGGTGCGCATGTGGGTGGTCGCGTTGGAGACGTCGCCGGTGCCGGCCTCACCCTTGGACCGGATCATCGCCGCACCCTCGGTGATGCGGCGCAAGGCCTCACCCAGGTTGGTCGCGCCGCAGACGAAGGGGACCTCGAAGGCCCACTTGTCGATGTGATTGGCGTAGTCGGCCGGGGTGAGCACCTCGGACTCGTCGATGTAGTCCACCCCCAGGCTCTGCAGCACCTGCGCCTCGACGAAGTGACCGATGCGGGCCTTGGCCATGACCGGGATCGAGACGGTCTCAATGATGCTGTCGATCATGTCCGGGTCGCTCATCCGGGAGACCCCGCCCTGGGCGCGGATGTCAGCGGGCACCCGCTCCAGGGCCATCACGGCGACGGCGCCGGCGTCCTCGGCGATCTTGGCCTGCTCGGCGGTGACGACGTCCATGATGACGCCGCCCTTGAGCATGTCAGCCATGCCGCGCTTGACGCGGGTCGTGCCGGTGGCGTGGGTGGGCTCGGCGGGCTGGTTCATCCAGGGGTCTCTTCCATGAGGGTGCGCGGTGGTCCGGGTCGCTGCGCCGCGCTGGGCTCGGCGTCGGGCGGGGGGACAGGGCAAATCCTACGCCGCACCGCCGACCGACCCGAAAACCAGCGGCTAGTCCCCCGGCCAGGCAGCCACGAGCTGGCGGCGGACGTCCTCCAGCAGCTGGGGCAGCGCCTTGGTCTGAGCCACGATGGGCAAGAAGTTGGCGTCCCCCGACCAGCGGGGCACCAGGTGCTGGTGCAGGTGCGCCGCCACCCCCGCACCGGCGACCTCGCCCTGGTTGATCCCGATGTTGTACCCGGCCGGGTTCGCGGCTGAGGTCGTCGCGCGGATGGCGGCCTTGGTGAGCGCGGTGAACTCCGTGGTCTCCTGGTCGGTGAGGTCGACGTACAGGGAGACGTGCCGGTAGGGGCAGATGAGCAGGTGCCCCGGGTTGTAGGGGAAGAGGTTGAGCACCACGTAGCAGTGCTTGCCGCGGTGGACGATCAGCCCGGCCTCGTCGTCTTTCTCCGGCGCGACGCAGAACGGGCAGCCGTGCCCAGCGTCCTCGCTGGGCCGTTCACCCTTGACGTAGGCCATCCGGTGCGGCGTCCACAGCCGCTCGAAGCCGTCCCGTACCCCCGCCATGGCGGCTGCCTGCTCGACGTCGCCGGTGTCGCCCTGGTGGTTCATGGCGGGCAGTCTACGGAAAGCCCGGTGCCGGTCACCGGGAAGATGCGGCGCCCAGGTCGGGTTGTGTCACGGTATGACGCACGACAGCCGCCCCCACGCGCTCGCCGACGACCCCTCCGTGCACGACCCCAAGGCTTACCTGCCGCTGGCCTCGGAGGAGGTGGCCCGTCAGCTCGCCGACATCGACCGGGCCGGCACCACCGACGCCGCCACCATCCAGAACCGTCCGATCGTGGTTATCACCATGCGCGGTGCCCGCTCCGGCATGCTTCGTCGGGTGCCGCTGATGCGGGTCGAGCACGAGGGATGCTACCTCGCGGTAGCCAGCAAGGGCGGCCATCCCACGCACCCGACCTGGTTCCACAACATCAGCGCCCACCAGGACGTGCTCGTCCAGGACGGCGCCGAGCAGCACCCGCTGCGTGCGCGGCTGCTCGAGGACGGGCCCGAGCGGCAGGAATGGTGGGAGCGGGCGGTCACCGCCTTCCCGCCGTATGCCGAGTACCAGGAGCGCGCCGACCGCACCATCCCGCTGTTCGTGCTGGAACCGACGAACTGACGCACCCGGGTGCGACGGCTGCATGGACCGCCGGCCGTGCGGGTGCACACAGGCCGGGCAGACGCAGTTGGTGGGGTGTGGAGACGCGTCGTCAGGGGCGCGTCGGCAGGCTGACCCGGCGGCCCTGAGCCACGTCCGCGCGGGCGGCGTCGAGCACGGCGGGTGGGACGGGCAGCTCGGGCGCGACGTCCACCGCGTAGAAGCCCTCACGGCCGAACCAGCTCACCACGCCACGCACCAGCGCCAGCGCGACCGCTTCGGGCGGCAGCTCGCCGAGCGGCTCCAGGATCACCAGCTCGGGGTTGCCGCGGCCGACGCGGGGCAGCGGCGGCAGACGACAGACCGCCAGCCCGACGTGCTCGCCGTCGCACTCGGCGACCCAGGCCGGCAGGTCGGTGCTGCGCGCCGCCCAGCGGGTGGCGAAGTCCTGCACGTGGGGTGGGGCCGAGGAGGTGTCGACCCCCGCCCGGCGCAGGGCCTGCAAGTGCAGGGCGCCGAGGAGGAAGGCCTCGTCCTCGGTGACCGGACGGGCCTGAACCCTGGCGGCCGTGGCACCCAGCGAGGCAGGAGACGGCATACCCGACACGCGACCCGTTCCGTCCGGTGCCACGGCAGACCTCAGACCTGGACCCGGTCCCGGATCGCGGCCGAGATCTCCGCGACCGCCTCGACCACGGGCACGCCGTTCTTCTGCGAGCCGTCGCGGTAGCGGAAGGAGACCGCACCGGCGTCTCGGTCCTCGCCACCGACGATGAGGATGAACGGCGCCTTGGACTTGCTGGCGTTGCGGATCTTCTTGGGGAAGCGGTCGTCGGACAGGTCCAGGTCCACGCGCACACCCTGGGCACGCAGCTGGGTGGCGACGTCCTTGAGGTAGTCGTCGAAGTCCTCGGCCACCGGCACGCCGACGACCTGGACGGGAGCCAGCCACGGCGGCAGCTGCCCGGCGTAGTGCTCGATCAGGACGCCCATGAAGCGCTCGATCGAGCCGAACTTCGCCGAGTGGATCATCACCGGCTGCTGCCGGGTGCCGTCGGCAGCCTGGTACTCCAGCCCGAACCGCTCGGGCTGGTTGAAGTCCAGCTGGACGGTCGACATCTGCCAGGTGCGCCCGATCGCGTCACGCGCCTGGACCGAGATCTTCGGGCCGTAGAAGGCAGCGCCGCCCGGGTCGGGCACCAGCTCCAGCCCGGTCTCGCGGGCGCACTGCTCCAGCACCGCGGTCGCCTCGGCCCACTGCTCGTCGGAGCCGATGAACTTGTCCTTCTTGTCCCCGCTCTCATCGCGGGTGGACAGCTCGAGGTAGAAGTCGTGCAGGCCGAAGTCGCGCAGCAGGCTGAGCACGAAGTGGAGCAGGTGCTTGATCTCCTCGGCGGCGCCTTCGTGGGTGACGTAGGAGTGCGAGTCGTCCATCTCCAGCCCGCGCACCCGGGTCAGACCGTGCACGACGCCCGACTTCTCGAAGCGGTAGCAGTGGCCGAGCTCGAAGAGCCGCAGCGGCAGCTCCCGGTAGGAGCGCTGCCGGGAGCGGTAGATGAGGTTGTGCATGGGGCAGTTCATCGCCTTGAGGAAGTAACGCTGCCCGTCCTCGTCCATGGCGGGGAACATGGTGTCCTCGTAGTAGGGCAGGTGCCCCGAGGTGTGGAACAGGCCCTCCTTCGACACATGGGGGGTCCCGACGTACTCGAAGCCTTCCTCGATGTGCCGCTGGCGGGAGTAGTCCTCCATCACCCGCTTGAGCACCCCGCCCTTGGGGTGGAAGATCGGCAGTCCGGCGCCCAGCTCCTCGGGGAAGGAGTAGAGGTCCATCTCGACGCCCAGCCGCCGGTGGTCACGCTTCTCGGCCTCGGCCAGCCTTTCCAGGTAAGCTCGCAGTTCCTCTTTGCTCGGCCAGGCGGTGCCATAGATCCGCTGCAGCTGGGGGTTCTTCTCGCTACCGCGCCAGTAGGCGGCCGCGCTGCGCATGAGCTTGAAACCGTTGGCGATCAGCTTGGTCGTCGGCACGTGCGGGCCGCGGCACAGGTCGCCCCAGACGACCTCGCCCTTGCGGTCGACGTTGTCGTAGATGGTCAGCTGCGAGCCGCCGACCTCGACCGAGGCACCGTCGGCCGCGTCATCGGCGGCGCCGCCCTTGAGCCCCACCAACTCGAGCTTGTAGGGCTCCCCCGCCAGCTCGGCGCGGGCCTCGTCGTCGCTGACCTCGCGCCGGACGAAGGTCTGGCCGGTGTTGATGATCTTCTGCATCGCCTTCTCCAGGCGCTTGAGGTCATCGGGGGTGAAGGGCTCCTCGACGTCGAAGTCGTAGTAGAACCCGTCGCGAATGGGCGGGCCGATCCCGAGCTTGGCGTCGGGGAAGGCGTCCTGGACGGCCTGGGCGAGCACGTGGGCGCAGGAGTGGCGCAGCACGTCGAGCCCGTCCGGCTCGCTGACCAGGACCGGCTCGACCTCGTCACCGTCCTGCAGCACGTGCGCGAGGTCCCGCAGCTCGCCGCCGACCCGGGCAACGACGACGTTGCGATCGTCGGCGAAGAGGTCCGCCGCGGTAGTGCCCTGCTCCACCGTTCGCTCGCTTCCCGCGACAGCGACACTGACGGTGATCTGGCTGGACACTGGCGTGCTCCTCGGTGGTGGTGGGTATTCTGCGCGCCAACCCTACCGGGCGGGGCACGGCATACCGGCACGGTTATCGTCCCCACCATGGGTCATGTCGAGTTCCGCGAGCCGCCGGATGGGATCACCAAGCACTTCACGGTGGCGGTCTTCGTCGTGCACGCCGGTCACGTCGCGCTGCACCCGCACCGCAAGCTGGGCCTGTGGCTACCCCCGGGCGGGCACATCGAGCTGCACGAGCTGCCTGACGACGCCGCGCGCCGGGAGGCCTGGGAGGAGACCGGGATCGGGGTCCGGCTCGTCGGCTCCCCCGGCATCACGCACGACGAGCCCGGCGCGCCCAGACAGCTGCTGCGCCCCGAGGGTGTCCAGGTGGAGGACATCTCCCACGACCCGCCGCACCAGCACATCGACCTGATCTACTTCGCCGCGCCCGACGAGTCCGCGATGGCTGGCCTGGGCCAAGGCGAGCTGCCGGTCATCGGTGCGGAGGCAGGCGGCGACGAGGGTATGCAGTGGGTCGACGAGGCCGGCCTGCTGACCAACCCCCTCACTGAGGAGGTGCGGGTCTGGGCCCGGCTGGCGCTGACGGAGGTACCGCGCCG
The DNA here is from genome assembly GCF_008843165.1 of Ornithinimicrobium pratense. Classification (NCBI taxonomy): domain Bacteria; kingdom Bacillati; phylum Actinomycetota; class Actinomycetes; order Micrococcales; family Ornithinimicrobiaceae; genus Ornithinimicrobium; species Ornithinimicrobium pratense. The sequence goes on along the minus strand of NZ_CP044427.1, from coordinate 1,628,712 downwards.
GACCCTCGACTCATAGAGGCCGCCCGAGGCAGCGCAGTGTCGGACTTGAGGCCGGAGGTCCCATCACCGTGCCCACGGGCAGGGACGGGTCCTCAACGCAGCAGCGCGTCACGCGGTGGGGTCAGCGGTCCTCGGGGTCCGGCGGCTCGGGCGCGGGTCGCGGGTCGGCCGGCCGGGACAGGCCGGGCAGCACCGCCTCCCCACCTCGCAGTGCCTGCATCGCCCCGGGGTGCTGGCCGATCAGGGCGCGTCCCTTGCGGCGGTAGCGCAGCAGCTGCCAGGCGCCAAGGGCCCAGAAGGGGAACTGCACCGCCATCGCGACCTTGAAGTCGTCCAGCACGTAGGTCGAAGGGCCCCCCGGGGCCCGGAAGTCCAGGACCAGCCCGATGAGCCCGATGGTCATGAGGGACGCCACGAACCCACCGACATTGATCATCCCGTTGGCGCGGCCGTAGCGCTCCGAGGGGTGGAAGGTGCGGGCCAGGTCGAAGCTGACCATTGAACCTGGTCCGCCGATGGCCGTGACCATCACCATCACGACCAGGAGCCACAACGGTGCAGGGCCGGGCCACAGCAGCACCACCGCCCAGACAGCGGCGATCGCGGCCACCAGGACCAGGACCAGCGTCGAACGGTGGTAGGGGAACCGGCTCGTCAACAGACCCACCACGGGTCCGGCCACCATCGCTGTCAGCGTCATCAGGATGAGCATCCCGCTCGCCAGGGTCGACTCCAGGCCCTGGGCGATCAGGAACGGGTAACCCCACAGCATGGTGAAAACCGTGGGTCCGAACTGCGAGGAAAAATGGACCCAGAGCCCGAGCTTGGTGCCGGGGTTGCCCCATACCTCGGCCATCGTCTTGGCCAAGGCACGGATCTTGATGCGCTCTACGACGTCGCCGACGTAGGGCGAGTCGCGCACGATGAGGACCAGTGCGATACCGAGCACAACTCCCGCCCCGGAGGCGATGCCGTAGGACCAGGCCCAACCGAACCGAGCCAGCGCCGCCGCCAGCGGAGTCGCGGCGACGACGGCCCCGAGCTGGCCGACCATGCTGGTCAGCTGGGTCACCATCGGGGCCTGCTTGACGCGGAACCAGAAGGCGATCAGACGCAGAAGGCTGGTGAAGATCATGGCGTCTCCGCAGCCCAGAAGGACTCGAGCGGCAACCCCGGCCTCGAAGGTGCCAGCGAAGGCGAACCAGAACTGGCCTACGGTCATCAGCGTCAGGCCGACCAGCATGAGCAGCTTGGAGCCGTAGCGGTCGATGAGCACACCGACAGGGATCTGCATGATCGCGTAGACCGCCAGCTGCAGCACCGTGAAGGTGGACAGCTGCGCGGCCGTGATCTCGAAACGCTCGGCGGCGATGATGCCCGCCACGGACAGCGAGGTCCGGTGGAAGACCGCCAGCGTGTAGATGCTCAGGCCCACCGCCCAGATGACCCAGGCGCGGCGTCGCCCGATGTTGTGCACCTGTCGCCGAAACTCACTACCCATCCGTGCCGCCTATGCCTGCCTTCTCCTGCCGCGCTCGCATGACCAAGGACCACCTACGGGGACATGCTCCCCGACCGACCGGACACTAGTGCGGCGCGCCGCCCCGCCTCGTCAGGAGGGCAGCGACCCGGTTCGGATCAGGTCGCCGAGGTGACGGCGGCGCGAGTGGTGGCCATGCTCAGAGTCTAGAGAGAGGTCACCGGACAGCGCTGCGGCCGGACATGGACAGTTCTGCGTCAACGACTTCGCCGTTGCGTGGTCGGCGCTTCGGGCAGTCGACGACGTCTGGTTCTCGTTGTCAGCTGGCGAGTGCCAGGTCCTCGCTCAGCTCGGGCACGACCCGCTCGCGGACTGCGGACTCCACCAACGCAACCGCGCGCTCCGAGGTGACCCGCAGGGCGATCGCCAGCTCGGCGGTGAGCAGGCCCAGGGCCTCTCGCAGCAGGTTCGCCTCACCGTAGGAGACCCGGACCTCGTCGTCGCGACGCGTCACGTCCCGGATCAGCCCGGCGACCATGAGCAGGTCCCCGCTGCGCAGCCGCTCCGTGTTGTGCTTGAACCGTCGCGACCAGACCTTGTCGAAGGGTTCGCCCTCATCGGCGAGCCTCACGAACACCTCGCGCGCGCGAGCCCCGTCCATCACGGCGCGGACCCCGATCTCCTCGGTTGCGTCGACGGGCAGAGACACCGACATACCGTCCGTGTGGACGCTCAGGATCAAGTAATGCCTGCGCTCTCCATGGATGGTCCGGGTGGTCACCTTCGTCACCGTCGCCGGTCCGTGCTGGGGGTGGATGAGGATCTGACCCTTGCTGAAGTGCACCGAACTTCCTTCCATTTCGCCCCCCGTTGACCGCTCCCCCATGCCTTTGGGCATTCTAGCAGAAATTCTAGATAAAGTCTTTCTTCGGGGCGCGACGCTTTAGCTGATGTCAGCGCGACGACGGATGCGGGCGGCATAGCGCTCAAGAGGCAGGAACGCCGCCCAGCACACCAGGGTTGGCAGGAAGTGGATCCCGAGCAGAGCAAAAGTGGCCAGGTGGAACCCGAGGAAGATCGCCGCCACCACCCACCGCCACCTCTCCCGCACAACCCAGACCAACGGCGCCGCCAGCTCCAGAGCCAGGACCCCCCACTGGCCGAGCCGCAACACTGCGCCGTGCTGGACGAGCAGCTCGTTGAGGGGGTTGGGACGGCGCAGGAACGCCCAGACGAAGGTCCCTGACTGCGCCCAACGCACCAGGTCATGGCCGCTCATCACCCATTTCGCCAGCACGGACCCGGTGTAGGTCGCCACCGTGAACACCTGAACCATCCGCAACGCCCACCCGGCGCCGGTCGACCGAGTCTCCTGCAGGTCGACATATCGGGCGGTGCCAGCGGTGGGCAGGAGCAGCGCGGCGACGATGATCGCCGTGTGGTCGTGGGCGACGTAGCCGAAGGACATGCCGTAGGTGCACCACAGCAGGTAGGCGCAGCCCAGGACTGCCCCGGCCAGGTGCTGCACCCAGGCGGGCGTGGGCCGTAGGCCACCCAGGAGGACGCCGAGCGCACCAGCAACGATCAGCAGGGTCAGCGCGCCGGTGATGGTTGGCGTGGGGGCTGGCAGCTGCAGCGCCCTGGCCAGCGGGATCGGGTCATAGAGCGCCGGGGTGGTGGCCCGCTGACGCGGCGAACTGAGGATGAGGAAGATGTCGACCACCGCGGTGAGGGCGACGATGGCGCGAAACCACGCCAGCCGGGCAAGGGGTACCTCGGGCATCAGCCACCGCAGGGCTCCGCTCACGGCGCCTCCCACCGCAGGAGGGTCCGCACATCCGGGTCACCCTTGAGCCTGCCGTCTCGCAGGGTATGGACGCGTTGACGGATCTCCAGGGCAGCGACCTGATGACCATGCGTATGCGTGACCCGCCGCGCGACCCCGTCCAGCCGCGTCGGATCGGACTGCAGATTGTGCAGGTTGAGCTCCAGTTCCACCCGGGTGATGCCGGCGCGGGAAGCCCGCAGCACCACCGGACGCTCGCGGCCATCGGGGTCGAAGGACACCATGAAGGTGTCCACGACCTCACCGTCGGGGTCCCGTGGCTGCGCATACTGACCCATCATTCCCAAAGGCCACCAGTCGTCGTGCCGATCGACCTGGGCCACGACGAAGACCCCAAGCATCAGCAGGGTGATGAGCACCCGCACCAGCTTTCCCGCCCTGCTCATGCACCGAAGGCTACGACGCGCGGTAGATGCTGGGCGCGAGGCTGTCCCGTGCCAAGTGCCGTTGCGTCTCGGCACCGATTGTCGTGTCGTCCCTGGTGATCCCACGGGATCGATTAAGGGCGTGGGTCGTTCAGGGTGCAACCGTCCTCAACCCAGGAGGGCGACGCCAAAGGGCTCAGTTCGGCCCTACACGTCTCAGCGCAGTTCGACGCCGACCTCGGCTGCGACGTTCTCGACCATCGTGGTCAGGCGTGCGGTCCGGGCAGGCATGGAGTGCCGGTAGCCCTCGAGGGTGAGCAGGCCGGGGCCGACGAAGGCCCACGCACGGGCTCGGACCCATGTCGCGTCGTCGGCTTCGGCTGCGATGCGGAGTACCTGGCGGGCGGGCGGATCGAGCATGCTCCATGCGTAAAGGAAGTCCACAGAGCGGTCGCCAAGGCCAAGACCGCCGAAGTCGATCACTCCTGCCAGGCGCCCATCTGGGTGGACGAGGAGGTTCTCGGACGAAAGGTCTGTGTGGACTAGGCAGGCGGGCCCACTGGCCCGGGGGACGTCCCGCAGGCGCCGCCACGCTTCGCGCACGCTCGTGGGGTCGAACAGGTCGGCCAGAGCAGTCGCGGCCTGGTCGGCCCACCCGTCGATGGTGTCAGTGACGGGTTCGCCACACCGATAACCCCAGTGCTCGGGGCCTGCCGGGGCGTCGTCGGTGTCGACCACGTGAAGAGTCTGCAGAAACGCCCCGAAAGATCGCGCGAACCGGTACTGCTGCGCGCTGTCGAGAGTGCCAGGGAGCTCACCGGGCACCCAAGAGACGACGGCCCACGGGCGCGGAAACACCTCGCTGGGCTGCCCGACGGCGACGACGTCCGGAACGGGGACCGAGAGCTTGGATGCGAGGTGGGGCAGCCAGCGGATCTCGCGCAGGAGATCCGGGACGTAGCTGGCGGTCCGGGGCAAGCGCACGGCCAGGTTCTCCCCGAGTCGGAAAACCCAGTTGCTGCTGCCTGACGCTGGGCTCGGACTGACCGGAAGGTGAGCCAGGTGAGGCGCCTGCTGACGAAGCAAGTGGGTGACGCCTTCGGGTTCAGGGGCGGCCCCGGAACCGCGCAGTGGGTGCAGGCTCACCTGCTCATGATCCCGCTAGCAAGACCACTCCACCAAGCATGCAAAGGCCGGAACCACCTCATTCTCTTACCCCTCCCGGTTGGCCACCTCTTCCGCTGCCGCCTGCACCCGGGCCACGTAGTCGGCCCACCACTGCTCGTCCTCATCCGGCAGGTTGGTCAGCCCCTGACGGATCCCCGCCTGTCCGTCAGCCAGCTCGCGCAGGATGTCCGCATGGCCCGCGTGCCGGGCGACCTCCGCCACCACGTGCACCAGCAGCCGGTGCAGCGTGACATCCCCCTGGTCCCCCCACCAGGGCACGCGCCCAGGGGCATCGAGCGCGAGCTCATCGACAGTGTCCTCAACCACCTCCCAGGCGCGGTCGTACAGCGCCAGGATCTGCTCGGTCGACTCCTCCGACGTGGCCCACATGTCCGCGTTGGGCTCCGCGTCCTCGGCGAACCAGGGCATCGCCACCCCGTGCGCACGCCCGAAGCAATCGCCGAAATAGCCGATCTCGACACTCGCGACGTGCTTGAGCAGCCCCAGCAGGTTGGTGCCGGTGCGAGTCCACGGTTGCCGCAGGTGGTACTCCCCCAGCCCCTCCGTCTTCCACCGCAGCGCCTCGTGCTGGCGCTGCAGGTAGCGCTTCAAGGTCTCCTTCTCATCCATCCCCAGAAGGTAGCGCCACGTCCCGACACTCCGCTCGTCCTTTTTTCAGGCCGGGCGCCGTGACTCGGTGCGACGTCCCACGCGCGGAGGCGCCACCGGCGCCCGGGGGAATGCCGTCGGTCAAGGGCGTCAGACGCAACGACGAAGGCACCTGCGAGCCAGCACTCGTACGCTCTGTACACAGCCGGGCCACCTACACCTCTTGGAAAGGCCGAATAGACGGGCCCTGCTCGGTCACCCACGATCATGTGCGGCCGCGCCCCCGGCCCGCAACCATCACAACCGCGGCACTGCCTCCAAACCGTCTAGGACAGTCACCCGGTCACCGGAAGGACGACGATGGGCACCACCGATCAGCAGGGACTCTCCTCCCTGGGCACACTTTTTCTGGAGGGTCTGTCAGGGGGTGCGGGGGACGGCACCGGCGCCACCATCCGTGATCGACTGCGGCCTGCGGTGCTGGGGGCGCCGGATGACGCCGTTCTGGTCCTCCGAGGGCTCTCACCGGTGACCAGCGTCGGCCTGAACCGGTGGCTGCTCACCGAAGACGCCATGACACCGGTGGCCGACCTGGCCTGTCTGGCGTATGCCGTCGGCCTGCTCCAGGAACGCGACGTAGACGCGATCCTGGAACAGCTGACCCCCCTGCAGCGGGGTGGACTGCTGCGGCAGCGCATCGCGCACCAGGTCTCGATCGGGCGGCTCCACGAGGCGCACCAGACCGCTGCGTCACTCACCACACCTCTGCGCGGTCACCGAGACGTCGGCCTGCACCTGGCCCGTGCTGGCGACCACGCGCGCTTCTTCGCCGAGTGGCCCCGCCTCGAGCCGCGACGCGGCACCGCCGAGCTGGTGGAGCTGCGCGAGGAGCTGGTCCGCACCGTCGGCCGTCACCAAGGATGGCGGGCGGCGCTGGAGCTGGTGGACGGGCACCGCCGGCTCGGTGACCGCTACGTCTTCGCGGCCCTGTCCGGGGGGCCGGTCGCCGACTACGACGAGCTAGGAAGACATCTCGATGCAGATCTGGGCTCGCGCCTGACGCAGACCCAGCGCACCCAGCTGCTCGTGGACCAGCTGCTGCGGGAGGTCCCGCCTGCCGTCACCTCCGCGCCCGAGGACCCCCGGGTGCTGCCTCTGGCCGAGCGCGTGGGCAAGCTCACGGGTGACCGCGACGTGGTGAGGGCACGCGATTGGCAGCTGGTGCAGCTCTGGCCGGTGGTGGCAGACGAGGCGACGTTGCGCCGCATGCGCGCCATGGTCCGCACCCCGGACCTGCGCCGCGAGCTGACCGCACTGCGCCGAGAGCTGGGCTGACCACGCACGGCCGCCACCTGCGGTGTTCGGTACCAGTTCGAGGGCGCGGGCTGCGTCACCGCGGCGCTCGTGCCACGTCCTCCCGGCGGGAGGCGAGGTGGGCTGGCTGCAGCACTGATCGGCGGGGGTTGCGGTCAGGGGTCAGCGCGGACCAGGAGGGTGCCGGTGAAACTGCCGGCGGGTATGCCCTGGGCACGGCTGGCGAAGTCGTAGTCGCCTGCCTCAGCCGGAGCGGTGAAGGTGATGAAGGTCCGCGGACCCACGTCGGCGTCGAAGCTGCCGTCGAGGGCGCTGATCGTCGCTGCAGACCTGCTGCTGTTGTACACCGTGACCGACTGGCCGGGCCGGACGGTGCCGGCCACGTGGAACCGCTCCTCGTCCACCAGGATGGAGACAGACAGATCTCCGTGGTCGTGGCCGCTCATGTCTTCGGGAGACCCTTGCGGGGTGGGCTCGGACTCGTCGGCGCGGACCGGTGGCGCAGGGTTGACCTCCGTGGCGGTGCCCCCGGGTCCCGCTTCCTGCGGGGCGGCGTCGTCCACGACCCTCGAGTCTTCGGCGTCCGACGTCGTGCCGGCGGCCTCGGGGCGCTGGGCGGGCGCTGGGGAGGCGGTCAACGCCACGGACACGGCGAGGGTCAGGGTCATCAGGGCCACCTCGACCACGCCCAGGCGGACGAACGCACCCGGACGGCCGGTGACCAGCGCGGGCACGGTGCGTCGCCGGTGCCACCAACCGATGGCGGCCAGGAGCCCCAGCAGGGCTGTCTTCAGAGACAGCAGCCAGACCCAGCCTTCACCAATCCACGACAACGTCGGCGGGCCCGCCACCAGCAGGGCGGCGGCTACTCCCGATGCGAGCAGCAAGGCGACGCAGACCAACGCCAATGCGCTGAACCGGCGGACTGCCTGCGCGGCCTGCGGCCGGCCCCGGCCGTGCAGCAGCAGCCCGGCAAGCCCACCGACCCACAGGCTGGCGGTAACGACATGGACCGACAGCGCGAGCACCGCCGGGACGTGGTTGTCGGCTGCGGCGGAGTGCCCGGCCAGGACGCCTGGAACGACGACCGCGCTCAACGCGACCAGCAGCAGGACCATCGCTCCAAGGCGGGTGTGACCACGGCTCTCCCGGACCGTCGCGCTGACCAGACTCGCACTGCCCACGATGAGCACGCCGAGAAGGACGGCGACCCAGACCGCGGCCCGGCCAGCAGGGAGCTCGGTGACCAGAGCGAGGACGGCCTGCAGCGAGAGCTGGGTGACCGGGACGCCATACACAGAGCTGGCGGTCAGCACGAGAGCAACGACCTCGGCCACCAGCCAGCCGGTGGCGGACCAGGTGGTGCCCCGTAGGGCACGCGTCCACCCGGCAGCCGGTCCGGTCGGCGCGAGCAGGGCGGCGTAGGTGAGCTGCCCGACCGTGAGCACAGCGAGGACGCGAACTGCGAGGTCGACGAGCGGGCTGCCCCAGCCGGTGACCGCGCCTGCGTCGGGCAGACCCGCCAACGGGGGTGCCGGCGCGCCACCTCCCACCAGCAGGGCCGCCATGAAGAAGCCTGTCAGCAGCAGGCCTGCAGCGACCCATGCCCACCGGGCGAGGGACGAAGGTGCCGGCGGCTGGGCCGGCCGATCGAGATCGGTCGGTTCGGCGCCGTTGGGTTCGCCTGCCCGGTATGCGGCGGGACGGTGCTCGACGGGCGGCGACAGCACCATCTAGGTCTCGCGGGCGAAGATGATGATGTTGTCGGCGAAGCGGCCTGTGCTCTGGGCGATGGTGCCGCCGCAGGTGATGAGCCGCAGTTCGGGGCCTTTGGTGGGGCCGTACACCTGCACTGTGGGGAAGGAGTCCTTGGGGAACTGCTGCAGGTCGTACACCTCGAAGGTGGCGATGGTGCCGTCCTGGCGGGTGACGTCGATCGTGTCCCCGACCTGGAGCTGGGTCAGGTTGAAGAAGATCGAGGGACCACGCCCGATGCTGCTGACGTGTCCCTCTAGCACTGCTGGGCCGACCTCACCGGGACGCGGGGAGCCGTCATACCAGGCGGCGCTGTCGAAGTCGGGGCCCTGGGGGACCTGCAGGGTGCCGTCGGGGTTCAGCCCGAGGTGCAGCAGGTCGGAGGTGACGTCGATGGCGGGGATGGACACCGAGACCGGGAGCGCCACGGGGGCGGCCTCCTGGGTCGGCTCAGCCGTGGCTGGGGTGGACGCGGAGGCGGTCGGGATACTGGTGGCCGAGCCAGTCGGCGCGGGGCCTGTGGCCGGCGCCGGGTCCGCAGTCGCTGCCGGGTCGGCAGTGGGTGCCGGGTCGGCAGTGGTTGCCGTGTCGGTGGGCGGTTCCGTAGTGGCCTCTGGCTGCGTCGTCGGTGCGGACAGGGCCGGTGGTGCGGGTGTGCTGCCCTGGTGGGAGAGCCCCACGGCCACCGCGGCCCCACCGCTGATCAGCAGGGAGAACGCGATGAGCGTATGGAGCATCAGACCGGGACGCCGGCCGCCGGGACGGGACTGGCCCGCCACCGGCGGCCTGACGTCCTCAGTCATCAGATGACCTGGATCAGTTGACGGAGTCGGTGCGGCGACGGGCCAGGATCAGGGCGCCACCGACGAGGGCGACACCACCGGTCGCGGCCAGCAGCAGGTTCTGGCTGCCGAGGGCAGCCGCACCGGTGTCGACGCCACCGGCGGGCATGTCGTCCATCTGCGAGGCCATGACCACACCACACAGGGCGGGGTCGGTGGCCTCACCGGGCAGCGCGGGGTCCAGGTCAGAAGCGCCACGGTCGCCCTCGTCGTACTCACCGTTGCCGTTGTGGTCCACACCGTGCACGACCACGACAGCGCCGCCGGCCATCACCGCATCAGCGGTGGCCTGGTCGACCTCGATGCCTTCGCGGGAGTAGCTGACGTCATCGCCAACGCCGAACCGGTCGATGGCCAGGCCGGAGTCGGGGCTGGTGTCGCCCTCGGTGGTGAGCGAGACGGCGATGCCGCCATAGGCGGGGGCCCCGTCGGTGGTGCTGATGAAACCATCACCATCGGCGTCGTCCTCAGCGGTGGGGCACGCCTGCCGCGCGTCCGCACCGAAGTGGATGTGCGCAGCGTGCGGGGCGTCGGCGAGCAGACCCTGGTAGTTCAGGGTGAAGTGCAACGTGGTGCCATCGACCTCGAACATGGCCGAACCAGAACCGGGTGCGTCGTTCAGGGGGACCGGCTGCAGGTCAGCCATCGACGAGCCCGTGGAGGCCATCGCCGGAGCCCCGGACAGGAGCATCACAGCGGCACCAGCGGCCGGGAGGGCCAACATCTTGCGGGAGATATTCATCTTGTCTTCCTTCTGCTCGGACCCCTCGGCACGCTTGCTGCACACCGCTGGGTCATGCCCCCACCGTCGGTGAGGTTTCTCCATGTATTCGGCGCCGATCGACGATCGGATTGGACCGTGACCCCATTCATCTGAACGGCCCCCGTGCAGATAGGGCAAGGCCGCCCCGCGAGTCAAGACACAAGGAACTATGAGCACATCACAGAAAGGGGAAAGCTGCTCGCTGAGCGCGAGTGTTCCCCGAGATCCTCGGGCGAGGCGGCCAGCGTGGCTTTGCTACCGACAGTTGCCAAATGTGAAGGGTGGAGCCACGAAAGGGGTGGCTGGGGCTGACGGCGGTCCCGACCGGTCGGGTGCCGCCACCGGTTCGGCCAGCGACGCCGCGGAGAACGTCTCACGACGGTGGGGAGGGCCTCGACGCAGTGACCCCAGCAGCACCCCGCTGACCACGACAGCGCCCCCTAGCGCCTCCAGCGGTGCCACGGTTTCACCCAGGGCCACCCAGGCGGCCAGCATGCCGGCGACCGGGACGAGCAGGGAATAGGGTGCCACCACCCCCGCCGGGTGCCTGGCCATCAGCCAGGTCCAGATGCCGGTGCCGACGACGGTGCCGAAGATCACCGTGTAGGCCAGCCCCACCAGGGCCGGGGCTGCCTCCGGGGTGAACGTGGTTGACAGCGTTCGGCTGATCTCGCCCGGTCCCTCAACCAGCAACGACACGGCCAGCATGGGCAGGGGCGGCACGACCGACATCCAGAGCGTGAGGTGCAGCGGGTTCTGTGGCCGGGCCTGCCGGTTGCAGATGTTGCCGGCCGCCCAGCCGAGCGCTCCCGCGAGGGTCAGCAGAAAGGGCAGGACCGCGGCGACCTGTGCCCGGTGCGCACCGACCACGGCCAACCCGGCGACGGCGATCAGGATGCCCAGCACCTGGGCCCTGGTGAGCCGCTCCCGCAGGAAGACGGCACCCAGGACCACCGTGAACGGGGCCGAGGCCTGCAGCACCAGGGAGGCGAGCCCTGCCGGCATACCGGTGGCCATGCCCCAGTAGAGGAAGAGGAACTGCAGGGTGCCGAACCCCAAGCCGTAGCCGACCAACCAGCGGACCGGAACCCCGGGCCACGGCACGAACAGCAGCGTGGGCAGCGCTAGAAGCAGGAACCGGACCGCCACGAGCAGGAACGGCGGGAAGTGCTCCAGGGAGGCGTGGATCGCGGTGAAGTTGACCCCCCACAAGACCGCGACGGCTGCGGCCAGGAGACGGTGACTGATCGGCATACCGCCCAGGGTGCGCCCGCCCAACACTTCAGGACAAGCGAAATCTCGTGACAAGTATCTATAGGCTGGCTACATGGACGTGCGCCATCTGGAACTGCTCCGCGAGTTCGCCGACCGGGGAAGCGTGACGGCCGTCGCCGAGGCGACCGGGCGCACGCCGTCTGCCGTGTCGCAGCAGCTGCAGACGGCCCAACGAGAGTTCGGCGCAGAGCTCGTGGTGCCCGAGGGTAGAGGTCTGCGGCTGACCGCTGCGGGGGAGCTGCTGGCACGGCGTGCGGTGGATGTGGCGGTGGTCCTGGCTGAGGTGGCGGCGGACTGGGACGCCTTCCGGCGCCAACCCAGCGGAGCCGTCTCGGTGGTCACCCTGCCCAGTGCCGGCGAGTACCTGCTGCCCGCCGCACTAGGCACCCTCGCAGCGGAGGGGATCCAGGTCACCTGCACCGACGATGACGTGGCGGAAGCGGACTGGGCCGACCTGGCCAAGGACCATGACATCGTCATCGGTCACTCGCTCAGTGGTCGACGCCCACCCGGCACCGAACAGCTGCGGGTCGCACCGATCGTGCGCGAGCCCCTCGATGTGGCGCTGCCCGCCGGGCACGCGCTCGCGAACCGGCAGACACTGACGCCGACCGACCTCGTGGACCACCCCTGGATCGGAGTGCCAGAAGGGTTCCCCTTCGATACCGTGCTCCGCGCCATCGAGGACGAGACCGGTGCACGCCTGCACGTCGTACAGCGGGTGCGGGACAACCGCCTGGTGGAGGCTTTCGTCGCGGCAGGTGTTGGGGTAGCTCTGCTGCCGCGCTTTACCACGCGGCTGCGAGAAGGAGTCCAGCTGCGACCACTCGTCGGCGTCGACACGGGGCGTCAGGTGCTGGCGATCCAGCGTCCCGACCGGGCTCAGCGCCTCGCGGTGCGACGCACGCTCGCCGCCCTCAGGCAGGCCGCGACGGACCTGCTCGCGCGCTCGGAGTCATGACGGGATCGGTGGCTCATGTCAGCCGGGGGCGACGCCGCGAGATCGCACGAGCGGCGATGACCGCAGCCGGCCAGCCATCTCATCCACGGGCCACCGGGACGCAGTGATGACCCTGTGCTCGAAGGGCTCGCACACCCAACCTTCGAAGGAGCCGACTACCAGCGCACCGCCGGGCGCTACGACCCGGCGGATTGCGGTCAAGGCGTCGTCCAACTGATCAGGGTCGAGATGGATCAGGGAACACCACGCCAGCACCCCCGCCACCGAGGCCTTCGGGCGGACGATCTCGACAAAGACCCCACCTGAAAGTGCGCCTCCGGACCGACCTGCCGCGCGTGCGCGATGAAGTCTGGCACGAGGTCGATGCCCGTCACGTCGGCGCCGACGGAGCGCAAGAAACCCGTCAGGTGACCGGAACCGCACCCACCGTCCGGGCTGGACCTTAGAGGTGCCACCGCCGTCACACGATGACCGCTCCTCACCGCTATGAGGTGCCCCCCGGTCGCCTGGCCCGTGAATTCCGGGCGCCGGGAGGACTGGCCAGGGCCAACCACGGCCAGGGGAGGTGTTGGGGAGACACCGCCGTGGTCAGCCAAGACGTGGGAGCATCAAACCACGTGAACATGCCCACGTGGAAACGCTGCCTTTAGGTTTCCTTTACTCAATCTTTACCGTATGCTTCGAGTGCAACGGTCGGCGGTCGCGCACAAGGGGCGCCAGCGGGCCGTCTCTGCAGGCGAGGTAAGGGACGACTGACGCCACAGAGGCAACACCCTCGCTCACCGTGACTGAGCGGGGGTGTTGCTACGTGCGGATGGTCGCGCTCACTCTGGGGCGCCGCTGACACCGCCCTCGATCTGGCCAACGTAGAGCCACTCCTCACTGACCCACGGACCCCGCACCTTGCTGAGCACGCGGGCCAGGCTGTCCACCGACTGGTCACTGCGGAGCAGGACGACTGCCTCCCCCTGGCCCCTGAGCAGCGCCGCGCCGGCGCCTCGGGTAGGTCATCTGACAGTCGGAAGATGAGACTGGTCTGACCGCCCACGTTGGACGGCCGGACACTTGCCCCCGAGACTTCAGCCCGGTAGTGCGGCGCTTCCTGCACGTATCCCGCACGCCGGTCACCGATGCGGTCAAGGAAGAAGGCCCCTCGCCTGCGTTTCCGCAGGCCAGGGGCCTCGTGACTGAGGAACAGTCGGGTGGACGTGAAGGGACTCGAACCCCTGACCTCTCGCGTGTGAAGCGAACGCTCTAACCAACTGAGCTACACGTCCAGATGCGCTACGCCGAGGCACTACTTTACGTGGCGCCGGGGGGAGATCCTAATCAAGGGTCAGGTGTGTTGGCCACTGCGGCGACGCCGTCCCAGGGGGGGCGTCAGGGGTTGGGCTCCTCCGTCGAGCGACGGGCGAAGATCTCCTGCGCCCGGCGGCCGAGCGGCCCGTGCGGTAGGTCGCGCGGCCGCAGGTCTGGCACCTCCAGGTGCACCCCGCTCAGCAGCGTGACGGGCGGCACGACGTCAATGTGGGTGACCGCCGCGACGTCACGAGTGCTGCTGGTGATCCACACCTCGTCGGCCTCGGTGAGCACCGACAACGGCAGCTGCTCCTCGACGACCTCGACCCCGTCCTCGCGCAGCCACTCGATGGTCAGCGCGCGGGTGATGCCGGCCAGCGGCCCGGACTGCAGCGTGGGAGTACGCACCACGCCGTCGACCACGACGAAGACATTGCTGCCGGTCCCCTCGCAGAGCATCCCGGCGGTGTTGGCCAGCAGCGCCTCGGTGTGGCCGCGCTCCTTGGCCGCGGCCAGCGCCACGACGTTGTCGGCGTAGGAAGTCGACTTCACCCCGGTGAGGGCGCTGCGCTCGTTGCGGGTCCACGGGACCACCGCCACGGTCGTCGTCCGCCCGGGCTGCTCCACCTCCATGGCCGAGACCACATAGGTGGCGGCGCCGGCGAGACGGTCGCTGCCCAGCGGACCGACACCGGCGGTCACGGTGCAGCGCAGGCGGCCGAACGTCATACCCCCTATCTCCAACACCGCCCGGATCCCCTCGTTGATCCGGTCCCGGTCCAGCGGGTCCAGGCCGATCCCGGCCAGTGAGCGGTCCATCCGGTCGTGGTGGCGGTCCAGGGCGAACGGCACCCCGTCGACGACTTTGGCCGTCTCGAAGACACCGTCGCCGACGGTCACGCCGTGGTCGAGCGCGCCGACCCCGACCCCGCCCGCCGGCCCCTCAGCTGCGCCGCCGAGCCGGCCGTCGACCCAGACCCGCACCCCCTCCAGCGCGGGCACGGACGGGGACGTGGGCGGCACGGTGCTCATGAGGCCAGAGTAGGGGCTGGCTATCGTAGGCAGCGTGACCCGCACCTTGTATGTCGCGTCCGCCGAGTCCGTCTCCGGCAAGTCCGCCATCGCGGTGGGGCTGCTTGCCGAGCTGTGCGCCCGCGGGGGCCGGGTGGGTGTGTTCCGCCCGATCGTGCAGGCCGGGGGCCCTGACCCGTTGGCCGAGCTGCTGCACCCGCTGTCCACCTCGCAGGTCTCGGTCGACCGGGCCGTGGGCGTCACCTACGACGAGGTCAACCTGCGCACCGAGTCCGCGATCAGCACCGTGGTGGACCGCTTCCACGCGTTCGCGGCCGAGCACGACACCGTGCTCGTCATCGGCTCCGACTACACCGGTGTCCCCGCGCCCGCCGAGTTCTCCACCAACGCCGCCATCGCCGCCCACCTGGGGGCGGCCATGGTGCTCATCGTGCCGGCGGTGAACCGCGATGTCGAGGAGAGCGTGACCGCCGCTCTGGTCAGCCTGCACGAGGCACAGGCGCGGCACGCCGAGGTGGCCGCGGTGATCGCCAACCGGGTGCCGGCGGACCAGGTGCCACAGATGCAGGAAGAGCTGCAGACCCGGCTGCGGCAGGACGCCGAGGCCCAGGGCGGCGACACGCCCGCACCGCTGGCCTTCACCCTGCCGGCCGACAGCACCCTCGCCGCGCCGACCGTGCGCGACCTCATGCAGGCCGCTAACGGCACGCTGCTCGCCGGGGACGAGGCGCTGCTGGACCGGGAGACCTCGGGGCTGCTGGTAGCCGGGATGACCACGCCGCACGTGCTGGACCGGTTGCGGGAGGGCAACGTCCTCATCTGCCCCGGCGACCGCGAGGAGGTACTCATCGCCGCGATCCTGGCGCACAGCGCCTCCACCTTCCCCTCCCTGTCCGGCATCGTGCTCAACGGCGGCTTCCTGCCCAGCCAGCAGGTCACCCGCCTCGTGGAGGGCATCAGCGTCGAGCTGCCGATCATCACCTGCCAGGCAGGCACCATGGGGGCGGCCATGACCATGTATGCCGTGCGTGGCCGGATCACCCCGCATTCGACCCGCAAGATCGAGCGGGCCAGGGCGCTGGTCCACGACCACCTCGACCTGGACGCCTTGGTCCCGGTTGCCGAGGACGCCGACGCCCCGTCGACCAGCGGCAACGGCCACCGCGTGGTCACGCCGCTGATGTTCGAGCACCAGCTGGTCGCCCGGGCCCGCGCGGCCGACGCCCACATCGTGCTCCCCGAGGGCACGGAGGACCGGATCCTGCGGGCCGCCGACACCCTGCTGGCCCGCAAAGTGGCCCGACTGACCCTGCTCGGTGACGAGGCGCAGATCCGCGAGCGGGCCGCCACCCTGGGCCTGCACCTGGACGCGGCGCAGGTGGTCGACCCGGAGACCAGCCCGCTGCGTCAGGGCTTCGCCACGACCTATGCCGAGCTGCGCTCGCACAAGGGGGTCACCGCCGAGCACGCCTACGAGGTGGTGGCCGACTCCGCCTACTTCGGCACCCTCATGGTCCACGCCGGCGAGACCGACGGCATGGTCTCCGGTTCGATCACCACCACTGCGCACACCATCCGGCCGGCGCTGGAGGTGATCCGCACCTCCCCCGGCGTCTCGGTGGTCAGCAGCGTCTTCTTCATGGGCCTGGCCGACCGCGTGCTCGTCTACGGCGACTGCGCGATCAACCCCGACCCCACCGCCGAGCAGCTGGCTGACATCGCGGTGTCCTCGGCCCGCACCGCCGCGCAGTTCGGCGTCGAACCGCGGGTGGCAATGCTCAGCTACTCCACCGGCGGGTCCGGCTCGGGCGCCGACGTGGAGAAAGTCCGGGCCGCCACCGAGCTCGTCCGCGAGCGGGCACCGGAGCTGCTGGTGGAGGGGCCGATCCAGTACGACGCGGCCGTGGACCCCGCGGTCGCGGCGACCAAGCTGAAGGGCTCCCCTGTCGCCGGCCGCGCCACAGTGCTGATCTTCCCCGACCTCAACACCGGCAACAACACCTACAAGGCCGTCCAGCGCAGCGCCTCCGCGGTCGCTATCGGCCCGGTCCTGCAAGGTCTCAACGCACCGGTCAACGACCTGTCCCGCGGCGCCACCGTCCGGGACATCATCAACACGGTGGCGATCACCGGAATCCAGGCCAAGGGGTGACCATGCGCGCCGTCCTCGTCATCAACGCCGGCTCCTCATCGGTGAAGTACCAGCTGCTCGACCCTGTCACCGGGCAGTCGCACGCCAGGGGCCTCATCGAGCGCATCGGGCTGCCCACGGGCGCCGTGCACCACACGGTGGACGGGGTCCGGCACGAACAGCAGCTGCCGGTGCCGGACCATGAGGCGGCCATGCACCTGCTCACCCGCGCCTTCACCCAGCACGGTCCCGACCTCTCCCAGGTCGACCTGGCCGCCGTCGGGCACCGTGTCGTGCACGGCGGCGCCGACTTCGCCGACCCCGTCGAGGTCACGCCTGCGGTGCTGGCCACGATCGAGCGTCTGGTGCCATTGGCCCCGCTGCACAACCCTGGCAACCTGGACGGCATCACCGCGGCGCGGGAGGCCTTCCCCGACGTGCCGCAGGTCGCGGTCTTCGACACCGCCTTCCACCAGACCATGCCGGAAGCGGCCGCGACCTACGCGGTGCCCAAGGTATGGCGTGAGCAGCACCGGGTGCGCCGCTACGGCTTCCACGGCACCTCGCACGCCTACGTCTCACGGCGCGTGGCCGAGCTGCTGGGCCGTCCACTCGAGGAGCTGCGCACGGTGGTGCTGCACCTCGGCAACGGCGCGAGCGCCACCGCCGTCGAGGCTGGCCGGTCGGTCGACACCTCGATGGGGCTCACCCCGCTGGAGGGCCTGGTGATGGGCACCCGCGCCGGCGACCTGGACCCCGGCCTGGCCGGGCACCTGGCCAGGGTGGCAAGCATGTCGATGGACGACTATGACCAGGCGCTGTCCAAGGAGTCCGGCCTGCTCGGGCTGACCGGCTCGGCGGACATGCGCGAGGTGATGGCCCGGCGCGACGAGGGTGACCCCGACGCCGAGCTGGCCTTCCAGGTCGTCGTGCACCGCCTGCTGCGCTACGTCGGCGGTTTCACCGCCGTCCTCGGCGGGCTCGACGCCCTGGTCTTCACTGCCGGCATCGGGGAGAACGACCCCCGCGTCCGCGCCGCGGTGGTGGACCGCCTGGCCTTCCTCGGCGTGGAGCTGGACCACGCCGCCAACGAAGCCGCGGTCCGCGGTGTTGAGGGACGGATCAGCACCCCCGGCAGCCACGTCGAAGTGTGGGTGGTGCCTACCAACGAGGAGCTGGAGATCGCCCGCCAGGCCGCAGCCGTCGTCGAGGCCTAGACCTCACAAAGCACGCGATAGTGCTCCGCCGAACACGCCAAAGGTCCCGACGGGCACGTGAGAGTGTCCGGGAGGGGGCCGTGTGCTCGACCTATCCGCTGACTCGCCCCGCGGGTCTGCTGGGCTCCGCGACGAGGAACCGGGGTTCTTCGAGGCCGGCCGCGACGAACGCGGCGTGCACCGCGCCGGCGACCCGATTCAGCTCGGTCCCGCGCACCAGCGCGATCGCCGACCCGCCGAAGCCACCGCCGGTCATCCGCGCACCGGCCGCGCCCGCAGCTAGCGCGGCCCCGACGGCGACGTCCAGCTCGCGGCAGGACACCTCGTAGTCCTCCCGCAGCGAGACGTGGGACGCGGTCATCAGCGCTCCGACCTGCGCGGTGTCCCGGGCGTCCAGGGCCGCGAGCAGGTCGATAACCCGCTGGTTCTCGCTCACCACGTGCCGCACCCGGGGCAGCCCGTCCGGGACCGCCCCCAGCACGGCGATCACCTCGGCTTCGTCGAGCCGGGCAGCCTCGAGTTCGCTGAGCGACCCCACCCCGAGCGCCGCAGC
This sequence comes from Ornithinimicrobium pratense, assembly GCF_008843165.1. NCBI lineage: Bacteria > Bacillati > Actinomycetota > Actinomycetes > Micrococcales > Ornithinimicrobiaceae > Ornithinimicrobium > Ornithinimicrobium pratense. Next base: position 1,610,103 of record NZ_CP044427.1, on the reverse strand, counting down.
GGCCGCCTCACAGGTGTGCCGTCGCGCGGCATACTGCCCGTCCCCCAGGGAGTGATGCGCCCGGGTGTCGACGACGAGCACCCGGTGGTCGGGCAGCGTCCAGGGCACAGGCGTCAGGGAGCCGTCGCCGGAGTCGATGAGAAGCAGGTGCTCCTCGCGCGCCCGCACGGAGATGGTCTGGTCCATGCCGCCGGTGGCGGCGCCGGCGTAGTCGTTCTCCGCCCGGATGCAGGCCGCGACCAGGTCGGCGTCCTCGAGGTTGCGCAGGCCGGGCACCAGGTCACGCAGGGCCACCGCCACTGAGCAGGACAGCGCTGCCGAGGACGACAACCCGGCCCCCAGCGGCACCCGCCCATCGATGAGCACATCGGCGCCCAGCTCGTCGGCACCTACCTGCTCGGTCAGCGCCGCGAAGACCCCTGCCACATATGCCGGCCAGCCGACCGGAGAACCCGACCGGCTGTCCGTCACGCCCGCCTGCTCCTCCGCGCCTGCGGGACGCCCCGCCTCCCCCGCGCCCAGCTTCCCCGCCTCAGCAACGGTCCGCACCTGCTCGACCCGGCCCGCCCAGCCGATCCCGCCCTTCTGGACCGACGCGATGCGTAGCACCCCATCCCTGCGTCGACGCACGGCGGCGTAGGTGCGGTGCGGCAGCGCAAAAGGGAGGCTGAGGCCGGAGTTGTAGTCGGTGTGCTCGCCGATCAGGTTGACCCGGCCGGGGGCCATCCAGACACCGTCGGGGGCGTGGCCGAAGAGCGTCTGGGCGGCCTCCCCCAGCTGCGCCACGACGAGCTCGTCCTGCGCTGGCGCAAGCCAGCTCAGGCCCACCGACCCCTGCCCGGTCATCCCCCCGCCCTCCGGACCCGCCACAGCTGGCTGTGCTCGGGCAGCATCGGCTGCACCGGCAGCCCCACCTCGGCCAGCACCCGCCCCGGCAGCACCACCCCGTCAACCGCCCACGGCACCACGCCGCGACCCGCCACCAGCGGCTCCTGGCCCGGCCGAAGCAGCTCCACGCGGTAGCGCTGCGTGGGGTCCAGGGCCGGCAACCGGACCCGGTGCGGGCCGGTGGTGCTAGGCCGACCCACCGAGACCACGTGGAAGAGCGCCTCGGAGGCGTCTTGGGCGACCACCCCGTGCACCCAGGTCGCGTCGTCGTGGTGGTCGCCGTTGACGACCGCACCGGAGTGCAGCAGCCGACGGTGCTCACGGTGCAGGCGCACCCACGTCGCCACCTGCTCCAACTCCTGCTCGCTGCAGGAGGTCAGGTCCCACTCGATGCCCATGTGCCCCCACAGCGCGGTGGCCGCCCGGAAGTCCAGGTCGTGCCGGCGGCCCGTCGTGTGGGAGCGGCCCGAGGCGATGTGCGTGCCAACCAGCTCCGGCGGCACCAACAGGAAGGTGCCCCGCTGGATCTGCTGCCGCTCAAGGGGATCGATGCAGTCCGAGGCCCACACCCGATCAGTGCGCTCCAACACCCCCAGGTCGACCCGCCCGCCACCGCCGGCGCACGACTCGATCTCCAGACCCGGTGCGGCAGAGCGCAGCTCGTCCATCAACCGGTAGGCCGCCAGGGTGTGCTCCCGCACGCCCGGCGTCCCGGCCGGCGTGTGCCCGGCGTCGTTGAGGTACCGGTTGTGGTCCCACTTCAGGTAGGCGATGTCGTAGTCCCGCAGCAGCATCAGCAGCTGGCCGCGGACGTGCGCGTAGGCGCCGGGATGTCCCAGGTCCAGCACGTGCTGCTGACGCGAGGCCAGGCCGACCCGGCCGCCGGTCGAGAACAGCCACTCTGGGTGCGCCCGGGCCAGGTCGGAGTCCAGGGACACCATCTCCGGCTCCACCCACAGCCCGAACTCCATCCCCCGGGCGTGCACGTGGTCCACCAGGGGCCCCAGCCCCTTCGGCCACACCTCCGCGGAGACCACCCAGTCCCCCAGGCTGCTCGTGTCATCACGCCGACCTCCGAACCAGCCGTCGTCGAGGACGAACCGCTCCGCCCCCACCCGCGAGGCCCGGTCGACCAGCTCCTTCAGCCGCGGCATCGAGTGGTCGAAGTAGGTCGCCTCCCAGTTGTTGAGGGTGACCGGACGCGGCCGGCTCGGGTGGTGCGGCTGGGTGCGCTGGAAGGCATGGAACCGGCTGGCAACCTCGTCCAGCCCGGTGCCGTGCGCGGCATACATCCATGGGGTGGTCAGGCTCTCCCCCGTGCCCAGCTCGACCTCGCCGTGCTCCAGCAGCTCGCCGGCGCCCAGCAGCCGGGCCCCGTTGTAGAGGCGCTCGGCGTAGCTCACCTGGTTGCCGCTCCAGCCCAGATGCACGGCCCACACCTGCCCGTGCCGGAAGCCGAAACCCGGCTCCCCCGCGCAGAGCAGGTGCACGGCGTCCAGGCCGGTCCGTCCGGTGCGCACCTCTCGGCTGTGCACGCCGGCACTGAACGGCTGGCGCTGCGGGATCCGCTCCATCGTGTGCCGCCCGGTGAAGTCCAGCAGCTCCCCGGCCCGCTCGGGCACCGGCAGCGTCAGACGGATCCGACCCACCGCATACCCCTCCTGCCCGTCGTTGGTCAGGGTGAGCCGTTGCCGGAGCAGGCCGCCGGCGTGCAGCTCCAGCTCGTGCACGACGGACAGGTATGCCGCGCCGTCCACCGCGCGCGTCAGCACCCGCTGGTGGTCCGGCCCGTCCTGGCGCTCGGGAGCGGCCGTGGTGCGGAAGGCCGGGGACCAGTCCCTGCCCTGACGTGAGCCCTCCACGCCGGGGCGGCCAATCCAGGCGCGGGCGTGCTCGGGCAGCACGGTGACCTCGTCGGCGACGTCGAACGGGCTGTCGCCGTGGGCCAGCTGTGCCGCCAGGGCGACGGCCTGCAGATCCTCCCCGGACAACTCGCCGAGCTCGGCGCCCCAGTGCCGCACAATGGGCAGCAGGTCGTCACCATGCTCCAGCAGGACCGATACGCCGTCGGCTCGCAGGTGGGTCAGGGTGGGCCGGAGGTCGCCTGAGACGGTGGTACGCACGCGTCCCACTCTGGCAGGTCGGCAGCTTGTTCACGCACTTGTCACCACGCGTCCACGTCCGTGAGCCTACGGTGGTGGGGTGGCCAAGGAACTGGAGTTCATCAAGGGCGTCGACAAGCTGCACGCGTTCTACACCGAACATGTGCGGATGCTTGCCCACGCCTACGAGCTGAGCGACGAGCAGGCCGCCATGGTCCTGGACCGGTTCGACTTCAAGAATGTCGCGCGCAGCATCCTGCGGCCGCCACGGGTCGACCTCTTCGAGCCGCCGCCCGAGCTCTGAGGCCTCGGTGAGGACGCCCTCTCAGACCTAGGCTGGCCCGATGGAGGACCAGAGGCCCGCCGGGGACCACGCTGCGGGTCACCCAGACCGGGATCCAGATCCTCTTCGGCTTCTTGCTCACGCTCCCCTTCACCCCACGCTTCGGTGAGCTGTCGACCGGCGACCGGGTGCTCTACCTTGCCGTTTTCGGGCTGGTGACGCTGGCGACGATCTGCTACCCGGCCCCGGTGCTGGCGCACCGGCTGCTCTTCCCCCGTCGGGAGAAGGCCTGGCTGGTCAGCGCGGGAGCCGGTTCGCGCAGTCCGCGCTGGCCTCATGAGGGCCTCAGACCGGACGGCTCAGGCGGCCGCTGCAGTCCGGACCCAGAGGTTGTCCTTGTCGCGACGCAGCAGGCCTGCGCGCTCGGCGGCCACGAGAACGGGCACCACCGAGAGACGCGTGTCCCAGCGCTCCTCGAAGCGGTTGGCCGCCTTGGCCAGGGTGTCCAGCTCGACCGGGGTCACATCGGCCAGGTTCCGGGGCCGCCGCAGAGCCGTCACCCCCATCAGCCGGGCCAGGCTGCCCCCGGCCTCCCGCAGCCGTGAGGCGAAGTCCAGGTCGTGCTCGCTGGTGCTCAGCTCAGGCCCGAGCATGCCGCCTATTGCCTCCAGGTCGGTGGCGGTGATGCCGAAGGAGGCTGCCCGGAGTCGCTCCACCTGCGGCTCGGGGACCACCTGGCCCGCTGCCACACCGCCCGCAGCCAGATCCTCGGCCACCATCTGGTCCAGGCGGGACCACTGATAACCAGCTTCCGGCCGGGGACCGGGGTCGACCAGGCCACCGCAGAGGACCCGAGGGCCGCGACCGGAAGGCTGGGCCAAGGCCTCGGCGTACTGCTCCACGAAATGCAGGGACGGCAGCGCGTCGGCGTCGAGAAAGACCAGCAGCTCGGCGCCGGCCTCCACCGCCACCCTGGCGCCCGCGTCGCGGGCCAGCACCCGGCGGGCGCGCTGCGGGCCGGGCGGCATCGCCCGGACGATGGTCTCCCATCGGTCGTGGTGAAGAGGGACCCGGCCTCGAGTGAGGTCGCGGTCGCCCATCGAGATGATGACGTGCAGGTCCGGGGTGACCGCCGAGCGGGCCAACCCACCGATCTGGTCCAGGTGGGCGTCGTGCTGCCGGTAGCCGGCGGTGATCACCGCCACGCCCGGGCGGTCGATGGTGGAGCGCGCTTGCAGCACCGAGGTCACGACACCCGCCGACGCACCAGCCGGGCGCGTTCCTGCTCGTCCAATCCACCCCAGATGCCGTAGGGCTCCCGGTTCCCCAGCGCATACGCCAGGCACTGCACGATGACGGGGCAGGTGCCGCAGACAGCCTTGGCCTTCGCCGTCCGTACGGCGCGGGAGGGCCCGCGCTCGTGGTCGGCGTGGAAGAAGAGCTCGGCGTTACGGTCGCGGCAGGCTGCCCGCTGCCACCACTCGCCGGGGCCCTCGGCGCTCGGCTCGTACGGGACTGCTGAGAGGTCGGATGTTGGTGTGCGGTCAAGGGTGCTGTGTGCGGTCATGATCTGACTCCCTGCTCGAAGAGCCGGACCGCCCCGGGTGGGGGCGATCCGTCTTCGTCGACGTCTCGTCCCACTGGCTGGAGACTCTCCCACCATAGCCCTGATCAGCATCGCTCCGCACCCACCCCGGTGGGGGTGTTTACCGGGGGTCATCACCGGGCACCCGGCCGCAGGACCGCCACAAAGAGCGCACCCGACCACCGATGAAGGTGACCGGGTGCGCGTCATCCAGTTGACCGTGCGCGATCTGCTATGCCCGAACGCGCACGGGTCTGCGGTGCCCGCGTTACAGCGGGTTCTGCCCGCCGTCCTCCTGGCTGTGCTCGTTGGCGTCGACATCGTCGGTGATCTCGGTGTTGACGTCGGGAGTGTCGGGCACGCTGTCGGCCCCGCCATGCGAGGTGTCGGCGTTGAGGGCGCCCGAGCCGCCCTCGGAGACGGTGCCGCCACCCCGCTCGCCCTGCTCCTCAGCGGTCTCCTGGTCGTGCTTGTGTTCGCTCATACCGGCACGGTATGCCCGGCACCCGCCACACTTCCTGATGGAACGACGCCGCCGGGACAGCCAGCTGCGACCTCACCCGGCGCCGGCGCACGGCGGCGCGTAGTCGATCCCGGGCAGCAGGCCGTCCCACTCTTCCTCAGTAACGTGTTGGCCCACCCCGGCACAGACCCACTCCGTCGCGGTGTCCACGTCGGTCAGCCACAGCCGGGTCCGGCCCGACAGGGCCCCACCCAGCAGCACCGAGCCGTCCGGGGACCAGGTGACGTCCTGCAGGTTGACCAGCCCGGCGCTCAGCACCTCGGTCGCCACCCAGCCCTGCTCCTGCAGCGTGTAGATCCAGACCCGGCCTTCGACCGCTGCGACGGCGAGCCGCTGCCCGTCAGGCGAGAACTTCACCGAGTTGGGGATCGATGTGGGCCCGGTCAACCGGTCCCCCACCTCGGTGGGTGCCCTTGGGTCGCTCACGTCGTAGAAGCGCACGCTGTTGTCGGCGGCGGACAGCGCGAGCAGGTCACCGTCCGGGTGGAAAGAGACCCCGTACACATTCGACCCGAGGTCGAACTGGGCCACCGTGGTGTCCAGGTCCTCGATATCCACCAGCCGTACGCCGCTGTCGGTGGCTGAGACGGCCAGGAGCCCGTCCGCCCGCATCCCGGCGCCCAGCACCGGGCCGTCCAACTTCATCTCCCCGAGGATTGCGAGGTCGGGATCGCTGCTGGATCCCTTCTGAAGACCGCCCCCGGTGGTGCTGTCGATGCCCACCATGCGCACCAGCCCCTGCCCGTCGAACGTGAGGACGGCATCGCTCGCAGGGGCGAACATCACCAGCGGCACCGCCTCCGGGACAACCTCGGCGGCCATCACCTGCCGTGCCTCGTCACCGTCGACGCCCCAGACGAGCAGGCGACCCCCGGAGGTGCCCATTGCCGCGAACCTGCCGTCCGGGCTGATCGCCCCGGCCCCCGTCCCCACGTCATCACCGTCCGAGCGCAGGGTATGCAGCTCCACCGGGGCGTGCGGCACGCTCGCGTCCCAGACCGTCACCGCACCGTCAGGTGGGCCTGTCGCCATCATGTACCGTTCCCGCTCCTCGGAGGTGGCGACGAGGAAGACGTTGCCAGGGAGCCGGGGCAGCACGGCGCTCTGGCTGTCCCAGGTGTAGACCGTCCCGCCCAAAGTGGTGAAGACCCACCGGCCAGGGGCCGCGTCCAGGCCCAGGACCGGGCGCGGGACCGGCAGCACCAGATTGGGTGACTCCGTCATCGGGCCGTCGTCACCCAGCCGCCACATCCAAGTGGTGCCCTCCCAGCCCGAAGTCACCAGCAGGCCGCTGTCGGGGTCGATCCGCACCGCGAACAGGTTGGTGTCCGAGGCGAAGAGACCGTGCGTCTGCGTCAACCCCTCATCACCGAGCTCGAGCCAGTGCACCAGCCCAGACCGACCCACCGCCGCCACGGCCGAGCCGTCCGGCGCGACGTCGAGCGAGAAGAGATCGCGGCCGGTGTCGTGCTCGTCCAGAAGCTCCAGCTCACCGCCGTCGACCTGCCACAGGACCACGACGCCGGAGGACAGCGCGGCCGCTGCGAGGCTGCCGCCCGAGCTAGCCGCCAGCTGTTCGACGCGCACCCCGGTCTGAAACAACAGCGGGTCGGCACTGTCGTCGATGAGGACGGCCTCAACGCCGGTCTCTTCCGCCTGCCGCCCGCCACCACCCGGCTCACCGACGGCATACCGCAGCAGGCGGCCGTAGGAGTCGGCGACCAGCAGGAGGGAGCCACCGTCAGCGAAGGTGAGCGCGGTGGGTACGGGAGGCTGGAGCGGTTGCGGCTGCCGGGCAGCCAGCTCGGGGCCTGCCTCGGGCAGGTCCACCCAGGTCACCCCCGGTGACGTCGGGCTGCCGAGGTCGAGGAGCGCCAGCAAGGGCAGCGGCGGCGGCGCCGGTTCACCCGCCACGACGAACGAGCCGCCCGCCGCGGCCCAGGGCTGGCTCGGGTGGGTGGCCAACCGGGAGACGCCCGGGGTGCCCGGCCCGTCGTCGAGCAAGGTCCGGCCGACCACCTGCCACGCATCCGTGCCCACGCCCGTGGTCCCCGCCACGACGATGCCGCCGGCCGGGCCGGAGAACAGGACGTGCTCACCGTCGGCCATGGTCGCCGTCTGCTCGAGCACCGCGTCGGGCCGGGACCACGCCGTCAGCACCGGGCTGGTCGTGGCGTCGAGCACGGCGGCGCGGCTCTCCCTGGTCTGCGCGGCCCGGTGCCCGGCCACGGCCAGCTGCTGAGACAGGGCGGGGTTGGTGTCCCGCTGGTTGGCGGACGCCACCGCCATCTGCCGAGACTGCGCCTGGTTGCGCTCGGTGCGCGCCTGGTCGTAGGAGTGGAGGGCGGTCAGACTGGCACCTGTGGTCAGCAGCAGGAGCACTCCCATGGCCGCGACCACCGCACGACGACGGCGAGCGGCGTTCAGGCGTGCCTGCGTCAGGTGCTGGGCCAGCTGATGGCTGGCCGCCAGGTAGTCCTCCTGCAGCGGGGTCAGCGACTCGTCTGAGCTCGCGGCCCAGTCGGACACGGTCTGCAGGCGCGAGCCGCGCAGCAGGTGGTCGTGGCCGCGGCCGTGCGTGTCCCACTCTCGCGCGGCACGGTCCAAGGCCTCCCGCCGGGCCATGTCGCCCCGCCGAGCCCCGACCGCCTCCCGCAGCCGCGGCCACGCTCCGACGAGAGACTCGTGGCTCAGGGTCGCGTCCTCAGCGCGCACCGTCACCAGCCGCCGGGCGACCAGGTGGCTCAGCACCTCGGAGGCGTCCTCCCCCAGGTCGGTCAGCTCAGAGAGGGGCGCCAACCGCCTCGTCCACCCCTGCGCCGGTGCGGTGGTCACCATTCGCAGCAGCAGGGTCATCGCCAGGTCCTGCTGCTCGGTCGGCAGCGAGGTCAGCGCCTGCTCGGCCGACTGTCGGATCGCACCGGCGAAGCCGCCGGCCCTCCGGTAGTCCTCCACGGTCAGGCCCACGTGGTCGCTGGTCCTCCACATCGTGTCCAGCACGTGCGCCAGGTGCGGCAGCACCGACCCGACTGTGTCCAGACGTGCGTCGGCCAGGATGACGTCGACGAGGCCCGGTTCCAGGGTGAGCCCCACCTGGCTCGCCGGTCCCTCGATCGCGGCTCGCATCGACTCTTGGCTGGGCGGCTCGACCAGCAGCTGTCGGTGCTGGAGGGCAGCGGCGAGCTGTGGCCGGGTCATCGCCTCGCCGTAGAAGTCGGCGCGCAGACCCAGCACCAGCACCCGCCCGGGTGCGCCGGCACTCCATACCGCCAGCTGGTCGAGCAGGTCCTCGGAGCCCGCCGTGAGCTCCGGGTCGGTCCACAGCTCCTCGAACTGGTCGACGATCAGGACCTGCCGCACCCCTGCCGGACCCGGGACTGCGGTGTCGGGGAGCTCGTGCAGCACCTGGCCGATCTCCGAGGGGCGGCAGAGGGCGCAGGCCACGCCGGCGAGCGCCGCCTGCAGCCCGGCGCGGATGAGCGAGGACTTCCCTGAGCCTGAGGGCCCCACCACCACCAGCACGGGCTGAGGCTCGGCGACGACGTCCTCCACCATCCTCAGCAGCCGCTCCACCAGCTCTTCCCGACCGAAGAACAGGTCGTGATCGGTCACCTCGAACGGGCGCAGGCCGGGATATGGTGTGCGGCTCACCTCGACCTGTCGCCGCTGGGTGTAGAGCTTCAGCAGCCGCTCCCGCCACGCGTCGTGCTCGGCCGGCGGCACCCCGCAGGCACTCAGGACCTCGCGCAGCACCTCGGGCCGGTTGGCCGGCGGTAGGTGGCGCCCGGCGAAGTAGCCGCCTAGGGTCGCGGTGGGGATGCCGGTGATGCGGTGCACCTGCCGGATCGAGCGACCGGCCCCGCGCCTGGCCTCGGTCAGGTCGTGGGCGAAGCGGGCGACGGTGTCGCGGGCGTGCGGTCCGGCCACAGGAACCTCCTCGTTTCTGCTGGGCCAAGCGTACGGATCAGGTCCGACAGTGCACCACCGGCGCGTCGCCCTTGTGTCTCCGCCGCAGGTCAGAGGCCTGTCGCGTACGGACTCGTACGGATCCTCGCTATCTGCTGGTGAAGTGCTGGTCCAGACAGATGTGATGGGGCCTGTGTCCGGCGCAGGGGGCCGGACACTCCACACCGTGATGGAGGATCAATGTCGATCGACCCCACATATCCCTATGCGGTCCCACGCACCTTCCAGCTCGCCGTGCCCGAGCCGGGATGTCCGCGCACCGCCACCGTGCTCACCGAGATCTTGCTCGGTGACCTACGGTGCCGACGTAGGTGGCTGCGCCATACCCAGCGCCTGGGCGGGCGCCAGCCGAACCAGGCCGGCGTCGCCTGGGTGCTGGCGCTCACCCTGTGGGAGCGCGGCGAGATCCCCGAGAGCCGCCGCACGTTGCCGCGCAGCCTGAAGGACCGCGTGTCCCGGGCGCTCAACGGCCGGCTGGTCTCAGCCAGCACCCTGGCCCTCTTCGTCGATGCCTTCGACATGACCGAGGAGCAGGAGCAGCAGCTCTACGCGGCCTGGTCCGCGGACTATGCTGACGTCCCCGCAGGCACGGAGTTCTCCAGCCTCACCTGGAGATCTTCGTAAGGGCCCGTTCCAGTGCGCCGCGCCCCGAGGCCATCCGTGCCCCCCTTCCCTGCCCTGGCGCTGGGTCAGGACGACCCGGGCGCTGGTGGTCGGGCGGCTCAGGCCTCGGGCTCAACCTGAGGTTGAGTCTCGGTGAGCAACCGGCGCTTCGCCGCGGCGAACTCAGCCTCGGTCAGTGCCCCGCGGTCGTAGAGGTCGGCCAGCGAGGTCAGATGGGCGATCAGCGGATGGTGCGAGGAGTGACCCTGGCCCGGCCCCACCGGCACGTCGTCGACGTCCTCCACGCCTGGCCGCGCCCCGGGACCGGGCGTAGGGATCGTCGGCAACCATCCGCCTGTCGGGCGCGCCAGCACCTCGTCAAGGCGAAGGAAGGTCGAACCGGTGTAGGTGAGCGTGCCGAGGTTCACCTCCTCGCCGTGGACCGTGTGCGCCGTGACCAGACCGGTAGTCCAGACTTTCTCCCGCTCGATGGTGACCTCGCGCACCTCCGCCCGCATCACCTCATCGACCAAGGGCGCTCCCACGTGCTCGTCCCCCAGGGTGAGCAGGCGGCGGTCCGTCACCACGAGCATGGAGACGCTTCGCCGGAACCGGGTGACCGAGAACATCCCGTGCACTTCCTCGCCCGGCCCCAGGATGGTGCGTAGTGACTGACGGGCGAGCAGCACCAGCCGTTTCGGGACCTTCTTATCGACGTATGGCGTGCGCTCGTCCGTCACAACGGCTCCCTTGCTGACGCTCTGTGATGTGCAGCCGCACGTTAACAGCCTTGCGAGCACCCCAGCCCAGCCGGGCCGGGGCAGTATGACTACAGGCGGTGCAGGACGAGGTCGTGCAGGGCCCCGTCAGCGACCGTGCAGGTCATGAAGGTGCAGTGCGGCTGAGCACGACGGTCGGTCGGTGAGCCGGGGTTCAGCAGCCGCAGGCCCTCGTGCTCCGTGTCCCACGGGATGTGACTGTGCCCAAAGACCAGAACGTCCACGTCCGGGTAGGCCGCACGCATCCGTTCCTCGCGCCTCGTCTTGGCTCCGGTCTCGTGGACCACGCCCCACCGCATACCCGCCAGCTCGACCCGAGCCACCTCGGGCAGGCGGCGACGCAGTTCGGGCCCGTCGTTGTTGCCCCAGACCGCCACGAGGCGGGCCGAGTGTGCCTCGAACTCGTCCAGCAGGCCGGGAGCGACCCAGTCGCCGGCGTGCACGACGACGTCGGCCGCCGCCACCTCGTCCCAGACCCGTGTCGGCAGGTCCTTCGCCCGCTTCGGGACGTGCGTGTCCGCCACCAGGAGCACGCGCAGCTCCCGGGTCACCCCACCTCCGGGGTGTCGGTGCTTCCCTTGTCGTGGATGTCCTTCGCCATCCGCTCCAGGTCACCCTCGTCCACGTCGACCTGCGCCTCGGCCATCCCCTCCCGCAGGTCTTCGCGCACGGTCTCGGGCTGCGCGCCCTCGTCCCAGCTCTCGACCCGGTCCACCACGTACTCGGCGGCCTCCTGTCGGGCGTCGGCTTCCTCGGACCCTGGGGTGTTCTGCTGCTCGCTCATCCCGTCACGCTAACCAGCGACCGGGCGGCCCGCCCGTCGGACCGACCGGGCGGCGGCCCGAGCACCAGGCGCCTAGACTCCGACCATGTCCTGGCTGCGCACCGTCGCCCGCATCACCCTCGGGGCCCCCATGGTCGGCGCCGGGATCGCTCACCTCACCACCCAGCGCCAGGAGTTCTCGGCTCAGGTGCCGGACTGGTTCCCGCTTGAGGAGGACCTGACCGTCGTGGGCTCGGGCGTCGTCGAGATCGCCCTGGGCGCCTCGTTCATCGCCCTGCCCCGTCGCAAGCGGCTGGTCGGCGGCCTGCTCGCGGCGTTCTTCGTCGCCATCTTCCCCGGCAACATCGCGCAGTACGTCGAGGGGACCGATGCGTTCGGTCTCGACACCGACCGCAAACGCCTGGTGCGGCTGTTCTTCCAGCCGCTGCTGGTGCTGTGGGCGCTCTACGGCGGCGGGTGGCTCAGCCAGAAGCGCGCCAGCAAGAAGACGATGCGCTCGGGCTGACCTTTCGGGCATGCGCAGCGGCGGGTCCTGCCGACGCCGGCGGCATCCGTCGACGACCAGCAAGCGCTTCGTCGTCGTCGGGTGGACCGCCGGCGCCAGCAGCGGCATACCCTCAGGCCTCAATCACGACCGGCACGACCAGAGGGTTACGCCGGTGCTTGCGGCCGGCCCAGCGGGTCACGGCCCGACCGATCCGCTTCTCCAGCTCCTGGGGGTCGTTGATCCCCTGCGCGGCCGCTTCGGCCAGGGCGCTCTCGATCGCCGGGATGGCGCCGTCGAAGAGCGTCTCGTCGGTGCCCAGGCCGCGAGCCAGGAAGTCCGGCGGCTCGGTGAGCTTGCCGGTGTCAGCGTCGACCAAGGCCACCACGGTGACGGTGCCCTCCTGGCTGAGGGTCACTCGGTCGCGCAGCGACTCCTCGGTGACGTCGCCGACGGTGCCGGCGGAGACGTAGACGTAGCCGGCCCGCACCTTGCCGGTCACCTTGACCTGGCCGTCGACGAGGTCGACCACGACGCCGTCGTCCACGACGACGACCCGCTCGGGGTCGATGCCGGTGGCGATCGCGAGGTCGGCGTTGGCCCGCAGGTGGCGCCACTCGCCGTGCACCGGCATGACGTTGCGCGGCTGGACGATGTTGTAGCAGTAGACCAGCTCACCCGCGCTGGCGTGCCCGGAGACGTGCACCTTGGCGTTGCCCTGGTGCACGACCTTGGCCCCCCAGCGGGTCAGGCCGTTGATGATCCGGGAGACGGCGTTCTCGTTGCCGGGGATCAGCGAGCTGGCCAGCAGGACGGTGTCGCCCTCGCCGACGGTGATCTGGTGGTCGCGGTTGGCCATCCGGGACAGCGCCGCCATCGGCTCACCCTGGGACCCGGTGCAGACCAGGGTGATCTGGTGCGCAGGCAGCTTGTCCAGCTCCCGCGCCTCGACGATGAGCCCCTTGGGCACCTTGAGGTAACCGAGCTCCTGCGCGATCCCCATGTTGCGCACCATGGACCGCCCAACGAAGGCCACCTTGCGCTTGTGTGCGACGGCGGCGTCCAACACCTGCTGGATGCGATGCACGTGGCTGGCGAAGCTGGAGACGACGACCCGCCCCGGCGCGGTGCGGAAGACGGTGTCGATCGCCGGCCCTAGGTCCTTCTCCGCGATCGTGAAGCCGGGAACCTCGGCGTTGGTGGAGTCGGTCATGAACAGGTCGACCCCCTCCTCCCCCAGCCGGGCGAAGGCGCGCAGGTCGGTGATCCGGTCATCGAGCGGGAACTGGTCCATCTTGAAGTCACCGGTATGCAGCACCGTCCCGGCCGAGGTGCGCACGAAGACGGCCAGGCCATCGGGGATCGAGTGGTTGACCGCGATGAACTCACAGTCGAAGGGGCCCAGCGGCAGTCGGTCGCCCTCCTTGACCTGCTGCGTCTTGGGCTTGATCCGGTGCTCCTTGAGCTTGGCCTCGATGAACGCCAAGGTCAGCCGGCTCCCGATGACGGGGATATCGCCGCGCTCCTTGAGCAGGTACGGCACCGCCCCGATGTGATCCTCGTGCCCGTGCGTCAGGACAACCCCGACCACGTCCTGCCAGCGCCCCTGCAGGAAGGTGAAGTCGGGCAGGATGACGTCCACGCCGGGCTGGTGCTCCTCGGGGAAGAGCACCCCGCAGTCGATGATGAGCAGTTTGCCGCGGTGCTCCAGCACCGCCATGTTGCGGCCGACCTCCCCCAGGCCGCCGAGGGCGACGACCCTCAGACCGTTGCGGGGCAGCGAAGGCGGCGCCTTCAGCTCGGGATGACTCATGTAACTCCTCAGGTAGAACCGGTCAAACAGGTTGTCGTATGTGGTGCCCGGACGGGCCACGGCGGGCGCGCTGGTGGCTGCGACCTGCGCCGGCTGGTCCGGGTGCTAGCTCCCACGGTATGTCGTTGACACCCGGAATGGTGAAACGAGGCGAGGCGCGCCCATGGGGCACGACGCCGTAGGAGCGCCCCGACCTGGCCGACAGGATCACGTCGGCAGTGGGGTAGCCGACCAGGACCGCGCTGCTCGCGCCCACGACCACCAGGGACAGGCTGCCCACACGCCGGCGGCGGCTCGTCCCGAGGCCCCCACTACGCCCAGGGCGGCGGCTGCGGAAGGTCCACCGTCGCCGAGAGTCCCTCCGTACGGCCCCGGGCGAGCCAGAGCAGCAGCTGCCCGGCCGTGCCCTCGACCTCGGTGCCTCCGCCGGCCAGATCCAGTGGCGCCATACCCTCCGGCCTCAGGGTGAGCGAGGGTGTGCCGGCCGCGGCCTCCCACTGTCGGACCCCGCGGCGCAGCGTGCGGGCGACCCACTCCGGGTCCGCGTCGTCGAAGGTGTAGCCCGCGTCCAGGTCCACGTGGTGGAAGACCACCTCGAGGATGCGCATGGCGATGACCTGGTGACCGGCGACCGTGTTGCCGGTGCGGGTCCGCACCAGCGCCTCGCCGGCAGGGCCGGTCAACTGCTGCGCCTGCTCCCGGAAGCGCGCTGCCGTGGTCTCGACGTCGGCCACGATCTCCGGCAGTGGACGTCGGGCGCCCTCCACGATGTCAGCGGCCCGGCGCTCGTCCGAGGCGTAGACGGCTCGCTCCTGGCCGTCCACCGCCCACAGCACCATGTTGATCAGCCCATCCGCATTGCGGGCGAGGTGCGTCAGGACGTGCGCGACGTCCCACCCCTCGCACAGGCTCGGGCGGGCGGCGTCCTGGAGATCGGCACAGGTCGCCAGCAGCCGCTGGGTCTCGACGTCGAGCAGGGCCAGGTTCTCAGTAGCACGGTTCGTCATGGGGGCATTCTGACGGGTCGCCCTGCCTCAGCGCAGGGGGGTGGGCCCGTGCAGGGGTGATGCCGCCCGGTCGGAGATCCAAGCTGGTCAGCCAGGGCGCCGTCTGTCGCTCAGCTCAGCGGGTGGTCCGGTCCAGCTCCTGCAGCAGTTCGTGCGCGGCGAGCTCGACGTCCTTGTGCCGCCACTGCGCGGCGCGGAAGACGCAGGCGATGAGCGCGGACCGGTGCACGCGTCGGAAGTCGCCGTACCCGAAGGCATAGCGCGCCTTCGTCTCGTCGGTCGCGCCCTCGGTCAGGCCCAGGTGCCAGGCGACGTAGTCGTCCCAGGAGTGCCGCTCCAGGTAGGCGTTCTGCGCCGCCGCGTCCGGCTGCACCTCGTTCCACTCGCTGTCCAGGACATACTGCCGCGCCGCGATCAGCTCACGGCACCGCGCGACTCCCGCCTGGTTGACTGCATAGGTAGCCATGGGACCAGCCTGCTCCCTCGGCAGTAGCGCCGCACCTCCGGCACCGCCGCGCACAAACCCCGTTGCAGCCGCGGGTGACCGCGGCCGAGGATGAGGCGGTGACCCAGACCGCCTATCCCCTGCAGACTGCCCGCCTGCTCGTGCGCATGCTGCGGGAGGACGACATCGACACCCTGACCGACTACCGCAACGACCCCGTGGTGAACGCGCTGCAGGACTGGGACCTGCCCTACCCGCGGGAGCGGGTGGAGAAGCTCGTCGCGGCGCATGCCGGTCGCCAGGACGTCACCCCGGGCAAGGGCACCCAACTGGCCATCGACCTGGGAGGGCAGCTGATCGGCGACATCTTCGTCGGGCTTGACGAGCACAACGGCGTCGCCGAGATCGGCTTCACCCTGGCCAAGGGGCATCAGGGCAAGGGATATGGCGTGGAGGCGGTCAGCGCCGTCGTCGACGACCTCGTCGACAGGGTCGGCGTGCACCGGCTCGTGGGCGAGCTGTCCCCACAGAACCACGCCTCCGCGCGCCTCCTGGAGCGGCTGGGCATGACCTTCGAGCACTTCGCCGAGAAGTCCTTCTGGTGGCGGGGCGCCTGGGACGACAACGTGCACTACTCGATGACCGCCGATGGTCGTCGTGACTGGCGCGCCCGGCCGCGCGGCGCACCCGGGCAGGTGCGCCTCGTCGAGCTCACGCACGAGAACTTCCGGGACTACCGGAGACTGCGCACCCACCGCTCGCAGGAGCGGTTCGTCGCCACCGTCGAGCAGTCCTACGCCGACGCGCTCTTCCCCGAGCCCGAGCAGGGGTACCCGGTGGTCCCGGTGCTCCGCGGCATCGAGTGCGACGGTGAGCCCGCCGGCTTCCTGATGTATGCCGACGCCGTCAACGAGGCCGCCCCGGAGCCCTACCTCTGGCGTTTCCTGATCGATCGGCAACACCAGGGCCGCGGGATCGGGGCCCGGGCCCTCGATGTGTTGGTCGAGGACCTCCGGGCCGCCGGGCACTCGGCGGTCAGGGCGAGCTGGGTGCAGGGCCCGGGCGGTCCGGAGCCGTTCTACGTCAACGCCGGGTTCGTGCTGACCGGCGAGATCGAGGACGGCGAGGTGGTGGGGCGCCGCAGCAGCTGAGGACCGACCAGCGCCCGGTGTCGTGTGCGATCGGGCTGCTGCCCGTCGACTACAACGCCTCGGCGATCGAGCGCAGATACCGGGCCAGCGCGCGCGGGGCGGAGCGCGGGGCGACCTCCTCGACGGCGGCGTTGTAGTTGGTGTTGGTGTTGACGTCGTAGGTGAGCAGCCGACCGTCCTGCGACTCGATGAACTCGATGCCGCACACCTCGATGCCGTTGGCCTGTGCGAACGCGAGGTACTTCTCGATGATCGGGTCGTCGAAACCCTCGCGCAGGGAGAACAGCTGCTGCCCGATCTCCGGCGCCAGGGTCGCGCCCGGCGGCATGATCGGCTGGCCGGTCTGCGGGTCGATCGCGCAGGCATCGGCCGGGCACAGCTGGAAGCCGCCACGGGCGGTGTCGGCGTCGATCGCGTAGAGGAACTCGCCACCGACGATCTCGACGCGGGTGATCCTCGGGGTCGCAGCCACGACGAACTCCTGGATCAGCGTGATGCCGTCCTGGGGCTCCTCGAACTCCTCGGAAGCCACATACTCGGCCAGCTCGGCGTGGTCCTCGAAGCGCCGCACGCCCAGGCCCTTGCCGCCCTGGTTGTGCTTGGTGACGAACGGGGCGGGTATGGCGCGCGCCGCCTCGACGACGTTCTGCCGCCCGATCGCGGCCAGGGTGCGCGGGGTCTCGATCCCCGCGGCCCGCAACCGGGTGAGCTGGTCGACCTTGCTCATCTCCAGCTCCAGCACCCGCCGGCCGTTGACCGTACGGCGCCCGTGGGCCTCGAGCCAGGACAGGACCGCACGGGTGTAGTCCTTGGAAAGGTGGTGGTCACGGGTGTGGGCCGAGGCGCTGATCCGCGACCAGAAGACCCCTTCCGGCGGGGCGGCGTCGAGGTCGAGCACGCCGTCGGTGAGCAGCCACTCCTCGACGTGCACGCCTTCGGCCTCGAAGGCTTGGGCGAAGGGCGGGAACCACTCAGGGTTCTCGTGCAGGGCGTAGATCGTGGGTGTGGTGGTCATGGCGGAATCACCCTTCCAGGAAGATGCCGTTCCCCGGACCCATGGGCAGGTCGAGGAGGAAGAACACGGACAGGATGGAGAACCAGGCCAGCCAGAAGACGATGGAGAACGGCAGCATCCGGGCGATGATGGTCCCGAGGCCGGCGTTCGGCTCGTAGCGGCGCAGCATGGCGAGCAGCACGATGATGTAGGGGTTGAGCGGGGTGAGGATCTGCGTGGCGGAGTCGCCGACGCGGAAGGCGCCCTGGATGAAACCGGGCTCATAGCCGATCAGCGCGAACATCGGCACGAAGACCGCCGCCATGAGTGTCCACAGGGACGAGCCCGAGATGATGAACAGGTTGAGCAGCGAGGCCAGCACGACGAAGCCGAAGATCGCGCCATACCCGGTCAGCCCGATGGACTGCAGCCCCTCGGCGCCCCCGACGGCGATCCAGGACCCGATCCCGGACCAGTTGAAGAGCGCGATGAACTGGCCCAGCACGAAGGCCAGGACGAGGAAGGACATCATGTCCTTGATCGCATCGCCCATCATCCGCGGCACATCCTCGCTCTTCTTCAGCACGCCCACGGCCCGGCCGTAGACCAGGCCCGGCACGATGAACATGGCGAAGACGATGAAGACGATAGAGCTCAGCAGCGGTGAGCGCGGCAGGAACGCGCCGTCCTCGTTGCGCCATGGCGAGTCCGGCCAGAAGATCCCCAGCAGGACGACGGCGGCGACGACCAGCGCAGAGATCCCGGCCAGGACCAACCCCCGGCGCTCCACCGGAGTCAGGTCGGCAGCGGGCACAGGCGCGAAGGTGCCGTCGTCGTCCTCGGAGATCTGCTCCCGAGGCACGCCCTGGCGGATCAGGCGCGGCTCAAGCACCTTGTCGATGAGCAGACCCGCGAGGAACATCAGCACCGCGGCCGAGACGACGTTGAAGAAGTAGTTCGACAGCGGGTGGACCGGGTCACCGGGGTTGGGCAAAGTCGCGGTGACGGCCGTGGTGATGCCGGCGAACAGCGCGTCAAGGGAGGTCACCAGCATCGTGGTCGAGTAGCCGGCGCCGGTGGCGGCGAACCCGCCAAGCAGCCCGGCCACGGGGTGCCGACCGGCCGCGGCAAAGACCAGCGCGGCCAGGGGCGGGATGACGACGAAGGAGGCGTCGGACATGATCGAGCCGAGCACACCGACGACGCCCACGGCGTACGGCAGCGCCCAGCGCGGGGAGGAGCCGAAGGTCTTGCGGATCAACGCGGCCAGCAGCCCGGACTTCTCCGCCACCCCCACCGCCAGGATGATCGGCAGCACGGTGACCAGCGGCGGGAAGCCGAGGTAGTTGGGGCCGAGGTTCTCGGTGAACCAGGCCAGCCCCTCGCCGGTGAAGAAGCCGCGCATCTCGGTCGCCTCGTCGGCTCCCGGGATCTGGACGCTGACGTCCATCCAGGCCAGGATGCTCGACCCCAGCGCGGTGATGAGGAAGAGGTAGAGGAAGAGCATGAACGGGTTCGGCAGCTTGTTGCCGGCCCGCTCGATGCCGTTGAGCAGGCGATCAGCCCGCGTCGTCTTGACGGTGGTCGCAGTCATGGTGGAGGCCTCTCGGCGCGTGGGACAAGGCTGGGTATGCGGCCCGCACGGGCCGGGTGAGCAGGTGGTGCTGGGGTGGTGCTGGGGTGGGCCTAGTCGAAGTAGTGCTCGACGTCGGCGGGGCCACCGGCACGCTCGAAGTCCTCGTGGACGGCTGTCCGCAGCTCGGCGTCGCACAGGTAGTCCAGGGCCGTGAGCGCCAGTCCGACCGCCCCGTCGACCGCTGCGTCGTTGGCCTCATCGCTCGCGGCCGCCTCGGCGAACCCGCGGGTGTGCAGAGCCACCTCGGGCGGGGCGATCTTGATGAGCGGGTGGATGCCCGGTATGCGGTAGCTGACGTTGCCGAAGTCGGTCGACGCCGCGATCGTCTCCGAGACGGTGCCGCCAGGCAGCGGGTCGCGCCCGCGCCGACGCTGGGCCTGGACCCACCGCTCGGTGAGTGCGCCGTTGGTGCGCACCGGCAGGGAGGGGGCGTGTTCGTCCCAGTCGATGTCGACGCGGGTCCCGGTCATCAGCGCCGCGCCGTTGGCGATGTCGTCCAGGCGCTTGCTGAGGTCCTTGAGCGTGTCGGGATACTTGGACCGGGCGTAGAGACGGACCTCGGCCAGCTCGGTGATCACGCTGGGTCGGGTGCCGCCGCTAGTGACGACGGCGTGGACCCGGTCGACCGGCGGCAGCTGCTGACGCAGCAGACCGACGGCCTGGTAGGCCAGCGACGCGGCGTCCAGGGCGTTTCGGCCCATGAACGGCTGGGCGGACGCATGGGCGGGCACACCGTGGAAGGTCCAGGTCAGCAGCCTGCGGCCGAGCCAGACCTGGTCGGCCAGGTCGTAGCCGTAGGGGTGCACCATGATCGCGGCGTCGATGTCGTCGAAGGCGCCACCGCGGGCCATCAGCTCCTTGCCGGAGTGCCCCTCCTCCGCCGGCGTGCCGAGGAGGACGACCCGGCCGGGGAAGGCGTCCGGCTGCTCGCGCAGCAGGGCCGCCAGGCCCAGGAAGGCCCCCACTCCGGTGGCCGCGATGACGTTGTGGCCGCAGGCGTGACCGACCTCGGGCAGGGCGTCGTACTCGCTGAGAACCGCGATTGTCGGACCCTCTCCGTCGCCGACCTCGGCCCGGAACGCCGTCGGCACGCCGGCCGTGCCGATGCTCACCTCGGCTCCGTGCTGGCGCAGGACCCCAGCGAGGGTCTCGACGCTGCGGTGCTCCTCGAAGGCGGTCTCCGGGTCGGCGTGCAGGGTGCGCACGATCTCGACCAGGTCGTCCCGCAGGTGCTCCACCAGGCGCTCGAGGCGCTCGGACATGGCGGGATCGGCCCCGGCGAAGGCACTGCTCGACGGTGTCACCGACCTCATCCGGGCGGTGGTCTCCGCCGCGAGGTGGTCAAGGTACGCACGGCTCGGCTGCTGCTGATCGTCCATCACGGGCACCATATGTGATCCCAATGCCAAATTATAAATCGGGAGGTCGACGCCCATCGGCGACACGGTTCGCTCCCGACCGGCGACACGGTTCGCCCCCACCGGCGACACGCTTCGCCCCCCGGCCGGCGCACTGCATACCGCACCGAGTTGACGCGCCCGAGAACCCTCCCTATATTCAGTGGCTTCGAGGGGAGTACTTCGCCAAGTCGCTGCCGGTCAATCGCGCGTGATCAGATGTCACGCTCGGCGCGCGCCCCACCTGGGGTGAAGGAGACCTCGCACCGCTGCAACGGATGCGAGGTCCGCTCATCATGATGCTGCCCACGGCCACCACCCCCGCGACCCAGACCCTCCACACGATCGCTGACCTGCAGCTGTGGGTCATCACCGTGGGCGCGATCCTGGTTCTCCTCACTCTTGACTTCATCATCACCCGCCGCCCGCACGCGGTGGAGATGAAGGAGGCCATCGGCTGGTCGGCCTTCTACATCGCCCTGCCTCTCGCCTTCGGCCTGTGGGTATGGAATGCCCACGGCTCAGAGATCGGGCTGCAGTACTACACGGGCTACCTGGTCGAGAAGTCGCTCTCGGTCGACAACCTGTTCGTCTTCATCCTGATCCTGTCTGCCTTCGCCGTGCCCCGCGCCCTGCAGCAGCGGGTGCTGCTCATCGGCATTATCGGCGCGCTGGTGCTGCGGACGATCTTCATCGCGGTCGGCGCGGTGCTCATCGCCCGCTTCTCGGCCATCTTCCTCGTCTTCGGCATCATCCTGCTGATCACCGCCTGGGGCGTCTTGAAGGACGCGCTCTCCGACGACCATGAGGTGGACGTCCAGGAGCTCAAGGCGGTCAAGTGGGCCAAGAAGCTCTGGCTGGTGACGGATGAGTACGAGGGCACCAAGCTGACCGTGCCACAGCAGGGCCGGCGGGCCCTGACTCCCCTGGGGCTGGTCGCCCTGGCCATCCTCGGCACCGACATCGTCTTCGCGATCGACTCCGTCCCGGCGGTCTACGGCATCACCGGTGACCCCTACCTGGTCTTCGTCACCAACGCCTTCGCCCTGCTCGGTCTGCGCGCCCTCTACTTCGTCCTCCAGGGCGCCTTGAGCAAGTTGCGCTACCTCGGCTACGGCCTGGCGCTGATCCTGGCCTTCATCGCGGTCAAGTTGGTCCTGCACTGGGCGCACACCGTCTGGCCCGAGGTCCCCGGCATCCCAACCATCACCTCGCTGGTCGTCATCCTGATCATCCTGGTGATGACCGCCGTGCTGAGCCTGTGGGCCGAGAAGCGCGATGAGAAGCGGATGACGCTGGTGGGCGAGGTCGACCAGGAGGACACCGACAACCGGCCGCTGTAACGACCCAGGGCAGACTCAGTCGCGCAGATCCTCGCGCTGTGACCGCACTCCGTCCGGCAACGGGATGGTGGGCATCTGCGGTTGGGGCGGGGGCGGCGGCACCGGTGCCGCTGTCTGAGCCGCGGTCGCCCGCCAGCCCTGGTCCTTGGCCAGGGCGACTGCGCGGGCGCGGAGCACACCGCGGGACAGGTATGCCGCGTGCGCGATGCTGCCCATCCAGATGACGAGGAAGATCACGACCCCAAGATCAGTCCCGTCGTTCAGTCGCTCCATCGCGTAGGCGGCGAAGCCGTAGAGGACGCCCCACATCAGGGTGAAGTGCCACATCGTCCTTGAGCGCGAGAGCATCGCGCCCCAGATCCAGCCAAGCACTGAGAAGAAGACGAACCCGACTCCGACCATGAGCACCCACGCGCTGCAGACCAGCTTCCAGCCTACGGAACGCTGGGCCAGCAGCCGCTCGCCGTGAACGATGTCGGTCCCGTCAAGATTCGCCACCGGCTCAGGATGTCATGTCCTGGCGCATGGTCAGTCCGGGGCAGGGTCGGACCGCCGGGCGGGAACCTCGCCGATGTCGGACTTCTCGGTGACCGGCCCGCCGCCCTCGAACTGGGCGGCGCCAGGCTGGTCGGGCTCGATGCCGAGGTATGCCGCCACGATCCCCTGGTCCTCCAGGAGCTCCTGGGCGGGCCCGGACTGGACGATCTCACCGGTGGAGAGGACGTAGCCGTGGTCGGCAGCGCGCAGGGCGCGGCGGGCGTTCTGCTCCACGAGCAGCACGCTGGTGCCGCTGGCCCGGATCTCCTCGATCACCCGAAAGACCTCGTCCACGACCTTGGGCGCCAGCCCCATCGACGGCTCGTCCAGCAGCATCAGCGACGGCTCGGCGACGAGGGCGCGGCCGATGGCCAGCATCTGCTGCTCTCCGCCGGACAGACTGCCGGCGGCCAGGCCGCGACGGTCGGCCAGGACGGGGAAGCGCTCGAAGACCTCCTTGATGCGCTCGCCCTTGGTGTGCCAGGCGGCCAGCTGCAGGTTCTCCTCGATGGTCAGGGAGGCCAGGATCTGCCGTCCCTCGGGCACCTGCACCAGCCCGCGGCCCACCAGCTTGTGCGCCGCCGTCCGGGTCACGTCCTGGCCGTCGAAGGTGATTTTGCCCTGCGCCGGCTTCACCACGCCGCTGACGGCGTTGATGATCGAGCTCTTGCCGGCGCCGTTGGCCCCGACGAGCGTGACCAGGCCGCCGCGGGGCACGGTGAAACTGACCCCGCGGACCGCCCGCACCTTGCCGTAGCTGACCGTCAGGTCCTCGACCTGCAGGATGTCGTCATTCATTTCGCCTCCTCCGCCGCGCCCAGGTAGACCTCGATGACCGACTCGTCGCGGGCAATCTCCTCCGGCGTCCCGCTCGCGATGACCTGGCCGAAGTCCAGCACCACGACCCGGTCGCAAGTCTTGAGGACCATGCCCACGTTGTGCTCGATCAGCAAGATCGTCAGGCCCTGCTGGGCCAGCGAGCCGATGAGCTCGGACAGGGAGTCCGCCTCGACGTGGTTCATGCCGGCGGCCGGCTCGTCGAGGATCAGCAGGGACGGGTCCGCCGCCAGTGCCCGGCCGATCTCCAGGCGACGCTGGTCACCGTAGGAGAGCGACCCGGCATCGTCCTGGGCCTTGTCCGCCAGGCCGACCCGGGCCAGGCAGTTGGCCGCGTGCTGGATCGCCGCGGCCTCGTCCCGGCCGGCCGCCGGCAGCCACAGCAGCCGGCGCAGGAAGGTGGGCCGGCTGACCGAGTGCGCACCGACGAGCACGTTCTCCAGCACTGACAGGCGCGGGAACAGCTTGGAGTGCTGGAAGGTGCGGCTGACCCCGGCCTGTGCGACCTTGTGCACCGGGACCTTGTTGGGGTCCACCCCGAGCACGGTGAAGTCGCCGCTGGAGGCTGGGGTGAAGCCGCTGAGCATGTTGACCAGCGTCGTCTTGCCCGCGCCGTTGGGCCCGATGAGCCCGACGATCTCCCCCGACCCGATGGTCAGGTCGACGTCCCGCACCGCGTGCACACCGCCGTAGTCCTTGCCTCCGCCCTGCACCTGCACCACGGGCTCGCCTGGGACGGGGTGCTTGCGGGTCTGCAGGCCGGCGGCGCCGCTGTCCAGGACACTTCCGTCTGCCTGGTCCAGCGCCTTGGCCCTGACCTTGAAGCGGGGCAGCAGGGAGCCTAGACCGCCCGGCAGGAAGAGGATGACCAGCAGCAGCATGGCGCTGGCGATGAACGGACGGATCCAGTTCGCGTCCATGCCTACCGCCCGCTGAACCTCCGGGATGGTGGTCAGGAAGCCGCTGCCGAGCAGTGGTCCGATCCACACCGTCGACCCGCCGACCACGGCCGTGACCAGACCGTCGATGGCGGCGGCGAAGCTGAAGTCCCCGGGGTCGAGCAGGCGCACGAAATAGGCCCACAGCACGCCGAACAGCCCGGCGACCGCACCGGCGGTGACGAAGGCGCTCAGGCGGTGCCGGCCGACGTCGATACCCATAGCCCGGGCGGCCAGCTCATCCTCGCGGATGGCCGACAGGGCGCGGCCGTAACTGCTCGGGCCCTGCCGCCAGAACCAGTAGAACACCAGCGCGCAGCAGACCCAGGCGATGAGCGGGGTGACGATCTTGGGCACCGTCATGCCGCTGGCGCCGCCGGTCCACTCCAGGTTGATCAGGGTGATGCGCACGGCCTCGGCGAAGCCCAGGGTGGCGATCGCGAGGAAGACCCCGCGCAGGTGCATCGTCGGCAGACCCAGGATCAGCGCCGCTGCAGCACCCAGCGTCATCCCGATGAGGATCGCGAGGATCAGGGCGGGCAGGTCGCCGATGTCGTTGGGGCTCGGGGCGAGGTATGCGGCGCCGTACCCGCCGACCGCCGCGAAGCCCGCCTGTCCCAGCGAGAGCTGGCCAGCCACGAGGACCGCGTAGAAGGACGCCGCCAGGATGGCGTTGAGCGCAATGAAGACCAGGACTGACTCGGTGAACATCAGACCTCCCGCACGCGCTTCTTGCCGAACAGACCCTGAGGGCGCACCACCAGCAGCAGGAAGAGCAGCGCGAACGCCGCCATGTCCCGCCAGCTTGCCCCGATGTAGGCGATCGCGAAGACCTCGGCCAGCCCCAGGATGAGGCCACCGACCAGGGCACCCGGGAGGGACCCCATACCGCCCACGATGATGACCGCCAGGCCCTTGAGCTCGATGGCGATGCCCATGCCATGCTGCGCCGAGTTGACGTACATCGCGAACATCACCCCGGCCACCGCGCCCAGCGCGGAGGACAGGGCGAAGGTGATCGCGGTGATCCGGTCCACGTTGACGCCGAGCACGGTGGCCGCGTCGGGGTTCTCCGCGATGGCGCGCATGGCCCGGCCCAGGCGGGACTTGGCCACCAGCCAGGTCAGCCCGACCATGAGCACGATGGCCACGGACAAGATCACCACCTGCAGCAGGGAGACCCGTGCTCCGAACACCTCGTAAGACGTGCCGGGGAAGGTCCCCGGCGGGAAGCGCCGGGTGTCGGGGCCGTACCTGGCCAACAACAGTGCCCCGAACATCCCGGCCAACCCGATCGAGGCGATGAGCCCACCGAAATGGGCGTCGGGTCTTCCCTTGAGTGGTCGGAAAGCCACCCGTTCGATGATGAGCCCCAGCAGCGCTCCCAGGATCGCCGACAGCGGCAGCGCGAGCCAGATCGACAGCCCGCCGGAGACGACGAGCTCGATGCCCACGAAGGCCGCCACGGCGAAGACGGCCGGGTGCGCCAGGTTCAGCCGGTCCAGGATGCCGAAGACCAGCGTGAAGCCGATGGCGAAGAGGGCGTAGATCGACCCCAGGAAGACGCCGTTGAGGATCTGTTGCATGTCAGTCCAGGACCGCGAACTGGCCGTCCTGGATCACCTGGACGACCGCCTCGTGCTCGGCGTCACGGTCAGAGTTGATCGTGATCGGGCCCAGCACGGTGTCGAGCTCGTTGATCTGGCCCAGGCCGTCCTGGATGTCGTCGCGCTCGCCGGAGCAGTTGGCACGGACGGCCTCGTCGATGATGTGCATCGCGGCGTGGGCCTGGGCGGCGAACTGGTCGGGGCCGTGGCCGTACTCCTCCTCGAAGTCCGCCTTGAAGGCGTTGTTGAGCTCGCCCTCGGAGGCGGAGTTCCACGCTGCGCCCACGACGACCCCCTCGGCGGCCTCACCGGCGTCGGCCATCAGCTGCGGGTTGTTGAAGCCGTTGCCGCCGACGATCGGGACGTCCAGGCCCAGCTCCCGGGCCTGCGTGACCAGCGGGATGGCGGCCTCGATGAGGCCGGAGACCATGATCGCGTCCGGCTCGGCGTTGGCGGCCTCGGTGAGCAGCGCCCGGAAGTCGGTGTCGGCCTTGGAGAAGGTCAGGGTGGCGGCGACGTCGATGCCGTCCTCCTCGAGGGTCTCGGCGAAGACCTTGTAGCCGTCCTCGGTGAAGGCGTCGTCGTTGGAGTACATCACCACGACGCTCTCCAGGTCGTAGGCCTCCACGGCCGCCCGCACGGTCTGCGGGATGACCTGCGCCTCGGTCAGCGCGTTGCGGAAGATGTAGTTGCCCTGCTCAGTGATGCCGGCGGCGGTGTTGGAGATCGCCATGACCGGCACGGAGGCCTCCTGGGCGACCGGCTGGGCCTGGAAGGCGGTGTTGGACAGGGTGGGGCCGATGATGATGCTGCTGTCCGCGGTGAGCGTCTCAAAGACGGAGATCCCCTGGCGGGCGTCGGTCTGGTCGTCCTCGATGGTCAGGTCGTAGGTGACGCCGCCGACCTCGTTGAGCTCCTCGGCCGCCAGCTCCAGGCCCTTCTGCTGGGAGGCGCCGTAGGAGGCGGCCGCGCCGGTGAGGGACAGGGCGGCACCCACGGGGATGGCTTCCTCGATGGTGCAGTCGGCGCCGGTGCCTTCGCCGACCAGCGCGCCGTCGCCGCCGCTGCCGGAGCCGCCGTCGTCGCCGCAGGCGGTCAGGGTGAGGGCGAGGGCGCCGGTCAGGGCGACGGCCATGGTCACGTTCTTCATGGGGTTTCTCCTTGGTATGCCGTGGTGGCGGGGGGCGTGCTGTGGCGGAGCCGGACCTGGCCCGAGCCACGGACGCCGGCGAGCCGGCGGGCGCCGAGCAGCCTGAGGGTGCGGTGGACTTGGGTGGTGAGGATCTCCAGCGCGCGGTCCACGCCGGCCTCTCCCCCGGCCATGAGCCCGTAGAGGTAGGCGCGGCCGGCCATGACCGCGTCGGCGCCGAGCGCGACGGCGGCCACGATGTCGGCGCCGTTCATGACGCCACCGTCGAGCAGGACCGGCACCCGACCGTCGACCGCCTCGACGATCTCGGGGAGCAGCTCCAGGGGTGCGGCTGCGCGGTCCAGCTGCCGGCCGCCGTGGTTGGAGACGATGATGCCGTCGACGCCGAGGTCGACCAGGTCACGGGCGTCCTGGGGGTGCTGGATGCCCTTGACCACGATCCGCCCGGCCCACTCCTGGCGCAGCCAGGCTAGATCGTCCTGCTGCAGGCTGGGGTCGAACATCCGGTCGACGAGGTCGGCCACGGTCCCGCCGGAGGTGCGCAGCGAGGCGAACTCGATGGCCTCGCTGGTCAGCACGTTGGCCCACCAGCGCGGGTGCCGGGCCATCCCGGCCACGGTCCGCGGGGTCAGCGCCGGTGGGACGGTCAGCCCGTTGCGGACGTCGCGCAGCCGCTGCCCGGCGACCGCCGTGTCGACGGTGAGCACGAGCGTC
Source organism: Ornithinimicrobium pratense (assembly GCF_008843165.1). Classification (NCBI taxonomy): domain Bacteria; kingdom Bacillati; phylum Actinomycetota; class Actinomycetes; order Micrococcales; family Ornithinimicrobiaceae; genus Ornithinimicrobium; species Ornithinimicrobium pratense. The sequence goes on along the minus strand of NZ_CP044427.1, from coordinate 1,582,537 downwards.
TCGAAGCCGGCCGCGGCGGCTCGGCGGAGGAGGGCGGTGGAAGCCTCGCGGTCCTGCCACAGGTAGAGCTGGAACCAGCGCTGCAGGGTGGGGACGTCCGCGGCCAGGTCCTCGACCGAGACCGTGCCCATCGTGGACAAGGTGTAGGGGATGCCAGCTCGCGACGCGGCGCGACCCACGGCCCACTCCCCCTGATGGTGCATCATCCGGGTGAAGCCGGTCGGCGAGAGGATCAGCGGTATGGGGCCGCTCACCCCGAGCAGGTCCATGCTCGCGTCGACGTGGGCGACGTCGCGCAGGACGCGGGGCCGGAACTCGACGGCGTCGAAGGCGTCCCGAGCCCGCAGCATCGACAGCTCGGACTCGGCCGCGCCGTCGACGTAGTCGAAGACCGCCCGCGGCGTCCGGCGCTCCGCCATCGCCCGCAGGTCCTCGATCGTCGAGGCACGGCCCAGTCGGGCCTCGGCGGAGATGGAGGGTCGCTCCAGCCGCACCAGCGGTCGCAGCTCGGTCCACGTCGGGACGCGGCGACGCAGCGGCATCAGACACCTCCATCGTGTCGTTGGGCGGCCCCGAGGGGCGGGCGGAGACAGACGGTAGCCGACGGGCGTCCAAAGACGTGGCGGCTCGCCGTGCGAGCACGTGTACACCCTCGCACCAGATGTCCACGGGGGGCACCGGATTCCTATACGTGGTGCAGCATACCTATCAGGCGGCGCTGCTTCTGCATCAGGCACGCCACGCCCCGCACCGCCCCATCCCCCACCGGCGACACGTCCTGCCACCCACCGGCGACACGTCCTGCACTTGCCCGGGCTGATCGAGGACTTACTGCTGCGGAACACACCGTTGCGGCGGATCTGAAGGCAGGAGAACACTGGTCCTGTCAGATCCGCGCTCACCCCGGAGGTTGCCCTGTCCAGCGAAGCGCGGGAGCCGGTCCCGTTCGAGGTCCACGAGCCGGGCGTCTACCTGCACGGAACAAAGGCCGACCTCTGCGTCGGCGACCTCCTCGCGGCCGGCCGGGAGTCCAACTTCCAGGCTGGTCGGACAATGCACTACGTCTACTTCACCCAGACGCTGGACGCGGCCACCTGGGGTGCCGAGCTCGCTGCCGGCGAGGGGCGGGGCCGCGTATACATCGTGGAGCCGCTGGGCGAGTTCGAGGACGACCCCAATGTCACAGACAAGAGGTTCCCTGGGAACCCGACGCGGTCGTTCCGTTCCCGAGAGCCGTTGCGCGTGGTGGGTGAACTGGACGGTTGGGTCGGACACCCGCCCGAGAAACTGCAGGCCATGCGCGACGGACTTGAGGCGCTGGTGCGGCACAACGAGGCCCACATCGAGGACTGAACGTGGAAGTGCCGCGGGCGGCACCGACACCGGCTCAGCCTCCTGTCGCTCTCTTCACCATCGTCACCAGCTGTGCTTCGGGCAGAGGTGTGGCACCTTGCGCGTAGTCAGGACCGCTTGGCCCAGTTATCTTGGGTCTCGAGGCGGCGTCATACGCGTGTACGTCGTGGCCCCGATTGGGAAGGGAGCCGGCAAGAGACCTCGCGAGGGTAGAACTCGTGGGGTAGGAGGCGAAGGTGACGTTCGGCTGGAAGGGGCCAGGTAGATGCTCGAGGATTCCGCTGGAGCAGACGGGGGCAGACCGCGTCTGACCAGGGACCTGGTGGTCAGGTCCGCGTTGGCGTATATCGACGCCCACGGTGCTCAGAAGTTGACGATGCGTTCCCTCGGCAGCGCCCTGGGGGTAGAGGCCATGTCGTTGTATCGGCATGTCAGGGGCCGCGAGGACCTGCTGGAGGCAGTGGTGGCCCAGTTGCTGCGCGGGTTGGAAGACGAGCTGGATGCTGAGCTGGCAGAGTCATGGCAGGGGTACCTGCAGACGTTTGCCCATGAGGTGCGCCGGATTGCCGTGCAGCACCCGTTGGCTTTTCCCCTGGTCGCAACCCGCCACCCCGCCGCGCCGTGGCTGCGGCCACCTCTGCGCAGCCTGTCGCTGGTCGAGAACTTCCTGGCCACGTTGCTCGGACATGGCTTCGACGATGCCGCGGCGGTCCACGCCTACCGGGTGTTTAGCAGTTTCCTGCTTGGCCACCTGCTGCTGGAAGCGGTAGTCAACGGTGCGCAGGCTTCCCCGGTCGAGCTCGCCCTGGATGAGGGGGAAGCGCAGATCCCTGAGGGCGATGCTGCCGTGGACCTGAGCTCGGTGCCGACCGTGGAGAGGCTTCGGTCGCGGTTGAGCGAGGACCACGCCAAGGAGGAGTTTGAGATCGGGTTGGAGACTCTGATCGAGCGGATCGAGTTCCACATGTCTCAGTAGGCCGGGCTAGCCATGGCCCCGTTGGACTCCCGCGGGCGCGGCCGGGAGTGCAACGGGACCATGAGGGGAATGCCCCGGCCGCGTCAGGTGCGGTCGGAGCGGTCCTGCGGCGTACCGGCGGCGGTGCCCTCGGGCAGGTCTGTCTCGATGACCTCCTTGCGGACCTCTTCGCTGACCTGCTCCTGCTCGGTGATCGTCTCCTTGCCCAGCCGGACCCGTTCCACCGGAACTGTGTCCTTGTTCACGACGGCCCGCTCCGCCGTCAGCGTGACCTCGTGCTCTTCGTCGGTGAGGTCACCGCCGCTCATGGCCTGATCGCGATTAGCGTCGGTGATCGGCTCACGCTCGACACGGACCTCCTCACGGGTCACCGGAACCTGGGTGGTCACGTTCTCGCTCACGACGTACTTGCGCAGCCTGGCCCGCCCGGTGGCGACCTTCTCGGTGTGCACGTTCAACCGCTCCTCGGAGCGGGTCATCGCGTCGTCGGTGTTCGGACCAGAGGTGTCCTGGCCGACACCGCGGCCGGTCCCCGTGTCGCGGGTTTCCAACGTACGGTCCTCGTCGTACGTGCCGCCCGAGGTCTCGCTGTGCCCGCCGGTGCCGTAGTACCGGTAGAGCTCGGCTTCGTCGTCGCGGTCCAGGTGGGCGTCTGCCTCCACCCGGGGTGCGTCCTTGATGAAGCCCTTGGCGTAGGGAACCCGGACCTCCTGGCCGCTCACGGTGGCCTGCTGCAGCGGGATGAAGCTCTCGCTGGTCCCGAACAGCCCGGTGTTGACGGTCACCCACTCGGGTTGGCCGCTGTTGTCGTCGAGGTAGACCTGGCCGACCTTGCCGACCTTCTCACCACTCTCGTCGACCACCACACCGCCGTTCATGAGGGCAGTGACCTGATCTGTCGAAATCATGCGTGTGACTCCACTTCACTCGGGGATGTTTACAAGATAAACGTAGAACACATGACACGGATGAGGCAACCGCTGACGCCGGTAGGCGCCGGATGCCACCACAGCTGGACGGCAGGCTGGCGGGGGTGACGGCTAGTCAGCCCCAGAGCCACCTGGGACGAATCAATGCTGGTTGCGGTCGAAAGGCACGTCCGTGGTGCTGGCGCCACCCGTGGGACGGGTCCCGCCTCGACCACATCGCCTCTGGCCTTCGCCTGGCGTCTGTCAGGTTACGGGGAACGGTTTGTTTACGCAGTAAGCACGATTGTGCAAACGTAGCCACCCGAGACTCACCGAGGCCGTGATGGTGACGACCGCCATGACCGCCAGCGTCCACCCGCCGTGAGAGGCAGCTTCACCGCGGAGCGCGGCGACCACGTGCCGAAGATGCAGGGGCAGCGCGATGACGGCCGCCAGCCCTGCCGTCGATGGGTCTTCGGCGACGACGCCGTGCCCTCCGGCTACCGCGTCCTGGCACGTTCGGCGGGAGAGCTGGACGGGGTCGGTCCAGCACGCAGCAACGCGACACCCAGAGTGAGGACGCCCACGGTGAGGGATGCTGCGCCGAGCCACAGGACCACGATCCACCCGTTGGGTTCGTCCAGGCCGGACCCCATCGAGGACAAGAAGAAGCCGGCCGACATCAGGACGGCCGCAGCCGGGACGGCCAGCCTGGCGACGTACGCCGCTGCCCCGCGGGGCTCGATTGCATCCACCAGCAGCAGGCACACCAAGCTCAAGATGATCAGCACACCTGCGTGCGCGTGGCCGGCGCGGGCGAAACCGGTCTGGAAGTCGGTGAGCTGCTCCTGTCCGCTGACCACTCTCGTGAGGAAGTAGCCGCCGAACTGGACCGCCACCACGGTCAGGAGAAGGAGCCCCGCGATCCTGCGGGACACGGGACTGATCGACATCGGCACACCGGCCTTTTGCTCGGGGACTCAGTGTGATCACTGTCCTTGACCTCCCCGTCGGCGTCAAGGCTCTGGGCTGCGCGACGCAACAGCTCTCCGAGGGCGTCCGAGGCCACCTGGTATCTCCGACCCGCTGTGCGCCGAACTCATGCGGCGTTACGCATCGGACGAGGCGCATGACCGAGGCCATCCCCACCGGTGACGAAGATCCAGGTCGTCACTACCGGCCCATCGGGATGCGACCGCACGTCGTGGTTCTCCCACCGTGGGGCGCCGCGTGCGAGGCGGGCCCTGACGGCGGCCGGTGCCGCTCGCTATGGTCCCGGGGTGATCAGGATCAGACCTTGACGCAGGCGGCGCTGGCTAGCCTGCCCCTCGTCGTCGTCTCGGTGCTGCTGACCCTGCGGGTGTCGGCAATGCGCTCAGCGACGGCAGGGATCCTGGCCGCCGGGGTGCTGATCGCCACCGCGTTCTCGGACCGGGCCGGCGAGGTGGGGCCGGGGCTGCTGCGGTGGCTGCCGACCGCCGTAGAGGTGGTGGTCATCATCGCCGCCGGCATCGCGCTGGCCCGCATCCTGGGCGCGTCCGGCGCGCAGGGCGTGTTAGCGGGGTGGCTGGGCCAGGTGACCGGCGGCCCGCTCGCGACGGCCCTGCTCGTGGTGCACGGGGTGACGCCCTTCGCGGAGTCGGTGACCGGTTTCGGCGTGGGGGTGCTGGTCGGGGTGCCGCTGCTGGCCGCCGCCGGCTTCAGCCCGCACCGGTCGGCGGTATTGGGGCTGCTCGGGCTGTGCGCCGTGCCGTGGGGCGCGCTCGGACCGGGCACGATCATCGCGGGGCGCCTGATCGGCGAGACGCCGGAGGCAGTAGGCATCGCGACGGCCTGGCCCAACCTGGTGGTGACGGTCGGCGTCGGGATTGCCGCAACGCTCATGGTCCCCGGGGGCCGCTCCCCCGGCGCGCTGGTGGCAGGGATCGTGTCGGGTCTGGTGCTCGGGGTCGGGATCCTGCTCTCTAGCCTGTTCATCGGTATGGCGCCCTCCGGCGCCCTGGGTGGCCTGCTCGCCGTCCTCGCGCACCTGGCCTGGCGGCGGGCGCACGGCACCCGCATCACCTTGCCGCGGCAGGTGCGCCACGCGCTGGGGCCCTACTTCCTCCTGCTGGGCGGCATCCTCGCCAGCACCGTGGCCGTGACGACGCTGGGCGTCACCGGCCCGTGGGCCTCTGTCACCTCCCCCGCACTGTGGCTGGTCCTCACCTGCCTCTTCGCGCTGCGCTGGCTGGGCGTCGACCGGGCCACCAGCCGTCTACTGGCTGACGATGTCGGCCGCCTGGGGCGACAGACCGCCCTGCCCACCGCTGCCTTCCTGCTGCTCGGCGTCCTCATGGTCCTGGGCGGACTCACCGTGCCGATCGGCGAGGCGATCCAGGCCACCGGCGCCCTGGCGCTCGTGCTCGGCCCGGCCCTCGGCGCCTTCGGCGGCTTCATCACCGGCTCCGGCGCCGGGGCGAACGCGATGTTCGCCGCGGCGCAGGCGACGGTGGCCGAGGGCCTCGGGGTCTGCGTGTTGGCCTTCGTGGGGGTGCAGAACGCCGCGGCTGGAGTGCTCACCATGGCCTCCCCCGCGAGGGTGCTGCTGGCGGTCCGCAGCGTGCCGATGGACGTAGCCGCGGCCGGTGTCTCATCCGGCCAGCCGGCCACGGTGGCCAAGGTCACCCGCGAGGTGCTGCTCGTGGACGTCGTGATCGTGCTGACGCTGGGGCTATGGAACGTGGTGCTGCTGTAGCCGGACGCGCCACCACGGCACCCGGGCCAGAACCGGGACGGCACGGCCGCCGGCCACCGTCTGGCCAGCCTTCACCCTCGACGGCGGGGCGACGCCCGTTGCCCAGAGGGGAGGTGCCCAGGTTCTTCCCACTCCTGAGGGCTTCGACACGTCACCATCTTCGATGACGTCGCGGACTCCCAGGTCAGTTCGTCCCGAGAAGCACTTGCCGACCCGACATCCACGTCCTGGTCGGACGCGCCGTAGACTGCGGGGTGATGGTATATCCGGCCGATTTCATACAGCATCGGACCATGGGATTCTTCACCAGCCTCGACGCGCGTCGGCGTGGTGCCCGGCCGCGCCGTGTCCTGCTGTTGAGTGACTCCTACCGGCCGACTGTCAACGGCGTGGTCACCTCCATCGACGAGCTTCGCCGGGGCCTGCTGGAGGCGGGGCACGACGTCCGCGTCCTGACCGTCGGCCCCGGACGACGCACCACCTTCGATGGCAGTGTCTACCGGCTGCCCTCCCTGGACGCCAGCCCCATCTACCCCCACGCCAGGGTCGGGCGCCTGGTCGACTCCGCCACCTTCGCCGACCTGGTCGCCTGGCGGCCGGATGTGCTCCACTCGCACACCGAGTTCTCCGCGTTCTGGTGGGCCTGGCGGCTGGCCAACCGGCTCGACGCACCGCACGTGCACACCTACCACACGCTCTACGCCGACTACACCCACTACTTCTTCCCGCACAAGGGCGCCGGTCGCGCCCTGTGCGCCGGCTTCGCGCGGCAGACGCTCAACCGGACGACCACGGTGATCGCCCCCACGGCCAAGATCGAGAAGCTACTCCTCAGGTATGGCGTGTCCGTCCCGATCGCGGTCGTCCCCACCGGGGTGGACCTGACCCGGTTTACGCCTGGGGCCCCCTCGGCGAGCTTGCGGGAATCGCTCGGCCTGACGCCCGGCATACCCGTCATCCTCAGCCTGGGTCGGCTGGCCGCGGAGAAGAGCGTCACCGAGACCATCGACCTGCTCGCCCGCGTCCGGGACACGCCCTGGCAACTGGTGCTCGCCGGGGACGGCCCGCAGGCCGGGATGCTGCGTGAGCGGGTGGAGGGCCACGGCATGACGGACCGGGTGCGGTTCGCTGGCGCGGTCGACCCGGCCCAGGTGCCCGACTACTACCGCTTGGCCGACGTCTTCGTCTCCGCCTCCCGCAGCGAGACCCAAGGGCTGACCTTCCTGGAGGCACTGGCCAGCGGTGTCCCGGTGCTGTGCCGGGACGACGCCTCCCTGGACGGGATGGTGCAGGGTGGTGACAACGGCTACCGCTACCGCGAGCCCGAGGAGTTCACCCAGGTGATGACCCGGCTGCTGCGCGAGCCCGCGCTGCGGGACCGGTGGGCCGACGGGGCCCTTCAGACGGCCTCGGGATTCGGGCGCGCAGCCTTCGTCGACGCCGTCTGCGCGACCTACGACCGGGCCCGCGGCTCTGCCGGCACCGCGAGGTGGGCGGCCTGAGCACGCGCCTGGTCGTCAACATGGCCAGCGAGAGCGACATCTCGGTGCAGGGGCACGGCGTGCACACGGCATACATCGAACTGGCAGACGCGCTGGAGCGTCGCGACGACATCACGCTGGTGCGCGGTCGCTACCGCAGCAGGGTGGAGTGCGACGTCTACCACCTGCACACCATCGGGGCGGCAATGTGGCGCAAGCTCCGCGACCCCCGGGCGAAGAAGGTCGTGTCGGCGCACGTGATCCCCGACTCGCTGGTCGGTTCAATCCGGCTGGCGAGGCACTGGCGGCCCGTGGCACGGCGCTACATGCAGTGGTTCTACACCCGGGCTGACAAGGTCCTGGCGGTGTCGAGCACGGTAGCGCGGGCCCTCGAGGACGAGCTCAAGGTGCCCAAGGACAGGATCGAGGTCCTCCACAACACCATTGACATGCAGGCCTACCGGACGACTCCGAGGGACCGGGCAGCAGCGCGTCAGCGCCTGCAGCTCGCCCAGGACGCCTTCGTCGTGGTGGGGGTGGGCCAGGTGCAGCCGCGCAAGCGGGTCGACGTCTTCCACGAACTCGCCCGCCAGCAACCTGGGACAGTCTTCATCTGGGTGGGGGGCATCCCGTTCAAGCACCTGGGGGCCGAGCACGGCTCGATGCGACGCCTCGTGGAGCGGGCACCGGACAACCTGCTCGTCACCGGCGTGCTGCCGCACCCCCAAGTCAAGACGTACCTGCAGGCGGCTGACGTCTTCTGCCTGCCCGCGGAGCAGGAGAACCACCCGATGTGCATCCTCGAGGCAGCCGGCGTGGGCCTGCCGATCGTGGCGCGCGACCTACCGGAGTATGACGACACCTTCGGCGACGATCTCCTGCGCTGTGCGGACGACACCTTCGCCGCCGCCATCAGCCTCCTGCGCGCGGATCGTTGCGAGCGGGCGAGATGGCGGCAGAGGTCCGCGAGGATCGCGAACCGCTTCGACAGCTCAGCGGCGGCCGAACGTCTGGTCGGCATCTACCGGGATCTCGCCTCGCCCAGCCGGACAACGGGGCCCTCTCCCGTGGCAGCGGAACGACGACCATCATCCCCCGATGAGCACTAGCTGACCGCAGGCGGCTGCGCGGGCATAGCTTCCCTGGTGCCGTAGCGCGCCAGCAGCACCGTGGCCGCGGTCAACAGCGTGATCGCGGCGGCGACCGCCGTGATGGCGACCGCCACCTCCACCGTGACCGCCCCCATGAGCGCCAAGACGAGACCCGTCCCACCGAGGACGGCCAGCACGAGGCCCGCCACGCCGAAGATGCTCTCAGCAAAGACCCGTGCCAGCGGCAGGAAGTGTAAGCCGACCACCAACGCAGCGATGAGCGGAACCCAACCGATGCGGCCGGTCGCGATGCAGATGGAGATGGCCACCGAGAAGATCACCGCCTGCGCGAGGTTGGTGATCACGAAGACCCGACGGCGCTGGGCAGCGCTGAGCTCGGAGCCCACGGCAGCGTCCGCCTGCGCGAAGTCCCGGCCCCGGGCAACAGCCCACAGCACCCCCGCCCACAAGACCGCGATGCCCGTAGCCACCACCGCCAGGGGTGTGGACAGGGCGGACAACGGGATCAGGATCAACGTCCAGGCCACGCCGAAGGCGCAGAGCACGGTGATGCCGACCCGGGTGTTGTCCACCACCGTGACCGGCTCCGGGGCGCGAGAGGCATCCACCGCCCCACCGTCCCACACACCTGCTCAGCCACGTCTGCACCTGTGCCATGAACGAGATCTGCGCGTCGAGCTAGCCCCTCCCGATCTCGCCTGGCGCTGATTGCAGCGCGAGCTAGGGCCAGTGCGGTCCTGGACATACTGGACGCCGCGGAGCCCACCCTCGTCGGCCAGGCGATCCGGGAGCGGTTCGGGGAGTAGCGATGCTCAGCCCAGCAGGGTCAGGGTGAGGAGTGCTGCGCCGAGGCCCAGGACCAGGTTGAGGAGCAGGTATGCGGCGGCGAACCCGGGTGCGCGCGGGCCCAGCTGGGCCGTCTGCACGGCCAGCGTGCTCCACGTGGTGAGAGCACCGCACACGCCGGTCCCCAGCAGGAGCATCACCACCGGCGACTCCACGAGTGCGACCACCGCTCCGAGGCCGGCCGAGCCGACGGTGTTGGCGACGAGCACGCCGCGCAGCCTCCCCCACGGCCCAGAGACGAGGAGGAGTCGCACGACCGCTCCGGCAGCACCGCCGACGGCGACGGCGAGGACCGCCCAGCCCCACGTCATACCCGTCACGCCGCCCCCCGTGCCCGACGCACCCACGTGGTGGCCAGCCCGGCAGCGGCGACACAGAGCAGCGGTGTCACCACGAAGTAGGTGAGCGCCACGGCGGGGTCTGCGCCTCCCAGGAGAGCCACCTGCACCGCGTACGTGGAGAAGGTGGTGAACCCACCCAGCACGCCGGTCGTGAGAAACGCCCCCAGCACACCGGAGCCGCCCCCGCGGTCCAGCACCTCGACGACGACCCCCAGCAGGGCCGACCCCAGCACGTTCACCAGCAGGGTCCCCCACGGGAGCGTCCCCCAGGCGCCCGGCATCAGCACGTCGACGAACCACCTGAGGAGGCTGCCCACGGCGCCGCCGGCGGAGACGGCGAGCAGGGTCCGGGCCGTGAGCGTCACGGAGTGAGCGTAACCACCGGCAAGGGGCCGCCAGCTCGGCCCGATCAGACCCGTGGCCGCCGGGCGGTGAGCAGAAGCCCCAGGTCAGCGCTTCTTGGGGTGCAGGGTGGTCTCGATGCCAGAGGCATGCTCAGTCTTGGCCCTCTTGTCCGCCCGCTTCTCCTTGATCGACTTGCCGGACTTTTTGGAGAGGGAGTTGCGCGGAGACTTGTCAGCCATGGTGTGTCCCTTGGTGGCGGTACCTGAACGATCCCGATCCAGGCAGCCTACGCCCTGGTGCTGGGATGCGGTGGGCGACCGATCAGCCGCAACGGCCGCAACGGCCGCGTCGAGTCCAGCGACGGCCTGCTGGCCTGGCCGTCGGCGATGCCGACAACGCAGCGGACCCGGCCGCCTCAGGGCGGCCGGGTCCGCTGCTGACGCGGTGGTGAGGCGTGGGTCAGTCGCGCGGCACGTCGCCGCGCCAGGCGCCGGTCTCCACGCCGCGCGACTCGATGAAGTCCTTGAACCGCTTGGCATCGGCCTTGACGCGGCGGTCGTCTACTCCGATGACGGCCCCGGCCTTCTCCACCAGGCCCTTGGGGTCCCAGTCCATCTGGATGGTGACGCGGGTGGTGTCGTCGTCCAACTTGTGGAAGGTGACCACACCGGCCTGCTGGAGGTCGCCGTCCACGGTGGTCCAGGCGATGCGCTCCTCGGGGTGCTGCTCGGAGATCTCGGTGACGAACTCGCGAGCCACCCCGCCGACCTTAACCTTCCACCGGTTGCGGGTGTCGGTCTCCTGGGTGATGGACTCCACGCCCTCCATGAACTCGGGGAACGTCTCGAACTGGGTCCACTGGTCGTACGCCACCCGGATTGGGACGTTGACGTCGACGGACTCGGTGACCTGAGCCATGGCATACCTCCGTGTGTCGGTGAATCAGGGACACCACCATGCAACAACACCTGCCGCCGCGGTGCGCGGCCAAGCTGCGTGCGCTCTACTTCAGCCCGGTGGAGGCGATGCCTTGCACGATCTGGCGCTGGAACAGCAGGAAGGCGACCAGCACGGGGATGATCGAGACGACCGACATCACCAGGACGAGGTTGAACGGCACGACCTCCTGGCTGGCGAACTGCGAGAGCGCCACCGGAAGAGTGCGGGTGTTCTGGTCGGTCACGACGAGGGGCCACAGGAAATCGTTCCAGCGCCACAGCACGGAGAAGATGGCCAGCACCGCCAGCGCGGGGCGGCATAGCGGCAGCACGATCCGCAGGAAGATGCGCAGCTCGCTGGCGCCGTCGACGCGAGCTGAGTCGATGAGCTCATCGGGGATGGTGAGCATGTACTGCCGCAGCAGGAACACCCCCGTGGGGGTCGCGACCGCCGGGATGATCACGCCCCACAGGGAGTTGACCAGCCCCAGCTGGGCAGTGATCTGGTAGACGGGGATGAGGATGACCTGTAGCGGGATCATGATCGTCGCCAGGGTCACGAGAAACAGGAAGTCACGGCCGCGGAAGTTGTACTTCGCCAGCGCGTAGGCCGCCAGCGAGTTGACCACGAGCGTCAGCGCGGTGGCGACCACGGTGACGAAGACGCTGTTCCCCAGGGCCCGGACGAAAGCAAACGCGCCCAGCGCCTCCGTGTAGTTGCCCGGCATCCACTCCCGGGGGACGAGGGTCGGCGGGCGCAGCGCCAGTTCTGCAGGGGTCTTGAACGAGCCGAGCACGACCCACAGCAGCGGGATGAGCACGACCAGGCTCAGCGCGATCAGGACGGTCGCGCGCGAGACGTCGGCCAGGCTCGGGGGCCGGCCCGACGTAGAAGTCCATCGGCGCCGGGGATCCTGGGGGGTACGCGGTGGCGCGACCGGTTCAACCGCGCCGGGGAGCACCGCGCTCATGTCGCCTCCCTCCGACGCCCGATGAACCAGTTGACCAGGGTGAAGCTGAGCACGACCAGGAAGAGGACGACCGAGGCCGCCGCCGCCATGCCGTACTCCCGCCGGGGCCCGAAGGCGTTGTCGTAGATGAACTGCACCATCAGGGTGGTGCCCCCGACCGGGCCGCCGCCGGTGAGGTTGTAGATGTAGTCGAAGGCCTGGAAGCCGTTGATCGTCGCCAGGATCAGCACCACCATCACCGTCGGCATGAGCAGCGGCAGCGTGATGCCCCAGAACTGCTGGGACCTGCTGGCGCCGTCGACCGAGGCCGCCTCGTACAACGACCCGTCGATCGACTGCAGGCCGGCAAGGGCGATCATCGTGTAGAAGCCGACGTTGGTCCAGAGGCCGACGGCGATGATGCTCAGCATCGCCAGCCGCCCATCGACGAGCCAGGGCATCTCCGGGCCACCGATGGCCTGCAGGCCGGCGTTGACGAGCCCCCCGCGCCGCTCCAGCATCCAGCGCCACATCAGGCCGACCACGACCGGGGAGAGCAGCACCGGCAGGAAGAAGACCGCCCGGAAGAAGGAGCGGCCCCGGAGCTGGGCGTTGAGCGCGACGGCCAACAGCACCGCGCACACCACGCTGAGCGCCACGAACCCGGCGACGTAGACGAGCGTGTTGGTCAGGGCCGACCAGAAGCGGTCGTCTGCCCCGATCGCCCGGTAGTTGTCCAGGCCCGCCCACTCGAACGATCTGCCGGTGGTGCTGGCGTAGAGCGAGATGTTGAAGCCGTTGATCGCCGGCCAGATGGTGAACAGGCCGAAGATCAGCATGTTCGGCAGCAGGAAGAGGTACGGCGTCAGCACGGTCCCGCCGGGACGGTAGCGGGGCCGGCGCCGGGTGGGCGCCGGCCCTGCCGCTGCTGCGGGCGCGTCGGGCGTGGCAGGGGGGCGACTGGTCATGGGACGAGCCGTCAATCACCGAGCGTGCTGCTCAGGTCCTCCATCGCCTCGGGCAGCTCTAGCTGGCCGGCGACGACCTGGGCGTAGAACTCCACGAACTCGGTCGCGGCCGCCCCAAACTCCGGGGAGTAGGCAGAGGCGTAGGCCGCCTCAGGGGTGCGGGGGATGTCCTCGAGGAAGACGTTCATGTCCTCGCTGCGCGAGGCGTACTCCACGCCGTCCTCCACCAGGTCGGCCCGGGTGGGCAAGAAGTTGGAGGCGTCGACGAACTGGCGCTGCTGCTCGGTGTCGTTCATCCACCATAGGAACAGCGCGGTGAGCTCGGGCTCGTCGGTGTCGGCGAAGCCGGCCATGAACTTGCCGCCCGGGAAGCCTCCGCACTCGGTCATGCAGGGGTTGGGTGCCGCGGCCCATTCGAACGGCGCGTTAGCCTCGAACTGGGCGACCTGCCAGTTGCCGGAGAGATAGACCGGGACCTGCTGGGCGAGGAAGACCTCGTTCGCCCCGGCATACCTCGTGCCCGAGTCGAGCCAGAAGTCACGGGGCGAGCTGCCGTCCTCGATCATGCTGGTCAGCGCTTGCAGCGCCTCGGTCGCCAGGTCCGGGTCGAGCACACCCGTCTCCGCGTCGACGAGGTAGGTGCCGTTCTGGGACAGCACGGTGGACAGTCGGTGGCCAGACTTATCCAGCGCGAAGGCGAACTCGGTGCCGACTGCTTCCTGCACGCTAGCAGCGGCCTCCATCATCTCTTCCCAGGTCCACGGGTCCTCGGGGTCTGGCAGGTCGACACCCGCCTCCTGGAACTGCTCGACGTTGACGAACGGACCGTTCATCGTCAGGTCGGAGGGCACGGCCACCAGTTGGTCGCCCTGCTGCATGGGCGCCCGCAGACCCTCGATGAAGGTCTCCGGGTAGTCCGCCCCCACGTAGGGGGTCAGATCCAGCAGGTCGCCCTCGAACGGTGCCGTCGCCGTGATCCGGGCCACGTCCGGTGCCTGGCCGCCGGACAGGCGGGTCTGCAAGGTGGTCTCGAGGTCTGAGAAGGGCACGATCTCCAGGTTCACCGTGACGCCGTACTCCTCTTCGAAGGCGGAGATGAGCTCCTCGGTCGAGGCCTGATCCGGGCCGTCAGTGAAGTACAGGTAGTTGAGGGAGCCGCCCTCGACGTCCTCGCGGGTCAGCTCCTGCACGCTTGCGGTTGCTTCCCCCGCCGTGCCTCCGTCGTCGTCCTCGACCGGATCCCCCGAGGAGTCCGTGCCCCCTGGCGCGCATGACGCCAGGACGAGGGCCAGGGGCGGGGCGAGCGCCAGGAGTCGGGTGCGGGTGCTGAGCCGTCGTGTCATGGTCTGTTCCTCCTCGAACGCCACCGATCGGACTGAGCTGTCCCGATCCTGGAAGACCCTACTACTCCGGATCAAGGGACGATGGTCGAGCAGGCTCCTGCGCCACGTCTTCTGCGGTCAGCGCGTCATCCAGCCCGGCCCGCTCCACGACCGGCAGACCGGCGCCCACCTCGTCGGCGCACGCCAGGCGGTTCCCCGGCGGCTGAGCGCTCACGCCTTGTGGTGCACCTCCTGCAGCCGGTAGACCGGCGTCTCGATCCCCTCGAACCGCGCCTTGAGCTGCAGCGCCAGGTATAGCGAGTAGTGGCGTGACTGATGCAGGTTGCCGCCGTGGAACCACAGCGCCTCCTGCTGGGTCGGCTTCCACATGTTGCGCTGCTCGCCCTCCCACGGGCCGGGGTCCTTGGTCGTGTCCGAGCCCAGGCCCCAGACCTTGCCGACCTTGTCCGCGACCTCCTGGCTGATGAGGTCCGCGGCCCAGCCGTTCATCGACCCGTAGCCGGTGGCGTAGACGACCAGGTCGGCCGGCAGCTCGGTGCCGTCCTCCAGCACCACTGCGTCCTCGGTGAGGTGGTCCACCTGGCCGTGCACCAGCTTGACCTGCCCGTCGGCCACCAGCTCGGCGGCACCGACGTCGATGTAGTAGCCGGAGCCGCGGCGCAGGTACTTCATGAACAGGCCCGACCCGTCGTCGCCGAAGTCGAGCCAGAAGCCGGCCTGCTCCATCCGGTCGTAGAAGTCCTTGTCCCGCTCCTTCATCTGCTCATAGAGCGGGATCTGGAACTCGTGCATGATCCGGTAGGGCAGCGAGGCGAAGGTCATGTCCGCCTTCTCGGTGGTGACGCCGGCCTCGAGGGCACGCTCGGAGTAGAGGTCGCCCAGGCCGATGTCCATCAGCGTCTCGCTTTTGACGATGTGGGTGGAGCTGCGCTGCACCATGGTCACGTCCGCGTCGTGCTCCCAGAGCGCTCCGCAGATGTCGAAGGCGCTGTTGTTGCTGCCGATGACGACGACCTTCTTGCCTGCGTAGGCGTCCGGCCCGGGGTGGGCCGAGGAGTGGTGCTGGTCGCCACGGAAGACGTCCTGACCGGGGACGTCCGGGACGTTGGGCTTGCCCGACATCCCGGTGGCAAGCACCAGCTGCCGGGGTCGGAGGGTGAGCGGCTTGCCCTCGCGCTCCACCTCGACCACCCACTCCCCCGCGTCCTGGTGGTATGCCGCGCTCGTCGCCACGGTGCTGCCCCAGTAGGGCACCTCCATGACCTTGGTGTAGGACTCGAGCCAGTCGGCGATCTTGTCCTTCGGCGCGAACACCGGCCAGTTGTCCGGGAACTTCAGGTAGGGCAGGTGGTCGTACCAGACCGGGTCGTGCAGACACAGGGACTTGTAGCGGCTGCGCCACTGGTCCCCTGGCCGCGGATGCTTGTCGATGACCAACGCCGGGACACCCAGCTGCCGCAGACGCGCGCCCAGCGCGATCCCGCCCTGGCCACCGCCGACGACAAGGACGTAGGGCTGCGTGGAGCTGCCCAGGCTCTCGGCCTCCTGCTGGCGCTGCTCCAACCAGGTCAGGCGACTCTTGTCCGCACCGTGCTCGGCGCCCATCTTCCGGCGCGTCGTCCGCGGCTCCTCGTGGCCCTTGAGCTCCTGCAGCGCGGTGAGGAAGGTCCAGGCACCCTCGTCCTTCAGACGCAGGTGACCGCTCCCGCGGCCGACGACGGTCTCGAACTCGAACCAGGCGGTGATGCCCCCATCGTCCTTCGTGGGCGGCTCCGTGGTGCGGAAACCCGACGGCCTGACCTCGTCGAGGGTGTGCCGCAACAGGTCGGCCACCCCCTCACGGTCCTCCACCGTGGTGATGTTCCAGGTGAAGGCGATCAGGTCGCGCCAGAACGAGGTGGGCGCGAACATCTCGGCCGCTCGCTCCACGTCGCCTGCCGTCAGTGCGTCCTCGAACGCGGAGAACCACTCGTCGACGCGCAACTGCGGGTCGGTGGTCTCCGGGTTCGTGGTGGGCTCGAGGGTCTGGGTCATGGTCGCTCCTCCTACACAGTGCTGTGACCTGGAGCACACCACGACCGGACCCCGCGCGCAAGGCTCAGACGACGCCGATCGCCCACAGGATGACGACGCACGCCATGGCCACGACGCCGTTCACCAGCGTGACACCGCCGTAGGAGATGAGCGCGGACTTCAGCGGCATCCTGGACAGCGAGGTGCAGACCCAGAAGTAGCTCGAGTTCACGTACTTGACGATGATCGAACCGGACGCGGCGGCGAGCATCGCTGCCTCAGGCGACAGGTCCACCTGGCCCAGCAGGGGTGCGGTGATGGAGGCCGCCGTGATGACACCGACCGTGGTCGAGCCGGTGATGATGTTGCCGACGATGCCGAGCACGAAGGGGAGGAAGATGATGGGCAGGCCGGTCGCGGCCACGCCCTCGGCGATGACGTCGACGGCGGGGGTCCCGCGCAGGACCTGGCTCAGCGAGCCACCCAGGCCGGTCACCATGATGATCATGGCCGACCCGCGCAGAGCCTCCTCGACCCACGCGTCTCGACGGTCCTCGGAGTCCTTCTTGCCGGTCATCTTGATCGACAGGATGTAGGCGATGATGACGCCGACGCCGAGGGCGAAGACGGGCCAGCTGACGAAGGTGATGAACTCGTGGGCGAAGGTGCCCTCGTCCAGGAGCAGGTTCGCAAAGCTGCCACCGGCGATCAGGATGAGCGGCACGACGATGGGCGCATAGGACAGGCCGATCGGGGGAAGCTTCTTGCCCTTCTCGGCGAACGACTGGCCGAGGAACTCCTCGGACGGCGGGGAGGTGACCCTGCTGCCGATGAGCATCGCGTAGCCCCACCCTGCGAGCGATGCCACGAAGGTGATCCCGGAGCCGATCAGGATCACCCTGCCCAGGTCGGCCTCGAGCAGCGCGACCGCCGCGAGCGGACCCGGGGTGGGCGGCACCATGGCGTGGGTGGTCTGCATCGCACCGACGAGCCCGGTCGCCATGGTGGCCATCGAGGCACCGCTGGCGATCGCCGCACCGTGGACCAGAGGGTTGAGGATGACGTAGCCGACGTCGGAGAAGATGGCGATGCCGATGATGAAGCCGGCGAAGGTCAACGCCAGCGGCATGCGCTGACGTCCGACGAGCTTGATCATCGAGTCGGTGATGCGCTCGACGCCACCAGAGCGCTTGAGCATCTCGGCGATCAGGGAGCCGAGCACGATCACCACCGCGATCTCCTCGATCGTGCCGCCGAAGCCGGAGACGAAGGCATCGACGAACGCGCCGCGGTCCACGCCCGGCAGGAACGCGAACAGGATGATCGGCAGCAGCAGGGCCGTGAAGACGTGCCACTTGTACCGCGCGATCAGGAAGAACAGCACGATGATCACCGCGCCGAACCCGATCAGTGTGAGCGGCACACTGTCGAGGATGACGTCGTCCATGGACTCCTCCTTGAGTCTCGACCCCAGTCACCTAGCGGTCTGAGTAGGTTTCTGCAGAGCGGTACCGACCTTCCACAAAGCGGAAGGCTCTCAACAGCAGGCCCAGTATGGGCAGCCCCTGACCGGGCTGTCAATGGCCTCAGTGGACCCACACCGAGATCGGCGAACAAGCCCCTGTCCTGTTCTGGCTACAGTCCCCGCCAGACCGGGCGAGCCTTGTCGACGAACGCCCGGACGCCGTCGCGGAAGTCCTCACTGCCGTAGACCCGGGCAATCATCTCCTCCTCGGTGGTGGGAAGTGGCACGCCGGCGGTCGCCCGCAGCATGCTGCGCGAGGCCCACAGCGTCAGCGGGGCGTGCGCGGCGAGGCGACCCACCACCTCGGAGACCATCGCGTTGAACCCCTCCGTCGGTGCCACCTCCTGGACGAAGCCGACGTCCAGCATGCGGGCGGCGGGAAGCAAGCGGCCCAGGAGGAGCAGCTCGCCAGCGGTCCCCCGGCCCATGAGCCGCACCAGCCGGTCGACGTTGGGGGCGGACAGGCAGTTGCCCAGGGTGCGGGCGATCGGCACGCCGAAGAACGCCGTCTCGTCGGCGACGCGCAGGTCGCACGCGGCGGCGAGCGCGAGCCCTCCCCCGACGCACGCGCCCTCGACCGCCGCGACGGTGACGGCGTCGACGGAGGCCAGCGTCGACACGATCTCCTCGACGCGCTCCTCATACCGGACCCCGTCTGACCCGTCCTCGAACTCCAGGAACTGGCTGATGTCGGTCCCGGCCACGAACGCCCCGCCCGAGCCGCGCAGCAGCAGCACACGAAGGCTCTCATCCGCGTTCACCCTGGCGCAGGCCTGGACCAGAGCCTCATACATCGCCCAGGTCATCGCGTTGCGGGCCTCTGGGCGGTTGAAGGTGACGGCGAGGACCGGGCCTTCAACGCTCGTGGTCAGCTGCGCCATCAGCCCTCCTCGGCCGGGGACTCGCGAGGGTTCGGAGCGGGGTCCCGCTGGTCCTGCAGGAGCGGGGCAAGCACCCGTTCGGTGTCGGCGCCGAGGTCCGGGCCGGGGCCGTCGCGTCTGGTCCGCAGGCGACGGAAGCGCACCGGGCTGCCCAGCTGACGTTGCGGCCCGAGCTCCTCGGACTCTGCGTCCCAGAAGAACTCCCGCTCGCGCAGATGCTCGGAGTCGAACACCGCGTCGAACTCAGCCACTGGCGCGCAGGGCACGCCGACCGCCTCCAGCCGCTCCAGAAGCTGGACGGAGGTCAGCGTCCGGGTATGCCGTTCCAGGGTCGAGATGAGCTCCTCGCGGTGGTCGAAGCGGGTCTGGGAGGTCGCGTAGCGCTCGTCTTCCAGGAGCTCCTCCGCGTCGAGCACCTGGCACAGGGCCTGCCACGTCGCTGGGGTGATGGCTCCGAGGGTGACGTAGCCGTCCTGGGTCGGCATCGCCTGGTAGGGCGCCTGCGACTGGTGGGCCGAGCCGTGCCTGCCGCCCGCCCGGCCGCCGCCGAAGTGCTTGCCCGCCTCCCATACCGCCAGCGACACCGCCGACTCGTAGAGCGAGACGTCGATGACGTCGCCGCGGCCGGTGAGGTCCCGGTCCCGCAGCGCGGCCAGGATGCCAATGGTGCAGTAGAGCCCGGCGGACAGGTCGGCGACCGGTATGCCGAGCTTGGCCGGCTCACCGTCGGGCTCGCCGGTGATGCTCATCAGGCCCGAGCGCGCCTGAGCCATGATGTCCAACCCCGGCTGCGGGGCCAGCGGGCCGGTCTGACCCCATCCGGATACGGAGCAGTAGACCAGCCGCGGGTTGCGCTGCAGGAGCACGTCCGGGCCGAGCCCGGCGCGGGAGAGCGCTCCGGGGCGCAGATTCTCCACAAGCACGTCCGCATCGTCGAGAAGCGCCAGCATCGCCGCGTGCCCTTCGGGCGTCTTGAAGTCAATCGCCACCGACTCCTTGTTGCGGTTCAGCCGCAAGAACGGCGAGGACCGTCCGTGCACCATGGGGCCGACCTGGCGGGTGGGGTCCGGCATGGTCGGCGACTCCACCTTGATCACCCGTGCACCGAGGTCGGCGAGGTGCATGGCGGCGAACGGAGCCGCCATGAACACCCCGACCTCGACGACGGTAATGCCCGCAAGCGGTGCCTCCATGTGGTGCACGGCTCCTTTACCCAGAGACGGATGTCGCGCGCGCAGACGACTATTCCACCTGGTGGAATATACGTTTCGTTCGATGTTATACGCTGCCCGCATGTCGCCCGCGCGTCAAGCGGTGACGGACAGAGCTACACCGAATCCAGACAGAGAGGTCTCCCCCTCATGGGCCGCCACTTCCTTCAGATCCCCGGTCCCTCGCCTGAGCCGGACGCCGTGCTGCGGGCCATCTCCGCGACGACCATAGACCACCGAGGTCCCGAGTTTCAGCAGCTCGGGCTGCGAGTGCTGGAGGCGGTCAAGCCAGTTTTTGGCACGACCAACCCGGTCATCATCTACTCCTCCTCCGGCACGGGCGCCTGGGAGGGCGCGCTGGCCAACACCCTGTCTCCGGGTGACCAGGTGCTCTTCTACGAGACCGGCCACTTCGCCAGCCTATGGGTGGAGATGGCATCCCGGCTCGGGCTGAAGCCAGAGGTGATCGACTCCGACTGGCGCCACGGCGTGGACGCCGAGGCCATCGGAGCGCGCCTGGAGCAGGACACCGACCACACCATCAAGGCGGTGTGCTGCGTCCACAACGAGACCTCCACCGGCGTGACCAGCGACATCCGCGCCGTGCGCGAGGCCATCGACAGGGCCGGCCACCCGGCGCTGCTCATGGTCGACACCATCTCCGGTCTGGGCTCGGCCGACTACCGGCACGACGAGTGGGGCGTCGACGTCACGATCGCGGGCTCCCAGAAGGGGCTGATGCTGCCGCCGGGTCTGGGCTTCAACGCGGTCAGCGACAAGGCGATCGAGGCGTCCCGACGCGGAGGCGCCGCTCGGTCCTATTGGGACTGGGAGCCGATCCTGGCCGCCAACGAGCGGGGCTTCTGGCCCACCACGCCCTCCACCAACCTGCTCTTCGGCCTGGAGGTGGCCCTGCAGATGTTCGCGGAGGAGGGTCTGGAGAACGTCCTGGCCCGGCACCAGCGCCATGCGGCCGCCACCCGCGCCGCCGTCAACGCCTGGGGTCTAGAGGTGCTGTGCCTGGACGAGCCCTACCACTCCCCCGTCCTCACCGCGGTCCTGATGCCCGAGGGACACGACGCCGACGCCTTCCGGGCGTTGGTCCTGGACCGTTTCGACATGTCGCTCGGTGCGGGTCTGGGCCGGCTGGCCGGCACGGTCTTCCGCATCGGCCACCTGGGCTGGATCAACGACCTGACGCTGATGGGTGCCCTCGCTGGCGTGCAGATGGGGCTGCGCCTGTCCGGCGTGCCGGTCGCCGGCGACGGCGTCGCGGCGGCGATGACCGTCTTGGAGGAGGGCGCCGGCGCATGACCAGCACCACCGTCCCCTCGTCGACGACGCCCGCCGCCCTCTCCGACCTCGAGCGCGAGCTGCGCGAGGCCCTCTCCGGGGAGGTGGCTTTCGACGACTACACCCGGCACCTGTTCTCGCGGGACGCGAGCATGTACACCCTCATGCCCCAGGGCGTGGTCTTCCCGCGCCACACCGCCGACGTCGCCGCTGCGGTCAAGATCGCGGCGCGGCACGGCATACCCGTGACCGCACGTGGAGCCGGCACCTCCCTGGCTGGGCAGACCACCAGTGAGGGCCTGATCCTCGACCTGTCCCGCCACATGCACCAGATCCGCAGCCTGGACCCCGAGGGCCGGCGCGCCGTGGTCCAGCCGGGTGTCGTGCAGGATGACCTCAACCGGGCGGCGGCCGCCTACGGGCTGATGTTCGGCCCGGACACCTCGACCTCCAACCGCGCCACCATCGGTGGGATGATCGGCAACAACTCGGCGGGCTCGGGCTCGGTGCGCTACGGCATGACGATCGACCACGTCCGCTCCCTGGAGGTGGTGCTGGCCGACGGCACGGTCACCCGCCTGGGACCACTCACTGAGGAGGAGTGGGCGCGGCGTGCAGAGGAGCCCGGCCTGGTCGGCGCGATCCATCGCGGGCTGCCCGGCATCGTCGAGGCGCACCGCTCCTCGATCGGCGAGGGGTTCCCGCCGTTCTGGCGTCGTGCCTGCGGCTACCGGTTGGACCGTCTCGCCTCCGACGAGGGCACAGAGCCCTTCGACCTCGCCACGTTCGTCGTCGGCGCCGAGGGCACCCTGGTCGTGGTCACCGAGGCCGAGGTCGACCTGGTGCCCAAGCCCAAGCACACCGTCTTCGCGGTGGGCCACTTCACCAGCCCGCAGGCCGCCATCGAGGCCACCACCGACGCGCTGGCACTGGACCCGGCGCAGGTGGAGCTGATGGACCGCACCATCCTCGACCTGTCGCGCAGCAAGATCGAGTACGCCGGCCTGGGCGAGGTGCTCGTGGGCGACCCCGACGCGCTGCTTTTCGTCTCCTTCACCGGAGAGGACCTCGACAAGCTGACCGCCCAGGTCGACGCGGTCTCGCGCGTCTGGGAGGAGCACGGGCACGGCTACGCCACCCTGCGCCTCATCACGCCAGCGGACCAGCAGTCATTGATGAAGGTGCGCAAGTCGAGCCTCGGCCTGCTCATGGCCGCCAGCCAGGGCACCAACCGGCCGCTGGCCTTCGTCGAGGACACCGCGGTCCCGCCGGAGGTGCTGGCCGACTACACGACCCGCTTTAAGGACATCCTCGACGCCGAGGGGATGACGGCCGGCTTCTATGGGCACGCATCCGTCGGCTGCCTGCACATCCGGCCCTTCGTCGACCTTGCCGACCCCGACGAGGTGGCCAAGATGCGCCGCGTCGCGGTGCAGATCAAAGATCTCGTCCGCGAGTTCGGCGGTGTCAACTCCTCCGAGCACGGTGACGGCCTGGCCCGCAGCGAGTTCAACCGCGAGATCTTCGGCGATGACCTCTACGAGGCGATGCGAGAGGTCAAGGCCCTCTTCGACCCGGCCGGCACCCTCAACCCCGGCAAGATCGTCAACGCACCGTCGATGACCGACAACCTGCGCGACGCGGCGCTGCCGCCCGCGCCGATGTTCCGAACCCGCCTGGACTTCTCCGTCAACGGCGGCATGCGAGGCGCCGCGGACCGGTGCATGAACATCGGGGTATGCCGCAAGAGCCACGTCGGGGCGATGTGCCCCTCCTACATGGCCACCCTGCAGGAGGAGGACTCGACCCGAGGTCGGGCCAATGCCCTGGTCAAGGCGCTGTCCGAGGCCGACCCCAAGGCGGCCCTCGGCGACGAGCGGCTGCACGAGGTGCTCGACCTGTGCCTGATGTGCAAGGCCTGCAAGTCGGAGTGCCCGCTGGGCGTCGACATGGCCAAGCTCAAGAGCGAGACGCTCTCCCACCGCCACGACGTGCACGGCATACCACCGCGCTCGCGGGTGTTCGGCGCAATCCGCCGCCTCAACAAGCTCGGGTCCCGCATGGCCGGCGCCGCGAACCTGGCCGGCAAGGTGGGACCCGGGCGCAAGGCGATGGAGAAGACGCTGGGCATCGCCCACCAGCGCCCGCTGCCCACCTTCCACTCGCTGAACCTGATCAGGTGGTTCGACCGGCGCGGTTCCGGGAGCCCCAGCCAGGCGGCACCGGCCTCCCCCGGGACCGTGCGCTTCCTCGCCGACTCGTTCACCTCCTTCACCGAGCCGCACATCGGGCGGGCGGCGATCGAGCTGCTGGAGCGCGCCGGCTGGGATGTCGACCTGGTCAGCTCCGGCTGCTGCGGGCGCTCCGCCCTGTCCAAGGGGCTCGTGGACCAGGCGAAGGCGAGCGCCGCTGACCTGGTCTCGACGCTGGCGGCCGGCCCGCAGGAGTCGCCCATCGTGGGGTGCGAACCCTCGTGCCTGTTCACCCTGCGCGACGAGACGCTGTCGATGCTGCCGGGCGACGCCCGGGCCGTGTCGGTCGCGGCTCGCGTCCGACAGGTGGAGGAGCTGCTCACGGAGGCGGTCGACTCCGGCGCGCTGGAGCTGGCCCCCGACTCGTGGCTGTCCGGCCGGCGCATCCTCTACCACGGGCACTGCCACCAGAAGGCTGAGGTCGGAACGGCCGCGACCGTGGCGCTGCTGCGGCGGATCCCCGGCGCCGAAGTCGTCGAGGTCGACGCCGGCTGCTGCGGCATGGCGGGCTCCTTCGGCTACGAGGCCGAGCACTACGAGATCTCGATGCAGATCGGCGAGGACCGGCTCTTCCCCGCCGTGCGGGCCGAGACGGCCGAGACAGTCATCTGCGCGACGGGCACCTCCTGCCGCGAGCAGATCTTCCACGGCACCGAGCGCAACGCCTGGCACCCAGTCGAGCTGGTCCGCGAGGCGCTGGTCGCGGCGGGTAGCCGCACCGCGGACCGCACCGCCGCCGACGAGCGCATGTCCTGACGACAGGACACCCGAGAAAGCCCGACAGAACACGCGACAAGGCCCCACAGAACACCCATCAACTGACTGTTACCCATCGAGCACCAGGAGCACTCTTCATGACTATCGATCTGGAATCGGCCCGGAACCTCATCGCCGGAGCGCGCGCTGCAGCGAAGGAGCGAGGGCTCAAGCCGCTCACCGTGGTCGTCCTCGACGCAGGCGGCCATGTAGTGGCAGCCGAGCGTGAGGACGGCTCGTCCGCCAAGCGCTTCGACATCGCCTACGGCAAGGCGCACGGGGCCATCGCCATGGGCTTGGGCTCCCGCGCCCTCATGGCCCGGGCCGAGCAGCAGCCCTACTTCATCGCCGCAGCCACCTCCGCGATCGGGGGCGCCCTCGTGCCGGTGCCCGGCGGGGTGCTCGTCCGCGACGGCGAGGGCACCCTCCTGGGCGCTGTGGGCATCACCGGGGACACCTCGGACAACGACGAGGCCGCGGCCGTCGCCGCGATCGAGGCCCTAGGGCTGACGGCACAGACCGAGTGACATGTCCGTCCGGTGTGCGAGAGCGCGGCACGAGGACCGACTAGTCAGGTCGCACCGGTGAGTGAGCTCCTGCCCTGAGGGTTTCCGGAGCGGGCGGTCAGTATCCGAACGCCAACGGCGCGTCCGGATCCGTCTCCACCCACACCGCCTTGGGCTGGGTGTACTCCAGCAGCCCGTCCAGGCCGCTGGAGCGCCCGAAGCCGCTCGCTCCGAAGCCGCCGAACGGCGCCATGACGTTAATGGTCTTGTAGGAGTTGACCCAGACGGTGCCGGCGCGCAGCTTGCGGGCGACGCGGTGCGCCCGGTCGACGGACCCGGTCCAGACGGCACCGGCGAGGCCGAAGTCGGTGTCGTTGGCCAATCGCACGGCCTCGTCCTCGTCGTCGAAGGGGATCGCGACGACGACGGGACCGAAGACCTCCTGCTGAGCGATGGGGTCCTGGTTGCTGACACCCGAGAGCACGGTGGGCGGGAAGAAGAAGCCCTCCCGGTCGGCGCGGGCCCCTCCGGCGACGGCCTCGGCCCGCTCGGAGACGGCGGCGCCGACCATCGTGGTGATCTGTTCCAGCTGGCGGGCGTTCTGCACCGGGCCCACCTGCGTCGCGTCCTCGAAGGGACTGCCCAGACGGATCTGCCCGGCCATCTCACCGAGTCGCTGGACGACCTCGTCGTGGACCCTGCGGTGCACCAGCAGGCGCGACCCGGCGACGCAGCTCTGGCCCGCTCCGGAGAAGATCGCGGCCGCCGCCCCGCCGACCGCCCGGTCCAGGTCGGCGTCAGCGAACACGATGTTGGCCGACTTGCCGCCCAGCTCCAGCACGCACGGCTTCAGCTGCTCCCCCGCCGCCGCCGCGATCCGCCTGCCAGTGGCCGGTGAGCCCACGAAGACGACCTTGGCGACGTCGCGGTGGGTGACGAGCTCCTGGCCAGCCGTCGGTCCCAGCCCGGCGACCACGTTTACCGCTCCCGGCAGCAGCCCCGCGCCCTCCGCCAGCCGGGCCAGCAGCACCGAGGTCAGCGGCGTCAGCTCGGAGGGCTTGAGCACCACCGTGTTGCCGGCCGCCAGCGCAGGGGCAAGCTGCCAGCCGGCAGTGAACACCGGCGCGTTCCACGAGGTCATCTGGGCTACTACGCCGTAGGGCTCCCGCACCGTATAGGTCAGGTGGGAGGTGGGCACCGGGATGACCTCGCCGTGCTGCTTGTCCGCCCAGCCGGCGTAGTACTCGAACATCTCCGCGACCTTGGTGGTCTCCGCGACTGCGTCCCGCAGCGGCTTGCCGACGACCTGGGCCTCCAGCCGCGCCAGCGGCTCGAGGTGGTCGCGGACCGCCTGCCCGACGGCCCAGAGCACCCGGCCCCGGTCCGAGGGGGTGAGGGCGCGCCATACCTTCCCCGCCTCGTGGGCGGCACCGACCGCCTGCCGCACGACGTCGGCACCGCCGTCGGCGTAGGCGGTCAATGTCTCCTCGGTCGTGGGGTCGATGAGGAGCACCTCCTCCCCCGCACCGGCCAGGACCTCACCCCCGACGTAGGAGCCGACCACGTCCGTCCCGAGCAGTTCCTGCCAGATCTTCACCGCTTCACCATCCTGTTGAAGTCCTCCTGCGGGCCGACCTCGTCCCGCAGCTGTGCCCACATCTCCCGAGCCGCCCGCACGACGGGTGAGGAGGCGCCGAGCTCCTGGGCAACCGTTGCGGCAAGGTCGACGTCGCGCGCCATGAGCCCCACCGGGAAACCTGAGTCGAAGGTGCCGCTGAGCACCCAGCGCGGCAGGTTGACCTCGGTCACCCCGCTGCGGCCCGACGCGGCGTTGACCGCCTCCAGCAGGCGGGCGGGGTCGATGCCGGAGCGCTCCCCCACCTCCAGCAGCGTGCGGGATGCGCTCAGGTGGATGCCGCACAGCAGGTTGTTGACCAGCTTGGCCGTGTGCCCGGCGCCCACGTCGCCCACATGGGTGACCCGGCCAGCCAGAGGCTCCAGCGCCCGGCGGACACGCTCAAGGTGCTCCTCGGCGCAGCCGAGGAAGACGGTCAGCTCCCCGGCGAGCGCACCCGACGGGCCTCCGCTCACGGGTGCGTCGGCGAGCACGTGCCCGGTGTCGGCGAGGAGCTGGGCACGGCGGCGGGTGTCGGTCGGGTCGCAGGTGCTGGTGTCGATGACCAGCTTCGGGGTGTGGACGGCCCTGACCTGCTCGACGACCTGCTCGACCTGATCACCGCCGGGCAGGGACAGCACGACCACGTCCGCCTGCTGCAGCGCGCCGGCCAGCTCGGTCCGATCCACCCCCTCGGGCGTGCTGGGCGGGCCGGGGTCCACGCCGAGGACGGTGTGCCCCGCGCGGACCAGGGATGACGCCATACCCGAGCCCATCTGTCCGAGCCCCACGACGGCGACCGGCGCACCCGCGGCGGGCGGGTTGCTCATGCTCACGTGGTGAACCTCAGCGTCAGGTCCGCGATCGCGGCAGAGCCGACGTAGGTGCCGATGAAGACCAGGATCGCGACGATGAGGATCTTCCAGCCCGACCGGCGCATGACGTCCAGTTCCAGCTTGCT
Organism: Ornithinimicrobium pratense; assembly: GCF_008843165.1. Taxonomy (NCBI): domain Bacteria; kingdom Bacillati; phylum Actinomycetota; class Actinomycetes; order Micrococcales; family Ornithinimicrobiaceae; genus Ornithinimicrobium; species Ornithinimicrobium pratense. The sequence continues at coordinate 1,555,226 of NZ_CP044427.1, read as the reverse complement.
GATCGCCAGCCCCGCGTAGGCCAGGGCCGGCACGGCCATCGCGAGGAAGTCGATGCCCACGACGAGGCCGGTGAACCACTCCGCCCACGGCATGAACGGCAGCGTCAGGACGATCCCGACCAGGGAGATCCAGGCGACCGAGGGCAGGTAGAACGGAAGGTACTTGGTCAGCAGCAGCCCCAGGATGCAGACGACGTAGAGGGCCGCCAGGCCTGCCAGCACCTGGAGCACCGTGAGGTCGGTGGCGATCAGCTGCAGCGGCACGCTGATCAGCGTCACGACGGCCAGGTCCCGCAAGGTGTCGCCCAGGACGATCGAACGGTCGTCGCTGGTGGGGACGAAGTCCTCCTCGGAGGTGTAGGTGGTCACTTCGCGGCCTCCTCGGCGGTCCGGGCGGGCGGGTTGGCGGGGTCGTTCGGGCGCACCCGGAGGTAGATCCGCTCCACGATGGGCAACGCCACGAAGAGGCTGACGTACATGCCCGTGGCGTAGGTGAGCAGGTTGCTGGCGCCGGCGAGGGCGGTGATGGTGTCGGTGGACTCCGGGGCGGCCGCGGCCAGGGCGCCGGAGCAGGCCGCCATCATCGAGCCGCTGCCCACACCGCAGGCCATCGCTAGTGCCTCGACGCTGAAGACCTCGGCGGTCGCCAGCACCGAGGCGAGGATGGCGAAGATGAAGGTGCCGAAGAGGGTGCCCATGACGTAGACGCCCATGACGCCCGTGCCCTCGGGGCTGCGCAGCCCGTAACGGTCGGCAATGATCGCGATGTTGGGCTCGCGAGCGATGGAGTGGACCGCACCGATGGACTCTCGGCCCATCCGGAAGACCCAGATCGCGACGGGGAAGGCGATGAGGATCGTGCCGAGGTTGCCCAGCTCCTGCAGGACCAACGCGGGGCCAGAACGGACGATCTCCTCGATCCCGGGCCCGATCGTCGTCCCGAACTTGGCGATGAAGGGCATGATCGCGATGACGATCAGGGGGCCGGCCGCAGCGGTCCGCTTGGCCGAGAGGAACCTGCCCACGGCCGGGACCACGTGCGGGTTGAGCACGAGGGTGAAGACGAACGCAAAGAGCAGGGGCAGCAGCAGGATCGTGCCGATGCCGATCGGGATCGGCCGGACGCCGATGAGCTGGCTGACGATGCTGACGACGAGCACCACCAGATGGATGGGCCAGAGTCTGACCAGGGTCCTGACGATGTCCACGGGGCCTCCTGAGCGCGGGATGCTGTGAGGCTAGGAGAGCCCTGGGTGTGGCACAAGGCACCGAAGTAGTCCCCAGGGAGGCGCCTCTAGAGCAACACCTCGGGGTCGAACCAGGCTTGGCAGGAGGACAGGAGTGCGACCGCGGCCGGCGAAAGGCGTCGTCCGGTGCGGGTCAGCAAGGCAGCCCGGACCCTGCTCAGGTGTGCGTCGTCGACCGGGACCAGCCTCACCACCTCTGCCTCGACCGCCCTCTTGACCGTGACCGGAGGGAGCAGCGCGACCACCTGGCCCGCCGCGACCGCAGCAACGATGGCGGGTTGGGAGTCGCTCTCCATGACGACGTCCACCTCGACGGCGTGCGCTCGCAGGACGTCGTCGTGCAGGGCCCGCAACCCGAAGCCCTGTGGGAGGACGGCCATCCGCTCCCCCGCGAGGGCGGACGGAGTGATCGACTCGGACCCTCCCGCGGCCAAGGACTGACCGGGCGCGCAGGCCAGGCCTACCGGCTGGGGTGTGCCGCGGACCACACGCAGGCGTCGGTCGGGCGCCGGGTGCAGCGCGACCGCCAGGTCGGCGTCGTCCCGTAGCAGGGTAGCCACGACCTCACCTGTCCCGCCGGTGACGATGCGGACGAGCACACGGGGGTGCTTGCGCATGAACCCGGGCAGCACCCGGGTCGCGAAGTCTTCGACGAAACCCAGGCCCAGCGCCACCGTCACCCCGCCCTCGGCCGCCGCTGTCACCCGCGACAGCCTCGCGGCGAGGTGGACGTCGAGATCCTCCCTCTCCTGGGCGTGCTGCACTACCACCCGTCCCGCCTCCGTCGGTCGAGCACCCTCAGGACCGCGTTCAAAGAGTGGGCAGCCAACGCGGCGTTCGGCCGCGGCCAGGGTCCGTTGCACGGCTGACGGTGCGACGCCGAGCTCTCGTGCGGCGGCCCGCAGTGACCCCGCCCGCGCGACGGTGGAGAGGTAACGCAGCGTGCGGTCGTCAAGCATCATGCCTCTCTGTTCCTCTGTCGGTGGCCCGACGTGATGGCTCGGGTCAGGGGCCACGTGCCCGCGGGCTCAGCTCCAGTCGCGCCGGTCCACGACCGGGCCGTCACCCTCGCCGAGGTAGTCCACCACCCGCACCTCGGTCCGGAACCGCAGGCCCTCGCGGATGCGTGTCGTGAGCGAGGAGGTCAACTCCTCCTCTGCCACGGCGCCGTCGGCGACGACGTGGCAGGCCAGCTGGTCGACATGGTCGAGGCGGTCGATGACGAAGCGATAGTCCCGCACCCCGGGCACGCCGTCCATGACAGCCGTCACCTGGCGCGGGTGCAGAAACATTCCCTTGACCTTGACCGCTTGACCCACGCGGCCCAGCACCCCGCGCAGGCGCAGCGAGCCGTCCGGGCCCAGCATCCAGCCGGACAGGTCGCCGGTGCCGAAGCGGATGAGCGGGTAGTCCGAGCGCAGCAGGGAGATGACCACCTCACCCTCAGTGCCGTCGCTCAGTGGCTCCCCGGTGCCGATCGCGCACACCTGCACGTCCACCCCGTCAGCGAGCACCAGTCCTTGGCCTGGCTCCTCCCCGGCCGGCTCCCAGGCCAGCAGCCCCGTCTCCCCTGTGCCGTAGGCCATCCGCAGGTGCGGCACCCGCTCGCTCAGCAGCGCCCGCAGCGAGTCGGGCAGGGGCTCGGCGGTGACCAGCGCGCGCTCCAGCCGCCACCGGTCCGCTGGCAGCCCGGCCTTGTCAAAGTGCTCGGTCAGCGCCTTGAGGTAGGACGGCAGTCCGGTGTACGCGCTGACCCCCAGGTCGGCGATGGCCCTGGCCTGCAGCTCCTGGTTGCCGATGCCGCCGGGCACCACCGAGGCCCCGACCGATCGGGCGCCTTGCTCCAGCATCGCCCCCGCCGGTGACAGGTGGTAGCCGAAGCAGTTGAGCAGCACATCCCCCGGCCCCACACCCAGGTCACCCAGGGCTTGACCCCAACGCCAGTCCGCATCGACCAGCTGGGGTTCGTAGAGCGGCCCCGGCGACTGGAACCAGCGGGCGACCTGCGCCTCCGCGGCGAGCAGGCCACCGTGCGGGGGCTCGGTCCGCTGCCGCTCGACCAGGTCGTCCTTGGACAGGACCGGCAGCGCGCCCAGGCCGGGCGAGCCGCATACCTGCTCCACGTCCGTGCCCGCCTCGGCGAGGCGGGCCGCAAAGCCCGGCACGCGCTCGGCGGCCCCTCGCACCACCTCGGCCAGCGCCGGGGCCATCTCCTCAGCCCGTTGTTGCAGGGCAGCCTCGATCGACATGGGTCCTCTTTCCTCGCAGTTGGGGGTATGCGGTGCCGGTAGATCACGCGGGGCACCGCGGTTGGCTAGAGCCAGCGTTTGCGCCGCTTGTAGTGCTTGACGTCCCGGAAGGACTTGCGCCCACCCTCGTCCCCGAGGCCGAGGTAGAACTCCTTGACGTCCGGGTTCTCCCGCAGGTCGGCGGCCGGGCCCTCGAGCACGATCCGGCCCTGCTCCATGATGTAGCCGTGGTCGGCGATCTCCAGCGCCCGTCGGGCGTTCTGCTCGATGACGAGCACGGTCAGACCGGTCTCGGCGTTGAGCCTCTTGACGTAGCCGAAGATCTCCTGCACCAGCAGCGGCGCCAGGCCCAGCGAGGGCTCGTCCAGCATGAGCAACTGCGGCCGCGACATCAACGCCCGCCCGATCGCGAGCATCTGCTGCTCGCCACCGGACAGGTAGCCCGCGACCCGGGCCCGCATGTCGGCCAGCTTGGGGAAGAACTCGTAGACCATGTCGAGGTCCGCGGCCGACTCCTTGCCGCTGCGCGTGTAGGCCCCGGCCACGAGGTTCTCGGCGATGGTGAGGTGCTCGAAGACGTGCCGCCCCTCCATCACCAGGCTCATCCCGTGCTTGACCCGGGCGGGGGCGTCCATCCGGGTGATGTGTTGGTCCTTGAAGACGATCGAGCCGTCGGTGACCTCGCCACGCTCGCTCGGCAGCAGCCCCGAGACGGCCTTGAGGGTGGTCGACTTGCCCGCCCCGTTGGAGCCCAGGAGAGCCACGATCTTGTGCTCCGGCACCGACAGGGACAGGCCCCGCAGCACCAGGATCACGTCGTCGTAGATGACCTCGACGTTGTTGAGGACGAGCATGGCCGGGCCGACCCCGGTGGGGGCAGCCCTGGTGTGCTGGGCCGCCCCCGCGGGAGTCGCAGCGGTGCTCATGGCGTGGCGCCCGCCTCGACCTCGACCATCTGGCCGCCCTCGGCCCGGTAGACACCGGTGCTGGTGGAGCCGCGGTGGCTCTCCGCGGAGAACTCGATAGCACCTTCGCCGATGACGCCGCCGGTGTCGATCGGGCCCATCGTCTCCAGGGCCTCCCGGATCATCTCGCCGGTGAGCTCCTCGCCGTCGTTGTTCTCCACCGCCTGGCGGATGCCCTCGGCCATGACGTGCATGACGTACCAGCCCTGGACCCAGGAAGTGCCGACACTCTCGGGGTCGATGCCCTCCTCCTCGAGGTAGTCGTTGATGATCCCGTGCCCTTCCTTCTCCACACTGAGCGGCGCGAACGGCTGGATGAGCATGTGGCCCTCGGCGGCCTGCTCCCCTGCGGTGTCGATGAACAGCTCGTTGCCGCACCAGTTGAGGCAGACGATCGTCATGTCCAGGTTCTGGTCGGCGATGTCCCGGGCGACGAGCGCGGCCGGGCTGGCCACGTTCTGGATGACGATGTACTGCGCACCCTGGCTCTGCGCCTGGTTCAGCAGGCCGACGTAGTTCTGCTGGCCGCCGGGCATCGCGTAGGCCTGGTAGCCCAGCCCGTAGCCCTGCTCCTCCACCCACTCCTGGCCGTCGGCGACCGGGGCGGTGCCGAAGGGGCTGTCGTGGTGGAAGACCGCGACTTCGGCGTCGCCGCCAGAGTCCTCGTTGATCCAGTTCAGCGCCACGCGCATCTGGTCGGAGTAGGTCGGTGCGACGACGAAGTTGTAAGGCGCCTCGTTCGGGTCGGTGAGCGACTCGGCGAACGAGCCGGACATGAACGGCAGCTCGTCCTGGCCGACGCGGGTGTGCAGCGCCTCGGTGTCTCCGGTGCCCCAACCCTGGACGGCGACGACGCCGTCGTTGACGTACTGGCGGTAGAGATCCTCGGCCTGCGGCACCTCGTAGGCGTAGTCGTTGGAGTCGGCCTCGATCATCCGCCCGTCGATGCCGCCCTCAGCGTTGAGGTGGTTGATGTAGGCGAGCATGCCCTGGTTGTAGGGCGTGCCGACGTCACCGGTCGCGCCGGACAGGTCGGCGATGATGCCGATCGGGATGGGACTGGCGTCACCGTCGCCGCCTCCGCCGTCACCGTTGCCGCAGGCCGACAGCCCGAGGGTCAGGGCAGCCAGTGAGGCGATCAGGGCTCCACGTCGTGTGCGGTTCATGGTTCTCTCCTTGGGGGTGTCTTGCAGGTATGTCGTGGGCTGGGGTCGGGGGGACTACAGGGGCGTCAGTAACGGAAGGGCCAGAACCGGAAGAACTCTTTGATCCGTTCCCAGAGCCGGTTCAACCCTCTGGGCTCGATGATGAGGAAGAGGATGATGACCAAACCGAAGGTCGCGTTCTGCACCGCGGGCAGCTGGTTGCCCAGGAACGGCACGACCGACTCGAAGGCGTTGGCGACGTTGCGGATGACCACCGGGAGCAGGGTCATGAAGATGGCCCCATAGACCGCGCCGGCGATGCTGCCCAACCCACCGACGATGATCATCGCCAGGTAGAGGATCGAGACCTGCAGGGTGAACTTCTCCCAGGAGACGACCTCGCTGTAGTGCGCGGTGAGCGCACCGGCGAGCCCGACGAAGCCGGAGGAGACGGCGAAGGCGGTCAGCTTGGCCCGGGTCAGGTTGACCCCGATCGCCTCGGCGGCGATGTCCTGGTCGCGCACCGCCATGAACGAGCGGCCCAGGCCGGTGCGGAACAGGTTGCGGGCGGCCATCACCGACAGCACCGCCAGGATCGCCAGGATGACGTACCACTGCCGCTCGAAGACGTCTCGGCCACCGATCTGGAAGCCGAGGAAACCGAACCGCTCGACGTTGATGTAGCCCAGACCGCCGGTGAGGAAGTCGCCGATATCGCGGCGGATGAAGAATTCGATGATCTGCTGGCTGGCCAAGGTGGCGATCGCCAGGTAGAGCCCCTTGAGCCGCAGCCCCGGCAGGCCGAAGAAGGTGCCGACGACCGCGGTGAAGACCACCGCGAAGGCGATCGCGAGCGGGGTGGGCAGGCCCATCCGGTCCGAGAGGATCACCGAGGTGTAAGCACCCACGGCGAGGAAGCCGCCCTGCCCCAGGGAGATCTGCCCGGTGTAGCCGACCAGGATGTTGAGCCCGACGGCGCCGATGATGGCAATGAGGATCGTGTTGGCGATCGACATCCAGTAGTTGTCGAGCACGAACGGCACGACGACCAGCAGCACGCCCATCAGTGCCAGGCGGACATACTCGGCCCGCGTCGCGCGCAGGCGTAGCTCGGAGGTGTAGGACCGGTGGTGGACACCGGTGGCGGTCATGGCCACGGGCTGCTCACACCCTCTCGATGCGGGTCTCGCCGAACAGCCCGTAGGGCTTGACCAGCAGGATGAGGACGAGGACGACATAGGGGATGACGACGGCCAGGCCGGCCTCCCAGTAGCTGGCGGTGGCCTGGATGAGCAGGCCCATGATCATGCCGCCGACGATCGTGCCTGGCACCGAGTCCAGGCCGCCGAGGATGACGACGGGGAAGACGAGCAGGCCGAACGCCGCGAGGTTCTGGTCGACCGCGGAGATGTCGGCGAGCAGGACACCGGCGATGAGAGCGCTGACGCCGGCCAACGCCCAAGCCATGGCGAAGATGCGGCGCACCGAGATGCCCATCGTCATGGCCGCCTGCTGGTCGTCGGCCACGGCGCGCATCGCGATGCCGTGCCGGGACTTGCGGAAGAAGATCGTGAACGCGGTGAGCACGACGGCCGCGACGAGGATGACCAGCAGGCGGTTGATCGGCACCGTGGCGCCCAGGATCTGCACCGAGCCGCGAGGCAAGATCGCCGGCATCGGCTGGGGGCGGGTGCCGTAGAACATCTGCACCAGCGCCCGCAGCAGCGAGGACAGGCCGATCGTGACCATGATGATGCTGATCGCGCTCTCCCCGATCATCGGGCGCAGGATCAGCCGTTCCACGAGCACGCCGATGAGCGTGGCCACCACGACACCGACCAGCACGGCCAGCAGCAGCGGCAGCCTCATCACCACGAACGCGGTGTAGAACATGTAGGCACCCACGAGCAGGAACTCGCCCTGGGCGAAGTTGATGACCGACGTGGCCTTGTAGATCAGCACGAAGCCCAGCGCGGCCAACGCCAGGATCGCGCCGTCGGCCAGCCCGTAGGCCAGCACACTGACGAAGGTGCTCATCGTGCCTCCTCAAGGCCCTGGACGCGCCGCACGCACTGTCCCGCCTCACAAGCTCGTGTCCTCACGACGCTGTCGCTCATCGGCGCCCACTCCATACCGGCCGGCGACCCCGGCCCTGCGGGATCTCGTAGGTGGTCAGGTCGAAGATGCGCAGCCCCAGCTCCCGCACGACCGAGGAGCCGTCCTGGTAGGTGACGCGGCTGCTGATCCGGGCCTCGCCCTCGCCGGCGCGCAGGGCGGCGATGATGGTGGCGTAGCGCTCGTCGATGACGTTGCGGCGGACCTTGCGGGTGCGGGTGATCTCGTCATCGTCGGGGTCGAGCTGCTTGTGCAGCAGCACGAAGCGCTGGACCCGGATCGCCTCGGGCAGGTCCTCGTTGGCGTGCACGATCTCTTCGGCGACCAGGTCGTAGACCTCGTCCTTGGCCGCCAGGTCGGTGTAGGTCGTGTAGGACAACCGCTCGTGCTCGGCCCAGGACCCGACGGTGCCGGGGTCGAGAATGACCATCGCGGTCATCCCCTGGCCGGCCCGCTCGGGGCCGAAGACCACAGCCTCCTCGACGTAGGGGCTGAACTTGACCTTGTTCTCGATGAACTGGCTGGAGTAGCGGCTGCCGTCCGGTGCGGTCAGCACGTCCTTGGCGCGGTCGATGACAACCAGGTGGCCGTCCTCGTCCAGATAACCCGCATCGCCGGTATGCAGCCACCCATCCGCGTCGACCGTCTTGGCCGTCTCCGCCGGCTGGCGGTGGTAACCGCGGAACACCGAGGGCGAGCGCAGCAGGATCTCGCCGTCGTCGGTGATCCGCAGGTCGGTCCCGGGGATGGGGGTGCCGACGGTGTTGAAGGCAATGTCGTCGTCGCGGTGGACGACGGCGATCCCGCAGATCTCGGTCTGCCCGTAGATCTGCTTGAGGTTGACCCCGATCGCGTGGAAAAAGCGGAAGACGTCGGGGCCCAGCGGGGCGCCGCCGGTGTAGGCGCGCTGCACCCGGGCCAGGCCGAGCTGGTCGCGCACCGGGCGGGTGCTGACCGCGTCGGCGAGCTTGGTCAGCAGCCCACTGCGGCCCTTGCCCTGGACGCGGGCGCGCGCGGCCTTGTCACCGATGTCGTAGCCCCAGCCGAAGACCTTGCGCTTGAGCCAGCCGGCCTCGTCGATGCGGACCTGGACCTCGGAGAGCATCGACTCCCAGATCCGGGGCGGGGAGAACATGACGTCTGGACCGATCTCGCGCAGGTCCGAGCGCTGGGTGGAGGCGTCCTCGGGGAAGCTGATCGTCAGCCCGCGCCCCAGCCCGATCGCGACCGCGAGCATCTGCTCGCCGATCCAGGCGAAGGGCAGGAAGGAGACGTAGCGGAAGGAGCTGTCGGCCGGGTCGATCTGGGTGAGGTTGTGCGCCATCGCCAGCAGGTTGGCGTGGGACAACTCGCCGAGCTTGGGCTTGGAGGTGGTGCCCGAGGTGGTGCAGATGACCGCGATGTCGTCCGGCCGGCCCAGCTCGACCTGCTCGGCGAACCAGTGCGGCTGGGCCTCTGAGCGCTCCCGGCCGCGTCGCTCGACCTCGGTGAAGTCGATCAGCCAGGGGTCGTCATACTGCTCCAGCCCGTGGGGGTCGTAGAAGATGACCTGTCCGATGTCGAGGTCTCGCCCGAGTTCTTTGAGCCGCAGGAGCTTGTCGACCTGCTCCTGGTCCTCGACGACCACGACGCGGGCCGCGGACTTGGCCAGGATGTGCTCGAGCTCCTCGCCGATGGAGGTGGGGTAGATGCCGACCACGGCTGCGCCCATACTCTGGGCGGCGAGCTCGGCGATGAGCCATTCGGGCCGGTTGTCGCCCAGGACAGCGATGATCGAGCCGCGCTCGACGCCGAAGCCGGCCAGCCCGTGGGCGAAGTCCTCGACGCGGCGGGCGTAGTCGGACCAGGTGATCGGCTGCCAGATGCCGTAGAGCTTCTCCTGCATCGCCACATCGTTGGGCCGCACCTCTGCGAGCTGGCGCAGCAGCCGGGGGAAGGTGTCGCGGGCCAGGTCCAGGGCGGGGCTCGGGGGACTGCTAGCCACGGGCGTCGCTCTCGATCTGGTCCTGCTCGACCTGCTCCTGCATCGTCTGCAGCGCCTCGCGGACCGCGGAGTCCTCGTCGTCGGAGCCGAGGTAGGCCTCGATCACGGCCGGGTTGGTCTTCACGTCATCAGGGGTGCCGTCGGCGATGAGCCGACCGAAGTCCAGCACGCTGACCCAGTCGGAGATGTCCATGACGACGTTCATGTCGTGCTCGATCAGGACCACCGTCACGCCGGCCAGCTCGTGGACGTCCAGGACGTAGCGGGCCATGTCCTCCTTCTCCTCCACGTTCATCCCGGCCATCGGCTCATCGAGCAGCAGCAGCGCCGGCTGGATGCACAGCGCGCGGCCTAGCTCGACCCGCTTCTGGATGCCGTAGGCCAGGGCTCCGACAGGCTTGGACCGGAAGGCCTGCAGCTGGAGCAGGTCGATGACCTCCTCGACGAGCCGGCGGTGGGCGATTTCCTGCTTGCGGGCCGGACCGAACCACAGCATCGAGGCGGCGACGCTGTGCTTCATGTGGATGTGCCGGCCGAGCATGAGGTTCTCCAGCACCGTGAGGTGGGAGAACAGCTCGATGTTCTGGAAGCTGCGGGCCACGCCGAGACGGGCGATCTTGTGGGGCGGCAGCTGGGTCAGCGTCGAGGTCGTCCGTTCGCCCGACTCCGCGGCGGTCTGCAGCCGGATCTGGCCCTCCTGGGGGTGGTAGATCCCGCTGATGCAGTTGAGCATCGAGGACTTGCCGGCGCCGTTGGGGCCGATGATGGCGTGCACATGGCCTTGGGTGACGGTGAAGCTGATGTCGCTCAGGGCGGTGACTCCGCCGAAGCGCAGCGACACGCCGTCCACCTCGAGCAACGGCTCCCCGGCCGGCAGATGGCTGCCGTTGAGGGAGTGTTGATATGCGCGAGTAAGCAAGGTCGGTCCTTCCCTGCAGGTCGTCGGTGACGTGCTGGCTGGACTGACAGTAGGGTTCCACTATCTGAAAATCAAGCACTTCGGACAGGAAACTTTGGCCGCATGTCGCAACTGGGCTGCCTATCAGGGATGATGCAGGCGAAAGGAGGTCGGATGGCGACCATCGAGAACGGGCGGGGCGGTCTGGGGACCGTGCGCAATGCAGTCACACTGCTGGAGCTGCTGGCCGACGGACCCGCATACCACCAGCTCACCGACCTCGCGGAGCGCTCGGCGATGTCCATCCCGACCGTGCACCGGTTGCTGCGCTCGCTGGTGCTGGCAGACCTGGCGGTCCAGGACCCGGCTACCTCGCGCTACGGGCTGGGTCCAGAACTGGCGCGGCTGTCCCACCACTACCTGACGCGGCTGCCGCTGATCGGCGCCGCCTCCCCATACCTGTCCCAGGTCCGGGACAAGGTCGGGGCGACCGTCCATGTCGAGGTCCTCGTGAGCGGAGAGGTCGTGTATGTCGACCGTGTCGACGGGGGCGTCGTGGGGCCCTACCGGGAGAGCAACCGGGTGCACCGCGCCCTGGAGACCGCCGGCGGACGGCTGCTGGCTGCCCGCGCCTCCGAGGAGCAGTGGCAGCAGGCGGTGCGCCTGGTCGACCCCGAGGAGCAGGAGTCGGCCCGGGCTGCGCGGGCCGAATGGGCGGCCGGCGAGTGGCTGGCCCACGAGCCCGACGACATGACCATGCCTGCTGAGGTGGCCGTCCCGGTGCTGGACGCCAGCGGCGCGGCCGTCGGGGCGCTCGCCGCCGACCTGCCCGACCCGGGCGACGAGACGCACATCGCCCAGGCTGCGGCATACCTGGGCCGGGCCGCGAAGGCGGCAGGAAGGACGCTGGGCCATGGCTGACCGGGTGACCCCGCTGTCCCCCGACCCGCGGTGGGAGGAGGTCGCGGGGCGGCTGCACCTGCTCTCCCCCGCCACTCGGCTGTGGGGGGAGGACGAGCGTGGCGCGGCGTGGCTGCCGGGGGCACGGCTCAACCTGTCCGTGACCTGCCTGGACGCTCACCTTCAGGAGCGCGGTGACGACGACGCGATCCACTGGGAGGGTGAGCCGGGCGACCGGCGCGACCTGACCTACCGGGAGCTGCACGAGCAGGTGGTCACGCTGGCGCGAGCCCTCACGGGTATGGGTGTGCAGCCGGGCGAGCGCGTCGGACTGCACCTGGGCTGGCTGCCCGAGACCGTGGTGGTGATGCTGGCCTGCGCCCGCATCGGAGCCGTGCACAGCATCATCCCCTCGGCCCTGCCGTCGGGGCCGCTGGCCGACCGGCTGGCCCTGCTGGACCTGAAGGTCATCTTCACCCAGGACGGGGCGTGGCGGCACGGGACGGTCCTGCCGCTGAAGGCCCGGCTTGACGACGCCCTGTCCGCCGTGGGCAGCATCGAGCACACGATCGTGGTGCGGCGCACCGGGATGGACGTCGCCTGGTACGAGGGTGACCGGTGGTATCACGACGTGGTGGCCGCCAAGCGCGGCAAGGTGCACACCACCGATGAGGTCCTCGCGCTCGCAAGCCACCACCCGGTCGCCTCGGTGCCGATCGCGCGGCGGGGCGGGCACCCTGTGTCGGTGCTGCACGGCACCGCTTGCGTCCTGGCTAACGCGATCGCGGTGCACGGGCGGCTGCGGACTGGTGGCCCGTTCTGGTGCGCGGGCGACATCGCCTGGGCGGTGACTCAGTTCCACGCGGTCTACGGGCCGCTGGCCTGGGGGGACGCCTCGGTGATGTACGAGGGCACCCTCGACGTGCCGCATCATCGCCGAGCCTGGGACATCGTGCGCCGCTACGGTGTGGAGACGCTCATCACCAGCCCATCGGTGATGCGGACCCTGCGGGGCTGGGACCGGGACATGCCCCGGGTCGACGCGGCTCCCTCGTTGCGCCGCCTGGCCACCGCGGGCGAGCCGGTGGAGCCGGAGCTGGCCGGGTGGATCCGGGACGCCTTCGGGGCCGACCTGGAGCTGCTGGACGCCTGGGGCCAGCTGGAGCTGGGTGGGGTTGTGCGGGTCACCGATGCCGGAGGGTCTGGCGATGCTGCGGCCAGCGGGCCGAATGCGGCCGGCGGCGACGGATCGGGCGGTGATGTTGCCGGGGCCGCGCTGCCCATGCCGGACTGCGGCTTGGAGATCGTCGACCGGGAGGGACGGATCGTGGCACCGGGTGACACTGGTGAGGTGGTGCTGCGACGCCCATGGGCCGGGCTGATGATCGGGGTGGACGGCTCGGAGGAGGTCTCGCAGGACCCGTGGGAGCACTGGGGCCGCCACCCCGGTGTCTACGCCACCGGCGACCTGGCCCTGCGGGCCGGGGACGGCACGGTGGTCTTCCTCGGCCGCACCGACGAGGTTGTCTCGGTCTCGGGCCAGCTGGTCTCGCTGCGCGAGGTCCGGGACGTGCTGATCGACCACCCGTTCGTGGCCGAGGCCCGGGTGACGGTCCGCAAGGACGTCGAGCTCGGTCGGTCGCTCGTCGCCGCGGTAGTGCTGACCCCCGAGATGGCCGAGAGCGCCCGCGGCACCGACCTGGACGCCGTGGCCGTGGAGCTGATGGACGCCGTCCGTGAGGCCCTGGGCGGCCTGGCCCGTCCCCGTGCCATCCTCGTGGTCGATCGCTTCGGCGAGGAGCTGGGCCGCGAGGCCCTGAGCCGCGCCGTCGCCGCCCTGGCCACCCAGCACCGACACAGCCCACCTCGCAGCATTACCTGGGAGCAGCTGGTCACCGCGGCGGGTGAGGGCTGAAGCCAAGGCTGCCTGCCCAGCAGCAGCACATTGCGTCAGGTGGCCATAGTGTCCCCATCGGCGCCACAGCAAGGTGACCAGGACTGAGGTAGGTGGGTGTCGCCAAGGCGACACCGGCCTACCTCGGACCGTGGCGTGTACCCTCCGCCACGCCGCCGAGGCTGAGGGCGAGCCTCCCTGCGGGCGCCGCCTGCTAGCCTCAGACCCGCGTGCCGGCGTCGGCGCGCCGGCCGGAGGGGCCGTCAACGACACGGGGGGGCCTGAGCGCCGCCGTACTGAGGAGAAACCACATGAAGACCCGAGCACTCGTTGTTGCTGGCAGCCTGGCCCTGACCCTGTCCCTCGCCGCCTGCGGCAACGACGACGAGGCCCAGGCTGCGGAAGCCATCTCGGCCTCCATGATGGAGGAGTCGGATGAGGACTTCCCCGTCGACCAGGAGCAGGCGGACTGCGTCGGCGAGGGCATGGTCGACCGGATCGGCGTGGAGCAGCTGCAGGAGTACGGCCTGCTCACCGACGACCTGGAGGTCGCCGGTCAGGTCACCGACGTGACCATGGAGGAGGAGGACGCTGACCACGCCGCCGACGTCCTCGTAGGCTGCGTCGACGCCCAGGCGATGCTGACCGAGCAGTTCGCCGCGGACGACACCATGGGCGAGCAGGAGCAGGAGTGCATCAACGAGGTGCTCGACAACGATGCCCTCACCGAGCTCTTCTCGCTGATGTTCCAGGGACGTGAGGACGAGGCGGCCGACAACCTCATGGGTCCGCTCATGGAGTGCATGACGGGCTGAGCGCCGCCGGCGCACACCTTTGCCGACTCCCTATCCGTCCGGCCACCGGGCGGCCCGGGCCAGGGCGACCGCCCGGTAGTCGCGCTGGTCACCCGGCTCGGTGACCCATGAGGGTCCCGGCCGCTCGGTCCAGGGCGGTCCAGATCTCCCGGACCTACCCCGTGGCGTGGTGCCGCTCCACCCCGACCGGGCCGGTCTGCAGCCCGCAGTCGGTGAGTATCCGGGCGATGTCCTCGGTGTGTTCCCACGCCGGGCGCCGGTGAGCAGCGCGAACAGCGCCTTGGCGGCCTGCACGAACCTGTCCCGAGGGCGCGGAGGCGACGGCGTATGGCGCGCCTTGGGACAGAGGGGGTGCGGGATGTGACGGTGCGGGGGGCACAATCCCGGGCGAAACCGCACACTGAGGGAGTGACCCACACGCCCAGGACCGTGCTCATCACCGGAGCCTCCAGTGGCATCGGTCGGGCGACGGCCCTGCAGCTGGCCGATGAGGGCGCGAACCTCGTCCTGTTGGCTCGCTCTCTCGACGTGCTGCAGACCGTCCGTCAGGAGTGCGAGGACCGGGGGGCCAAGGCCCTGGTGACCGTCGCCGACGTGCGCGACGTCGAGGCTCTGGACGCCGCCTTCGCTGGCGCTCGCACCGCCTTTGGCGTCCTGGACGGCGTTGTGCACTCCGCGGGGTCCCTTGCCTATGGCCGGTTCGAGGACGTTCCGGCAGAGGTGTTCAACAGCTCCATCGAGGCCACGCTGATCGGCACCGCGAACGTCGCGCGATGCGCGCTGCGGGAGTTCAAGGAGGCAGGCGGCGGGAGCTTGGTGTTCCTCGGCTCGCTGCTCGGCAAGATCAGCACCCCCTTCATGAGTTCCTACATCACGGCGAAGTGGGGAGTTCACGGCCTCGTGCGGACCCTGCAGATTGAGGCCCGCAGCACGCCGGGCATCCACATCAGCCTCGTCTCGCCCGGGGGCGTCGACACCCCGGTCTACCTGCAGGCGGGGACCTACCTGGGCCGGCACGGCCGCCCGCCACCCCCGGTGGACCCTCCGGAGAAGGTGGCTCGCGCCGTGGTCCGCGCCCTCGACCGTCCCCGTCGCGAGACCTCTGTCGGGCTGGCCAACCATGTCGTGGTGGGCGGGTTCCGCCTGTCCCCCGCGGTGTATGACCTCCTCGTGACATCGTTGATGAAGACCGGTGGGCTCTCGCGCGGGGAGGTCCCCAACTCGCCTGGCAATGTCCTGGCGCCGCTGCCCCTGGGGGAGGCGGTCCACGGAAGGTGGGGTCGCCGTTGGACCAGCGGGCTCTCGCTCGCCGGCTCCCCCGTCGCCGCCGTCACCCCAGGCACGCCGCCCGGAGAGCAGATCGTGGATCAATCCCCTGGCGTCGTCACCGTCACGCGAGAGGTCGAGGCCCCGAGCCAGGCGGTCTGGGACGTCCTCGCCGACGGGTGGTCCTACGCGACGTGGGTCGTGGGTGCCTCTCGCGTCCGCGACGTCGACGTGACCTGGCCGGCGCAAGGTGCCCAGGTCCACCACTCCTTCGGTCTCTGGCCCGCCCTGATCAACGACGCGACCACGGTCGAGCGCTCCGTCGAGCCCTCCCTGCTCGTCCTCACCGCCCGCGGCTGGCCCCTGGGCGAGGCGCGGGTCGTCATCTCGATCACTCCCCGCGGCGAGCGGGCCTGCACAGTGAAGATCGCGGAGGACGCCTCCCGCGGGCCCGGCAAGCTCCTGCCCAGGCCGGGGCGCCAGCTGGCGATCGGGCCGCGCAACGTCGAGGCGCTTCGGCGGCTGGCCTTCCTGGCCGAGGGGCGCTTCCGCAACGGCGAAACCAGCGCCTGACCGTTCGAGCATCCCCGCACCTCCCCGCCGGTCACTGCATGCTGCACACCCGGCCAGTCGCTGCAGACCGCTCAGGGCCGCGGGAGGAGCCGGGCCCAGGCCGTGCGCGCGAGCGCTCGCCGCACCCCGCCGGTAAGCCGGGCGTGAGCCCCGATCGCGGCGCGGGCGGCGTTCCAGCCGGGTGCGCCGTGCACCCCTCCTCCGGGATGCGCGGCGGCGCTGGCGAGGTAGAGGCCCGGCACTGGCGTCTCCGGACGACCCAGCCCCGGCGTGGGGCGGAAGACCAGCTGCTGGTGCAGCCCCGAGGTGCCGGCGTTGACGGCACCGCCCACGAGGTTGGCGTTCGCGTCCTCGAGGTCCGCCGGAGACTGCACGTGACGGGCCAGCCGGGTGTCCCGGAAGCCCGGGGCGACCCGCTCGAGCGCGTCCTCGATCCGCTCGACGTGGGCCGCAAGGTGATCGCCGGACCAGTCGATCGTGTGGGGGACGTGGGTGTAGGCCCACGCCGACTCCGTCCCCGCGGGTGAGCGCGTCGGGTCCGAGGTTGTCATCTGGCCGAACAGGATGAACGGCCGCGCGGGGGTCCGACCGACCGACAGGTCCGCGGCGAAGTCGACGAAGCCGTCGGCGTCGACGCCGAGGTGCACGGTCCCGGCACCGTGCGCGTCCTCAGCCAACCAGGGCACCGGCTGCTCCAGGGCCCAGTTGACCTTGATCGTCGGGTTGTCCCACTGGAAGCGGTCGATGTCACGCAGCAGCCGTGCGGGCAGGCGGTGGCCGGCCAGGAGGTCGCGATAGAGCGCCGGCGCAGCCACATCGGCCAGCACGCCACGGCGGGCCCGGACCATCGTCCCGTCCGCGAGCCGCACGCCGGAGGCCCGGCCGTGCTCGACGATCACGGCGGTCACTGCGGTGCCGGTGAGCAGGCGGGCGCCCTTGCTCTCGGCCCGCCGCCGAAGGGCGTGCGCCAACTCGCCCGCACCACCCTCAGGGACCGGGAAGCCCACGTCCTGCCCCAGCATGGTGAGCAGCCACCCGAACATGCCACTGCCGGCGGCGTCCGGAGGGATGTCCCCGTGCATCGCATTGCCGGTCAGGAGCAGCCCCGGGCCGGGGCCGGTGAACCGTTCGTCGGCAAGCCTGCGGACAGGCGTCACCGCCAAGCGAGCGAAATCGAGGGTGTCAGCTGCGCCCAGGCGGCGGAGAATGCGCGCGGCCGAGGTGACCGGCGGGAACGGGGTAAACAAGGCGTCCAGCAGCGGGTCGCGGATCTGGTCCCACCCGTGCACCAGCTCCAGCCACGCCTCACCGTCACCCGGGGCCTCGGCGTCGAGGGCCGCGGCGGTGTCCTCGGCGCGGTCGCGCAGGACGGCGGCGTACCCGTCGTCGAGGGCGTGGGCGAGCACGTGCGGCGCCCTGCGCCACACCAGGCCGTGCTGCTCCAGGTGCAGGTCACGGATGATCGGGCTGGCCGCCGCCAGCGGGTAGAACGCGCTGAACAGGTCGTTGACGAAACCCGGCGTCGTCACCTCGCCACTGCGCACCGCGCCGCCCACTTCGTCGTTGGCCTCGATGAGCACAACGTCCCACCCGGCGTCGACCAGGGCGTTCAGGGCGACGAGGCCGTTGGGTCCCCCGCCGATCACCACTGCATCGGCTGTGCTCACTGGGCTCATCGCGACCGGATCCCTCTCCTGGCTCTGGCCTGCTGCCGGTCCATCGCCCGCAACACACCTGAGATCCTGCCTCATCAGCACACTGCGGGCTTGATGAGCGGACGCCGCCGCGCGGCTGGCGGTAGCCGGGGCCACAGGCTCCTCCGAGTGGCCGGGGCAGGCTCCATCAGTGAGTCTTCTCCCATGAGCAAGCACACGCTGACCATCCAGTTGGACGCCGAGATCACCGACGAGGACGCCCTCGTTGAGGCGGTTCAGTCCGACACCCCCGAGGACTCACTGTCACCGCAGGACATCCGCCAGGAAGACCGGGCGCCCTCGGCGCTGGTCGCCGGCATCTCGAAGGCGCTGAAGGACCTGTCGGTCCCGGGCGTGGAGGTTGGTGAGGCCAAGGTGGTCGCGCGGGACGAGTGAGCCGCCCCCACTGCCGCGTGGTGCCAGCGCCAGTTTCAGACGCCACCCGAGCCCACCCAGGAACATCTGTGCTGCGCCATGGCCGCCCCGGTGTCAGGATCGGTGCTCATGACCTACCAAGGTGGCCCCGCGCCGGAAGACCTCCCCCGCCCGGACGCGGCGCCGGGGTCGGAGCCGGCTGACCCGTGGGCCGCCGAGCAGGCGGCCCAGGACGACGGGCGGTGGGAGTCGCAGAGCGGGGGCCTGGGTCCGCTGCCGTCCCGGACGTGGACCCGCGGCAACAGCCGCGTCGTTGTCGGCGGCTGCTGCCTGCCGCTGCCGATCGGGTGCCTGACGACGCTGGCTGCCGCCGCGGTCGTGGCTGCTTCCGCCCTGCGGCGCAGCAGAGCCTGACGATGCCTCCGCGTCCAGGTGGATCGTACGTCCACCCCTCGTGACCGGGATCTGCGAAGGCGTTCACAACCCTGTCGGTCCCAGCGTGGTGACCGGCGAGCCCAGGGTGGTCGAGCGGGAGGAGTCAGTGAGGCCTGGTGGGCGCCCGCAGCCGCCACGCGTCCGCGCGTAGCTGCCAGCGGCGGCTACGCAGCCGGTCCTTCTCCACGTCTCCGTCGGTGTTGACCGCGAACGCGTCCCGCGACGTCACGGCCTTGACGAGCACCTCGCGACCTTGGGTCACGGTGACGTCCTGACGCTCGATGTGCCGCCCGCGGCGCAGGTCCAGGGCAAAACCCACCCTGGCTCGGGCAGAGGTCCCGTGAGCGATGACGACATCTACCTGCCCGTCGCCGGCGTCGGCATTCGGGGCGATCTCGTGGCCGCCACCGACGCTGGACCCCACGGCGGCGCTGACCATGAGCAGTCGCTCGGTCCCGTCAGCGACGGTGCGGCCGTCGACGACGACCCGCAAGTGCCACCCCTGCCTGGTCAGCCCGGCGCGCACCGCGCCCCAGGTGTAGGCCGTCCTGCCGAGCACACCCTTGACGTCCGCGGCGTGCGCGGTCGCCTCCGCGGCCACCCCGCAGTGCACGACGTTGGTCACCACGCGGCCCGCGGTGTCGACGAGCAGGCCCCGAGCCACTGGGGCGCCGCTGACCGCCACCTCTGCCGCCCCGCACCAGTCCAAGGGGAGACCGGCGTCGCGGGCCAGATCGTTCCCGGTGCCCACCGGCACCACCCCGACCGCACCGACGCTGCCCAGCAGCTGCTGGTCCATCAGCTGTTGCAGCAACCTGTTCACCGACCCGTCTCCGCCCACGACGACGACGTCGCGCCCCCGCGCCGAGGCGACGGCCGCGGCATACCTTTCGTCAGACCCAGATTCCACGACCTCGGTGCCGAACAGGCTGTGTTGCTCCAGTGCACGGCACACCTGCTCCACCAGGTCCGCCTCTCCCGAACCTGCAGAGGAGTTGACCAGGACCAGGGTCGGGCGCTGCGTGGCCACGAGGGTCTCCTTGTCGGTCGCGGATCTTGGTTGACCCTACGCGAGGGCCCTGAACATGCCTGCCTCGCTGCGCGGGCACGTTGCGTGCCAGTCTCAGGTGGACTGCGCACTCCTCGCGAAAGGCTCACTCACTCATGTGGTTCGACTCTTGGTCCGCGCTGCTGCGCATCGTGCTGGTCGGCGCGGCTTCATACGTGACGTTGGTGGTCCTGCTCCGCATCTCGGGCAAACGTGTCTTGGCCAAGCTGAACGCCTTCGACTTCGTCGTGACCGTGGCGCTGGGGTCGATGCTGGCCAGCGCTGTGCTCACCCAAGACATCCGGTATGCCGATGTGCTCACCGGGATGGGGCTGCTCATCTGCACGCAATGGCTGGTCTCACGCGTCACGACCTCGCTACCGGGCGGGCGTCGGTTCGTCAATGCTGAGCCGACCCTCGTGCTCAGGCGGGGCGAGCTGCTCGAGCCGGCCCTCAGGCGGGTGCGGCTGACCCGGGGCGAGGTGCTGCAGGCGGCACGCTCCGCAGGGCACGGTGGCCTGCAGACCATCGCGGCGGTCGTCCTGGAGCCGGACGGGACGCTCAGCGTGATCGGCGCCTCCTCGACCGGGGATGAGCAGTCGCTGTCAGAGATCGCGAACTGGGCCTGAGGCGACCTCGTCAGCGCGCGAGCACACCGACGACCCGAGGAACTCATCCAGGAAACCCGGGGCGGCCTGTGCGGCGAATGAGATGGCTTCGTGGGCGCAGACATCTGGGGCCTCATAGATCGACCACCCGGCGGCCGTCATCGCCGACACGGTGCTGAGCCCGAGCCGCTTCTGCAGAATCGACTGCCGCACCGCGATGGTGCTGACCGCATCGCGACGCAGCGCCGAGGTGGTGCGGCTCGTCAGACCAGACCGCATCACGACGTAGTCCTCGGTGATCGCGTGACCGAGGGCTCGGTAGGCCACGATGGCACCGCACAATGCCACCGGCCACACGCCGATCGCCGCCCACAGCACCCACGTCGGCACGACAGAGGTCGCCACGGGCAATGCCACGATGGCGACACCCAGAGCGGTGAAGGCGGTCGCCCACCAGAGCCTGCGGCGTAGAGCGGCTCGGGGATGCCTTGGCAGTGGAACCTCCAGCGGTGACGGCGCTCCCAAGACTCGGGTAGCCACCTCGTGGGCGATGCTCCTCGGGCCGCGGGGAAGGATAGCGCTGGGTTGCTCGGGGTCCCAGATGCTCAGGCCGGTGGTGATGACGTTGGTATCGGCCATTCTCATCCAACGCCAGAGCAAGGGTTCGGAGATGGAGAGCCCGCGGGTGCGCACTTCGTCACGGTTCACCTCCCGGGTGCTCAGCAGGCCCCTGCGGGTGCGGAGGAAGGAGGTGTCATCGCTGCGTACGCGCGCCAGCTCGAACTTCCAGTAGGAGAGGAAGAAGCCCACGCCCATGGCGATCGCGCCGAACAGTCCGCCCCCGACGACGGCGACTGCGATCGTTTCGAACCAGCCGAGGTCTCCCCACGAGATCCAGCGTGAGGAGACATCGATCAAGTTGACACCGAAGGTGGACGCCAACCAGAAGGCACCCCACAGAAGGCCGGCTGCGGAGAGGTAGGCCCACAGGCTGAACATGTGGTAAACCACCCACCACGGGCGCAATGTCGCGAAGACCTCAGCAGAGCGCGTCTTGGCCGGATCGGGGGGGTCCTGGATGTCATCACCATCCCTGGGACGCTCCGTTTCGGCGGTGGCCGTCTGGTGCTCGCGGAGCAGGACGCTGCGGAGTAGCTCGGCGTCATCGCGAATGAGGGAGTCGAGCACGAACGCTGCTTCACCGGCATTGGTCTGCTGACCAGCACCGACCGTGATCACGCGCAGCCCCGCAATGCGGTGCCGCAGTTTGGCATGGGTGTCAACGCTTCGGATCCGGTCGCGGCGAACCGAACGGTGCCGGCGCACGAACAGGCCGGTACTTCGCTCCACCTCGGTTTCGGTGATGCGGTACCGCGTGAGCAGCCAGCGGATGATGTCGGCAACCGCACTGAGCACGCCCCAGACGGCGATCGCTGCGAACGGCCACATCGAGCTCCAGGAAGGCTCGATGCCAAATCCGAGGATCGCGACCACCGCGGGGAGAACGGATAAGAGACTCTTGGCGAAATCCACCCAGACGACTCGAATACTGAGGCCACGCCAGCCGTCTGCCGACGGTTCGGGAGCGGTGCGACTGCCTGCTGGCAGCGTCTCATCGGTCACGTTGCGTCGCCCTCGGAGATCTCGGCGATGACGGCAAGCCTCGCGGCGGCATCCTGCGCAACCGCGCGGTCCAGCCCGACAATGCTGATGGCCCCGTAAGACGATGCGGTCGTGACGCGCAGGGTCGACAATCCGAGCATCTGCTCGATGGGCCCGCGTACAGCGTCCACGGTTTGGATACGCGAGGTGGGGGCGACGCGCCACTCGCGCACGAGCCATCCGTTCGAGGCGTAGGTGGCGTGCTCGCCGATCTCCCAGCGGTGCACGGCGTACCGCCACCACGGTTCGACGAAGAGCTTCGCCAGGAAGACGACCGCCACGAAGACGGTGGGAACGACGAGCCACACCCGTGCGGGCTCCCACATCACCGCAGCGGTGGCGAGTCCGCCCACCAGAAGGCCCCAGAAGACCAGTGCCCGCAGCATCCACCACACGATGGCACGCCGCTCCACCCGCAGTTTCGGAACGCGGATGTGGACGCCGGACGCAGGCGTCTGTGTGGTCTCGGTGGTCTCGGCGAGGGGGGCAGGCATGAGTGCTCTCCCGATCTACATGGGTGGGTTTGGCCGAACGGTCCAAACGTAGTCCGGTTGACCCAGGACGGACGCACCCGCCAGGAGTATGACGGGGACGCGGCGGGTGGCAATGTCTTCACCATGAGCGCCGGAGCGGACGAGGAGCACGAACCAGCCCTGCACACGGCCCGCCTGCTGCTGCGGCCGTGGCGAGTGGGTGAGGCGGCAGTCCTGCACGAGCTGTGGACCGAGCGGGACCCGCGTGTGCCGCCTCACCGGCAGATGAGTGCTGACGGACGCCCGACCGTCGCGGACCTAGAGGAGTCGATCCGTTCCAACCCACCTACGACGGTCGGCCTGCTGGCCGTGAAACTCGTGAGGACGGGGGCGGTCATCGGCTACTGCGGGTTGGTGGACAGCGGGCGACCCGTCCCGGGCGAACCGGAGCTAGCCTTCGAGCTGCTGCAACGCCACTGGGGTCGGGGGTACGCCACCGAAGCATCGCTCGCGGTCATGGACTGGGCCAGATCATCCGGATACGGGCGCTTGTGGGCAACCGTATGGGACTGGAACACCGCGTCTCGGCGCGTCCTGGCCAAGCTCGGGTTTCTCGAAACTGGCCAGAGCGAGCCCGACCCCGCCTACGGAACCACTCTGTTCACTATGCGAGATCTGTAACGCGAAACGGTTCACATCACCTCCCCGTCCCAGGCCACCGCCGGCTTGTACGCTGACATCCTCCGACCTCGTCGTGGGAGTCGCCATGCCCGAGTCCGCTCATCAGCGCACAGTGCTGCGGCGGTTTCGTCCAGCCCTGGGGCGGGTGGCACCGTCCTGGTTGCTTCCTCAGCCGGTGTGGCCGGTCCTGGTCTGGGTGGCCCGGCTGACGACCGCCGCCGTCGTGGCCTACCTGCTGACAGTGTGGTTGGTCGAGGGACCCACCGACCTGACGGGCGCGCTCACCGCACTCTTGGTGGTCCAGGCGTCGGCATCTGCGAGCTTGCGGATGGGCGCCGTCCGAGTGGGGGCCGTGCTGACCGGGGTGCTGGTGGCGGTCACGCTGTCGTCGTGGGTAGGTCTGACCTGGTGGAGCCTTGGAGCAGCGATCGCGCTGGCCCTGCTGCTCGCCTCAGTCCTACGTCTCGGCGACCAAAGACTGGAGGCACCGATCAGCGCCATGCTGATCCTGGGGATGGGTGGCCAGGAGATCGCGGCGGAGACACGCGTGCTGACGACGTTTATCGGTGCGGGCGTCGGTATGGCGTTCAACCTGCTTCTGCCGCCACGCGTCCCCATCCGGGCGGCGGTGGCCGACGTGCGCAACGTCTCCAGCAGCCAGGCTGGGTGCCTGCGGACAGCCGCGTCGTCGATGGCCCAGAGACCGATCACCAAAGCCGCGGTCACCACGTGGCTGGACCAGGCGCGCGCCGTCGCCCAGCTCTCTGACCGGACGGCAGTTGCCATCAGCACTGTCACGGACCTGCGGCGGTTCAACCCCCGGGCCATAGGCACCCCTGAGGTGGAACCGGTGCTCCGCGCTGGACTGGCCTCCCTGGACCACTCCCTGCTCGCCATCCGCACGCTTTTCGCCACCATGCTCACCGAGGCTCCCGAGCACGAGACGCCCGACGACGGTTATGGCGAGGTGGTCCGGCCCGCGTTCGCCGTCCTGCTCGGTCACGTCGCGGACTGCCTGGACGCCTTCGGCGCACTCGTCGAGGCCGAGGCCGAGAACTCCGAGGTGGAGGTCAAGCGCAACCTCGCCGAAGGCCTGGACGTCGCCGGGGAAGCTCGGGCCGTCCTCACCGAGCTGCTCCTGGTCGACCCGCGGGAGGAAACCACCCTGTGGTTGCTCCGCGGCTCGATCCTCACCGCGGTCGACCATGTGCTGGTCCCGTTAAAGCTCGAGGACCGCGCCCGGCTCCACGAGCAGCAGCAGTCGAGCAAGCCACGGGCGACGAACTCAGGCAATGTGCTCATCCGCGACATGCTCGCTTCCCACCAAGCCGACCGCTTTCGCTCTCTGGTGGCCCGTCCTACCCACGCCTCACGCATGGCCCGCTTCGTGCTTCGCCGCCCCGCACGACGACGGCCGCGGCATCGTCGCAAATAGCGGATATGGGCCGGGTCCTGCCAGGCGCCGCCGAGGCGGAGAACGTGACAAACCGGGGGCGGCTGTCTGCGTCGGCGACTAGGGTCGGTCGGGTGAGGACCTACCTGCGCTACCCGCACCTGCACGAGAACCTGCTCACCTTCGTCGGCGCTGACGACGTGTGGATCGCGCCGATCCACGGGGGCCCCGCATGGCGGCTCACACATGACTCGGCGCCCGTCGCCCACCCGCGCTTCGCCCCCGACGGCGCGCACGTCGCCTTCATCTCGCACCGCGACGGTCACCCAGAGGTGTATGCCATGCCGGTCGACGGAGGTGGGGCGCCGCAGCGGCTGACCTGGTGGGGCGCCAAGAACACCCGGGTCCTGGGCTGGGAGGGTACGGACCGGGTGCTCGTCGCCTCGCACGCAGGCCAGCCCAACCTGCGCCACCTCGTCGTCCGCTCGGTCGGGCTGGACGGGACGGTGCGCACGCCCCCGTGGGGCCCGGCCTGGGGGGTGGCGGTGCGCGAAGACGGCCTCGTCGCCCTCGCCACCCCGGGCAGCCGGCCGCCGGCCCAGTGGAAGCGCTACCGCGGGGGCACCGCGCCCCGCCTGTGGCTCGGCCGCGGGAACGATGCCGCCAAGGACGGTGACACGCACGCCGGGCAGGGGATGACGTGGGAGCGGGTCCTGCGCGAGGACACCGCCGCCATCGTGGACCCGATGTGGGTGGACGACCGGCTGGTGTTCGTCTCCGACCGGGCGGCTCGCTTGCCCGGCTCGGCCGAAGAGGCCGACCGGCAGGCCAACCTGTGGGCATTCGGCGCGGGGGCCGTCACCGACGACGGACGCCTCGCCGAGGCCAGGGCCGGGCAGCTGACCGACCAGGGCCCCGACCTGGGCTACGTCCGGGACGCGACGACCGACGGCCACCGCGTCGTCTGGCACAGCCGTGGTCACCTCTGGCTGCTGGACGGCCTCGAGGCCACCCCGCGCGAGGTGGGGATCACCCTGCCGGGGGCCGCCGCAGCGCCATACTCCCTCTCCCCCACCATGCAGCTGGGACCGCTGCGCCCCGACCACGGCGGTGACGCGAGCCTGGTCAGCTGGCACGGCGCCGTCCACTGGCTTGCGCACCGGGAGGGACCGGTCCGGGCGCTGGTGGCTGATGACGCGGTGCGGGCGCGGGAGCCCCACTTCCTCGGGCGTACCGGCCGGGTCGTCCTCGTCACCGACGCTGACGGGGAGGACCGGCTAGAGGTGCACGACCTCACCGATGGCGCCGGCACCACCCCTCACGTCATCGCCTCGGGGCAGCTGGGCCGGGTGCTGCACCTCGCCGCCGACGCGGCGGGCACGAGGGTGGCCACGATTTCCCACGACGGGGCGGTGCGGCTGATCGACGCCAGCCGGGCGGGCGGCGAGGGCGACTCCAGCGGCGGGTCCGGCGCGGAGTCCGGTGACCGGGCGACCGCGGTGCGCGAGGTGGCCAGGTCCGAGCAGGGGGAGGCGCTGCACCCGTCCTTCTCCCCGGACGGCCGCTACCTGCTGTGGTCGCAGCCGACGACCGGCGAGTCCGAGCTGCACCGGTTGATGGTGCTCGACACCCAGGACCCGGGGGCAGAGCCGGTGGCCTTGACCTCCGGCACCTTCCATGACCACGACCCGGCGTTCACACGCGACGGCCAGCACGTGGTCTTCCTTTCTGAGCGGACCTTCGACCCGGACTACGACACCCACGAGTTCGGGCTGTCCTTCTCCGGCTCCACGCGGCCCTGGCTGATCCCGCTGGCCGCCGACCAGGCACCGCCTTTCGGGCCCACCGCGCAGGGCTGGCGGCTGAGCGGCGCGGGGCAGGGCGAGCAGGGCAAGGCCCGGCCCGGCAGGACGGACCAGGGCGGTTCGGGAGCCAGCGGTCCGGATGGGCCAGGCAAGGACGACGCGCCGCCCGCTTCCCCCGACCTGGACGCGGAGGGGGCTGAACAACGCATCGTGCCCTTCCCGGTGCCCAGCGGGCGCTACCGCGACCTGCGGGTAGTCAAGGACGGGGTGATCTGGGTCCGCGAGGCGGGGGAGGCCGGTGAGCTGGGCGCCCGCCGCGCCGGTGTCACCGCCGAGCCTGGCAGCGACAGCGTGCAGTTGTGGTCCTTCCCCAAGCGGGCCGTGGAGACGGTCGTGGAGAAGGTGGACAAGGTCGAGGTCTCCGGTGACGGCGAGCGGCTCATCGTGCGGCACCACGATTCGGTCACCGTCACCCCCGCCGCCCGCAAGCCCGAGCAGGACGACCCCGCGGTGGTCCCGGTCGACCTGAGCCGGCTGCGCCGGGAGGTCTCGCCGCGGGCACTGTGGCGGCAGATGTTCGAGGAGAACGGCCGGATCATGCGCGAGCACTACTGGCGCAGCGACATGGACGGCGTCGACTGGGACGGGGCGCTGCAGCGGTGGCGGCCAGTCGTAGAAACCCTGGCCTCCCACGACGACCTCGTCGACCTGCTCTGGGAGACGGTCGGTGAGCTCAACACCTCGCACGCCTACATCATCCCGGCCGAGCGGACCGACGAGTCGCTGGACCGGCGCAAGCTGGGCCTGCTCGGGGCCGACCTGGTGCCCACCGACGAGGGGTGGCGGATCGAGCGCATCCTGCCCGGTGAGTCCAGCGAGCCGGAGGCCCGCTCGCCGCTGGCCGCCGCCGGGGTCGGCGCGCGCGTCGGCGACGTCGTCGTGGCTGTGGACGGAGCGCCGGTGGACCCGGCGCACGGGCCAGCGACACGGCTCATGGGGGCGGCCGGCAAACCGGTCGAGCTGACCTTGCGCCGCGCGGGCAGCGATCGGCGGGTGGTGGTGGTCCCGCTGGCCGACGAGGAGGTGCTGCGCTACCAGGACTGGGTCCGCGCCCGGCGTGACTACGTCCGCGAGCGCTCCGGCGGTCGGCTCGGCTACGTGCACGTGCCCGACATGACGAGCTACGGCTGGGCGCAGCTGCACCGCGACCTGCGACACGCCAGCGCCCGAGAGGGTCTGGTCGTCGACGTCCGCTACAACCGGGGCGGCCACACCAGCCAGCTGGTCCTCGCGCGGCTGGCCGCACAGACCGTCGGCTGGGCCCCGGCGCGGCACTACGCGGAGGCCGGCCGCTACCCGTCGACCTCCCCGCGCGGCCCGGTCGTGCTCGTGGCCAACGAGTTCTCCGGCTCCGACGGCGACATCGTCAACGCTGCGGGCCAGGCCATGGGCCTGGGCCCGGTCGTCGGGGTGCGGACGTGGGGCGGCGTGGTCGGCATCGACGGTCGCTTCGACCTCGTCGACGGCACCTCGATCACCCAGCCCCGCTACGCCTTCTGGCTGCAGGGCAAGGACTGGGGCGTGGAGAACCACGGCGTCGACCCGGACATCGAGGTCGAGCACACGCCAGCGGACTTCTTCAGCAGCGATGACCCCCAGCTGGACCGGGCAATGGCCGAGGCCCTCCGGCAGCTGGAGGAGCGGCCCGCGGCGACCGCCCCCACGCTGCCGGCACCACGGGTGCGCCGGTAGCGCCGAGCCCGGCCCTAGTGCCGACCCGGCCCTAGCGCCGAGCCCGGCCGCGGTCGGCGCGCGCCTCGACACATCCCGACCGGGCGCGCCGACATAAGGTTTCGCCCATGCCCGCACCACACCCAGACCCGGACCCGAGCCCGAAGCCGAGCCCGTGGGAGCGTGTCGCCGCCGGCGCGGTCCACGCCTACACCGCGACGGGAGCGGTGCTGGCGCTGCTGATGGTGCACCTGTCCTACGCGGGCGATGTCCTCGCGGTGCTCTGGCTCTTCCTGCTCGCGATGGTCATCGACGGCACCGACGGGTTCCTCGCTCGCCACTTCCGCGTCGCCAAGGTGCTGCCTGGTTTCGACGGGGCCCTGCTGGACAACATCGTCGACTACCTCACCTACGCCTTCGCGCCGATGGTGCTGCTCTGGAGCGCCGGCTACCTGCCGGACGGCTGGCTCGGAGGCGTCGTGGCCGCGGTCCCCCTCCTTGCCTCCTGCATGCAGTTCTCCCGCGCCGACGCCAAGACCGAGGACCACTTCTTCCTCGGTTTCCCCAGCTACTGGAACGTCGCGGCGTTCTACATCATCGTGCTCGACGCCGGGACGGGGCTGACCACTGCCATCCTGCTGGTCCTGTCGGTGCTGGTGTTCGTCCCGGTCCGCTACGTCTACCCCTCCCGGACCGAGGCGGCTTGGGGGCTGACCATGACACTCACCGTGGCCTGGCTGGCCCTGTATGCCGTGATCCTCCTGCAGCACCCCTCGCCCAGCCCGTGGCTGGTCGCCCTGTCCGGGGCCTACATCGTGTACTACACGGGGCTGAGCCTGTGGCTCACCCTGCGTGCGCCACGGCGGCAGGAGCAGATCGGCTGACCCCGGACCACCGCGGCCCGACCACCCCACCAGACCAGCTCAGACGGGCCGTCTCAGGCGGTACCGCCCTCAACGAGGTGGGTGGGGAAGATCTCGGAGGTGGCCCGCTCCCCCCGGAGCAGCTGCATGAGCAGGTCGGTGGCGCGCACCGCCATCTGCGCGACGGGGTTGGTCACTGTCGTCAGCGGCGGACGGGTCATCGAGGCCGTGGCCGAGGCGTCGAAGCCCACGAGCGCGACGTCGTCGGGGACCCGGCGCCCGGCGGCCTGCAGCTCCCCCATCGCCGCCAGGGCCATCAGGTCGGAGGCGACGAAGACACCGTCGAGGTCCGGATGGGCGGCCAGCAGCCGGTGCATCGCCTCAGCCCCTCCCTGCGGCGTGAAGTCGCCGTGCTCGACGGCTTCGAGGGTCATGCCCGCCTCGGTGAGCACCTCTGCCCAGCCCGCGAACCGGTCTAGACCGGCTGCCATGTCCAGGGGGCCGGTGACGGTGCCGATCCGTCGGCAACCCCGGGACAGCAACCGCGCGGCGGCCAACCGGCCGCCCTCCTGGTTGTCCACGTCGACGAAGGGGAAGTGGCTGTCCGGGTCGAGCGGGCGCCCGACAAAGACGGTCGGCAACCGGGTCTCGCTCAGCGCCGCCATGAGGCCGTCGCCCCGGTGAGCGCTGACCACGATCACGCCGTCGGTGTGCCCGGCGCGCAGGTAACGCTCCATGCGCCCGGCGTCGCGTGCCGGCTCGCCCATGAGCAGCACCATCTGCAGCGGGGTGTCGGCCAGCCGCTGGCTGACGCCGCGCAACATACCGCTGAAGAAGGGGTCGGCGAAGATCCGCTGGTCCGGCTCGTGGATGAGCACCGCGACCGAGTCCGGCTCGCGCACGACCAGGGAGCGGGCCGCTCGGTTGGGCAGATAGCCCAGGTGGGCGATGGCCGCCAGGACCGACTCGCGGGCTTGAGCCCGCACCCGCGGATCGTCGTTGACTACCCGGGAGGCAGTTGCCCGCGAGACCCCCGCTCGGGCAGCGACGTCCTCCAATGTGGGGGGTCGCCGCTCGCTCACCTGACTCCTCACTCCGGCGGGGCTCCGGCCCCGTTGTGGTCGATGCGCCCCGATCCTGCCACGTCGGCATACCATCGGGCGCTGGCCTTGGGGATGCGCTCCTGCGTGTCGTAGTCGACCCGCACGATCCCGAACCGCTTGGTGTAGCCCCAGGCCCACTCGAAGTTGTCGAGGAGGGACCAGACGAAGTAGCCGCCGACGTCCGCGCCCCGCTGCAGAGAGTCGTGCACGGCCCGCAGGTGGTGGTCGAGGTAGTTCAGCCGGTCCGGGTCCTCGACATACCCGTTGGCGTCGGGCACGTCGTCGTCGGCCATGCCGTTCTCGGTGACGTAGAGCCGCACACCCGCAGCCCCGGTGTAGTCCTTGTGCAGTCGCAGCAGCAGGTCGCTCAGCCCGGTCGGGGAGATCTCCCAGCCCATGTCCGAGACCGGCACGCCCCGCCGCACGGTCACGACGTGCTCGGACCCGACCGACGGCGAGGGCGAGTCGTGCCGTCGGGCCTGCGCCGCCGCGACCGACGCGCGCTCCGGGTCACAGCCGGCAGTGACCGTCTGGGTCGCGTAGTAGTTCACGCCCAGGACGTCGATCGGCGCGCTGATCGTGGCCAGGTCACCCTCGTGGACGAGGTCCTGAGGCCACAGCTCCCGCAGGTCCTCAAGCACGTCGGCCGGGTAGGCGCCCAGGGTTACCGGCTCGACGAAGAGCCGGTTGGCCATCCCGTCGATACGGCGCGCGGCGTCCAGGTCGCGCGGGGAGGCCGGGTCCAGTGGCCGGGTGTCGGTGAAGTTGAGCGTCAGCCCCAGCTGCAAGGACGGGTCGCGCCGCCGCAGTTCCTCCACGGCCAGGCCGTGGCCAAGCAGCAGGTGGTGGGCGGCCCGCAGCGCCGACGTGGGCTCGGTGCGACCGGGCGCGTGCCGGCCCTGGGCATACCCGAGGAAAGCCGAGCACCACGGCTCGTTCAGCGTGGTCCAGTGCCGCACCCGGTCACCCAGCGCATCGTGCACGGCGCCGGCGTAGTCGGCCAGGCGCAGCGCGGTGTCCCGCTCCGGCCAGCCCCCGGCGTCCTCCAGCACCTGCGGCAGGTCCCAGTGATAGAGGGTGAGCCAGGGGACGATGTCGGCCTCGAGCAGCTCGTCGACCAACCGGGAGTAGAAGTCCAGGCCGGCCGGGTTGAGCGTGCGCCCGTCCGGCATGACCCTGGGCCAGGCGACGGAGAAGCGGTAGGAGGACAGGTTGAGCTCGCGCATCAGCGCCACGTCCTGCGGGTACCGGTGGTAGTGGTCGCAGGCGACCGACCCGTCGTGGCCGTGCAGGACCTGGCCCGGGGTGCGGGCGTAGGTGTCCCAGATGCTGTCGGAGCGTCCGTCGGCGTCCCCGGCACCCTCGATCTGGTAGGAAGCGGTGGCGGCCCCCCAGAGGAAGTCCTGGGGGAAGGTCAGGTCTGGGGTCATTGCTTGACAGCTCCTTGCATGATGCCGGAGACCAACTGGCGACCGGCGACGGCGAACAGCAGGATGAGGGGGATCGTGGCCAGGACGGCGCCGGCGAGGACCAGCGAGTAGTCCACGAAGTGCGCGGCCTGCAGCTGCTGCAGGGCTACGGGGAGGGTGGGGTTGCGCGGTCCCAGGACGATGAAGGGCCAGAAGAAGTTGGTCCACGTCGCCACGAAGGTGAACAGGCCGAGCATCCAGGCTGCGGGACGGGCGGCCGGCAGCCCGACGTGCCAGAAGGTCCGGATCATGCTGGCCCCGTCGACCCGCGCCGCCTCGATGAGCTCGGTGGGCACGGCCTGGGTGAGGTACTGGGTCATCCAGAAGACTCCGAAGGCCGTGACCAGGCCGGGCACGATCACCGCGGTGAGCTCCCCGGTCCAGCCCAGCTTGGCCATCACCTGGTAGAGCGGGACCACGCCGAGCTGGGTGGGCACCGCCATGGTGGCGATGACGAAGACCAGCAGCGGCCCGGAGAAGCGGAAACGCAGCTTGGCGAAGGCATACCCGGCGAGCGTGGAGAAGAAGACCACCGACGCCGAGACCGTGGTGGAGACGATGATGGAGTTCATCGTCGCCCGCCAGAACGGCACCGTGTCGATGACCGTGGCCGCGTTGCGCAGGAAGTTGCCGCCCGGGATGAGCGGGAACCGTTCGCGCGAGAGCACGGTCGCGTCGTGGCTGGCGATGAGAAACGACCACCACAGCGGGAACATGCTGCCCAGCACGACAGCTGCCAGCAGGCCGTAGACGAACCAGGACGGGCGTCTCATGACTTCTTCCCCTCGGCCGTGGCGATGCGGCGGGTGATCAGGTAGTTGACAATGCCGAAGCCGACGATGATGAGGAAGAGCAGCCAGGCCACGGCCGAGGCCATCCCGAAGTCGGACCGGGTCCAGCCCAGCTCGTAGAGATAGATGGTCAGCGTCTGCCACTGCTGGTCGGCGCCGCCGCGGCCGTACTGGTCGAACATCCGCGGCTCGTCGAAGATCTGCAGTCCACCGATGGTGGAGGTGATGATGACGAAGATGATCGTGGGGCGCAGCATGGGCACGGTGATCGCCCAGAACTGCCGCCACGCGTTGGCCCCGTCGATGGCGGCCTGTTCGTAGAGGTCCCTGGGCACCGCCTGCATGGCGGCGAGCAGGATGAGCGCGTTGTAGCCGGTCCAGCGGAAGTTGACCATCGTGGCGATGGCCACGTGGCTGGCGAAGCGGTCGGAGTGCCAGCGCACCGGCTCCAGGCCGACCGTCTCCAGCAGCGCGTTGATCAGGCCGAACCGGTCGGCGAAGAGGTTGGAGAAGATGAGCGCCACGGCCACGGGGGCCACCACATACGGGAGCAGGACGCCCATCCGCCACAGCGTCTTGGCCCGCAGGTTGCGGTCCAGCGCGGTGGCGATGAGCAGCGCCGCCGCGATCTGGGGCACCGAGGAGAGCACAAAGATGCTGACCGTGTTGGTGAAGGCCCGCCAGAAGGCGCTCCCGGTGAGCACGGCGACGAAGTTGTCCAGCCCGACGAACTCGCCCTGGCCCATGATCTGGTCCCAGTCGTGCAGCGCGACCCACCCGGTGTAGAGCAGCGGGAACAGGCCGGTGACGGCGAAGAGGACGAAGAACGGGGCGATGTACAGGTAGGGCGAGAAGCGGACGTCGACCCCTGACCGCCGACCCCGGCGCTCGCGCTTCGGCGAGGCCGGGGCCGGGAGAGGTCCTGCGGTGGTGGCCGGCGGGGCCGTGGTCGTGGCGCCCACGGTCAGCCCAGCGCCTCCACTGCTGAGACGAACTTCGCCCAGCTGCTCTCCGGGTCGTCGGTCTGGTCCACGTCCACCCGGGTGATGGCGTCCTGGAGGGCGGTGTTGATGTCGAAGTACCTGGGTCCCTTGACCGGCTGCGCCTTCACCGCCTCGGCCCGGTCAACGAAGATCTGGCCGGTCGGGGCGTCGTTGAAGAAGGCGTTGGTCGACTCCAGCAGGACGTCGGAGTCCAGAGCCTCCAGCTGGCTGGGGAAGGTGCCCTTGGCCTCGAACGCCTTGACCTGCTGCTCGGGCGCGGTGAGCCACTTGGCC
Source organism: Ornithinimicrobium pratense (assembly GCF_008843165.1). NCBI lineage: Bacteria > Bacillati > Actinomycetota > Actinomycetes > Micrococcales > Ornithinimicrobiaceae > Ornithinimicrobium > Ornithinimicrobium pratense. The sequence goes on along the minus strand of NZ_CP044427.1, from coordinate 1,521,767 downwards.
AGCTTCGTGGCCTCCTCGATGTTGTCGCCCTGCGCGGGCACGGTGAGGTAGGAGCCGCCCCAGACGCCGCCGCCGCCGGGGAAGACGTTGGCCACGTCCCAGCCCTCGACGCCCGCGGCGTTGCCCTCGATGATGCCGAGCATCCAACCCGGGCAGAGCATCGTCGCGAACTCGTCCTTCTGGAAAGAGGCGGTGTAGTCGGGGCTCCACAGGGCGAGCCCGGCCGAGAGCTCGTCCTCTACCGAGGCCTGGAGCACCTGGTCGTAGATTGCCCGCACCTCGGGGTTGCTGGCGGCCACGATATTGCCGTCGGCGTCCTCGTAGGCGTAGTCGATCTGGTTGATCATGCCCTGCCAGAGCGCGCCGGCGGAGTCGTACCAGGCGGCGTCAGAGTTCGCGACGAAGTCCTTGCCGACCTCGAAGTAGTTCTCCCACGAGCCCTCGAGCAGCTCGGCTACCTCCTCGCGGTCGGTGGGCAGGCCAGCCGCCTCGAACAGGTCCGCGCGGTAGCAGATGGCCTCGGGCCCGATGTCGGTGCCGTAGCCCATGAGCTTGCCGTCCTCAAGGGTGACCGCCTCGGTCTTCCAGTCGAACCATCGGCCCTCGACCTCGGGGTCGGCCAGGTCGGCGAACTTATCGGGGTACTGCTTGAACTCCACGACCCAGTCGACCTCCATCCCCTCGATATCCGAGGCTCCGGAGTTCGCGCCCAAGCTGTTGCGCAGTGCGGCCCGGGCGTTGTCGGCGGTGTCGGCCTTGACGTGGGTGACCTTGATGCCGGGGTTGTCAGCCTCGTACTCCTTGAGGAGCTCCTCATAACCGAACTCGTTGAAGGTGGCCACGCTCAGCTCGATCTGTCGGCCGGACCCGCTGCCGGTGTCGTCTCCGTCGTCGGCCGACGCCCCGTTGTCGCCGTCACCGCACGCGGTGAGGGCCAGCGTCAGTGCGGTACTCGACGCCAGGAGGTAGTAGATGTGCTTGCTGCTCTGCATGCCGAACTCCTTGTCCCTGTGGAGCACCCGACTTCACTGTCGTTGTTGTGAGAGCGCTCTCACGCAAGCATGGTCCCGGGATCGAGGAGTTGTCAACCCCCTAGAGCAGATCCACTGCCGACGGGCCTCAGCCCTGCCGGCACAGGCGGGTCGAGTAGCCACGCTGAGCAGCACCGAGCCCTTTTGTCACAGCAGTGGGGTCGCCCAACGTGGCTCGGTCAGCCGGTCCCCATGGCGACAGTGGCGCGGAGCGCGAGCGTGGCCGGGTCTGCGGTCAGGCCCGGGCGAACGGCTCGACCTGGACCCCGGCTCCGGCGAGCGCTTCGCGGACCGTGCGGGCAATCTCGACGGCGCCCGGGGTGTCCCCGTGAACGCAGATCGAGCGCGCGTCGAGGACCAGCTCACCACCCTGAACGTCGGCGATCGCCTCACCCTTGGCCATCGCCACGCAGCGCTCGGCGATGGTCCCAGCCTCGTGCAGGACCGAGCCCTGCTCGCGACGGGAGACGAGAGATCCGTCGGGGGTGTAGGCGCGGTCGGCGAAGGCCTCCCCCACCGGCGTCAGGCCGGTCTCCTGGGCGACGCCGAGCCAGACCGACCCCGGCAGGCCCAACACCGGCAGGCCGGAGCGGAACTCGCTGAGCGCCTCGGCGACGGCGGCTGCCTGCTCGGGGTGCTTGGCGATCGTGTTGTAAAGCGCGCCGTGCGGCTTGCAGTAGGCGATCGTGGTGCCGGCCCGCTGAGCGAAGGTCTCCAGCGCGCCGATCTGGTAGAGCACCTCATCACGCAGCGCGTCGGGCTCCATGTCGATGAAGCGGCGGCCAAAGCCGTGCAGGTCGCGGTAGGCCACGTGCGCACCGATCGCCACGCCCCGGTCAGCTGCTGCCTGGGTGACCGACCGCATGATCGAGGGGTCGCCGGCATGGAAGCCGCAGGCGACGTTGGCGCTGGTGACGATGTCGAGCAGGGCCAGGTCGTCCCCCATCGACCAGCTGCCTAGACCCTCGCCCAGGTCGGCGTTGAGGTCGATGCTCGCGGTCTCGGTGGTCTCTGAGGTCCGGGTATCGGTGCTCATAGGTGCTCCTGCTGCTCGATCTAGGGCCGTCTTTCCTCGATGTTAGTGTCCGTCACGAGGAGGTCACATGTCAGCACCGTCCCACCCGCTCGAGGTGGCGCTGCGCGTCCCCCTGGGCGCGCCGTTGCCCGAGCTCGCTACCTTCGCCACCGAGGTCGAGCGGGCCGGCCTGGACGGCATCGGTGTCCCCGACCACCACCACACCGGCCGCGACGCCTACCTTGCACTGGCCGCGATGGGGATGGCGACCAACCGTCTGCGACTCTTCCCCGCGACGTCCAACGTGGTCACCCGCCACCCGATCGTCCTCGCGTCCCTCGTCGCCTCGCTGGACGAGCTGGCCCCTGGCCGGTCAGAGCTCACGGTCGCCCCGGGCTTCCTGTCGGTGGAGAAGGCCGGCGAGGCGCAGGCCAAGAGAGCCGTGCTCGGTGAGGCCGTGCGGGCCCTGCGCGGGTTGCTGCACGAGGGCCGCGCCGACCACGGCGGGCGGGAGCTGCAGCTCTTCCACCACCCGCGCAGCCGCGCGGGCCTGGTGCACGTGCTGGCCTCCGGCCCTCGCCTGCTGGAGCTGGCCGGCGCGGTCGGCGACGGCGTGCTGATGCTCGTCGGGCTCCACCCCGACGGGGTCCAGGCCGCACGTGCGCACGTGCGCGCCGGGGCCGAGCGGGCCGGCCGCCCCGACCCCTACGGCCCGGACAGCGACTTCGTCGAGACCCTCATCGTGCCGATCGGGCTAGGCACCCGGGACGAGGTCCGCGCCTGGCCGCGCAGCTGGTTCCGCGACGGCCAGCCCTGGCTGCACTACCCCAGCCGCTCCAACCTACGGTGGCTGTCCGCCTCGGGCCTCGACCTGCCGGAGCTGGGCACCGGGCCGGACCTGACCGACCCGGCGAGCCTGCCGGACGCGCTGGTCGACGACCTGCTGGACGCCTACGGCCTCTTCGGCCCTCCCGAGCAGTGCGCCGACCGCCTCCTACGCGCCCGCGACGAGCTGGGTATGCAGCGCGCCTTCCTCTTCCCCGCCCACACCTGGACGGGCAGCTACGACCTGCCCCACGATGTCGTCAAAGCCTGGTCATCCACGATGCGGCCCAGGCTCACGCAGGCTGGCTGACCCTACCCCCATCCGACCCGACCCATCCGACCCATCCGGCCGGCGACCCATCGCACGCACCACGGTATCCGGCCGGCACGGCATACCAGGAAATGAGGACCTTGAACGTGCACACCATCCCCGACCGCGCGGAGCGGGCCGCGATGTCGCCCGCAGAGGCCCGCGCCCTCTTCGCCCAGGGGCTGCAGGTCCCGACGACCGGCTGGTGCGCGCGCTACGCGCAGGCCAACATCATCAGCGTGCCCCAGGCCGTGGCCTTCGACATGCTGCTCTTCGCCACCCGCAACCCCAAGCCCTGCCCCGTGCTTGAGGTGCTGGAGGCCGGGCAGGTCCGCGCGCCGCAGGGCTCGGCCGTGTATGGCGACCCGGCGGCGGACATCCGGGTGGACGTCCCGCGCTACCGCGTCTGGAAGGAGGGGGAGCTGGTCGAGGAGGCCAGCGACGTGCGCGAGCACTGGCGCGATGACCTGGTGACCTTCCTCATCGGCTGCTCGTTCACCTTCGAGCACCCCATGGTCGAGGCGGGGATACCGATGCGGCACCAGGACGCGGGGACCAACGTGGCGATGTACCGCACCAGCACCCGCTGCCTGCCCGCCGGCGACCTCGGGGGCCCGCTCGTGGTCTCGATGCGGTCGATCCCCGCGGCACAGGTGGCCGACGCGGTGCGGATCACCTCGCGCTACCCCGCCGTGCACGGCGCGCCGGTGCACGTGGGCGACCCGGCGGGGCTCGGCATCGAGGACCTGAACTCCCCCGACTACGGCGAGGCGCCGACGATCGAGGACGGTGACGTGCCGGTCTTCTGGGCCTGCGGGGTGACCCCGCAGGCCATGGTGCTGGAGTCCCGGCCGCAGATCGCTCTCACCCACGCTCCGGGACACATGCTGGTCACCGACATCAAGGACGTGGTCTACGCCGTGCCCTGAGCCGGCGGTCATCCCGGCCCGGGCTCCGCCTCGTAGTCCGGAGTCGAGCGCCCGGTCCGCCCCCAAGCGCGCCCGCTCCCGGCTAGAGTGCACCACGCGTCAACCGACATACCCTGGCCCTGTGGAGGCGAAGATGCCGCAAGACACCACCCGCGACCCGAAGGTCGACGGTCAGTCCGCCCTGAAGGCGGCGACCGGCCGGGGCACCCTGCTCGGCGCGATCTTCCTGATGGCCACGTCCTCGATCGGGCCTGGCTTCATCACCCAGACCACGAACTTCACGGTCCAGCTCGGCGCCGCCTTCGCCTTCGCCATCCTCATCTCGATCCTGGTCGACATCGCGATCCAGACCAACGTGTGGCGGGTCATCGGCATCTCGGGCATGCGGGCGCAGGAGCTGGGCAACGCGACCCTGCCGGGTCTGGGTTATCTCATGGCCTTCCTGCTGCTGCTCGGCGGGCTCGTCTTCAACATCGGCAACATCAGCGGTGCCGGGCTCGGCATGAACATCATGACCGACATGAACATGCGGCTGGGCGCGGTCCTGCTGTCGGCCCTGGCCATCGCCATTTTCTTGTCCAAGCGGGCGGGGGTGGCGATGGACCGCGTCGTCGTTCTCCTCGGTGCCGTGATGATCCTGTTGACCCTCTACATCGCAGTCACCTCCGGTCCCCCGGTCGGCGACGCGCTGAGGAACACCGTCCTGCCCGAGCAGATCAACGCCCTGGCGATCACCACCCTCATCGGCGGCACGATCGGCGGCTACATCATCTACGCCGGGGTCCATCGCCTGCTGGACGCGGGCATCTCCGGCCCGGGTCACCTCAAGACGCTCACCCAGGGTGCGGTCACTGGCATCATCGTCACCGGCGTGATGCGGGTCATCCTCTTCCTGGCCATCCTCGGTGTGGTCAGCGCCGGCCACGCCCTGGACCCGGAGCGCCAAGCGGCCAGCGCGTTCGAGGCTGCGGCCGGGGCCGTCGGCTACCGGCTCTTTGGCGTGGTCTTCGCCGCCGCCGCGCTGACCAGCGTCATCGGCGTCTCCTACACCACGGTCACCTTCCTGACCTCCCGGGAGAAGACCACGCCGCGCACGACCAACTTCATGGTCATCGGCTTCATCGTCGTCTCGCTCATCCTCTACCTGTCGATCGGGGCGGCCCCGGCCCAGCTGCTCGTCTTCGCGGGCGCCTTCAACGGGATCCTGCTGCCGGTCGGGATCGGGGTCATGCTGTGGGTCGCCTGGCGGCGGCGGGATCTGCTGCAGGGCTACGACTACCCCAAGTGGCTCGCGGGCATCGGCACCGTCGCCTGGCTGGTGACCATCTACCTGGCGGTCAACTCGGTCCGCCCCGCCATCGAGCTGATCACGGGGTGAGCATGGGGGAGGCGATGCGGATCCTGCCGAGCGGCTCGCGGGGGCTGCTGCTGGAGCTGGACACCTTGGAGGACGTGCTGCGTCAGTATGCGGCGCTGCTGGACGCCGACCTGCCGGTCCTCGACCTGGTCCCTGCGGGGCGGACGATCCTCGTGGTCGCCGACCGCGAGACCAATCTGGAGGATCTGCGGTCCCAGCTGCGACAGGTGCCGCCCGCGGAGCACGGACAGCAGGAGGGCTCCACCGTGGAGGTCCCGGTCCGGTATGACGGGGAGGACCTGGCCGAGGCGGCCGAGCTGCTCGGGTGCTCACCTGAGGAGCTGGTCCAGCGGCACCAGGAGGAGGACTGGACGGTGGCCTTCTGCGGCTTCGCGCCCGGCTTCGGCTACCTGGCGGGGTCGAAGTTCGCCTGGGACACGCCCCGCCGGTCCAGCCCGCGGACCAAGGTGCCAGCCGGGGCCGTGGCGATCGCCGGGGAGTTCACCGGGGTCTACCCGCGGGAGTCCCCCGGCGGCTGGCAGCTCATCGGAACCGCCGTGGTCGACGTCTTCGACATCGACCGCGACCCGCCGGCGCTGCTCGTGCCCGGCACCGCCGTCCGCTTCGTGGGGCAGCCGTGACCGAGCTGACCATCATCGAGCCCGGTGCGCTGACCACCGTGCAGGACTTCGGCCGGCCGGGGCACTCTGCGCTGGGCATCGGCCGGTCTGGCGCGTGCGACCGCGGCGCCCACCGGCTGGCTAACGCGCTCATCGGCAACCACCCCACGCTGGCGACGCTGGAGCTGACCCTGGGCGGGCTGTCCCTGAGCCCCGACACCGACATCACGCTGGCGACGAGCGGCGCCCGTTGCCCGGGTGTCCCCCACCTGGCCGCCTTCCAGCTGCGCGCCGGGGAGACCCTCACCTTCGGCATACCCGAGACCGGTCTGCGCACCTATCTGGCGGTGCGCGGAGGCATCGACGTCGAGCCGGTCCTGGGCAGCCGGGCCACCGACATCCTCTCCGGCCTGGGCCCGCCCGTGGTGTCCTCCGGTGATGTGCTGCCCGTGGGCACCACGGAGCGGCCGGTCCCCGGCGTCGACGTCGCCCCCGTCCCCGAGCCGACCAACGAGCTGATGCAGATCGCGGTGACCCCCGGCCCGCGGCGCGACTGGTTCGACGACGAGGCGTGGGCGCTGCTGACCAGCCAGACCTACTCCGTCGACAGCCAGTCCAACCGGGTCGGGGTCCGGCTCAGTGGTGAGCCGCTGCAGCGGCTGCGGGAGGGTGAGCTGGTCAGCGAGGGCATGCTGCGCGGCGCGATCCAGATGCCACCCTCGGGCCTGCCCGTGCTCTTCTTGGCCGACCACCCGGTCACTGGTGGCTACCCGGTCATCGGCTACGTCGACGATCTCGACGTCGACCGCTGTGCCCAGCTGCGGCCGGGCCAGGAGCTGAGGTTCGTCCGCGCTGGGCGCTGACGGACGGGCCGGTCACGGCCTGCGGTTTCTGACCGTGTCCCACACAGCGGACGAACTACTCGCGCCCCATGCCTACGGTCGCTGAGCTCCAGCACGGGGCCTGCTGTGCGTGTGGACCAACGCGGGCACGCCCGCTCGTCGGATCGGACGATGAAGGGGCCGGGCACCGAGGGCGACGATGTCTGCACCCCACGACCCCAGGAGGTTGGACATGCGCACCACTCGACCGCTCCTCGCCATCGCCATGGGCGGAGCCCTCGTGCTGTCGGCGTGCAGCAACAGCTCCGACTCCCCCGGCTCCCCCGACGGCAATGGGACCGGCGCCGCCACCCAGAGCCCTGGTGAGACAGGCACCGCCGAGCTTGGCGAGGCCGGGGGCACGATCACCATGGCCATCGGCGACGACCCCGGCAACCTGGACCCGGCCATGACGGTGCTGCAGGTGACCCGGGGCGTGGGCCGGATGGCCTACGACTCACTGGTCCGCACCAGTCCGGACGGTGAGATCGTGCCCAACCTGGCCACTGAGTGGGAGGTCACCCCCACGTCGGTGACCTTCAGCCTCAACCCGGACGCGACCTGCGCCGACGGCACGCCGTTCACCGCGACCGATGCCGCGGACAACATCTCCTTCATCGCCGACCCGGAGAACGCATCCCCCCTGCTGGGCATCATGGTGCCAACAGACGCCACGGCCAGCGCCGACGACGAGGCCGGCACGGTCACCGTCGAGGTCAGCGCCCCCAACGCCTTCCTGCTGAGCAACCTCACCTCGGTCTTCATGGTCTGCCGCTCCGGCCTGGATGACCGCGAGACGCTGGCCCAGGCCACCGCCGGCACCGGCCCGTGGGTGCTGGAGGAGGCCGCGCCCAACGACAGCTACACCTTCGCCCGCAACGAGGACTACAGCTGGGGTCCGCGCCAGGAGCCCTTCGAGGGCGAGGGCGTCCCTGACACCTTCGTCTTCCGCGTCATTCCCAACATGACCACGACCGCCAACCTGCTGCTCGCCGGTGAGGTCAACATCGCCGGTGTCAGCCCCGGCGACGAGGAGCGGGTGCAGGCCGCGGGCCTGGACCGGTATGGCGCGGCCTCACCCCTTGGGGAGACCTTCTTCAACCAGGGCCCCGGCCATCCCGGCGCCGACCCCGCCGTGCGCAAGGCCCTGATCGCGGCCACCGACATCGAGATGGTCGCGGCCGTGGGCGCCGGCGCAGCCGGCCAGGTCTCCACCGGCCTGGTCACCCTCGAGCCCAAGGTGTGCCCGGGCGACACCGTCAGCGGCAACCTGCCCGCCTACAACGTCGAGGCCGCCAACGCGATGCTCGACGACGCCGGCTGGGTCCGCGGCGCCGACGGGATCCGGGAGAAGGACGGCAACCGGCTCAGCCTGAAGTTCATCTTCGCCCAGCGCGGCGGCGACGAGCTGGCGGCGGCCGCCGAGCTGCTCTCCCAGCAGTGGCGCGAGGTCGGGGCCGAGATGAGCCCGTCCACGATCGCCGCGACCCAGCTCAACGAGGTCCTCTTCGCCTCCGGCGACTGGGACGCCGGGTGGATTCCGGTCACCGTCGACCTGCCCTCGCAGCTGCTCGCCTTCCTCTCCGGGCCGGCCGCCCCCGACGGCACCAACTTCGCCCACATCGACAACGAGACCTACACGGCCAAGAGTGCCGAGGCCAACGTCCAGGGTGAGATCGAGGCGGCCTGCGCTCTGTGGATCGAGGCGGAGACCGCCCTGATCCAGAACGTTGACGTCGCCCCCATGTTCGACATCGTCGCCTCCAACTACCTGAACGGCGTCACCCTCGATGCCGCCAGCGGCGAGATCGACGGGTCCTCGATCCGGTCCACCCAGTGACGTCCTGGGGCGGCCGGGCAGCCCGGCCGGCCCGCCCCTCTATCCCCCGCCCACGCCCACATACCGCCACCCGTCAGAAAGAAGGCCTGCACCGATGAGCCACCACGCCGGGAGCGCCGTGACAGCAGACGGTCCCCGGGTGGCCGCACCCAGCCTCAACCCCTGGGTAGTCTTCCTGGTGCGCAGGCTCAGCCGTTTTGTCTTCTCGCTGTGGCTGCTCGTCACCTTCGCCTTTCTCCTGCTGCACCTGATCCCCGGTGACCCGGTCCGCAACGCATTGGGGCTGACCGCGCCGCAGGACCTGGTCGAGCGCCAGCGTGAGACGCTCGGGCTTAATGACCCGCTGCACGTCCAGTACGGCAGCTACCTGGCAGACCTGAGCCGGGGCGACTTCGGCGTCTCGATGCTCAACCGGCTCCCGGTCATCGACACCATCAGCCAACGGCTGCCCAACACCCTGTCCCTCGCGCTGCTGGCTTTCCTGGCCGTCACCCTCATCGCCGTCCCGCTGGGTCTGCTGATGGCCATCCTCACCCGGGACGGGCGCCGCCGGCCGCTGGAGCTGGGCTTCACCTCCGGCTCGATGGTCGTCTCGGCCGTCCCCGAGTTCCTGCTCTCGGTGTTGCTGGTCTACCTCTTCGCGGTCAACCTCGGGGTGCTGCCGATCGCCGGCAAGGCGGGGCCCTCGTCCTACGTGCTGCCGGTCGCGGCGATGACGCTCGGTTCGGCGATGGCGCTCTCCCGCCTGGTCCGGGTTGAGGTGCTCGGCGTGCTCGGCCAGGACTTCATCCGCACGGCCCGGGCCAAACGTCTGCGCGCCGGCCGGATCTACCTGCGGCACGCCCTGCCCAACGCCGTGACCGCGACCCTGACCGTCTCCGGGCTCCTGCTCGCCGGACTCGTCGTGGGATCGGTGCTGGTCGAGACCATCTTCGCCTGGCCGGGACTGGGCCCGACTATGGTCAGCTCAATCTTGGCCAAGGACTACCCGATGGTCCAGGGCATCGTGCTGGTCTACGGCACGATGGTGCTGCTCATCAACCTCGCGGTCGACCTCACCCTGGCGCTGCTCGACCCGCGCTCCACCATCCGGGAGGCGGCATGAGCACGATGCTGCCCCAACGTCCGGTCCGCAGGCAGGGCCGCGGCACCAGCATGCGACGCATGCTGGTCAGCCCGCTCGGTCTGGCTGCGCTGGTCGTCAACCTCCTCATCCTCTTCCTCCTCCTCTTCGGCCCGACGATCTGGGGCGAGGTCGCGAGCACCAACAACTTCGACGCGCTGGGCTCAGGCCCCACCCCCGACCACCCCTTCGGCACCGACGCGCTGGGCCGCGACATCCTGGCCCGGGTCCTCGTCGCGACCCGCCTGTCCATCGGGCTGGCCCTGGCCGCCACCGCGATGGGTATGGCGATCGGGATCGTCGTGGGGTGCATGGCCGCGCTGGCGCCCCCGCCCCTGGCACGCCTCATCACCGGGCTCATCGACATCCTCGTCGCCTTCCCGGGCCTGTTGCTGGCGCTCTTCTTCGCCATCATCTTCGGCATCGGGCCCCAGGGTGCGGTGCTGGCCCTCGGCACCGCGATGACACCCGCCTTCGCCCGCCTCACCTACACCCTGGCGGCCGGCGTCGTCGGGCGCGACTACGTCAGCGCCGCGCGCACCCTGGGCATCTCCCGCGCCCGCATCCTGTTCCGGCACGTGCTGCCCAACATCGGTGAGCCGCTGATCATCAACGGCACCCTGGCGGCCAGCAGCTCGTTGCTCGCCTTCGCTGGCCTGTCCTTCCTCGGTCTGGGGGTGCAGCTGCCCGACTACGACTGGGGCCGGATGCTCAGCGACGGGCTCAACTCCATCTACACCAACCCGCTCGCCGCCCTGGCCCCCGGCCTGGCCATCGTGCTGGCCAGCCTGGCCTTCAACCTCTCCGGTGAGGCCGGGGCGCAGCTGCTGGGCCGCAGGGTGTCCCTGTCCCCCGTCCGCGCCCGCCGTCTGGTGGACGAGGCCATCGGCGCCGAGCGCCAAGTTCGGGATGACCGCGTACCCGACCCCGAGGACGCCGTGCTGCGCGTCGAGGGGCTCAGCGTCGCCATCCCCCTGGGCGACGACACCGTGGCCACCCCCGTCCGCGACCTCACCTTCGTGGTCGGCCGCGGCGAGGCCGTCGGCATCGTGGGCGAGTCCGGCTCCGGCAAGACCCTGACCGCCATGGCCGTGTCCCAGCTGACCGACCCCCGGTCGTCACCCGAGCCCGCCGGCTCGAGCTCGACGGGCACGAGCTCACCACCGCCTCGGACACCACCCGTCGGCGGCACCTCGGCCAGTCCCTGACGATGGTCTTCCAGGACCCGATGAGCTCACTCAACCCGACTATGCGCACCGGGACCCAGCTGGCGGAGCACAGCCGGGAGCACCAGGGCGCCAGCCGCCGCGCCGCCTGGGACCGGGCCGTCGACCGGCTGCGCGCCGTGCGCATCCCCTCCCCCGAGCGCCGGGCCAAGCAGTATCCCCACGAGCTCTCCGGCGGCATGCGCCAGCGGGCGATGATCGCCATGGGCCTCATGGGTGAGCCGGCGCTCATCATCGCCGACGAGCCGACCACCGCCCTCGACGTCACGGTCCAGGAGCAGGTCCTGCGTATGCTCAAGCGCGCGCAGCGGGAGCAGGACGCAGCCCTGCTGCTCATCTCCCACGACCTGTCGGTCATCTCCGCCATGTGCGACCGCGTCCTGGTCATGTATGCCGGGCGGATCGTGGAGGTCATCGACGTCGCCGGGCTGACCGCCGGCCCCGCCCACCCTTACACGCGCGGCTTGCTCGCCACCCTGCCCGACATGCACACCGACCGCACCCGCCCCCTGGCCACGATCCCAGGCCGGCCGCCCCACCCCGCCAACCTCCCCCCGGGCTGTTCGTTCGCCGCCCGCTGCCCGTTCGCGACGCAGGTCTGCCTGGAGGTGGACCCGCCGCTTGCCCCCTCCCCGGCCGGTGGAAGCGTCGCCTGCCACCACCCGCAGCAGGGGCCGGTCACGGTCACCCAGGAGCAGCAGGAGATGCACGTATGACGAGCCTGGAGTTCGTGGACGTCACCGTCCGGTACGGGCGTGGGCCGGCCGCGATGACGGCGGTCCAGGACGTGAGCCTGGCCATCCCCCCGGGGTCCGTGGTGGGCCTGGTGGGCGAGAGCGGGTCCGGCAAGTCCACCCTCGGCCGGGCGGCGGTGGGGCTGGTCCCCGTGGCCAGCGGCCAGGTGCTTCTCGGGGGGCGCCCAGTGCCGACCCGTGGCCGGCGCAGGCCGGTGCAGATGATCTTCCAGGACCCCTCCGGCGCGTTGGACCCCCGGATGAGCGTCGGCGCGAGCATCGCCGAGGCAATGCGGGAGCGGTCAGGGCGGCGAGCCCGCGTCGAGGAGCTGCTCGAGCAGGTCCACCTCGAGCCATCGGTCGCCTCGCGGCTGCCAGCGAGCCTGTCCGGTGGCCAGCGTCAACGGGTCGCCGTCGCCCGTGCGCTGGCAGCACGTCCCGACGTCATCATCGCCGACGAGATCACCAGCGCGCTGGACGTCTCGGTACAGGGCGCGGTGCTCAACCTGGTCCGGGAGGTCTGCGCCGACCTGGGGCTGTCGATGCTCTTCATCTCCCACAACCTGTCCGTCGTCCGCTACGTCAGCGACGTCATCGCGGTGATGTACATGGGCAGGATCGTCGAGTGCTCCCCCACCGAGGAGCTCATGAGCGACTCGCAGCACCCCTACACCCACATGCTCCTGCAGTCCACGCTCTCGGTGGGAGACACCCTGCTGGAGGAGTCGAACGCCCCCGAGCCGGTCCGCTTCGCCGAGCCTGCCGACCCCCACCACGTCCCCGCGGGGTGCAGCTTCCACCCGCGCTGCCCGGTGGGCCCCTTGGTGCTGGATCGGCCGGCCTGCCTCACCGAGGACCCGGTCACCGGGGCCGACGGTCGACGGCACCGGGCCGCCTGCCACTTCGCCAGACCCCTGGGCGCAGCCGCTCTCACCACTTCCACCAGCTTCCCCCCGGGGCTCGCCCCGCCACCCGAAAGGAACGCATGATGACCAAGACACTCCAGGAGCTCGTCGACGAGCAGGTCGCCGCCCATCCCGTGCCCGGCGTGGCCGTCGGCATGGTCCTCGACGGCGAGGTCACCTACGCCACCCACGGTGTGACGAACATCGAGAACCCCCTCGACGTCGACGACAAGACCCTGTTCCAGTTCGGCTCCACCGGCAAGACGTACACCGCCACCGCGATCATGATGCTGGCCGACCAGGGCCGTGTCGACCTCGAGGCGCCCGTGCGCGACTACCTGCCGGAGTTCAAGGTCGCCGACGAGCAGGCCGCCGCGACGGTGCGGGTCAAGAACCTGCTCAACCACACCGCCGGCTGGTCCGGCGACTTCCTCGGCACCCCGGAGCGGGGCGACCGTGCGCTCGAGGACTTCGTCGAGCACATGGCCAAGCTCAAGCAGGACTTCCCCGTCGGCGCCGGCATGAGCTACAACAACTCGGCCCTGTCCGTCGCGGGCCGCATCATCGAGGTCGTCACCGGCAAACCGTTCGACCAGGCGATGACCGAGATGGTCCTGCAGCCCCTCGGGATGGAGAGCACCTTCTTCTTCGCCGAGGACGTGATCACCCGGAGGTTCGCCGTGGGCCACCTCCAGGACGAAGAGACCAAGGAGTTCTCCGTCGCCCGGCCATGGGCGCTGCCCCGGGGTGGCGGCCCGGCCGGCGGGATGTCGGCCCCCATCACCGACCAGGTCACCTGGATGAAGTTCCACCTCGGCGACGGTACCGCGCAGGACGGCACCCGCATCCTGCCGCAGGAGACCCTGGACCTGATGAAGGTGCCCGCCATCCGCACGCCCGGCAGCACGCTGGGCGACGCCATCGGGATCAGCTGGCTGATCCAGGACGTCGACGGCACCCAAGTCGTCGGCCACGGCGGCACCACGATCGGCCAACAGTCCGCACTCGAGCTGGTCCCCAGCCGTGGCTTCGGGATTGCCGTGCTCACCAACTCCTCGGGCGGGGGCGACCTGCACCGCGCCATCGTTCATGCCGCCACCGCCGAGTACCTAGGTCTGCAGTGGCCGAAGCTGAAGGCCACCGACCGCCCCACGGAGGCGCTGACCGAGTACGAGGGCGTCTACCGCAACATCTCCCTCGTCTCGACCGTGACCACCACCAAGGAGGGTCTGCAGATCGACAGCGTCCCCACGCAGGACTTCCTCGACATGGTCGGCGCACCCGCTGAGGCCTTCGAGAGCCCGCCGACCCCGATCAAGATGGTGGACGAGGAGGGCGACCTGTTCGTCGTCATCGAGGACGGCAGCCCCGGCTACCGCGGCTCTTTCCAGCGGGGCGAGGACGGCCAGGTCACCGGCATGCACTTCGGCGGGCGGCTGACGCTGCGTGACCCTGCGTAACGCAGCCGCGGGCCCTCCGACAGACCTGACGGTGTCGTTGCTATCGTCGGGTCGGTCCGAGCCCATCACCATGCCCTGGGAGCCCACCGGGATGAGCAGCAGACCGCGCGCCACGCTCGGTCGCATCCTCGATGATCTCGGCGCCACCTTCACCGACCAGGTGATCACCCGAGGTCTGGACCGGAAGGTCTCCTCGGTGGTCATCCACGACCCGTTGGACGACGCCCCCGTCCGGGAGGACGCGATCTTGTTGGGGGTCGGAGTCACCGGCGAGGACGTGCGCCCGCTCCTGGGGCTCGCTGGCGCCGCCGGCGCCACCGCGATCGTTGTGCGCAGTCCGGTCGAGGTCGCGCCCGAGCTGGAGGCTGCCGTGCGGGAGTCCGGGGTGGCGCTGCTCACGCTGAGGCGGGGCGCGTCCTGGAGCCAGCTGGCGGCCCTGCTGGGCTCGCTGCTGTCGCAGGACGACTTCGGCAGGGTCGACTCCGAGACACTCGGCGGCCTGCCCTCGGGTGACCTCTTCTCCGTGGCTAACGCCATCGGCTCCCTGCTCGGGGCCCCCATCACCATCGAGGACCGCAGCTCCAAGGTCCTGGCCTTCTCCGGGGCCCAGGACGAGGCGGACCCCTCCCGGATCGAGACGATCCTGGGCCGGCAGGTGCCCGAACGCTTCGCTGCGCTGCTGGCCGAACGGGGCGTTTTCGCCCAGCTCTACCGCTCTGCGGAGCCGGTCTTCATCGAACCCGGTCAGCCCGATGATGCGTTCTTCCAGCCGCGGGTGGCCATGGCTGTACGGGCGGGGGACGAGGTGCTGGGCTCGATCTGGGCGGCGGTCTCCGGTCCTTTGGACGAGGCCCGAACCCGCGCGATGGTGGACGCCTCGAGCATCGTGGCCCTGCACCTGCTCCGGCTGCGGGCCGGTGCCGACGTCGAGCGGCGCCTTCGCGCCGACCTGGTCTCCACCGCCCTGGAGGGCGGGCCCAACGCGGCCGAGGCCCTGGACCGGCTGGGTCTGCAGGCCAGCACCGTCTGTGTCGTGGCAGTCCGCCTGGTCGAGGGGGCAACGCCCGGCTCGGAGAGCCTGCGGGAGGCGGAGCACCGGGCAGACAGCACCCGCCTCGCGGACACCCTGGCCGTGCATCTGGTCTCCTCCAGCCCGCGCAGCGCTGCGGCCCTCGTCGGCAAGGTCATCTACGGCCTGGTGCCCTCGGACAACCCGGGCCGGGTCGAGTCCATCGCCCACGACTTCGCCTTGCGCATCGCGGACAAGCACGTCACCGTCATCGGCGTCAGCGACCCGGCGCACGGCGTCGACGCCCTGCCCCGGGCCAGGTCGCAGGCCGACCGCGCATCGCGGGCACTCCTGCGGCGCAGCTCCGACCGACCGCAGGTCGCACAGATCGGCAGTGTGTCGGTGGACACGGTGCTGATGGACCTCGCGGACCTGGCCGACGCACGCGACGACGTCTCCCGCGGTCCGATCGCCATCCTGCACGAGCACGACGAGGACAACCAGTCGCACCTGGTCGACACCCTGGCGGCCTGGCTGGACGCCTTCGGCGACGTTGCGCTGGCGGCCAAGCGCGTGCACGTCCACCCCAACACCTTCCGCTACCGGCTGCGCCGGCTTGCCGAGATCGCCGATCTCGACCTCGGTGACGCTGACGCACGGTTCGCGGCCATGCTGGAGATCCGGATGAGGAGCGCCCGCCGATGAGTACCAGACTGATCCTGAGCGGTGGACGGGTCATCGACCCGGGCACCAGTTTCGACGGCATCGCCGATGTGCACGTTGAGCACGGGCGGATCGCCGCAGTGGTGCCTGCGACTGCGGGCACCGGGCCGGAGGGCTACGGCGCCGCTCCCGCGACCGACGACGCAACGGTGCTGGACGTCTCCGGCCTCGTCGTCGGGCCGGGCTTCGTCGACCTGCACAGCCACGTGCACTCTGTCGCCGGCATGCGGTTGCAGGCCATGGACGGCGTCACCACCGCGCTCGACCTGGAGTCAGGTCTGATGCCGATCGCCAAGGCCTACGCCGACGCTGCGGCGCAGGGCCGCCCGCTCCACTACGGCTTCTCCGCCTCGTGGAGCTCGGCCCGGGCCGCAGCACATGCGGGGATCACCCCCACGGCCGACATCCAGGCCTCGCTGCAGCTGCTGGCCCGTCCGGACTGGCAGCGTTCGTCCAGCACCCGGGAACTGCAGACGTGGTTGGGGCTGCTGCGCAGCGAGTTGGCCGACGGTGCCCTGGGCATCGGGGTGCTGCTGGGGTATGCGCCCTCCAGTGACCCGGCCGAGTTCCTCGGAGTCGGTCGCCTGGCCGCCGAGGCCGGGGTGCCCGTCTATACCCACGTGCGCGAGATCGTCGAGTCCGACCCAACCACCCCCGTCGACGGCTCGGACGAGATCGGGATCGTGGCGGCGGAGACCGGTGCGGCGATGCACCACTGCCACGTCAACAGCACCTCCCGCCGACACGTGGATCGGGTGCTGGCCAGCCTGCAGAGGCACCAGGCCGCGGGCAGCCGGGTGAGCGTCGAGTGCTATCCCTACGGGGCCGGGTCCACCGCGATCGGAGCCGCCTTCCTCGCGCCCGAGGCGCTGCACCGCTGGGACCTGACCCCGCAGGACCTGGTGCTCGTGGCCACCGGCGAGCGGATCCAGGACGCGCGACGGCTGGCCCAGGTGCGGGCCGAGGACCCGGGCGCACCGTGTGTCGTCACCTTCCTCGACGAGCAGGATCCGCACGACCAGGAGCTGCTGCTGCGCTCCTTGAGCTACCCCGACGCCATCGTCGCCAGCGACGCGATGCCGATCACCTGGCCCGACCGGACGTGGGACTCCCACACTTGGCCGCTGCCCGAAGGCGGGCTGACCCATCCTCGGACCGCGGGCACCTTCGCCCGGTCGTTGCGGCGCATGGTGCTGGAGACGGGTTTGTGGACCTGGCTCGAAGCCTTCCGGCGCTGCTCCTACCTGCCGGCCAGGGTGCTCGACGGGGCCACGCCCGCCGCCCGGACCAAGGGCCATCTGGCCCCCGGCGCGGACGCAGACGTCGTGGTCCTGGACCCCGGAACGCTGACCGACGCGGCCACCTACCTGGACCCGGTGCGCCCCAGCCAGGGCGTGGTGCACCTGCTGGTGGGAGGCGTGCCGCTCATCCGGAACCAGCACATGCTGGACGCCCTGCCCGGGCGGCCGGTGCGCGGCGCCCCGGCCTGAGCAGCCAGGCCAGGTCAACTGGCTGAGCAGCTGGGCTCCGGTTAGCCCAGTGCGATCTCGGTGCGGGCAACCGTCACGGCGGCGAGGGCCTGCTCGTCGACCTCGACCCCCAGCCCGGGGCCCCGCGGCACCGCCACATACCCGTCCTCGATCACGAACGGCTGGGTGATGATGTCGGTCGTGAAGAACCGGTCGGAGGCCGAGGTGTCGCCGATCAGACGGAAGTTGGGCAGCGCGGCCAGGGCCATGTTCGCCGCCCGACCGATGCCGGTCTCCACCATGCCCCCGCACCAGACCGGGACGCCATGGGCGGCGCACACGTCGTGCACCCGCCGGGCCTCCAGATAACCGCCCACCCGGCCGGCCTTGATGTTGACCACCGAGCAGGCACCCAGGGCGATGGCGTCCGCGGCCGACTTGGCGCTGACGACCGACTCGTCCAGGCACACCGGGGTGCTGATCCGCGCGGCGAGAAAGGCGTGATCGGTGAGGTCCTCGTCCTCCAGCGGCTGCTCGACCAGCAGCAGCCCGAACTCGTCCATCTGCTGGAAGAGCCGGACATCCGCGGTCGTGAACGCGGCGTTGGCGTCCACCTGCAGCGCGATGTCACCGAACTCCCGGCG
The DNA here is from genome assembly GCF_008843165.1 of Ornithinimicrobium pratense. Classification (NCBI taxonomy): domain Bacteria; kingdom Bacillati; phylum Actinomycetota; class Actinomycetes; order Micrococcales; family Ornithinimicrobiaceae; genus Ornithinimicrobium; species Ornithinimicrobium pratense. The sequence goes on along the minus strand of NZ_CP044427.1, from coordinate 1,503,666 downwards.
CACCGCGCGTACCGGCTCCAGCTCCCACCCGGGCTGGATCTTGAGCTTGATCCGCTGGTAGCCCTCCTCCAGGTAGCCGCCGACCGCGGCGAGCAGCTCCTCGACACTGTCCATGATGCCGACGCTGACCCCGCTGGGGACCCGGTCGTGCACTCCGCCGAGGTAGTCGCTCAGACTCATCGAGGCCCCCCGCAGCTCGGCGTCCAGCAGCGCCATCTCGACCGTCGCCTTGGCCATCCGGTGCCCCTTGACCGGGCCGAGCAGGTGGCTGACCGCGGAGGCGGACAGGTCCTTGCCCCTCAGCCTGGGCAGCAGGAAGTCGCTGATGACCTGGCCTGCAGCGGCCAGGTACTCCGAGGAGTAGAGGGGGTCGGCCATGGCCACGCACTCCCCCCAGCCGACCCCCGCGTCGGTCTCGACCCGCAGGAGGGTCAGCTGCCGGTGCGTCTGCACCGCGAAGGACGTGGCGAACGGCGAGACCAGGGGCATCTCGACGGTGAACAGTTCAGCTCGGTGCAGACGCATGATCAGTCAGTCTTTCGCAGGATGTAAGAGTGGTCGGGGTGGAAGGCGATGACCTCGTAGCCCCGCGCGAAGGCGGCCACGAAGGCGTCCCGGACGCCGTGGTGCCAGCGCAGCGCCCGGTCTGGGTCGGTCCTGCGCAGGTGCCCGACGTCAGCGGGGACGGCGATGGTCAGCAGCGGCGCGCCCAAGGTCCTGGGGAGCAGGAGCGCCCCGTCGTCAGCCACCTCCAGCAGCGGGACCGGCGCCGTCCGGCCGCCGGGGATCCCGGGCGCTTCGGGGGTGCCGAGGTCGCGGGCGGACGCGGGGGCGAAAAGGTCCCACTTCAGCAAGCCGCGGTCACTGAGCGCACCCTGGTTGATCGCGTCACCCATCGGGCCGTAGAAGTCAGGCAGGTAGGTGTCCAGCCTGGCGCCGAGCTTGACCACGTTGAAGTAGGCGTTGCGCGCCTGCATGGGGTCGAAGGTCCAGGAGATGACCGAGTAGCCGTGGTCGATCGCCCAGGCCCGCTGGTGCAGCTTCATCGCATACCCCACGGACCGGCCGCGGTGACTGTCGGCGACCCCGGTGATGTGGGAGTGCAGGTGGGGGGATCCGTCCCCAGCCCGGAAGGCGGCCGACGCCGCGACGATCCGGCCCTCATGCCGGGCCAGGGCCGCATAGTTGCCGGTGTGGTCCAGAGAGATGAGCAGCTCCGGCGGGACCGGGGCACCGAGGGGCGTGCGCCAGATCTGTTGTAGCAGCGCGGCCGCCTCGTGCGCATCGGTGGGGTCGTGGATCATCTCGACAGTGAGCCCGCACTGCTGGGCCGTGCGCAGGGCGAGGTCACCTGCGGCGGCGCTCACGTTCACTGTCGTACCCACATCTATGAGCGTGGTCGAGGGCGCACGACGGTGAATCGTGCGACTGCAACAAAGTCACCGCGCTGCCTCGTCGGGTCGGACGAGCGCGGCAAGCAGCCGAGCCCGTCGCGGCAGGTCGGGCACCGAGACCCACTCCCCCTCGGCGTGCGCCCCGTCGCCCACCGCACCCAGTCCGTCCAGGGTCGCGATGCCCAGTCCGGCGGTGAAGTTGCCGTCCGACGCCCCACCGACTGCGACGGCGCCGAGCTCGCCAAACCCCAGCTCGCGGTAGGCGTGCACGGCGCGCGCGAGCAGTGCCTCGGAGCGGCGCCGCTCAAGGGGTGGCCGGTTCTTGCCGCCCTCGATCGTGAGCGAGGCTCCGTCCAGGACGGGCCGCAGCGCACGCATGGCTGCGTCGACGCGGTCCTGCTCCGCCTCGGTGCGGGCACGCACGTCCACCCGGATCTGGCCCGCCGCCGGGACGGTGTTGGTGGTCGTGCCGGCCGACAGCACGGTCGGGGTAACGGTGGTGCCGGCCGAGAGGTCCTGGAGGCCAGCGACGGCCAGTACCTGGTGGGCGAGCTCGATGCTGGCGTTGACGCCCAGCTCAGGCTCCAGCCCCGCGTGCGCGGCGCGACCGGCGACCTGCACCGCATACAGGGAGACCCCCTTGCGCTCCACCTTCAGGGCGCCAGCGGCGCTGGCCTCGGGGACGTAGACCGCGCTCATCCCCTGCGCCACCTGCTCGATCAGGGAGCGCGAGTCGGGGGCGCCGATCTCCTCGTCCGAGGTGAGCAGCAGCGCCAGCCCGGAGGGGTCCTCCAGGCTGGCGATGGCGTGCATCGCCTGGACGATGCCCGCCTTCATGTCGAAGCACCCGGGGCCGCTCGCGCGTTGGGCGTCGTGGGTGAAGGGCCAGCGCGCCAGGGTCCCCATCGGCCACACCGTGTCCAGGTGACCCAGGACGAGCCGGCGCTGTGGGCCCTCCCAGGACCAGAGCAGGGCGACGCGCTCACCGGTGCGCAGGACCTGGGGCGGGGCGCCGAGCCATCGCTCCCCCAGCTCAGCGACGACCTCTGCGCAGCGCGTCGTGGCCGCGACGTCCCCCGACGGCGACTCGCACTCCACCAGGGTGCGCAGATCCTGCACCATGACGGCCGTCTCCATCACGTCCGTTGTGATGGGGGTCCGTGTGCTCGGGGTCGATGCCCTTGGCGTCGGTGTCGATTTCGCTGCGCATGTCGGCATCCTTCCTCGGGGTCGTCCCCAGGCTAGGTCGGGGTGGCCGGGCTGCGCGGTGGCCGGCTACACCAACCGCCGCGGCCCACTTCGTCCGTTTTGACGAAGTCCGGCCCGCGCCGCAGGTGCGACGCTGCCCGTGGACCGGACGCCCACGACCGAGGAGACACCATGCCCCGCCCCCCGCAGATCGAGGATCTCTACGCCGTCGTCAAGCCGCAGCAGCCGGCCATCGCGCCGGACGGCGGCCGGGTCGTCTACGTCCGCACGAGCGTGCTGCGCGAGGAGGACCGTCCCCACAGTGAGCTGTGGGAGGTCGGCACCGACGGGTCATCGCCACGTCGGCTGACCTCCGGCCCGGCCGACAGCTCCCCGGTCTTCTCCCCCGACGGCTCCCAGGTCGCCTTCCTGCGCGCCGCGGACGGCCCGCCCCAAATCTGGCTCCTGCCCTGCGCCGGAGGTGATGCCCGCCAGCTGACGCATCTGGAGTGGGGGGCTGGGGAGCCGGTATGGAGCCCGGACGCCGCGCACATCGCGTTCAGCGCCGCGGTCTCCCCGGTGGGCCTGGCGCCGGGCGAGACGGCGTCGGCTCCCGTCGTGGCGCGCGACCTCTTCTACCAGGCCGACGGGGCCGGTTTCATCGGCGGTGTCCGGCAGCACGTGCATACCGTGCAGGTCGCCACCGGTGAGGTGACCCAGCTGACCTCCGGCGAGCTGCACGCCAACGCCCCTGTCTGGGCACCCGACGGTCGGTCCGTCGTCTTCGCCACCGGCGTGGGCCCCGACAACGACATGACGATGACGACCACCGCGCACGTCGTCGGCCTCGACCGCGCCGGTGAGGCCCACCAACTGCCCGGTATCGACCGCGCCTACGAGGTGCCGGTGGCGTTCTCCCCCGGTGGGCAGCTGCTGTGCCTGGGCTCGGCCGAACCGGGCAGCGGCCACGCCGAGCTGTGGCTGCGCAGCCTGGACGGGACGGGACGGCAGGACCTCACCGCGTCGATCGACCGCAACGTCATGGCCGGCGCCCCCGGATACCCCGGCGCCACCCCGGCGATGCTCACCGAGGCGGACCTGCTGGTCTGCTTCCGAGACCGGGGGTACACCCACCTCTACCGGCTGCGCGAGGGGCAGGAGCCCGAGGTGGTCATCGGGGGCACCACGACCGTGGCCGGGATGTCGCTGACCCCTGACGGGCAGCGGGCCGCCCTGGTCCTCGCCACGCCGGAGAGCTTCGGTGAGGTCGCCCTGCTGGACCTCGCCACGGGCAAGGTCCAGGAGCTGACGGACCACCGCGCGGCCCTGCTGGCCGATCTGGACTGGGTGACGCCGCAGGAGCGGACGTTCACCGCACCCGACGGGACCGAGATCCACGGCTGGCTCCTGCGCCGCCCGGACGTCGACGGGGCCGGGCCCCTGCTGCTGGACATCCACGGCGGGCCGCACAATGCGTGGTCGGGCGCTGCAGACGCCGAGCACCTGTACCACCAGGTGCTGGCCGCCGCGGGCTGGGGCGTGCTGCTGCTCAACCCGCGCGGCAGCGACGGCTACGGCGAGGCCTTCTACACCGCAGCCGTCGGCAGCTGGGGCGTCGCGGACGCCGACGACTTCCTCGCACCCCTGGACGCGCTGGTCGCCGAGGGAGTCGCCGACCCGGACCGGCTCGCGGTGACCGGCTACAGCTACGGCGGCTACATGACCTGCTACCTCACCTCACGGGACAACCGCTTCGCCGCCGCCGCGCCCGGGGGCATCGTGTCCGACGGCCGGAGCGTGGCGACGACCTCGGACATGGGCTACTTCCTGGCGCACCTGGAGATGGGTGCCCTGCCGTGGACCGACGGGGAGCACCTGGACCAGTCCTCTCCGATCCACCTGGTCGACCAGGTGCACACCCCGACCCTCATCCTGCAGGGTGCGGATGACGTGCGCTGCCCGGTGAGCGAGGCGCAGCGCTGGTTCGGCTCGCTGCGCACCCGGCACGTGCCCAGCGAGCTGGTGCTCTACCCCGGCGCCGCACACCTGTTCATCCTCAACGGCCGCCCATCCCACCGGGCCGACTACAACCGCCGCATCGTCGACTGGGTGCACCGCCACACCTGCGGGGCCGACCCAGTCGCGCCCGCGCTCGAGGCAGACCACTGGGAGCACCGGCTCTCGGTGTTGGCGGACCGGCACGAGGTGCCGGGCGCGGTGCTTGGCATACTCCGCCTCGGAGCCGCACCGGACGGGTCGGACGAGGTGGTCGCGGCAGCGCACGGCGTGCTCAGCCGGACAACCGGGCACTCGGTGGGTGCGGACTCCGTCTTCCAGATTGGCTCGATCACCAAGGTGTGGACCGCGACCCTGGTCATGCAGCTGGTCGAGGAGGGCCTGCTCGACCTGGACGCGCCGGTGCGGGACGTGCTGCCCGAGCTGCGGCTCGCGGACGAGGACGTGGCCGCGCGAGTCACCCTGCGTCACCTGCTGACACACACCAGCGGCATCGACGGCGACATCTTCACCGACACCGGCCGGGGTGACGACTGCCTCGAGCGGTACGTCGCGGGGCTGGCCGGCGCCGCCCAGCTGCACCCGCTCGGGGAGACATTCTCCTACTGCAACTCCGGCTTTAACCTCGCCGGCCGGGTGGTGGAGAAGGTCACCGGCAAGACGTGGGACACCGTCCTGCGGGAGCGGCTCATCACGCCGCTGGGATTGACCCGCACCGGCACCCTGCCAGAGGAGGCGCTGCTCTACGACGCGGCGCTGGGGCACGAACGCGGCGAGGACCAGCACGTGCAGCCGGCCTCCGTCTGGGGTATCCCCCGCTCCTCAGGTCCGGCCGGGCTCATCCACGCCCGAGTGCGCGACCTGCTCGAGTTCGCCGCCGCCCACCTCCGCGGCGGTGTGGGCGTCGACGGGACCCGCATCCTGGGGACCGAGCAGGTCCGCGCGATGCAGGAGGAGCAGGTCCGCCTGCCCGGCCGCTACGACCTCGGCGACTCCTGGGGGCTGGGCTGGATCCGTTTCGACTGGAACGGTGAGCGGCTGATCGGCCACGACGGCAACACCATCGGCCAGTCCGCCTTCCTGCGGGTGCTGCCCCGGGCCGGTGTCGTCGTCGCCCTCCTGACCAACGGCGGCAACACGGCCGACCTCTTCCGCTCCCTCTACGGTGAGATCTTCCACGAGCTGGCCGACGTCGAGCTGCCCGCGGCCCTGCGGCCCCGGACGGGCGAGGTGAACCTGGCTGATGCCTCCGGGACCTACGAGCGCGGTGCGGAGCGGATCGAGATCCACCAGGTCGACGGGGCGCGCACGCTCACCTCGACCGACCGGCACCCGCTGACCGAGGAGCGCGACCCAGTGCAGGCCTTCGAGCTGCACCCCTTCGACGAGCGCACCGCCCTCATCCAGGCACCGGCTCAGCAGACCTGGGCCCCGGTGACGTTCTACCGGGCGGCCGGTCGTCGCTACGTCCACCATCACCTGCGGGCCACGCCGGAGGTGGTGAACGAGGGATAGAGCGTCGGCGTCGTCCTCCGTCGCCGCACGGGCGGGGGACCACCTCGCCGACGGACCGGTCTGCCCCGCCCGGCTGTGGCAGGGCCTCCGCCTGGCGCGCTCCTAGACTGATCACCCGCCCGCGAGAGGAACCACCATGACTGTCCACGGCACCGTGCTCACCCTCCAGACCGGTGACTACAGCGCGCAGGTCGGCCAGGTGGGGGCCACCCTGCTCTCGCTCACCCACCGAGGCCACCACCTCGTGGACCCCGTCGCCGCGGACCAACTGGACGACGCCTGGCGTGGCCGCACCCTGGTCCCTTGGCCGAACCGGGTGGTCGGCGGGCGGTATGCGGTGGAGGGCACCTCATACGAGTTGCCGGTGAACGAGCACGAGACCGGCGCGGCGCTGCACGGCCTGGCCGCGTTCCAGCGCTGGGACCTCGTTGAGCACACCACCACCAGCGTCACCTGGGCCCTGGAGCTGCCGCCGTCCTACGGTTACCCGTTCCAGGTGCGCTGCCAGACCACCTACACCCTGGGCGAGGACGGGTTGGGCCTGAGCATCGAAGGCACGAACATCGGCAGCGCCGCAGCCCCGTTTGGAGCCGCCACCCACCCCTACCTGACCTGCGCCGGGCGCTCGGTCGACGAATGCCGGCTGAGCCTGCCCGCCGGCGCCGTGCTGCTCGCTGACGACAACTCCTCCCCCACCGAGCTGATGCCCGTGGCCGACGCCGACCTTGACCTCTCCGGGGACCTCTCCGGGCCCATCCCCTTGGCGGGGCTGGAGGTGGACCATGCGTTCACCGACCTCCCGGCCACCTGGGCAGTCGAGCTCACCCATCCCGACGCACCTGGGGTCAGGGTGGACAGCGACGCCCCGTGGGTGCAGCTCTACACCGGTGACCGCATCGGCCGCGTGGCCGCCGCGGTGGAGCCGATGACCTGCCCACCGGACGCCTACAACCGCGAGCCCGACGCCGTCTTGCTGTTGCCAGGTGAGACCCGCACCCTCTCGCTGCGGATCAGCGCGCTGGCCCCGCAGTCCTGAGCCGCCCCGCGACGCCTCGGCACCAGCCGCTCGCTCCGGTTCCCCCTGCGCAGTCGCTCAGAGTGAGGTCGCCGAGCATGGTCTTCCCAGAAAGTCCTGGAGCTCAGGGGGTCAGGAAGCGCGCAGGGCGGGTGACGACGTCGCTCAGCGGCAGCAGCGCCCCGCCCGTGGCACCGGCGACGTCATCGGCGTCGCGCACCACCTCCAGCGGCATCCAGGCCGCGGCCATCACCCGGGACCGCACGCGCTCCTGCACCGTGGGGGCGATCCGCTCGGCGAGGTCGCCGATCTCGCCGCCCAGCACGACCGTCGGCACGTCGAGCAGGTTGAGCACACCGGCCAGCACCACCCCAAGAGCCTCCGCCGCCAGATCGATGGCCGCGCGGCTCGCCTGGTGCCCTTCCTCGGCACGCCTGCCGAGCTCGGCCAGCGTGGTGGCTGGGGGCAGACCGGCGCGGTGGGTCATGGCCAGCCGCCCGGCATACCTCTCCAGGCACCCGTCCGACCCGCAGGGACACGGCTCCTCCCCCGGGCGGAAGGGCAGGTGCCCGATCTCGCCGGCGAAGCCGTGCAGGCCGGTCTGAACCCGGGAGTCGGTCACGACCGCCCCGCCGATCCCGATCTCGCCGGAGACGTAGACGAAGTGGCTGTGCCGGCCGGACCGTCCGGGGGCCGGCTGGGCGAAGGCGTGCGCCGCGAGGTTGGCCTCGTTGCCCTGGCTGAGGGGTATGCCGGGCAACTGCCCCCGCAGCCCCTCGGCGGGGTTCACGTCGCGCCAGTCAAGGTTGGGCGCGCGCAGGAGCCGCTCACCCGCGCCGTCCACCACACCGGGCAGGGCCATCCCGGCCCCGATGACCCGGCCACCCTCCGGCAGGTCCGCCAAGACCTCCGTGAGGTGACCGGCGAGCAGCGAGAACGCCTCCTCGGGTCGGGAGCCGACGAGGTCGGGCTCGGAGCGGGACTCGGCAACCACCTGACCACGCAGGTCGATCAAGCGCGCGGCCACGTGCGCGGCGTTCACCTGCAGACCGACGGCGCAAACCCGGCGGGTAGGGCGCAGGGGCGTAGGTGGCCGCCCCGGGCCAGCGAGCCTGGCCTGACCCTCGTCGACCAGACCGCCCGCGACCAACTCGTCGACCAGTCGGGAGACGGTGGAGCGGGTCAGCCCTGTCGACGCGGCGACCCCAGCCCGCGACAGCGGCTCCGGGGCTGCGCACACGGTGTGCATCACGACCCCGAGGTTCGCCTCCCGCACCGAGGACTGGTGGGCCAGGACGACACCGGGCCCGGCCGGAGTGGGGACGAGGGGCATGGCCCCAGGCTACGGCCTCCCTGTAGGGCGGCCTGAGCAGCGATAATGGGCGGCATGATGACGCACGGGCGGATCCGGATGGAGGACGTCGCACGCCGGGCCGGCGTCTCGGTCGCGACCGTCTCCAAGGTGGTCAACGGTCGTTACGGCGTGGCCGCGAGCACCACTACCCGGGTCCATGAGGTCATCGCCGAGCTGGGTTACGAGACCAACCTGGGCGCCCGTGCCCTGCGCAGCTCGCGCACCGGCATCCTCGGGGTGTTGGTCGCCGAGTTCGAGCCGTTCAGCACCCAATTGCTCAAGGGCGTCTCCAGTGCGATGGCCACGTCGGACTACGAGCTGCTCGCCTTCGCCGGCGCCATCCACGGTGAGACGGTGGGGTGGGAGCGGCGCTCCCTGCGCCGCCTGGGGGGCACCCTGGTCGACGGGGCCATCATCGTCACCCCCACCGTCATCGAGCCGGGCGCCGCAGTGCCGGTCGTGGCCATCGACCCGCACACCGGCAACGGCGACGTGCCCACCGTCGACTCCGACAACGTCGGCGGCGCCAGGACAGCGATTGAGCACTTGATCTCGTTGGGACACACCAGGATCGGGATGATCCGTGGCCGTGAGGACCTCGAGTCCGCGCGACTGCGGGAGAAGGGTTTCCGGCAGGCGATGGCCGCCGCGGGGATCGAGGTGGACGAGACGCTGCTGGCCACCGGCTCCTACCGGGCCGAGTCCGCGGTCACCCCCGCCCGCCTGCTGCTGGACCGGCGCGACCGGCCCACCGCGATCTTCGCCGCCAACGACCTGATGGGGATCCGCACCGTCGAGGTCGCCCGATCACGCGGCCTGCGCGTCCCCGAGGACGTTTCGGTCATCGGCTTCGACAATGTCCCCGAGTCCGCCCTGGCGCAGCCGGCTCTCACCACCGTGGCGCAGCCGCTGGCCGAGCTCGGCCGCACCGCCCTGGACATGCTGCTCACCCTCCTGGCCGGGCAGAACCTGGAGCAGACCCATGTCCGCCTGGACACGACGCTGGTCGAACGGGCCTCGACGGCACCGCCCACGACCGACTCCGCCTCGCCCGCCTGACCGAGCCGGGCGCCGACCTGTCGGACCTCGGCGCGCCGCGCCGCGCCCCGGCACGACCCGGGTTCAGCCGGGCTCAGCCGTGGATGCTGATCGCGACGGCGGTCCGCCGGGGCTCGTGCAGGCCCACCTCGTGCACGCCGCCCTCCAGGGTGATTGTCCGCACCATGTTGCGGTCGGCTACCGAGTCACCTGCCCAGATCTCGAACTCGCCGGGCTCGACGACGCGCCGGCGGTCGCGGCCGGTGAAGGACAGGCGGGTGGGCGGCACGCTGAAGGTCAGGACACGGGATTGTCCCGGGTCGAGCGTGACGCGGGCGTAGCCGACCAGCTGGGCGACCGGCCGGGTCACGGACGCGACCAGGTCGCGGGCGTAGAGCTGGATGACGTCGTCCCCCGCTCGCTCGCCGGTGTTGGTGACCCGGACCTGCGCTTCCACGGCCTCCGCGGTCGAGCCGGCGCGAACCTCCAGGTCGCCTACCTCGAAGGTGGTGTAGGACAGGCCGTGGCCGAAGGGCAGGGCGGGGCGGCTGGAGAGGTTGGTGACGTCACTGTCCCCGCCCAGGGGCGGGTGCAGGTAGGTGTAGGGCTGGCTGCCGGCGGAGCGGGGCAGGCTGACCGGCAGGTGGCCGGAGGGGTTGACCCGCCCGGAGACGACCCCGGCGATAGCGCCTGCGCCCTCCTCGCCGGGGAAGAACGCCTGCACGACCGCCGAGCACGCCTCCAACGCCCAGTCCACCGCATACGGGCGTCCGGTGAGCAGGACGAGCACCACGGGGGTCCCCGTGGCCAGGACCGCCTCGACGAGCTGCCGCTGCACACCGGGAAGCTCCAGGTCGTCCCGGTCGCACCCCTCCCCGGAGGTCGCGCGGCCGAAGAGACCTGAGGAGTCCCCGACGACGACGACCGCAACCTCGGCCCCCCGCGCCGCAGCCACCGCCTCCTCGATATCGGACGCATCCTCGGAGTCGACCTCGCAGCCGCGCACGTGCTGGAGCACCGCCCCGGGCCACTCCGCGGCCAGCGCCTCGTGCACCGTCGGCGCGACAATCCCCGCGTCCACCTCGGGGTGCTGCGCGATGACATGGTTGATGAAGGAGTAGCAGCCGAAGAGCGCCTCCAGGCGGTCGGCGTTGGGCCCGATGACCGCGATCCGCGAAGGGTCCGTCAGCGGCAGGGTCCCGTCGTTCGCCAGCAGCACGACCGACTCCTGCGCCAGCCGCCGCGCCGCCGCCCGGTGCCGCGGCCCGTCCAGGTCGACCTGCGTGGGCGGCTCGTCCTCGAAGGTGGCGCCCAGCAGCCCCAGCTCGGCCTTTTGCTCCAGCGCCCGGGTGCACGCCCGGTCGACCAGCGCCTCGTCCACCGCGCCGGAGCGGACCGCGGCCGCCAGGGGGGCCAGGTAGGCGTCCCCGGTCGGCAGCTCGATGTCCACGCCGGCCAACAGCGCCTGCCCGGCCGCCTCCCCCAGGTCGGCGGCGACCCGGTGCAGGACGTGCAGGAAGGCGACGCCGAAGTAGTCGGCCACGACCGTGCCGGCGAAACCCCACCGCTCGCGCAGCACCCCGGTCAGCAGGTCCGCGTCGGCGGCGACGGGGACACCGTCGACCTCGGTGTAGGAGTGCATGACCGACCGCGCCCCTCCCTCGACCAGCGCCATCTCGAAGGGCACCATGAGCACGTCCTCGAGCTCGCGCGGCCCGGCGTGCACGGGGGCGAAGTTGCGGCCGGCCTGCGAGGCGGAGTAGCCGACGAAGTGTTTGAGCGTCGCGTGCACCCCCTGCTCCTGCAGGCCCTCGACGTAGGCGGTGCCGATCGTGGCGACCAGGTAGGGGTCCTCGGAGATCGCCTCCTCTACCCGCCCCCAGCGCGGGTCGCGGACCACGTCGAGCACCGGCGCCAGGCCCTGATGGACCCCGAGCTGGCGCATCGTCTCACCGACGAGACCGGCTACCTCGCCCACCAGGTCCGGGTCGAAGGAGGCCCCCCAGGCCAGCGGAGTCGGGTAGGTCGCGGCCCTCCACGCCGACAGCCCGGTCAGGCACTCCTCGTGCACCAGCGCGGGTATGCCGTGCTGCGTCGAGCCGACCAACCAGCGTTGGAAGTCCCACAGCCACCGGGCCCGCTCCACCGGGTCCACAGGACGCGTGCCGTAGACCCGGGTGAGGTGGCCCAGCCCCTGTGCAGCCACGTCATACAGTCCCTGGGCCTCGACGAAGGCGCCCTGCAACGGGGCAACCGCCTCCCCGTCCCCCTTGTCCCAGAACCCCACGATCTGGGCCAGCTTCTCCTCCAGGCTCATCGCGGCGAGCAGCTCGGCCACGTCCGTGGGCGGCGGGGCGTGCTGGAGCGGCACAGCGGCGCTGGAGGTCTGGGTCATGACGGGTGCCTTTCGGGACGATGGGGCGAGCCGGCGGCTCGGGCGGGCGCGACGGTCGAGCAGGTCAGCCCTTGACCGCTCCTTGAAGCCCGTTGACGATGCGCTTTTGCATCGCGAGGAAGAAGATGAGCGCCGGGACCATCGCCAGGGTGGTGAAGGCGAAGACGCCCGCGGTGTCGGAGGAGTACTGCGAGGAGAAGTCGGCCACACCCAACGGCAAGGTCTTCATGTCCCCGCGCAGCAGGAGCAGCGGCAGGAGGTAGGCATTCCAGGAGCCGACGAAGGCCAACACGCCGACGGTGATGGCGCCCGGTGCCGACAGCGGCAGCAGCACCCGCCAGAAGAACTGCATCCGGGAGGCGCCGTCCATGATCGCCGCCTCCTCCATCTCCCGTGGGATCGCCATCAGGAACGGCCGCAGGATGACGATGGTCATCGGCAGCGCGAACGCCGCCTGCGGCAGCGCGACGCCCCACCAGGTGTTGCCCATCGACAGGTCACGGGTGACCAGGATGAACAGCGGGATGATCGCCACGGTCGCCGGGAAGAGCAGGCCGACGACGAAGACCATGAACAGCGGCTCCCGCCAGCGGAACTGGTAGCGCGCCAGCGGGTAGGCCGCCATCAGCCCGGCGACCACGGTGACCACGGTGGTGATGACGGCGATCGCGAGCGAGTTGACCGCATAGGTCCAGAAGGTGCTGCCGGTGATCACCCGGCGGTAGTTGTCCAGCACCCACGGGTCCGGCAGGCCGGCCGGGTCGGCGGCCAGCTGGGCGTTGCTGCGAAAGCCGCCGAGCACGGCATACAGGACCGGGCCCAGGGTGAGCGCGACGACGATCAGCGCCGCCAGGTAGACCAGCACCCCGCCGTCGCGGCGGCCGCTGCCCTCCTTGGGCCGACGGGACCGCGGCGGGAGGCTCTGCCCTCCGCTGAGCCGCAGCGCGGCCGGGTCGTTGAGCTCCGAAGAGGATGTCTGGACTCTCGTCGTGGTGCTCATCGGACCCCCCGCAGGACGTCGGCGCCGGAGGTGTCCCGGCGCAGCACGAAGCGTTGGTAGAGGACGGCCATGGTGAGGGCGATGACGAAGAGCACGACCGAGGCGGCGGAGGCGATGCCGTAGTTCTGCCGCTTGGTGCCCTCGTTGACCAGGAAGGTCGCCATCGTCGTGGTGGCGTTGGCCGGTCCGCCACCGGTGAGGATCCAGACCATGTCGAAGAGCTGCAGGGAGCCGATCATCGACAGGAAGGCCCAGGTCCGGATGGTGGGGCCGAGCAGCGGGATGGTCACCCGCCGCTGGATCTGCCACCACGAGGCACCGTCGATCTGGGCGGCCTCGGTCAGCTCGTCCGGCACCCCCTGCAGCCCGGCCAGGAAGAGGAGCACCGCCAGCCCCACATACTTCCAGGTCAGCACCACCATGAGGGTGGGCATGGCCAACTCGGGAGTGCCGAGGAAGCCTTGGTATGGCCCGTCGAGCCCGACCGTGCCGAGCAAGGTCTCCACGACGCCCCGGCCCGGCTGCAGCAGCTGGAACCAGACGACGCCGGCGATGACCTCGGCCAGCACGTAGGGGACGAAGATGATCGTGCGCAGCAGCCCGCGACCACGGATGCGCCGGTTGAGCAGCAGCGCGATCGCCAGTCCGAGAGGCAGCTGGATGAGGATCGAGGCGACGACGATGAACAGGTTGTGGCCGACGGCGCCGCGGAAGACCTCATTGCTCAGGACGCTGACGTAGTTCTGCAGGCCGACGAAGTCGACAAGCGGGCCGAAACCCTTCCAACGGTAGAGCGAGAACTGGACCGCGCGCGCGATCGGCACGACGACGAAGAGGCCGAAGATCACCAGGGCCGGGGCGGTGAAGAGCAGGATCTCCCCGGCCATCCGCCAGTCGCGCCGCCGGCCCACCGGCCGCGCGGCGCGGCCGGTGGGCTGGGTCGAGGCGTCCCTGGGGGGGACCGACAGGCTGGTCATCGCGGGCAGCTCAGCCCTCGGCGTCGGCCGCGGCCTGGGTGGCGTCGACGATGTCCTGGGGGCTGGCCTGCCCGGCGAACATGAGCTCGATCGAGTCGTTCATCGCGCCGCCGACGGACTGGCCGAATGCGGTGTCGAAGTAGAGCTGTACGTAGGGGGCGCTGTCCCGCACCTGGATCAGGCCCGCCAGGGCCGGGTCGGCCACCGCGTCGGTGGCGTCGGGGTTGGTCGGCAGCCCCATGTCGCGCTCGGCGAAGCCGCGCTGGACCTCCTCGGAGAGCAGGTACTTCACGAACTCCACGGCCTCCGGGGGCGCGTCGGCCGCGACGCCCCAGGCGTCACCGCCACCGAGCTGGGCCTCGGGGTCACCCTGGCCGCCTTCGACCTGCGGGAAGGGGAACCAGCCCAGTTTGTCGCCCAGCCCCTCGCCATCCTCGGTCAGTCCCGCCATGACGCCCGGCTCCCAGTGTCCCTGCATCTCCATCGCCACCTGCTCGGTCGCGAGCAGGCCGGAGGCGCTGGACGGGCCGGACTGCGCCGGGGTGGACAAGAAGCCGCGGTTGAACGGCTCGGCGTCAATCAACCTCTCTACCTCCTCGCCGGCCGTGATGAAGCACTGGTCGGAGAAGTCCAAGGACTGTACGGCGTCGGTCAGCGTCTCCTCAGCGCAGTGGCGCAGGGAGAACTGGTACCAGTAGTGCGCCGCCGGCCAGCCGTCGCCCGCGCCGACCGAGATCGGCTCCATCCCGGCCGCCTTGACCTGGTCGATCACGTCATACATCTCGTCCCAGGTGGTCGGGGTCTCGGTCACGCCGGCCTCCTCGAACATCTCGGTGTTGTACCAGAACCCGACGACGCCGATCGAGAACGGCAGGGCGTAGACCCGGTCATCGACCGTCCAGCCCTGCACGGTGCCGCCGAGCATCTCGATCTCCTCGGCGGCCACCTCGGTGAGGTCCATGGTCAGGTCGGCCGCGACATGGTCCGCGAGCTCGCCGCCGCCTCGCTCCATGTAGACGTCCGGGGCGTCGCCGGCCTGGAAGGCCGCATCGAGCTGGGTCAGCATGTCCTCGTGCTGCATGGCCTCGATCTGGATGGTCACGTCCGGGCTGTCGTCCTGGAAGTCCTCGGCGACCTGCTGGTAGTACTCCAGCCCTTCGCCGGTGTTGGAGTTGTGCCACCAGGTGATGGTCACGTTGTCCCCGTCGGACGCCCCCTGGCCACCTTCGCCCTCATCACCGGTGCCGCACGCGGCAAGGGTGAGGACGAGGCTGCCCGAGGCCATCAGGCTCAGTGCGCGGATGGTGGTCATGGTCGTGCTCCTCGGCGTTGAGTGAGAGTCGATGGACCCGAATGTGCCAGTAAGTTGCGCCGCATGTCAATCGTTATCGATAACGATTTCAACGCCATCTGATCAGGCTTGCGGGCGAGTCTATGACCAGATAGTTTTGCCCCACAACCAACTCAGGAGGTCTCGTGCCGTCACCCACCCCATCCGCACCCATTCAGTTCACCTTTGGCCTCTGGACCGTCGGCTGGTCGGCCCAGGACCCGTTCGGGGACGCGACCCGGGCGCCGATCGACCCGGTGGAGTCGGTCCACCGCCTCGCCGAGCTGGGCGCCGCCGGGGTGACCTTCCACGACGACGACCTGGTCCCATTCGGCGCCAGCGCGAGCCAGCGCGACACCATCATTGCCCGCTTCCGGGCGGCGCTGGAGGCGACCGGCCTGACCGTCCCCATGGTGACGACCAACACCTTCACCCACCCGGTCTTCAAGGACGGCGCGCTGACCAGCAACGACCGCGGAGTCCGGCGGCTGGCGCTGCGCAAGGTGCTGCGTCACGTCGAGCTGGGGGCCGAGCTGGGGGCCAGCACCTTCGTCATGTGGGGCGGGCGCGAGGGCACGGAGTATGACGGCGCGAAGGACCACAAGGCCGCCCTCGACCGTTACGCGGAGGGCCTGGACAGCGTCGCCGCCTTCATCAAGGACCGAGGTTATGCGATGCGCATTGCCCTGGAGCCCAAGCCCAACGAGCCCCGCGGGGACATCCTGCTGCCGACGGTCGGCCACGCGCTGGGCTTCATCGCCATGCTCGAGCACGGCGACATCGTCGGCCTCAACCCTGAGGTCGGGCACGAGCAGATGTCCGGCCTCAACTTCACCGCCGGCATCGCCCAGGCCCTGTGGCAGGACAAGCTCTTCCACATCGACCTCAACGGCCAGCACGGTCCGCGCTTTGACCAGGACCTCGTCTTCGGTCACGGCGACCTACTCTCGGCATTCTTCACGGTGGACCTGTTGGAGAACGGCTTCCCCGGCGGCGGTCCCCGCTACGAGGGGCCGCGCCACTTCGACTACAAACCCTCTCGGACCGAGGACCTGCAGGGGGTCTGGCGCTCGGCCGCCGCCAACATGGAGACCTACTCCCTGCTGGCTGAGCGGGCCCGCGCCTTCCGCGCCGATCCCGAGGTTCAGGAGGCCATGCGCGCCTCCGGCCTGGACGAGCTCGCTGTCCCGACCCTGGCCGAGGGTGAGACCGTGGCTTCCCTGCTGGAGACCGAGGGTGACCTCGGCGTGGCGATCGAGGAGGAGGCCGACCGACTCGCGGCGCGGGGGTACGGCCACGTGCACCTCAACCAACTCGCGCTGCGCCACGTGCTCGGCGCCGCCTGAGCGATGGCCCTCGTGCCGGGGATCGACTGGCCTGGCTGCGTGAGCACGAGCCTGAGCTGGCCGACCGGACCGCCGCCGTCGCACTCCCCCACGACTGGCTCACCTGGCGGCTCCGCGGGACCGGGGCGCTCGAGGAGCTCGTCACCGACCGCTCGGACGCGTCCGGCACCGGCTACTGGAGCCCTCCGACCGGCGCCTACCTGCCCGACGTGGTGCGGGGAGTCTTGGGCCACGACGTCCTGCTCCCCCCGGGTGCTGGGCCCCGCGGAGGTCGGGGGCACGGGAGCCGGGCCGGCGCACGGCATACCCCTGGGACCGGTCGAGTCGATCGCCTGCCGGCTGGCCGATGCCCGGTCTGACGACCGTCGAGCCGGGTCGGTCCGGCCGGGTCGGCACAGACGTGCGGGGGCGGTATGCCGAGGCCCGCGACCTCGTCCTGGCGCAGGTGGGCGCCGGGCCTTGATCGTCGCCGCGGTACCGCGTGCGCAAACGGTGCGTCACACCCGTACTCCCAGACACGCTTGTGACGCATCGTTCCCGCACCTGCGTGCGCGACCGGTTCAGATCCGGTGGTGGGTGTGCTCCTTGACCGGCAGCATCGCCAGGGCGCCGGCGGCGAGGATGAGCACGATGCCGAGGATGCCCCAGTACTGCGTGTTCTCCTCCCCCGTGACCCGGGCGCCGATCCAGATGCCCAGACCGAAGGCCGCGGGCGAGAGGAACGACACGACGCGACCGGTGGTGGCGTAGAGGCCGAAGATCTCCCCGCTCTTGCCCTCCGGGATCAGCCGGGCCAGGAACGAGCGGGAGGCCGCCTGGGCGGGGCCGACGAAGGCGGTCAGGCCTAGACCCGCGATCCAGAAGACTGTCTTGCCGCCGTCGTGCAGGAAGAAGACCACCAGGCCTAGCGCGACCAGGGCGAACAGCGAAATGAGGATGACCTTCTTGGGGCCGATCCAGTCATCGACCAGGCCGAAGAGGATGGTGGAGACACCCGCGACGATATTAGCCGCGGCCCCGAAGATGATCACCTCACCGGCGTTCATCCCGAAGGTGCCGGCCGCCAGCACCGCGCCGAAGGCGAACACCCCTGCCAACCCGTCGCGGAAAAGTGCCGAGGCCAGCAGGAACCACACGGTGTGCCGTGACGTCTTCCACAGCCGTCGCACGGTCCCGAAGAGCAGCTTGTAGGACTGGATGACGCCAACCCGCGGCGCCCGTGGCCTGGGCCGGTCCTTGAGCGCGACCAGTGCGGGAATGGTAAACACCGCGATCCAGATGCCGCACATGAGCATCGAGACCCGGATGTCCATGCCGTCCTCGCCGGTGACGCCGAAGAGACCGACCTCGGGCTGGACGAAGAGGAAGTAGAGCGTGAGTAGCGCGACGATGCCGCCCAGGTAGCCAAAGCCCCAGCCGTAGCCGGAGACCCGGCCGACCGTCGTCGGGGTGGCCACCTGCTCGATGGTGGCGTTGTAGTTGACGCCGGCGATCTCGGAGACGACCGAGCCGATGCCAAGCAGGACCAGCCCCAGGATGAGGTGCTCCGGTGAGGGCTGGACGAAGAAGAGGCTGGCGGCGACGGCGGCCAGGATCCAGGTCTGCCAGCGCAGGTTGCGCACCGTGCGGCCGGACCGGTCGGAGTTCTGCCCCAAGACAGGGGCCAGCACGGCGACGAAGAACCCCGCGATCGCCGTCGACAGCGCCAACATCTGGGAGGTGTGGTTGGTCGAGCCGAAGCTCTCGCTGGTGATGTAGACGGCGAAGACGAAGGTGGTGATCACCGTGTTCCACGGTTGGCTGCCCCAGTCCCAGAACGCCCACGCCGTGATCTTGCGCAGCCCGGCGCCCTCGGACGCCTCCAAGGAGGTCGTCACCTCCTCGGGATCCATCGTTCTCGGACCGACCGGGTCGGCCACCGCGCGTCCAGCGGGGCTGCTGTCGGGCTCGTCGGACCCGTCTGGCCGCGAAAAGTGATCGTCGTCGTTCGTCACGGCCCCACCGTATTGCCCCTGGTGCCGAAACCGGTGCTGACACCCGCAAGGTTCACCGTGCGGTCACCTTCACGGCCACGGCGCCGAGCGGACCGCCTCCCAGAACCGCGTGAGATACACCGGCGGCGCCACCCCGCCCATCCCATGCCGGGTCAGCAGCACTGCGGCGGTCCCCGCCGTCGGGTCGACCCACAGCGAGGTGCCCGTCCCGCCGTCCCAGCCGAAGCGGCCCTGGCCATCCACGGCGGCGCCCAGCCCCCAGCTCAGGCCTGCGTCCAAGAACTCACCAGCCAGCTCGCCCGCCGCTCCGCCCAGGGCCGGGGTAGCCATCGCCCGCACGGACTCAGGCGACACCACACGTCCGCAGGGCCCCAGCCCCAGGTCGAGCAGGAGCTGGCCGAAGACGACCATGTCGGTGACCGTGGACACCAACCCGGTGGACAGGCTGGGGAAGCTCGGGGCTGACAGCAAGGACCGGTCCGCCTCCGGCGCGGCGAGCTGCATACCCCCCTGTTCGTCGGGAAAGAAGAGTGCGGGCACGCGCGACAGCTGGTCCGCACGCAGGGAGTATGTGGTCTCGGCCAGCCCGAGCGGGTCAAGGACCACCTCACGCGGCAGGCCCGCCACCGGGAGACCGGACGCGGCCTCCAGGACGACGGTGAGGGCGTCGTAGGAGGTCTGGTAAAGCCATCCGGCCCCAGGCTGGTGGGCCATGGGCAGTGCGGCGGCCCGTTCCACCCAGGTGCGCTGGTCGACGCCGGGGCAGACCCACGAGGACAGGATCTCCTCACGCGCACTGGCCGCGGCAAGCTCGTCGTCTTCGCCGGCGGTCATGTCGTAGCCCAGCCCGAACCCCATGAGCAGCAGGTCACGCACCGTCACGTCCCGCTCGGCCGGCACGGTGTCGGCCAGCTGCCCGTGACGCTCGCGCAGCACCCGACGGTCCGCCCAGGCCGGCACCCACCGCCGGAGCGGGTCGTCGAGCGCGAGCATTCCGGTGTCGGCCAGGGCAAGCACGGCGACCGTCGCAATCAGTTTGGTGACCGACGACAGGCGCAGGATCGCATCCTGCTCCAGCCCGCCGGCCGAACCGGTGACCACCCGCCGTTCCTCCCGCGGTCCCCAGGCCACCGCCCACACCGCACCGGGCGCGGGAGCGTCTGCCGAGACGCTGTGCATCACCGCGTCCAGCTCCTCCGCGCGATTCTCGGTCATGCGCTCAGGGTAGGCCGACCCGGGCGCGAACTGGTCCGCGCACCCGAACCCATAACTACCGCTGGGTAGCTCATCGCCACCCTTGCCACATCCGTCACTGCTAGCGCATGCTATTCCCGTCGACCCTGTCCCGGTCGCGCCCAGTCCCAGGAGCCCATCATCATGCGTCGCTCGTTGCTTGCCTTCTGCACTGCCCTCGCCCTTGTCCTGACCCCGACGGCAGTCGCCGCCGACGGGGAGGACGCCGCGACCACCACCGCCGTCCCCACGCCCTCACTCGACCAGCAACCCGCACCCGACCAGCAACCCGCACCCGAGGCGGCCCCCGTCCTCGACGACGACGCGCCGGTCCTCGAGGTGGACCAGCGCCATGGTGTCCTGGCGGAGGGCGACGACCTGTTCGGCACGCCCCAGACCGTGGTTGAGAGCGGGATCACCACCCTGCCCGGGCCGCAACCGGGGGCCGAGGTCTACCCGCGGCCGGCCAACGGCATCTACCAGGTGACCGGCGGCGGTTTCGGCCACGGGATCGGGATGTCCCAGTACGGCGCCCACGGCGCGGGGCAGGCGGGGCTCTCGCACGCCCAGATCCTGTCCTTCTACTACCCGGGCACCAACCTGGAGACCCGTTCCACGGGCACCATCCGGATCGGCATCACCATCGACAACGACGGCGTCACCCGCGTGGCCCACCGCCCCGGGCTCGTGGTGAGCAGCACACCGGGCGACACGACATACCCGCTGCCGCCCGGCTACAGCCAGTGGCGGGTCCGCACCACGACCGCGTCTGCGGCCGGGTGCACGCTGCAGGGCCTGGACGCCGGCGGCACGTGGCGCACCGCCTGGCCCTCGGGCATGCCGCAGTCCTGCCCGGTGTCGTTCAGCTCACCGACCGAGGGCTCCGTCGACCTCTACCTACCGAACGGCTCGACGCGCATCTACCGGGGCACGCTGACCGCGACCTTCCGCGGGACGACCAGCCTGCTGACCGTCAACCACCTGCCGATGCAGCACTACCTGCGCTCGGTGACGATGGCCGAGATGCCCGTGTCCTTCCACACCGAGGCGCTCAAGGCGCAGGCAGTAGCGGCCCGGTCCTACGCGCTGCGCGGCGCGGGCGGCACGGCGCACTACGACACCTGCGACACGACCGCCTGCCAGGCCTACCGCGGCATGGGCGCGCGCAACGCCAACGGCACCGTCACCTGGTACGAGCACGCCAACACGACCGCCGCGGTGGGCGCCACGAACGGACAGGTGCTGACCTACGACTTCGGCAGCGGCGTGCCCCAGCTGGCCACCACCATGTACTCCTCCTCCACCGGTGGGCACACCACGGTCGGCGGGCCAGGCCACGGCTACCTCGTGGCCCAGCCGGACCCCTACGACACCGTGGCCAACAACCCGCGCAGCTCCTGGAGCGCGCAGCTGCCCGTGCGCAACCTGGAGCAGCGCTACAACATCCACCGCGTCGAGCGGGTCCAGATCCTGCGCCGGGACGGGCACGGCGAGTGGGGCGGCCGGGTGCTGGACGCCCGGGTCGAGGGTTTCACCGCGGGCGGTCACTACACCTGGGCCTACGCCTCCGGCGGCGGGCTGCAGATGTCTAACCCGTGGCCGGCCAACGCCAACGGGTTGTCCTCGCACTACTTCACCTTCGACCAGAGGGGCAGTGTGGAGCGGATCTTCGGCGATGACCGGTATGGCACCGCGGCCCAGGCCAGCCGCGCGTGGGGCACGAACACCAACGTCGTCTATGTCGTCAACGGCCTGGACTACCCCGACGCGCTGACCGCCGCCGCTCGGGCCGGTGTGTATGACGCACCGGTGCTGCTCACCCGTTCTGACACCATCCCCGGGGCGACCCTGTCCGCGCTGCAGCGCCTCAACCCCGCCCGCGTCGTCGTCGTCGGCGGACCGGAAGCAGTCTCCACGAAGGTGACGCAGGAGCTGCGGAACCTGACCCGCAACCGGGACCTCACCCGTGTGGGGGGCACCAACCGCTACGCGACGGCTGCCGCCGTGGCCTCCTACTATCCGGCCGGACGGGCGCGGGTCTACCTGGCCAGCGGTGAGGACTACCCGGACGCACTGGCCGGCGCGGCCCTGGCCGGGCACGAGAGCATGCCGATGCTGCTGACCCGCCAGGACCGGCTCGACCAGGCCACCATCGACCAGCTGAGCCGGCTGGGCGCGCAGGAGGTCGTCGTGCTCGGCGGCTCCACCGCGGTGTCCGACGCGGTGGCCGAGCAGGCGGCGGGCTACTCCGCCAGCGGCACCTACCGCCGGCTGGCCGGTGGCGACCGCTATGCCACCATGGCCAGGATCGCCGGGCAGTTCCCCGCCGGCCGGACGCCCGCCTACGTCGCCTCCGCGCAGGACTTCCCCGACGCCATCGTCGGCGCGGCCCTCGCCGGTGGTCTGCATGGGGTGCCGATCGTCCTCACCGCCAACGACCGGGTGCGCTCCGCGACCGCTGCGGCGCTGACCCGCCAGAGCCCTCAGGCGATCTACCTGCTGGGCGGCTCGGGCGTGGTGACGGACGCGACGATGGAGCTGCTCTCGCCGTACCTGCGCTGACCGGACGTCTCCTGAGCGGCTACCGAGCCTCCTCCGCGGGCTGGCCGGTCAGCTGGCGAGCAGATCCGCCAGTTCGCCGATGACCGGCCAGGCGCCATCGGAGGTGTTGCCGAGCACGCTGAGGGTCGTGCCGGTGGCCGGGTCGTGGGTGGAGCGGAAGGAGACGCCGGCGTCGGCGCCCTCCATCACCCACAGCGGGGCCGCCTCGTGCAGCCACAGGCCGGCGGCATACCGCAGGCCTTCGTCGGGCACGTCGTGCCGGGGTGTGGTCAGCACCTGCAGCATCTGCTCCCCCACAACCCGCCCGCCGGCCAACGCGCCCCAGAACCGGTGCAGGTCCTCAGCGGTGGAGTAGATGCCGCCGTCCCCGTTGCCGAGGACCGGCAGGTGCAGGACGTTGGTGCGCAGACCGTCGTCGTAGAGGTACCCGAGCGCCGCGTCGCCGGGCAGCTCGTCGCTGCGCAGGAAGCCGGTCGCGCCCAGCCCGGCGCGACGGCAGACCTCGCGGTCGACGTAGGCGTGGTAGGACTCCCCGCTCACCCGCTCCACGACCAGCGCGAGCAGCACGTAGCCGCCATTGCAGTAGGCGAACCGCTGCCCCGGCGCAAAGACCTGATCGACACCGTCGACCACCGGCACGAAGGCCTCGGTCTCGATGAGCGTGTGCACCGGCACCGGTAGCACGTAGTCATCGCTCTCCCAGCCCGCCGACTCGTCCAGGTAGTCGCCCATCCCCGAGGTGTGCGTCAGCAGTTGCTCGACCGTCACGGCGTCGTCGACGAGCGGCAGGTCCTCGCCCAGGAGCGGCCGCACCGGGTCGGTGAGCCGCAGCGCTCCGTCCTCGGCCAGCCGGAGGACCGCGAGCGCGGTGAAGGTCTTGCCGCCGCTGGCCAGCGCGTAGCGGGTGGTGCGGGTATGCGGCACCGCCAGCCCACGGTGCGCGTGGCCGAAGGCGTGGGTCACGGGCTGCTGACCCGGCACGTCCAGGGTGACCAGGCCGCTGAAGCTGCCGCGGTCGGCGGCCGCGGCCAGGGTCTCAACGTCGATCATCGGCACGGTGGTCATGGGAACTCCTGGCGGTTGGGCGGGTCACGGTCCATGGCCGGGAGCGCGCCAGCCTGGACCAGCATTGCGTGCACGGGCGGCCCGCGTCGACCGCTTTTCTGCTCGATGAGCAGGGGCATCCACACCAGGGATCCCTCCTGTGCCCGCGCCTCCTCGACATCGCCCCCGAGCATCCGCAGGTGGGCCAGGTGCAAGACTGGCTGGCCGACAGGGAGGATGAGACATGAGCGGCCAGACATGCCTCGGTCTCGCGGCCGGCATGCACGGGACGTTGCCGGTGGCGCAGACTCCGTGAGCACGGTCACCTCGGACCCGGCCGCCTCACCCCCTGGACCTGCCCCGCCCGGCCGCGGTCGCCGGCACTTGGCCTGGGCCGCCGTCCTGGCACTGCTGGGCCCGCTCCTGGTGGCGGTCTGGGCTACTGGGGCCACCGCCCCGCCCGTCCTGGGCGACCCCGGGCCGGTCGTCCGCTGGGGCCTGCCGGTCGTCACCGCCCTGTCCCGGGCCGCTGCGGCATTGACCATTGGGGCCCTCGTCCTGTGCCTCACGGTCGTCCCGGCGACAGGGGCCCACGCCCCCACCTGGGCCAGGTTGCGCAACCTGGCGACCTGCGCCGCGGCAGCCTGGGCGCTACTCCTGGGAGGCCAGCTGCTACTCACCTTCCTCGACGTGATGGGTGGCTGGCCAGACCACGACCTCCTGACCCACCTCACGACCTTCCTCGACCTCAGCAGCGGTCGGGCGCTGGCCGTCGCCACGCTCTCCACCGGCCTGGTCGCGGTCTGCGTGCTCGTGGCCCGGGGCCCGGGCGAGACCATCGTCGCTCTTCTGCTCTCGGCCTTCGGGCTGCTGCAGCTGGCCGGGCTGGGGCACGCTGGCGGCTCCCAGGGGCACGGGACCGCGTTGCTCGGTCTGTGGCTGCACACCGGCGCCGCCTGCGTCTGGGTCGGGGGTCTGACCGCGCTCGTCCTGATCCTGGCCCGAAGCCGCCACGCCGACCAGCTGGCCCCGTGGACGGCGCGCTACTCCACCCTTGCCCTGTGGTCCTACGCCGTCCTGACCTTCTCTGGCGTGGTCAGCCTGATCGTCCGCATCGGCGGCCCAGCCGACCTCTTCACCTCCGGCTGGGGGCTGATCGTGGTCACCAAGGTGGTCCTCCTCGGCTGGCTAGGGGTCGTGGGGGCGGCGCACCGGCGGCTGACCTTGCCGCCGCTGGAGCGCGGACAGCCGCATGCCTTTCGGCGTCTGGCAGCCGGGGAGGCCCTGCTCATGGCCGCGGTGATGGGCCTGTCGGTCGCCCTGGCCCGGACCGACCCGCCCCATCCGACGGGGGTGCCTGCCACCGAGGCAGTGGTCGAACTCACCGGGTATGCCGCTCCCCCGGCCCCCAGCATCCTGACCTACCTGACGCAGGTGCGCATCGAGCCGGTCACGCTGCTGCTGGCCGGGTCCGCTCTGGTCGTCTACCTGCGCTGGGTGCACCGCCTCCGGGCCCGCGGCGACGCCTGGCCGGTGCACCGCACGGTCAGCGCCGTCGTCGGAGTGGTCGGTTTTACCTGGGCCACCAACGGCGGCCTGGCGGTCTACGGTTCGGTGCAGTTCAGCGCCCACATGGCCCAGCAAGCACCTGCTCCTTCTGACCGTGCTGCCGATCGCGTACACGCTGGCGGCGCCGGCCACCCTGGCGCTGCGGGCGCTGCCCCGCCGAGGGGACGGTTCCCACGGCCCCCGCGAGTGGCTGCTCGCGCTGCTGCACAGCACCGTGGGCCGGGTGCTGGCCACCCCGCTCGTCGCCGCCGTGCACGTCGTCGCCTCGATGGCGTTGCTCTACCTCACCCCGCTGCACGGGCTGGTCCTGACCAGCGACGTGGCGCACCTGCTCATGGTGCTCTACCTCTCGCTCGCCGGATACCTGTTCACCAATGCGCTCATCGGCACCGACCCCGGGCCCCGCCGGCCGCATCACGGCATCCGCCTGGTGCTGCTGCTGCCCTCGATGCTCCTTTACACCTTCTTCGGCTCGGCGCTGATGAGCAGCAAGATGATCTTGGAGCCCGGCTACTACGCCCGGCTGGCGCTGCCCTGGCTGCAGGACCCACTGGCCGACCAGCAGGTCGGCGGGGCGCTGGTGTGGGCCATGGGCGAGGTCCCGGCGATGGGGCTGGCGCTACTCATCGCCCTGCGGTGGTCCCTGCCCCTCCCTCCGTCGGTACGTCGTCCTGCGGGGGCAACCGGTCACCGTACTGGGTGAGGAAGAGCTCCTCCAGGGTCGGCGGGTGCGCCTGCAAGGACCGGATCCCCAGCCCAGACAGGAGGCGCATCGCCTCGTCCAGGTGGTCGGTGTCGACCTTGAAGCTCACCCGGTCCCCCACCTGCTCCAAGTCGCTGACCCCGGTGAGGCGCTCCAGACCCTCGACCGGTCGGCCGGTCTCGGCGATGACCGTGGTGCTGGTCAGGTGCCGCAGGTCGGCCAGGGATCCGCTCTGCACGGTTCGCCCTGCACGGATGATGCTCACCCGATCGCACAGCGCCTCCACCTCGGCCAGGATGTGGCTGCTGAGCAGGACCGTGCGGCCCTCGTCCTTGGCCCTGAGGATCCAATGCTGGAAGACCTCTTCCATGAGCGGGTCCAGCCCGGCGGTGGGCTCGTCCAGCAGGAGCAGCTCGACGTCGGAGGCCAGTGCGGCGACGAGCGCCACCTTCTGCCTGTTCCCCTTGGAGTAGGTGCGGCCCTTCTTGGCCGGGTCCAGTTCGAAGTCGTCGAGCAGCTGGGCACGGCGTCCCTCGTCCAGCCCGCCCCGGAGCCGACCGATCAGGTCGATCACCTCACCCCCGGACAGCCCGGGCCACAGGGACACGTCCCCCGGGACGTAGGCGAGTCGCCGGTGCAGCGCGGCGGCGTCCGCCCACGCGTCTCCGCCGAGGAGGCTGACCCGGCCCGAGTCGTGACGGAGCAGGCCGAGCAGCACCCGGATCGTGGTCGACTTGCCCGACCCGTTGGGCCCCAGGAACCCGTGCACCTCTCCCTCGACGACCCCTAGGTCCAGGCCGTCCAGGGCCTTGGCCTCGCCGAACGACTTGTGCAGGTCCTCGATGCGGATGGGGTCGCCCATACCCGCCATCATGGCCCACCCGCTCGGCCCGGCGGCTCCTCTGGGCTGCGCGCCTCAGCTCGCCTGCGTGTCCCCCTCCTGCGCCTGCCCCTGCCTGAGCGCATGGAGCAGCAGCTCCAGCGCCTGTTCGGTCGCCTGCTCGACGACCTCGTTCGGGGAGCCCTCGAGCTCCACCCGACGGCAGTCGGTATACCCGGGCGCGACGACACCGAGGTAGACCGTGCCGGGCTCCTCCCCCTCCTCGGGGTCGGGACCGCCGACACCGGTGGTGGCGACGGCAGCCTGCGACTCCAGCACCCGGGCGACCCCCGCCGCCAGCTCGTCCGCGCACTGCGCGGTCACCACGGGCCCCGGGGTGACACCGAGGACGTGCTGCTTGATGCGAGGAGAGTAGGCCACGACGCCGCCGTGGTACCAGTCGCTCGCCCCGGATGCGGCGGCGAGCGCCGAGGAGACGGCCCCGCCGGTCAGCGATTCCGCGGCGGCGATCCAGAGTCCTTTGGAGCTCGCGAGGTCGGCGATCTGTTCGGCCAAGTCAGCACTTCGAGTCATCGCGTCATCGTAGGTCTGCCCCGTCGGGCCCGCTCGCCAGCCTCACCTGCCCACCCATCCTCGCACCACCGCGCCGGTTCATCCCGCCGCCGGAGCCGCGGCCGGTCCGGCCCGGCCCGGCGTGTCGCATGCGTGGCGCCGAGCGTGCATACCACCCGGCCAGCACCACGGTGGCCAGCAGCAGCTCGGCCACGTCGCCGCCGTAGTACATGAGCATCGCGGCAGCCTCGGCCCGGTCGACCGGGCCGTGCCCGCCGGGTGGCCAGTGCCCGGCGCGGGCATAGAGCAGCTTGGCCAGCACGGCGTGGCTGGCGGCCGAGGCGAGCAGGGCGCCCAGCCGGACCGGCAGGCCCGGCCGTCTCGGCGCGGGGTCGGGCCCGGCCACCGCCCAGGTGAACAGGGCGCCGGCAGCCACCAGGTGCACGAGGACGAGGTGGTGCACGACCGTATTCTCGGCGGTCAAGGCGTACAGCGGGGTGCCGTAGAGCACCCACAGGCCACCGGCCGACAGAACGGTCGCCGTGGCCGGGTGGCTGAGCAGGTGGACTGGCCGGGTGCGCAGCAGGCCGGTCACCCGCTGGGCTGTCCGGGTCTTCGTGGCGCCCAGGACGAGGGTCACTGGTGCCGCCAGGATCAGGCCGAGGGGGGCGTACATCCCCACCAGCAGGTGCTGGACCATGTGCGCGACGGGGTCGTGGTGGGCCAACGCGGACAGGGCGGGCGAGAGCCCCGCCGCAAGCACGACCAGGCCGGTCATCCAAGAGGCGGTGCGCCACCGGCTCCACGCCCTGCCCCTGCGCTGAGCCCACCGGCGGGCCATACCCAGATACGCGATCCCTACCAGGATCATCAGGAGCAGCACCCGCACCTCGGCGGCGAGGTCGACGATCTCCACGACCGGTCAGGAAGAGGTGGCGGGGGTCCGTGGACGCCGGCCGCCGGTGAGTGCCACGGCGGCACCTGCGGCCAGCAGGAGGATGGCCGAGCCGATCCAGGTCGCGTCGTAGACGAGCAGGTCGACGACGTCAGCACGGATCTGGTGCAGCCGGAGGACCTTGTGGACGACCACCCCGTCGAACAACTGGAACCCGCCGGCGCCGAGGAGGAAACCCGCCCACGCCTTGCGGGTCTGCAGCGCGTCGCGCCGGCGCAGGTCGGCGAGCAGGAAGAAGCCGGCGACGAGCAGGAGCAGCTCAAAGGCGTGCAGCAGCCCGTCGGAGAGCAGGCCGACCCGCGTGGTGGACCGGTCGTAGAAGTGGTGCCAGGCCAGCATCTGGTGGAAGACGATCTCGTCCACGGCCGCCATCACGGCGACTCCGATG
Organism: Ornithinimicrobium pratense; assembly: GCF_008843165.1. Classification (NCBI taxonomy): domain Bacteria; kingdom Bacillati; phylum Actinomycetota; class Actinomycetes; order Micrococcales; family Ornithinimicrobiaceae; genus Ornithinimicrobium; species Ornithinimicrobium pratense. The sequence goes on along the minus strand of NZ_CP044427.1, from coordinate 1,475,257 downwards.
ACCGCTCCCACCAGGAGGGACCGGCGCGGGTCGACACCGACCGGGCGTGTACGGACCATCACAGCACCGTATGAGGCTCGCGCCTGCCGCGCACGGCCAACGATGGGTCATCGTTTCACGTTGCCGGAACGGGTCGGGGCTCCTACTTTCAGAGGACGGGATCGTCATGGTCACCGTCGGCGCGAGGAGTCTCCCGGCGCGCTGTCCCCCTTCCGTCTCAAGGAGTCCCCGGCATGTTCTTCCATCGCCAAGAGCTGCAGTTCAAGGCCACCCCGGACAAGCCCGACGCCGTCTTCGCCCGCAAGCTGCAGGAGGTGCTCGGCGGGCAGTACGGCGAGATCACCGTCGCGATGCAGTACGGCTTCCAGTCGTGGAACAGCCACCTGCCCGGCAAGTACCGCGACATGCTCTTTGGCATCGGCGCGGAGGAGATGGGGCACGTCGAGATGCTGGCGACGATGATCGCCCAGCTGCTCGAGGACGCCCCGCTCGGCATCACCAAGGATGCCGTCCAAGCCGACCCGACCGTGGCCGCGGTGATGGGTGGCATGGACGTGCAGCACGCCATCGTGGCTGGCGCCGGCGCCCGCCCGGTGGACAGCAACGGCAACCCCTGGAGCGGTGCCTACATCACCGCCAGCGGCAACCTGATGGCGGACTTCCACGCCAACGCCAACGCCGAGATGCAGGGCCGCGTGCAAGTGGCCCGGCTCTACCACATGACCGACGACTCAGGCGTGCGCGACCTGCTCGCCTTCCTGCTGGCGCGCGACACCATGCACCAGAACCAGTGGCTGCGCGCGATCGAACAGCTCAAGGAGGACGGCCTGGAGCAGCTGCCGGTCCCGAGCAACTTCCCGCAGAAGAAGGAGGTGACGGAGGTGTCCTACCAGTACCTCAACTTCTCCGACGGCGCCGCGGCCGGTGACGGTCCCTGGGCCTCCGGGCCGACCCCGGACGGCAACGGCGAGTTCAGCTACCACGAGGGCCCGACCACCTCTGCACCCATGCCGCCGCCCACCCGCCCCGACTCGCGACTGTTCGGCACGACCGACGTGCCGAACCGCGTGGAGAAGATGGCCAGCGCCGTGCAGGACAAGTTGCACAAGGAGTGAAGCTCCCCGCCCGGTGGGCACAGGTGCGCCCCTGACGGGTATGCCGTGCCGCGCCCTCAAGAAGGCGGCTGGTAGGACAGAGCGATGAGACCCGCGGAAGGAGCCCTTGGCCACGGCTCCTTCCGCGAGCGGCTCTCGCTGCCCCAGCCTTCTGCGTCGGGTGATGGCTCCGGAGGGTTGTCACCGGGTAGTTCACCGCTGTCGTCGCTAGGGTGCTGGTATGACCTCGCCCACCGCACCGCACGACCTGAGCGCCGCCGCCGACACCATCCTGCAGACCGCGCTGCAGAGCGAGCACGGCAGGCATGCCGAGCTGCTGGTCCTGGACGGCCACCTGCGCCAGACGGTCATCGCCCTGACATCCGGCTCCCGGCTCTCGGACCACAACGCACCACCGGCGGCCACGATCCAGGTGCTGCGGGGCGCGATCGAGGTCACCACCGACTCGGGATCCAGCGCTCGTCTCTCCCAAGGGCAGCTGGACCAGCTGACCAAGGAGCGTCACGGCGTCATGGCAATGGAGGACAGCGTCTTCCTGCTCACCACCGTGACCGGGGTGGAAGAGGGCAGTCACGGCTGACCCCCGGGCAAGCCTGCATGGGGCGCCCTTAAAGCGGTCTTGAGAGCCGCCGAAAAGCGTAGACACCCACCGGGGGGGGAGCCAGCAGTCTGGCTCTCGTCGTCACCCTGGCCGCGGCTCCGGCCCAGGCTCGATCCCAGGACCCAGAGGTCATCGCCTCGGGTCTTGTCGGTCCCCTCTCGCTCGACGTGGGCAAGGGCAAAGACCTCTACGTCACGCAGAACTTCATGGGCGTACTGTCGAAGATCACCCAGCGGGGCGGGGTGGAGACGGTCACCTCGCTCACCAACCCAGAGACCCAGTCTCTCGGCGGGGTCGCCCACCACCGGGGCGCGACCTACCACCTCGAGGCGGACTTCGGCGGCGAGATGCCGGCGAGCCACGTCGTCAAGATCGACAAGCGCGGCGAGCGCTCGGTCGTCAGCGGCAACTTCTGGGAGCACGAGATGACCAACAACCCCGACGCCGGCACCCGCTACGGCTTCGTCGGGCTGCGGGGCAGTTGCGCCGCACAGCTGGCGGAGTTCGAGGCGGCCTTCCCGGAGGAACTGCAGGGCACGCCGTTCCTCCAGGAGTACACCGGGATCGTCGAGTCCAACGCCTACCAGTTGACCGTGGCCGAGGACGGCACCATCTACGTCGCGGACGCGGCGGCGAACGCGATCCTGAAGATGAACCGCCAAGGCGACATCTCCGCGGTCGCCGTGCTGCCGGCCTCCACTGTGCAGTTCACCGCCGAGCTGGAGGAGGGCTACCAGGCGCGGCTAGAGGGATTCGTCGCGGACACCGGCATCGAGATGAACACCGACGTCCCCGATTGCGTGGTGGGCAAGACGTTCACCCCGAGTCGGTGCCGACGGACGTGCAGATCGGGCACAAGGGCTACCTCTACGTCCCGACGCTTCAAGGCCAGGCCGGAGAGATCCTGCCGTTGAGCAAGGTCTACCGGGTCAACGCCAAGTCCGGCTCGACCAAGGTGGTCGCCGACGGGATGCACGGCGCGACCGGGCTGGCCATCGCCCCCAACGGGCGGCTCTTCGTGGCCGAGCTCTTCGGCAACAAGGTCTCGGTTATCAAGGACAAGGGTCGCGTGCGCACCGTGTTCGAGGCCGAATTCCCCGCCGACGTAGCCGTGAACGGGCCCTGGCTGTATGCCACGACGGGTGTCTTCGGGGAGAGTGGCTCGGTGGTGAAGTACCCCTACCCCAAGCGTCGCTGATTTCCGCATGCCCCACCGGGGGGTGAGCGATGCTCGCCACCCGGCGGCCTGCGTCCGGGCACACCCCGGAGAAACGATGCTCTGGAGACCGCCACGGGGAAGAGCAGGCGGTTGGGCGCGACCTGGCCGATTGGTGGTGCCGTTATCGTGACGTCGTGACCACCCCCCGCTCTTCGCAAGGGCCTGACGACGCCTCACGTTCCTCCCGCTCCGGAGAACTCACCGACCAGGCGCCTGCGGAGGCCAGGGACCTCAAGGAAACTGCCTTGGGAAGAGGGAGCGAAGAAGAACTCAACGAGGTCCAGGAGCGGTGGGAGAACCGGTTGGCCTGGCCGGTGCTGATCGCTGCGATCGTTTCGGTGCCCGCAGTCTTCTTGACCCTCTTGGACGAGCCCTTCGAGATGATCGGGCACATAGGCCTGTGGCTCGTCACGGCGGTGCTGGTTTTCGAGACCGCCGTGCTGTTTCTCGTCTCGCCCCAGAAGATCGGCTGGCTCCGCCGCAACTGGTGGCTCGTCGGGCTGACAGGCGCGGGGGTCCTGGCAGTCGTCTTCAGCATCGGGCCCCTTCAGCTGTTCCGCGTGCTGCGAAGTGTGGGAGCCCTGCGAGTGCTGCGTGCCAAGCAGATGGCCAAGGCAGGTGAGTCGCTAGGAAAGAAGGGCCAATCCCGATGGCACCAAATGTCGGGCAAGGTCTTGGCCACACTGGTGGTGGGGGCCTTCGTCGTCATAGCCATGGTCGACCCCGACTCAGAGGCACGGGTCTTCCTGGAGGACTTGGTGGGTGAGGGCGGCGCGATCGCTGCCGCAGTAGGATCCGGTCTCCTCACCGTGATCGGCATGTACTTCTTGGTTCGTAGTCCCCAGGACCAGGGAGAAGACAGCGAGTGATCGGTCGAGCAGCCGGCAAGGCACCCCAAGGGCGGCCAGTTCCGCAGGCGCCAGCTCACGGTCTGGACCAGCCGGCCCCTCGTCGAGGACCGTCGGACACAGCCTCCTCGAACGCTTTCCGAAGCCGAGAGGCGGCATAACGCTGGGCGTCGCGGGCGGCGTCGAGCCGGGCCCCGTAGAGGACGAAGGGATGAAACATACCCTTATACCGGCGCAGCTCGACGGGCACCTGTGCCCGGGACAGCAGGTCCGCGTAAGCCTCGCCCTCGTCGCGCAACGGGTCGCATTCCGCGGTGACGATCGTTGCGGGCGGCAGTCCGGCTAGGTCCCGCGCTGCGAGCGGCGAGAGGCGGGGGTCGTCGAGGGCTGGCTCGGGGCAGTACTGCTCGTAGTACCACTCCATGTCACGTCGGCTCAAGGGCGTGCCGCTGGCGAACTCCTCGTAGCTGGGCCACCGGGCCAGGCGCGCGTCGAGGGCCGGGATCAGCAGCAACTGGTGGGCGAGCTCCACCTCGGCAGCAAGTTGCTGCGCGGCCGCCGCTGCCAGGCTTCCGCCGGCGCTGTCCCCTCCCACCGCCAGTCGCCGCCGGTCCACCTGAAGCTGCGGTGCTTGCTCTGCCACCGCCGCCACCGCGGCCACGGCGTCCTGGAGCGCGACTGGGAACCGGTGCTCGGGCGGTTGCCGATAGTCCACCGAGATCACCGTGCAGACGGTGTCATGGGCGAGGTTGCGGCAGATCGAGTCGTGGGTGTCGAGGTCGCCGAGCGCCCACCCACCGCCGTGGAAATACACCAGGGCGGCACTGACGCCCGGGCCTGAACGGTAGATCCGCGCAGGGATGTCTCCTACCGGCGTCGCGAGGGCGCAATCGCGAACCTCTGGCAGCTCCGGCCCCGGGGCGAAGAGCCTCGCCGCTTCCCGGAGGCTGCGGCGGTTGTCCTCGACCGACTGGGTATGCCGCTCTGGACGCGGCGGCGCGCTCGCCAGGAGTGCGGCGGCCTCGGGGGCCAGCGGCAGGGTCATCTTTCATCCTCTCCTCCGCACGTCGAGGCTCGGGCCATGAGCCGGGGCACCGGGATCTCCACCCGCTCCTCTCGACCCTCCAGCCACGCGATCGTCTCGATCGCAATCGCGCGCCCCAGCGCCTGGAAGTCCCACGATACGGACGTCAGGGGCACAGACAGATGCGCTGACAACTCGAGATCGTTATAACCGACGACGCCGAGATCGGCACCGATCTCCAGGCCTCGCTCCCGGGCGATGCCGTAGACGCCCAGAGCGATCAGGTCGTGCCCGGTGACGATCGCCGCCGGCAGCCGCCGCTCCAGGATCGAGACTGCGGCCTGCCGTCCGCTGCTCACCTCGAATGTGGACGCCAGCACGAGGTCGTCGTCGACATGGCCGCCGAGGCGGCGGTACTCCTGGAGGAATCCCGCTACCCGGTCACGAGTGGTGCTGGCGTGCTCTGGGCCGGTGATCACCGCAGCGTCCAGATACCCTCGGTCCACGAGGTGGCGGGCCACGAGCCGGCCGCCCTCCTCGTCATCCGGGTGCAGGCGGTGAGGTGTCGCGCCCCAGCGGACGATCGGGATGCAGGGGGTCCCGGCGAACCTCGGCAGGTCCTCGATCCCATGGCGCGCGTCCGCGTAGAGGATCGCGTCCACGCCCCACTGACGCATGTGCGCCATCCTCGCGGTGCGGACCGCAGGGTCGTCGAAGGTGTTTGCGACGAAGGTCATGTATCCCCTCTCGACCGCCGCGGTGTCCAGACCCTCATAGATCGAGCCGACCACGAACTCAGAGGTATGGGGCACGAGGACCCCCAGGGAGCGAGAGCGTCCCGTCCGCAGGGACGCGCCCACCCGGTTCGGCAGGTAGCCCATCCGCTCGGCGGCCTCTCGGACGCGCACCGCGGTCGCCGCCGCGACGGTGGCGCGGACGTGCGGGTCCGGGCTCAACGCCCGGGAGGCCGTCGAGGGGTGCACCCCCAGACTCCGGGCCAACGTGGCCAGCGTCGGGGGGTCTTCGTCGCTCATGACAAACCGTAGCGCCGTCCGCTCAGCCGACGGGCTGGCGCTCCCTGGCAGACAGCTCGTCGATGGCGTCCTGCGTTCCCCAGAACTTGACCAAGACCCGGCGGCTCGGGCGGGGCCCGAGGTAGCCGGCCAGCAGGTAGAGCACCACGGAGCAGACGGTGGCCATCAGGACCGGCATCATTCCGAGGGCAAGAGCGGGCACGAAGTTCGCCGCGAGCAGATAGTAGGTCATGCCGCCCAGGAGGGACAGCATCGCTCCGAGGGCATTGCCGCGCTTCCAGTACAGGCCGAGGACGAGGGGTACGAACAGGCCCGCCTCCAGCCCACCGATGGCGAAGTTGATGACGTGCTGGAGGAAGTCGGGCGGACGCAGGGCCAGCACCAACACCAGCGCACCAATCCCCAGACTCGCCCACGTGCCAGCCCGGGACTGCATCTGGTCTGTCATGCGGGGGTTGACGAAACCGCCCCACAAGTCCCGGACAATCGCCGCAGAGACCACCAGAATCATCGAGTCGACGGTGGACATCACGGCAGCCAGCGGCGCCGCGAGCATGGCCCCTGCGAGGGGTCCGGGCAGATGCTCAATGATGAGAGTGGGCAGCACCAAGTCAGCCAGGTCCGCATCCGGATAGAGCAGGCGGCCGATCAAACCCATCGCACCAAACCCGAGGGTGAAAATTGCCATGATCGCCGGACCGACCCACAGCGCCTTGTGCAGGGCCGCGGAGTCGCGATAAGACATCGCCCGGACCGCCACGTGCGGCAGCGCCGCCAGCAGCAGGCCGAACATCACTGCATAAGAGATCATCATCGGCAGATCGAAACCGCTGGAACCGGGCAGCACGAGGAGCTCAGGGTCGAGCTCGCGCTGGCCGGCCTCGACCTCGGTCATCCCGCCGACCGCGGTGAGCACGACGACCCACAGCGCCACACCGCCCAGCAGCATGACGATGCCCTGCGCCGCGTCGGTAAACGCCGCCGCCAGGAAGCCACCGAATGCGGTGTAGAGAGCAACCACCCCGGCGAATACCACGACCAGAATCCAATAGTCGATGCCGGTGATGGACTCCAGCACCCGGGCGCCACCGACGAACTGCGCGACCATATAAGCCACCAGGAAGATCACCATGCACGTGGCGGTCAGGAAGGTGACCGCACCACTCTCGTACCGCTCCTTGAAGAAGTCGGTGAAGGTGATCATGCGCAGCTTGCGGGCGACGATCGCGTACTTCTTGCCGACCAGGCCAAGGGCGAGGATGCCTGCCGGCACTTGCATCATGGCACCCCACACCCAGCCGTAACCCTCCGCGTAGGCGAGCCCCGACGTCCCGATGAATGTGCCGGCGCTGGCGGCTGAGGCCAACACGGTGAAGATCAGGACCCAAGGGCCCAGGCTTCGACCGCCCAGGTAGTAGCCGCTGGTCTTGTCCTCGCCGGCCCGGTTTCGGGTGTAGGCGTAGTAGGCGATCGGGACCATCGCCGCGAAGAGGAACAGGATGGGTATGGCGACGTCCCACCTCATGAGGGAACCTCTGTTTCAGAACCGTGCCCGTAGCGCGGTCGCGGCTCCAGGTCAACGTCGGTGAAGGCCAGCCGCACCATCAGGTAGGGCACGACCGTGGCGAAGACGGCCGTCACGCCGATAGCCGACCAGAAGAACCAGTCGGGAAAACCGAGGACGAAGCCGATCTCGGAGGAGTCACGGTTGCCCAGGAGCCAGGCAACGGTGACGGAGCAGGCGGTGTAGACCACCCAGTAGGTCAGGCACATCAGCGCCTCGCGCTGGGAGATCCGGTAGCGCGGATCCTCCTCGAAGTCCTCCGCCGTGGCGGAGGACGAGGCAGAATGACTGGACATCATGATCCTTCCTGGGACTATCGGTTCCGGCCCCGGGCGTCGACCGGCCAGGGAGACAACTGCCTGCCGTCCGTGACGGGCAGGAGTTGGTCGACGAGGTTGACCGCGGTGCAGACGTGGTTGGGGACGACCCGGACCACCTCGCCGTGGGACAGGTCGGCACCGTCAGGCAGGGCGATGACGGCGTGGTGCTCGCTGAGCTGCACCACTCGGGCGGCCGCGTGGTCGAGCAGTCGGCCAAAACCGGTCGCGTAGGGCGCGCGGTCTGACCCCAGCACCTTGCTGCCCGCGTCAAGCACGGCATACCCTGCCCGGCGGCTGACCACACGGGCGTATGCGGTGAGCGCCACCTCGGAGGGGTCCACGGTCCCGAGTTCCCACTGCTGGGCGTCGTTGAAGACGTAGACGCCCGGGCGGGCCTCGGTCACCACCGAGGAGTGCGTTGAGCCGACCGACGGGGTAGAACCGCCGCTCACCTCGACCCCGTCCTGCCCAGTCGCGGCCCGCAACGACGTGGCCGCAGCCCGCAACGCATCCGCCTCATCCTGGGCCGCGACCTGCCCGCCGCCGGGGGCGTAACTGTGCCCGGGAAAGGTGAAGACGCCACGGACCGTCAACCCATGGCGCACCGCGAGCTCGGCGATGCGACCGACGTCATCCGGCCGTGAACCGCTGCGGTGGTGGCCGGAGTCGACCTCGATCATGAGTTCGACCCGGCGGTCCAGCGTGGCGGCGAGGTGCTGGACGGCCTCCACGGAGTCGGTGCCGATCGCGATCCTGCCCGCGTCACTCAGCCGCGATAGCGAGGCCAGCTGGGCCGCGTCGGGCCAGAGCGGATAGGCGACGAACAGGTCGTCGCACACGGTGGCGAAGACCTCCGCCTCTCCGACAGTGGCGACGGTGAGCCCGCTGGCCCCGGCCGCCAGTTGCTCGCGCCCAACCTGCAATGACTTGTGCGTCTTGACGTGCGGCCGCACGCGTATCCCGAGCTCGGAGAGACGGCGGTGCAGGGAGGCGATGTTGCGGCGCAGGACGTCAACGTCCACGACCAAGGACGGAGTGGGGACGTCGGGCGCCAGGATCGGGATCACGCGGCGACCAGCCTTCTGCCACGTCGGGCCCCGAGCCACCGCCCGTCACGCACGACCACCTGCCCCTCCTGGAGGACGAGACCCATGCCTGCAGGACGGGCGGTGGGATCCTCATAGGTGGCTCGGTCCGTCACCGCCTCGGCGTCGAACGTGACGAGGTCGGCCATCGCGCCGCGCCGCACCCGGCCGCGGTCCTGCAGCCCGAAGATGTCGGCGGGTAGGGACGACATCCTGCGGACGGCCTCCTCGAGGGTGAGAAGCCGCTCCTGCCGAACGTAGTGGCCGAGCACCCGGGGGAAGGTGCCGAACGTCCGCGGGTGCGGACGGCCGCCGGTGCCGGGGGGAAGGCCGTCGGAGCCGATGGTGGTCATGGGGTCGGCGAGCACCGTGCGCACATCGTCCTCGCGCATCATGTGCATCACCATTGTCGCCTGCAACTCCTCCTCCAGGAGGATCTGGGCCAGCGCGGCGAACGGTGAGCAGCCCAGATGCTCCGCGATGGCTGCCAGTGAGCGGCCCTCGTAGCGGTGGGAGCGGGTGCTCGAGACGATGATCTTGTCCCAGCCCGTCGCGGCGACCATGTTCTCGTAGGACCTGTCGTGCTCGATGTCGCGCTCGGCCCGGCGACGGGCATCCGGCGAGGCAAGCCGGGCCAGCACCGCGGGTCCGCCGCCGTCGTGGAACCAGGGCGGCAGCGCCGCGGTCAGCATGGTGCTGCCAGCCGTATAGGGGTAGGCGTCCTGGCTCACGAGCTCCCCGCGGGCGCGGGCACGTTCCAGAGCGGTCAGGGCATCGGGCATCCGGCCCCACTGCTCGCGGTCGGCGATCTTGAGGTGGGAGACGTGCAGCCGGCACCGTGAAGCTGCGGCGGTGAGTGACTCCTCGATGCTGTCCAGCACGCGCGTCGTCTCGCTGCGCATGTGCGTGGCATACACGCGGTCCTGCCCGAGCACCTGGGTGAGCACGCCGAGCTCGGTCGGGGCGGAGAACAGGCCGGGCGGGTAGATGAGCCCGCTGGACAAGCCAAAGGCGCCGTCCTCCAGGGCGGTCTCGAGCAGCTGCACCATTCGGCGCAGCTCGGGGCGTTCGGCCGGCCGACCGTCTGCGCCCATCGCCGCGATGCGCACAATGTTGTGCCCGACCAGCGCGGCCTGGTGGGTGATGCGGCCGCCCGCGTCGGCCCGCTGCAGCATCTCCCCCATGCCGGTCCAGTCGAGCTCCGTGGGCGGGAAGATCCTGTTGAGCAGGGTCTGCGCCGCGTCCCGATGGACGCTCTCCAGGGGCGCGAGGCTGAAGCCGCAGTTGCCGGTGACCTCCGTCGTGACGCCTTGCTCGATCTTCGAGACGTCGTCCTCGGCCAGGAACGGGGCGTTGTCTGCGTGGGAGTGGGTGTCGATGAAACCGGGAGCCACCACCTGGCCAGAGCAGTCCAGCCGGACGGCGTCATCGGGCATCACCTGGCCCGGTGGGAGCACGTCGGCTACGCGGCCGTCCCGCACGAGGACGTCGGCCGGGCGGGCGGGCGCGCCCGTACCGTCCACGACGGTGCCGCCGACGAGGGCGACCGAGGTGGCGCTCATGAGCGTCCCGCCAGCGTCTCGACGACTGGTTCTCCGTGGCCGGTGCGCTCGACGATCAGGCCGTAGTGCTCAGGTCGCCGGTGCAGCGCGAAGTTGAATAGCTCGGCGCGGTAGGGCTCGGCGACCCGGGGGTCGTAGGTGCCGACGACTAGCTCGTCCCCGTCACCGGCTGCGACCGACACCACGTCACCGCCAGGCGTCACCACGCAGGACCCGCCAATGAGACGCTGCCCGTCCTCAAAGCCGGACTTGCCCGCGGCCAGCACCCAGAGCGAGTTCTGGTAGGCGCCGGCCCGCACGGACAGCAGGTGCTCCTCCATCATCCGGTGCGGCTCCGGCGCCATGCCCGGGACGCCGCCGACGGGGGTGTTGTAGCCGATGGCGACGAGGTCGGCACCTTGCAGGGCCAGCACCCGGTAGGTTTCGGCCCACCGTCGGTCATTGCACGTCGCCAGCCCCACCTTGAGACCGGCCAGCTCCACCACGGGGAACCCCTCTTCGCCCACCTCGAAGTAGTACTTCTCCAAGTGCTGGTGGGCGAGTTGACGCTCCTCCACGTGACCGGGCAAGTGGACCTTGCGGTAGTACCCCGCGATGCTCCCATCGGTGTCGACCGCGATCACGGTGTTGAACCGACGGCCCGCCGGGGTCATCTCGGCATACCCCAGGACGAAGCCAACGCCGAGCTCCCGCGCTCGGTCGAAAAGCGGCGCAGTCTCTGGGCTCGGCATCTCCCGCTCGTAGAAACCGTCCGCGTCATCGAGCCGGGGCAGCCAGTAGCGCGGGAAGAAAGTCGTGAGGGTGAGCTCGGGAAAGACTACGAGCCGGCACCCGCGGGAGGCTGCCCGCTCAAGAAGGACAAGGAGCCGGCCCACGACACTCGTCCGGCTCTCGGCCGGCTGGACTCCCCCCACCTGAGCGACCCCGACGACCGTCTGCTGCTGAACCACGATTCACTCTTTCGCCGCGCTGCAATCGATTGCGAGCGATTAAAGCGTCCACATCTGCGCGTGTCAAGAGGGGCGGGGCACCGCGCACCCGAACAGCACCGGGCCTGCGCAGGAGCACCCCAGCCCCTGCGCAGGCCATCCCAGCGACAATGCAGTCCTGGGCAGCACGCCTGTGGCGACGAGTCGCCATCACCTCAAAGCACGACGCCGCCGATGAGGAACCCCAGGATCACCGCGAAGGTGATCGCCAGCACGCCCGGGAGCAAGAAGGGGTGGTTGAAGACGTACTTGCCGATCCGGGTGCTGCCTGTGTCATCCATCTCTACCGCCGCCAGCAGGGTCGGGTAGGTCGGGAGCACGAAGAGTGCCGAGACCGCTGGGAAGGCGGCCACTGCTGCGGCGGGGGCGACGCCGAGCAGCAGTGCGGTGGGCATGAGCGCCTTGGCGGTTGCCGCCTGCGAGTAGAGCAGGGCGGCGGCGAAGAAGAGCACCACCGCGAGCATCCACGGCTGGTCCTGAAGCACGCCGCCTGCGAAGCCCTCGATCGTCTCCCGGTGAGCGGTGACGAAAGTGGTGCCGAGCCAGGCAACGCCGAGCACGCAGATGCTGGCGCTCATACCGGACTTGAAGGTGGGGGCGCCCAGGATGTCGCTGGGGTGCACCTTGCACAAGACCACGATCGCGGCAGCAATCGTCAACATGAAGGCGATGATCGCCTGGTCGCGGCCCATCACCGGCTCGGTGACGAGGCCGACCTTGTCTGAGATTGCCGTCGCGTACGACATCACTGCCAGCAGGCCGACCAGGAAAATCAGCACCGACGTCCGGGCCCCGCTGCGCAGCTGCGTGACCTGCTCCCCGCGCAGTCGGACCGCGCCGCGGGCCAACCGCTCCTGGTAGACGGGGTCGTGCTCGAGAGCACTGTGCGGGTTCATCCGGTCGATGGCCATCATCACGCCGGCGGTCAGCATGCAGGCCAAGAAGGTGGAGGGTATGGCGATCGCCAGGAGCTCGAGGTACCCGACCCCTTCCGGTTCCAGCACGGAGGCGAAGAAGACGACGGCCGCGGAGATCGGTGAGGCCGTGATGGCGATCTGTGAGGCGACGACGGCGACCGACAGCGGGCGGCTGGGTCGGATGTTGTTCTCCTTGGCCACCTCGGTGATGACCGGCATGGTGGAGAAGGCGGTGTGCCCTGTGCCGGCCATGAAGGTCATCAGGTAGGTGATGACCGGGGCCAGGAAGGTGAGGTGCTTGGGGTTGCGGCGCAGGATCTTCTCGGCGAGGCCGACGAGGTAGTCCATGCCGCCAGCCATCTGCATCGCCGCGATGGCGCAGATCACCGACATGATGATCGAGATGACGTCCAGCGGCATGTCGCCCGGTGTCACCCCGAGAGCCGCGAGGACCAGCACCCCCAGTCCGCCGGCGAAGCCGATGGCGATCCCACCCAGGCGGGCTCCCAGGAAGATGGCGCCGAGGACGACCAGAAGGTGCAGCCAGATCATCGCGCCGCTTCCGAGTCATCGATCTGGGCGACGGTCAGTGGCTGCATGAGGTTCTGGATGGACAGGACCTGGTCGAGCTGCTCGGCATCCATCAGGCCACGCTCCAGGACCAGCTCGCGCACGCCGCGACCCGTCCGGGCGGCCTCCTTCCCGATCTCGTCACCGGCCGCGTGGCCGATGTAGTCGTTGAGGTACGTGATGATCCCGATCGAGTTCGTGACGTAGGCCAGGCAGACGTCCTCGTTGGCCGTGATGCCCTCCACGCAGCCCTGCCGTAGAACATCGCAGGCGTTGCGCAGCAGGGTGATCGACTCGAAGAGTGCCTGCGCGATGACGGGCTCCATGACGTTGAGCTGGAGCTGCCCAGCCTCCGCGCCCCACCCGACACACACGTCGTTGCCGAAGACCTTGAAGCACACCTGGTTGACGACCTCGGGGATGACCGGGTTGACCTTGGCCGGCATGATCGAGGAGCCGGCCTGCCGCTCCGGCAGGTTGATCTCGTTCAACCCGGCCCGCGGCCCCGACGAGAGCAGCCGCAGGTCGTTGCAGATCTTGGACAGCTTGACCGCGACCCGCTTCAGCGCCGCGTGCGTCATCACGTAGGCACCCGTGTCGCTGGTGGCCTCGATGAGGTTGGGCGCCGGCACGCAGGGTCGTCCGCTGAAGGAGGAGAGATGGCCGACGGCCAGCGCGGCATACCCGGGCGGGGTGTTGATCCCGGTGCCGATCGCGGTGGCACCCAGGTTCATCTCGAGCAGCAGGCCGCGGGCGGTCTCCAGGTGGCGCTGCTCCTCCCCCAAGGTCACCGCGAAGGCGGTGAACTCCTGGCCGAGCGTCATCGGCACAGCGTCCTGGAGCTGGGTGCGGCCCATCTTCAGCACGTGCGAGAACTCTTGCCCCTTGGTGGCGAAGGCGCTCTCCAACGCGGTGAGGGACCCCTCCAGCTCACCGAGGAGCGAGTCGACAGCGAGGCGGAAGCCGCAGGGGTAGGCGTCATTCGTGGATTGGCTGCGGTTGACGTGGTCGTTGGGGTTGACGATGTCGTAGCGGCCCTTCTCCTCCCCCAGGTGCTCGAGGGCGAGGTTGGCGAGGACCTCGTTGGTGTTCATGTTGACCGACGTCCCGGCCCCGCCCTGGAAGACGTCGATGGGGAACTGGTCGAGGCAGCGACCCTCCTGCAGCACCTGGTCGCACGCCCAGACGATCGCGTCGGCGATCCGGGCGTCCACGGCACCGAGGGCGGCATTGGCGACCGCGGCCGCCTTCTTGACCGTCACCATGCCCCGGATCATCTGCGGCACGTCGCTGATGGTCGCCCCCGAGATCGGGAAGTTCCGCACCGCTCGCACCGTATGGATGCCGTAGTACGCGTCCTTCGGCACCTCTATGGTGCCCAGCAGGTCGTGCTCGGTGCGGGTCGCGGACATGGGTGACCTCTACTCTCTTCGAATGTGGGCGACAAAATAGTCACCACGACACAGTGTAGTAGTTGCACGTCGTAGGGCACGCCCCGGGCTCGTGATCAAACCGTCCTCAGGCGCGGCGAGGAGCGCGTCCCAAGGGGTCGTCAGGCCGAGGTCGAACAGCACGACGAACGCGCCCGCGAGCCAGGTGGTGATCGGACCGGTCGCCCAGGTCGGCCTCACCGACCTGGCGGTCGCACAGTTCGTCAACTTTGGCGACCACTCAGAAGAGTCCAAGGCAAAGGCACCCGGCACCAACGATGGATAGCAAACTGATCGTTACCCACCCGCGTACATCCTCTGTCATCCCGTCCTGCACGCCCAGGGCTATCAGCGCCGGACCGACCACCTCGCCTCCTAGCAGGAGCACCAGGCCGCAAGCGACCAGACCAGCGGCAGGCTTCACCCCCGGCTCCCCCACTGGGTCGATCTGCCTGCCAGACCTCGGATCCGAAACCATCCCTCCTGATCCAGGGCACCGGCGCGTTCCCGCCTCATGCTCGACAGCAAGGCCACTGCCGACGACTGCGACTCACTCCCGCATGGTCAGGGGTTGACTCGGCGCTCTGCGCGCACGGCGGGCAGGGCACGCCTCAACAGACGGACCCAGAGGGACCAGCGGGCTGTGGCCACGCCTTCGGCCCGGTCGAGGAGGTCTTCGAGCACAGCATCGTGAAGCGGGCCCACGACCAAGACCCATTGCACGTATTGCCACAGCGGGACCTCCAGCTCGAGCTCGTGGACGAGCACAGATCCATACGAACGGGGACGGACAACGAAACGATGTTCGCCATGCCAGCGAGAGGATCCGAGGATTGAGACGAATTCGAAGAACACACACCCTCGGGCACGCGCAGTGCACTGGTACCGAACCGGGCCGTGCCCGCCTTTGGCGCCAGCAGCGACTGGCCGGTCGAGGCGCATGGGAAACCACAGATGGCGTGGCCACAGGGCGTCGGTGTCGCTCCCCAGGCCGCCAAGCAGGGTGTCCACCTCGTCTGCCGTGGCGGTCAGGTGACGCCGATGCGTGTTGCGGATCTTCATGCCCCCAGCATCCCAGCGGCGCGACTGCCCCCGTCGTCCCACGTCCGCCTCTGTCGCGAGTCGTGCGAGTGTCACGCGCCGCTGATTGAATGGCGAGTGTGACGGCGAAGGTCGACTTCAAGAAGTCTCTCGACTCGTATCGAGCCCGAGCGGGCGAGTTCCGCATCGTGGAGATGCGACCACTTCGGTACCTGATGGTCGACGGACATGGGAATCCGAACACTGTCCAGGAGTACACAGACGCGCTCGCTGCGCTCTACCCGGTCGCCTACCAGCTCAAGTTTGCCAGCAAGCATGAGTTAGGTCAGGACTACGTGGTCCCGCCGCTGGAAGCGCTGTGGTGGGCATCCGACATGGAAGCGTTCACCTCGGCTCGCGACAAGGCTCAGTGGGAGTGGACGGTCATGCTCATGATTCCCGACTGGATCACGCCTTCGATGTTCGACGCCGCGCTAGCGAAGGTCGCGGCCAAGGACCGGCCCGTCAGTCTTGAAAAGCTACGCGACGAAGTGCTCGACGAGGGAACATCGGTCCAGACCCTGCACCTCGGCCCCTACGACGATGAGGCCACGACGCTGACCGAGCTACATCACGAGTTCATCCCGAGCCACGGTCTGCGCATGACGGGCAAACATCACGAGATCTATCTCAGTGATCCGCGGCGCGTGATCCCGTCTAAGTTGCGGACAATCCTGCGCCAGCCCGTAAAGCCGGTTGCCGGAACGCACGCAATCGCCGGGGAGCAGGCCGCAGGATCAGGTCGCGCGGCTCGCGCAAGCCCTGCCCACGCAGTTCCGCTCGCAGGACATCAGCGGTCTCGGTGTCGTGGTTGAGGTCCGCTCAAAAGGGCTCCCGAGCCTGCGTCGCCCAGGGTGGGTCCTGCGGGGGCCGACTGCGGGCACTGGGCGGGCCTACCGCAGCACTAACAGCGAGCTGGCGACCGAGACCCAACATTCTGTACTGGCACAACCCCCAGCCACAGTGGCGAGTCTTGACGCCCGATCGGCTCACTGGCGGGGCAGCACTACGGGTGACCGGAAAGAGATCCTGGGCGCCACGGCCAACCCCCGAGACCAAACGCCACCTCCTCGGCAGTGAGTAACGCCATCTTCAGCTTGGCGGGCAGAGCGCGGCAGTTAGCCGCCCCGCAGACGCCCCCGCGCTGCAGATTCTCTGCCGCTGCGGGACGGCGCCGCCGACGGCGCCCTCACCGGCTATCTGCACGTCTGTGACGAGCACATCGACGGAGTGACGCTGTACACGCAGGAGAACGAGGTCGAGGCTGGGTCCTGGATCTCCCCGGAACCACTCCAGGGCGCCGCCCAATGGCGACTCGACTCATCTCCAGAGTGGGTCGACTCCGGCGAAGCCGTCACGCTTATCGAGGGCAAGACGTACTCGATGTACGGATGGACCGACGACAACTCCGCCTCCACAGACCACGTCACCTTCACCCAGGCCGACCTAGACCAGCTACGCCCGGGGCAGGTGAGGTGGGGTGATCCTGGCAGGGTCACGACCCTGCAGGAGTTCGCCAGCCAAGCCTGCGCCGCCCACTGACGGCGCACGGCCGCTGGTAGCTTGCGTAGGGTGCGGCCACCCCGCGTGAGGCTGCCGGGGCCCTTCAACTCGGGGCCGTCAGACGGTGCGAACGTTTGCGAACGTTGTAGAGGCGTTCTGTCCCTGCCGGGGGCTACGGTCGTAGCATGCGTCTGGAGAACATCGTCATGCAGGCCTGCGACCCGCAGGCCACCGGCCGCTTCTGGTCCGCGGCGCTTGACCTGGTCGACACGAGTCCCGCCGGCCCGGACGACTACGAGGGCCGGCTGTGGTTCGGTGAGGCGGCGTGGCTGGACGTGTGCATCGAGCGCGTCACCGAGCCACCGCCTCCAGGCTGGCGGCTGCACCTTGACCTGCGTGGCGGACCGCAGCGGGACCAGGTCGTGGAGCGGCTGATCGGCCTGGGCGCCACCCGCGCCGACATCGGCCAAGGCGAGGTCCCCTGGGTGGTGCTCGCCGACCCCGACGGCAACGTCTTCTGCGTCATGGAGGAGCGCGCCGCCTACCGCGACACCGGCCCGATCGCCGCCCTTCCGCTCGACAGCGCCGACCCAGCTCGCGACGCCGAGCTCTACGCCGCCCTCACCGGCTGGGTGCGCACCCAGGGCGTCGGGCCAACCACCCTGCGTCACCCGAGCATGCGCGGCCCCCTCCTCGAGCTGTGCCCCCAGCCGGCGCCCAAGGCCCGCCAGAACCGCACCCACCTCGACGTCCGGCCGACAACGGGTGGACCCAACCAACAAGGCCTCGTCGAGCTCGCCCTCTCCCTCGGCGCGACACTCGCGACGGACGACTGGGCGCAGGGCCACCCGTGGATCGTCATGCGCGACCTCTCCGGCAACGAGTTCTGCGTCCTCTCCGATGAGGACCTGTCCTAGGGTCCCGTCGGCCGGGGACAGATCACACAGCCGAGCGGGTATCCAGCTGGCGAGCCGATGCACCCCAGCACGATGACGTCCGGTCCGGGCCGACCGGCCTCGATCATCTAGAAATACTGCTCTGCGTGCCGGGTGCCATCAACCGAGGGTGGACACGATCGCGCGGCCGTGAGCCCCGATAGTCCCACGGGAAGAGGGCAAAACCGTGGGGTGCGCCTGTGGTTCGCGGCTCATAACATTCCACCCATGGTGTTGAATCACGTCCGGCGCGGCAGCGGCAGCCCATTGCTGCTCATACACGGTCTCGGTGCGGGCTGGCGGTCATGGACCCCGATCCTCGACGGTCTGGCCGCGGAACGGGAGGTCATCGCCGTGGATCTGCCCGGCTTCGGCCAGACCCCATCGTTGACCGGCGATGTCTCGATCGCGAGCCTGACCGACTCGGTCGCGGAGTTCATCCACGAGCAGGGGCTCGGCAAGGTCTCCACCGCCGGGCAGTCCATGGGCGGACGGATAGTGCTCGAGCTCGCCCGCCGCGGGATCGGCGGAGACACCGTCGCTCTTGATCCGGGCGGTTTCTGGACCGACCGCGAACTCGCCCTCTTCGGCGCCACGCTGCGGCCCTCCATCAAGCTCGTCGGGGCGCTGCGCGCGGTGCTGCCCGCGATGCTGGGCAATCCGGTCACCCGAACATCGCTACTGGCGCAGTTCTCCGCCAGGCCCTGGGCGCTCTCAGCCCAAACTGTGCTGCCGGACCTGCGCGGGCTGGCGGAGGCACCGGCCACCGGACCCGCCATGGACGCACTGACCAAGGGCCCAAAACAGGCAGGCGCCCCAGCCGGCACCCTGCCGGGCCGGGCCACCATCGGCTGGGGTCGCCGCGACCTGGTGACCCTGCCCAGACAGGCCCCGCGTGCCGTAGCGGCCTTCCCGGACGCGGTGCTGCACTGGTTCGAGCGCTGTGGACACTTCCCCCAATGGGACGCACCGGATGACGCAGTCCGGCTCATCCTCGACAACACAGCCTGAGGGCATGACGGACCCGGCTGATGGATGGTCAAAACCTGCCCCCACTCGCAACCGCGCGGGTTCGAACGTGTCCTGGGGCGCAATCTTCGCCGGCCCTGCCCTCTCGGCTGGGCTCACTTTGGCTCGCCAGTCAGAAGCCATCGGCTGACTACGACCTCGATGAGCACCCGGTTGCCAAGGGAATGGGCGGGGTCCTCAACGGCCCACCCGTTGAACTTGTCTGCGAAGGCGCGGACAATCTTGTCGGGGAAGTCCGCGCGGTGGATGCGAGCAATCCCTTCGGCGACCACGGGGGCGTCGCCGTTTTCTAGCGCTAAGGAGGCCCTTGGGTCGGCGGACAGATTGCGTACCTTGATACTACGGCCGTCGCTTCCGACCCACCAGCTTTCCGCTTCGTATACGAACCACACTGGGGTGATGTGCGGGGAGCCGTCAGCGCGTAAGGTTCCTAGCCAAACATTGCGTTCAAGATGCAGGCGGCTCTCGACCTCGGGGGTCAGCGAGTATGTCATTCGCTTATTGGATCACGCGCCGTGGTGTCGCCGGCGTGCCCGCCTTGAGGCCAAGGTGCAGCCCCCACACTGTTGCCAGCCAACTGGGAGGGGCAGTGCCCGTTCACAGGGTGAGGGCTGTCGGCATGTCGATCCTCCGCAGCAGCGTCATACGTTCGTGGTTCGCCCGAGGTGCCCCGCGGGGTGATGATAGATGTGACACCAATGGCACCGCTACGTGCGGCTGGGCATAACCCTTGAGCCTCTCGCCGCCTTGGCGGTGACCGGACGGCACACACCAATTATCGCGGCTTGTTTAGGAGCCCAGCTTTGTGTGTGGGTTAGGCAGGTTGACGGACGATCGATCGCTTCCGCGCCGGCGAGCTGCTCTGCAGGTCGATCAGGTGATCTTCCAGTGCCCGCCGCGGCCAAGGAACTGTGGAAGTTCTGCAACCTGGGTTATGTCGAGGTGACTGCGTCCATGGTCTGCGGTAACCCTGCGGACGGTTGGCGGGAGCGGCCACTCCCCGGTGGATATCACGAGCACGTCTCTGCGCCGGTCGAGAGCTGATTTCTCAGCCGGATACTAGCGCCTTCGCCGCTGCCGCCCGGCCCGGAGTGGAACTGAGGCAACCCGGAAGGTGCGGTGGTCGTGGGAGGGACCTGGCGAGCATCGATGAGGCCCGACCGTGACTAGTGAGGGCGACGAGCGCTTCGCAGCCTTCGTGGACCGCGAGAGCGCCGAGCTGCTGCTCATCGGTTGGTACCTCACCTCAGATCCTGACGATGCTCGTGACCTGGTGCAGGAGCCGCGCTGTGGGCCGGCAGCTGGCTGCCCGACGCGGTGCATGACGCACCGCCCCGCGGTGTCAGGTATGTCCGAGCAGTGTCCGGACCTTGCCCCGATCGAGACCTTTTCGACGGTCGACGGTAGCGCTGGTCTCAACCTCGCTCGGGCTGGTCTTGCCGAGGGCTCGTTGGCGCCGGCGACGGTGGAGTGCGCCGCTTGTAGGTCCAGCCCTGCACGCCCTCGAGTTGGCCTTCGCTCATGAGGCGACTTCTGCACAGCCCGCCCGGACAGGCTCGGGGCCGCTGGCCGCAAGGGGTGCTTCCGAGCGCCACACCGCGACCGCAAGAACGACGGCTGCCAAGAGGAACGTCACGCCGAAGGCCATCCGCCCGGCCGGCGGAAGGTAGAACTGCGGCAGCATGAGGGCGACGGCCAGGCCCAGCGGCCACGCTGCCCAGGCCACCGGGCCAGGTGTTCGGGGACGGTGCTGCCATGCGAGTGCGACGGCGATGCCGGAGCCAGCCAGCAGGAGCAGGCCGAGGCCGAGCATCGTGAGCGCGACCGGTTGGTTGCGGATGGAGTCGACCAGATCGAGCGCTGATGTGTTCCCACTGAGCGCGGCCCGCCCTACGGCGTGGAGGCCGAAGGTCTCCGCGCCGTAGTAGGGCAGCACCAGCACGACGCCGAGCAGGCCGCTCCAGCGTGCCATCCGGGTGGCCGGCCGGTCGTCAAAATCCACAAGCCGCAGGGCGAGTAGGGCAAACGAAGCCAGAGCCAGGGCACCACAGACATGGGCCACTACCCAGTAGAGCGAGGCGAACGCCTCGGCGACTGCAGTCGAATCCTCCTGGGCGTCACCGTACGGACGCAGCAGCAGGTAGGCCGCCATCAGCACGCCGGTGGCGACCGTCGGGGCGAGCAGGTGGCGTGACGTCATACGGGCTCCCTGAGAAGTGAGAGCGGTGCTCTCGGTATGTGCCACCCTAGACCAGCTCCGCCGTCACAATCAAGAGCGGCGCTCTCGGTCTGTGGCAGACTCCGGGCATGGCCGGAGCGAGGGAGCGATCGCGCGCGCGGACGAGGGCGGCGATCCTGGCAGCCGCCCGGACCGAGATCGCCATCCGCGGCGGCGGGGGCCTGTCGATGCGAGCGGTGGCACGTGAGGTGGGCCTGGTCTCTTCGGCGGTGTACCGGTACTTCCCGACCCGGGAAGCCCTGCTCACCGCGATGATCGTCGAGAGCTACGGCAACCTGGACGCCGTCCTCACGCACGTCTGCGGAGCGCGCCCGGACCGCCACTGGGAGGCGCTGGCCATGGCACTTCGCGAGTGGGGACGCGCGCGACCGCACGAGTTCCAGCTCATCTACGGCACACCTGTACCGGGGTACGTCGCGCCACCGCAGACCATCGAACCCGCGGCCGCCGTCGCGCGGCACTTCCTGAGGGTGGGCGCCGGCTCTCCGGTGCCGCACTTCAACCACCCGACCCTGCTCCGGCAGATGACCTCGACCGTCGACGAGCTAGACGGCGCGGCCCCGTCCGGTGCAGCAGCTGTCCTGGCCGAGCTGGCGGCGCTGGTCGGCTTTGTCAGTGTCGAGCTAGCCGGGCACTTCATCGGCACCGCCGACCCCGCCGACGAGCTCTACGCCGCCCTGATCAACCGTCAGACAGGCACGCTCCGCCTCAAGGCTTAGCGACTCTGCGATGACGGTCGAGGAGCGCACACCACCACACGGACCATCCCGCGCCTGCGGGCACACCATCGTTCGGTCCGTAGAAGACAACAAACGCCAGCCATCCCAGTCACTTTGCCATCTACTCAAGGTATACACCGAAGGCACGATGTGCTATAAAGATCCCCGCTGCCCACACTTCTAAGGGGAAGATTGTGTCAACAGTGTCGTCTCGACCGCAGAAGGGGGACGTCGAAGGGGGCCGCTTGGTCAGGGCACTTGCTGGGCTGGAGCGGGTTGGCAACCTCTTGCCGCACCCCTTCTGGCTTTTCCTGGGTCTGGGCGGAGTCATCCTGGTGCTCAGCGCTGTTCTGGGCAGAGCGGGAGTGAGTGCGGTCTCCCCGGCCGACGGTGAGGCGGTCGAGGTCGTAAATCTCCTGACCCGCGATGGCCTGCACCAGATCATCACCGAGGCAGTACCGAACTTCACAGGATTCCCGCCGCTTGGCCTGATTATCATCGTCATGTTGGGCGTCGCTATCGCCGAGTATTCAGGGCTGATAACTGCCGCTATCCGCGCAGTGGTGTCTGTCGTGTCGGCACGTTGGCTGACTTTTGCCTTGGCCCTGTGCGGTGTCACTGGGTCGGTGGCCTCCGATGCGATCTACGTCGTGCTCATCCCCCTCGGCGCTGCCGCCTTCAAGGCCGTAGGTAGGAGTCCGGTGCTCGGCGCAATCGTAGCCTTCACCTCGGCGAGTGCCGGTTACAACGCTTCGCTCTTCATCACTGGCACGGATGCGATCCTCGCCGGTCTGTCCACATCGGCGGCGCAGCTGATCGATGAGGGGTATGTCGTCTCGCCCGTCGCCAACTACTTCTTCTCGATGGCCTCTGCCATCTTCCTGGCCGTGGTCGTCACGCTGGTCACCGAGTTGCTACTGGTCAAGATAACCAGGGGCATGGTGGAAGAACACAATGAAGGGGACGACCCCACGGCATCAAACTCGCTCTCCGAATTCGCCCTCGATGATGCCGAAAAGCGAGGACTGCGCTGGGCAGCCCTGAGTGCCGCAGCGTTCTTCGCCATTTTCTTGGCTGCCCTACTCGTCCCCGGATCCATCTTCCGCGGCGATGAAGGGGTGCTCGACAGCCCGCTACTGACTGACGTAGTCGTCCCGATCGCCATACTCTTTGCACTGGCCGGTGTCATCTACGGGATCATCACCAAGTCCATCACTAGCCTCAGCGACATTCCCAACATGATGGGAAAAGGGCTCGTCAGCCTTGCACCGGTTCTCGTACTCTTCTTCGCCGCCGCTCAGTTCGTTGCGTATTTCCGCTGGTCCAACATCGGTCCCATCATCGCCATCAGCGGTTCCGACATTCTCCAACGGCTTGAGTTGCCAACTTTGGTGCTGTTCGCCGGCCTTGTCATTCTCGTCGCGGCTCTGAATTTCTTCATCACCAGCGGTTCGGCGCAATACGCCTTAATGGCCCCAGTGATCGTACCAATGTTCATGTTGCTGGGCGTCGCCCCCGAGGTGACGCAGATGCTCTTCCGGATGGGCGACTCACCAACTAACGTCATCAGCCCTATGAGCCCCTACTTTGCACTGGCACTAGGGTACATCCAGCAGTATCACAAGAAGGCCGGTATCGGAACGCTCTTGTCGCTGACGTTGCCAGTGTCCGTGGCGATGCTAGTAGGCTGGTTCGCCTTCTTCACGCTTTGGTACGGAATCGGGTTGCCGCTCGGTCCTGCCGTTCCCATTCGCTGAAAGGCGCGATCGAATGACTCATGCCGCGCAGGTCCGAAAGTACGTTCAGGATCACCTCACAGAGCTCCTCGAGGACCTCAGGCGCCTGGTTCACACGGAAACTCCGAGCAACCGTAAGGACCTGCTCCAGATTGGTCTGGCTGAGATCGAGGACTACGTGACGACCCGCCTCGGTGAACCCTCCGCAAGGAGGCAACACGAGGGAGGCCCCAGGGGCGACGTTCTCGACCTTACCTGGCCCGGAAGTCCGGGGGTCGAAGGATCGGTCCTGAGTGTGTGTCACTACGACACTGTGTGGCCGGAGGGGACGGTTGAGGATTGGCCCCTGACTCAGCAGGGCGATGAGCTGTCCGGTCCAGGGGTACTGGACATGAAGGCTGGCATCGTGCAGACCGTGTGGATGCTCCTGGCGCTGCGCCAGCTTAAGATCCCCCACCCAGCCTTACGGCTGATGCTCACCGGCGATGAGGAGATCGGCTCGCTGGCCAGCCGAAGGCATATCGAGGCGGCCGCGCGGGAGTCGCAGGTCACGCTCATCGCGGAGCCCAGCGCCGGTGGCGACGTCAAGGTGCAGCGCAAGGGCACGGTCACTGCTGACATCGTTGTGCACGGAATTGAGTCGCACGCGGGCCTGGACCCAGAGAAGGGAGCCAGCGCAATCCACGAGATGGCTCGACTCATCCCCTCAGTCTTGGCTCTCGCGGACCCCGACCTGGCCACGACCGTCAACGTCGGCCTCCTTGCAGGTGGCTCCGGCCGCAACGTGGTGGCCGGCTTGGCCTCCTGCCAGATCGACATCCGCATCCAGGAACCGCAGGAAGAGGACCGCGTGGTGGGAGTGTTGGAGGCCCTCGCCCCCCACGACGACCGCTGCCGCCTCGAGATCATGATCGACCGCAACCGCCCACCGATGAACCCGACCGAGCAGACCGAACGGTTGCTCGGTCTAGTCAAACGTGCAGGGAGGGATCTGGGTGAGGTGGTGGGCACTCAGGCCGTCGGGGGCGCCAGCGACGGGAACTACATCGCGGCCCTTGGCCTACCCGTGATCGACGGCCTGGGCGGGATAGGTGACGGACCACACGCCCGGCACGAGCACATCCAGGTGAGCGGGCTACCTCGTCAGGTGGCCTTGATGGCAGGCCTGGTCGAGTTGCTCGCTGACGGCCATTGAACTAACTCGACGTCGCACCTCAGGGGTTGCTTCCAGACACTGAAGAAGTTGACCCCCGACGACCCCGATGTGGCGCCATGACTGTCGGCGCGATGCGGGGATGGCGCGGCCCGCCGCCTAAGGGCTCAGGGCAGCATCGTGACGGCATCGGTGAGGAAGGCATCCATGATCGGCCCGGCCGTCGTCGACCCGAGCTCCCCCTCCTCCACAAAGACCGCCACGGCGAGGTTGCCTTGGATCGCAACCATCCACGCATGGGTCTGCGGCGGGTCGTGGGTGCCGAACTCGGCCGTACCAGTCTTGGCCAGTACCTCCGGCCCCGGGTTGTCGCCGAGCATCGACGCCCCGCCCTCGGTCACCACGGCACGCATCATCGCCCGCAATGCGTCCGCCTCCTCACCGGTGAGCGAGCCCCGCGTCGGCGGAACCTCCTGGCCGGCGACGATGCGGGGCACGACCGTGCCGCCCTGCCCGATGCTCGCCGCGACTACTGCCATCGCCACCGGCGAGGCCAGCACCTGCCCCTGACCGATGAGGCTCGCGGCCTGCTCGGTCTGACTGCCCGCTTCGGGTGAGACCGCCCCGCTGAACGCCGTGACGGGCATATCCCAGACCCCACCGAGCCCGAGATCGGTCCCAGCCTGAGCCAACTCCTCCATCGGGATCTCATCACGCTCACCGATGAGCGCAGTGTTGCAGGAGTGCGCCATCGCAGTCCGCAGCGGGATGTCGCCCAGCGCCGACTCCGGATAACCGGTGACGTTTCTAAAGGGATAACCATCGACCACCAACGTCGGCTCGCAGCGCACCGTCGTCTCCGGCGTCGCGCCGTGCCGCAACAGGACGAGGGCAGAGGCGAGCTTGAAGGTCGACCCGGGCGCATGCTGGGCGGCAAGCGCCGTCTGCGCCCCCTCCGACCCCGGACCATTCGCGACCGCCAGGACGTCGCCGCTGGTGTGGTCGATCGCGACCAGGGCGCTGGCAGGGCCCACCTGCGCTAGTGCGTCCTCGGCGGCCCGTTGCAACCCGGTATGCAGTGTCAACCGCAGGGGATCCGGCGTCACCGACTCCCGCTCCAGCAGAGGGGTGGTCGCCCCGGAGCCCCCGTCGACGGCGCTGACCCGCAGCCCCGGCTCACCGCGCAACTCCGCGTCGAAAACGGCCTGTAGGCCGGAGAGCCCGGCGAGGTCGCCCGCGGCGTAGGCCTCCGGGTCCTGCTCTACCATCTCGGCGCTCACTGGCCCGACCGTGCCGAGCAGCGGCTGGGCGAAGGTCCGGGTTGGGCCTAGCACCACCTCAGCCTCCAGCGCCACCGCACCGTCGATCTGCTCGGTGACTGCGACGAGCTCACGCCCAGCAGGGTCTTCCTGCCGATAGGTAATAAGCTCCACGAAGGCCTCAGGACCCGCGGCGTCGACGGACGCCGCATAGGTGTCCTGGTCCACGTCGGCGGCCTCGGCCAGGTCTCGGGCGGCGCCTGCGACCTGCTCGCCCTCGACCCGGGTCTTGTCAATGCCGATGCGCCACACCGGGCGCGCCATCGCCAGCGGTTCGCCGTCCGTGTCGACGATATCGGCGCGAGGCGGCGGCGGTAGCTCCTCCAGCTGCAGCAGCTGACCCTGGGGCACACCGAGCAACGCGTGATCCCAGGCCGCGACCCACGCGCCCTCGGAAACGCGCATCTGCAGCGGCACCTCCCGGACAAAATCCTCCCCCTCACCCGGCAGGTCCCAGCCCAGACGCAAGGTGGCCTCGGCTCGCTGCAGGTCCGGATCCTCGCGGACGTCGAGCACTTCGACCTCGACCTGCAGGGGCAGGCCGTCTCGCTGCAGCTCAACCCAGGCGCTCTCGCGCTGCGCTTCAGCGTCAGTCACGGTGCCGTCAACCAGCGGCAACCCCTCCAACTCCCCACTCTCCAAGCCTGTTGCGACATCCTCCGCCAGGCTGGACGGACTGCCCTCAACCCCTGGCTCGCAGGCGACCAGCACCCCGGTGAAGACCATGGTCAGGGCGAGGATCGCGCGGCGGGGGTGCACAACCACCATGGAACCAGGCAGATGCGCATACCTCAAAGCGCGGACGCTAGGTGACTAGTCAAGGCGGATATGGCAGGCGCAGCAGCGCCCGCACGGCACGACTGCCCGACAGTCCCGACGACGGCGTCGACCCAATAGGAGATCGATCCCTCCTCCTAGACCCCGAACGACGAGAAAGAGCAGCTCGACCGGGTCCAACGTTGACGATCAATCGCCCGAGCATGACATGGGTGAGACCGCCCCCATGCGCCCGGAACAGCTTCCCCGTTCCTGATCCCCGCAAGGGCTCGTGATCATGGCGGCCGGGAGTCTGTGGACGCCACCTCAACCAGAACTGATCGTGAACGGTGGCCGTCCTCGCTGCGTTCTTCACCTCGGTGCACGGAGCGGCCACCGTGGCTGCCGTGTTCCTCTTGGCGCCAGCACTGACCCTGTTCGCTGGCGCGGTCAAACGCCATCGAGCCAAGCCTGCTTTGCTCGGTGCGCGTGGCAGGCACCTCGAGCACCGGGTCCACCCAACAGGCAGCACCGGCTGGTAGTTCGAGTTCAGCCGCGCCGGGGTGGGTCAGCCACCGAGGAGACGGTGGATACACCGGACGGGTACTCGCCGTCGGCGTCGGGGGGCTGTCCAGGCGATGCGCATGGACATCACGTCGGGTGTGGTGTGCAGGACAGACTTGGCGAGGGTGGCCGAGAGGCAAGGGGCCCGCGTGGAAAGCGGGTAGCGCGCAGCACCCCGGAAGTGCCAGGTCCCTTCGCAGTGAGCGTTAAATTGCCGGTCCGACGAACTCCTCCACAACCTCCCGCACCGGCCGGTCCGCCAACGCCGCCCCGACGTCCCCACTGATCGACGGCCCCGGCATGAATCGCAGCCGCCAGGGGGCAGGAGGTTGTGAGTGCAATCTGGGCAAGGACAGGTCCACCCTGACCAGGCGACGCGCATCATGCGTGGTGGCAAGACCGACCCGCAGCCTTTTGTCCAGGCTCAGGCCTGCAGCCACGAACGACTGGCGAACCGCGGCCCTCTCCTCGTGCGGGGAGCGGGCGATGGCCTGCTGCGGGTCAATCCACGCCTGATACCACGACACCTCATCGCTCTCGGGGCCCAGGGCAGGATCACTCTCTGAGCCCTCCGGCCCCCCACGCGCACCTCGCGAGGCTTCACCCGCTCCGCGGAGCCAGTACACCGGCGCGACGGCACTGGATGCGAAGCCAGCGACCCGCAGCGGCTCCACCCCGGGCTCGTCGAGTCCTCCCGTGAACAGCGACGGCCCATACTGCGCCACCGGCACACTCGGGAGTGTCATGCCGACGTCACCACCCTGAACGGGTGACGTCTGCCGGAAAGATGCCCACCCCAGGACTGTTTGGGTGTGAAAGTTGACGATGCCGCGCAGAACGGTGTCGAGACGAATCCCATCCGCCGACGCAGGTGACGGCGCGCCAGAAGCGCTACCTCGCACCTCAAGCCGGCACCACTCCCCATCGGACAGGGTGGTGCCTACGAGGCGCAGCACGTCCTGCTGAGCGCTGACAGACACGGATCATCACTCCTCACCGCCAGAAGCTGCCACCTGGATTGGGGACTGCTGCACGGATACGTGACATCCGAGCTGCCTAGTCCTCGGGCTGACGCCATGGTCCCACTTGGGCCCGACATACTTCTCGGCCCGCACGGGCGACTCTCGCACATCCGACTCTGCCGCTGTCGGCGCAGCGCTGGGTGCCGTGGATGTCGCAGTCGGGGCACTTGCCAAGACGGTGCGGCACTTTGGGCGCCGGGCGCCTTGTCGCAGTCCCGTCGGGGACAATGGGGGGAACACCGACCGAAACTTCGACAAGGAGTCAGCCGTGACCCAGGGAACCGTCCGCTGGTTCGATGCCGACCGGGGGTTCGGCTTCATCGCCCTCGGGCAGGATGCAGAGGACCTGTACGTGCACGCATCCGAGCTCGTCAGCGACGACGCCATGAAGCTGCTCCGGGAGGGGCAGGTGGTCGAGTTCGAGATCGGCGAGGGGGACCGCGGCCCGCAGGCACGCCGCGTCCGGGTCACGGCCGACCAGGCCGCCGATACACCGCTGGGCCTGCTCGGCACCGTCTCCTGGTACGAGCCAGCCAAGGGGTACGGCTTCATTACGCCCGACGGCGGCGGTGCGGAGATCTTCCTCCACAGTTCGGCCATCGTGGGCGGCGGCGTGGTCTCGGAGGGGCAACGGGTGGCGTTCCTCGTCGTCGACGGGGAGAAGGGACCGCAGGCTGACCATCTGCTCCCCTTGGGAGCCCAGGCCGCCCAGCAGGCCGTGGCCGCCGACGGGGCGGACGGCACCGTGTCCTGGTACGACGGGGACAAGGGCTTTGGGTTCATCACCCCCGAGTCGGGCGGCCCCGATGTCTTCGTCCACGTTCGGGCGCTGGCCGACGGGCTCCCCGAGCTGGGCGAGGGGGACCGGGTGACGTACGACATCGTCGTGAGCGAGAAGGGCCCGCAGGCTCGCGACGTGCGCCTCGCGCGCAGCTCGACACCGCGGGGCGCACCCGCGACGTCGACGACCCGCGCTCGGTCGGGACAACGGGAGGCATCCCACGTCCCGGCGCGCGGCGGCGAGGGAGTGGTCAAGCGTTACGACGCGGAGCGGGGGTTCGGCTTCATCGCCCCGGACAAGGGAGGCGCGGACCTGTTCGTGCACGTGTCCGTTCTTAGAGACGCCGAGGCGCTGCACGAGGGCGATCGGGTCCGATACCAGGTGCGACAGAGCGATCGAGGACCACAGGCCGACCGCGTCGAACGGATGTGAACGGGGCGGCGGTCCGGGCGGAACTGGTGCTCAGACGCGTCCCGATCCCTTCGCACGCTTATGTCGCTGCGAGCGCTCTACTCAATCCCATGGCCCGGGCGTCCATGGGACGTCGGCGGGCCACAGTGCCGTGGGGGTTTGGCGGTTGTCCGCATTAGAGGAAGCAATCGCCAGGATGTGATCTCCCCGTCGAGCTGGTGCTGCGAGCCAGATACTCTGTCCGACTCCAAGAGCCAACTTGCGCAACTTGCGTGGGCTTTTAACCGCCCATACAAGCTCGCTGCCATCGCCCTGGCGTGCAGTCACCAGTTGACCGTCCACCTTGATCAGTTCGGCGCGGATCACTGACTCCACCTTGGCGGCAACTTTGTTCAGCGAGTTGGTCGAGGTGACCAGCCAGCCGATGATGCCGCCGAACGCGAACCAGGTAGCCCCCTGAATAGCAGCGCGCTCCCATGGGTGGTCCCACAGAGAGACGGTAAGCAGGGTGTAGGTGACTGCGGCGAAAGTTGCAGACAGCAGCGCTGCTCCGTGCGTCTGCCGTCGGCGCAATCGTGGTGCAGCTCGCAGGTGCGCGACGGCTTCCTGTTCAGTCACCCATACCACCTCAGTGTTGCCCTCACTGCACGTCTTCCATAACAGGATCCGCTGCCTCCGCACATCACCCTAGAGTCAAGTCATCGCCACATGAGAGAGCGCACTCACATGCCGCCCTGGGGACGCTGGCGCGTGTTCCGTGACCCTTGCCCCGATGGCGAGATAGACGGGCGTGGCAACCTTGGCGGTGCGTCGGTCGTGGGAGGGGTATGGCGAGCACAAATGAGGCTGGACCGTGAACGGGGAGGCTGACGAGCGGTTCGCGGCCTTCGTGGACCGCGAGAGCGCGGAGCTGCTCCGATCGGCTGGTACCTCACTTCGGACGCCGACGACGCTCGTGACCTGGTACAAGAGGCCTTGACCCGCGTGTATGGGCGTTGGGGGAACCTGCGGCCGGGTGAAGAGATCGGTTATGTCCGTCGCACGATGGTCAACCTGCAGCGTGACGTGGCCCGCCGTCGTGGGCGGGCTGCCGTTCTTCCCTGGCACCGGACCTCGGGAACCGGAGCTGGGCGGGCCGTTACCGACCACGCCACACACGTCGCTGAACGGGGAGCGATGGCTGCGGCGCTGCAGCAGTTGCCTCCGCGGCAACGGGCCGCGCGTGTGAGGATGACTGCATGATCGAGGTCGACCTGCCCGCCGACGGGGCGGTTGCTGAGGTGACGCGGTCCTTCGCCGCTTGTGTGGCGTCCGTGACCGAGACGCCACTTGCCGAGGTCCCTCAGCCGCAGGCCGACCTGCCGGGAGCGATCAGCCACTGGCGCAGCTGGCTCGCGGGCAGGGGCGCGGGGCTGGTGACGCTCGCGAAGCCTGCCACCTTCAACTGGCCCGGGTACTGGTTGGCCGTCCTCGAGAAGAGGGGCCACAGCGTGGACGCTGCGGACCTCACTGCCGTCCTGATGTTCGGCACCCCCTCCGGCGTCGTGCTTAGTCCCCAGGACCCCAGCCTGCTCGGTCGTGCCGCCACCGAGCTCCCTGTCCGAGAGGGTTACGTCCTCTGTGGCCTTGACCCGGCTCTCATCGCGCCGACGCTGCCGCTGCCGCACCTGAGCGGCACGGTCGAAACGATCGCGTTGACAGAGCGGGCCACCGGCGCCATGCGCACCGTAAGTCACGGGAGAGCGCTGGCCAACCGGGGCCTGGACGGTGACCGCTACGCCGCCAAGGCGGGCACCTTTACCCCGGCCAACGACACCGCACGCGGTTACGACCTGACCCTCATCGAGGCCGAAGCCCTCGACAGCCTCAGGTTGCCCGAGGGCCGCACCATCGGCTACGCCGAGGCACGTCGCAACGTTGTCACCCGCGGGATCGACCTCAACGCCCTGGTCGGGCGGCGCTTCCGGATCGGCGACGTCCAGTGCCTTGGCCAGCGGTTGTGTGAGCCGTGCTCCCACCTGGAACGGCTCACCACCAAGTGCACACTCCGGGGCCTGATCCACCGCGGCGGCCTGCGCGCCGACGTCCTGAATGACGGAGACATCACGACCGGCGACCTCATCGAGACCATCGACTAGCCGCCAGCGACCACCTCTTGGTCCTGGCGACGTGCCCCATATGCGGACGATGGGGACTGGAAGGCAGGCTGACCGGGCGGTATGCCATGGCTTCGGAGCTCGACTTTTTCGCGAACCAGAAGATGGGCACCGGGCGCCCTGACTTCCCCGCGGATGCGCGCTGGGGTAGGTGGTTCAATACGATAGACGTCGTAAGAGAGCGGACCTTGAGCCTGATCAATGCGTTCTAGCGTAGGTCGACAGCCACAGGACAAAAGTCGGCTCAGGCGTATAGATCCGGGCTGACCTCGCTACTCCCCTGTCCTGTCAGTCCAGACCATGCGCTCGTGGCGGCCAAGCAGGTGCTGGGCGCCGCCACCGACCACAGCGACGGACGCCTCGCTTGCGACAGGACGTCGACGTGGCGCCGCTGGAACAGGTAGGCAACGGGGTGACACACAACGCCGGACAGGTCACCCTGGTCAACGGTAACGGCCACGTCCCGGGGCGGTGGTGCAGCTGCGGATCGCCTTCGCCTGCCCGGGTGAAACCACGCCCACGCATGCCCCGGTTCGGGCGTCGGAGCTTGACGGTACCGTCATCGGCCTCCCCTCACCCGCGGCCGGCGCCGCCGTGCTCCGGGAGACCGCGGGTCCCCAGTCCGACACGCACGCCGGCAGTCCTACCGGCACCACTCCCCCGAGGTGCGTGGCATCATCACGTCTCCAACCGTGAAAGCGCACCCCTCAGGCATATGCAGGTGATCGGCATCGCGCCGAGGGTCGGTACATCACTGTCACGCCGATGAGCGCGTGTTTGGCGCAGGCCACCACATGGCCGGCTGCTCGAACTGAAGAGGCCAACCACCATGACGCCTGCATCCTGTGGTCAGCCCAGAGGACAGGCGTTTCACAGTCCGTTGAGGTGTGGTGGATCGGTGCACCCGGGATCCGGGTGACGTCGCATCCTGACAACCATTTTAGGTGTCGGCCTTTGACCCATGCGGCACACTGGGTAGGTGCCCATGACAGAAAGTGCCGATGAGAGACACGCTCGCCTCATAGTGCAAGCCCATCTTGGTGTCGAACTAACCTTCACCGACACCGACGGTCGCGTGGATTATGAGTTCGACGATGCCTCGTCTCGGGCCTGCTCGCTAGAAGTCACGACACTTACGGACCAAGACCTCCACGCGGCGACTGCCGCTTTCCGCAAGCACAGTCAGAGTTATGGTGACAGATCGTCCCTTCAGTCATGCTGGCAGGTGACAGTCAGAGAGCAAGGAACAACCTACGCCGGTCTCGCAGATCGACTCGAGAGCCTCCTGGTCCGTCTGGAGGAGCGGGGCTGTCCCGTTGATGTATGGATGTTGCCCGCCCAACTTTGGAGCGAAGACGACTCGGGCGAGGGTCGCGCCCTCTTCCGTGAGCTGGCAAGTGAAGGGGTGGAAGCAGTGTTGCTTCAACCACGTACTGACTGTCCTCGACTGCTCGCCGACCGAGCGAACCCACAGGCTTTCGATCTCAAGGATGGGGTCGTATGTGGCAGAGGGTAGTGACGCGTCTTTGACGGCCGTGGAGGAATTCGTTGGCGCACATCAGGATAACCTTCGAAAGTTGCGCGACTCAGGCGCTGAGGTTCGGCACCTTTTTGTACGACTAGATTGGGCGACCGACGGTTCAATCAGTCGGCCGTTCATGGCGGGTCTCGGCAACGAGTTCGATCATTTTGGTCTGCCGAGCCGGCCGCCGAGACTTCCACCAGATGTGGACGAATTGTGGGTGTTCGCTTCGGGTGGGCAACGTGGCTGGCATTGGAGCACCCCAGCGGGTTGGGAGTACGTCGACGGAATCAGTGAGGATGCAGATGGGTGACCGTTGGGCGCTGCAATTGAGTCGTTCACGGCGCGATACAGACTGGTGACGTGTGCCGCTTACCCAAGGCCGCGCAGCGGCAACTAGCACAGCCACTTCCTCACCCACATTCCGGACGGGACCGTTGGGGCGCACGGGTGGTGTCGAACAGGAGGCTC
This sequence comes from Ornithinimicrobium pratense, assembly GCF_008843165.1. Taxonomy (NCBI): domain Bacteria; kingdom Bacillati; phylum Actinomycetota; class Actinomycetes; order Micrococcales; family Ornithinimicrobiaceae; genus Ornithinimicrobium; species Ornithinimicrobium pratense. The sequence goes on along the minus strand of NZ_CP044427.1, from coordinate 1,441,583 downwards.
GGACGCCTCCTGTACTGCAGCTACTACGGACGCGGCACGTCCGCTCCTGCCGCCTTTCGCGAGGACGGGCATGTCGAGTGGACCAGCGAGGCGGGCGTCGCCGCAGTCAGTCCGTCATGGCACAAGCCAAGCTGGAAAGTCGGGGGTACGTGGACCCACACGAGATGCTGGGCGATGTCACTGGGGGTCTGCGGGCGCCTGAGGCATATAACCTGGGGAGGCATGAGCGATGAGACCGACACGGAGCCTCAAATCTGTCTCGTGACGATGGAGGCGGACCGCAGCGTCAACCAGATCGTGGGGCAGATTCCGGAAGCCGCCCTCCGCAGCCCTCGCACCCCCCTATTCACGATCGTCTGCCCTGCGACGGCGACGACCAGAGCACGGTTCTACTCGTTCACCACAAGGCGGACGACGGTCGACGACAGTTTCGACGTCACCATCGATGCCGGCGCATTGCACATCAGCGACAAGGAAACAGGCGCCTTGCTGGTGGCGTTCGCTCCCGGCATGTGGGGAACGTTCAAAAGCGATGACATCCAGGACGGCCTTTACGCCATCCGCGTCGGCGGTGGCCCCGTGAAGAAAACAGTGATCAAAGCGCGGGACCTGGAGTTGCAGATCACCAAGGGTACACATCCGGGAGAGGAGTCGAGGCGTTACGACACGGTCGACATCCTCGTGGACGGCAAGAACCTCGTGGACTGGGTCCGCACTTACCTACCGCCCGGGTTCAAGCCGCGCGAGTTTCTTGGTCGCTCCATCGGGACCGACATGACCGGGGTTCTTTTAGGCCAACAAACTGAAGATCAGTCCGGGCGCACAGCGATTCTGGGATGCACGTGCGGAATCGTTGGCTGCGGGCCACTCCTGGCCCGCATCGAAGTCGGTTCCGACACCGTGACATGGTCGGACTTCGGGCCGGGATATGGCGCAGACTATGAAGGGCTCGAGTTCCAGTTCGACCGAGACGCCTACATGGACGCGCTGACCAGATACGAGCAGACCACCTGATCAGGCGACGTAGCCGCAGGAGGGCCGCACGACTCTGCCACCTGTGCGCACCCGTTTACCCGTGGCTGTGAGGCAGCATCATCACCGTGACGAGTAGGGAGAATCAGGCGCAGTTCTACTGGCAGTCCAGCGCCGCAGGCTTGCTGCTAGGCATCGCCCTTGGTGGGCTGACCGGCATCGGGGTCGCGCTCTACATGGGCACTGGATCGTCTGCGGAGTACACGTTCACGTCCGTGCTGGTGGCCTTGCCACTGCTCGGGATACTGGTGGGCGCGGTCTGCGGTGGTGCAGCGGGCATCACGGGCTCGATCTACACCTCCCAGTGGGGTCGGCTCCCGCACTCCCTCCTCACCGCGTCGGTGGCGCTGATAGCTGCTGCTGCTCTGGGGGCCTTGTTCACGGCGTTCTCCCGCGCGGGTTGGGCCTACTCGGCGGTGATTGCCCTTCCCGCCTCTATTGTCCTTGGTCTCGCCCTTCCGGGGGCGGCCGAACGGCTTCGCCGGCCGCGCTCCACCCATTCTGACGAGTTCGAGTAGCGTCTCGGACCAACATCCGGATCTGCCGCATGCCGGCGGGTCAAGCACCAGGGGCCCGACTGGATCAGGCTCGCATGGGGGGTGTGATGCCAGACTGCGCCTATGAGCGGCGTTGACTGGGCACGAGAGAGTGAAGAAGCTGAGTTCAGCCGCAGGGAGTGGGGCAGCGCCGACGTGGTGGAATCGGACGACGTGATGCAGATACCGGGCGTTCAGCGCGGCGCGCCCCTAGGTTTCGAGCCCCTGACCGAGAGTCTGCTCTTCTGCTTCTTGCCGGCTGTTTGGCCCGACGCCGCCCGAGCCTGGGTCCGGGATACTCGAGCACGCTTCTCCTCCATGGTCTGCGATGACGGCCCCGTCCAGCGCATGCCGTGGTCCACCTGGACCTATCTTCGGACCGAGGCAGAGGCCAATGAGACACTTCATGAATGCGGCCTGCCGCCACGGCCCCCCGGAAGAGTCTGGCTCCTAAGGCCCCCGCCCGCGTTGGCGTCCCTTGCCTTGACACTGCAGCATCTCGCAAAATCGGCTTCGCAGGACGGCATCCTCCTCTATCCGCACAAGGCGTTCGCCGTACACGTGGCTCGTGGAGTCGAACAACTTTTTGGGCCACCAGGGTGAGCCCTGGTCTGGACATCCGCAACTGCCGCGACTCGTTCGCGCCGATGAGGGCCTCAGCCGCCTAGGAGCGACGCTCTAGGCTGGCCGGGAACTCGCGTTATCCGTTGTCTACACCTTGCTCGCCGCGACCGTGTAGTTCTCGGCCTCAAGGTTGAACGTGCTCATTTCCGCGCGGAGCCCGACCTGGCGCAACTCGGCTGCGAGTTCGTTGTATCGGTAGGGCCAGCACGACAGCAGTTCCGAACGGACGATGACCGACCCGCCCCCATCGAGCTGGGCGATCGCGATCTCGATGTGATGCTCATCCTCCCAACCCGGCGCTATCTCCCACCGGTAGATCACGACGGCGTCGCGGCCGTTTCGGCGGACGAGCCGGTCCCCGATGTCCAGCCGGGAACCTTTAGCCCTGACGCGTTCCCAGGTGCGCGAGGTGAGTACCAGACGCCCGCCACGGCGCAGAAGCCGTGCCATCGAGTCCAGAGCAGCAAGCCTGCCTCCCGCGCCCTCTGCATGGTGCAGTGAGTTGCCGACGCAGAAAACCACGTCGAAGGTGCCGTCATCAAAATGGTCGGGCAACTCCTCCCACGCCGCCCGCAGCGTGCGGACACGTGCCTCGAACTCCAGGGCCAACTCCTGCGCTCGACGAATCATCACGTCGCTGGCGTCAGTAGCCACAACCTCCATGCCACGACCGGCGAGCCCAACCGCCAACTGCCCGGTACCGCACGAACAATCCAGGACGTGAGCGTCCGACGGGAGGAGACCGAGGACGTCGTCGAAAGACGCGGCGAACTCGACCGGACCGAGCTTGGCATCCGAGATGAGCCACTCGTACACCTCGCCAAGCTCGTTGTAACTCGTCACAACCACACCTCCCGCTCGCGCGCGAACCCGATGGCACCTCAGTACATCGGCGGGGCATTGGAGTCAGCAACAGCGTTATCGGGCCCGTCCGCTCATGCCGCACCTGGGAGGGTCGGCCGGCCGGTCTTCAGGGCGTGCAGGGGCGTGGAGCGCTCCACTCCGTTGGGAACCAGCGGCTTGTGACTCTCTTGACCTGGAGGGATCCACCACTGGCTCGTGGAGCCGCGAAGCTGAGCTCATCGGCGTGGTCTTCCCCGGGTGCCCATGAGTTCCCCACGCTTTCGGCGAAGTCGTTGAAGTAGGCGGTCAGGTCGGCGCTTGGAGGATCACCATCTCCCGGTGCTCCCGTTGCCGGGTCTTCGCCTCGCGCCATCCGCTCGAGGATCTCGTTCGGCTTGTGAGCCCCGTAACCCGTGTGCCCGGCGGCGTGCATGGCCTGCACCGCTTCGACGGAGGGAGCCTCCGTCGTTGTGAACGTGTCGCACATTGCCGAGCTGGGATCCGACACGTCCGCCAGGGAGGAGGGGCCGGGGGTACCTGAGTGTGGCTTTCTGGCTGGGAGCTGGGACTGGGCGCATAGGACGGGCCGGCACACGCTGACGCCAGACCAAGCACAGGAAGGATGGCTATCGACAACAGATGCTTCCGAGCGCTCATGCTGGCTCCCATGTGACCACATCCTTTCTGACCACTTAGACGGGCCGGTCGAGGGAAGTGTTCCGGCCAATCGGGGAATCCGCCCGCGTCACTCTTCTGCCGCGAGCAGACAACCGTTGGGGAGGGAGCGAACGTTGACCTGTGCAACGTCGAGCGGCGTCATAGGGGGATAGGCACCGGGGTGCGGCGGTCGGTAGTCGTTCCATCACCGACTTGGCCGAGGTGGTTGTCGCCCCAGCACCGGAGTTCGTCGCTGGTGGTAATGGCGCAGGTCGTGTTTGTGCTCGTCTGGATGAGATTGGTGTTGTTGGTCAGACCGATCACTGGGTGGGGCGCGAGTTGGAAGTCTATGCCCTCGCCGATGCCTAGTTTCCCGTAGACGTTGGTGCCCCAGCACTTCGCTGTCCCGTCGGTGGTGACAGCACAGGCGTACGCAGAGCCGGCGTCGATCATGGTGGTGGTCCCCTCACCCAGACCGACGACATCGTCCGGGGTCAGCACATCAGGCCCCAACCTCCCGTTCCCCAGCGCACCAGTCGCCGACGAACCCCAGCACTTCGCTGCGCCTTCGGTGGTCACTGCGCAAGTGTGGGACGTGCCGGTGGCGATATGGGCGGTGGTCCCTGGGCCCAGGCCGACCACTGCGGTGGGCAGGTTGCGCTCGGTGCGGGTGCCATCACCGATCCTCCCGCCCACGTTGGTGCCCCAGCACCACGCCGAGCTGTCGAGGCGTACGGCACAGGTGCCGAGATAGAAGGCATCGATCTGTCGTGTCGTGCCGGGACCGAAACCGGGCACGAGCGTCGGCAACGCGTACAGGCTGCCCTTCGGCAGCCCAACTCCTAGCTGGCTGGAGGAGTTCGATCCCCAGCAGCGGGTGGCCCCGGTGATGCTGATCGCACAACCGTGCTTCTGACCAAGGCTGATGTGGGCAGTCGTGCCGGCACCTAGCCGTGGGATGTCAACCGGCACAGCGGTGTACGCGCCAGCCCCGGGGATACTGCCCTCAGTATTGCCGCCCCAACACTGGACCGAGCCGTTGGACAGCAAGGCGCACGAGGGGCCGCCAGCTTCGATGGTACTGGTCGTGCCCGGCCCTAGGCCAAGGACAGGTCCGGGGCTCGGACGGTCCAGGAGGGTGCCGTCCCCCAGGCCTCCGCCAGCGTTGTAGCCCCAGCACTTCGTCTCACCGTCGGTGGTCACGCCGCACGTGAGGCTTGGCCCGCCACTGATCTGCATACCCGGCAAGGCCGGGGAAGAAGTGGCCGCGGCGACGGCCGCGTCCACTGTCGCGTCACAGACCGCTCCTTGTCCGCCCAAGGCCAGCACCTGCTGCGGTGCCACCAAGGACAGGTACGTCTTGACGCTGGTGCGCAGCGCACCACAGGTCGGGCCGACTAGCAACACCGGCCCGTCAGCGAGCCCACCGGCTGCGACGGCGTCTACCAGGGTGTCGCCCCTGGCGAGGTACACCGTCGAGGGGCCCTCGGGATAGGCACGGCCAGCGATGGTGACTGCAGTGTCGTAGCGGTTCGATCCGTGCAACCTGTCAGGCAACTGCGAGGTGCCCCAGTCCATATCGGCGAGCGTGGCGTCAGAAATGACCGTGGTCCCACCGAGCCCTACTACAGGAGGACCCGAGATGCGGCCCAGCTCGGCCAGGACAGAGGTTGGGTAGGAACCGTCCGGCCGAACCAGCAAGACCGGACCATCGTTGAGGCCGCCTCCGGCAACGGCGTCGGCGTAGGCGTGCCCGCTGGTCGCGTACAGAGCGTCCGCATCGTTTGGCTCGGGCCAAGCCCGCAGAGAGATCTCGACGGCGGTGTCGTAACGGTTCACCCCGGCGAGCCGACTGGCGGGCCGCCCTGCGGCCGCCTCGGCCAAACTGGCATCGCAGACAGCGTTAGGACCACCCAGAGCCACGACCTGCGACGGATTCAGCCGAGCGATTTCGGCGCGCACCGACCTGGGAACGCCACCACAGGCCCGCACCAAGAGGATGGGGCCGTCGGTCAGCATCCCTCCAGCAAGGGCGTCCGCAAACTCATCCCCACGGGCCAGGTACACCACATCGGCTCCCTGCGGGAACGCGTGCCTTGAGATCGCCGCAGAAGTCGCGTACCGATCGCCACCGTGAACCCGCCCCCCGCTCGTCCCAAGGGCTGATGCGACGGAAGCCACTTCTTGAGGTGCGCTCGATGCGGTTGCCGTAACACCCGATCCCAGTACCCCGGACAGCAGGCCCGTAAGCGCGAGGGACGATGCCACTAGGCGCAAAATGAGAGTGCGCTGCAAGTACCTCATCACTCAACTCCCTCGTTAAGGTGAGCCCACCGCGCGCCCATCCGGCAGAACCATACAGCCATGCTGAAGCAAAGTCGATGAGACTGCCCTTGCCCCACCCCAGCACAGAATTGAGGGCTTCACCCCTGCGCTTCTGCCGACGTCCTCCTGTGTTGCCTACCCGGTCCACGCCATCCAGCGGGCATCCCGGCAAACCAAGCGCGCCCACTCGCTAGGTCGCGGTAGTTTTCCCCGATCGGCGGCACTACCGGAATTCACGACACAGTTCAACCACCAAGCTCGAGAAGCCGCAAAGCACACGCCGGAAATGCGCCGCCTCACGCACGACTCTGCCGCCGGTCGCAAGTCCTGGACACGGCTGGCTCGACCAGACCTCCGGTAGTGTGCTCCGCCGACGGAGGCGTACGAGGACGACCCCTGCGGCCCCGCCCTCGGAAGGGACCCGTTCGATGCGAAAAGACAGTTTGGGCGCGCTTATTGTCGGCATTCTCGCCTTCGGTATCGCCTTCCTCTACCTTACCAATCGAGCAGATGACAATGCCTTCTGGCTCCTAGCCCTACTCGGTGTCGGGCTGATTGGTGGCGCCATCGACGAGGGCTGCGGGCCAGCACGCGTTAAAGCGCGTGACGGCCGACCCGGTCCCTTCCTGAAGACGTTCGACCCCCCTGCTGCAGGCACGATCCACGGGGATCGACCCACTCCCTCACTCAATCAAGAGTGCTAAGCCGACCAGGATGGGCCTCCTGCAGACGCACGCATCTGCCGCATGTGGCTTCTTTGCGAATGCCGCTTGGTCACCGCCCGTACCCTTCGAGCACCACGCCGTCCGCTCGGGCGCGTTGCAACAGGCCTGTCATCGCCTCGGGTTGATGGACCAGCGGCTGCAGCAGCTCACGCAGCGTCTCGAGGTCCGTCCGGTGGCCATAGACGGCAAACATGCTTCCCTTCCGAGTCCATGTCTACCGCGAGGCCAAGGCAGGAGTCACGTAGGAGGCGACTCCTTCCCAGAATGCGCCATTCGATTCTTCCCCTGAATCCTGCACGGCTGCGTCGGTAGGCAGGCCCCCAAGGTCAAGCGTCAACGAGGCTCGCCCATCGGACTCGTGAGCAAGGCGGAGGCCACGGTGATGAGCGCCGAGACCGGCGTCGTCATGCGACTTGGAACGAAAGCGATCAAACAGGCCCATGCGCAGAGTGTGCACCACTCCTTTGGTTCCCAAGGCCAGCCACTCCCGACGCAAGATGCCGGCTTGGCCCAGCGCGCCTGCAACCTCCTTCTGGAAGAGTGCCCGCATGGCAATCGACGTTGAAGCGCTCCTGGCTCGGGTTGTTGCCGAGATCTTCGACGAAAACGTCTCGATCGTGTTGGAAGATGCTGCCGCCAAGAGGCCCCAGACGTACTGCGCCCACCTGCACTCTGCGGCGCAAGACCGCCGCGCGCACTTGTGCGCCACATACGAGTGGTTCGAGCTGCGTATCCCCGACCTTGATGTCAGCGTTACGTTGTTTGACTACGACGATGACGACGCACCGAAAGACGACGCGTTGCGCGAGCTCGGCCTAGTCGCTCGCGCCTATCTGGACGGGGAAGGGTGCATCGAATCCAGGCGCCGGTTCTTGCGACGAGGCACGAGTCAGAGACTCACGCTCGACGTCAATGACCGACAGTGGCAGTTCGGCAAACACGCGAGCTCAGTTCCGTACCCATGACCCCGGTCGAGGCGCGTTCCAAGCTATCCGCTTCTGCCGCCGGTCGTGACTTGAGGGCCGTCTCGATGCGAGATGTTGAGTGTCGTCGCTCATGGGGGCGCAATCGCGATCGGGTGCTGGTGCTACGGAGTCTTTCGCCCGACCGGGCAGACCGATTCTGCGGAACGATCCGGGCAGGCGTCGCGTCGAACTGCCATGATGCGAAGCATGAGAATTGCTGCCGCGCTTGTGGGGCTCGGCTCGGCGCTGTTCCTCGTGGCGTGCGCGAACCAGTCGGGACCAACCGGGGACGGCTCGGCCGTAACGGGGACTGCAACGAGCGCTCCCCCCGCGCCACAGGCGACCGCCGGTCACGAGCCCGAGATTGTGGACCTGTCGAATGAGGTCGTCCTGGCCGCAAGCCCATATCAGCGCTCGGTGCAGGATCCGGTGGTTCTCTGCTTCGGCCCGAAAACAGCGATCTATCCGCCTGACTGCATCGGACCAGAGCTCGAAGGGGCGTTCTCCTGGGCCGATCACGAGGTCCAGCAGGAAGACGGGATTACCTGGACAGACGACACCGTGTACGCCATCGGTCACTACGCCCCGGAGGCCGGCGAGCAGGGGACGTTCACCCTTACCCGGCCACTGAACCCTGAGCCTCCTGCGGGTTATGACATGACTGACTGGCTCGACACGGATTTCACCGCACTGTGTGAGGACCCCACGGCCGACGTAGCCGGCGTCGACCAGGCCGGTCGCACCCAGGGACCGGCTGGGATGGACGAGGAGCAGGCGCTCCTGACCCTGCTACGCCAGGACCTTACCGGCTATGCGACGTCCTGGGTCTCAGACGGCGGGGTGATGAACGTGCTGCTCACCGAGGGCACCGACCTGGACGCCTCCCGGGCCGTGATCCGCGACGTCTACACCGGGCCCCTGTGCCTCGAGACGCGGAACGTCCCCTCCGATCAGGACCTGCGGGCCGCGCAGGACGCCGTGGCTCAACGATCGGACCTCAGATTCCACAGTGTTGGGAGTGGTGGGACCGATCCTCGTTTGTACGTCGAGGTCGTGGTCGCCGACCGGGCAACCGTCGACGCCATTTACGCGACTGCCCAACCATGGCTCGCGCCCGATCAGATCGTCATCGTGAGCGCTGTCCAAGCGCTCCAGCCCTAGGTATGCGCAGCGGCCGCCCTCCTGCGCGGCGTGATTCGGTGGCGGGAGGACCGGACCGGGCCGACACCGCCGACAACTGGGCCAGTACGGCCTGGTGGCGCGTCCCGGAAGATGCCAGAACACGGCTGCAGCGTCGACCCGGCAGCGCACCTTCGGATGCACTGTCATGCCGTTGCGGGCGAAGTCCAGTTGCTACCTGCTGTCGCCAACTGCCTCACTCCACCTGTCAGGTCCGTAAGAGTCCAGGAACAAGTCCAGGGAGTTGAGGAGCTGGGTCGGTACGTGCGGACGCTGCGTTCCCTCGAGTCCAGCCAAAACTGGTGCAAGCTCATCCCGAAGGCCTTGGAGGTCCCGGCGTGCCGCCAGAGATACCATGAAGTCGACGTGGTCATCGGCCATGAACTGATCCTGCGCCCTAGTGAGCACGATCTCAACTCCCGCCCTCAAGCATGCACGCCCATGCCACATCCATCGAGCCCAGACGTGCTGCCTTCAAAGGTCTCAGCGTCACGAACTTCCCCCTCCGGTCATGACGGGTCAACCGCCTCCACGCTGGACCCGTTCCGCGACGCACACACCAGGGCCCAAACAGGGACAACCATCGTCATCAACCAAGACGGTACGCAACAGCACCACCCCGCCACGGCTGCGCCACACTGGTCGCCGCGCCGATGACTTCGGGTCCCATCCAGCCCTACTGGCCTACCAATGGCTTGATCGATCCTCATCGCGCCCCGGGGGAACCAGCATTGTGACATTCCCGCAGTCTTCGCAGCGGTATCCACGCCGGATCTGCAGGTCCACTGCCCCGCCGACGTGATCGAAGGTGGCCTCGTCCCCTTCCAGCACCTGTAGATCCTGTCCTCCGCAGGAGCTACACCCATACCCACCCACGTGGCGGCCGATACCTGTTATGAACATCAGCGGTCGCCGCCCCGGTGGCCGGCGAAATGACCACGCCTGATCATGGCCAGGTAGATCAGACTGAACAGCACGCTGCCGCCAATGAGTACCCAGCCATAAGTGAACATGCTCTCACCGCGAGAACTTGTCAGCACCATGACCGTACCGAGTGAGAGCGCAACCAGATGCGGAATGACATAACGCAAGTAGGGGACTCCTCGCACGTCTTTGGCTCCTCACACTCGCGGTTGCAGATGACGTCAGCGTACCCGCCCATCCATCAATCATCCTGCACTGATTGCCAACATGGGGTCAGTGGGCCGCGCGAACAACTGGAAGCCAGACCGCGACCCGGGTCACGTCCACCTCAGGGATGCGAGTGTCAGTAACCGGCGACAGCACCCAGGCCTCCGTCGTCGCCAGCAGTGCCCAGCGTCAACCCCAACGTCCTGTTCTGCCGCAACGAGGACGCGTAGCGTCCGACCATGCCGATGGGACGAAGCGGCCGATCATTGGGCAGGCTTCTTCGGCACGATGTCGAGGAGGTCCCCCGGCGCGCAATGGAGGGCGCCACAGATGAGGGTAAGGCTGCTGAACCGAACTGCTTTGGCGTGACCGCTTTTGAAGATGGACAGGTTGGCCATCGTGATCCCCGTCGTGCGGGATAGTTCGGTCAACGTCGTCTTGCGCTCCATCAGCACCTTCTCCAGCCGGGTGACGATTCGGTGGTCAGACAAGGCCCTCGGTCTCCTCGGTGAGCTTCTTGCCATGCGGCGCGAGCTATTCGATGCAGGACATGAGCTACCCGAGCTGATTACGTGGGGGCCCGACCGAGTCGCGCAGGCATTTCGCGCGAGCAGCATCCTCGCTCCTCATCGCGGGGACCCCCGGCAGCTACAACCAGCAAGCCACCCCCGACCTCATTTGCCGCTGGTGGGTCCTTCAGCGCGATGGACGGGTGCGCCACGTGCTCCATCTCGGCCTTCCGTTTCGAGCACGCTGCCACTGTGGCGTGCCAAAGGGTAGGCTCGTGCGCTACGACCCCAGTGTTGAGGAGTGCGAATGTCATTCCGACGATGGAGCCTAGTGGCTTCGCTGACGGTTAGCGTCGCGGTGCTGACGTCCTGCGCGTCCACAGACGGATTCAGTGACCTCGACCGGGAACGGCAAGCCAACGACTCGCCGCCCGAAACCCTGGACTTTGCGGACGATGACGAGATCCTGCTGGACTCGAGCCGGTCGGTCGGCACCTACGAGGGTGCAGAGCTTTGGCTTGCCCGCACCTCAGACGACGGGGTCTGCTTGATCGCTTATACCGACGAGATGGACTGGGTGGTGGGATGTTCAGACATCCCCCCGCTGGGGGTAAGCGGTTCGCCGGGAAGCTTCATCGTGGTCTCCGACGGGCAGGATCCACCAGAGAACGCCACGAGAATTTCTGACAACGTCTTCGGGCTGTAGCGCCCGGCCCCGAAATGCCGCCGGCCGATGGCCATCGATCGTAAGTTCTCCCCTTAATCCAGTGATGAGGAAGCGCGTTCTGGCTCCTAACGGCCTCCTGGGCGTGAGGACTGATTGGCGGCTGACTGAACTGAGGCCACCCCGTCGCTACCTTCCCTCGCCGCTTGCCTCGGGCTCTGTCGAGTACGCTCATGCCGCCGGTCGCCCGCTGCGAGGGAGGAGGAAGTCGGGGTTAGACGGCCGGACGGCGATCGGCGTCGGCGACCCGGCTCGTATGGTGATCCCATGAGGAGCACGTTCATCACGGTGCGAGACCTGGAGCTCAGGATCGCCGAGGGCACCCTCCCGTGGACTGAGTCGGTTCGATACGACACCGTCGACCTCATCCTGGACGGCAAGAACTTGGTGAACTGGCTCCGTCCTCACGCAGAACCCGGGATCGAGCCGCCTGAGTACCTTGGTCACCCCATCGGGACCAACATGACCGCGCTTCTCCTTGGCCAATGTCCTGAAGATGAGTCCGGGCGCACAGCGCTTCTTGGATGCACGTGTACGGTCATCGGCTGCGGGCCACTCCTTGCCCGCATCGAGGTCGGGTCCGAAACCGTGACGTGGTCGCACTTTGAACGGGGCCCTGGCGAAGAGTACGACGGGCTCGAGCTGCAGTTCGACCGAGATACCTACATGGACGCGCTCACCAGATACGAGGAGACCACCTGATTTGGCTGCGTAGCCGTGCCGGAGGACGCGCGCATCTGCCGCCGTGCGCAGAACGCGCCCATGCCGCGACCGGCTTGTTTGCGTTCTGAGAGTTTAAGCCCCGTCAGGCCCGCAGATGCCACCAGCCCAATGCGCCGGCGTGGGTGGTCCGCGCAGCATCTGAGCACAGGCGCTCCGCAGGACGAGTATGCAACCCGCGCCCCGCTCGTGCCTCTGAGGGTGAGTGGTGGCCGCGTCTGGCCTTGCGCTTTTCAGGCCGGTGGGGCGGGGTGTGTCAGCCGACCCATGCTGCGGGCTGGGAACGTTGGCTGGCCGCGGCGAGCTCGTCGGTGTCGAGGTCGTGCCAGACTGGGCTCAGTCGCGGTCGCGGGCAACGCAGGGCGAGGTGCACCCTTGCGGAGGGCAGCGGCTGCATCCACCAGTCGAGCCCTTCGACGTCCTGGCTCCAGGAACCTCCACCAAGGCCGATCAGCTGGTGAGCGTGCTGTCCATGATCGACGACAGGGTGATGGGGGCGATAGAAGTCGTACCACGACTCGGTGCCATCGGCGTGCCGCACACCGATCTGCAGGCCCGCATACACATCGCGCAGCGACGGTGGGGCGGCAGGGTCGCCGCGGACTGTGGGCGGTCGCAGCAGCAGAACCGTGAACCGGGCGCCCTGTGGATAGGAACGGAAATTGTGTGCGGCCGCGAGCAGGTCAGGGCCATCGTGCAGCACCACGCTGAGGGCACTGCATCCGGGCAACCGCTCCGGGGGTGGGACCTGGGGGTCGCTCCCTCTTGAGGTTGGACTACCAGGCACGCGTCGCCTCCGGTTCGGTTCCGTGGTCGGTCACGGCGCCGTCCTTGCCCACGGCGCAGGGATGGTGCGCTCAGCAGCGGCGCGCAGGGTTGCGGCGTCGGTGTACTGCCAGGTCTCCTCGATCCCGCCCACGCTCCAACGGCAACCGAACCCGACCAGCCCCGACGCAGGGACAGGAGCCAGCCAGCAGTCGAGGTTGAAGTCCTCGGCCCGGCCACCGCCCCCACGCAGTTGCAGGAGGACACCTTGCTGGGCCGAACCCGCGGGTCCGCCAAAGCGGCCGTAGCCCTGCGCGGACCAGACCTGCCGGCCGTCGGCGAACCGAACCCCCAGCTCGAACAACGGCTGCCCGATGCTCTCGCCGTACTGCTCCAGCCACAGCCGGCGTTCCGGAATCCCTCGCACAGTGCGCTGATGCACCGACAACACGAAGAGCATGCCCCCCGGCCACACCCGGAAACCGTGCACACCCACCAGCACCTCAGGGCCGCTGTACAGCACCAACGCCAGCTCGCTCATGCCCGGCACCGCATCCCCCGGCGGGCGCTCCAACAACAGGCCACCCTCAAGAGCCTCGTCCCCGGGACCGTCTGACGAAGGCTGCACAGTGCCCAACCTACGTGCGGACGAGCACCGCCGCGCCCGGGACCGCTGCACGGATAGGTGGACAACCGAGTGTCTCCGTCCTGAGAACACATCCGGTTCTGCCGCCGGTCGGTCAGGCCGAAGACCAACAGAGCTCACCAGAGTTCGCGGTCGACGCGCCTCAGTTGGAGGCCGCGGATCCCTTCAACCCAACCGCGCGTCGAGCACGCCAAGCAGACAGCGCCAACACAGCGGTCGTCGGTGTCCAGATGACCCGCTCTAGCCCGGACGGCGAGATGCCGTTCACCACGACGCCGACGCCCATGAGTCCGGCCACCCCCGTGAGAACTCGCCGACGGGGCTGCGGCGGTGTGCGCTCACTCACGACCGCCAGAGCCAGCGCGGTGTAGAGCCCAGTTGCTCCCGCACTGACCACTCGGAGATGACCCGGGAGCACACCGGGATGCGCGCCACCGTAGCTCGCGCGACCCCAGGGGGCGCCCATCGCGAGGGCCAGCTGAAAGCCCGCGAGCCCACCAAGCCCAAGGCCGGTGACTCCACGGTCAAGCGAGGGACTGCGTTCCCTTGGCGTTCTCCGACGTAATCGCGGCTCGTCCACCAACTCAGTGTCCCCTATCCGCTCTTGCGGCGTGTAGGGACGCGACTGCTTGCACAGGGCGTGTCAGGATCAGAGTGTCCTACGAAAGGCGGTTCAGGCTGAGATAGCCAACGTGATCTTGATTGCTCTCACGTCTGTCTTCGCATTGGTCTACCTGGCCTATGGGGTTCGGACCGCGGATGGGGTGACGATCGGCATCTCCACTCTCATCTTGGGCATCTCCCTCGTCGCAGCCGTGCTGAACTTCAGGCGTACGCCTCGAGACGAAGGACCAAGATCGAAGGTCGCTGCCTCCTACCGCACTCAGTGAAGCGGCCAGGGAACGGGTCAGCTCGGAGATCACCGTGGAGCGAGGTGCTGGGTTCACGGATCTCACCCCTATCCGCTCATGCCGCGGGCAGGCTCGTTCAGGGCGCTTCGACGATCCGGCCGTTGCGCGGCAGCCCGTGAGGGAAGGCAAGGGGCAGCCCCTTGGCACGAGTGACGTCGATTTGGTCGATCGCCTGCACGTGCAGGTGTGGTTCTGTGCTGTTGCCCGAGTTTCCGCACTGGCCGACGACCTCGCCAGCAGCGACACTTTGGCCCGGCGCGACCGTAATGCTCCCTTCGCGTAGGTGGCACAGCGCGACAAATGCCCCGAGTCGCACCTCGACCACCACATAGTTGCCGGCCAAACCAGTCCAACCGTGGGCTGCCCGGCGATGCTGGCTGAGTGCGTAGCCCACGGAGGGCAGGCCACGGTAGGAATGATGGTCCAGTTCTCCGTCATGGGTGGCCACCACGACGCCTGAGCATGGTGCCAGGATCGGCCGCCCAAACCCAGTAAAAAGTTGCGGCGCCTGAGGGCGAAACAGAGACCCAAGACCGAGCGGAGCGGAGCGCCCCCGGTCGTCCACCGGGACGAAGTCGATCGCGTACGTCGTGCCGAACAGATGGGTACCGTGGCTGGGCACTCGGTTGGCCGGGCTGTTCTGGACGAGCCATCGCCCGCTGAATGGGTACCCCAGACTGACGGGGTCGCCGGTCACAGCTTGCGGCCCGTACTGATAGTGACTTGATCCACGAGGCCACTCTCGCGTTCACCAGGGAGCGTCACATAGTCGGTCACCCATAAAATGCGCGCATCTGGCACCCCTGTGAGTCAAGACGCCGCTGGGAGGGTCGTTCTAGGCTTGGTGATGGCGGGTCGGGAAGATGCTTGTCCGAAGATCCGGCAACGGGTTGCGAGCCGGCCGCGCTGGAGTCAGAGTCGCTACCTCTTTGCCCTCCTGGGCCCGTCGCCGTGTGCCCAACGAGGTCGTCAAGCATCGCCTTGTACACCAGGTCGGACACGCGCCGTTTCAGGCAGCGCCGCGTTTCCATCGACGTCTTCCCGGCGGACTTCTTCCGGTCGTAGTAGGCGCGGCCCTCGGCGGTTCTCGTGCGGAGCTGGACGATGGCCATGACGTGCATGGGACTCATGCGCCAAGAGGGTGCCACAGTGCAGCGGTCACCCCGGCAGGATCTGCAGCACTCTCGCCCTCAGGTTCCATCACCGTCAGGACCGGCGCCCCGACAAGCGTCGCGCCGACGACGACGGCCCCGCCGCTCCACCGCGGCGAGCGAAGCCCGCCTGCCAGGTGCGGACGCCCTACCAAACAACCGGGTAACGCTGACCAATCTGGCGAGCATCTGGCACGGACGACCAAAGCGAAGGGCCCCTAAGCAACGTTGACGCTGCTCAGAGGCCCAATCCGCGTGGTGGGCGATACTGGGATCGAACCAGTGACCTCTTCCGTGTCAAGGAAGCGCGCTACCGCTGCGCCAATCGCCCGAGCTCGGTGCGTTGCTAAGTTGCGAGGTGGCGACGGGATTTGAACCCGTGTAGACGGCTTTGCAGGCCGTTGCCTCGCCTCTCGGCCACGCCACCATGAGGCATCAAGGTGGATGTGCCTCCGAGCGGATGACCGGCCTCGAACCGGCGACCTCAACCTTGGCAAGGTTGCGCTCTACCAACTGAGCTACATCCGCAGGTCGCTCCCGCTGTCACCAGCGGCGCGAGACGACACATTAGCCGACCCTGCGGGCGGGGCCAAATCCGCGTGTCCTTCAGGGAGGACTGGGATCACCGTCCTGGCGCCCCAGGTCCGCACCGTCGTCCTCGCCCCCGGTCCAGACGTGGGCTCCGTCACGCGGTTCGACCGACTCGCCTCGAGCTCGACGCTCCTCCCGCCACGCGCTCACGCGGGCCCTGGGACCCCGGTACTCAGGCGGCGGCCACAGGCGGCGGATCGCGGCGTTCAGGGCAGCGCCGATGAGGACGGCCAGGGCGAGGAAGTACAGGTAGATCATCAGCACGATGGGGACCGTCAACGGGCCGAAGACCGAGACACCGCCGACCGCGAACTCGGCCCAGACCCGGATGAGGGTCGAGCCGACCACCCAGATCACCACCGCCAACAAGGCCCCGGGCAGGTCGCGGAAGTAGGGCGACCGATCCGGCGTGGCGACGTGGAACAACCCCGTGAGGCTGATGATGCCCACCACCGCCACCAGCGGCCAGTAGAGCCCCACCAGCGGCTCGACCTGCGACGGCAGCCACGTGCGCAGGTATCCCGGCCCGATCAGCAGCAGGGGCAGCGTCAGACCCATCACCAGGATGGCCAGCAGGTATGTGGAGAGCGAGAGGACGCGGGCCCGCACCGGGCCGCGGTCCCCGCCCTGCCCGTACATGATCGCGATGGCCTCCAGGAGGGTGTTCAACGCCCGCGAGCCGGACCAGAGCGCGACGACGAAGCTGACGGACAGGACGTCGGCCCGCCCGGCGGTCAGCGTCTGCGCGAGCGTCGGCATGATCACCTCGTCGACCGTCGCAGGTGTGAGGAATGTCAGTGACCAGGCCTCCACCCCCTCCTGCACCTGCGTCAGGGTCTCCTCCCCCAGCCACCGCGAGGCGAACCCTGCGCCGGCGACGAGGCCCAGGAGCAGCGGCGGCAGCGACAGGAGCAGGAAGAAGGCCGCTTCGGCGGCCAGACCGGTGGCCCGGTAACGGAAGGCTAAGGACGCGGTCTCGGCGAGCAGCCGCGCGGCGGGGACCGCCCCCGGAATCGGCGCGAGGAGGCTCCGCAGACGCTCTTTCTTCGTCGGTCCACTCGCCACCCGGATCACGGTAGCGGGCGGACCGGGTCAGGCGAACTGGGGCGGCATACGGGTAGAAGAGAAGTATCATGGGCTGCTGCCGACGACGGGGTCACTCGACCCCCTGTCCCCCACCCGAAAGTCTCCACGTATGGATGTTTGGCCCGGCTCTCCCTACCCCCTTGGCGCCACCTTTGACGGCACCGGCACGAACTTCGCCGTCTTCTCCGAGAACGCCACCGCCGTCGAACTGTGCCTCATCGACGACCAGGGCGCGGAGACTAGAATCCCGCTGACCGAGGTTGACGCCTACGTCTGGCACGCCTACCTGCCGGCGTGCCAGCCCGGTCAGCGCTACGGCTACCGGGTGCACGGGGCCTACGAGCCGGACGAGGGGCACCGGTTCAATCCCCACAAGCTCCTGCTGGACCCCTACGCCAAGGCCATCGAGGGCCAGATCCAGGGACACCAGGGGCTGTTCGCCTACGACTTCGGCGATCCCACCTCCTACAACGAGGAGGACTCCTCGCCGCACACGATGCTCGGGGTCGTCACCAACCCATATTTCGACTGGGGCCATGACCGGCCGCCGAACCACGACTACCACGACAGCGTCATCTACGAGGCGCACGTCAAGGGTATGACGATGACCCACCCCGAGGTGCCGGAGAACATCCGGGGCACGTATGCCGGGATGGCGCACCCCGCCCTCGTGCAGCACCTCGTCCAGCTCGGCATCACGGCAGTTGAGCTGCTCCCCGTCCACCAGTTCGTCAACGACACCCACCTGCAGGACAACGGGCTGTCGAACTACTGGGGCTACAACACCATCGGCTTCCTGGCCCCCCACAACGCCTACTCATCCTCGGGCCAACGCGGCCAGCAGGTGACCGAGTTCAAGTCGATGGTCAAGGCACTGCACGACGCCGGCATCGAGGTCATCCTCGACGTCGTCTACAACCACACCGCCGAGGGCAACCACCTCGGCCCGACGTTGTCCTTCCGCGGTCTCGACAACGCCAGCTACTACCGCCTGGTCGACTCCGACAAGGCCCACTACTACGACACCACCGGGACCGGCAACAGCTTGCTGATGCGTCACCCGCACGTGCTGCAGCTGATCATGGACAGCCTGCGCTACTGGGTCACCGAGATGCACGTCGATGGCTTCCGCTTCGACCTGGCGGCCACCCTGGCCCGCCAGTTCCACGAGGTCGACAAGCTGTCCGCCTTCTTCGACATCATCCAGCAGGACCCGGTGATCTCCCAGGTCAAGCTCATCGCCGAGCCCTGGGACCTGGGCGAGGGCGGCTACCAGGTCGGCAACTTCCCGCCGCTGTGGACCGAGTGGAACGGCAAGTACCGCGACACCGTCCGCGACTTCTGGCGGGGTGCCCCGGCAAGCATGGGCGAGTTCGCTTCTCGGCTGACCGGCTCCTCAGACCTCTACGAGCACAGCGGGCGCAGGCCCATCGCCTCAATCAACTTCGTCACCGCGCATGACGGCTTCACCATGCGCGACCTGGTCTCCTACAACCACAAGCACAATGACGCCAACGGCGAGGGCGGCGCTGACGGGGAGGAGCACAACCGCTCCTGGAACTGCGGCGTCGAGGGCCCGACGGACGACCCCGACGTGCTGGCCCTGCGCGAGCGCCAGCACCGCAACTTCCTGGCCACGCTGATGCTCAGCCAGGGCGTCCCCATGATGGCCCACGGCGACGAGATCGCCCGCACCCAGCGCGGTAACAACAACGTCTACGCCCAGGACAACGAGCTGGCCTGGATGGACTGGGTGCTCGACACCGACCAGCAGCAGCTGCTCGACTTCACCGCCGACCTCATCGCCCTCCGCCGCGACCACCCGGTCTTCCGCCGGCGGCGGTTCTTCGCCGGCGACGCCGGACACGGCGGCCAGAGCGACCTGGGCGACATCCTCTGGTTCTCTCCCGACGGCACCCTGATGACCGAGGAGGGGTGGCACTCCCACGAGCAGGCAGTGATGGTCTTCCTCAACGGTGAGGCGATCACCGAGCGCGACGAGCGTGGCGAGCCGATGACGGACGACCACTTCCTCCTGCTCTTCAACGGCCACCACGAGCCGGTGCAGTTCACCGTGCCCGACGGGATCAACGCCGCGAGCTGGCAGGCCGTGGTGGACACCAGCAGTGGCGACCCTGAGGACGAGGTGCTGTGGGAGACGGGCAACACCTACGAGATGCGGCCGCGTGCTGTGGTCGTGCTGCAGGGTGTGCCGGCCGAAGGGCTCACCTGATCGGCGCGACCCCCAGCCACGGCGACACCTGAGCTCTCAGGTCCGCGCCAGCCGCTTCTTCTGCTCCTGCACGTCGAAATCGGCGACCGGCCACTGCAGATCGAGGGCCCGCAGGTGCTCCAGTAGCAGCTGCTGGACCGCCAGGCGGGCATACCACTTGCGGTCGGCCGGCACCACGAACCACGGTGCCGACTCACTGTTGCACCGGTCCAAGGCCGCCTGGTATGCCTCCTGGTAGGCGGGCCAGTGCTCCCGCTCGTCGATGTCACCGGGGTTGAACTTCCAGTGCTTGTCGGGCCGGTCCAGCCGCCTCCCAAGTCGATCCTTCTGCTCGGCCGAGGAGATGTGCAGCATCACCTTGACCACGCTGGTCTCGTCGTCGACCAAGCCCTGCTCGAAGTCGTTGATGGTGGCGTAGCGGCGCGCCCACTGCTGAGGCGGGACCAGGTCGTGCACCCGCACCACCAGCACGTCCTCGTAGTGGGAGCGGTCGAAGACGCCAATCTTCCCCGGCTCCGGCAGCCGTTTGCGGATGCGCCACAGGAAGGGGTGGCTCAGCTCCTCCTCGGTCGGCTTCTTGAAGGCTGTGATCTGCACCCCCTGGGGATCGACCAGGCCGACGACGTGGCGCATGAGCCCGCCCTTGCCCGAGGTGTCCATCCCCTGCACGACCAGCAGCACCCGGCGCCGAGAGTTGCCGCCCACGCTGGCGGCATACAGCTTTTCCTGCAGGCCCGACAACTCGTCGTCGTGCTCCAGCAGCGCCGCCTTGCCGTCATCCTTCTTGCCCGTGAAGGCCGGCGTGCTGCGCGGGTCGAGGTCGGAGAGCACGAAGCCCTCGCGCACCCGCAGCGCATCGGCAAACGGTCGGTCGGTCTCGATGGTGCGCTTGATCTTGGCCATCGGACCATCCTGTCAGCCACACCTCTTCCGGCGCAGGCCAATACCGTGCCCGGCCCCACCCTCAACGCACGATGCGCCTCAGCAGCACGGCGATGCCTTCCAACGCCAGCACGACGGCCATCACTAGGAGCAGGATGAAGGTGACCACCTCGAACTGGAGGACACGCGTGGCATTGAGCAGGTAGAAGCCGATCCCGCCGGCCCCGACAATGCCCAGCAGGGTGGCCGATCGGAAGTTGACGTCGAGCTGGTAGATCAGGTGACTCGCGATCGACGGCGCTGCCTGTCGCAGGGTCGCCGCCACCAAGACCTGAGAGTGGCTTGCCCCAGCGGTGCTGACCGCCTCCTGCACCCGCACGTCGGTCTCCTCGATGGAGTCGGCGACCAGTTTGCTGAACAGACCCGTAGCCCCGATCGCCAGCGCCAGCGTGCCCGCGACGGCGCCCAGGCCGGAGATGATGACCAGCACGATCGCCAGGATCAGCTCGGGGATGCCTCGGGTGACCACAATGATCGTGCGGAAGGTCTGCGCCACCGCCTTGTTGCGTACGACGTTGCGCGCCGCGAGGATGCCGACCGGCAGGGCCACGAGCACCCCGAGCAGGGTCGCCGCGAGCGCAATCTGGAAGGTGGTCACCAGGGCGTCCAGCAGCACGTCCGCGTGACCGCCCGTCGAGGGCGGCCAGAAGCGTTGCGCCACGTCCGGTATCCGGCCAAAGCCCGCCAGGAAGCGCTGCCAGTCGATCTCGGCATACCAGAGCGATGCAACGACCGCGAGCACGCTGAGGCCCAGGTAGCTCAACCGGGTGATCCGGGCGCCGTCCCAGGGCGGAATCGTCCCCTGCTGGGCGTCTTGGCCCCGCGCCTTGGACCGGGCGCGGTCGATGGCCCAGAGCACACCGAACCTGCTGGGTTCAGAGCGCCCCAGCAGCCTCATCCG
Organism: Ornithinimicrobium pratense; assembly: GCF_008843165.1. Taxonomy (NCBI): domain Bacteria; kingdom Bacillati; phylum Actinomycetota; class Actinomycetes; order Micrococcales; family Ornithinimicrobiaceae; genus Ornithinimicrobium; species Ornithinimicrobium pratense. The sequence goes on along the minus strand of NZ_CP044427.1, from coordinate 1,420,387 downwards.
GAGCAGGCCGGAGATCAGCTCCGTCGCGATGCACAGGACGAGCACCACGAGTGCCAACGCCATCCCGCGCGAGTAGTTCATCGTCGACAGCGCGCTGGACAGGTCAGCACCGATGCCACCGATCCCCACGAAGCCCAGGATCACCGAGGCCCGCAGGTTGATGTCGAAGCGGTGCAGCCCGGTCGCCACCATCGCTGGCAGCACACCGGGGATGGTGGCGCCGAAGATCTGCTGCAGCCGGGTGGCGCCGGCGCTCTCCAGGCTGCGTCGGGGGCCATCGTCCTGGTCCTCGATCGCGTCGGCATACATCTTGCCGACCATCCCGATCGAGTGCAGCCCCAGCGCCAGCACACCTGCCATCGCCCCGAAACCGAAGATCCGGATGAAGATGATCGCCAGCACCAGCTCGGGGAGGGCACGCATGAGCACGATGAAGGCGCGGGCCGCGCCGCGCACACCTGGCGAGCGGCAGGTCGTCCGGGCCGCGAGCAGGGCGACTGCGGTCGAGAGCACCACCGCGAGGACGGTAGCCAGGAGCACGATGGCCAGGGTGTAGGCCGTCGTGCGCGCCACCTCCACCCACGGCGGGAAGTCCAGGGGCAGGGTGCGCCTCATGAAGCGCACCGCGTTGTCCCAACTGTCCGCCAGCGAGGCGATGTTGATGCGCAGGTCGATGATGGACCAGACGCCGCCGCTGACGAAGGCGAGGACGATCGCCCAGGCCAGCAGTCCTCTTAGCGAGGGCAGCGGAATGGTGCGCCTGTCCTGCTCGACCGGCGGGACGGACTGCTCCGGCGACCGCTCCGGGTCGCCCTTGCGCAGCTCGGGGGGCGCGACGGTGCTGTTCATCAGGTGCCGGCGACCGAGGCGTAGATCCCCATCGCCTCGTCCGCGCTGACCCGGTCGGTGGGCTTGTCGAGGACGACAGAACCCTTGCGCAGTCCCAGCACCCGGTGGCCCCAGCGCAGCGCCAGGTCGACCTGGTGCAGGCTACAGACCACGGTGAGCTCGTCCTCCACCGCGATCCGGGAGATCAGGGACATGATCTGGTGGCTCGACTCCGGGTCTAAGGAGGCCACCGGTTCGTCGGCCAGCAGCATCTTGGGGCGTTGCACCAGGGCCCGGGCCACTGCGACCCGCTGCTGCTGCCCTCCGGAGAGAGTGTCTGCCCGCTGAAAGCGCTGGTCGGCCAGGCCGACCCGCTCCAGCTGCTCCAGAGCCCGTGCACGCACCTCGCGCGGATAGGAGAACAGTCCCGCCCGGGGGCCCCGGAGGCTGCCCAGGGCCCCAGTGCAGACATTCTCCAGGGTCGACATCGAGCCCACGAGGTGGAACTGCTGAAAGACCATCCCGACCTCACGACGCACCGCACGCAGCTGGGACCGGCCGGCACTGCCCACGTCGACCCCCAGCACCATCACCCGTCCGGAGGTCGGGGTGTGCAAGCCGTTGATCAGACGCAGCAGGGTGGACTTGCCGGAGCCGGAGAGCCCGAGCAGGATCGTGAAGCTGCCCGGCTCGATCTCGAGGGTGACGTCGTCCACCGCGGTGGTGGCAGGGGCGAACCTCTTGGTCACGCCACGCAGGGACAGGTGCTGCCCGGGCCCGCCGCCTCCGCCCACGCCGGGGATCCCGGCAGGGTTAGCCTCGGCTGCAGGGACGGGGGAAGTCGCCGGTGCCCCGGTGCTCATCATCGTCGTCCCGCTCAGCTGGTGCAGGCCGAGGCCTGGGTGATCTCGCAGACCTCACGGATGCCGTCGTAGGTGGAGTCCTCCACCGGGGCGTACTCGTAGGAATCCTCCGGCAGCACACAGCTCTCGACGTCTTCGCAGTAGCCGGCGGCGACCATGTTGTCCACGTTGATCAGACGCTCCTCATGGAAGATCCGGCGCAGGACGTCCTGCGTCTCCTGGTCCAGGGTCCCGGTGTTCATGTAGATCGGGGATGCGGGGATCAACGGGGACTCCCACACCACCTTGTACTGGTCCTCGGACAGCTCGCCGCGCTCGGGCATGAGCACCTCGACCATCGAGTCGTAGGCGAACGCCAGGTCGCACTGTCCGTCGAGCATGGCCAGGACGGCTGAGTCGTGCGAGCCGGTAAAGATGGCGTTCACGTCCTCCTGGGGATCCAGGTCGTGGTCGAGCATGCCGGCCGAGGGGTAGAGGTAGCCGGAGGTAGAGCCCTCATCGACGTAGCAGACCGTCCGGCCCGCCACGTCCGCCAGACCTTCGATGTCGGAGTCGGCGGGCACGAGGGCGTAGGAGACGTACCCGGGCTCATCCCCTTCGGTCTCGATACGCCCGCCCAGCGCCTCCACCTCCGCGCCCTGGTCCCCGGCGCGCACGTAGGAGAAGGGCGAGCCGATCGACATGTCCGCCTGTCCTGCGACGAGCGCCTCGATCACCGCGGCATAGTCCGTGGAGTGGCTGAACTCGACCTCGTGACCGGTCTCCTCCTCGATGACGTGCATCAGCAGCTCGAACTTCGACACCAGGGCCGAGGCTTCCTCGGCCGGGACTCCGGTGATGGTGATAGTCCCGCCACCGGTGCCGTCGGTCGCGGCCGCGGCAGTGTCATCCGACTCCCCGTCGGCAGCGGACTGCCCGCAGGCTGCTAGCACCAACGCGGAGATGGCGGTGGTGGTGAGGACGGTCGCCAGGTGGCGAGGACCGGTCGTGGTGCTCCTGGGCATGGTGGGGCCTTCCGTAGCGGTGGGGGGTCTGCCCCACCCCACGGGGCCCGGGTGAACAGCGCGCGGCCTTGAACCGTGCCCCTGGTGAATGCTGGTCGACAACCCAGGCCCGCCAGCCGCGGCCCTCCCCAACGCAGCACGCGCCTGGGCCGCGCATGGTGGCCCGGCCCCGGGTCGGTCGACAGCCCTTCGGCGGGTGTTCAGCGCAGGAAGCTGGCGACCAGGTCGTCCCAGAGCGAGGGGTTGGTGTTCCACTCCTGGCAGTGCCGCGCCCGGGGCCAGACGAAGGTGTGCACCAGACCGGGGCGGCGCCGGGCAAGGTTCTGGGACGGCCCGTAGGGGACGGTCTCGTCGGTCGCCGAGTGGATGATGAAGATGCGGTGGGTCACCTCGTCTGCACGGTCCACCCAGTTCGTCGCCGCGACGTCGACCGGCTCCGCGATCCCCAGCACGTGCCGGGACAGCCTGCTGCGCAGCAGACCACGGGCGAGGTGGTCGATCGGGCGCGGGATGAAATACAGATCGGCCTGGTGAGCCAGCACATTGCCCCAGTCGATCACCGGGCCGTTGAGGACCACCCGGTGCACCCGGTGCGCCACGTCAGAACGGTTTAGCGCCTGCAGCACGATGGCGCCGCCCATCGACCAGCCGATGAGGACCAGCCGCTTCGCGCCGTGCGCCAGGGCGTACCGCAGCGCGGCGTCCACGTCCCGCCACTCGGCCATCCCCAGGCTGTAGCGGCCGTCGCTGGAGGCCGGGGCGCCGATATCGTTGCGGTACATGGGGATCAGGGTGGTGTAGCCCAACCGGTGCAGGACCGGCACCGCCCGCAAGGTCTCCTCACGCATGGCGCTGCGGCCGTGCACCAGGATCGCCCAGTCGCCGTTGTCGGTCCCCTCCTGCGGGGGGACGCGCCACGCTGCCAGGTCGCCGATGTCGGAGGTGACCACCACGTCCTCGTAGTCCAGCCCGACCGCCGACCCTGGTGTGCCGAAGAAGAAGTACTTGTTCCACCGGGCCGGGCCCGGCGCGATCTCCCCTTGGTCCACCCCGAGCAGTTCCCGGGTCACCGTCGGCGGCTTGACCTGCCGGTCCTCCTCCAGCACCTGCCCCACCCGGGCATGTCCGGCGCCCCGGTCGAGCCACAGCCCGTAACGTCCTGGCGCGGTGGTCCACGGGGTCGGCCGGAAGGTCACCGTGCCGGCGTCCTCGTCGACGGCCAGGATGGTGGTGTCGTCCTTCTTCTCATGCTCAGGCGTGATGATCCGGTGCGCGAAGTAGGTCGCCGTCCCCATCGAGACCGCGCCACCGACCGCTGCCCCGGCCGCCGCGGTGATCCCGGCCACCGCGGCCCGACCCAGGGAGGACCCGAGCTCGGACGAGGGCTGCTGGGTGACCTGGCGACCTCGCACTGGCTTCCTCACACCTGGCTTCCTCACACCTGGGTTCCCCGCACCTGTCTTCTGCCCGTCTGTCTTCCCCGCACGCGCGAGCACCTCGGGCAGCCAGCTCACCGCGCGCCTCCCCCGGTCAGCGGCGCCCCCAGCACCTGGCTGAGCGGGTAGTCCGTGGGTAGGTCCAGCTGGTCGTAGGTGCAGCTCTCCGGCTCGCGGTCCGGCCGCCAGCGCACGAACTGAGCGGTGTGCCGGAACCGGTCGCCCTCGAGGTAGTCGTAGCGGACCTCGACAACCCGCTCCGGGCGCAGCGGCGTGAACGACAGGTCCTTGCCCGCGGCCCACCTCGACCCGGTGCTCCTGCTCGGGGTCCGCTCCCCCTCCAGGTGCCGCGCCCAGTCCCAGGGGTGGCCCTCCAGGTCGGTCACCCACGGTTGCAGCTCCTCGAACAGCGCCCGGCGCCTGGCCATTGGGAACGAGGAGGAGACGCCGACGTGGGCCAGCTGCCCGTCGGGCCGGTAGAGCCCGAGCAGCAACGAACCGATCGCCTCGTCGCTGGACTTGTGGGTGCGGTAGCCGGCGACCACGCAGTCGGTGGTACGGGTGTGCTTGAGCTTGGTCAGCACCCGCTTGTTGGGCTGATAGGTCGCCTCAGGATCCTTGCCGATGACCCCGTCCAGCCCCGCCCCCTCGAACTCGGCGAACCACCGCAGCGCGACCTGCGGGTCGTCGGTCAGCGGTGACAGGTGGATGGACCCGGCCGACGACGCGGGCAGCACCTGCTCGAGCCGGGCGCGCCGTTCGCGGAACGGCATACCGGTCAGGTTCTCCTCACCCAGGGCGAGGAGGTCGAAGGCGACGAACGCCGCCGGCGTGGCCTGGGACAGCATCTGCACGCGCGAGTCCGCGGGATGGATGCGCTGACCGAGTGCCTCGAAGTCCAGCCGTTCCCCCGTGGCGTCCGCGACGACGATCTCCCCGTCCACCACGCACCGCCCAGGCAGCTCGGCCCGGGCCGCCTCGACGAGCTCAGGGAAGTAGCGCGTCATCGGCTTCTCGTTGCGCGAGCCCAGCTCGACCTCGTCGCCGTCGCGGAAGATGATCGACCGGAAGCCGTCCCACTTGGGGTCGTAGAGCCAGCCCTCGGGCAGGCTGGTGGCCGGTTTGGCCAGCATGGGGCTCACCGGGGGCATCACGGGCAGGTCCACGGGCCCACTCAACCACAGCCGCGCCCGCTCCCACCCCTCCTGCCGTGACGGCGGTCGAGCGGCCTCAGCCCTCGATGCGGTTGCCGTCCTCGTCCCAGTGTTCGGCAACCTTCTTGCTCGGCTGCACCCGTGGCGGCTCCCCCGGCATCTTGGGGTGGTCGGGCGGGAAGTTCAGCTCGCCCAGGCCCCGTTCCCGATCGGCCTCCCACAGGGCGTAGGCCCCGTCGATCCGGCCCGGCTGGTCGTGCAGCCCGGCCCAGGGATCACCGTGCTCGGACAGCCATGCCGGCGCGGTGTGCACGGTGAGCTCTCCCGGCACGACATCGCCCAGCTGCTCCCACGTCACCGGGACCGACACCGGCGCACCCGGCTGGATGCGGGGGCTCCAGGCGGCGGCGAGCGTGCGGTCGCGGGTGGCCTGGTTGAAGTCGACGAAGATCCGCTCCCCGCGCTCTTCCTTCCACCACGCCGTCGTCACCAGGTCGGGCAGCCGGCGTTCGAGCTCGCGGGCGAGACCGATGACCGCGTGCCGGACCTCCAGGAACTCCAGCCGTGGCTCGATCGCGGCAAAGACGTGCACTCCCCGGTTGCCCGTGGTCTTCACGTGCGGGCTCAGCCCCACCTCCTGCATCACCTCGCGCAGTCCGCGGGCCGCCTCCACGACGTCGGCGAAGGCCCGGCCCGGCTGGGGGTCCAGGTCGATCCGCACCTCGTCCGGGTGGTCGTTGTCACCGGTCCGCACCGGCCACGGGTGCCAGGTCACCGTGCCCATCTGCGCGGTCCACAGCAGTGTCGCCAGGTCGTCCACGACCAGCTGAGGGTGGCTGCGCCCACTGGGGTAGGTCACCATCGTCGTCCGCGACCACCCCGGCACCCCCTTGGGCGGGTTCTTGGAGTAGAAGACCTCCCCCTCGATCCCGCCGCGCACCCGCTGCAGGGTGACGGGACGGTCGGCCAGTCCGCGCAGCATGGGCTCGGCGACGGCGGTGAGGTATGCGGCCAGGTCGGCCTTGGTGATCGCCGCGCTCGCCTCGTCGGCCGGCCAGACCACCTTGTCCGGACTGCTCAGGCGCACCTCCCGGTCCTCTCCGTCGGGTCCGGGCGCGGTCAGCATGGTGGCGTCGGCCATGGCGTCAATGTAGCCCGGAGCGCCATCGGCCGTCCGGTGCCCGGGACCGGAAACAATCGCGCCGACCTCGTGGTTGACTCCCGATATGAGCACCCAGCACAGCACCCCCGCGACCGACTCCGCCCGCCCCGACGCCGCCGCCGCATACTCGCAGGCCAAGAGCGAGCAGGAGTGGCGCGAGCAGTTGAGCCCGGAGGAGTACCACGTGCTGCGCGAGGCGGGCACCGAGCGCCCGTTCACCGGTGAGTACAACTCGACCACGACCGAGGGCGTCTATGCCTGCCGCGCCTGCGGCGTCGAGCTGTTCCGCAGCGAGACCAAGTTCGAGGCGCACTGCGGCTGGCCCAGCTTCTACGCCCCACTCGCTGAGGACCGCGTGCAGTACATCCAGGACGACTCGCTGGGCCGCCCTCGCACCGAGGTGCGCTGCGCCTCCTGCGGCTCCCACCTGGGCCACGTCTTCGAGGGCGAGGGCTACGAGACCCCGACCGACCTGCGCTACTGCATGAACAGCATCTCGATGACGCTGGTGCCCGCGCAGGACTGACCCGAGGCCAAGCTCAGGGCAGCCGGGCCACCAGCTCAGCGACCTCGACGCGGGGGCCGGTGAAGAACGGCACCTCCTCGCGCACGTGCAGGCGGGCCTGGGTGTTGCGCAGGTCGCGCATCAGGTCCACGATCCGATGCAGCTCGTCGGCCTCGAAGGCCAGCAGCCACTCGTAGTCGCCGAGCGCGAAACTGGAGATGGTGTTGGCCAGCACGTCCTTGTAGTCCTTGGCGGCCACGCCGTGCTCGCGCAGCATCTGCCCGCGCTCGGCCGGGTCCAGGACGTACCACTCGTAGGACCGCACGAACGGGTAGACGCACAGGAACTTCTTCGGCTCGTGGCCGGAGAGGAAGGCTGGCACGTGCCCGCGGTTGAACTCCGCCGGGCGGTGCAGGCCCACGTTGGACCACACCGGCTCCAGGTGCTGCCCCAGATGGGTCTGGCGGAAGCGCTGGTATGCCGTCTGCACCAGCTCCACCTCCTCGGCGTGCCACCAGACCATGAGGTCGGCGTCGGCGCGCAGGCCGGCAACGTCGTAGACGCCCCGGACGACCAGCCCGTGCCCGGACAGCTCGGCGAAGAGCTGCTCCACCTCCTGGGCCAGGCCCTCCCGGTCCTGCGGCAGCGGCGCGGCCGCCCGGAAGACCGAGTAGGCCGCATACCGGATCTCGGCGTTGATCTCCTCGGCCTGCTCCGGGGTGGGGTGGGTGTAGTTGCTCATGCGGTTGTGCTCCTCGAGTGTGCTGGTGGGGCGGGGTCTGTGGGGTGGTCGGTGAGCCGGTCCACGGCCCGACGTGCGGAGGCGATACAGGCGGGGATGCCGACGCCCTCGTAGCCGGCGCCGCACACGGCCAGGCCGGGCACCCGGTCGACGGCTGTGTGGACCTGCTCGACCAGGTCGACGTGCCCGACTGCGTACTGCGGCAGCCCACCGCCCCAGCGCTGCACGTGGGCGTCGACGTGCTCCGGAAGGTCACGACCAAGGACCAGTGCGAGGTCGGCCCGCGCGGCTTCGACAAGCTCGTCGTCCGGGTGCTGGAGGGTCGACTCCTCGCGGTGGCGGCCGATCGAGGCCCGCAGGAAGGTGAGGTCCTGCCCCTCCGGCCCGGCACCCTGGCCGAGCTCGCGGACCCAGGCCCACTTGGTCGCCGAGAACGTCGCAGCCTTGATCCGCAAGCCCTCGACCGGAGGGACGAGAAAGCCGGAGCCGGTCAGTTCGCCGAGCTCGGCGCTGGGCAGCGCCAGGGTGATGACCGCCACCGAGGCCGTCTCCACGCGCTGGAGCAGGTCTGCAGCCTGGGGAGCGAGCGAGGCCAGCAGGCGCGCGGTGGGCGCCGGCGGCACGGCCAGCACCACCCGGTCCGCCCGGTATGCCGTGGGCGCCGGCCGGGGCCCGGTCACCACCTCGAAGCCCCCCTCCGGCAGCACGTGCAGCTCCCGGGCCACGGCGCCGGTGCGCACGGTGGCCCCCCGCTCGGCCAGTAGGTCGGCCAGCGCATCCGGCAGCCGGTGCAGGCCGCCGAGGACGGTGGCGAAGACCGGCGCGGCGACCTGGCTCTGGGTGCCGTCGGTGGGCGCCGGCAGCATCCGGTCCACGGCACCCGTCAGCGAGCCGCCGTCCCCGACGAGCGTGCGCAGCTGCGGCAGGGCGGCACGCGCGGACAGCAACCGGGCGTGCCCGGCGTAGACCCCGCCGAGCAGCGGCTCCACCAGCCGGTCGACGACCGCGGGGCCGAGGCGGTCGGCGACGAGGTCACCGACGGAGATGTCGTCGACCCGCGGGTCGGGGTCCGAGATCCCCGGGCTCGCGGTCTTCGGCACCACCTCGGCGAGCGCCCGCTCGACCTCCTCGTCGGTGAGCAGGCCACGCAGCGCCTCCGGGTCGGCGGGAACACCCATGAGGGTGCGGCGGGGCATCGGGTGCAGGCTCCCCCGGCTCCAGACCTGGGCCGACGCCCCCGTCGGGTGCACCACGTCCCCGGCCAGCCCCGCGCGGTCGATCAGCTCCAGGGCCTCCGGTCTGCGCGCCAGGACGGCCTCCGCGCCGACGTCGACCATGCGGCCGGCGACCTGTGCCCCCCGCAGCTTGCCGCCGACGCGGTCGCTGCCCTCCAGCACCGTCACCTGGGCCGCTGGGTCTGCGTCGAGGATGCCGACGGCCGAGGCAAGACCACTGATCCCGCCGCCGACGACCAGGTAGGAGGGCATGCCACACAGCGTCTCACCCCGTCCTGGGGCACCTCATCACGGCCCCCGTCGGACGCCGACGGCGCGCTCACGGGGGTGCGCCACAAGGGGCCGCCCGGATGGGATCGTGAGCAACTCGTGACCTGTTGACCGGAACTCGCTCCGGCCTCGGCGGGTCGGAGCAGTATGCGCCGGCACCGGTCGGGGCCCAACCCAGGAGACAACGATGAGGACGAAATGGATCACGGCCGTGCTGGCCCTCCTGCTGGTGCTGGCGGGATGCTCGGCCGGTTCGACCAACGACTCCAGCCCGGCGGGTGCTGATAGCGACGCCTCCGTGGAGCAGTTCGAGGACGACGCCGGCATGGAGAGGGCGCAGCCGGACTCCGCGATGGACGGTGACGGCGAGGCCGCCGCCGCAGACGACAGCACCGTCGCTGGCGGGTCGGTCGCGCCCGGGGCGGTGACTACCGAGGATGCCCCGATGATGGTGCGCCGGGTCGAGCTCAAGATGCTGGTCGAGGACGTCGCGGCAGCCGCGGCCCAGGCCCGCGCCTCTGTCTCCGGCGCCGGCGGCTGGGTCCAGTCCGAGGAGATCGTGCCCGGCACAGAGGACCGGGACGGCCACGGCTCGATGGTCCTGCGCGTGCCCTCCTCCGACCTGGACGGCATCATCACCAGTCTCAGCGAGCTGGGCGAGGTCACCTTTACCCGCAGCACCGCGGAGGACGTCACGGCCGAGTATCGCGACGTGGAGGCCCGCGTCGCGACCCTGGAGGCCGGCGCCGAGCGGCTGCGCGACCTCATCGCCGATGCGCCTTCGGTGGAGTCGATTGCCTCCCTGGAGCGCGAGCTGACCTCCCGCGAGGCAGACCTCGACGCGCTGAAGGCGCGGATGAAGGTGCTGGAGGCCGACGTCAGCCGCTCCACGATCACCCTCCACCTCGCCGAGGAGAGCGATGACCTGGAGGTGCTGAACGAGGACGACGACACCGGCTTCATGTCCGGCCTGCGTGCGGGGTGGGAGGCGTTCGTCGCCTCGGGGACCATAGCGCTGACCGCCATCGGAGCACTGCTGCCCTTCCTCGCCCTCGCCGCGCTGCTCGGCATACCGCTGCTGCTGTGGCGGCGCCGACGGACCCGGGCACGCACGGGGACCACCCGCGCGACGTCCCGCCAGGCGGGCGCCGCGCAGGCCGGGCTAGCATCCAAGGATGACCGACCAGCAGCTGCAGCAGGAGATCCGGACGGCCCTGGAAGTGGTCGACCCTGAGTCTTTCGACGCGGCCCGGGAGGGCGGGCGTCGGATCGACTTCCTGGCCCGCTACCTCCAGGAGACGGGGTTGCGCGGCTACGTCCTGGGCATCAGCGGAGGAGTGGACTCCACGGCCGCCGGGCGGCTGGCCCAGCTCGCGGTCGAGCGGGTCCGCGAGGCCGGCGGTGAGGCGCAGTTCGTCGGGATCCGGCTGCCCTACCGCGAGCAGAAGGACGAGGCGGACGCGCAGGCCGCGGTGGAGTTCATTGCCGCCGACGAGATCCTCACCGTCGACATCGGCCCCGCGACCGACGCCCTGTGGGATGAGTTGGAGCGGGCCGGGATCGGCGGCGGTCAGGAGAGCGCCCACTACCACCGGGGCAACGTCAAGGCCCGCGAGCGGATGACGGCGCAGTTCGCGGTCGCCGGGGTGCGCGGGATGGCCGTGCTCGGGACCGACCAGGCGGCCGAGGCTCTGGTCGGGTTCTACACCAAGTTCGGTGACGGTGCCGCCGACCTCGTGCCGCTCTTCGGCCTGCCCAAGAACCGGGTGCGGGACATCTGCCGGTGGCTCGGGGCCCCGGACACCCTCGTGGACAAGGTGCCGACCGCGGACCTGGAGAGCGACCGGCCGATGCTGGCCGACGAGGAGGCCCTCGGGGTCACCTACGCCGCCATCGACGACTACCTGGAGGGCCGGGAGGTGTCAGAGGAGGACGAGCGGACGATCACCGGCTGGTATCGCCGCACCGCGCACAAGCGGGCCCTGCCCATCACCCCCGACGGCTTCCTGGGTCGCCCCGGTGGCCGGGACGCCGCGTCGCGGGAGGTCATCGCGGAGGAGCCCGAGGCCCAGGGGCCCTCCGCCTGATCTTGGCTGGTCCGGCCGGCCGTCGGGGCGGCAAACCGGTGGACGCCTGACCGCAGTGCTGGCAGGCTCACGAGGCGATGGGACACGTCGACCTCAGCCAGATCTCTTTCGTCCTGCCCGACGGGCGGCCCCTGCTGGACGAGGTGAGCCTTCGCGTCGGTGAGGGGGCCGTGGTGGCCCTCGTCGGGCCCAACGGCACCGGCAAGACCACGCTGCTGCGGATCATCGCCGGTGACCTGGAGCCGCACGGCGGGTCCCTCAACCGCTCAGGCGGCCTGGGTGTGATGCGCCAGTTCATCGGCTCGGTGCGCGACGACTCCACGGTCCGCGACCTGCTGGTCTCGGTGGCCCCGGAGCGGATCGGGCAGGCCGCCCGAGCGCTGGACGCGACCGAGCTGGCGATCATGGAGGTCGACGACGAGCCCGCCCAGATGGCCTACGCCCAGGCGCTGGCCGACTGGGGCGACGTCGGCGGCTACGAGCAGGAGACGCGCTGGGACGAGGTGACCACCACTGCGCTGGGTCTGCCCTTCGAGCAGGCGCAGTGGCGAAGGGTGCGCACCCTCTCCGGCGGGGAGCAGAAGCGCCTGGTCCTGGAGGCCCTGCTGCGCGGCCCTGAGGAGGTGCTGCTCCTGGACGAGCCGGACAACTACCTCGACGTGCCCGGCAAGCAGTGGCTGGAGTCCGCGCTGCAGGCCACCACCAAGACGGTGCTGCTGGTCAGCCACGACCGCGAGCTGCTCAGCCGTGCAGCGACCCGGATCGTCACGCTGGAGCCGAGCGCTGCCGGCGCCACCGCCTGGACCCACCCGGGCAGCTTCGCCACCTGGCACCAGGCCCGGCGGGAGCGCAACGCCCGGCTCGAGGAGGAACTCAAGCGCTGGGACGAGGAGCACGCCAAGCTCCGCAGGCTGATGCTCATGTACAAGCAGAAGGCCGCCTACAACTCCGACATGGCAGCCCGCTACCAGGCGGCCCGGACCAGGCTGCAGCGCTTCGAGGACGCGGGGCCGCCGGAGAAAATCGCCCTCGAGCAAAACGTGCGCATGCGGCTGACCGGCGGCCGCACCGCTAAGCGTGCCGTCGTCTGCCGGCGGCTGGAGCTGCTGGCTCCCGGGGAAGGAACCGGTGAGGCGCTCATGCGGCCCTTCGATCTCGAGGTCTGGTATGGCGAGCGGGTGGCGGTCCTGGGGTCTAACGGCTCAGGCAAGTCACACTTCCTGCGGCTGCTGGCGGCTGGCGGCTCCGACCCCGACGTCGAGCACCAGCCGATCGGTGCAGCGTCGGGCGGACCGACGCCGGTGCGGCATACCGGGGTCGCGCGGCTGGGCTCCCGGGTCCGGCCGGGCTGGTTCGCGCAGACCCACGAGGGTCTACAGACCGGGGAGGCGGGCCGCACCCTGCTGCAGATCCTGCACCGCGGGGACGAGCACCGGCACGGACGCACGCGCGAGGAGGCGGCGCGGGTCCTGGACCGCTACGGCCTGGCGCGGGCGGCCGAGCAGACCTTCGAGAGCCTCTCGGGCGGTCAGCAGGCCCGCTTCCAGATCCTGCTGCTGGAGCTCTCCGGCGCGACCCTACTGCTGCTCGACGAGCCGACCGACAACCTCGACCTGCACTCGGCGGAGGCGCTGGAGGAAGGTCTCGCCGGCTTCGAGGGCACCGTGCTCGCCGTCACCCACGACCGCTGGTTCGCCCGCGGCTTCGACCGCTTCCTGGTTTTCGGCGCCGGCGGGACCGTCTATGAGGCGGACGAGCCGGTCTGGGACGAGGCGCGGGTGCGGCGCCAACGCTGAACGGTCACCGTCAGGAGCAGGCCCAGGGCGTAGCCTCCGCCGCCGAGCAGGCCAGCTCCCCACCAGGGCAGGTCCAGGGCAAGGGCCAGGGCCACGGCGAGCGCGCTCGTCCCGACCAACCAGGGATCGAACCTCCAGTCACGCGGCTGCCGCACGAGTCGCTCTTGGTCCATGCCGACATCTTCCCCCGGCGACGGTCCCTGCGGCGGACCCACGCGGGTGGCGACCCATGCTGGTGCCGACACGTCACCGAGTGCTGCTGTCATGCACGGATCTCAGTCGATGGGAGGCGCAGGTGCGTCCCTCGACGAACCGGCGCGCGGCCCAGGACCTCAGCTCGTGAGCTCGTGCACCAGCGCCGTGACCCGGGTGAGCACCTCGGGGTCGGTGTGCGGCAGGACGCCGTGGCCGAGGTTGAAGATGTGCCCGGGCGCGGCCTGGCCCTCGGCCACGATCTCGCGGACCCGACGCTCCAGCGCCTCCCAGGGGGCGAAGAGCAGGGCGGGGTCCAGGTTGCCCTGCACGGCATACCGTCCCCCGGTGCGCTCCAGGGCGTCGGTGAGACTGACCCGGTAGTCGACCCCGATGACCTCGGTGCCGGCGTCGGCCATGAGCGGCAGGAGCTCCCCGGTGCCGACGCCGAAGTGGATCCGCGGCACCTCTGGGTGCGCCTCGGTGAAGCCCTGCAGCACCGCCCGGGAGTGCGGCAGGACGTGCTGCTCGTAATCGGCTCGGGAGAGGAACCCAGCCCAGGAGTCGAACAGCTGGACCGCGCTGGCCCCGGCCGCGGCCTGGACCTGCAGGAAGGTGAGCGAGATCTGGGCCAGCCGGGCGCACAGGTCGTGCCACAGCTCAGGGTCACCGTGCATCAGCGCCTTGGTGCGCTCGTGGTTCTTCGACGGGCCGCCCTCGACCAGGTAGGAGGCCAGGGTGAACGGCGCCCCGGCGAAGCCGATGAGCGGGGTGGCGCCCAGCTCGGCGACGAGCAGGTCAACCGACTGGGCGATGTCCGGGACGTGCTCCGGGGTCAGCTCGGGGATACGGTCCAGGTCGGCCCGGGTGCGCACCGGCTCGGCGACGACGGGGCCGGTGCCGGGCACGATGTCCAGGTCCAGACCCACCGCCTGCAGCGGCACGACGATGTCGGAGAAGAAGATCGCGGCGTCGACCCCGTGCCGTCGCACCGGCTGCAGGGTGATCTCGGTGACCAGCTCCGGAGTGCGGCAGGACTGCAGCATGGGCACACCCTCGCGCAGCTTGCGGTACTCCGGCAGCGACCGCCCTGCCTGGCGCATGAACCACACAGGGGTATGCGGCGCCTCCTGCCCTCGGGCGGCGCGCACCAGAGGGCTGTCGGCGGGCACGGTCTGGCTGCTCTGCTGCGCGAGGGTGGTCACCCTTCGAGTCTCCCACGAGGGGCTTGCGACACTGGGCACGATGTGTGCCTCCCCCGAGCCCTCTGACCCCGCCGACTCACCCGACGTCGCTGCCGTCGCTGCCGTCCCTGCCGTCGCTGCCCCGGTGTCCGCGGCCCACGCGCGGATCGCGGGCGAGCTGCCACGACAAACCTCCCGGCTCGTCCTGCGTGAGCTGACCCCGGCCGATGCCGCGGCCGTGCACGCCTACCGCTCGGTGCCGGAGGTGACGCGCTATCTCGGCCATCCCCCGCTCGACCCGGACGGAGCACGGGACCTGGTCGACCGGTGGCTCGCTGACCCGGCCGGACTCAGCGTGGCGCTGGAGCTGGACGGTGCCGTCGTCGGCGACGTCCGGCTCTGGTTCTGGCCGTCCTCGGTGAAGGCCCCGGCGACGAGCGAGGAGGTCGACGCCGGTCTGGGCTACGCCCTGCACCCCGGCCAGCAGGGGCAGGGCCTGGCGACGGAGGCGGTGGGCGAGATTGTGCAGCTGGTCCTGGGCCCGGGCGGCATCCGCCGGATCACCACCCGCGTCTTCGCTGCCGCCACGCCCTCCTCCAAGCTGCTGTGCCGCCTGGGCTTCCACCTGGACGGGGTGGACCGCGCGGCGGTGCTGGCCCCCGAGGGCGAGGTCTGGTGGGACGACGAGTGCTGGTCCCTGCTGCGGAGCGACCGGTAAGCCTGGCCCGACCGGCGCGCAACCTTGACGACAGGCGGTGTGGAGAAGGCCGCACAACCTTGATCCCACCTTGTGTCGCGCAGACAACGCGCCCGAGGGGGATCCCTCCGCACAACCTTGATCCCACGTTGTGCGCTGATCCCAGGTTGCGCTGATCAGGTTGTGCGGCCGGGCCGGCTGTGGCGCAGCCTGGCCGCTGGCCCCCGGCTGGCGTGTCGGCGTTGCGCTCCTGCCGGAGGGCGCCCGACCGGCCTACTGTGGGAGGCGTGGTGAGCCGGATCAGTGACGCACGCCCCCGACAGCGGTCGGCGGGCACGCCCGGCGCGCCGGAGGACACCATCTTCACCCGGGCCCTGGCCGGGGTCCGTGAGGCGCAGGTGCGCCCCGAGCTGGTGCTGGAGGAGGTCCCGGCGCCCTCGCGGCTGGCGCCGCACGCGGTGGCGCTGTCCGGCGAGGTTGTCCCCTCCCACCTCACCGACGACGACGAGGCCGCCGCGACGGGGAGGTTCGTCCTGCTGCACGACCCCGAGGGACCCGAGCCGTGGGAAGGCACCTGGCGGGCGGTGACCTACGCCAAGGCCCAGATGGAGCCCGAGGTCGGGCATGACCCGCTCGCCGGGCAGGCGGGCTGGTCCTGGCTCACCGACGCCCTGGACGAGGCGGGTCTCGCCTATGTCGCCCCGGCGGGCACGGTCACCTGCGTGACCTCCGAGAGCTTCGGGGCGCTGGCCGACCGTGAGCCCACCGTGGAGCTGGAGATCCGCGCGTCCTGGACCCCGGTGCTGACCCCGGACCGGGAGCCTGACGAGCTGGCCGCGACCCTGGGGGCCTGGGGTGACCTGCTGTGCACCCTGGCCGGCCTGCCCCCGCTGCCGGAGGGCGTCGTCGCGCTGTCCGGGACCCGCCGCTGATGGCGGTGGACCCGGCGTTGAACGCCGATCCGAGCAGCGACTTCGAGCCGCTGGACGCGCCTGCCGAAGGTGTCCCGGGCGTGGTCGACACCACCGAGGGTCTGCGGGAGGCGCTGGACGCGCTGCGCTCGGGTGAGGGTCCGGTCGCCGTCGACGCCGAGCGCGCCTCCGGCTACCGCTACGGCCAGCGCGCCTACCTGGTCCAGCTGCGCCGCGAGGGCGTCGGCACCCTGCTCATCGACCCGATCGCCTTCGAGGACCTCACGGCCATCGGCCACGCGCTCGCCGGGACGGAGTGGGTCCTGCACGCCGCGACCCAGGACATCCCCTGCCTGGCCGAGGTCGGCATGCGCCCCGCCCAGCTGTTCGACACCGAGCTCGGCGGACGGCTGGCCGGCCTGCCGCGCGTGGGGCTGTCCGCGGTCCTGGAGTACTACCTGGGCGTGACCCTGGCCAAGGAGCACTCCGCCGTCGACTGGTCCACCCGTCCCCTGCCCGAGCCGTGGCTGCGGTATGCCGCGTTGGACGTCGAGCTGCTCATCGATCTGCGGGACCGGATGGAGCGGGACCTGGCCGAGCAGGGCAAGCTGGACTGGGCGCGTCAGGAGTTCGACGCGCTCACCCGGTTCACCGGTCCGCCCGGCCCCAACGACCCGGACGCCTGGCGGCGCACCTCCGGCATGCACCGGCTGCGCAAGCCCCGGGCACTGGCTGCCCTGCGCGAGCTGTGGCTGGTCCGAGACGCCATCGCCCGCGAGCGGGACGTCTCCCCGGGTCGGGTCCTGCCCGACAGCACCCTGGTCGACCTGGCGATGCGCCAGCCGCGGGACGCCACCAGCCTGGCGCCCGACCGGGCCGAGCGCTCGCACAGCCGGCAGCGCCGCGCCGAACAGGGGCTGCTGCGCTACCAGGGCGCCTGGCTGGGCGCGATCCGTGCAGTGCAAGAGCTGGCCGAGGACGAGCTGCCGGAGCCGACGAAGCGGGGGGACGGCCCGCCACCGCCGCGTGCCTGGGCCGACCGGGACCCCGGTGCCGCCGCCCGGCTGACGGAGGTCAGGGCCGGGCTCGCGGCGTTGTCCGAGCGCGTGGACGTCCCGGTCGAGAACCTCATGCAGCCGGACACCGTGCGACGGCTGCTCTGGCGCCCGCCTGCGCAGCGCGACGCCGAGGGCCTGGACGCCGCCGCGGCCGAGCAGGGCGCCCGGCCCTGGCAGCGCGAGCTGGTGGTCCCGCTGCTGGTCAGCGCGGTGGAGCGGCACCCCTAGCCAGCGCCCCGCCATCCGGGGGCCGCGCTCACATGGTTATCTCATATATGTGATCTAGAGTGGACCACCATGACCGAGAGCTACCTCTCCAGGATCGGCGCACTGATCCGTGACGCCCGCCGCCACAAGGACCTCACCCAGGCCGATCTGGCCCACTTGCTGGGCACCAGCCAGAGCGCGGTCGCACGCATCGAGCAGGGCAAGCAGAACCTCTCCCTGGAGATGATCGCCCGCATCGGCGAGAAGCTGGACTCCGAGATCGTCCAGGTCTCCTCCGGCGTGCCCCAGAACCTGCGCATCACCGGGGGCGTCAAGCTCTCCGGCGAGATCGACGTGCGCACCTCCAAGAACGCCGCAGTCGCGCTGCTGTGCGCCTCAATGATCAACAAGGGCCGCACCACCTTGCGCAACCTGGCCCGGATCGAGGAGGTCAACCGCATCACCGAGGTGCTGACCTCCATCGGCTTCAAGATCCGCTGGTTGCCAGACTCCTCCGACCTGGAGATCGTCCCTCCGGAGAAGATCGACCTGGCCGCGATGGACGAGACCGCGGCGCGACGCACCCGGACGATCATCATGTTCCTGGGTCCGCTGCTGCACGAGTTCGACAACTTCGAGCTGCCCTACGCCGGCGGCTGCGACCTGGGCACCCGCACCGTCGAACCGCACATGACCGCCCTGCGGCAGTTCGGGCTGGAGGTCACCGCGACCACGGGCTTCTACCACGCCATCGTCGACACCTCGGTCTGGCCCACGCGCGCGATCGTGCTCACCGAGCGCGGCGACACCGTCACCGAGAACGTCCTGCTCGCCGCGGCCCGCCACCGCGGCACCACGGTGATCCGCAACGCCTCGAGCAACTACATGGTTCAGGACCTGTGTGTCTTCCTGCGTGAGCTCGGCGTGCAGATCGAGGGCCTGGGCACCACCACCCTGACCGTCACCGGGGTGGAGCACATCGAGCAGGACATCGAGTACTCCCCCTCCGAGGACCCGATCGAGGCCATGAGTTTGCTGGCCGCTGCCGTCGTGACCGGCAGCGAGATCACCATCCGCCGGGTGCCGATCGAGTTCATGGAGATCGAGCTGGCGGTGCTGGACACGATGGGTATGGAGTACGACCTCACCGAGGAGTACACCTCCGCCAACGGCCACACCCGGCTGGTCGACCTGACCACCAGACCTGGTCCGCTCAAGGCGCCCATGGACAAGATCCACCCGTTGCCCTTCCCCGGCCTCAACATCGACAACCTGCCGTTTTTCGCGATCATCGCCGCCTGCGCGCAGGGCTCGACGCTGATCCACGACTGGGTCTATGAGAACCGCGCGATCTACCTCACCGAGCTCACCACGCTCGGGGCGAAGGTCCACCTCATGGACCCGCACCGGGTGATGATCGAGGGCCCGACCCGCTGGCGCGCCGGGGAGATCATGTGCCCGCCGGCGCTGCGCCCCGGTGTGGTGATCCTGCTGGCGATGCTGGCTGCCCCCGGGGTCTCGGTGCTGCGCAACGTCTACGTGATCAACCGCGGCTATGAGGACCTGGCTGTGCGGCTCAACGCGCTCGGCGCCCAGATCCAGACCTTCCGCGACATCTGAGCGACCTCCGGCCGCCGATGTCGATCGTCTGGGACGAGCGGGGCGGGGCCACCGTCATGCGGGACGGCCACGCCCAGTCCTACGTCGACCCCGACGACCCGCTCCTGCTCGTCTTCGAGTATGTGGAGCAGATCGGCCTGGTGCTCCAGGCCCTGTGTCCAGGCCCCGCGCCACTGGCCACCACGCACGTCGGCGGGGGCGGGCTGACCCTGGCCCGGTGGATCCACCGGGTCCACCCCGGCTCCCCCCAGATCGTGCTGGAGCCGGACAGCGCCCTGACCGAACTGGTCCGCCGCGAGCTGCCGTTGCCGCGCGGCCACCGGATCCGGGTGCGGCCGGTCACCGGCGAGGAGGGGATCACCGCGCTGCGCGACGGCTCGGCCGAGGTGATCGTCCAGGACGCGTATGCCGACGGACGGATCCCGGCCCGGCTGACTGGCACCTGGTGGGCCGCCCAGGTGGCCCGGGTGCTGGCCCCGGGCGGCCTGCTGGTCGTGAACGCGGCCGACGAACCCGGCCTGCGCTGGCTGGCCCGGTTCACCGCGACCCTGCGCACGGTTTTGCCCCACGTTGGGCTGCTGGTGCTGCGCGAGGTGGCCAAGGGGCGCCGCTACGGCAACGTCGTCGTGGTCGCCTCGCACCGGCCCTTGGACGACGTCTCGCTCACCCGGGTCGCCACCCGCGCCACGTTCCCCACGACCTGGCGCCCCAGCGCCGACACCGCGCGCGGGGAGGCCGGCGTGCTGCCGTTCGGGCCGGTCGGGGAGCCGTCCCCACCCCCACCGGACAGTGGTGTGCTCCGCCTGCGCTGAGCCCTGCCCATCCCCCCCGCCAGTCCCCTACCGGCACGCCGCACCGGGCAGCGATCCGCCGCGGCACCCTACCGCCAGCGTCGGATGACCTGGTGCAGACCCTCGGCGAAGACGGCCGAGCCCAGGATGAGGAATTCCGGGTAGCGGCGCCGCATCAGCGGGTGCGCCCACCTCCCGGCCAGGAGGACCACGGTCGCCGCCATCGCCATCCGCGTAGGCCTCGCGCCGGCGGTATGCAGCGCGAACGGCACCAACGGCGTGCCCAGCTCCCCCGCCGCGCTGGCGTAGACCTTGACCGGGACCCCGTTGAACATCTGTCGCCAGATGCCGGCCGGGCCGCTGCGGCGCAGGTCCGCGCGGGCCTGACGGTGCATGCGGGGCCGGGTCAGCGGAGCCGGCAGGTGGACCCCACGCCGGGCCAGGAGAGCGTGGCCCACGACGCCCACCACCGACCCGGCCGCCACGGACGTGGCCACCCGCCCGGCCCGCCCGGGCTGGGCCGCGCCGACTGCCACCACATACACCTCGGCCATGATCGGCCAGCTCAGCGCCTCGGCCGCGCCCCAGAGGAAGCCGGCACCCATGAGCTGGGCATCGCTGCGCCGCTCCAGCCAGGTGAAGGTCCGCGAGTCACGCCACGGCACCGCCTCGCTGTCGTCGCGCAGCGCCTGGACCGCCGACCGCACGACCTCCGGGGACGTGTCCCGGCACTGCGCGGCGGGCAGAGGGTCGCCGAAGCGCAGCACTACGCCCTCGGGCCGGAGCCGGCCGTGCTTGGGCAGCACCCGTCCGGTGCCGCTGATCCCCACCGGCACGAGGGGCACGTCGAGGTCGGCGGCCAGGCGGAGCGCTCCGGAGCGGAACTCCCCGACGGGCGTGCCGGGGGCGCCGCGGGTGCCCTCGGGGTAGATCACGACGCTCCCGCCGTCGCCCAGAACGGGGCGGGCGGCGTCGCGCAGCGCCTCGTACCCCGAGCCGGCGCGGGCGACGGGCAGCGCCCCGACGAGCGTGGTCACTACCGCGCGGCGCCAGGCCCGGTCGAACCAGTAGTCCTGGGCGGCGACGAACCGGGGCCGGCAGGACGGCGGGAGGGCGGCCAGCAGCGCCGCGGTGTCTGCGTGCGAGGTGTGGTTGGCGACCAGCACCTTCGGCCCTGGGGGCACGTGGCCCCCGATCCGCACCCCACCGGCCAGCGTGCACAGCCCCCGCCACAGCATGTGCCTGACCCGCGCCGCCCAGATTCCCGTCGTCATGGGCCTATCCCAGCACAGCCGCGAGCGGCAGCACGACGAGCAGGGAGTCGACGCGGTCGAGCAGCCCACCGAAACCGGGCAGCCAGGCCCCGGCGTCCTTGACCCCGGCGCGCCGCTTCATCATCGACTCCAGCAGGTCGCCGAGCACCCCGCCCACGGCGACCGCCACCACCATCCCCACGCTGAGCTCGCCGAGAATGAGCAGGATGAGCACGGCTCCCAGCACGGCCCCGACCAGGCCACCGACCGTCTTGTTGGGCGAGAGCGGGGACAACGGGCGAGCGGCCCAGCGGAAGCGCCGCAGGCTCTTGCCGCCGGCATAGGCGGCCACGTCGGCGGCCGCCGCGGCGAAAACGACCACGAAGGCGTCCTCCCACAGGACCACCAGGTGCGCCAGGGACCAGCACAGCCAGATCGAGCCGAAGGCGGTGAATGCTGCCCGCTCCACACCCAGGGTGGTGTCACCCCGCAGGATGGCGGGCAGCGCACAGCCCAGCGCGATCACCGGCGCGAGAAGGAGCAGCTCGGGCCACTGCCACGCGGCCACCGGGTAGAGGACCGCCAGGATCAGCAGCAGCCACGTCTCGGGCCTGGGCAGCGCGATCAGCCGGGCGAACTCGATGACCGCCAGCACCGCGAGCAGCACGGCCAGCAACGCCGTCGGCCCTCGACCCAGCCAGATGGGGATCCCGACGACCGGGGCGATGAGCACCCAGGTGGTCCAGCGAGTGCGCAGCTCGGGCTGCCGGAGCACGACCACCGCCAGACCGCCCACGGCCAGCACGGCCAGGGTCACGTAGAGGTTGAACACCCCGCGCCCGGTGACCTCGCCGAACCAGGGCAGCTCGACGGGCAGGGTGAGCACCCGGTCATGGTGCAGGAGCTGGTCCCACCACTGCGCGGGGCCGTTCACCGCGGGCACCTCACGGCGCGACCTCGACCGGCGCCCGCAGCTCGCGGTGGGCGGAGCGCAGCCGCAGCGCCGCCGTCAGCACCGACCCGGCGACGACGACCGCGGACACCCCCACCAGCCAGGTCGGGACCGCGCAGCCCACGACGACCAGCAGGCAGCGCTCGGTCTTGCCCAGCGGGCCGCCGTTCCTGCGGGTCGCCCCCGCGCCGGCGGCGGACAGCGAGGCGAACGTCGGCAGCGTCGCTGCCACGGTGGCAACCAGCACCCAGACCAAGGCGTTCGTCGAGTGCTGGGCCGCCCACCAGGCCAGTCCTGCCCACATCAGCAGATCGCCGAACCGGTCCCCGATCTCGTTGAGCACGAATCCCCAGGGCCGGGAGACCCCCCGGGCCCGGGCCACCGCGCCGTCCAGGTTGGCCCCCGCCAGGCGCAGCGCCAGCAGCGGCAGCGCCAGCCACCACCAGCCCAGTCCGAGCGCGACACCGGCCATGGCGGCGCCCACGATGCCGACCGCCGTGAAGAGGTCGGGTGAGAACCCCCGGCTCACTGCGGCGTCGACGACACCGTTGAGCCGGCGGGTGTACCACGGTTTGAGCGCGTAGAGCCCCTGCATGGGCACGCAGTCTGGCAGAAGGCCCACCGTGGCCGACCGGGAGCGTGCGCGAGTATGGCGGACCCCACGTCAACACACGCGAACACACCCGCGTTGCGTAGGGTCGGGCGACTAGGCTCGTGGTGTGCGTACGGCATACCTGGACCACCCGGGGCCGATCCCGATGGCCCACCGCGGCTACGACGCCGGGGGCACCGGCCTGGAGAACACCATGGCCGCCTTCCGGGCTGCGGTGGAGCTGGGCTACCGGTACGTCGAGACCGACGTGCACGCCACCCGAGACGGTGTCGTCCTTGCCTTCCACGACGAGACGCTGGACCGCGTGACGGACCGCCGGGGCCGGATCCAGGAGCTGGCCTGGCGGGAGGTGAGCCGAGCCAGGGTGGGTGCCGGCGAACCGGTCCCGCGGCTGGAGGACCTGCTCGAGGAATGGCCCGGCCTGCGGGTCAACATCGACATCAAGAGCCCGGGTGCGGTGGTTCCGCTCGTGCGCGTCATCGAGCGGATGCGGGCGCACGAGCGGGTGTGTGTGACCAGCTTCTCCGACCAGCGGCGCAGGGCGGCGGTCATGCGGCTCACCCGCCCCGTGGTGACTTCGGCCGGCCAGAGCTCGACCGCCGCCTTCCGCGCGGCGGCCGCGCTGCCACCCCTGGTGCGCCCCTCCGTCGTCGCCCGGACGCTGCGCGGGGTCGACGGGCTGCAGGTGCCGGCCGAGCACCTGGGCATTGAGGTCGTCACCCCTACCAGCGTCGCCGCAGCGCAGGAGGTGGGAGCCTTCGTGCACGTGTGGACGATCAACGACCCCGCCGAGATGGACCGGCTGCTGGACCTGGGCGTGGACGGGATCGTCACCGACCGGGCGGACCTGCTCAAGGGTGTTCTCACCGCACGGGGGCAGTGGTGAGGCGCTCAGCGCGCTGATCGACGGGCCCCCCGGCGTCCACCCTGACGGGTGGACGCGCCTGTTCAAGGTGTCGCCGGCGCCCAGACGTGACAGTGTCAAGGATTGGTACCAGATGCCTCACAGGTGCCCAGTCACCCAGAGAGGGAGAAAAACACATGAGTGAACGACCGTTCGACCAGCACGCCCCGAGCAGCACTGCGGACACTGCCAAGCAGGAGGCCGCCTCTGTCGGACAGGATGTCAAGGACAGTGCCGGCCAGGTTGCGCAGACCGCCATGCAGGAGGCACAGCACGTCGCGCAGGAGGCCAAGGGCCAGGTCCAGAGCCTGCTGAACGAGGTGGCCGGCGACGTGACCGGTCAGGCCCGCGACCAGCAGCACCGTGCGGCCCAGGGCCTGCACGGCCTGGCCAACGAGTTCAGCCAGATGGCCGAGGGCGCCGAAGGCTCCTCGATGGCCACCGGCCTGGTGAAGCAGGCCGCCGGACGGATGGACGGCGTGGCCGACTGGCTCGAGGGCCATGAGCCGGCCGATCTGTTGCACTCCGTCAAGCGCTACGCCCGCCGCAACCCCGGCACCTTCCTGGCCGTCTGCGGCCTCGTCGGTTTCGTCGGCGGGCGCCTGACCCGCAGCCTGCGCGATGACGCCGCGGACACCAACGCCGACTATGGCTACGGCTACGGCTACCCCGGCGGTCAGGGTGCGGGATACGGCGCGCCTGTTGACGCCTCATACCCGGGCCGCAGCACCTACGAGCCGGTGGCTGACGCCGGTGTGTACGCCACCACCCCGGGCGTCCCCACCGCCTACGCCACCCGTGAGCAGCCCAGCACCCTGGACACCGCGGCTGAGCCGCTGCCGGTGGGCGATGAGCTGATCGGCCA
This sequence comes from Ornithinimicrobium pratense, assembly GCF_008843165.1. NCBI lineage: Bacteria > Bacillati > Actinomycetota > Actinomycetes > Micrococcales > Ornithinimicrobiaceae > Ornithinimicrobium > Ornithinimicrobium pratense. The sequence continues at coordinate 1,396,058 of NZ_CP044427.1, read as the reverse complement.
GCAGGATGACCTGGTCGGCCAGGATGACGAGCTGATCGGCTACGAGGACGGGCTGGGCTCGCGCGAGAACGGTGACCGCCTGTGAGCCACCCCGGAGGCGGCGCGCACGCCGCACCCGAGCCCAGCACGCCGGGGAGCTCCTCGAGCATCCCGCGCGCTGAGCAGATCCACGGCGCCCATGACAACTACGACAAGGGCGAGATCGACTCCGTCGGCGCGCTGATCGCCGACATCAGCGAGGACCTGTCCACGCTGATGCAGCAGGAAGTCGCCCTGGCCAAGGCCGAGCTCAAGCAGAGCGCGAGCAAGGCCGGCGTGGGGGCTGGGATGTTGGGCGGCGCAGGTGTAGCCGGCCACTTCACCCTGCTCTTCCTGTCCATCGCGCTGTGGTGGGCCCTGGGAGACCTCATGGGCCTGGGCTGGTCCGCTCTCGTGGTGGCCCTGATCTGGGCCGTCATCGCCGCGGTGCTGGCCGTCATCGGCCGCAACCGGCTCAAGGACGTAGAAGGAATGCCGCACACCGTCGAGACCGCCAAGAAGGTCCCGGATGCGCTTAAGGGAAATGAGGACCACCGATGACCAACAACCCCAATGTGCCGCCCACCAGCGATGACCCCGAGGTGCTGAGGGCTCAGATCGCGGAGACGCGCACCAACCTCAGCCGGGACGTCAACGCCCTCGGTGAGGCCGTGAGCCCCTCCAACGTCGCCAAGCGTCAGGCCGACAAGGTCACCGGCAGCGTCAAGGACGCGGGCCGCAACCTGAAGGAGAAGATCATGGGTAGCGACAACGACCCCTTCGACACCACCCCAGGTGTCGGGGAGCGTGCTCAGTGGGCCGCCGAGGACGCGGGCCACGCCGTGAGCGACGCTGCCGGCTCGGCTCGCGACGCGGTGACCGGCGCCGCGGGCTCGGCCCGTGACGCCGTCTCCGACGCCCCGGCGATGGCACGCCGCAAGACGCAGGGCAACCCGCTCGCCGCTGGTCTCATCGCCCTCGGCGCAGGCTGGCTGCTCGGCTCCCTGCTTCCGGGCACCGAGAAGGAGCGCGAGCTGGCCGTCACTGCCAAGGAGCAGGCCCAGGAGCACAGCCAGCCGCTGGTCGACGAGGCCAAGGCCGCCGCGCAGGGCATCGTCGAGGATGTCCGGCCCAAGGCGGAGCAGGCGGTTGAGGACCTGAGGGGCACGGCCCAGGAGGGCGTGGACCACGTCAAGGACGAGGCCACGACCCAGGCCGACCAGGTCAAGGGATCCGCACAGGACTCCGCAGAGACGGTCAAGGACCAGGGCAGCCAGTCCTGAGGATCTGATCGCAGAGTTGTCCCGTGGACGTGGCCATCCGTGGCCATCTCCACGGGACATCTTTGTGTGCGGCATCTTTGTCTGCGGCATCTTTGTCTGCGGCCACGCGAGAGCTGCACTGTGAACGCCCGCTCTGCGCACGCCTGTCACTTACCCGATTCTGAACGGGGCCCCTCCCGGGCCGCCCCTGACCGTTGACGGTCCTGGCGGCCGATGGGACAGTGTCGGCCAGGGACGGTCCACGACCGTGACGTGGTGTCCCTGCCGGCGGGTGCAGGGCCTGCCGGCTCCCGTGACCGGGCCGCAGGCTCGAAGCAGAGAGGCTTCTCCATGTCCATCCATCATCCGCCGCTGCGCCGACGGGTCGCTCTGGCCGCCGCACCACTCCTGGTTCTGGCCGGCCTGGCCGTGCCAGCATCCGCTGTCACCGCCGCGGACTCCCCGGAGTCCAACCGCGAGCGTGCCCACGAGGCCGGCCAGACCGCCTCCCCCACCGCCCTCGGCACCGCCGAGGCGACGCCGGCGACCGCGCTGGCGGTCGCCCAGGCCCTGGCGGCCGACACCGCACTGGTCACCGGTGCCGCCTTCGAGACCATCCCGCTGGCGGACGGGCAGAACGTCAGCGCCGGCACCAGCACCGCCCTCAGCGGCTTCCCGGTCAGCGGGAGCAGCTTCGGCGTGCTCAGTACCGGGCTCCTGGAGAACGTCCCACACCCAGGGACCTTTGCCTCCTCATCCCTGGGCGGGACCGCCGTCCGTGGGGACACCGACCGCGATGTGACCGTCCTGCGTGTCGACATGGACGTCCCGGCCGGGGCGAACTGCCTATCCTTCGACTTCAAGTTCCTCTCCGAGGAGTACCCGAACTACGTCGGCAGCCAGTTCAACGACGCCTTCGTCGCCGAGCTTAACGAGAGCACCTGGACCACCGAGTCCACCGAGATCGTGGCCCCGGACAACTTCGCCTTCGATCAGGACGGCGAGGTGGTCAGCATCAACTCCACCGGCCTGGGGGGCATGACCCCGGAGAACGGGGAGGGCACCGCCTTCGACGGGGGCGCCTTCGACGACGACTCCCCCGACCTCAACGGGGCCAGTACGGTGCGGCTGGCGGCCTCGACCCAGGTCAGCCCCGGCACGAACACCCTGTACCTGTCGATCTTCGACCAGGGCGACCAGATCCTCGACTCCGCGGTCTTCCTGGACAACCTGCGGGCCGGTTACACCCCAGACCCCGGTGTCAACTGCACCCCCGGCGCGGTCATCGTCACCCACGACCTTGTGCTCGAGCCCGACACCGGCACCGCCCCGGTCGGCAGCACCCACACGGTCACCGCGACGTTGACCGAGTCCAACAGCGGCGACCCGGCCGCCGGCGCCGAGATCTCTTTCACCGTCTCCGGCGCGAACACCGCCGCCGGCACTGTCAGCACCGATGGCACCGGCCAGGCTGAGTTCACCTACACCGGCGCCGCCCCGGGGGCGGACCAGATCACCGCCTGCTACGCCCACGAGGACTCCCCCACTTGTACCGCGACCGATTCGGCCACCTTCGTGTGGACCCAGGGCGAGAGGATGGTCGAGCGCATCTGGGGCGCTGACCGCTACGGCACCGCCGCCGCTGTCTCGGCCACGTGGGACCCGTCTGTCGACGTCGTCTACATCGCCACAGGCGGCAACTACCCCGATGCCCTGCCCGCCTCAGCGCGGGCGGGCACGGACGATGTCCCGGTGCTCCTCACGCGGGCCGGCAGCCTACCCACCGTCACCGCCGAGGAGCTGGAGCGGTTGATGCCGCAGGAGATTGTCGTGCTTGGCGGCGACAAGGCCGTCAACGCCTCGGTCGAGAACGCGTTGGCCGAGTACGTCCCCGGTGGCGCGGACTCGGTCAGCCGGCTGGCGGGCAAGGACCGCTACGGAACCGCCGCGGCGGTGGCCAAGACCTTCGGGACCGACGTCCCCGTGGTGTACGTCGCCCTCGGCCAGAACTTCCCGGACGCCGTCACCGGTGCCGCGCGCGCCGGTCTGGAGGACGGGCCGGTGTTGCTGGCCCGCACCGACCGTCTGCCCTCGGCCACGGTCTCGGCGCTGCAGGAGACCAACCCCGCCCGGATCGTCGTCCTCGGCGGCGAAGAGGCGATCTCCGACGGCGTGCTGACGGCGCTGGAGGACTACACCGACGGCACAGTGACCCGACTGGCCGGCGTCGACCGGTACGTCACCTCAGCCGAGGTCGCCGGCCTCTATCCGGACGACACCTCGACCGTTTTCGTGTCCACCGGTGAGCGGTTCCCGGACGCCCTGTCCGGCGGGCCGATCGCGGTCCGATCGGCGGCCCCGGTGCTGCTCACCCGACAGGACGACCTGCCGGGTGCGACCATCGAGCAGCTGGAGCGGTTCACGCCCGAGCGCATCGTGATCCTCGGCGGCACCGACGCGGTCTCGGCCGCACTCCAGGTGCAGCTGGCGGCATACCTGGACGACCCGGAGGACTGACCGCAAGGCCAGGATGACGCCGACCATCCGGTGACGCGCCGGCGGGGGCCCTTTCAGCGGTCTCCGCCGGCGCAGCCGTGGAACTCCCACAGCGAGGCACTGCCGCCCTCGTCCACCTTGCGAAAGTCGTCCCCCTCGGTGGGCTCAAAGAGGTAGAGGCCCTGGGTGGTCGGCTCGTACTTGGCGTTGGCCTCGTCATAGAAACTCAGCGAGTCGGCGTAGACGTGGGTCACCCCCAACGCACGCACCGCCTCGCACACGGCGGGGTCGGTGCGCCACTGGTCGAAGCGCTGTTCGAGGATCCGCCGCTCCGGGCTGTCGCGTATGGGGCTGAGCTGGGGAAAGACGACCTGCACCCCAGCGCGGTGCAGCAGGTAGGGCGACCCCGCGACCGGCTCCCCCAGCACCATCGCGTCGTCGGGGAGCACCTCGGCGGCCCGGTCGATCATCTCGATCTCCTCCGGTTCCAGCATGGTGCCCCAGGCGATCGGGTAGGTGGTGTAGGTCGAGGCCATGACCTGCACATGGCTGGTCCAGCGCAGGCCCGAGGTGAGGACGACGAGGAGCACCACGAGGATGGCAGCGCCCACCTGCACCGGCGCACCCAGCGAGCGGCCGATCCGGCTCGCCAGCCAGGCCCCGGCACCGGCGGCCAGCATGATCGCCGGAACGAGCACCAGCTGGTTGAGCCGCGAGGCCTGGGTGTACCAGAACCCGGCCAGCACCCGCAGCGGGTTGTCGGCCGGGCCGGCGGCCAGCAGGGTAAGCACGACCGCGCCGACGAGGGCGACCACAAGCCATCGGGCGTGCCGCCACCGCACGCTCAGCACGATGCCGAGCCAGACCAGCAGGGTCACGACCAGGTTGACCGAGGTGGTCTTGTAGACGTAGACGAGCGGGTGGTCGACGATCAGCGAGCCCATCCCGGGCAGGTAGGACTCCTGGCCGCCGCGCTCGTAGTCCATGATCGAGCGCACCGGCCCGAAGTTGACCAGGAAGGTCAGCACCCCGACCACCGCGAGCACCCAGATGGCGGCGAGCACCCACGCCTGCACCCGACGACCGGCCCGGGCCTGGCGCCGCAGCTGCCGGAAGAGCAGCACCGTCAACAGGGGCAGGCCAAGCAGCAGCAGGCTGAACAGGCCCGAGGGATGTGCCAGCACCACCCCGGCCACCGCCCACGCCAACCCGAGCCCCAGCGAGAGGTGCATCCGCCAGGACAGCACCCGGCGCAGGGTGGCGATGAGCAAGGCGATCGTGCCGGGCACCAGCGCGGTGGACAGCGCGAACGGCCAGACCGCGAGCATCGAGACCGCGATCGCCGGGAAGGTGACAAAGCTGGCCGCCAGGACTGGGACCAGGACGGCAGGCAGCGCCCGGGCCGGCCAGACGACGCGGGCCAGCGCGACCAGCCCCGCGATCCAGATCACGGCACCGATGACGATCGAGGAGGAGTTGGCGGCCTCGGTCACCCCCGGGAAGCCCGGCGCGACCGCGACGATGCCGTGCCAGACGGCCGGGTAGAAGGGGGCGGCGAGGTCGGCATACATGGGCGAGAGCCCACCAAGCGAGGAGGCGTTGCCCGTCTGCGTGATGGACCACACCGCGTTGTAGTGGAAGACGGCGTCCCACGCCTGCCCGGGCTGGTCGGCGCGCCCCATCCCGGTCATCATCGTCGCGGCGAGGACCCCGCCGCCGAGGGCCCAGGTGGGCACCAGCCAGAGCCGCTCGACCGGGCGCAGCCGCCGCTCCCCCGCCACCGTCACCCCCGCTGGGTCAGTCGTGCTGCCGAGCAGGCGACCGACCAGTGCGGCAACCGCCACGACCAACAGCAGTCCCAGCAGAAGCGCCCACAGCCGCCACGGCACGCCGAGGAGGCCATAGCCGATCGCCAGCACGCCGGACAGCCCGGTCGTCACCGCCGGCCCGGCGCCCCAGGCGAGCAGCCCTCGCACCCCGAGCAGGCGCAGCACGGCATACCCCGGCAGCATCCACAGCAGGACGAGCCCGACCAGGCCGGGCAGCACCTGCCACCAGCTCATCGGCCGCCCCCCGGACCGCGGCTCATGGGGTGGGGGTCTCGCCCCCGCCGATGGTGAGGCGGGGGATGCCGGTGAAGGCGGTGGGGTCGGTGATGCGGCGGCCGTCCAGGAGCAGGCGCAGGCCGGGCAGGTCGGTGGCGGACAGGTCGGCGTACTCGGGGTGGTCGGCCTGGACGATGGCCACGTCAACGGGTTGACCGGGGGTGCCGGGGGTCCAGTGGTAGGGGTCCCAGCCGTAGCCGGCCAGCTCCTCATCGGTGTACATGGGGTCGTGGACCAGCACCTGCGCGTCGCGCTCCTGCAGGGCCGCGACGGTGGTGAACACTCCGGAGAAGGCGGTCTCCTTGACCCTGCCCCGGTAGGAGGCACCCAGGACAACCACCCTCAGGCCCTGCAGGGAGCCCAGCACGGTCTCGGCGCGGGAGACGGCGTACTCCGGCATGGTGGCGTTGGCCTCGCGGGCGGTGCGCACCACGGTGGCGTCGGGGTCGGTGGACAGGTAGAGCCGGGGGTAGACCGGGATGCAGTGCCCGCCGACCGCGATGCCGGGGGTATGGATGTGGCTGTAGGGCTGGGAGTTGCATGCCTGGATGACCTTGTGCACGTCGATCCCGGCGGTGTCGGCGAACCGGGCGAACTGGTTGGCCAGCCCGATGTTGACATCCCGGTAGGTCGTCTCGGCCAGCTTGGCCATCTCCGCCGCCTCCGCGCTGCCCATGTCCCACACCCCGTTGGGGCGGGGCAGGTCAGCACGCTCATCAAAGCCCAGGACCGCCTGGTAGAACTCCACCGCGCGGGCCGTGCCCTCGGGGGTGAGGCCACCGACCAGCTTGGGGTAGGCCCGCAGGTCGGCGAACACCCGCCCGGTCAGCACCCGCTCGGGAGAGAACACCAGGTGGAAACCGTCCTCCCCCGCCGCGGGCGACTCTTGGAGCCCGGAGATCTGCTCGATCATCGGCTTCCACCGACCCCGGGTGGTCCCCACCGGCAGCGTCGTCTCATAGGAGACCAGCGTGCCGGGCGTCAGGTGCTGGGCCAGGCTCTTGGTGGCGGAGTCCATCCAGCCGAAGTCCGGCTGACCGGTGGTCTCGTCCACGAACAACGGCACCACCAGCACGACCACGTCCGCGCCCGGGATCGCCTGCGCATAATCCGTCGTGGCCCGCAACCTGCCCGCCGGGACCAACTGCGCCAGCTTCTCACCCAGGTGCGCCTCCCCCGGGAACGGCTCCACCCCCTGGTTGACCAGGTCCACCACCTGCTCGTTCACGTCCACCCCGACCACCTCATGCACGGGGTCGGCATCAGCGAACTGCACCGCCAACGGCAAGCCGATCTTGCCCAACGCGACAACCGCAATCCTCATCCAGTCAGGTCCGTCCTGGTCGGTGGTGGAAAGTCCCCTCCGGTCGGCGGGGTCCGGCCCAGGATACGTGCCCTGGCAGACATACCCTGACCAGATGAACGCGAGCACCACCACCCTGACCACGAGCGATGAGACGGTCCTGCACGTGCACCGGTGGGTGCCCGACGGCACGCCCAGGGCGTTGGTCGTGCTGGCCCACGGGATGGTGGAGCACGCCGCGCGCTACGCCCACCTGGCCGAGCAGCTCGGCCGCGCCGGGTATGCCATGTCCGCCGCCGACCATCGCGGCCACGGTCGCACCACTGTCGGTGGGGGCGGTCCCGAAGGGTTGGCCCACCTGGGCGACGAGCACGGCTTCGCCGCGGCCGTGGACGACCTGCTCGTGGTGGTGGAAGAGGCGCAGAGCCGCCACCCCGGTGCGCCGGTGGTGCTCCTCGGGCACAGCATGGGCAGCTTCCTGGCGCGGGCGTTCGCAGCACGCCACGGTGAGCGGTTGGCTGCACTGGTGTTGTCCGGCACGGCTGGCGACCCGGGGCTGGCCGGCTTCCTGGGTGAGCGGCTGGCCCGGCTCGAGTGTCGGCTGCGGGGACCGCGGGTGCGCAGCCGCCTGATGGAGGCGCTGACGCTGGGCCCCTACAACCGGCCCTTCCGCCCGGCCCGGACCGACTTCGACTGGCTCTCCCGTGACGAGGCCCAGGTGGACGCCTACGTCGCCGACGAGCTCTGCGGGGGCCACGCGACGGCCGGTTTCTACCGCGACCTGCTCACCGGGCTGCGCTGGGTGAGTGAGCCGTCGACGGTCTACCGGATGCCACGGGGTCTGCCGGTCTACCTGGTAGCCGGGGAGGTCGACCCGGTCGGTGGTGCTGGCGCAGTGCGGGAGGTCGCCGAGCTCTACCGGGCCGCCGGATTGGCCCAGGTCGCCACCAAGGTCTGGCCGGGGGCCCGGCACGAGGTGTTCAACGAGATCAACCGCGACGAGGTCGTGGCTGAGCTGCTGGCCTGGTTGGACACGACCGTCACCGAGCACGCGCGGCGATCAACGACGCGCCCATGAAGCGGACCGGCGCCTCCGGGTGCAGGACGTGCCGCCAGGACGAGGGCAGCAGTGTGCGCGGGCTGCCGTGCCAACGTCGGGCGTGGGCCCGAGCGATCAGCTGCGCCGCGGGGGTGCCGACGTCGAGCACCGCGCGCAGCACGTCGCCGTCGGCCAGGCTCAGCGGGTCGGCGCAGCCGGGCGCCTCGGCCAGCACCCGCCGGGTCACCCGGGCCAGCTCGACCCGCTCCTCGGGCGTCCACCACTGCGGGTCCGGGCGGGTCAGGATCGCCCCGAAGATGTGGATGCGCAGCACCTTGGTGCCCACCGATCGGCGCTGGCGGGGCGTCAGGGCGATGACCCATGGCGTCCCCCAGAGGGCGTCGATGCTGGCGAGCTGCTCGGTGATCGGGCGCTGTTCGTAGGTCACCCGGTCAGGCGCGTCCTCCTGGATCAGGTATGCCGGTGCCCCCGCGGCGTAGACCACGTGCGCCTGCGCCCAGAGCGCGGTGACCATCGGCACGTCTCCCCCGACCCGGACCTGCGGCATCAGCCGGGCACCGGGCAGGGCCAAGGCACCGCGGGAGAGCAAGCCCAGAGGCGCCGAGCGGTAGCTGAGCCTGTCCGCCACCAGGTCCAGCCGGCGGTGTCGCCCGGTGCGCCCCGGCCGACGCTGCGGGGTGGGCACCGTACGACCGGCGAGCCGCAACGGGGGGATCACCACGACCGGATCCGCCGGGTTCATCCCGGCCACCGCCTCGAGCCATCCGGCGAGCGCGCCCGGGGCCAGCATGTCGTCGGAGCCCATGATCGCCGCCCACGGCGCGGTCGCCGCGTCCAGGCCGGCGTTGAACGGCCCGCTCGGGCTCGGTATGCCGTCAGCCAGCTCCAGCACCCGCACCCGTTCGTCGGCGCGGGACTGCTCGCTGAGCACCGCGCGAACCTGTTCGGCCCCGATGTTGTGCGCGACCAGGGTCACGCGCACGTCCACCCCGGGTGAGCCGTCGAGCACCGAGCGCACCGCCCGCTCGACCCGGCGCTGCGTGGAGTGGACGGCGATGACCAGATCAACCACCGGGTGCCCACCCGTGGTCGACGATGAGTCGCTCCCCGGCTCCGCCTGGCCGAGGGGGGCGTAGATCGCGGCCAGGCGATCGACATACCGGGTGGGGCTGTAGCGCACCCGGACGTCCTGCGCGATCTGCTCCGCCGTCAGCCCGGCAGCCTGGCTCCACACCTGTTCGACCGCGTCCGCCCAGACGGCCGCCCCGGCCCGGGGCGGCACCAGAGCACCCCGCGGAGGGGCGACGAAGGCGCTGGGACCACCACTGTCGCCGACAACGACCGGTCGACCGGCCGCCAGCGCCTCGGCCGCCGCCAGGCAGAAGGTCTCCGCGTGGGTGGGCAGCAGGAAGATGTCGGCGTGCGACACCACGACCTCCACCTGGGCGGGGGCAGCGACCCGGTGAGCCGCAGCGGCACCGCCAGTTGCCCCGCGTGATCGCGCACCTGCGCCTCCAGCGGTCCGGCACCCACCCAGGTCAGTCCGGCATCGATCCCCCGGCTGCGCAGCTCGGCGGTCGCCGCGACCGCAGTCAGCGGGTCCTTGCGCGGAATCAGCCCACCGACAGCGACCAGTTCCAGGGGCCCTCGCCGACCCAGTGAGACGCCAGCGTCGCGGCGAGGCGTCAGGGTCGTCGGGGCGGTGACGATGTTGGGCACGACCTCAACCGGCCCCGGGCGCAGCGCCCGGACCGACTCCGCGAGACCTTCGCCGACGACCACCACGACGTCCGGCCGGGCCAACAGCGGCCGCACCGCCAGGCGCGCTGCCCGCAGCAGCGTCGACAGCGTCTCCGGTGCCCCGAGGCCCGACCAGTGCTCGGTGTGCACCCAACCTCGCCCCGGGTGGCGCACCGCGAACGGCAGCAACGCCGAGATCGCCATGGAGTGCACGACATCCGCACCGGCAGCGAGGGCGCGCATACGCCGCGCCGCCCGCAGGATGTGGTCGGGGCGGCGCAGGTCCATGACCAGGCGCTCGACGTGCACGCCGTCCGGCCCCGCCGTGCCGGCGTCGGTGTTCACGTCGCTGCCGGCGTCGTGGACACCATCGGCCAGACCCGGCGCCACCAGGTGCAGCACCACCACCTGGTGCCGGGTCGCGATCGCGGCTACGTCCCGGGCCACGAAGATCCCGGTGGTCGGCGACGACGGGGTCGGGAACCAGGTCGTCACCACCAGCACGCGCACGCCCCCACCGTAGCCGCGCGCCACGGCATACCTCGTGCCTGCCTAGGCTGGGGCCATGAAGATCCTGTCCGTCGTCGGCGCCCGCCCCCAGTTCGTCAAGCTCGCACCGATCGCCGACGAGTGCGCCCGACGGGAGGTCGAGCACGTCATCGTGCACACCGGGCAGCACTACGACCCGATGCTCTCCGACGTCTTCTTCGCCGACCTGGGGATCCCTGACCCGGACGTGCACCTGGAGGTGGGCTCGGCCGGCCACGGCGCCCAGACCGGCGCGATCCTGGCCCGCATGGACGAGGTGCTCACCGAGCACCGCCCCGACTGGGTCCTGGTGTATGGCGACACGAACTCCACCCTGGCCGGGGCACTGTCCGCGGTGAAGCTGCACCTGCCGGTGGCGCACCTGGAGGCCGGGCTGCGCTCCTTCAACCGGGCCATGCCCGAGGAGCACAACCGGGTGCTCACCGACCACGCCGCCGACCTGCTGCTGGCCCCGACCCAGGTGGCGATGGACCACCTGGCCGCCGAGGGCCTGACCGCACGCTCGATCCTCGTCGGTGACGTCATGGTGGACGTGCTGATGAAGGTCCGCTCCGGGCTCACCGACACCGCGGGTGTCCTGACCGACCTGGGCCTGGAGCGGGGCAACTTCTCCGTGGCCACGATCCACCGGGCCGAGAACACCGACGACCCCGCCCGGCTCGCCGGGATCGTCCACGGCCTGCAGCGGGTCGACCACCCCGTCGTGCTGCTGGCCCACCCCCGGCTGCGGGCCCGTGCCCAGGCTCAGGGCCTGAGTCTGGAAGGTGGCTCGCTGACCGTGCGCGACCCCCTGCCCTACCCCGCTCTGATCGGCGCTGTCGACGCCGCCCGAGGCGTGGTCACCGACTCCGGCGGCCTGCAGAAGGAGGCCTTCGCACTGCGCACCCCGTGCACCACCGTGCGCAGCGAGACCGAGTGGGTCGAGACCGTCGAACTGGGCTGGAACGCGCTCGTCGACCCCCGCACCGCCAGCGCCGACGACATCGCCCGCGCTGCCTCGCGCCCCGAGCCCGCGGCTACCGACGCCACCCCCTACGGCGACGGCCACGCCGCCACCGCCGTCCTCGACGCGCTCCTCGGCAGCTAGGACCTGCCGTGCATCTCGCCGGACGACTCACCCCCTCCTCCACCCTCATCGTGGTGGCGCTGGAGCAGGAGGCCCGCCATTTCACCGTCGACCACCCCGTGCTCGTCACGGGGGTCGGCAAGGTGCGCGCTGCGATCGCGGTCAGCCGGCTGCTTGCGTCCGGGACCCTGCCGGAGCAGATCGTCAACGTCGGCACCGCGGGCGGCCTCCGTCCCGGGGTCGAGGGCACCCACGAGGTATGCCGCGTGGTCCAGCACGACTACGCCGGTGAGGCGGTGCTGGCGGTCACCGGACGCGCGGACGGCCCGCCGCTGGACCTTCCGGTCAGCTCCGGTGAGGGGCTGGTGCTCGCCACCGGCGACCGGTTCGTCGCGGGTGGCTCCGAGCGGGAGCGGGTGGCCCAGGTGGCCGACCTCGTGGACATGGAGGGGTATGCCGTCGCCGCGGCAGCCCGCGCCGCGGGCGTCCCGGCGCGCCTCGTCAAGCACGTCTCCGACCAGGCCGACGAGGATGCCGGCCGCACCTGGTCCCAAGGCGTCGACGCCTGCGCCCGCCTGCTCGCCGACTGGGTGCACGAGCACCTACCCTGACCCGTCGGACGCGCACGACCACCATGAAACACAGAAATGGAGCGACACATGGCTGACCTGTCGAGCCCACACGTCGTGGCAGTGAGCCGAGACCGCCTGCACCGCTTCAGCAAGGTGCCGGTCGAGCAGATCCAGCTCGTCGCCGGTCTCGGCATCGTCGGCGACGCCCACGCCGGGACCCTCGTCCAGCACCGCTCACGGGTGCGGCGCGATCCGAACCAGCCCAACCTGCGCCAGGTGCACCTCATCCATGCCGAGCTCTTTGTGCAAGCACGCGAGATGGGCTACGAGCTGTCCCCCGGTGATCTCGGCGAGAACATCACCACCTCCGGAGTGGATCTTCTCGCTCTGCCCACGGGGACCCTGCTGCGCATCGGCGATGCCGTCCTCCGGCTGACCGGGCTGCGCAACCCGTGCGCCCAGATCAACGAGTTCCGGTCGGGCCTGCTCAAGGTGGTCCTCACCAGGGAGGACGGGATCCCGCGCGAGGAACCTGCCCCCTCCACCGGCTCCGCGGACGCAGGCAGCATCCGGGTCGTCCGCAAGGCCGGGGTCATGGCCGTGGTCGAGCACGGTGGCGAGGTCCGTCCCGGCCACCCGGTCTCGATCCACCTCCCCGACGCCCCGCACCAGCCGCTGCGACCGGTCTGACCGGAGCCTCCCGCGGGCGTTCAGCACCCCGTCAGCAGCTCACTGCCTGCTCGCCCCGAACGCTTCGGCATACTCCGGCGCCAGGTCCAAGTAACCGTCCCAGCCGACCCGGCTGACCTCGCCGGTGCGCACGCTGTCGGCCAGCCGGTCCAGGTAGTACTCCCACCCGGGGCCGACCTCGGTGACCGGCAGTGCGTCGTTCATCACCTGGGCGAAGTCGAGGACCGTCCGGCCTGCTTGCTCACTCAGCCGCAGGTCGAGCGTCCAGACCTGCCCCGGATCGTCGGCAAGGTTGTGCAGGCGCAGCCGGTGCGGCGCCTCGCACACCTCGATGACGTAGGTCTCCTCCGCGACATCGTCCTCGAAGTCCCACCGCACCTGCACCTGGCCGGTCGTGGGGTCACCGCTCCAGACGCCGAACCACCGGCCTAACCGTTCGGGCTCGGTGATCGCGGCCCACACGTCCTCCACGGGGGCCCGGAAGGTGCGGGTCAGCACGAGGTGGTCCTGCCCCTGGCGGGCCTCGGGTCGTCCGGTGATCATGCGCTCTCTCCTGCCGTGGTGCGGGGTGGGGCCCCGGTGTCCGATCCGGTATGGCGTACGTCCGGCCGTTCGGCGCGGTCCCGGACGGTGCGACGCACCTCGAGGTCGAGGGCGTCCAGGTGGTGCCCGGCGACCGGCGGCCGCGCCGGCTGGGTCAGGGTGCCGACCCAGGAGACGACCTCGTCGAGTCCTCAGCCAGCTTTTCGCGCCAGGGCGCGCACCGGTTCGGCCCACCCGGCGACCTGCTCCTCGGCGCACAGCACCCGGGCCGCCACGTCGCTGGCCCCCTTGGCCCGGGCCACGTCGTCGCGGGTCAGCCCGTCGATGGTGCGGGCCACGTCGGCAGCGGTGAAGCCCTGGCTCACCCAGCCCACGCTGTGCTCACGCACCAGCGCCGCCATCTCCGGGCTGGGCCCGATGAGCACCCCGAGCCGGGCCTGCACGTAGTCGAAGATCTTGTTGGGCATGGCGTAGCGGTGGTTGAACGACACCGGCGCCAGGATATGGACGCCCACGTCGTAACGGTGCAGGGTGTTCACCAGCTCGCTGGTCGGCACGGCGTCATGCACGTGGATCCGGGGATGGTCGACATACCGCTCGCGCACAGACCCCGCATACCCGCTCCCGGAGTCCACCAGGAAAAGGTCGAGGGTAGCTCCCCCCTGCACCTGCTCGACGGCCGCCAGCATCATCTCCAGGCGGCCCGGGGTCGCGCCCCCCGCGTGCACCAGCCGCACCGGGTCTGCCACCTCACCGGGAGTCAGCTCACGCCGCTCCGGGGCGTTGAAGACGACGCCGCACGGCACCCCGAACTCTGCCTCGTACTGCTCGGCCAGCTTGAACCCCACCGTGGTCACCGAGTTGGCGCGCCGCACCCACTTCTTGATGAGGTAGCCGTAGTACGGCGCCAGGAAGGTGCGGAAGCGCCACACCTCCTCCTTCTGACGGGTGACGTACTCGTGCAGGTCGACGTGCACGCCTCCGCGCGGCCGCATCTCGATCGCGACCGGCACGGGCTGCAGGTCGTTGGCCAGGATGACGTCGTACTCCTGCCCGACGAGCTGCTCCCGAGCCCATCGCGTGATGGGCGCGGTGTCAAAGGCACGCTGGTAGATCCGGGCCACGACCAGCTTCCGGTCGACGTGCCAGTAGATAATCTCGTCCGGGACCTGGTGGTGGGCGACCACGCCTTCTGGCGCGGGTCCATAACCGACGGTGGTCACGGCGTAGTCGTCTCGGAACAGCCTGATCTGCCGCAGCACGCGGGCGTCCCGGAACAGCCGGGAGTAGGAGATGATCAGCAGGCTGGGACGGGTGTCGTTCACGTCCCGCATCTTGCCACGGCACGGGCGTGGCCCTCGATGAGGTGCTCGGCCTCGTGTCGCCAGTCGAGCAGCGGCGCCAACGCCTGGGTATGGCGTCGGTAGGGCTCCGGGTCGGCCAGCACCTGCGCCAGGGCCGCGGCCAGGCGCGCGGGGTCGTCTGCGGCCTCCAGCTGGTCGCCGTCCTCCTGGACCGCTCCCTCCGGCACGGCGAAGACGGTGCCGACCCCGTGCTCCTCCACCAGGGCAGCGACGTCCGGCAGGTCCGCGGCCACGATGGGCAGACCGGCGTGGATCGACTCGAAGAGTTTGTTGGGCAGGGAGTAGGTGTAGGAGAGCACGATCGGACGGACGTAGACGATGGCCAGGTCGGCGTCGGCCAGGCTCTGGGGGACCTCCGCACTGGGCACCGGCCCGACGAGGTGCACCCGGTCAGTCAGCCCGGCCGCGGCCGCCCGCGCCAGCAGACCCCGCACGTAGTCCCCGCTGCCGAAGCCGAGCATCACCAGATGGACGTCCGAGGGCAACATCGCGAGCGCGTCGATGGTCTCCTCCAGGCCACGCCCGCGCGTGACACCCCCGCAGTAGGAGATCACCTTGTCGCGGGGGCTCAGTCCGGCCAGCTCCCGCAGCCTTCCCCGGGCCGGGTCGGGCAGTGCTCCCGGCCAGAGCGGGACGTTACGCACCAGCAGCGGTGGCTCCGCTAGCCGGTAGTGCCGCTGAAGCCACCGGACGATCGACGGCGAGACGGTGAGGACGGCGTCTGCCCAGCGGACACCAGCCCGCTCGATCACGGCCTCGACCAGCGGGGCAATCAACCGGGGCCGGACGTTGCGGTGCAGCCACAGCTCGTGGGAGTCGTACACGATCCGCGTGCCTTGCAGGACCCGCAGCAGGAGCGCGGGCGCCAGGGTGTTCCCGTCGTTGGCGTGGACCACGTCGGCCCCGAACCGGCGAGCGGTGACCAGGGCTCCTGCCCAGTAACGCACCAACCGTGCGGTGCGGAAGCCTCGCTGGTAGACCTTACGCCAGGAGAGGGGGAGCCGGGACCCGGCCTGCGGCGGATCCGCGAAGGCCTGAGATGGTGCGGTGCCGCTGGCCGCGGTGCCGCTCGAGTCCGGTCGCTCCGCTGCGGACGAGGTGGCCCCGGTCACAGGGTCGCGGCCCCGCAGTCGACGCCAGACCCTGGCCGCGGTGCCGAAGGTACGGACCAGGTCGAGGTCCATGGTGCGGTGCAGGGGCACCCCGCCGACGACGGCTGGGCCGGGCTCCAGCCCGGAGCGGGTCGGGGCCAGCCCGATCACCAGCACCTCCGCACCTGCCTCCTGGAGGGTGGCCGCGCTGCGCAGCACCCGCGAGTCGGTGTCGGCGTCCCGGAAGACGAGGAGCGCGATCCGTGGCGCCTGACCGCCGGGACCGGTGAGCTGGGCGCTCACGTCAGCCCGGCCAGCGCTGCCTGCGTGGCGAAGTCGGGCTGGGCCGCGACGACCTCGGCGAAGGTGCCGCTGGCGACCAGCTCGCCCTCACGCATGAAGCACACCTGTTCGCTGTGCCGGATCGTGGCCAGCCGGTGGGCCACGACGATGACCGAGACCTCGCCGGAGAGCTCACGGATCGCCGAGGTCACGGCCGCCTCGGTCGAGGTGTCGAGCGCGGAGGTGGCCTCGTCCATCACCAGGACGAGCGGGTCGGTGTAGAGCGCCCGGGCGACACCGAGCCGCTGGCGCTGACCGCCCGAGAGCTGCAGGCCCCGCTCCCCCACCTTGCCGTGGATCCCGTCCGGGCGGGACTCGACGACGTCGAGGAGCTGGGCCCGGTCCAGTGCGCGCCGCACCTGGTCCTCGTCGATGTTGGCGTCGTCCCAGGCCAGCGCCACGTTACGGGCGACGGTGGCGTCGAAGAGGGTGACCTCCTGGGGCACGTAGCCGACCCGGGACCGCCAGGCCTTGAGCACGTCCGGCAAGGGCCGGTCCTCGACGTAGATCTGGCCCGAGTCGGGGTGGAGCAGCCCCAGGATCAGGTCGACCAGCGTCGACTTCCCTGAGCCGGAGGCCCCGACGAGGGCCAGCGTGTGCCCGAACGGCAGGGTAAGGCTGACGTCCTTGACCGCCGGCGTGGAGGCGCCGGGGTAGGTGAAGGTGACCCGGTCCAGACGCAGCGTGCGCGCACCGCCGGGTAGGGGCTCGTTGCCGCCGGTGAGCTCGGCGTCCACATACTCCTTGCCCCGCTCGATCTCCTCCAGCACCTGCTCGGCGAAGGGCATGTTGGCACCGGTCTGGCCCATGATCGTCTGGAACCGGGTGAGCGAAGGGACGAGCCGGAAGCCGGCGACGCCGAAGAGCGCGATTGCGGTGACCGCGCCAGTGACGCCGTCCTGCAGGTAGCCGATGAGGCCGCCGATGATCAACCCGCCGACCAGCGCGGCCTCCAGGACGTAGCGCGGGATCACCCCCAGGAAGTTCTGGTTGGCCCGCGCGAGCGAGGCCCGGCGCCGGACCTTCAGGACGGTGTCGGCGACCTCCTGCGACTTGTCCCGCAGGGTCACCTCCTTCAGCGAGTGCACCATCTCGCTGACCAGCCGCATCGCCCTGGCGGAGAACTTCCGGTTGTCCTGCCCTGCGCGCACGGCGCGGCGCAGGACGACGCGGTAGAGCAGGAAGGCGACGATGCCGAAGTAGATGATCGTCGCCGTGGCCAGGGCAGGCTGAGCCACGAGCAGCACGGCGAGCACGGCGACGAAGGTGAACACCTCCCCGCTCAGCTGGCAGAAGGGGATGAGAACCCCGGCGACCGTCGAGCCCACACCGACGTCGGTGGAGCGGATGATGTCGGTGGAGTTGCGGCTCAGCCGCTCGGTCCAGGGTGCCTTGAAGGTGGCGGCCAGCAACCGGGCCCCGAGCACCTGCTCGAACCGGGCGAACCGGCGGGTGGCCCACCACTGCAGGCTGATGGCGAGCACCGACTTCAGCACGATGAGCGAGCCCACGATGAGCAGGACGACCCCGAAGTCCTGCGGCTCGCCCAAGGTGATGCCGACGACGGGCAGAGTCAGTTCCTGGCCCGTGAGCATGGGGGCAAGCACGATCGCGAGTAGCCCGATGGCAGCGACATCCAGCACCGCGAGCAGGCTCTGCAGCACCGCGAAGGTGGCGATGAACCGTCGGGTGCCGGCCGGCAGGACCGTCATGAGCTGGCGGACGGTGCGCCACAGAGCGAGCATCGCGCCCAGCCTAACCGCGACTACGCTCGCAGCATGTCACCGCTGCGGGGTCCACGCCGCTGGGCCTACCAGGCCTGGACCGCCCTGCCCTCTCCGGTGCGTGGGATCGGGGAGACCGTGCTGCGCCTCCGGGCCGAGCGGGAGGTCGCCCGGCAGCCCGGCTTCGACCCCGGGTCCTCGCGCCGGTTGGTCGTCGGCCCGCTCAACACCGCCGGTCAGGGGGAGCGTTGGGCCTTGGCCGCCCAGACCCTGCCCGGCACCAGCGCCCGGGCCATGTCGCTGGGGCGGCGCGGGCGCGGCGGCGTGAACTATGGCTATCCCAGTCATTGGCACCTGCCCCGGACCGCGCAGCTGCGGGGTATGGCAGCCCACCGGGCCAGGATCCTGGGCACCGACGGGCAGCCCGGGGCCACCCACGTCCTGGCCGAGTCGGCCTGGGCCGTGCTGGACGACCCTTACGAGCGGTGGATCACGCAGGATCTGGACGACCTGCGGGGAGCTGGGATCGACGTCGCGGTCGTCGTGCACGGCTCGGAGATGCGGGACCTGCGACGGCACGCCGCGGCATACCCGCACTCGCCGTTCCGCGGGGAGTGGGACGAGCGGTGGGAGCGGCTGCAGGCGACCGTCGAGCGGACCCGGGCGGTGCTGGCGAAGCTCGAGGGCAGCGGGGTGCCGGTCTTCGTGCCGACGCCGGACATGCTGGAGCACGTGCCCCGCGCGGCCCTGCTCCCGATCACCGCCGACGTCGACCGCTTCTCCCCCGGCGCGGCGCAGCCGCTGCTGAGGCGGGAGCAGCCGGTCGTGCTGCACGCACCGACCAACCCGAGGCTCAAGGGGACCGCGGCGGTCGAGGAGGTGCTGACCCGGTTGCAAGAGGAGGGGCTGGTGGTCTACCGACGCCTGACCGGCGTGCCGCACACGCAGATGCCCGCTTTCGTCGCCGACGCCGACGTGGTGGTGGACCAGGTCGTGCTCGGCAACGTCGCCACGCTAGCGGCCGAGTCGATGGCCGCCGGCCGGCTCGTCGTGGGGCACGTCGCCGACCACGTGCGCGAGCGCACCCCAGGCCTTCCGGTCCTCGAGGCCGTGGCGGACACCCTGGAGGACGTGCTCCGCGACGTCGTGGCCCACCGGGACCGCTACCGCGACCTGGCCGCCCGCGGCCCGGCGTGGGCCCGGGAGCACCACGACGGCCGCGCCGCCGCCCGGGCACTCTCCCCCTGGCTGGGGATCTGACCCGCGCGGAACCCGTGCCCCCGCAGGTGTCCCCTTTCCCCCGAGGGTCTCGTGGGAGGTGTCGGTCAGGGCTGGCGCCGGCGGGTCCACCAGCGGCGACGGCGCGCCCTGCCCTTGCCGCCGTCCCGATCCGCGGCACCTGCGTCTGCGGTCGCCTCGTCCCCTGACACCGCCTCAGCGGCCGGAGTCGTCCCCGAGGCCCCGCGTTGCGCACGCAGGTCGCGCCAGGCCCCGATCATCTCCTCGACGTCCACCCGTCCGACGACCGGGGGCGAACCGGCACCGACGTGCGGTCGGCGCCGGTCGGCCAGGACCCGCTCGTTGAAGTCTTCGAGCCGCTCCCGGACCGCGGCCTCCTCGTGCAGGTCGAGCAGCGACTCGGGGAAGGTGGTCTTCTCCCGACGCAGCTGCATGACGCCTGGCAGCGCCTCGGACAGGTCGAGCCGTTCGCGCTCGATGAGGCTCTTCACCCACCAGTCCGGGTCGTTGCGGATGTCGACGTCCCGCAACGGCTTGCCGGCCCCGGCCAGGTTGTCGAAGGCCCCCTGCCGTTCGGCCTGGGCGATCGTCTGGTCTACCCAGGTCTGCACCGCCCTGGCCGTCACCGCCGCCGAGGG
This sequence comes from Ornithinimicrobium pratense, assembly GCF_008843165.1. Lineage (NCBI taxonomy): Bacteria > Bacillati > Actinomycetota > Actinomycetes > Micrococcales > Ornithinimicrobiaceae > Ornithinimicrobium > Ornithinimicrobium pratense. Next base: position 1,376,256 of record NZ_CP044427.1, on the reverse strand, counting down.
CGGCCGCTGCACGACCCCCTGATCGGCCAGCTGCTCCTGGGCATCTGGCGCACCGGGCCGGGCGCCGGGACTGCCCCAGGTCGGGCCGCCCGACGGTCCCTGCCTGTCCTCCGCGTTCATCTCATACCTCCCCCTCCACTGTCGCACGGCCCCCGCCCGCCGGCGTTCCGGACGGGCCCGCTGAGAAAGCAGGTGTCCGTGGGAGCCGTTATCGTCGGTGGTGACGCGGGGTGCCATCCACCGGATGGCTGAGAACAGACCCGTCGAACCTGATCTAGCTCGCACTAGCGAAGGGAACGTCCTGATGACCGACCGCGCCATGGCGCTCGCTGCCGTCACCGCCACCGCCGGGGAGCTGGCCGACTGCTGGGAGGCAGTGCGGGATCAGTCACCCCTCACACAGTGCCTCACCAACATCGTCGCCGCACCGTTCGTGGCCAATGTCCTGCTCGCCGCCGGCGCCTCGGTGGCGATGGTGGACAACACGCACGAGGCAGAGGAGTTTGCCGGCGTCGCGGCCGGTGTCGCGGTGAACCTGGGCACCCCCTACGACGACACCGTCACGGCCATGCGCGCCGCCGTCCGCGGAGCGGCCAAGGCAGGCACCCCTTGGGTGCTGGACCCCGTCGGCGCTGGCGGCCTGCCGTGGCGCACGCAGGTCGCCCGCGACCTGGTCGGCCTGGCCCCTCCGGCGGTGGTCCGCGGCAACGCCTCGGAGATCCTCGGGCTGACCGGCGCCGGGGGCGGGCGAGGTGTGGACAGCACCGACGCCGTGGAGGATGCCGTGACCGCCGCGCGGGACCTGGCCACCGAGCTCGGCACCACGGTGGCCGTGAGCGGGCCGACGGACCACCTCACCGACGGGCAGTCCTTGCTGCGCCTCGCCCACGGGCACCCGTGGATGACCCGGGTGACCGGGATGGGCTGCGCCCTGGGCGCTCTCATGGCAGCCTGCACGCCCGTCGCGCCCAGCCCGCTGGTGGGCGCGGCCACCGCGACCGCGGCGCTCACCCTGGCCGCGGAGACCGCTGCCGAGAGCACCGCAGGCCCGGGGACCTTCGCCGCAGCGTTGCTGGACGAGCTATCGCTCCTGGCGCCGACGGACCTCGCCGCAAGGGTCGAGCTGCGATGACGCTCGGCGTGCAGTCCCGCCCCGCCCCGCGGCCGCTCGACCTGCGTCTGTACCTAGTCACCGACACCGTGATGACCGCACCGCACGGGCTGATCTCCACGATCCGGGCCGCGGTCGCCGGAGGGGCGACCGTGGTCCAGCTGCGTGACCCGGACGCCAGCGACGACGAGTTCGTCGCGCTGGGCCGAATGGTGCAGGTCTGCCTGCGGGACAGCGGGGTCCCGCTCATCATCAACGATCGGGTGCACCTGGTCGGCGAGATCGGCGCCGACGGGGCGCACGTGGGCCAGGACGACCTCGACCCGCTCGCGGCCCGCGAGCAGCTGGGCGGCAGCGCCTACCTCGGCCTGTCCTGCACCACGGCCGAGGAGGTGCGGGCCGCGGCGGCCCTGCCGCCGGGGACGGTGGACTACCTCGGGCTCGGTCCAGTCCGGGCCACCGCGACCAAGCCGGACCATGCCGCCCCCCTGGGTCCTGACAAGGTATGCAGTCTCGCCGACCTCGCCGCCGCGGCGGCCCTGCCATCGGTGGCGATCGGCGGGATCGACATCGCCGTCGCCGGCCGACTGCGGGGCAGCGCGCTGGGCGGCATCGCCGTCGTGAGCGCGGTCTGCGCCGCGCCGGACCCCGAGACCGCGTCCCGCGAGCTGCGCAGCCTCTGGGACGCGCACCCGGTCCCCTCGTGAGCACCGAGCCGGGCCGCGTGCCCAACGTCCTGTCCGTCGCCGGGTCCGACCCCTCCGGCGGGGCCGGCATCCAGGCCGACCTGAAGACCTTCGGCGCCCTAGGTGCCCACGGCTGCGCCGTCCTGACCGCGCTCACCGCCCAGAGCACCCAGGGCGTGACCGGCGTGCACGCCGTGCCCCCACGGTTCATCCGGGAGCAGGTCGAGACACTGGTCGCCGACGTCACGCTCGCAGCGGTCAAGGTCGGGATGCTCGGCAGCGCCGACGTGGTCCGGGCCGTGCACGAGCTGGCGCAGGAGGGCCTCCTGCCCAACCTGGTCCTCGACCCCGTCATGGTCTCCACCGCCGGGTCCCGGTTGCTGGACGAGGACGCCGTGGAGGAGCTCCGCGCACTGGCCAGCCACGCCGACCTCATCACGCCCAACCTGCCCGAGGCCGCCGTGCTCCTGGGACGGGACCCGCAGGACATGGCCGAGGGCCCGGCCCAGATGATGGACGAGGCCCGCGCACTCCTGGACCTGGGCTGCCCGCGGGTGTTGCTCAAGGGAGGCCACGCCTCGGGCGAGCACGTCCTGGACCTGCTGGTCGACACCCTCGGGGCCCACGAGCTGGGCGGGCCGCGGGTCGCGACCCCGCACACCCACGGGACAGGGTGCTCGTTGTCCTCCGCCATCACCGCCCTGCGGCCGCGTCGGGACAGCTGGCTGGAGGCCGTCACCGACGCCCGCTCCTGGCTCGTCGGTGCCCTAGAGCACGGCCACGAGCTATCCGTGGGCCAGGGGCCGGGGCCGGTGCACCACTTCTGGCAACTTTGGGAGCGGTGACCCGGGTTCAGCGGCTGCGTCCAGCACCACGGCCGCGGCGGCCTCACCGGTCGCGCTGAGGCTGCGGTGCTGCCGCACCCAGGCGACACGCCGCTCCCGCTCCCGCAGCGACCAGCGACCGGCCCCCGGCGCCGCGCTCCGCACGGCCGCCAGCATCGCCGCCGCCACCGCCGGGACGTCGTGGTCCACCGCGTCCCCCAGCCCGTATGCCCGCACGTCGGCGGCCGCCGGGCCGGGACCGGCGAAAACAACCGGGGCACCGGTGGCCAGCGCGGCGATGACCTTGGTCGGGTAGGCGAAGTCGTAGCCGACCCCCGGCCGGACGCTGACCAGGGCCACAGCAGCTCCCCGCAGCCACGCGGCGGCCTCGGCCGGCGGCACGAGCGGCCGCAGCTCGATCGCGCCGTCCGGCAGCTCGGCACGCAACCGCTGGAGCAGGGGCCAGCTCGAACCCTGGCCCAGGAAGACCAACCGGGCTGTGGGCTCGGCCGCCACCACCTCGCGCATCGCTTCGGCGAAGACCTCGGCGCCCTGCCACTCCGAGGCGGTGCCCGCATACACCAGGTATGGCGTCTCTGGGGCCTGCGGGTGCCGCTCCCCGTCGGAGGTGAAGACATCGGTATCGATCCCGTTGGGGACCACGCTGACCCCGACCCGAGTGGTGCCCCCGAGCAGGGACCGGACGCGGTCGGCAACCCCGTCGGAGACCGCGATGACGTCCCTGGCGCCGCGCAGGGCGTAGCTCTCGACCGCGCGCATCGCCGCCACCACGATGGCCGGCGCACCCATCGAAGCGGTGGCGTCGGACCAGACGTCGGCGGCGTAGTAGACATAGGGGATCCGCGGATGACCGGCGAGCCGCCCCGGGAGGGCACGCAGGGCCAGCGCGGTCCGGGTCACCGCGCCGGTCGTCGGCGGCGGCTCGACCACGACAACGTCGGGGCGCGGCCCGGTGAGCAGCCGCAGGGCCAGAGGCAGGTCGAAGGAGAGGTAGGGCAGGTAGCCACGCACGTAGCCGGTCGCGTCCCGCAGCACCGGCCACCGGGACACGCGCACCGGGCCGTCGTCCTGCGTCTGCGGTCCCCGCAGGTGCGGTGGCGCCATGGTGGTCAGCACCCGAACCTCCGCGTGCCCGGCCAGCGCGCGGACCAGCGCCCCCAGCCGGAAGGTAGCGGCCGCAGCCTCGGGAGCGAAGATCCGGGTCGCCAGCACGACGCGACGGCGGCGCGCGCCCCTCACGACATACCCCGCACCCTCACAGGGCGATGGTGCGCCCAGCCGCGGCGGACTCGAGGATGGCTTCGACGACGTGCAGGGTGTGTACGCCTTCCTCCATTGAGACGATCTGGGCCGGGCGTCCCCACAGGGCGTCGCGGAAGTTCTCCTGCTCCACCCGCAACGGCTCACGCCGGGCCAGGGCGTAGCGGATCGAGTCACCCTCGGACACGCCCCGGAAGTGGCTAGAACGCTCCCACTCACTGCGCACGTCCCCGTTGGCCACGAACGTCAGGTCCCCGGTGAGCGTGTTCGCGATGAACGCGCCCTTCTCCCCCGTCGCGACCGTCTCACGGACCTTACGCGGCGAGAGCCAGTTCACCGTGTGCGAGACGATGATCTCGTTCTCCAACCGCCCGGTCACCACCACCATGTCCTCATGCTCCCGGCCCGTACGGTGCGCGATCTGCCCAGCGACCATCGCATACCGCGACTGCGCGATCCACGCCGTCAGATCCACATCATGCGTAGCCAGGTCCTTGACCACCCCCACGTCCGCGATCCGCGAGGGGAACGGCCCCTGCCGCGAGGTCGTGATCTGGAACACCTCCCCCAACTCACCACCCTCGATCCGGGCCCGCATCTCCAACAACGCCGGGTTGCACCGCTCCACATACCCCACCGCCCCCAACAACCCCGCCGCCGCGAACGCCGCCGCCACCCGCTCACCCGACTCAGCCGTCGCCGCGATCGGCTTCTCCACCAACGCGTGCACCCCCGCACCCGCCAACGCCAACGCCACCTCCTCATGCAGATACGTCGGCACCGCCACCATCGCCGCATCAATCCCCGCCCCGATCAACGCCTCCACATCCGCCAACACCTCCAACCCCCCAGCCACCCCATGCCGATCCCCCACCGGGTCAGCCACCGCCACCAACTCCATCCCCTCCACCTCACGGATCACCCGCGCATGATGCCGACCCATCGACCCCAACCCGATCAGCCCCATCCGGATCGGCCGACCCTGCACCACGAAACTCACGCGCCCGCCCCCACCACAGCAGCCACAGCCTCCACGACCCGCTCAAGGTCACCCTCGCTCAACGAGGGATGCACCGGCAGGCTGATCACCTCAGCCGCCGCCCGCGCCGTGACCGGCAACTCCCAAGCCGGCGCGAACCGCGCCAACGACACCAGCTCATGGTTCGGCGTCGGGTAGTACACCCCACACCCCACCTTGTGCTCGGCCCGCAACGCAGCCACCACCTCATCCCGCTGCGCACCCGAGGCACCATCAACCCGGATCGTGTACTGGTGATACACGTGCGTGCACCCTTCCCGCACCGCCGGCGTCACCACCCCCGCCACCTGGCCCAGGTGCTCATCCAAGAACGCCGCGTTCGCCCGCCGCTGCGCCGTCCACGCCCCCACCTTGCCCAGCTGCACCCGCCCGATCGCCGCATGAATATCCGTCATCCGATTGTTCAACCCCACCACCTCGTTCGCGTACTGCGCCTCCATCCCCTGGTTACGCAACAACCGCACCCCCCGCGCGATCTCCTCATCCGCGCACGAGACCATCCCACCCTCACCCGAGGTCATGTTCTTCGTCGGATACAAGCTGAACATCCCAAACGCACCAAAACTACCCACCGGACGCCCACCACACGTCGCACCATGCGCCTGCGCCGCGTCCTCAAACACCGCCAGACCATGCTCCTGCGCCACCTGCGCCAGGCCATCCATGTCCGCCGGATGCCCATACAGGTGCACCGGCATCACCGCCACCGTCCGCTCACTCACCGCCGCAGCCACCGACACCGGATCCAGGTTGAACGTGTCCGCACTGATATCCGCAAACACCGGCGTCGCGCCCGTCAACGCCACCGAGTTCGCCGTCGCCGCGAACGTGAAGGACGGCACAATCACCTCATCCCCCGGCCCCACCCCCGCCGCCAACAACCCCAAATGCAACCCCGAGGTCCCCGAGTTCACCGCCACACACGTCCGCCCACCCACCAACTCGGCCGCGAACTCCACCTCAAACGCCGCCACCTCCGGCCCCTGCGCCACCATCCCCGAACGCAACACCCGATCCACCGCCACCCGCTCCTCCTCACCAATCACAGGCCTCGCAGCAGGAATCATCGACAGCTCACTCATCGCCCGGTCTCCTCGTCCACCCGGGCCAGCGACCCGTTGCGCTCGCGGTAGGTGGCGCCGTCGGCCGGGCAGCGCCACTCGCCCGGCGTGCCGGTCGCGTCGAGGGGACGGCCGGCGTGTCCGACCCAGGCGATCCGGCGTGCGGGCACGCCAGCGACCAGGGCGTGGGCAGGCACGTCCTTGGTGACGACGGCGCCGGCGGCGACGGTGGCCCACTCGCCGATCGTCACCGGGGCGACGCAGACCGCCCGGGCCCCGATCGAGGCGCCGTCCCCGATGGTCACCCCGACCGGCTGCCAGTCGTCGGCGCTCTTGAGCGTGCCGTCGGCGTTCACCGCCCGGGGGAAGGTGTCGTTGGTCAGCACGGCCGCCGGGCCGATGAACACGCCCCGGCCCAGCCGCGCCGGTTCGTAGACCAGCGCGTAGTTCTGCACCTTGCAGTGGTCACCGAGCTGGACACCGGTGCCGATGTAGGCGCCGCGGCCGATGACGCACCCGGCGCCCACGACGGCGCCCTCACGGACCTGGGCGAGGTGCCAGACTGAGCTGCCGTCGCCGATCTGGGCGTCGGGCGAGACGTCTGCGGAGTCGACAATGCGGGATGCGGGAGAATGCACGCCATGAGCCTAACGCCCCCCATCGAGGATGCCTGGCTGGTCATCCCCGTCTTCGAGGAGGAGCAGGTGCTCGCGGGCGTGCTGCACGAGGCGCTGGAGGTCTTCCCGCACATCGTGGTCGTCGACGACGCCTCCGCTGACCGCTCGGCGCAGATCGCGCGAGAGGTCGGGGTCACGGTGGTCCGCCACCCGATCAACCTGGGCCAGGGGGCGGCCCTGCAGACCGGCATCGACTACGTGCTGCGGGCGACCGAACCGACGCAGGCGGCCTACCTGGTCACCTTCGACGCGGACGGCCAGCACCGGGTGCAGGACGCAGCCGCGATGGTGGCCAAGGCGCGCGAGGGGCACCTTGGCGCGGTCTTCGGCTCCCGCTTCCTCGACGACCGGACCCGCCCGGGCCTGCTGAAGAAGATCGTGCTCAAGGCCGCGGTCTGGCTGACGAACCAGCAGACCGGGATGAAGCTGAGCGACGCCCACAACGGCCTGCGGGTGCTGCGCCGGGACGCCGCCCTGGCCCTGGACCTGCGGCAGAACCGGATGGCGCACGCCACCGAGATCGTGCTGCAGCTCGGCCGCACCGGTCTGCCCTGGGCCGAGCACCCGGTGCACGTGCTTTACACCGACTACAGCAGGTCCAAGGGCCAGTCGCTCATTAACTCCGTCAACATCCTGGTCGACTCGATCCTGAAGTGAGGTGACCCTATGCTGGACCAGCCGCTGATCAAGGTGCTGCTGTTGCTCGCGATCGTGGGCATCACGGTGATGCTCACCCGCTCCACCGCCGGGGCGCGGCACCAGGCCGTCCGTCGACTCATGCTGGCCGGCTTCCTGGTGGTGGCCGTCCTGGCGATCATCTTCCCTGGCCTGCTGACCCGGATCGCCCAGGTCCTTGGGGTGGGACGCGGCGCGGACCTGCTCCTCTACGGCCTGGTGGTGTTCTTCTTCGGGTATGTGGCGGCCGCCTACCGCCGTAGCCGCCAGACGGACCTGCAGATCACCACGCTGGCGCGCGAACTGGCCCTGCGCGAGGCGCTGGACCGGCGACGACCTGCGCCCGATCAGGACAGCAGGTAGCGCCACCGCGACCCGCCACCACCCGGGCAGCCGCTCAGCCGGCCGCGCTCAGGACGTCCAGCACGGTCGGTGAGGCGGCGGCGATCAGGTCGGGGTGCTCGCGCACGGGGGAGTACGCGTGGCCACGGGTGTCGCCGACGGCCCCACCCACCTCGGCCAGGATGAGAGAGCCGGGCACGTGGTCCCAGGGCCGGGTGCCGCGGTAGACCACGGCGTCGCAGACGCCCTCGGCCAGCTTGGGGTAGTCGATACCGCAGCTGATCCAGGTCAGCTTCATCGGCGGGGTAGGACCCAGCGCGCGTCCGACCTGGCGCGGGTCGGAGGTTCGCACGCGCCATCCCACCGGATCCGCCTCCACCTCCAGCTGCGGCAGCCGCCGGTCGTCGCGCCACGCCCCTGCCCCCCGCTCGGCCACATACGCCACGCCGTGCTGCGGCTGCCAGATCCAGGTGCGGACTGCCAGTCCGCCGCGCACCTCGCCCACCATGACGGCATGGTCGGCCGAGCCGTGCACAAAGTTGCGGGTGCCGTCGACCGGGTCGACGGTGAAGGCGTGATCGGCGGCAGCGCTCCGGAAGGCGGCCAGCAGCCCGGGGTCCTGCGCGGACGCCTCCTCCCCCAGCACCAGCGCCTGCGGGTAGGCCGCGCGCAACGCCCGGGTGATGAGCACCTCGGCCTCCTGGTCGGCCACCGTCACCAGGTCTTGGGGGTGAGACTTGCTGGAGATCTGGCCCTCCTCCAGCGCACGAAACCGCGGGTCGATGACCTCGGCGGCCACCTCCTGCAGCAGGGTCAGCATGCTCTGCGTGTCGATAGCCACCCGGCCAGCCTGTCATCCCGCTATCGGAGCACCAACTCCCCAGCCTGAGACTTGCCTGAACGCCTCCCACTACGTAAAGTAGTAGTTGTCATCCGCTGCACACTCGAGAGGTCCGACCATGAGCGAGCGAACCGCTTCCCCCCGTTCGACTTCCCCCCGTTCGACCGACCGGGGTGTGGACGCCCGGGACGGACATGTGACCATGCAGACCGACCTCGTGCGCAGCTCCTTCGCCCGCGGGGCGTTGGCCTTCCTGCGCATCGTCGTCGGCTGGATCTTCCTCTGGGCGTTCTTCGACAAGCTCTTCGGCCTGGGTTACTCCACGCCGGGGGAGCGCGCATGGATCAACGGTGGCAGCCCAACCTTCGGCTTCCTGGACAACGCTGGCGGCGTCTTCGGTGGCATCTTCCAGTCGATGGCCGGTGCAGCGCCCTTCTTCGACTGGATCTTCATGGCCGGTCTGCTGGGCATCGGCATGGCGATGATCACCGGCGCGGGCGTCAAGATCGCCGCCATCGCCGGGACCGCGCTGGTGTTCATGATGTACCTGGCGAGCTTCCCCTTCGGCCAGGAGGGTCAGAGCAACCCGATCACCACGTCCCACTGGCTGGAGGCCGCTGCGATGATCACCGTGGCCGCCACCCGTGCCGGGGACACCCTCGGCCTGGGCAAGTGGTGGAGTCGCATCGTCGGCGACAGCTGGCTGCGCTGACCTGAGCTGAGCGAGACGGCCCGACCGGGACATTCCGGGCGGGCCGTTCCCGTCCGCGGACGGGTGCGGGCCACTAGTCTGGTCGCCACCCCGCCACGGAGGAGCTGCCCATGGTCGACGACTATCCACTGCTGACGATCCTGCCGCCGGTGCTGGCCATCGGGTTGGCGCTGCTCACCCGGCGGGTGCTGATCAGCCTGGGGACCGGCGTTGTCGTCAGCGCCCTGCTGGTCGCGGGGTGGAACCCCCTGGAGACGCTGCGGCTGGTCTGGGACGCGTTCGCCGTCATCTTCTGGGAGGACGGCGCGCTCAACACCTTCTACGTCTACATCCTCATCTTTACCCTCCTCCTGGGCATCATCGCCGCGTTCATCATGATGTCCGGCGGCACCCAGGCCTTCTCGGACTGGGCGGTGCGACGGATCCGGACCCGGCGCGGGGCCAAGGTGCTCCCGGCGGTCCTGGGCGTCGTCATGTTCATCGACGACTACTTCAACGCCCTCGCGGTGGGTCAGGTCTCGCGTCCGGTCACCGACAAGCACCACGTCTCGCGAGCCAAGCTGGCCTACATCGTCGACTCGACCTCGGCCCCCGTCGCGGTCCTCGCGCCGTTCTCCAGCTGGGGCGCCACGATCATCGGAATCATGGCCCCGCTGCTCGCGGCCTCCACGCTGACGCACAGCCACGTGATGGCCTTCCTCGGCGCGGCCGCGATGAACTACTACGCGATCGTGGCGGTGCTCATGGTGTGGGCGACGGTGCTGCTGCACATCGAGATCGGCCCGATGCGCGTCGAGGAGCGTCGCGCGATTGCCGAGGGCCGCACCTACAACCCGAAGGAGACCATCCCCGGGGAGCTGTCCGAGAACCTGCCGGTGCATCACCCGGGCGCCAAGCGGGCGCTGGTCATCCCGTTCGCGCTGCTCGTCGCGGGGGTGATCGGCGGGATCGTCTGGACCGGGTGGCGGGAGTCCGGGACCCTGGAGGTGCTGGAGATCCTGGCTGACACCGACGTGAGCACCGCGCTGCTGTGGGGCGGCGGGCTCGGGCTCGTCGCGGCGCTCTACTACTACCTGCGCTACACCGGCGCCGACCCCCGCTTCAGCCTTGGCACCCTGAGCCAGGGCTTCTGGGAGGGCATCAAGTCGATGCTCCCGGCGGTCTCCATCCTGCTGCTCGCCTGGATGCTCGGTGACCTGATCGACCAGCTCGGCACCGGTAAGTATCTCGGCAGCCTGGTCGAGGCCGCCGCGATCGGGCCCACCTGGCTCATCCCCCTCATGTTCCTCATCGCCGGCGCGATGGCCTTCTCCACCGGGACCTCCTGGGGTTCGTTCGGCCTGCTGCTGCCGATCGCCGGCCAGATCATGGCCAACGTGCAGGGTGGCGACGAGCTGCTGCTGGCCTCGTTCGGCGCGGTGCTGGCCGGAGCGGTCCTCGGCGACCACTGCTCACCGATCAGCGACACCACGATCCTGTCCAGCACCGGCTCCGGCGCCAACGTCATCACCCACGTCACCACCCAGCTGCCGTACGCCCTGGTCAGTGGCGCCATGGCCCTCCTCGGGTATGTCGTGTACGCCCTGACCGGCCACGGCGTCCTCGGGCTGCTCACCTCCATCGCCGGGCTCGCCGCCTTCGCCGTCATCGCCAAGGTCACCATGACTCCGCTGGAGCATGAGATCCCCGAGGATGAGCGGGCCGCGCACACCTAGCCCGTCCGAGCGGTGACCAGACCGCGCATCCGAGCCCGCCAGCCTCTCGACTGGTGCTGCGGCGCCGCGGCCGAGGACACACGCGTGGCACGCCACACGGCCGGGTCGACTGTCGCCGCTGCGCGCGGGCGCAGCGGAAAATCCCTTGCGACCGCGCAACCACCTCCCCCACCATCGGGGGACAACGCCCGGCCTGACCCGGGCACCCGGCACGGCGCGGCCGCGCCCAGAGGAAAGGAGGAGCAGATGTCCGACAGCGTCCCCGGTCCCCGGACCAGCGCCACCCTTCTCTCCAGGAGTTCCCGTGCCCACTGCAGGCCCCCGTCAGCCGACGGGTGAGATCGACCCCTTCTTCACCTTCGACTACGTCCGCGTCGACCAGCCCGAGATAGCCACGGACGGCCGACGCGCCACGACCTACTGGGCCGTCGACCGCAGCAGCCGAGGACCTGCCCCGGTGCCCCCCTGGCTGGTCGTGGACGCCGGCGCCGTCGACACCGAGCTTGGCGTGCTCAAGACCGGCAAGGAGGCCGACGTCTTCCTGGTCGAGCGGGCCGCCGAGCACGTCAGCCCGGTGGAGTCCTGCCTGCTCGCGGTCAAGCGATACCGCGGCGCCGAGCACAGCAGCTTCCACCGCAGCAGCGTCTACGTTGAGGGGCGTGGGGTCCGGCGCAGCCGGGACCAGCGAGCCTTGGAGCGCGGATCCTCCTATGGCCGCGAGGTCGCGGCCGGGCGCTGGTCCGCCGCGGAGTGGGATGCCCTGCGCACAGCCTGGTCCGCGGGCGTGGCGGTGCCCTACCCGGTCTCGGTGCAGGGCAGCGAGCTGATGATGGAGTTCGTCGGCAGCCCGGACGGTCAGGCGGCGCCCCGACTGGCCCAGGTCCGCCCGTCCAGCGAGCTACTCGCGCACTGCTGGGGGCAGGTGCGCGCCATCGTGCTCGGCCTGGCCGAGCTCGGCTGGGCCCACGGTGACCTCTCGGCCTACAACCTGTTGCTGCACGGCGAGGTCGTGCTCGCCATCGACCTGCCGCAGGTCGTCGACGTGGTGTCCAACCCGCGCGGGCCGGAGCTGCTGCACCGGGACTGCGTCAACGTCTCCCGGTGGTTCAGCTCACGCGGATGTGCCGCGGACGCCGACCTGCTCTTCGCCGAGGCGGTGGCAGCCGCGCTGTAACCCGGCCCTGGTCACGACCTCGCGCCGGCGGCCAGCACCTCGATCTGCTCCTCGTCGGCAGCGAGGTCGTCCTGCAGCCGCGAGCGTTGGTCCGGGGTCAGGTGCAGCACCCGAAGCCCGACCCGGACGTCCTCGGCCACCTCCCGGGCCTGGTCGACCCGGATGAGGCCGAGGCGCACCGCGTGGGCGGCCGCGCCGGCGTAGGTGTCGAAGACGTGGACCCCCTTGTTCGCCCACTCCTGCCGCCGCGCCTCGTCCAGCTCGGTGACGTTGTGCAGCAGGGTGCCCACGATGTGGTCCGGGTCCCGCTCGTGCATCTGCGCGCCGACGTCCCCGTCGGCCTGCCCGCTGTCACCGACGAAGACCATCCGCGCCTCGGGGAAGAGCCGACGGTCCCGGTCCATGTTCTGCAGTTTGCGCTCGGCGATGGCGTTCCTCGTGTGCAGGTTGAGGAAGGAACCGCCCATCACCGAGTGCGGCGGCAACCCGAGGTAGGACAGCTTGCCCCTGGTGTACTGCTCGATCAGACCCTGCGGACCACCCGGCCGGGCGGTGACGAAGGTGAGGTCGCCCGGCCGGTTCGGCTCGGCCGCGGCGCCCTTGTCCAGCTTGGTCAGCAGCGAGACCACGCCGGGGTAGATCGTCCCCTTGGGATAGCGACGGTCGTGGATGACGCACTTGACGGTGTCGTCGATGTCGGAGAGCACCCGGAGGTCGGAACCGTGGTTGTCGCCGGCCTGCTCGGCGATGTGCTCCAGCAGCCGCTCCCCCAGGTCCTCGTCGAGGTCCTCGAAGACCAGGTGCTCCAGGTCGTGGTGGTCACCCGTGGAGTTGAGCAGGTTCTTCAGGGTGTCGAACTCCTGCCCCGTCCGCGCGGTCAGCGCCTCAACGATGGCCTCCTGGGCGTGCCGCGAGGTCCGACCCTTGTGCATCGCCCCGATCACCTCGGCGACGGACTCCAGCGACAGCTCCTCGATCCGCTCCCGCAGCAGCAGGTCGACCACCTGCGGACGGTGGCCGAAGGCGGTGCGGCGCATCGAGGCCTGCACGGTGGGCAGGTCGACGGTGGCGATGATCTCGTCCAGCGAACCTTTCGGCGCCTCCTGCAGCATCTCCAGGATCCGCCGTCCGTCCCGGGGGCGGGTCAGGATGCCTCGCGATAGGTGGCTGATCTGGGCGGCAATAGCACGCACGGTGGGTCTCCTCGACAGGGGTCGTCGGTCACGGGCGGTCGGCCGGAGCTCACGGGCAGGCGACGCGAAGCGCCCCCGGCCGGATCTCGATGTGGGCCCTCACGATATCGACCATCACGTCTCCGTCCACCTGCACCAGCGCCGGCTCGCTCGGTCGCACCGTGAGCCGGCAACCCTGTCGGTAGCGCAGGGCCGGGTGAGGGGTATGCCTTCCGCTGAGCCCGGTGCGCGCGACCCGGGCCCAGTCGGTGAGCCGCCGCGGCGCGACAAGGACCACGTGCAGCAGCCCGTCGTCGGGGCGGGCACCGGGCACGAGGCGGGCTCCCCCCGGCAGGCGGGCGCTGCTGACGGCCAGGATGCTCCACAGCTGCTCGGTGCTCTCGACCTCCCCGTCCAGGCTGAACGTCACGGGGCGACCGGGACGGGCAAGCCGGCGCAGCCCGGGCTCGAAGTAGGCCAGCCAGCGCAGCCGCCGCTTCAGCGCCGGGTGCAGCGCGGCCACCGCGTCCGCATCGTGGCCCAGGCCGACCACGACCAGGAAGGGGTGCTCGGTGCTCGCGCCCGTGTGGTTCGTCAGCTCGGCCCACCCGAGGTCGACCGGCAGCGCGGGGCCGGTCACCGCGAGATGGGCAGCCCGCCCCAGGTCCCGCGTCGGCAAGCCAAGCCCTCGTGCGAACAGGTTGGCCGTGCCGACCGGGACGACACCCAGCACGACGTCCTGCCGGGCGCGGAGGGCACCTGCGACGGCGCGGACGGTGCCGTCTCCCCCCGCGACGAGGATCCTGTCGGCCCCGGCGGCCAGAGCCTTTCTCGCCTGGGCCGCGCCCACCTGCGCGACGCTGGTCCGCAGGAGCAAGGGCTGCTCCAGGCCGGCCCCGGCGCACGCCGCCGCCACCGCCTCCCGCGCCGCGCCCGACCGCGGCAGGGCCGGGTTCAGGACGAGCGCGACCCGCGTCACGCCAGCTGGGCTGCCAGCGATGTCGCGATCGGGTCGGCGGTCAGACCCACCCGGTCCAGCACCTGGCCTCGCGACCCGTGGTCGAGGAACTCGTGCGGGATGCCGTAGGCGTGCACGGGCACCCGGACGTCCGCGGCCGCCAGGGCCTCGGTGATCCGACCGGCCAGGCCCCCGACCAGGGCATCCTCCACGACGCCGACGTGCCGGGCGTTCCGGGCCAGCTCGACCAGGTCCTCGCTCACCGGCAGCACCCACCGTGGGTCCACGACCATCACCGATCGACCCTCGGCGTAGAGCTTGTCGGCGATCTCGAGGGCGGTGACGGCCATCGCCCCCGCGCCCACGAGCACCAGGTCGACCGGCCCGTCGGCCGCGTCCGCGGCCCCTTCGACGTCGCGCAGCACGTCCACCGTGCCGTGCCGCCGAACCGCCTCGATCGGGGCGCTGACGGTGCCCTTGGGGAAACGCAGGACCGAGGGCGCGTCCTCGATCGCCACCGCCTCGCGCAGGGCACGCGCCACCTGCTGGCCGTCCCGGGGCGCGGCGACGTGGATGCCGGGCACCATCCCGAGCAGGGTGAGGTCCCACATGCCGTTGTGGCTAGCCCCGTCGGTGCCGGTGACGCCGGCCCGGTCCAGGACGAAGGTGACCCCCTGCCGGTGGAGGGCGCAATCCATGAGGAGCTGGTCGAAGGCGCGGTTGAGGAAGGTGGAGTAGATGCACACGACGGGGTGCAGTCCGGCGTAGGACAGGCCCGCCGCCATCGCGACCGCATGCTGCTCGGCGATGCCGACATCGAAGACGCGGTCGGGAAAGCGCTCGGCGAACGGCTGCAGGCCCACCGGGATGAGCATGGACGCGGTGATCGCCACGATGTCCGGGCGCTCCTTGCCCAGCCGGACCATCTCCTCGCTGACCTCATCGGTCCAGGACCGGCCGGACAGCTCCAGTGGCAGTCCGGTCTCAGGGTTGATGACGCCGACGGCGTGGAATCGGTCCGCCTCGTCCTGGGTCGCAGGGTCGTAGCCGTGGCCCTTCTCAGTGATCGCGTGCACCAGCACCACGCCACCGAAGTCGTGGGCGCGGCGCAACGCGGTCTCCATGGCGTCCACGTCGTGGCCGTCCACCGGGCCGAGATACTTCAGCCCCAGGTCCTCGAACATCCCCTGGGGGCTGACGATGTCCTTCAGCCCCTTCTTCATCCCGTGCAGGGTCTCGTAGACCTGCCGGCCGACCAGCGGGGTGCGCTTGAGCTGACGCTTGCCCCAGGACAGCACTTCCTCATACTCCTGGGTCGCCCGCAGCGAGGCGAGGTAGTCGGCCATGCCGCCTCGGGTGGCGGCGTAGGAGCGCTCGTTGTCGTTGATGACGATGATGAGCGGGAGATCTCTGTTCTCGGCGATGTTGTTCAGCGCCTCCCAGACCATGCCCCCGGTGAGCGCACCGTCGCCGATGACCGCCACGGTATGCCGCCCTGTCTCCCCCTGCAATTCGCGGGCCTTGGCGATGCCGATCGCCCAGGACAGCGAGGAAGAGGCGTGGCTGTTCTCGATGACGTCGTGGTCAGACTCGGTCCGGCTCGGGTAGCCGGAGAGGCCCCCCTGCTGGCGCAGCGTGGAGAAGTCGTGCCGGCCGGTGAGCAGCTTGTGCACGTAGGCGATGTGCCCGGTGTCGAAGAGCAGCGTGTCGCGTGGGGAGTTGAAGACGCGGTGCAGCGCGATGGTCAGCTCAACCACCCCCAGGTTGGGACCGAGGTGGCCGCCGGTGCGGGAGACGGACTCGATGAGGTAGTCCCGGATCTCTTGGGCGAGGATCCCTACCTGACGGGGGGTCAACCGCTTGAGATCTGTCGGGCCGGTGATGGTCCGCATGAGGGGCACGGTCGTCCTCCGGTGGTAGGGCGGCGTCGGCTGAGCCCCGTCAGTCTACGTCGGGCTCCCTGCGAGAAGCCTGGCCATCAGTCGTGTCAGCGTCGTCGTCCCCGCCTTCAGGCCCATCCTCAGCCACCGCCTCGGGCTCCGGCGGCTCCGTCGCGGGCGGTGTCCCGCCCTGGTCGAGGAACTCCTGGGAGGCGGCGAACTCCGCAGTCTCGAAGACCTCGCCGGCCAGGGGGTCCTGCACGACCTGCACGTCCACCTGGCCGGTCTCGGCATCGACGCGGGGAGCCGTCCCCAGGTGCCGGTAGTGCAGGATCGAGGTCGAGTCCTGCCCGGGGCGCTGCCCGGGCGGGGGCGCGGGGGGCCGCATGCCGGCCAGTGTCGCGGACACCCCGCCGAGCTGGCGTCCCGGTCGCCAGCCCGTGCTGGGCCTGGGCTGCTCCGCGGCCCCACCCCGCGGCGGCTGGGACAGCACCTCGATGTAGTGGGGCATCGTCGCCACCTCGTGCCGGAAGGCCCGGAGCAGGGACAGGCAGGCCAGGGCCAGGATGAGTGAGAAGGGCAGCGCGGTCGAGATCGACAGGGTCTGCAGCGCGGTCAGTGCCACGCTGCCGCCGACCACCAGCAGGGCCGCGGCGACCGCACCCTCGAGAATTGTCCAGTAGACCCTGGTCAGGGTGGGGGTCTGCGTGCTGCCCCCGGAGGCCAGCATGTCGATGACCAGCGACCCGGAGTCGGAGGAGGTGACGAAGAAGAAGACGATGACGACCATGGCGACGACGCTGAGCACGGTGGCCATCCCGCCGGGGAGGTACTCGAAGAAGGCGAACAACGTGGTGGTGCTGTCGACCGTCATCTCCCCGGTCGTCGGGTCCTCGATGGCCAGGCCGCCCTGCTCGCGCTGGAAGAGGATCGCGGAGTCACCGAAGATGGTGAACCAGATCAGGCTCGTCATGGTCGGCGCCAGGATGACCCCCAGCACGAACTCGCGGATGGTCCTCCCGCGGGAGATCCGGGCGATGAACATCCCGACGAAGGGGGCCCAGCTGGTCCACCAGCCCCAGTAGAAGATCGGCCAGGCCGCTTCCCAGCCGTCGGTGGTGAACGGCCCGGTCTGCCACATGGCGGTCGGCAGCTGACCGAGATAGTTGCCGACGTTCTGCGGGAAGGCCTTGAGCAGGAAGACCGTGGGACCCAGGATGAACACCACGACCGCCAGCAACGCCGTGATGGTCATGTTGAAGTTCGACAACCACTTCAGGCCCTTGTGTACTCCGCTGACGACCGACCACACCGCGATGGCGGTGATCCCGGCGATGAGCCCGATGATGAGCCAGGGAGAGCTCTGGGCCCACCCGAGGAACTCCAGGCCACCGATGATCTGGCTGACGCCGAAGCCGAAGGAGGTGGCGACGCCGAAGAGCGTGCCCACGATGGCGATGGTGTCGATCGTGTGCCCGATCCACCCTTCCACGCGCTGACGCCCGAGCAGCGGCTCCAGCAGCCACCGGATCGCGAGCGGGCGACCCCGGCGGAAGGACATGTAGGCCAGGCCCAGGCCGACCACGGCGTAGATGCCCCACGGGTGCAGTCCCCACTGCAGCATCATCAGCCCGACCGAGTCCTGTGCGGCCTGCAGGGACTCCGGCTCGTCGCCGAAGGCCTCGGGCGGGATGACGTAGTGGCTTAGCGGCTCGGCGACACTGAAGAAGACCAGCCCGATCCCCATCCCCGCGCTGAAGAGCATGAGGAACCAGGACAGGACCCCGAACTCAGGCTCCTCGTCGTCCCGACCCAGCCGGATCAGCCCGATCCGGGAGACCGCGCAGTAGATGGTGAAGATCAAGAAGATGTTGACGGCGATGACGTACCACCAGCCAACCCCGTCGGTGATGACCGAGTTGACCTGGGCGGTGGCCTGGTCGAGCTCATCCCCAGCCGCCCAGCTCAGCACGATGGTCAGCACGAGGAGCCCGAGGATGACGGCGGAGGCGGGGAAGAACACTGGTCTGGAGATGGCCGACCAGCCCGTGGGCCGCGGCAGCGGGGTAGTGGGCGTAGGCGGGTCGGAGGCGTTGGAGGCTGCCATGCCGAGTGACCTTAACGGATGGGTGCCCGCAGCCGCAGTGCTTCGAGCAGCAGCCCCGCCGCGCGGTGGTTGGCGCGCAGCCGTAGCCCCTCGCGGGCCAGCGACTCCAGCACGTCCCCGATCGAGCCGGGCGGCAGGACCGGCCCCAGCTCGGGACGCACGTCCCGCCAGGCGCCGCGCATCGCCGCCAGCTGGGCCTCCAGGTGACGGGTGGCGACCCAGGCCAGGGCGGCCGGGTGGCGCCGCCACGCGGCATACCCCCGGTAGTCGGCCGGGCACTGGTCGAGCAGCCAGGTCACGGCTGCCTGCTCCCAACCGGGCACACCGGCCGGCGGCACCCGGTCGGGCCAGCCAGGAGGTCCGCTCGACATACGAACAACTGTACGACAACACACCGCGCCTCGCTGACGCCGTGGTGGCACCATGGGTGAATGACGCCCAAGTCCGAGAGTAAGGTCCCCAAGCTCAACCGCAAGATCTACGAGTCGGAGCTGCTGCGCCTGCAGCAGGAGCTAGTGCAGATGCAGGAGTGGGTCCGCGAGCGCGGCCAGCGTGTCGTTGTCGTCTTCGAGGGCCGCGACGCCGCCGGCAAGGGTGGGGCGATCAAGCGGGTGACCGAGTACCTCTCCCCCCGGGTCGCCCAGATCGTCGCGCTGCCAACCCCCACCGAGCGACAGAAGACCCAGTGGTACTTCCAGCGCTACGTCGAGCAGCTGCCGGCCGCAGGCGAGATCCGGCTCTTCGACCGCTCCTGGTACAACCGGGCCGGTGTCGAGCGGGTCATGGGTTACTGCACCCCGGAGGAGCATCGCCGGTTCCTGCGACAGTGCCCGATCTTCGAGCGGATGCTCATCGAGGACGGCATCATCCTGCGCAAGTACTGGTTCTCGGTCAGCGACGACGAGCAGGTGCGCCGCTTCCAGTCCCGGCTGGAGGACCCGATGCGCCGGTGGAAGCTGTCGCAGACCGACCTGGAGAGCCTGACCCGTTGGGAGGACTACAGCCGGGCCAAGGACGAGATGTTCGTCCACACGGACGTCGAGCCGGCGCGGTGGCACGTCGTGGAGTCCGATGACAAGCGCTCGGCCCGCATCAACCTGATGGCCCACCTGCTGTCCTCGATCTCCTACGCGGAGGTCGAACAGGTGCCCCTGACGATGCCCGAGCGCCCCGCCTCGACCGGCTACCAGCGCACCGACCGATCCCTGCTGCTCGAGGTGCCCGACCATGCCGCAGAGGTGGCGGCCCGGGAGGGCAAGCCGGTGGAGCGGCGCTGGCGGGAGGACATGAGCTGACCACTGCCACCACGGGTGAGCAAGGTCACAGCCATTTAGGTTAGGCTGACCTTTGGTTTATTCCGGGCCTCAGGTTAGGGTCGCCTTACCTAACCGCTCCACACACTTTTGAGGACCCTCGATGACCAAGACCGTCAGCCGCCCGCGCGTCGCGATGATCGCAACCCTTGCGGCCTCTGCCCTCGTCCTGACCGCCTGCGGAACCGACAGCGCGGCAGACTCCCAGGAGACCCCCGCCGCTGGCGGCTCAGGCACCGCCGAGGAGGGCGGATCCGAGGCCACCTCGGTGGAGATCGAGGACAACAATGGCAGCCACACCATCGCGCTGCCGCCGCAGTCCGTGGTCGCGACCGACAACCGGACCTTTGAGACCCTGGACGCCTGGGGCATTGAGCTGACCGCCGCCGCGGTCGCGCTGATGCCGGCCGGCCTGTCCTACACGCAGGACTCCTCGGTCATTGACCTCGGCAACCACCGTGAGCCCGATCTCGAGGCGGTCGTCGCGGCCGACCCGGACCTGATCGTCAACGGCCAGCGGTTCGCCGACTACCGCAGCGACTTCGAGCGCCTGGCCCCCGAGGCGGTCGTGCTCGACCTGGACCCCCGTGAGGGCGAGCCGCTGGATGCCGAGCTCAAGCGTCAGATCACCGTGCTGGGCACCATCTTCGGCAAGGAGACGCAGGCCGAGGCGCTGAACGCCGACCTGGACGCGGCTGTGGAGCGGGTCAAGGCCGCCTACGACCCGTCCGAGACGGTGATGGCCGTCATCACCTCCGGTGGTGAGATCGGCTACGTCACCCCCGGCAACGGCCGCACCCTGGGTCCGATCTTCGACCTCTTCGACCTCACGCCGGCGCTGGAGACCGACGGCAGCGAGGACCACCAGGGCGATGACATCTCCGTGGAGGCGATCGCCTCCTCCAACCCGGACTGGATCCTGGTCATGGACCGGGACGCCGCCGTCGCGGCCGACGACCCGAACTACTCCCCCGCTGCCCAGGTCCTGGAGGACAGCGAGGCCCTGGCCAACGTGGCCGCCGTCAAGGAGGGCCGTATCGTCTACATGCCCAACGACGCCTACACCAGCGAAGGCATCCAGACCTACACCGAGTTTCTGAACTCGCTGGCCGACGCCTTCGAGAACGCGGGCTGAGCCGGTCCGGCGCGGTGCCCGTCCCATGGACCGGGCGCCGCGCCGCCGAACGTCCGTCATCTCCTACGACCAAGGCCTTTTGTGACCACGAGCACCGCAACGCCGCAGCGCCCCACCCAGGGGCGCTCTACCAAGGGACCTCTGCTGGACGCCAAGCTGCTGCTGGGCATCCTCGGGGTGGCCGCGCTGCTCGCCCTGTCCCTGTTCACCGGCGTCTACGACATCTTCGGCAGCGAGGATGGCCGGCAGATGTTCGCCATCACCCGGGTGCCGCGCACGATCGCGCTGGTGCTGGCGGGGGCCGCGATGGCGATGTGCGGACTGGTCATGCAGCTGCTCACCCAGAACCGTTTCGTCGAGCCCACCACGACCGGGACGACCGAGTGGGCCGGGCTGGGCCTGCTGATCGTGATGATCCTGCTGCCCACCGCGAGCATCCTGACCAGGATGGCCGGCGCTGTTGTGGCGGCCTTCATCGGCACGATGATCTTCTTTCTCTTCCTGCGCCGGGTCTCGCTGCGCACCTCACTCATCGTCCCGATCGTCGGCATCATGCTCGGCGCCGTCGTCGGCTCCGTCTCCACCTTCATCGCCCTGCAGACGGACATGTTGCAGAGCCTGGGCATCTGGTTCGCCGGCAGCTTCACCTCGGTGCTGCGGGGACAGTACGAGGTGCTCTGGGTCGTGGTCGTGGTCGTGATCGGCGTCTTCATCATGGCCGACCGGCTCACCGTGGCTGGCCTGGGCGAGGACATCGCCACCAACGTGGGGGTCAACTACAACCGGATGGTGCTCATCGGCACCATGCTCATCGCGGTCGCCACCGGCGTGGTCACCGTCGTCGTGGGCAACCTGCCCTTCCTCGGCCTCATCGTGCCCAACGTCGTCTCGATGATCCGCGGGGACGACCTGCGCAGCAACCTGCCATGGGTCTGCCTGCTGGGCATCGCGCTCGTCACGGTCTGCGACCTCATCGGCCGGACCATCATCGCGCCCTTCGAGGTGCCGGTCTCCCTCATCCTGGGCATCGTCGGGGCCGTCGTCTTCATCACTCTCATCGTGCGGCAGGGCCGCCGTGGCTGAGCCGATCACCTCCCCCCTGGCCGAGGTCGAGCGCGAGCGACCCTGCTCTGGCCCGATGCCGACCCAGGCCTCCCGCCTGCGCTACCGGATCGTGCTGGGGATCCTGATCTTCCTTGCCCTGTTCTTCGGGATCGGCCTGCTCGTCTGGGACAACCCCATGCCCTACGGCTCGCGTGGCTTCTGGCTCATCGTGGACATGCGGGTCACCAACGTCGTGGTGATGGCCATCGTCGCCATCTGCCACGCGGTGGCGACGGTGAGCTTCCAGACGGTGACCAACAACCGCATCCTGACCCCCTCGATCATGGGCTTCGAGTCGCTGTACGTCGCGGTCCAGACCAGCGCCGTCTTCGTGCTGGGCGCGGCGGGAATCATGTACTTCACCGGGGTCCGGCAGTTCGTGCTGCTGGTCGCCATCATGGTCGCCCTGGCCCTGGCGCTCTACGGCTGGCTGCTCTCGGGCAAGCGCGGCAATATCCACGTCATGCTGCTGGTCGGGATCATCATCGGGGGCGGGCTGGGGTCGGTCTCCACGTTCATGCAGCGCCTGCTCTCCCCCAGCGAGTTCGACATCCTCACCGCCCGCCTGTTCGGCTCGGTGAGCAACGCCGACCCCAGCTACTTCCCGGTGGCGATCCCTCTGGTCGCCGTCGCGGCCGGTCTGCTCTTCTGGAGCTCGCCGCGGCTCAACGTGCTCGCGCTGGGCAAGGAGACCACGCTCAACCTGGGTCTGAACCACCGCTACGAGACCATGCGGGTGCTCTTCCTGATCTCCATCCTCATGGCGGTCTCCACCGCCCTGGTCGGCCCGATGACCTTCCTGGGCTTCCTGGTCGCCACCTTGTCCTACCAGTTCGCCGACACCTACGACCACCGCCGGATCTTCCCGGTCGCCGCGCTCACCGGCTTCGTCGTGCTGGCCGGCGCCTACTTCATCATGCGCAACATCTTCTACGCCCAGGGAGTCGTCTCGATCATCATCGAGCTCGTGGGCGGATCGGTCTTTCTGTACGTCATCCTGAGAAAGGGACGCCTGTGATCAACCTGACCACAGTCCGCAAGGACTACAGCAGTGAGGTCCGCATCGGCCCGGTCGACCTGCAGATCCCCGCGGGCGGCATCACCGCCCTGATCGGCCCCAACGGGGCCGGCAAGTCGACCCTGCTGACGATGATCGGCCGGCTGCAGGGCCTGGACGACGGTGTCATCGAGGTCGCCGGCTACGACATCACCCGCACCGCGTCCAAGGACCTGGCCAAGATTCTGTCGATCCTGCGCCAGGAGAACCACTTCATCACCCGCCTCACCATCCGGCAGCTCGTCGGCTTCGGCCGCTTCCCGTACACGCGGGGCCGGCTGACCCAGGCCGACGAGGAGATCATCGACCGCTCGATCGAGTTCCTCGACCTGCAGGACCTGCAGGGTCGCTACCTGGACGAGGTGTCCGGCGGGCAGCGCCAGCGGGCCTATGTGGCGATGGTGCTGGCCCAGGACACCGACTACGTGCTGCTGGACGAGCCGCTGAACAACCTGGACATGAAACACGCCGCGCACACCATGAAGCTGCTGCGCCGCGCTGCCGACGACCTGGGCAAGACGGTCGTGGTGGTGCTGCACGACATCAACTTCGCCTCCGCCTTCGCCGACCACATCGTGGCCATGCGCGACGGCTTGGTGGTCAGCATCGGCACCCCCGCCCAGATCATGCAGCGCGAGGTGCTGCGCGAGGTCTTCGACATGGACATCGTCGTGCAGGACCTGCACGGCATGCTGCTGGGCGTCTTCTGGACCCCCGGCGCGCCGGTCCGCGACCGCGACCGGGCCCCCGAGGCCACAGAGGTGGAGGGCCTGCCCGTGGTGCCCCTTGCCCCCGGCCAACCGCTCGCGTCCGGTCAGCCCCTGACCACCGAACCGCCCGACGTCGACGACAGCTTCACGACCACCCATCCGTTCGCCCCCACCCTGACCAGAGGATCTACCCGATGAGCAGCACCATGCAGAGCCGCACCGCCCACGTCGCCACCGAGGCCCCTGCCCGCTACGCCAAGCAGCTCGGCTCGCACCTGGGTCGCAAGATGACCCTGACCGAGACCGACCGTGGGCCACACCTGACCATGAGCTTTGAGGGTCTGGAGGCGACCTGCCTGATGGACACTACCGCGGCCGACACGCTCGGCCTGCACGTCGAGGCCACCAGCGAGGAAGGCGCCGACCGGATGGCGCAGGTCGTCGGCTCGCACCTGGAGCGCTTCGGCGCCAAGGATGGCCTGCAGGTGACCTGGACGAGCTAGGACGACCAGCGAACACATGGGTAGGCGACTAGGAGAACCCGTGCCGGGCCAGCGGTCCGGACAGCTCGCGCTCCTCGTAGGACAGGTGGGAGAGCAGGGTGTCGGTCAGTAGGTCGACGCTGTGGGACAGCTCGTCCAGCGCCTGTCGGCCCTGCCCGCCATACCCCTCCTCGTCGACGAGCGCGACCAGCGCCCGGTCCAGCCGGTCCAGCACGTCGGCGATGACCTCGTGCTCCTCCTCGAGCCGGTCCAGGACCGTAGCGACGCCCGGCTCGGCCCTGCGCAGGTGCGGGAAGACCGAGCGGTCCTCCAAGGTGTGATGCCCGGTGACGATCCGGCAGTAGGACTGGCAGAAGGCGCCGAGGGTCCAGGTGTTCTGCCGCATCGTCATCGTGTTGATGATCGAGCGCGCCTGCCCGACCTGCAGGTGCCCCTCGCGCACCTGGTCCACGACCTCCCGCACCCGGGACAGCTCCTCGCGCAGGTGGTCGTGGATGTCGATGAGGTGCTGCGGTGCCGCCAGCTGCGCGGGCGTGTATGCCGTCGGCGCGCCGGCGGGCGCGCCGACGCTGGGCCGGGAGGGCTCGTCCCAGTCCAGCTCACCGGTCAGGCGGGTGCCGTCGTCCGGGGTGGGGATGATGCCCTGCGGCAACTGCGCCCTCGTCACCCCGGCGCCCGGGTTGCCGGGCGCACCGGGAGCGGTGGTCACCTCGACCGACTCCGGCGCCTGGTCGTTGGCCGCCGCCAAGTCACCCCCAGCGCGGCCGGACCGCTCGGCCTGCACAAGGTCCCGAAGAGCGGGCCCGACCTCCTGGCCGAAGACCTGCACCGTGCGCACGTCGTCGGTGGCCAGGATAAAGGTGGACATGCCCTGCCCCAGGGCCAGCTCGGCCAGCTGCTCGGCCCAGTCGGTCGCGCTGCCGCGCAGGCCTGCCTGACCACCGGCTCCGGCCGTGCTCCCACCAAAGCGGCCGTGCACGTTGTAGAGGCGGATGACGTCCTGGGGGGCACGCCCCGCCGCGGCCGCGGCCTCGTCGATGCGGGCGTTGGCCTCCGGCAGCTTGTCCGGGGCCAGGTAGCCCATGCTGGGCAGCCAGCCGTCGCCCAGGCGGCCGGTGACGCGCTGCATACGCGGGCCGTAGGCGCCGATCCAGATCGCGGGCCTGCCGCCGGGGGCCGGACCTGAGTGCAGGCCCTTGACCCGGTAGTGCTCGCCCTCCACCCGCACCGAGCCCTCGCCCCGCCAGACCTGGCGGACCACGTCGATCGCCTCGATCAGCGCATCGACCGCCTCACCGGGGCTGCGCCGCGGACCGCCGGCCGCCACGATCGCGTCCCAGAACCCTCCCGTGCCCAGGCCGAGCTCGGCCCGACCGCCGGAGAGCAGGTCGAGGGTGGCCACCGAGTTGGCCAGCACCACCGGGGCGCGCAGCGGGAGGTTGGCGACGTTCTGGGCCACCCGCACGCTGGTGGTCCGGGCGGCGATCCAGGACAGCAGGGTCCAGGAGTCCAGCTGGTCCTTGGCGTAGGGGTGGTCCTGGACGCTGACCAGGTCGATGCCCGAGGTGTCGGCCGCAACCGCCAGGGTCACGGCCCGTTGCGGGTCGGCGGCGTCGGGGGTGGGGAAGATGCCCAGGCGGATCTCGTGGCCGTAGTCGGTCATCGTGTTCAGCGTCCGCCCAGCGCTTCGACCCGGATCGTGTTCGCCCACGGGTCGCGCAGGGTGACGGTGCGACCGTCGTCGGCGGACTGGACCCCGAAGTGGGTCATCCGCTCGGTGAGCTCACCGACGTCCTCGGGGGTGGGCACGACGATGTCGACCTGCCCCAGGCCCAGGGAGGGGAACCGGGGCCCGGCACCGCGGCTGTTCCAGACGTTCATCGCCATGTGATGGTGGTAGCCGCCGGCGCTGACGAACAGGGCCTGGCCGCGCCAGGCGTTGGTGGTGTCGAACCCGAGC
The DNA here is from genome assembly GCF_008843165.1 of Ornithinimicrobium pratense. Lineage (NCBI taxonomy): Bacteria > Bacillati > Actinomycetota > Actinomycetes > Micrococcales > Ornithinimicrobiaceae > Ornithinimicrobium > Ornithinimicrobium pratense. Next base: position 1,350,219 of record NZ_CP044427.1, on the reverse strand, counting down.
CGGTCGACGTAGAACTCACGGGCGGTGTCGATGTCGCCCACCGAGAGATGGACGTGCCCGACTACGGCGTCCCCGGTGTCCGGGGCCTGCTGCCCCTCCTCGGTCAGGTGCTCCTGCAGGAAAGCGCTCGCGTCGAGGAGTGTGCTGTCCATCTCGACCTGCCCGTGCACCCAGCTCCACTCGGTGCGGTCACGGTCCCAGTACAGCTCGATCCCGTTGCCTTCGGGGTCCTCGAAGTAGAACGCCTTGCTCACCAGGTGGTCGGCGCTGCCGACGTAGCGGGCGCCGGCCCGGGCCATCGAGGCCAGGGTAGCGGCCAGGGCGGCCTGGGTGGGGAAGAGGATCGCGGTGTGGAACAGCCCGGCGGAGCCGGGGGCCGCACGCTTCAGCTCAGGGCTGTGGCGCAGCACGATGATCGGGGTGGCGCCGCGGCCCAACGTGGCGACGGGGCCGTCCTCCGAGATCACCTGCAGGGTCACCGCGTCGCGGTAGTAGGCGGTCATGCCCTCCAGGTCCGCCACGTCGAGCGTCACCGGGCCCATGGCGGTGTCGGCGGCGAGGCGGTCTCGCCGCGGGGTGGTCTGGGTCATGTCGGGCCTCCCGTATAGATGACGTGTCACATGGAGAGCGCACATCGGCGCCGCAGTATTCCGTGCCGTCTTCCCCCAGGATGCCCGACGGCGCCCGCCGGACGTGGTCCGACGGGCGCCGCAGGTTCCCCGGGCTGGTAGCCCGGGTGATGTCTCGTCAGGCGTCGACGAGGGAGCGCAGGACGTACTGCAGGATGCCGTCGTTGCGGTAGTAGTCGGCCTCGCCGGGGGTGTCGATGCGCACGATGGCGTCAAACTCGACCGTCTCGCCACTCTCCTTGGTGGCCGTCACCTTGACCGTCTTGGGGATGCGACCCTCGTTGAGCTCGGTCACGCCGGTGATGGCGAAGGTCTCCGTGCCCTCCAGGCCGAGGGAGTCGGCAGTCTCGCCTTCGGGGTACTGCAGGGGCAGCACACCCATCCCGATCAGGTTGGAGCGGTGGATCCGCTCGTAGGACTCCGCGATGACTGCCTTGACGCCGAGGAGGCGCGTGCCCTTGGCAGCCCAGTCGCGCGAGGACCCGGAGCCGTACTCCTTGCCCGCCAGCACGACCAGGGGGACGCCGGCCTCGGCATACGCCTGGGAGGCCTCGAAGATGGTCGTCTGCGGGGCGTCGTCCTTGGTGAAGTCGCGGGTGAAGCCGCCCTCGACGCCGTCCAGCAGCTGGTTCCTCAGGCGGATGTTGGCGAAGGTGCCGCGGATCATCACCTCGTGGTTGCCGCGGCGCGAGCCGTAGGAGTTGAAGTCCTTGCGCTCGATGCCGTGCTCGGACAGGTAGCGGCCCGCGGGGCTGTCGGCCTTGATCGAGCCAGCCGGGCTGATGTGGTCGGTGGTGACCGAGTCGCCCAGCTTGGCCAGCACCCGAGCGCCCTCGATGTCGGCGACCGGCTCCGGCTGCGCCTGCATGCCCTCGAAGTACGGGGGCTTGCGCACGTAGGTGGACTCCTCGACCCACTCGAAGGTGTCGCCCTCGGGGGTGGGCAGCGAGCGCCACCGGTCGTCGCCGGCGAAGACGTCGGCGTAGTCTTCGGTGAACATCTCGCGGCTGATCGAGGAGGCGATGGTGCGCTCCACGTCCTCGGGAGCCGGCCAGATGTCCTTGAGGTAGACGTCGTTGCCGTCCTTGTCCTGCCCCAGCGGCTCGGCGTCGAAGTCGAAGTCCATGGTGCCGGCCAGTGCGTAGGCGATGACCAGCGGCGGGGAGGCCAGGTAGTTCATCTTGACGTCGGGGTTGATCCGGCCCTCGAAGTTGCGGTTGCCGGAGAGGACGGAGACCACGGCCAGGTCGTTGTCGTTGACCGCCTCGGAGACCTCCTCGATGATCGGACCCGAGTTGCCGATGCAGGTCGTGCAGCCGTAGCCGACCAGGTGGAAGCCCAGCCCCTCCAGGTAGGGCCACATCCCGGCCTTCTCGAAGTAGCCGGTGACCACCTTAGAGCCGGGGGCCATCGAGGTCTTGACCCACGGCGGCACGCTCAGCCCCTTCTCGAGGGCGTTCTTGGCCAGCATCGCCGCCGCCATCATCACCGAGGGGTTGGAGGTGTTGGTGCACGAGGTGATCGAGGCGATCGACACGTGGCCGTGGTCGATCTCGACCTGCTCCCCGTCGATGGTGGCGGGGGTCGGGTGGGTAGCCCGGTCGCCGTTGAGCAGGGTGGAGTGCTCCGGCCGGCCAGCCGCCTCGGACTGCTCGTTCGCGTCGTGGGACGGGGCGTCGGAGGCCGGGAAGGTGTCGGCGAGCTCCCGGTCGACCGAGCTCTTCTCGATGTGGTTGCCGTTGACGACGTAGTTCTTCAGGTCGGCGTGGAACTGCTTCTTGGCGTTGGTGAGCGCGATCCGGTCCTGCGGGCGCTTCGGGCCGGCGATCGACGGGACCACCGTGGACAGGTCGAGCTCGAGGTACTCGCTGAAGCGCGCCTCGACATTGCCGGAGGGCTCCAGCCACATCCCCTGCTCCTTGGCGTAGGCCTCGACCAGAGCGACCTGCTCGTCCGAGCGACCGGTGAGGCGCAGGTACTCCAGGGTCACCTCGTCGATCGGGAACATCGCGGCGGTCGAGCCGAACTCGGGGCTCATATTGCCGATGGTGGCCCGGTTGGCCAGCGGCACCTGGGAGACACCGTCGCCGTAGAACTCCACGAACTTGCCCACGACCCCGTGATCGCGGAGCATCTCGGTGATGGTGAGCACGACGTCCGTCGCGGTCGCCCCGGCCGGCACCGAGCCGCTCAGCTTGAAGCCGACGACGCGCGGGATGAGCATCGAGACGGGCTGGCCCAGCATGGCCGCCTCGGCCTCGATGCCGCCGACGCCCCACCCGAGCACGCCCAGGCCGTTGACCATCGTGGTGTGCGAGTCGGTGCCGACACAGGTGTCGGGGTAGGCGAGCAGCTCCCCCTCCACCTCGCGGGTCATGGTGACCTTGGCCAGGTGCTCGATGTTGACCTGGTGGACGATGCCGGTGCCCGGGGGCACGACCTTGAAGTCCTCGAAGGCGGTCTGGCCCCAGCGCAGGAACTGGTAGCGCTCGCCGTTGCGCTCGTACTCGACCTCCACGTTGCGCTCAAAGGCGTCGGCCCGGCCGAAGACGTCGATGATCACCGAGTGGTCGATGACCAGCTCGGCGGGCGCCAGCGGGTTGATCTTGGCGGGGTCGCCGCCGAGGTCACCCATCGCCTCGCGCATCGTGGCCAGGTCGACGATGCAGGGCACGCCGGTGAAGTCCTGCATGATGACGCGGGCGGGGGTGAACTGAATCTCGGTGTCCGGCTGCGCGTTCTCGTCCCAGTTGACCAGGGAGTTGATGTGGTCGGCGGTGATGTTCTTGCCGTCCTCGGTGCGCAGCAGGTTCTCCAGCAGCACCTTGAGCGAGTACGGCAGCGACTGGGCCCCCTCCAGCCCGCCGATGCGGTAGATGCCGTAGCTGGCTTCTCCGACCTCCAGAGTGCCCCTGGCACCGAAGCTGTCCGGGTTCGTGCTCAACGTTCCGCTCCTTCGCTCGCTGACTATTTATCTTGACATCAAGATATCTGGTCTGGGCCACCAGGATCAAACCCGGGGGACCGGTCACCTCCATCCTGTCATCCCGCGCGCGGTCGCGTCTGGCCCGCCGACACAGCTCGCGAGGGGCCGAGCCCGTCGCGAGGGGCCGAGCCCGTCGCGGGTCAGGAGGGTCAGACGAGCAGGGCCAGGCACTCCATGTGCTGGGTCATCGGGAACGCATCCAGCACCCGGAGCCCGCCCAGTTCCAGACCCAGCTCGCGCGCGGTGGCCAGGTCACGGGCCAGTGCGGCGGGGTCGCACGCGACATACACGACCGCCCGCGGCCGGAGATCGGCGATCGCCTCCATGACCTCCCGCCCCGCGCCCGTGCGCGGCGGGTCCAGGACGACGAGGTCAGCCCGCTCCCCCTGCGCCACCAGCTCGGCAAGAGCCGGCGCGGTGGGCCGGGCGACGGCACCTGCCCAGGGGTATGCCGCGAGGTGCCGGCATGCGGCACCAGCGGCCCCCCTGTCGGCCTCGACCGCCAGGACCGAACCCCGCGGCCCGACCGCCTGGGCCAGGGGGACCGCGAACAGGCCGACGCCCGAGTAGAGGTCCAGGACCCGCTCCCCCTCCCGGGGTGCGAGCCAGGTCAGCACCTGTTCGGTGAAGGTGGCCGCCGCTCCCGGATGCACCTGCCAGAACCCGCGCGCCGACAGGGTGAAGTCGTGCGAGCCGCCAGCCTGGGTCCGCACCCGTTCGGTGACCTCTGGCACCTTCCCCAGCGGGCGCAGACCCAGGCGGGCGCCCCGGGATCCTGCACCTCGACGCCCACGCTGCGGACCTCCCGCCTTCCCCCGGCCACCTCGGCCTTCCTGGATGAGCGCGAGCGGCACCAGGGCAGCCTCGCTCACCGAGGGGTCGACGGCGTCCAGGGCCACCACGCTGGGCGGTGGCGGTTGTCGGAGCGCGCCCGTGCCCAGCACCCCCTCGGTGGCGATGAGGCAGTCATCGATGGGGACGACCTCGTGCGAGCGATGCACCCGCAGACCGACGACGTCGGCGGCCGGGCTGCCCGCACCATCCCCTCCGTCCCGGGCCACCGCGAACTCCACCCGGGTCCGCCAGCGCAGACCGTCCTGGTCCCCCGGCACTGGCTCGCAGGTCACGCCCAGCGCCTGGACCTCCTCGGGCGTGAAACCGCCCAGCCGCACCAGCTGCTCGGCGACAACCTGCATCTTCAGGCGCCGCTGGGCCTCCAGCGACACGTGCTGCCAGTCACAGCCGCCGCACCGCCCCGGGCCGGAGAACGGGCACGGCCGGGCCACCCGGTCCGCTGAGGCCTCCAACACCGCGACGGCGTCCGCACGCACGTACCGCCCCTTCGGGCCGACCTCGGTCACCCTGGCCCGCACCCGCTCCCCCGGTATGGCGTGGCGCACGAAGACCACCTGGCCGTCGGGGCCGTAGCGAGCCACGCAGTGCCCCCCGTGCGCGACCGGCCCGACCGGGACCTCGACCTCGTCACCGACCGCCAGGCCAGCCGCCTCGCTCACGGCTCGGTCCCCTCCTGATGCGCCTGCTCCATCCGCTCGGTCACGTCGTCCTCGCCGCCATCGGTCTGTGGGGTGCGGCCGATGGCAAGAAGCCAGCCCATCACGACGACCGCGAGCAGGTAGGCGGGCCAGCCCAGCACCACCCTGCCGACACCGAGCCAGGCGACCTCGCCCCCGAGGTAGAGCGGGAGCATGACGGCCAGCCGCACCGCGAAGAGGGCCGCGAGCACCCAGGTCAGCCGCGAGCAGACCCGCACCAGCCCTCGGTCCCGCCGCCAGGCGGTGGGCTGCTCGGCGAACTTCGGGTCCCCCAGCGCGACCACGAAGCCCAGCAGGGGCCAGCGGGCCAAGATCGACACCACGGCCGCGACGCCGTAGGCGGCGCTGGTGATGATGCCCGGCAGGAAGGCGTCCTGCGCCTGCCCCGAGCGCAGGGCGAAGAACGCGGCCAGCGCGGTCGCGAAGACGGCCGACCCGAGGAAGCGCCAGGACCCGCCCACCAGGCCCCGGACGATCGCGAGCACGGTGAGCAGCGCGGCGGCCCCGAGCAGTGCGGTGCGCACGTCCTCGGCCACCAGCCAGGTGATCACGAAGGCGACCGTCGGCAGGGCGGTCTCGAGCGAGCCGTACCAGCCGCCCAGAGCGTCGCTGATGCGCTTGCGGATGACCTGCTCGACGGTGACCTCGGCATCCACCTCGGCGCTCGCCTGAGCGTTCACCTCTGCGTCAACGCTGGAGTCGACCCCAGGATCCCCATCCGTCGACGGGACCGGCCGTTCGCCGCCGCCCGGTCCCTGCTGTGTCACTGGAAGTCGGGGTTGGTCGGCGCCTTGGGCGCATCGGTGAGCTCGGGTTCGGGCGTGGGCAGGTCCCGCACCGGAGACTGCTCCTGCTGCCCCTGCGGGGCCGAGGCGGGATCGGCCGTCTGGTCGGCGGGCGCCGCCTGGCCACCCTGGGCGACCTGAGCCGCGCCTTGCCCCGCTCCCTGACCCACCCCGACGCCGGCGACGCCCGTGGCGTCCCCGGTGCGCAGCACCTGGGTCTTGGCCGCAACCCTGGCCACCTCGGCCTCACGCTCGCGCTGCAGGCGTGCCTGGCGCGCCTGCGCCTCCTTGGCCATCGCCTCCTCAAAACCCTTCGGCGGCGTCAGGGTGAGCACCTCGCGCGGCGGGCGCGGCTCGTCACCCCGGACGACGACGGTCCGGCGCAGCACCGACAGGATGGCGCGCAGCTGCTTCTCGTCGCCGGCGGCCGGCCCGTTGACGACGACGCGCAGGAACCAGCGCGGCCCGTCGACCCCGATGAAGCGGGCGGGCTGGAACGACACCCGGCCGTCGGGCGCCCGGCCCGGCATCCGGGCCTTGAGCTCCTTGCCCATGGCGCCCTGCACGACCTCGGCCGCACCGCCGGTGTCCACCAGACCTCGCGCGATCTCCGGCCGCAGCTCGTCCCAGAGCCCGAACGACCGCGGCGCGGCGAAGGCCTGCAGCTGGGCGTGCGAGGCACCGAAGGTCAGCGTGACCCCGATCGGCCGGCCTGTGCCCTGCTCCAGGTCCAGGCGGATCTGCATCCCGCGCGCGATCGGCACCCGCAGGGCACCCAGATCCAGGCGGCCGTCCAGCTCGGGCCACTCGCCGTGGTCGTAGGGCCCGTCCTCGGCGCGCACCCAGTCGCGGTCGACGCCGGGCTCACCCTCGGCCGGCTCGGGCCGCGGGGCGTCGGTGCCCTCGCCGTCGAGGGAGAGCAGGTCCTCCTCGAAGAGGTCCTTCTTCTTGCGTCGGCCAAAGAGTGCCACGGTCGGGTCGTCCTTCGGGTGGTCAGGGATGGGTCAGAGGGGATGCAGCGGCGCCGGTGGAGCCAGTCGAACCATGGCCGCTGCTGCCGCGCTCGGAGGGGGGCAGCTCGGCGACCTCGGTGAAGACCGGGCGCACCACGGGCTGGACCACCAGCTGGGCGATCCGCTCACCCCGAGCCAGCTGCACGGCCTCACGAACGTCGGTGTTGAGCAGGTTGACGAGGATCTCGCCCCGGTAGCCGGCGTCGACCGTGCCGGGTGCGTTGACGACGGTGATCCCGTGCCGGGCGGCGAGCCCGGAACGGGGGTGCACGAACGCGGCATACCCCTCAGGGATGGCGAGCGCCACGCCCGTCGGGACCAGGGCCCGCTCCCCCGGCTCCAGCCGCACGTCCTGCCGCGCATGCAGGTCGACCCCGGCATCACCGGTGCGGGCCTGGGCCGGCACCGGGAGGTCGGGGTCCAACCGCTGCAGCGCGACGGACAGCGTCTGCGGGGTCGTCGGGATGCTCACGGACACCCAGGGTAGCCCCAGGAGCCGGGCCCCCGATCCCCCCGCCGCCGGATCAGGCTGCGCACTCGGTGCAGACCGGTAGCCCGCCGACCTCCTTGGCCAGCTGGCTGCGGTGGTGCACCAGGAAGCACTTGGAGCAGGTGAACTCGTCCTGCTGCTTGGGCAGGACGTGGACCGAGAGCTCCTCGTTGGACAGGTCGGCACCGGGCAGCTCGAAGCCCTCCGCCTGCTCGGTCTCGTCGACGTCGACGCTGCCGGAGGCCTTGTCGTTGCGTCGTGCCTTCAGCTCCTCGATCGAGTCCTCGTTGAGCTCATCGTCAGTCTTGCGCGGGGCGTCGTAGTCGGTCGCCATCTGATCCCTCCAGTGGATGCTCGCAGGTTGTACACCGTCGTTGTCGTGCCTGAACGCCGACAGGCCCCGATTTGTGCCCGACCGGGCCAGGGCGGGCCGGGCACGGGCAGATCATGGCCGCCCTGACTTGGGTCGGCGCCCGGATTCTTCCCTATCAACGCCCCGTGACGCGAGGCGGATCCACCTTTCAGCCCAGGGCGGAACCGGCCAGCGCCTCCAGCAGGACTGGGTGCAGGGCGGGCCCGGCGGCGACGGTCAGATCCGAGGAGGGAGGGGACGTGACGCTGGCCCCGCTGACCACGCCACCGGCCTCCGTCACCACGAGCATCCCCGCGGCCACGTCCCAGACCCGCACGCCCTGCTCCCAGTAGCCGTCCACCCGGCCGGCGGCGACGTGGCAGAGGTCCAGCGCCGCCGCCCCCATCCGCCGGATGTCGCGCACGTGGGGCAGCAACGCCGCGAGGGTCTCGGCCTGACCCCGCCGGACCTGCCGGTCGTAGGCGAAGCCGGTAGCCAGCAACGCGCCCCCTAGGTCCGCCACCTGACCGACCCGGATCGGCACGGAGTCCTCGACGGTGAGCAGGTGCGCCCCACCGCCGACCCGGGCGTGGAAGACCTCGTCGGTCCGGGGGTTGATCACCGCACCGGCGACGGGCGCCCAGGCCCCGGCGACCATCGGGTCGCCGACCACGACGGCGACCGACACGGCATACGCCGGCAGGTTGTAGAGATAGTTCACCGTGCCGTCGATGGGGTCCAGCACCCAGGACAACCCGGACGTGCCGGTCGACAACCCTTCCTCCTCGCCGAGGATCGCGTCGTCGGGCCGGGCCGTGGCGATGCGGTCACGCAGCAGCTGCTCGGAGCGGGTGTCCATGACGGTCACCACGTCCAGCTCGCTGGACTTCACCCGGTCCACGCCCAGGCTCCTGGGCCGTTCGTCCCGGATGAGCACGCCCGCCTCGAGCGCCAGCTGGACCGCGAGCTCCTCGAGCTCGGCCCGTTCCTCCTCGGGGACGGCGCCCGGGTCGGGAGCCGGCGGGGTCATCAGTCGGAGCCGCAGGCCGCGGGCCGCGCCTGACGCAGGTTGGGGCAGCAACCGGGCTCGCAGATGCTGGGACGCGGCTCGGAGCCTGGCCAGGTCGGTTGCTCCACGTCTTCGCTGCGGGCCTCTGCGGCGCGCTCGATGGCCAGGTCGACCAGGCCCATGACGAACTCGCTGTCGGTGCCGACGGTCGGCACCCGCAGCAGCTGCATACCCAGCTCCTCTGCGGTCTCCATCGCCTCGGTGTCCAGGTCGAAGACGACCTCCATGTGGTCGGACACGAACCCGATCGGGGCAAGCACCACGTGCTCCACCCCGCGGGCAGACAGCTCGCGCAGGTGGTCGTTCACGTCCGGGACCAGCCAGGGCTGGCTCGGCGGCCCGGAGCGGGAGCAGTAGGTGAGGTCCCACTCCAGCGTGGTGCCGAGGGTGGCCGAGGCCTCCCCGGCGATCACGGCGGCCAGCTCGTAGTGCTGGCGGGAGTACAGGTTGCCCTCGCCGTCCCCCGGGCCGGAGGTGTCGTCCATGGCCACGGGGAGGGAGTGGGTCACGAAGACGAGGTATGGCCTGCCGCCCCCGTCGAGCACCTGCCGGGCACCTTCGGTGACGATCCGGGCGTTGGCGCGGGAGAAGCCGGGGTGGTTCCAGTACTGCCGGACCTTGTCCACGTGCAGGGTGCGGCCCTCGCCGACGAGGGTGTCCAGCGCGACGGCGATGTCCTCGCGGTACTGCCTGCAGGAGGAGTAGCAGGAGTAGGCGCTGGTGGTGATCGAGAGCACCTGCGCCATCCCCTCCTCGTGCGCCTGCCGCAGGGCGTCGGTGAGGAAGGGCTCGGAGTTGCGGTTGCCGAGGAGCACCGGGACGGGCAGTCCGCGGCGGTCCAGCTCGGCGCGCAACTTCTCGACCAGGGCCCGGTTCTGGTCGTTGATGGGGCTCTTGCCGCCGAAGTGCAGGTAGTGCTCGGCGACATCGGCCAGGCGCTCATCGGGGATGCCGCGGCCGGCCGTGACCCGGCGCAGGAAAGGCATCACCTCCTCGGGGCCCTCGGGGCCACCGAAGCTGGTCAGGACGATGGCCTGGTAGGGGTAGAGGTCGTTGCGCCCGCTCTCCTGCAGCGACTCCTCCAGCTCCGCGATGACCTCGTCGTCCGCGGCCCGCACCGGCTCCATGGCGCCGTCGGACGGGGCGGCGCCAGGCCCGCTGGCGACCGACTCGCGGGGGCCGGCCGGGTCCGGCTCGAAGGGGTCGGTGGTGGGCTGGCTCATGGCTCCTCCAGGGGTCGGGACGGTGCGTGGGACGGGCATCCGCGGCCTGCCCAGCCTAGCCCGCGCGGCGCGCCCTCCTCGTCCCACCCAGGGCCGGATGGCAGAGTGGTCGACCATGCAGCAACTCCAGTTCGTCGAGCTCGACGAAGGTGGCCGGCTGGTGGTCGCCACCGACGACGGCACCCGGTATGCCGTACCCGTCGACGACCGTCTGCGCGCGGCCCTGCGGCCGCGCCCGGAGTCCGCGTCCGACCGCGAGGCCCCGAGGGTGAGCCTGCGCGCGGTGCAGTCGATGATCCGGGCCGGGCAGAGCGCCGAGGAGGTCGCGTCCGTGACGGGGTGGGACACCGACCGGGTCCGCCGCTACGAGGGCCCGGTGCTCGCCGAGCGGGAGCACATCATCGGGTTGGCCCAGCGCGCAGCGGTGCGGTCCCAGGGACGGACGGACGGCTCGCACACGCTGGGCGATCGCGTCCAGGAGCGGCTGCAGCGCCGGGACGTCGACCCTGCCGGAGTGGCCTGGGAGGCCGCCCGCAGCACCGCCCACGGTCCGTGGACCGTGCAGGTGATCTTCTCGGCCGGGGGCCGTGAGCGTCGCGGGGCTTGGCACTACGACCTGCGGACGCGTGGTCTGGAGGCGCTGGACGACGAGGCGCGTTGGCTCAGCGAGGACGAGCAGGCGCTGCCCGGCGGCCTGGCCGGCCACCCGCTGCTCGGCACGGGCCACGCCGAGGACGAGGTGGCGGCGGACCTGATGGCCACCATGCGCGAACGTCGCCAGCGCCGCAGCCGCCGTCCCTCCCGTAGCGCCTCCCACGAGGCTGTCGGCGACCCCGGCCAGCCGGTCGGTCACGTCCCCGGGCAGCAGGCGATGCCCCCGAGGTGCTTCCCCTGGAGGACCTTGCCTACGACCCGGACACCATGGGCGACCCGCCTGCGGCCCACCCCCGCGGCGCGGCTCCCGAGTCGCCGGACCCGCCGGAGGTGGCCGAGGGTGCCGTCGAGGACGGGGCCGCGTCGCAGAGCCAGGCGGACGCGGGCGAGGAGGGTTCCTACGCCCGCCTGCGCTACCCGGACGAGGTGTCCTTCGACGAGTTCTTCGCCCTCGACGAGGCCGACGGCGAGCTGTCGGAGGAGGACGAGCTGGGCGCAGATGACTCAGGCCAGGACGAACTGCCCGATACAGCACTAGCCGATGCAGCAGTATCGGTCCTCGAGGAGGACCCCGCGAGCGAGCACGCGGACCTGCCGGCAGCCCTGAGCGACGAGCCCGACGGCGCGGCCGAAGGCACGCCCGCGGACGACGAGGACGAGGACGAGGACGAGCCCCGGGAGAAGGCGGAGGCCGCCGCGACTGAGCCGGCGCCTGACCCGGAGCCGCCGACCCGGCAGGCAGGCGGCCGCAAGGGCCGCCCCAGCGTCCCCAGCTGGGACGACATCATGTTCGGGGCCCGCGACCGCCGGTGACCGAACCAGCCAAGCACCGGCACGATCAGCGGGGCGGGACGGGGCAGAGGCCCAGGTCGAAGGGCAGGGTGTCCGGGGACAGCGCCGCGACGCGGGCAGCGGCCGAGTGCATCCGGCGCATGTAGTGCCGCCGGCACAGCACCTCGTACTCGACGGCGGGCGCTGACGGCGGCGTCGACCCCGAGGCCGATCGCGACTCCATGACCGACCCAGGTCCCCTCGCTGGTGCTGGCCCCGTCGCCGGTCCCGCCTCGGTCTCCCCGCTGACGTCTCCGACGACCACCTGCTCCCCCTCCACGACCATGACACCGTCGACCACGCGGGCATTGACGGTCGCAGGCCGCCCGCACCAGCACAGCGCCCGGACCTGGAGCTGCTCGGTTCGGTCGGCCAGCTCGATGAGGCGGCGCGAGCCGGGGAAGAGCTCGGTGCGGAAGTCCGCGCTGATGCCGAAGGCGAAGACGTCGATGCCCATCTCATCCACCAGCCGGGCCAGCTGCTCGACCTGGCCGGGGGTGTAGAACTGGGCCTCGTCGCAGATCAGGTAGTCCACCCGGTCGCCCTTGGTCACCTGCTCCACGACCAGCTCCCAGAAGTCGACGTCGTCGGTCACCTCGAGCGCCGGGCGCCGCAGGCCCAGCCGGGAGGAGACCACCGGCTGGCCCGAGCGGTCGTGCTGGGTGAAGAGCAGTCCCCGCCTGCCCCGCGCCGCATGGGTGTGGTCCATCTGCAGCGCGAGGGTCGACTTGCCGCAGTCCATGGTCCCGGTGAAGAAGACGAGCTCGGCCACTCGGGCAGTCTACGGCGAGCCGGACGAGGGCCCGGCGCCCGGACGTCCTAGGCTGATCCGATGTTCTGGAGCCCCCTGACCCGCCGGGTCGCCTTCTGGCTGACCTGGTTCACCGTCGTTGTCGGGATCGGGCACCTGTTCCTGCATGTGGACCAGACCTCCCTCGAGGACCGGTTCGGCGTGCACTACACCCGCTGGCTGGACATGAACGCGGAGCAGTCCGTGGCCACGTGGTTCAACGTCGGTCTGCTGCAGCTGGCGGCGGGGCTGGCCGTGCTGGGTGCGATCGCGGTGGCCACCCGGCGGGAGCGGATCGCCTGGTCCGCCCTGGCGATCGCGATCTTCCTGCTGAGCCTGGATGAGAAGATCTCCATCCACGAGGCCCTGCCGAGCCTGCTCGGGATGGACCAGGGCGACCTGATCACCCACGAGTGGCTCATCCCCGGGGTCGCCATCGCGCTGGCGGCGCTGGCCGTGCTGGTCCCGCTGCTGCGTCCCTTGCCCCGACCGCTGATCCTTGGTCTGCTCATCGCGATGGTGGTCTACGGCACCGGAGCCGTGGGCGTGGAGCTGGTCAGCGGGGTCATGGTCCGCACCTTGGAGATCGAGCACCCGTTGCGGCAGCTGATGCCGGTGTGGGAGTGGATCGAGGAGAGCCTGGAGATGTTGGGCTGCATCCTGGCGATCACCGCGCTGCTGCGGCACCTGGAGCGGAGCGGCGTGGTCGACGTCGCCCGCTGGCGGCGGCTGGCGACAGCTGGCTCGAAGGCCAAGCGGCTCAAGCAGCCCGCGCAATCCACCTAGGTCGGTCCGGCTGGCCCAACCAGGCCACCCAGGCCAGCCAGGTCGGCTAGGTCTGGCCCACCAGCAGCGGGATCGCGGTCTCGGCGTCGGTGGTCGAGCCGTGGTGCCCCACCAGGGCCAACACCTCCGGCCGCAGCAGCCGTGAGTCGAGCAGGGTGGCCCGACCCTGCATGGCCACGACCACCTCGCCGATGCGCTCGGCATACCCCTCCCGCAGCGGCCCGAACCAGCCGGCGGCGACGGCCTCGTCCCGGGTGAGCACCACGGCCTGGTCCCCCAGCTCCTCGCGCCAGGTGGCGACCACGTCGGCCACCATCCCCTGCTTGCACCATGCCTGCGGCGCCCGCGGCTCCCCCGCCAACAGCTGCACGCCCTCGGCGAGCACCGGCTCGTAGGCCAGGTCCCGCCGGTGCGCCTCAGGCGCCTCGATCATGCCGTGGTCGGAGGTGACGACCACGACGGTGCCCTCCGGCGCGCGCTCGAGCAGCTCGCCGACGAAGGCGTCGACGGCCTCAACCGCCTCCCCCCACTCCCACGAGTCCGGGCCACGCACATGACCGGCCTTGTCCACCTCGTCCCAGTAGGCGTAGACCAGGGCCCGGCCACGACGGCCTGCCATGGCCAGCGCGTCGAGCACCCCCGCCACCCGCTCCTGGGCCGTCTCCGCCCCGATGTAGGCACCCCCGCGCAGGGCCGCGCGGGTAAACCCCGAGCCGGCGAACATCGTCCGCGACACGGTCGTCATCGCCACGTCGCGCCGCCCCGCCTCCTGCAGCAGCGTGGGCAGCGGCTGGTGGGCGCCGGGGTCGGGCCCGTCGCGCCAGGCGAGGTGGTTGAACAGCGCCCCGCGGAAGCAGGTCTGCCAGCCGATGATCCCGTGCTGGCCCGCGGGCCGCCCGGTGCCCAGACTGGTGAGGCTGGTCGCGGTGGTGGACGGGAAGCCGCAGCGAAAGGTGCCTTCCACGGGCGTGTCCAGGTCCCGCAGCACCCGGGCATGACCGCTGCGCCGGCTCAGCTGGCGCGCGCCGAGGCCGTCGACGAGCACGACCACCACCCGCTGCGTCCCGGGCAGCGTCCAGGTCGGGCGGTCCACCCCGTCGGGCAGGGCGACCCCGAGGGCGAGCAGGGCGGCCGGCAGGACCGATGCCAACCCCTGCCCCGGACCGGGGGCGCGGTAGGCGACCTCCCCCGCCGCGGCCGGGTTCACCGACCCAGCCGGGCGGAGAGCTCCATCGCGAAGGCCAGGGCCTGCTCCAGCCGCTGCACACCGTCGGTGTCGGCGGCGACCCGCAGCGAGATGTCGTCGCTGGCCACGGTGCCCTCATAGCCGTGGTCGCCCTCGCACTCGGGGTCCTCGCACATCGCGGGCAGCAGGTCGACCCGGGAGACCGCGCCCCAGCCCAAGGTCAGGGTGACCGCGCGGCCCTCGAGCCCGCCGTCGAACTGCTCGGGGTCCGCCACCACGTGGGTCAGCATGACGCCGCGGACCTGGCGCAGCGGCACCGTCTCGCTCGTGGCGGTGGCCATCCGCTGCCGCTCCGGACCCTCATGGTCGTCGGCGTGCGCGATGACCAGGCGCCGGTCGGTCAGCACCAGCACGGTCAGGTGGTTGCGCACCGCCAGCTCATCGAAGGTGGTCTCGGCATGCACCAGGTGGCTGACCACCTGGTCGCGCCCGACGGCGGTCAGCACGACATCGTGCACGACGGCCGGCAGGTAGCCGGCCGCCTCGATGTCGGCGACGAGGCTGTCGGGCAAGGGGGACCTCAGGCGGCGGACCATGCGCACCATGCTCTCAGACCACGGCCTCAGACCACGCCGCTGGACAGCACCCGCCGCTCGGCGTCGGCGCGCGTCGGTGCCGGAGCGACCGAGATCGCAGCGCCGAGCACCTCGATGCCCTCCTGGTGGGCCATGACCGGGTTCAGCCGCACGCTGGCGAGCTCGGGGTGGTTGTCGGCGAGCACCGAGACCCGGGCGATGAGGTCACGCAGCGCGTGGTGGTCCACGGGCATCGCACCGCGGTAACCGTCAAGCATCGGCGCGGCCTTGATCGAGCCGACCATCGCCACGATGTCGGCGTCGGTCAGCGGCGGGAACCGCTGGGCCTCGTCACCGAGCAGCTCGATGGGCAATCCGGCGATCCCGAAGCCGACGACCGGGCCGAAGAGGGGGTCCTCGGAGGAGTTGATCTCGACGGTGACCCCGCCCGGCGCCATCTTCTGCATGGCGATGCCGTCCACCCCCAGCGGCGTGAGCAGTGCGTCCAGGTCCCGGTATGCCGCGCCTACCGCCTTGCGGTGGCGAAGGCCCGTGCGGACCCAGCCCTGGCCCGGCTGGTGCTGCAGCAGGGGTGAGGTCGCCTTGAGCACGACGGTGCCCCCGAGTTCCTTGTACTTCTCCACGGCCTCCTCGTCGGAGGACAGGGGATGGACCGGCCAGACCTCGATCCCGTAGGCGGCCAACAGCTCGGTCACCTCCTGCGCGGTCAGCTCGCACCCGCGCGGGGACCGCTCCAGGGCCGCCTCGATGATCCGGTCGGCCGCGACCCGGCTGATGCCCTCCGGCCGCACCGGTTCACCCTGGTCGCGGCGCAGCCACTCGGCATATCGGGTGGCGGCGGCGAGGGCGCGGATCCCGTCCTCCGGCATGGGGTAGCTGGGCACCCCCGTGCCCGGCTGCACCCCCCGCATCCCCAGGAAGGTCGCCACGCACGGCTTCTGGGTGCCGTCGACGGCCGCGGCAACGACCTGGACGACCTCGGGGTCGATCTCGGCGATCGGGGGGATGAAGCAGGCGATGACGGAGTCGACCCGGGGATCGGCCACGGCGGCCTCGACGACCTCGCGGAAGTCCTCGATGACCGCCTCGGCCGGCACCGTCACCGGCCCGTGGGTGACCTTGAGGTCGCGCGCGGTGGCCGCGTCGGCGGCCAGCGAGCCGAGCGCGTCGTTGTTGGTGACGATCGCTACCCGATCACCCTGGGGCAGGGGCTGGTTGATGACCAGCTGTGCAACGTCGAAGAGCTGGTGTGCGTTGTCGACCCGGATGACCCCGGACTGGCGCAGCATCATCGCGAAGGTCTCCGGCGGCTCCTGGGTCAGCCGCACCCGGTGGCCGCGCGGGATGGCGGTCATGCCGACCCCCTGCTTGACGACGATCACCGGCTTGGCGCGGGCCAGTTCGCGGGCGACCCGGGAGAACTTGCGCGGGTTGCCCATCGACTCCAGGTACAGGCCGACGGCGCTGGTCGCCTCGTCGTCCATCCAGTACTGCATGAGGTCGTTGCCGGAGATGTCCACCCGGTTGCCCGCCGAGGCGAAGGTGGAGATCCCCAGGCCCCTTCGCCGGGCCGAGGCCAGCACCGCCACGCCCAGCCCCCCGGACTGGGCGAACAGGCCCAGCGTCCCCAACGGCGGCACCTGGTCAGGTGGCGCCACCGAGGCGTTGAGCCGGGTGCCCGGGTCGTTGTTGATCAGCCCGAAGCTGGTCGGCCCCAGCACCCGCATGCCCGCGCGGTGTGCGGTCACCACGAGCTGGTGCTGCAGCGCGGCACCCTCGGGGCCGGTCTCGGCGAACCCCTCGGAGGCGACCACCAGCGCCTTCACCCCGGCCGCGGCGCAATCCCGGACGGCGGTGAGCACCTCGGGGGCAGGCACCGCGATGACCGCCAGGTCAACGCCTCCCTCGATGTCCCGGACCGAGGCGTGGGTGGGGTGGCCAAGGATCAGTGTCCCGGGCTCGGCGCTGTTGTTCACCGCATACGTCGGCCCGGTGAAGCCGCCCCGCACCAGGTGCTCGAAGAAGGCGCGGCCGATCGTGTTCTCCCGCCGGCTGACACCGACCACCGCGACCGAGGAGGGGTGCAGGACGGCCCGCATCGAGCGGGCCTCCGCGCGGTGCTCGCGTGACATGCGCACGCGGCGGGAGGCGTCGGTGGGCTCGATGTCGAAGGAGACTGCGATGACGCCGTCGTCGAACTCGTGGCTGACCTCATAGCCGGCGTCGCGGAAGACGCCGATCATCTTGCGGTTCTGCGGCAGGACGTCCGCGACGAACCGGGTGATGCCGGCCTCCCGACCGATATCGGCCAGGTGCTCCAGCAGGATCGAGCCGATCCCCCTGCCCTGGTGGTGGTCGGAGACGTTGAAGGCCACCTCCGCGACCGGTCCGCCCGGCTCGATCCGGTCATACCGCCCGATCCCGGCCAGCCGGTCCTTGATGAGGATGACCAGCGCCACGCGGTCCCGGTAGTCCAGGTGGGTGAAGCGGTGCACGTCCTTGTCGGACAGCCTCTTGATCGGGGCGAAGAAGCGCAGGTAGATCGACTCGTCGGACTGGCCCGCGTGGAACTCGTGCACGGCCTCGGTGTCCGAGGGCAGGATCGGGCGGACGTGAGCGACCATCCCGTCGGAGAGGACGATGTCCGCCTCCCACTCCTGGGGATAACCGGGGGGCAGCTGTGCCTGATCGGTCATGGACCCATCATGTCGGACCCCCGCGACGGGCCGCAGGGCGGTCGCCCGGTCCCCACGCAGGTGCGGGCAGCGTCAGGCAGGATCGCGGTATGGAGTTTCAGGAGGTGGTCCGTCGGCGCAAGATGGTGCGTTCCTTCGACCCGGGCAGGGAGGTCGGCCGGGAGGTCGTCGACCGGATGCTGCACCATGCGGTGCGCGCCCCGAGCGCCGGGTTCAGCCAGGGCTGGGACTTCGTGGTCCTCTCCACGGTGACGGACCGCGCACGCTTCTGGGAGCAGACCACCGACCCGGACTCCGAGCAGGACCGCTGGCTGCGTGGCGTGTCCTCCGCACCGGTGCTGGTGCTGTGTTGCTCAGACCCGCAGGCCTACCTGTCCCGCTACGCCGAGCCGGACAAGGGCTGGGCCGACCGCGACGTCGCCCGGTGGCCGGTGCCGTACTGGGACGTCGACAACGGGATGGCCGCCATGCTCATGCTGCTCACCGCCGTCGACGAGGACTTGGGCGCGCTCTATTTCGGGGTGCCGCCGGGGTGCCAGGACGGCGTCAAGGAGACGTTCGGGATCCCGCAGGACCGCCGGATCGTCGGTGTCATCGCGCTGGGCCACCCCTCACCCTTGCCAGCAGCCCGGGGATCAGCCCGCACCCGCCGACGTCGCCCCCTGTCCGAGGTCGCCCACCACGGCCGGTTCGGCACCGCCTGGGAGAGTCAGGACCCCGTCTGAGGCGGGTGGCCGCACCACTGCATCCATCCACCCGTCCATCCGCTCCCGTCGCTCCACCCCGGCCGACCCATTTTCCAAGGTCACGAACAGGTCACGATTCTCGGCAGGCGGCAACATCTGGGCCATGGTGGACGTCTGGGTGGTGAGGACGGCGCGCAGGGGGCGCCGTCCTCCACCATGTGCGGGGACGTTGCAGGTGAACCGTCCGTCTCACGCTTCTCACGCGCCTCAGGAGTCAGAGCCCGCGACTGAAGTGATGGGAGCTGATGTGATATCCGGAGTTGAGGTAGAGGCGGTGCGCCGACGTCCGGTTCGTCCCGACTCCCGAGTCGAGATGGACCTGACGGCAGCCGAGCCGGTCGGCCTCGTCGTGCAGCCAGTTCAACAGCGCTCGCGCGTGTCCCTGCTGGCGAGCCGATGCCACCGTGGACAGGTCGTCGATGTACAGATGGTGGCCCCAGGCCAGGTTCTCCCCCACGCGAAAGCCGGCGACTGCGAGCGCAGGCGCACTCTCCTCGCCCATGGAGGCGATCAGACGGTATCCGGCAGGCCGCTGCCGTCGGTCCACCTGCTGGACGAACTCCTGCTCGGACGCCAGCTGGGGCCGAAGCTCACGCATCGCCTCGAAGGCACGTCCGGTCTGGGGTGGGAGCAACTCGACGATCACGACAAGCCATCCTGCCAGCGCAGGCTGCGAGTCCGCACGCGGCGCTGACCGTTCGGCGCTTGCTCACCACTCCTGGACACCTCTGACGTCGACGTCCGCGGGCTGGCAGAGTCCTACGCGAGGTTCAGGCCGTCCCGTGCTGACGGGCCAGGAACTCCTCCACCTCGCTCGCAGTCGGCGAGGTCGCAGGTCCGTTGCGGGTGACCTTGATCGCCCCGGCCGCGTTCGCCCGGCGGCACGCCTCGACCCAGCCCAGGCCGCTAGCGGCACCGGCGCAGAGCACGCCGGTGTGGGTGTCGCCCGCTCCGTTGGTGTCCACCGGCGTCTGCGGATAGCCGGGGACGTGGGTCGTCTCCCCCGCTACGTGCACGAACGCACCGACCGGCCCGTCCCGCACGATGACGACAGCACCGTCCGGCAGCCGCTGCGCCACCGCGGCGCAGGAAGCCTCGGCCCCGCAGACCCCGGTCAGCTCCTGCGCCTCCTGGGCGTTGGAGGTCCACACGTCGGTGGCGTCCAGCATCCGCGCGACGAGGGCCGCGTCGAAGCCCGCGAACGGTGCCCCGGGGTCCAGCACGACCAGCACCCCGTCCGCCAACGAGCCCAGCCACTCCAGGAGAGGGTCACGCGTCGGCTCGTAGAGCGAGTAGCCGGTCACGCACACCACATCACCGGGCCCCGGCCGACTGGTCCCCAGCGACTCCACGCTGATCTGGCGCTCCGCCGCGCGGGTGGTGACGAAGGACCGCTCTGCCGACGGCTCGACCATGACCACACAGACCCCGGTGTCCAGGTCCGGGACCGGCGGCGAGCTCAGCTGCGCCCCCTCCCGGGCCAGCGTCTCGCGCACGAGGTCACCGTTCGGGCCGGTTCCGACCGCGCCGGCCTGCACCGCGGTTGCGCCCTGCCGGGCAGCGGCGACCAGGATCGTGACCGAGCCCCCGGCATACCGGGTCGCGGTCCGGGCGTTGACGTTGCCGCCGCGCACCGGCAGGTGCGGCACCTCCACGACGAGGTCGACCATCGCCTGACCGGTGTGGATCACTCTGCGGTTCACGCGGGCCAGCCTGCCACGATGGCCCCATGACGACCCCCACCGCACGAGTCCTGGCCCACCTCGACGACATCCGCCCGTGGCTGGAGGGCCTCTACCGCCACCTGCACGCCCACCCGGAGCTGTCGATGGCCGAGCACGCCACGGCGCAGCGGGTGGTGGACGAGGTGCGGAGCCTGACCGGCGGCGAGGAGCTGGAGGTGCTCACCGGGATCGGCGGACCCAGCGTGTGCGCGGTGGTCCGCAACGGTGAGGGCCCCACGGTTCTGCTGCGGGCCGACACCGACGGGCTGCCCGTCGAGGAGGCCACCGGCCTGGACTACGCCTCCCAGGTGCGGGCCACCACCACCACCGGCGAGAGCGTCCCGGTGATGCATGCCTGTGGGCACGACACCCACGTGGCGACCCTGCTGGCCACGCTGCGCCTGCTGCTGCTCGAGCGTGCGGCGTGGTCCGGGACCCTGGTCTTGGTCTTCCAGCCCGCGGAGGAGCAGTTCAACGGGGCGGAGTCGATGGTGGCCGACGGTCTCACCGAGCGGCTGCCCCGCCCGGACGTGGCCCTGGGCCAGCACGTCCTCACCGGCGCCGCGGGCTCGGTCATGGTCTCCCCCGGTCCGATCATGGCCAGCTGCGACGACTTCCGCATCGTGCTGCACGGTATGGGCGCTCACGGCTCGTCCCCGCACCGGGGGATCGACCCGGTCGTGATGGCCGCCTCGCTGGTCATGCGCCTGCAGACCGTCGTCTCGCGCCAGGTTTCCCCACAGGCCACGGCCGTGGTGACCGTCGGCCGGATCCAGGCCGGGACCAAGACCAACATCATCCCCGACCACGCAGTGCTGGAGGGGACCGTGCGCACCTACGACGATGAGGTTGCCGCGCGTTGCCTGCAGATCATCGAGCGCACCGTCCGCGCCGAGGCCGAGGCCTGGGGCGCACCAGAGCCGCAGTTCGAGACCTTCGACCACCTGCCCGTGACCGACAACACCCCCGAGGCGACCGCCCGGGTGCGCGCCGCGCTAGCCGTCGAGCTAGGGGAAGACCAGGTGCGCGACTTCGAGCCGGAGATGGGCTCGGAGGACTTCTCCGAGCTGCCGAACGCGTGGGGCGCCCCCTACTGCTACTGGGGTTTCGGCGCCTTCGACGCCGAGCTGTGGGCCCGCTCGGAGGCCGCGGGCACCGAGGGTCAGGACTTCCCCTCCAACCACTCCCCCCGCTTCGCCCCCGTCCTGCAGCCCACCCTGGACACCGGGGTGCGCGCGATGGTGGCGGCCGCCATGGCCTGGGTGGGTCAGGGCTGACCGGTCGGGGCCGGGCTCAGCGGCCGGGGTCCGGTCAGCACCCGCCACCCTGCTCGAGACGCAGCACGCAGGTCACGCCTTGACCTACGCGGCGGTGGACGACGGGGGGCCCCGTGCTGGGATTGTGCCGAAAGTTGAGGGGGTGGCAGACATGGTCGGTGGAGACCCGGCGGTGCTGACCGGCTGCGGCAACGACCTACTGACCGCATCAGCCAACCTGTTCGACGGAGGTGTCGCCATCCAGCGCGAGCCCGTTATCCCCGCCACGCCCACCTCCAAGTGGCCCCCCGCCACATCGACGAGGTGATGAACGAGTGCGAGCCACCGCGCAGGACGACGACGAGGACGACCGTGTCCGATGATGCCGAGGCTGTCGTCACGGCGGACTGGACCATTGATTTTCCGGTCGCCACGCCCTACCCCAGTACTCTCCCCACGGTTGCCGTCCGCTACACCGTCCGGAACGACGGCACGGCCCTGCTGGTGGGCGTCACCTCAGAGCGGGCCAGCGACGCCGGATACGTCCACAGGCCGCCCTCACTGGTGCTCCACCACGAGCTGGGGCACATCAACCAGTACCGCTCCCAGGGCGGGCGGGACCACTGGCTCGACGACGACGGCAACAAGCTGGAGACCCCGGGCAACAGCCAGTACCTGATCGAGATGCAGAACGTCGATCTGGACTGGTCGGCCCACTACGACGAGGTGCCCGAGGCTGACGGTGCCAACTACGACTTCCGCCTCACCGAGATCGGCTTCCGGGAGGAGCTCGGTATCCCGTCCCGGGACCGCTACTGAGCTTGGCGGAGGTTCACAGTCCTCGGGGCAGGCCGATGCGGCGGGACCAGGCGGCCATCCAGGCGGCCCCGCTGAGCGCCAGGCCGCCGACGGCCAGGACGGCGGCCTGCGTGCTGGCCACCACGAGCAGCAGGGAGACCAGGCCCGGGCCGCCCAGCACGCCCACGTTGGAGAAGAGCGCCCAGATGCCGAGGAACCGGCCGCGGCCGACCGGGGGGCTCAGGTCGGCGCCGATGGTCATGTTGATACCGGCCCCCAGCCCGTTGCCGACCGACATCACCCCTACCGCACCCACCACACCCCACCAGGTGTCAGCCAGGGGCAGGACGAGGAAGCCGCAGCCGTACACCAGGAGGCAGGCCACCAGGACCGGTGACCGGCCGAGCCGGTCCTTGAGGTAGCCGGCCGGGAACATCAGCAGGATCTCCACCGCGGCGCCAGTGGCGATGGCCAGGGAGATCTGAGCCGCCGTGAGCCCGACGTGGGTGCCCCAGAGCTGGATGAGGACGGCCTGGGCCACGCGCGCCATCGCCAGCGTGCTGATCGCCACACCCGCGAGCACGACAGCGTCCCACCGCACGTCCAGGCGGACCCGCGTGCGGCCTCCCTCCGACCGGTCAGCTGCGGCCGAGGGGCCACTGTCGGCCCGGGCACCATCAGCCCGGTCGGGCACCGCGTTGCGCCGGCCGGACGCGTCGAAGCCCTCCTCGTGCCGCCCGCCCAGCCGCGGGGCATAGAGGATCGCCAGGGCGAGCAGGCTGCACCCGACGGACAGCACGTAGACCGACCACAGCGGAAGCACGAGCAGCAGGAGACCACCCATCAACGGGCCCGCGAGAGCCCCGATCCGCATGGTCCCCCCCAGGGCGGTCATCGCCCGGCCTACCTCCCGGGTCGGGACCCGTTCGGCCACATAGGCCTGCCGGGCCAGTGACCACACGTTGACCGCAGGCGCGCGCAAGAACGTCGAGGCCATGAACAGGGCTAACGCCCCAGGCCCGGCCCAGACAAGTGACCCGACCGTCACCGCGGTGACCACGGCCGCCGCGCCGGTGGCCAGCAGCATCGCCCGTCGGTCCCCCACCCGGTCGATGAGCATCCCGGCCGGCACGGTGGTGGCCAGGGAGAAGGCCCCGACAATCGCCACGATCAGCGCGGCCAGCGCCGCCGAGGCACCTAGGTCCATCGCCGCCAGCACCGAGACCGGCACCGTCGCCCCGGCTGCGACGCCGAAGAGGACCGAGGGCGCGAGCACCGGCCAGAGCAGGCGACGGTACATGGGGCTCCTGATCTGTGTCCGCGTCGGTGCCGGCGCTTCAGCGATCCGTCAGTGATCTGGGGATGATCTGCCGGTGGTCTGTCAGTGGCAGGGCCTAGCATCTTAGATCGTGGCGATCATCGAGGCGCACGACCTGCGCAAGACCTACCGCTCACGCACGGGGGACGTGCATGCACTGGCCGGTCTGGACCTGCTGGTGCCCGAGGGCACCGTCAAGGGACTGCTCGGCCCCAACGGTGCCGGCAAGACCACGACCGTCAAGGTGCTCAACACCCTGCTCCAGCCAGACTCCGGCACGGCGAGGGTGGCGGGCATCGACGTGCTCGCCGAGCCGGACCGGGTGCGGCAGGTGATCGGTGCCAGCGGCCAGTACGCCGCGGTCGACGAGCACCTCACCGGCCGGGAGAACCTGGAGATGGTCGGCCGGCTCTACCATCTCGGCGCGGCGGGGGCCCGAGCCCGGGCCGCTGAGCTGCTGGAGGAGTTCGACCTGGTCGAGGCAGCGGACCGGCCGGTCAAAGGCTTCTCGGGAGGTATGCGGCGGCGCATCGACCTGGCGGGCGCGATCGTCAACCGCCCGCAGATCCTCTTCCTGGACGAGCCCACCACCGGGCTGGATCCGCGCAGCCGGATCGGGATGTGGGAGATCATCCACGGCCTGGTCGCCGAGGGCACGACGGTGCTGCTGACGACCCAGTACCTCGAGGAGGCCGACCAGCTCGCCGACCACATCAGCGTGATCGACCAGGGCACGGTGATCGCCGAGGGGACCTCTGATGAGCTGAAAGGACAGGTCGGTGGGCACCGGGTCGTGGTCACCCTCGTCGACGCAGCGGACGCGGATGCCGCCCGTGCCGTCCTGGCCAGGCACGGCGGCGAGGAGGTGCAGGTCGACTCCTCCGGGCGGACGCTGGACGTCCCCGTCGCCGGTGGCCCGCAGGCGCTGCGGGAGGTCCTCACCGAGCTGGCCACCGCCGGGGTCGCGCTGCACGACGCGGGGATGCGCCGCCCGACCCTGGACGACGTCTTCCTCTCCCTGACCGGTCGGGACGCTACGGGCCAGGGTCAGCACTCCGAGCAGGAGGACCGGCCATGAGCGCGCAGACCAGTCAGCGCACCAGGACAGCCCGGCCGGAGGGCGCGACCCTGGGCAGCTGGGCCAGCGACGTGCGGACGGTCACCTGGCGCAACCTGATCAAGTTCCGGCGCAACCCGGAGATCCTCCTCTTCGCCGTGCTGCAGCCGATCATGTTCGTGCTGCTCTTCTCCCAGGTCTACGGCGGCTCGATCCAGATCGACGGCGGCGTCGACTACACGCAGTACCTGATGGCCGGCATCTTCGGCCAGACTGTCCTGTTCGGGTCGACCTTCAGCGGCTACCAGATGGCCCAGGACCTCAAGGAAGGGATGATCGACCGGTTCCGCACCCTGCCGATGCACGACTCGGCGGTCCTCTTCGGCCGCACCAACGCCGACCTCGCCCTGAACGCTGTCTCGATGGTGATCATGATGCTCACCGGCTTCCTCGTCGGGTGGCGCTTCCGCGAGGGCGTGCTCTCCTTGCTCGCCGGGGTGGCGATCCTGTTGTTGTTCAGCTACGCGTTCAGCTGGGTGATGACGCTGCTCGGCATCGTCGTGCGCACCCCTGAGGTGATCAACAACGCCTCGTTCATGGTGCTCTTCCCGCTGACCTTCATCTCCAACGCCTTCGTGCAGGCCTCTAGGTTGCCGGGCCCGCTGGAGTTCATCGCCAACTGGAACCCCGTCTCGGCCCTAGTCCAGGCCGCGCGGGAGCTCTTCGGCAACACCGGTGTGGATCCAGCCGCGGACACCTTCCCCATGCAGCACCCCGTGCTCACCGTCCTGCTCGGGTCGGCGGTGATGCTGCTCGTGTTCGTGCCCCTGACGGTCGCCAGGTTCCGCAAGGCCTCCTCCCGCTGAGCAACTGAACCTTCTGCCCTTCCGGGGCGACCAGGTGGGTGTCGAGAGGAACCCATCATGGAACGCAGCAGCACCCACCTCACCACCCGGCTAGTCGCCCGCCTCACCGCCGTGCTGGCCGGCGCTGCCCTCGCCGTGAGCCCTGCTCTTGTCCAGGCGCAGCCGACCCCGCCGGCCGAGCAGGCCGCCGTGCAGGAACCTGCGGGAGACCTGAGTTTCCGCGTCGAACGTCTCGAGGGAGGCGACCGCTACCGGACCGCGGCCCGGGTCAGTGCCCGCTTCTTCACCCCCAGGGTTCCGGTGGCCTACGTCGCCAGCGGCGTCAACTACCCCGACGCGCTCAGCGCCGGACCCGCCGCCGAGAGTCGCGGCGCCCCCGTGCTCTTCGTCCGCCCCGGCTCGGTGCCCGAGGCCACGGCCGCCGAGCTGCGCCGTCTGCAGCCCGGGCGGATCATCGTCGTCGGCGGAAGCTCCGCCGTGAACGACGGCGTCCTGACCGAGCTGCGCGCCCTGACCACCGGGACGGTCACCCGCCTCGCGGGGCCCGACCGTTATGGCACCTCGGTGCGCATCAGCCAGGACGCCTTCCCTGGCGGGGCGGACATCGTCTGGGTGGCCACCGGCCAGGCCTGGCCGGATGCCCTGGCCGCCGGGGCTGCGGCCGCCGTCCAGGACGGCCCGGTGCTGCTGACCGGACGCACCTCGGTGCCGTCCGCGGTCCGCGCCGAGATCGCCCGCCTCAAGCCCAGCCGGATCCTCGTCGCCGGTGCCGGCGGCGCCGTCTCTGACGCCGTCGTCCAGGACCTGCGCTCCCTCGCGCCCACCGAACGAATCTCCGGCACGGACCGGTATGCCACCTCGGTCGCGATCTCCCGACGGGTCTTCGGCACCAACCGGCCCGGTGTCCACGTCGCGACCGGCCACGCCTACCCCGACGCGCTCGCGGCCGTGCCGACGGCAGGGACCACCCGGGGCCCGGTGCTGCTCACCCGCCCGGGGTCGCTCCCGGGAGCCGTGGCCACCGAGCTGCGGCGCATCACCCCGCGTACGGCATACCTGCTCGGCGGGCGCGGGTCGATGAGCCTCGACATCGACCGTGCGGTGCAGCGCGAGCGCGGGATCTGCTGGGCCGGTCCGACCTACCCCGGCAACGAGAGCCAGAAGGTCCTGACCACCGTCCCGGGCACCACCGGCAAGAAGGTCGCCTTCACGCTGGACATGGGTGGACGGCTGGAGGGTGCCGAGCAAATCGTGGACTACCTGATCGCCAACCAGGTGTGCACCACCTTCTTCCCGACCAGCCTGTCGGCCGACTCCACGCAAGGCCGCAAGGTGATGGCCAAGATCGCCGCGCACCCCGAGCTGTTCGAGCTGGGCAACCACACGGTCCACCACTGCGACCTGGTCCGCGGCGGGGGCGGGTCCCCCACCGCGGCGCCGTGCAACCGGACCATGACCGACGCCTTCGTCCGTGCCGAGCTGGCCACCGCAGAGCCGGCGCTGGAGCGCCTGGCCAAGATGCCCATCCAGCCGCTCTGGCGCCCGCCGTATGGCGCTCACGACGCCCGGGTGCGCAGCCTGGCCGCCAGTGTCGGCTACCCCGTGACGGTCATGTGGGGACGCGACACCATCGACTGGGACCCGGCCACCACGGCCGCCCAGATCGTCAGCCGCACCACCTCACCGCTGCCGCCGTCGGGCACCATCGTGCTGGCCCACCTCGGCGGCTACAAGACCAGTGAGGCGCTGCCGCAGATCGTCTCGACCCTGCGGGGAGCCGGCTACACCCTGACGACGGTGTCGGACATGCGGGACGGCTGAGAACGCGCAGGTGTGGAAGGTGTCCGGAAATGGCCACCGGCCGGCGGCCATTCTCACAGGACACCTTCTGCGTCATCAGGTCACCGCTCCGCCGGCCGCGCCGCCCGACGGATCAGCCGCGCCAGCGTCCACACGTAGACCACGGCGTAAGTGATGGTCAGGGCCCACACGACCATGTTGAGGGGGGTCAGGCCGCCGTCGCCGCCGGTGCAGGTGACGACCACGGGAGGTGCTGCGCCCTCGTCCGGGTTGACCGCTGCCCCCTCGGACATGCAGACCTCGCTGGAGGTGGTCCAGGAAAGCCCCGCGAGGAGGATGAACGGCAAAGGGCCCAGGCCGAGCACGACCGCCCCCCACACCTTGTCGGCGACGTTCCAGCGGCGGGAAAGGACGAGCAGCACGAGGCCACCGACCCACAGCACGAGGTTGACGAGCGGCAGCCAGAAGAGCAAGCCGGCTCCGACCAGGCTCACCAACGCCCCAGCCTCGCGCCAGGGGCCGTCGGAGTCGGACCGGAGGCCAGGTCCGGACCCCGGCGTGACGCCCCCAGCCGCGTCCACCAGGACGGCGGGGTCACCGAGCCGGTCGAGCACGTCGCGCACCTCGCTCTCGGAAGGCTCGTCGGGCAGTGCCTCGGTGAGGTGTTCGCGGATCTGCAGCTGCAGCTCCCGACCCTCGGGTACCGGGAGGCGCGCGGCCTCAGCGTGCAGCCGGTCTAGGTAGTCCTGGACCAGCGGGTGGTCGAGTGCAGTCATCATCGGAGGTCCTTTCGCAGCAGGATCTGGTCCACGGAGGACCGGAAGTCGGTCCACGACCGGGTGAACTCGGCCAGCGCCGCCCGCCCCTGGTCGGTGAGCGCGTAGTAGCGCCGAGGCGGTCCGCTGGGCGACTCCTGCCAGGAGGTGCGCACCAGCTCCTCCTTGCGCAGGCGGCTGAGCAGCGGGTAGATCGTGCCCTCGCTGGCCAGCAGGCCAGTCTGGGAAAGCTCGGTGACGAGGTCGTAGCCGTAGCGTTCCTCGTCCCGCAGCAGGGCAAGCACACAATGCTCCAGAACCCCTCTGCGGAGCTGGGTCAGCGCCTGCGTCGATGCCATGCGTCACAAGGTACCTAGTCACTACCTTGTCGCGCAAGAGAGCCAGGAATCCTTGTGCCCTCGCGGTGCCTCCGCGGACCGGGACCGGGCACGACATACCCTGATCCGGACCCTCGCCCACACCACGTCCAGGAGCACCACCACCCCATGGCCCGCCGCACCCGCCGTCCCGACACCTCTGCGCCGGATCTCTTCGACGTCGAGGAGAGGATCGTCGAGGTCGACGTCCAGGACGAGATGGAGGGTGCCTTCCTGGAGTATGCCTACTCGGTCATCTACTCCCGCGCGCTGCCCGACGCCCGCGACGGCCTGAAGCCGGTGCAACGACGGATCCTCTACTCCATGCACGAGCTGGGCCTGCGGCCCGACCGTGCGCATGTGAAGTGCTCGCGGGTGGTCGGTGAGGTCATGGGTAAGTACCACCCGCACGGGGACACCGCGATCTATGACGCCATGGTGCGGATGGCCCAGCCGTTCACCATGCGGCTACCGCTCGTCGACGGGCACGGCAACTTCGGCTCTCTCGACGACGGACCGGCCGCCAGCCGCTACACCGAGGCCCGGATGGCGCCGGCGGCGCTGCTGATGACGGCCAGCCTGGACGAGGACACCGTCGACTTCGTCCCCAACTACGACGAACAGCTCACCCAGCCCGGGGTCCTGCCCGCGGCCTTCCCCAACCTGCTGGTCAACGGCGCGACCGGCATCGCGGTCGGCATGGCGACCAACATGCCGCCGCACAACCTGGTCGAGGTGATCGGGGCCGCCCGGCACCTCATCGCCCACCCCGAGGCGGACCTGGACGCCCTGATGCGCTTCGTGCCCGGCCCGGACCTGCCCCTGGGCGGGCGGATCGTCGGGCTGGACGGCATCCGCGAGGCCTACGAGACCGGGCGCGGCTCCTTCCGCACCCGCGCCAGCGCCCGGATCGAGAACGTCACCGCCCGCAAGAAGGGCATCGTGGTCACCGAGCTGCCCTACCTGGTGGGCGCCGAGAAGGTGATCGAGAAGGTCAAGCAGCTAGTGCAGTCCAAGAAGCTGCAGGGCATCTCCGACATCATCGACCTCACCGACCGCACCAAGGGTCTGCAGCTGGTCATCGAGATCAAGACCGGCTTCAACCCCGAGGCCGTGCTCGAGCAGCTCTACAAGCTCACCCCCATGGAGGAGTCCTTCGGGATCAACAACGTCGCGCTCGTCGACGGCCAGCCCCGCACGCTGGGCCTGAGGGAGCTGCTCCAGGTGTATGTCGACTTCCGCACCGACGTCGTGCGGCGCCGCACCGAGCACCGGCTGGGCAAGAAGAAGGACCGGCTGCACCTGGTCGAGGGCCTGCTGGTCGCGATCTTGGACATCGATGAGGTCATCCAGCTCATCCGCTCCTCCGACGACGCGCGGATCGCCAAGGAACGGCTGATCCAGGTCTTCGACCTCTCCCAGGTCCAGGCCGACTACATCCTTGAGCTGCAGCTGCGCCGCCTGACCAAGTTCTCGCGCATCGAGCTGGAGGCCGAGCGCGATGAGCTGCAGCGGGAGATCGAGCGGCTCGAGACCATCCTCGCCGACGAGCAGCTGCTGCTGCGGGTGGTCAGTGAGGAACTCGCCGAGCTGGCGGTTCAGCACGGCACCCCCCGGCGCACGGTGCTCCTGGAGTCGGCGGGCGGACCGGGTATGTCGTCCGCCGCCACCCTGGCCGCCGGCAAGACCCCGCTCGACCTCGAGGTCGCCGACGACGCGTGCTGGGTGCTGCTGTCCAGCACCGGCCTGGTGGCACGGACCACGACCGACGACGACCTCGGCACCGGGGGCCGGCGCAAGAAGCACGACCTCATCACCGCCACGGTCCGCACCACCGCACGAGGGGAGGTCGGCGTGGTCACCTCCGCGGGACGGGTGCTGCGGCTGTCGGTGCTGGAGCTGCCCACCCTGCCGCCGACCGCGGAGGCGCCCTCCCTGTCCGGCGGCGCGCCGCTGACCGCCTACCTCGACCTGCCGCCGGACGAGCGGGCGCTGACCCTGTGCACCCTCGACGGGCAAGGACCGGGACTCGCCCTGGGCACGCGTCAGGGCGTGGTCAAGCGGGTTAACCCGGACTACCCGGGCAATCGGTCGGAGTTCGAGGTGATCGGGCTCAAGGACGGCGACACTGTGGTGGGCGCGGTCGAACTGGCCACCGGCGAGGAGTCGCTGGTCTTCATCACCTCCGATGCCCAGCTCCTGCACTACTCCGCCGAGCTCGTGCGGCCCCAGGGCCGGGCCGGCAGCGGGGTGGCCGGCGTCAAGCTGGCTCCGGGCGCTACGGCGGTCTCCTTCACTGCCGTCGACCCCGAGGCCGAGAATGTGGTGGTCACCGTGGCCGGCTCCGCGGGTGCGCCACCCGGGACCGAGAACGGCTCGGTCAAGGTGACCGACATGTGGGCCTACCCGAGCAAGGGTCGGGCCACTGGCGGCGTGCGCTGCCACCGCTTCGTCCGCGGAGAGGACGCGCTCGTCCTGGCCTGGGCGGGGGCCGCTCCCGCGCGGGCTGCCTCCGGCAACGGTGTCGCGGTGGAGCTGCCCGAGACGGGCGACAAGCGGGACGGCTCGGGCACGCCCGCGCCGGCACCGATCGCTGCCCTCGGCTGACCCCGACCCTGCGCCGACCTGCGACGGTCTGCGCCTCGTCGCAGGACAACTCGCCCGGCGAGGCGCCGGTGCTTTCCCGTCCCCCATGGGAGCATGCAGGCATGTCCGACCGGGCCACCCGCATTCTCCTCGCAGCGGTCACGGGCCTGCTGCTGCTGGCGGCGGTCGCCGCCGTCCTGTCCGTGACCCGCCAAGGTCCGGAGTATGCCGAGGGCTCACCCGAGGCCACCGTGCAGTCCTACATCGTCGCAGCGGTCGCCAAGGACGGGGAGGAAGCCGTCCGCCACCTCGACCCGGCCGACGGGTGCACCGCCCGGCACGTCGAGCAGTCGCGGACCAGGCCAGGGTCCAGGGTGGTGCTCAGGGGCACGTCCACCGACGGCGACCGCGCGACGGTGCGCCTGGACGTCGTCAGCACCTCGGGCGGCCCGCTCAGCACCTCCGAGTGGACCAGCCAGGAGACCCTGGAGCTGCGGCAGGTGGAGGGCGAGTGGCTGGTCACCGGCACCCCCTGGCCGGTCCGCACCTGCCGCCCGGAGGTGAGCCGGCCATGATCCTGGGCCTGATCCCCTTGCTCCTCCTGGCGGCGGTCGTCGCGACCGCCGTCCTGGCCGTGCAGCGTCGCGGCGGGAGCCCCCAGCTCACCGGGAACTCGGTGCGGCAGTTCTTCCAGTACCTGATCCTGGCCGGCCTGCTCTTCGCCGCCGGATCCGGGCTGACCGGGCTGCTCGGTCGGCTCCTCGACGCCGCGGTGGACCCCGAGGCCGCCTTAGCCTGGGACGACAGCCTGCTGGCCCTGTACCTCACCTTCACCGTCATCGCCCTGCCGCTGTGGGGCGCCCTGGCCTGGTGGACCCGCCGCCGGCACCGCACGGACCCCAGGGAGGGACGGGCCGCGTTGTGGACGGCATACCTGACCCTCGTGCCCGTGGTCAGCCTCCTGGTGGTGCTCTCCGGTTGGCAGGCAACCGCTGTCTCACTCCTGCACGGCCCCTGGCGCCCGGGTGGGCTGGTGCAGGTGCTGGTGTGGCTGGCGATCTGGTGGCTGCACCGACGCTGGGGCCAGCTCAGCACGGCCCCCGGCCAGCTAGGTCTGGAGCGTCTCCTCGGCACCTTCATCACCTTGGTGGCCGCCGCGGCCGGCCTGGTCATCGTGGTGGGGGCCGCATTGCGGGAGCTGCTCGGCCTCACCGGCACCTCCATGATCCTGACGACGGTCCCAGAGATCCTGCAAGGGGTGGCCCTGCTCATCGGGGGCGGCGCATTCTGGGTGGTCTACTGGCTACGCGACCTGGCTCGAAAGCCCCGGGACACCGGATGGCTGGCCCTGGTGCTGCTCGCCGGGGTGGGGGCTTCCCTCGTCGCAGCCGTGACCGCCGGAAGCCTGCTGCTGTGGCGGTTGCTGATCTGGCTGGTCGGTGACCCAGACGCGATCTCGGCCCGGGAGCATTTCCTCACCGCACCTGCCCACCTGGCCACGATCATCGTGGGGATCCTCGTGTGGTGGTACCACCAGGAGGTGCTCGCGGCACGCCGTGCCGCGCCGCGCGACGAGGTGCGCCGGGTCTATGAGTACCTGCTGTCCACCGTTGGACTGGGGGCCGCCTCGGCGGGGGTAGTCATGGTGCTGGTCACGCTGGTCCAGGCTCTTTCCGCCGGCACCGACCTGGTCGTCGGTGGCTCCCCGGTCAACGCCTTGCTGGGTGCCCTCGTCCTGCTCGGGGTCGGCCTGCCCCTGTGGTGGTGGCACTGGCGCCTGGTCCAGCAGGCACGGGCGCAGGACCCGACCACCGAGGTCGCCTCCCCGACGCGACGGTTCTACCGGCTGGTGCTCTTCGGGCTCATGGGCCTGGCCGCGGTCATCGCCCTGCTCACCCTGGTCTACTTCCTCCTGGAGGACGGGCTGGCCGGCCAGCTGGACGCCGAGACGCTGCGCCGGACCCGGTTCGCCATCGGCGTCCTCGTCACCGCCTCGCTGCTCTCGGCCTACCACTGGACGGTCTTCCGCTCCGACCGGGGTCTGGTCCCCGAGGTGAGGACCGGCTCGTCCGCGGCCGAGGGCCAGGCGAGTGACAGGGGCGACCGTCGGGTGCTCCTCGTCGGTGCCGAGGGCCCGGACATCGTGGCCGAGCTGGCCCGGCGCACCGGCTCGCGGGCACAGCTGGTCGTCCGGGCCGACGACGGAGCCGCTCCGTGGTCGGTCGACGCCCTGGTCCAGGCGGTCGACGCCGCACCGGCCGGGGACCTGGTCGTGGTGGCCGGCACGGACGGGCTGCAGGTGCTGCCGGTCCGACGCTGAGCCCCGTCAGCGGTCTTCGCGCCCGCCGAGGGGGCCGTCGTCTTCGTCGCCGAGGTCGGCGTCGCCCGGCATCTCCAGACCGTCCGGCACGTCCTGGCCGTCCAGTGCCTGCTGCGGTGGCGGTTCAGGGACGTCGATCCGCCTGGGTCCGACCCCCTCAAGGTCCTCCAGGGTCATCCGGGCAGCGTCCACGTCCCCGGCGTCGGCCAGGACGCGCCTCAAGTCCTCCTCGGCGGTCAGGATGCGGACGTCCCGCTCGCCCTGTGCCGTCTGCAGGTTGCGGACGGCCGCCGCGCCGGCAGCTGCCAGCCGCCGGGCGCCCTCCAGCTGGGCGGGCGGCAGCTTGACCACGTCGGCCCAGGCGTCGTCGGTGATCGTCACGAAGACCTCGCGCTGGTCATCGCGCATGGGCTTCTCCTGGCCACCCTGCCGGGTGACCACCTGCCGGATCTCCCCCTCGACGTCGACCCGGAAAACGGTGGTAGGGCTGAGCTCGTGCACCTTCTTCCTCACCGTGACGGTGCAGGCGGCCAGGATCACGGGCCCCACCTTGGCGAGCACCGGGTCGCGACCGGCCTCGGTGAGCTCCTTGCGGGCCCGCCGGACGCGCTTGGCGTGGGCCTTCTCCGCCTTGTTCAGCCGCTCTCGAGCCTCCTCCAGGGCCTGCTGCCGGCGCTGGTCCGGGCCCGATTGCGCGATCAGGTCGGCGAGGGCGTCGCGGGCCCGGAGGACGAGGACGACGACCAGCGCCAGCAGCGCCACGAGCGCGGCCAGGAAGATCCACCGCCCCACCACATCACCACCTCCCGGTCGAGAGCCTACGCTGCCCGCCCGGCCACGCCGAGCTGGCAGTCTGGCACCGGACGGGCAAGTGCTGGCGCACCCAGCTGCGGCACGGCGGCCGGGCTACCGAGCGGCTGCAAAGCTCAGCGGCCAGACCGCCGCCGCCGGGCCTGGTCGATCGCCCGCTTGGTCGCCAGGTAACGCAGACCGAGGAACAACGGCACCCCAATCAGCAGCATCGCCACGACCGTCCAGAGGTTGTCCATCTCGCTCACCGCTCTCTCGTCCACCTCGACGTGACCATGCTAGGCGCTGCGCCGACGGACCTCTTGTGGCACCGGGGCGGGTCCGCCCACCGCAGACCCGACCGAGCAGACCCTGCCGGTGGTGAGGCGCCTCAGCGCGAAGACTCGCGGACCCAGAGCCGGGAGACGGCATACCCCGCCCCGAAGAGGCCGGCTGCACCCGCCGCAGCGGTCGCCAGGTAGCGACGGTGCGACAGTGAGCGCAGGACGGGTCGGTCCTGCAAGTAGAAGTAGTTGCCCCCGGTCCGCCGGTTCGTGCGGTCCGCGACGGCCAGGTAACCGAGGAAGGCCAGATAGGACCACCCCAGGCCACGCAGGTGGGGCCGCCACCCGTGCACTACCCCGGCGTACACCGGCAGCAGCAGCGTCAGGCTGTGGTTGACCACGAAGCTCCAGCCCATGACGTGGTCCCGGGGCTCGATGCCATAGGGATAGGCCAGGCTGCCGTAGGCGAACAGGCCGAGGTAGAAGGCCACCTGCATCGCCCAGTCCTCGCCGGTCAGCAGCCAGACCAGCCCCAGCAGCGTGCACAGCCGGCACACGTGCAGCGGGAGGGCAGCGGCCCACCGGTCGCCGCGAGCCAGGTGGACGCCATACATCACCAGCTGCTGCGCCACGCTCACCAGGACCAGGGTCCGGCGTACCAGCTCCTCTCGGCGCCGCGCCAGGTCGCGCGCCGACACCAGCAGCACCAGCAGGGTGAGGTAGAAGGCGAGGTAGGTGCGATGGTCGGGGCCACCGATGACCAACGGGTCCACCTCGTGCCGGAAGAAGTGCTGCACCGGGCAAGTATGCCGTCCACCCGGCGCGCTCACGTCACCCATCGCCGGTCTTTCGTTACGGTTGGGGCGTCCTGGACCGCCAGTGTCGGGGTGGTCGCCGTCCCTCGGCACCCACTCCCTACACATAAGGAGACTGCACCATGAGGAGCACCACGCTCAGCGTGCGAACGGGCGCCGAGGAGGTCGTGCACGACCTTTCCGGCGACTGCGCCGACTTCGTGCGCGGCCACGGCGACGGCCTGCTGCACGTCTTCGTCCCGCACGCCACCGCAGGGTTGGCGATCATCGAGACCGGCTCCGGCTCGGACGAGGACCTGTTGGCCGCCCTCGCCGACCTGCTGCCCGCCGACGACCGCTGGATCCATGCGCATGGCACACGCGGTCATGGTCGCTCGCACGTCATGCCGGCGTTCCTACCGCCCTACGCCACGGTGCCGGTGGAGGACGGCCGGCTGATGCTAGGCACCTGGCAGAGCATCTGCCTGGTCGACCTCAACGTGGACAACGCCGAGCGCTCGGTGCGCCTAGACCTCCTCAGCGGCTGATCGTCCCGCGCACCCGGGCAAGGATCTCCCGGGCCACCACCTCCGGGGCCCGCTCGGGCAGCCAGTGGCCGGCGTCGAGCTCGACGAACCGGTAGTCAGCCTCGACGTACGCTGCCGTCCGTTCCGCCGCGGACCGGCCCAGATAAACATCATGTCGGCCCCACACGAAGGTGGTCGGCACCCGCACCGCGGCCTGGGCCCAGCCGGGGTCCCCGCCCTCGAGATGGTGCCACCGGGCGCCGCGGAGGCGGGGCCGCAGCGGCGCGCGGTACCAGTTCAGCGGGCCCCGCGCGTCTTCCGGGCGCCGCAGCCGCGCGGCATACCTGCGCTGGTGCTCCGTCGGCACCCCCCGACGCACCATCCCGCCGCCCTGCACCGTCCGGACCAGCAGGCGCTCGGCCATCCAGGGCAGCTGGAAGCCCAGCATGTAGCTGCTGCGCCAGGCCTGGTCCGAGCGACCGGCGGCCCACCGCAGCGCGTGCGGGTGCGGGGTCGACAGCACGACGAGACTGGCCACCCGGTCGGGTCGGCGCTGGGCCAGCGCCCACGCGACGGCTCCGCCCCAGTCGTGGCCCACGACGTGCGCCCGTCGGATGCCGGCAGCATCGAGCAGGGCCACCACGTCGTCCATCAGCACGCCGACCCGGTATGCCGAGGCACGCCGGGGGCGGGCACCACGGGAGTAACCCCGCTGGTGGGGCGCCAGGGTGCGCAGGCCGTGCTCGTGCAGCAGCGGCGTCACCTCGTCATAGGCGCTCGCGTCCTGCGGAAAGCCGTGCAGGAGCACCACGGTCTCCCCGTCCCGGGGACCCCCGTCGAGAACCTCGAAGGTCAGTCCGTCGTGGGTGTAGGTCTGCACCTGCCCCACGGTAACGGCCGCCCCGCCGTGCGCACGGCGGACGGACCTCATACCGTCCAGGGGTGAGCAGGCATCCGGTCCACGTCGGCATCTCCGGCTGGCGCTACCCGCCCTGGCGGGGCGTCTTCTACCCCACGGGTCTGCCGCAGCGGCAGGAGCTGGAGTATGCCGCGCAGCGGATGGGCTCGGTGGAGATCAACGGCTCCTTCTACTCCCTGCAGCGGCCCAGCAGCTACAACGCCTGGTCGGCCGCGACGCCGGACGACTTCGTCTTCGCGGTCAAGGGGAGCCGCTTCATCACGCATATGAAGAAGCTGCGCGGCATCGACACCGCCCTGGCCAACTTCCTGGCCTCCGGCGTGCTGGCACTCGGCCCCAAGCTCGGCCCGGTCCTGTGGCAGCTGGCCCCCCGCCACCGCTACGACCGCGCCCAGCTGGAGGACTTCCTGCCGCGCCTGCCGCGCACCCACGGGCAGGCCGCGCAGGTCGCGGCCCGGCACGACGACCGGCTGCGGGAGCCCGCGCACCTGGAGGTAGTCGATCCCGACCGCCCGCTAGAGCATGTGCTGGAGGTCCGGCACCCCACTTTCGCCGACAACACCGAGCTGCTGGACCTGCTGCGGCACCACGGGGTCGGCATCGTCATCGCCGACGCGGCCGGTCTGTGGCCGTACTACGACGCGATCACCAGCCCGGTTGCCTACGTCCGGCTGCACGGCGACACCGAGCTCTACGTCAGCGGCTACGGCGAGGCCGCGCTGCAGGACTGGGCGGCGCGGATCCGGCGGTGGCGCCAGCAGGCGGACGTGTACGTCTACTTCGACAACGACACCAAGGTGCACGCGCCCCACGACGCGATGCGCCTGGCGCAGATCCTGGAGGACCCATGAGCCCGGTGACTTCCCTGGCCCGCCGGCTGGTGCCAGGACGTGCAGGTCGGGACGACCCGCAGGTGGTGCTCATCAGCGGCGGCGCCCGCGGGATCGGCGCCGCCCTGGCGCGGGCGCACCGGGCCCGCGGAGACACGGTTGTGGTGGCAGACCGGGACCCCCTGCACGACGACGACCTCGTCCTGGACGTGCGAGACCGGGACGCCTACCGGCGCCTGGCCCAGGAGGTCGTCGCCACCCACGGCCGAATCGACATCTTCTACAACAACGCGGGCATCGGGGTGGCCGGCGTCCAGGAGGAGATGACTCCCCAGCACTGGCAGGAGCAGATCGACGTCAATCTGCTCGGCGTGGTGCACGGCGTGGACGCTGTCTACCCGCTCGTGTGCCAGCAGGGCCACGGCCGGCTGGTGATCATGGCCTCGCTGGCCGGGCTCCTGCCGATCCCCGCGATGATTCCCTACTCCTCGGTGAAGTCGGCGGTGGTGACCCTGGGCCGGGCGCTGCGCGTGGAGGCCCGCCGGCACGGCGTGCAGGTCAACATCGTCTGCCCCGCCTTCGTCGCCACCCCGCTGCTGACCAACATCAACCCAGGCCTGCCGGCCACGGGGGCCAACGAGGTGGGCGTGCGCCTGGTCCGGCAGGTCCAGGGGGGCCCGATGGACCCCGACCGGCTCGCCGCCGTCGTGCTCAAGGCGCTGCCCAAGGACCCGGAGATGATTCTCGCACCCTGGCCGACGGCGCACCTGGCGGTGCTCGGCGAGCGGCTCGTCCCGGCTGTGGGTCGCCGAGTCAGCGGCCTCTTCCTGCGGCGTTACCTCCGGCTGACAGCTCAGGCGCAGGAGCAGAGCGGAGAGGGTTAGCGGCTGTCCTCGGGCCCCTCAGCCCCCTCGGCGGGGTCTCGCTGGTTCTCGCCGCCGCCGTGGTCCGGGTGCTGGGAGGTCAGCATCTCTGGGTCGGCGTCCGGGTCCTGCTCGGGGTCATACCCCTGGGTCGCGGTGTGCTCGTCGTCCGGTGTCTGGCTCATGGTCCCCACCGTTGCACCGGAGGCTCGCCTGCGCATCCGCAAGCCAGGGGTGAGCGTGGTGCGAGCCTCAGTCCGCCCGACCCTCGGCGAGGTAGGCCAGCCGGCGCAGGGTCTCCACGTTGCGCATCTTCAACGGAAGGTTGGCCAGCGGGTCCGGCATCTTGGCCAGGGGCCCGCTTGAGGGCACCTCGGTCATCGTCACCCGGCAGCCCTCGCCCTCGGGCTCGACATCGAGGATCACCGTGGCCTCTCCGACCGGCCAGATCCGGGCCTGCATCGCAGCCCGCCGCGGCGGG
The DNA here is from genome assembly GCF_008843165.1 of Ornithinimicrobium pratense. Taxonomy (NCBI): domain Bacteria; kingdom Bacillati; phylum Actinomycetota; class Actinomycetes; order Micrococcales; family Ornithinimicrobiaceae; genus Ornithinimicrobium; species Ornithinimicrobium pratense. Next base: position 1,311,490 of record NZ_CP044427.1, on the reverse strand, counting down.
TCCCACTCCAGCACCGAGGTGGAGTCGTTGATCAGCGCCGGCCAGACCCCCACGGAGTGGTACAGCTTGGCCCCGACGGCGGGCCAGGCCTCGTCGACGTTGCGCATGCGCGTGGCGCCGACCACCCAGACCGGGAAGAGCCAGCCGTTGGCGAGCACCGCGAAGACGGCCTCCGGCGGCGCGGCGATGGACCTGGTGTTGACAGACATCTCGAGGGCTCCTGGGGTGTGGGTCGAACGGGGTATGTCGTGCAGAGTCGGGGTAGATCAGTCGGGGTAGATCAGTTGGGGTAGATCAACGGAAGGGTCAGGGAGACAGGTCCGGCTCGGTCGTGACGCCGAACTCGTGCCGCAGGGCCGAGAGCGCGGCGCGCCAACCGCATACCCCGTGCACACCGGGACCGGGCGGGGTGGCGGAGGAGCACAGGTAGAGGCCCTTCGCCGGGGTGCGCCACGGGTCGGTGGAGAGCACTGGCCGGGCCACGAGCTGGGTGACCCCCACGTGACCGACCGAGATGTCACCGCCCACGTAGTTGGGGTTGTGCTCTTCTAGCTCGGCTGCGGACCGGGAGGAGGAGGCTAGGACGACGTCGCGGAAGCCGGGGGCGAACTGCTCGATCCGCTGGGTGACCGCCTCCGTCGGGTCCACGGTCGAGCCGGACGGCACGTGGGTGTAGGCCCACAGCAGGTGCCGTCCCTCGGGGGCCCGGGATGGGTCGAAGGTGGCCGGCTGGGACACCAGCACGTACGGCCGCTCCGGGTGCCGCCCGGCGGCGACCGCGTTCTCGGCGGCCACCATCTGCCCGCGGGAGCCGCCGAGGTGGACGGTCCCGGCCCGCGCCAGCTCCGGGCTCTTCCACGGCACCGGCCCCGACAGGGCGTAGTCGACTTTGGCCGCCCCGCCGCCGTAGCGATAGCGGCGCAGGCGACGGGCATACCGGGCCGGCAGGGCATCACCGGCGATCTGCACCAGGGCCTTGGGGCTGGTGTCGAAAAGCACCGCCGAGGCGTCGCCCAGCTCGTCCAGGCTGCGGACCTGGTGGTCGGTAACGAACTCCACGCCGTGGGCCCGGGCATCATCGACGAGGGCGTCGGAGATCGCCTGGCTGCCGCCCACGGGGATGGGCCAGCCCTCGATGTGGGCCAGCGAGGCCAGGACCAGACCCGCCGCGGTCGGACCGGGAGCCGGCATCCGCTGGATCGGGTGACCCATCGCGCCGGTCAGCAGGGCCGGAGCCTGCTCGGTCTGCCAGCGGCGGTCCCACAGCGCGGTGCCCTGGTCCAGGACGCTCAGCCCCACCCGGGCCAGCCACAGGGGTGCCAGCGGTGGTCGCAGCGGAGAGTCCGAGGTGATCCGGCCAACCAGGTCGGGCCGGTTCACGAACGGCTCCAGCAGGGAGCGCCACGCCTTGGCGTCCGGGCCGAGCGCCTCGGCGGTGCGGTCCAGGTCGCGCCACGCCAGCACCACACGGTCCGCGTCGAGCCCGTGCCCGTAGGGGATCTCGGGGTTGATGAGCCGGATCCGGCTGCGCAGGCCGAAACGCTTGAAGAACGCCGACGCGTAGGCCATGGGGTGCACGGCCGAACAGGTGTCGTGGAGGAACCCGGGCTCGGTCAGCTCGGAGGTCCGAGATCCCCCACCCAGAGTCCCCGCCCGCTCGTACACCCGGACGGGAACTCCCGCCCGGGCCAGGGTCACGGCGGCGGCCAACCCGTTGGGTCCAGCGCCCACCACCACGGCCGTTGCGCTGCTAGTCATGGGCCCGAGTATCGCAACCAGGCCACCGCCGGTCCTGTCCAAGCGCGCCGGGGGCTAGCTCACGACCAGGGCGGCCGCCGCAACTATCGCCATCCCCATCGAGGCCAAGAACGGCGCCCGGCCCGGCAGGGTCCAGGCCAGGACGGCCAGCACCGCAGCCAGGGCCAGGGTCAGCAGCCCCGGTGGACCGACCGGCCAGCCGGGCGCTGGGCCCAACACCGCCAGCACCACCCCGGCCAGGAGCAGCAGGGGCGCCAGGCGGCGCACCCGGGCCGCGCCCAGGCGGTGGGGCAGCCCTCGCACCCCCTGTCGCTCGTCCTCGGCCAGGTCCGGGAGCGCGTTCAGCAGGTGCGCCCCCACCCCGAGGAGCGCACCGGCCAGCGTGGCCCACCAGGGGGCGGCAGACGGCCCGCCGGTCTCCGCCCATCCCACAGGGCCGGACCCGCCGGCCCACCAGGCGACCTGCGGCAGGGTGCCGAAGGCGAGGGCGTAGGGCAGCCAGGAGGCCGCGGTGGCCTTCATGCCGAGGTTGTAGGCCACCCCGGAGCCGACCACGAGCAGCAGGTGGAGCCCGCCGGCGACCCAGCCCAGCAGCCACGAGAGCAGCACGGTGGCGACCGCGGCCGCAGTCACCGCCCGGCGCAGCAGCCCGGCCGAGAGCTCACCCCGGACCAGCGGCTTGTCGGTGCGACCGGAGGAGACGTCCCGGTCCCGGTCGACCAGGTCGTTGGACCAGCCGATGACCAGCTGTCCGGTGAGCACCGTCGCGGCGACCGCAGCCACCAGCGCGGGCCCGGCCCCGGCGCTGGTCGCCAGCAGGGTCGCGAGCAGGGTGACCGCCACCGTCGGCCCCGGGTGGCAGGCCCGCGCCAGGGCGCTGGAAGCAGCGGTGGGAGGCATCCACCCAGCCTAGAAGGGGCAGCCTGCCTACGCTGGGGGAATGCCTGCGATCGCTGCCGTCCGCGGAGCGCTGCCCCGCCACCGTTACCCCCAGCACGAGCTGACGGCCACACTCGCTCGCGTCATCGGCCTGGACCCGGTCCGCACCGCCGTGCTGCAGCGGCTGCACGCCAACGCAGGCGTGGCCACCCGGCACCTGGCGTTTCCGCTGGAGGACTACGAGCACCTCACCCTCGACTTCGGCACCGCCAACGACGCCTTCGTGCAGGTCGGGACCGACCTGGCCGAGCGGGCCGTGACCGACGCCCTGGCCGCGGCCAGCCTCCGAGCCCAGGACGTGGACCTGATCGTCTCCACCACGGTGACCGGCATCGCGGTCCCCTCCCTGGACGCGCGGCTGATGGCCCGGCTGCCGTTCCGGCCCGACCTGCGTCGTCTGCCCCTGGCCGGGCTGGGCTGTGTGGGCGGCGCCGCCGGCGTGGCTCGGGTGCGGGAGTGGCTCGCCGGGGAGCCCGACGGGGTCGCGGTGCTGCTGGCCGTCGAGCTGTGCAGCCTGACCCTGCAGCAGGACGACGACTCCACCGCCAATCTGGTCGCCAGCGGTCTTTTCGGCGACGGGGCGGCCGCCGTCGTCATGCTCGGGGACCGGGCCGCCCAGCGGCACGCCCTGCCGGGGGGTGGCGCACCGGTGCAGGTGGTCAGCAGCCGCAGCCGGATGTATGCCGACACCGCCGGGGCGATGGGGTGGGACGTGGGAGCCTCCGGCCTGCGCATCGTGCTCGGCACCGAGGTGCCGGACCTGGTCCGGGAGCACGTGCGGGAGGACGTCGACCAGCACCTGGCCCGGCATGGACTGACCCGCGAGGACATCGGCTGGTGGGTGGCCCACCCCGGCGGGCCCAAGGTGCTGCAGGCGCTGGCCGCGGCGTTGGAGGTGGACGACGAGGCGCTCGGGGTCACCTGGCGCTCGCTGCACCGGATCGGCAACCTCTCCTCGGTCTCGGTCCTGCACGTGCTCGCCGACACCCTGGCCGACCATCCGCCGGCCCCTGGCAGCCACGGTCTGCTCATGGCGATGGGTCCGGGCTTCTGCCTGGAGACGGTGCTGCTGCAGGCCCCGTGGTCGCGGCCGGAGCCGACGAGGGCTGCGGGGTGAGCAGCGAGCAGTGGTTCACGCTGCTGGTCGGGCTGGTAGCCCTGGAGCGGCTCGCCGAGCTGGTCATCTCCACGCGCAACGCCCGGGCTGCGCTGGCCCGTGGCGGAGTGGAGTCGGGCCAGGGACACTACCGGCCGATGGTCCTGCTGCACATCGCGCTCCTGGCGGGTGCGCTGGCCGAGGTGTGGTGGCTGGACCGGCCCTGGGTGCCGGCCCTGGGCTGGAGCATGCTCGCGGCCGTGCTGATCGCCCAGGGGCTGCGCTGGTGGTGCATCCTCGTGCTGGGCCGGGCGTGGAACACGCGCGTCATCGTCGTCCCGGGGGGCGAGCGGGTCGAGCGCGGCCCCTACCGCTGGCTGCCTCACCCGAACTACGTCGCCGTGGTGCTGGAGGGTGTCGCGCTGCCGCTGGTGCACGGGGCCTGGGTCACCGCCGCCGTCTTCACCGTCCTCAACGCCTGGTTGCTGACCGTCCGGATCCGCGTCGAGGACCGGGCACTGCGGCAGCTGACCTGACGTGGACCTACTCGTCGTCGGCGGTGGCCCGGTGGGTCTGGTCGTCGCCCTGCGCGCCGCGGACGCCGGCCTGACGGTCACCGTGCTCGAGCCCCGCCATGGCCCGGTCGACAAGGCATGCGGGGAGGGCCTGATGCCGGCCGCACGGGAGCGGCTCGCGCAGGTGGGCGCCGCGCCGAACGGTCACGACCTGGCCAGCATCGTCTACACCGACGGGCGGCATCGGGTCAGCGCCCCGCTGACCCGGCCTGGGCTCGGCGTCCGGCGCACCGTCCTGCACGCCGCCCTGCTCGAGGCGGCCGACCGGGCAGGGGTGCAGGTCCGGCATACCCGGATGATCGGGATCGAGCCCGGCGACCCACGGGACCACGCCCGGCCGGCCCGGGTCCGCACCTCGGACGGCCAGGAGCGCACGGCGCCCTTCGTGGTGGCTGCCGACGGGCTGCACTCCCCCACCCGCCGGGCCCTGGGGCTGGAGCGGCCGGCCCGGCTCCCACGGCGGTTCGGGCTGCGCGCCCACTACGCCGTGGCGCCGTGGAGCGACGCGGTCGAGGTGCACTGGAGCCGGAACGCAGAGGCCTACGTCACCCCGGTCGCCGACGACCTGGTGGGCGTGGCCCTGCTGTGCCGACCACCGGGCCGCTGGGACCCGACGTGGCGGAGCTTCCCCGAACTGGCCTGGCGACTCGCCGGCAGCGAGCAGACCTCGGCAGTCCGGGGTGCTGGGCCGCTGCGCCAGCGCGTGCGGTCCATGGTCCGGGGCCGGGTGCTGCTGGTGGGTGACGCCGCAGGGTATGTGGATGCTCTCACCGGGGAGGGGTTGACGCTGGGCACCGCCCAGGCCTTCGCCGCCGTAGACGCCGTGCTGGCCGGGTCGCCGGCGCAGTACGCACGTCGGGCCCCTGCCCTGGGGCGCCGGAGCACGCTGCTGACCCGCGGGTTGCTGGCCGTCTCCGGCCAGCCCGCCATCCGCCGGCTCATCGTCCCGGCCGCGGCCCGGGTGCCCGCCGTCTACCGGGGCGCCGTGCATCAGCTCGCGGGCGGGCACTGAGGCTCAGCTGGGACCTGCACTCCGTCGGGGAAGAGCCGCTGCCGCTCGGCCGCCACCACCCGCCGGGCCAGGTCGGTCTCGCTCACGTCGTAGGCCTCCGGCGCGGCTTGGGCGGTCTCGCTGACGCGGGCGAACTGGTGGAAGATCTCACTCTTGCCCGACAGGATCTCCACCATCCGCTCGTCCACGCTGTCCTCGGCGAGCAACCGGTGCACCTGCACCGTCTCCAGCTGGCCCATCCGGCGGGCCCGGGCCACGGCCTGCCACTCAGTCGTGGGCTTGACCTGGGGCTCACACAGGACGACGACGGAGGCGGCCTGGATGTTCAGCCCCACGCCGCCGGCCTGGATCTGGGCGACCAAGGCCGCGCCGCCCTCGGCGCCGGAGAAGTCGTCGACGATCCGCTGCCGCTCGGCGGCTGGCACCGACCCGGTGATCGGGCCGTAGACCGGCCCCGGCAGGGCCTGCGCCACCTGGTCGAGCACGTCGCGGAAGTGGGAGAAGACCAGCAGCCGCCGGCCGTTGTCCTCGGCCTCCACCACCAGCTCGACCAGCCGCTGAAGCTTGGCCGAGCTGCCTCCGGCGGCGAAGGCGGCGCGGCGCATCGCCATGAAGTTGCCCTCGGCGACGGCGTCCCGGTAGGCCGTCTCGTCGGCCGGGGACAGCTCCAGCCACTCATCGACCTCGACCAGCTCGGGCAGCTCCACGAGCACGTCCTCGATGTTGCGGCGCAGGTAGACCGGCGCCACCGCGCGCCGAAAGTCCGCGGCCGAGGGCTCCCCGCCCTCGAGCAGGTCGGGGCGCAGGTAGCCCACGAGCGCCTCGAACTCGGAGCTCCGGTTCTCCAGCGGGGTCCCGGTCAGCAGCACCACGTGCTGTGTCCGCGCCACCAGGGCACCCACGCGCTGCGAGCGCTGGGCGGCGGGGTTCTTGACGTAGTGCGCCTCGTCGACGACGAACCCGTCCAGCTCGAAACCGTCCAGCTCCTGCCACACCAGGCCGAGCGTCTCGTAGGTGGTCACCGCCACCCCTCCGTCCGTCCGCCAGCGGTCCAGTGCTTCCCCCGACGGAGCCCGTGCACCCTGCGAGCGACCAGGTCCGTGCGCTGCCCCACCTCGCGCACCCAGTTGCTCACCACCGCCGCCGGGCACACGACGAGGAACCAGCGGCCGCCCTCTGCCGCGCGGTGGGCCAGCACCGCCAGCGCCTCAATCGTCTTGCCCAGGCCCATCTCGTCGCCGATGAGCACCTTGCGCTGCACGAGCGCGAACCGGGCGGCGAAGCTCTGGTAGCCGCGCAGGGAGACGTGCAGGAGGCTGGTGTCCAGGTCCTGGGCGCGGACGGCCTCGACGACGTCGCCGGGCAGGTCTCCGTAGGTGCCGGTCTCCTCGACCAGGCCCAACTCGGACAGCAGGGCGTAGTAGTCCGCCGGCCGGCGCCGGAAGTCGGCCCACGGATCGTCATCGCCGGCCTGCCGCAGCGCGGCCCGCAGGTCCCTCGCTTGCTCCAGCAGCGGCTGGGCGAGGGCCTGCAGGTCCCCCGCGGTGGGTCCGTCGCTGAGGACCGCCAGATGGCTGTGGGTGGCCCCGTCCAACCGGTCGGCGAACGGCTGCAGGGTCTGGGCCAGCGCCACCAGGTCGGTCGCCTTGGCCGCCTGCCGCACCACCTCCCAGGTATGCAGCGCGGTCAGCAGGCGTGCCGCCTCCGGCGTGCGGTCGTGCGGGTCGATGATGACCGCGGCGTCGTCCTCGGCCAAGCCGCGCAGGGTCCTCGCGGCGCCAAGCATCCGGCGTGCGGTCAGCTCCCCCACGCCGTCGATGCGGTGTAACCGGTGCCCCTGGTCGAGCGCCGCGCCCACCGTGGTGATGCCGGCATCCACAAGGGCACCCACGCGCAGCCGTTCCCGGGTCGCCTCGCGGAGCCGGTCGACCGGCATCTGCGCCAGCAGCCGGGCCGCGGCCGCCGCCCGCACGGCCTCACCCGCGCCGAGAGCGGCCTGCCGGGCCGCCGGCTCCTCGGCGATGACCGGGGCGACCAGGCGGACCGCTGCGGGCAGGGCCGCCAGCTCCCCGACCTGGACCACGGCCTGCCGCCGTGGCGGGGTGGCCCTACGGGCCCCGCCGGGCCCTGCTCGCCCGGCTGGGTCGAGCCTGCCCACCAGCCCCAACGCAGGGGAGAGCGCCTGCTCCAGTGCTACGGGGAACACCGGCTCGCGGGCCTGGGCCTCCATCTGGTCCAGCAGCTGCCCGACCTGCTCACCGCCCCACACGGCATACCCCTCGAGCAGCTTGCGCGCGACCGGCTCGGCCGCCTCGCGCTGCCGCGGCAGGGAGAAGACGCGCCGCAGCCCGCGCAGCACCCGGGTCTGCTCGACCGCCTCGGGCACGTCCTGCGCCAGCTCCCGGACCGCGCTCTCCTGCTCGGGGGTCAGCCGGGTCAGCCCCCCGGCCTGGGCCAGCTGCCCCAACCGGTCGCCGTCCCTCGGACCGAGCGGCAGCACCTGCCAGCGCAGCGCACCCTGGCGCAGGTCCACAGCGGCGGAGAGCAGCTGCTGGCTGGCTGCCGTCGCCTGCGACAGCGTCGACTCCCGGTGGTCGAGCACCTGCCGGGCGCGCGGCGCGAGCCACTCCCCCGCCTCGACCGCCTCGCGCAACCGGGCGCGGTCGATCGGCTCGCTCATGCCGACATCGTGCCAAAGGGCTGCGGCGCGACCGGCCGTCGGCCATGCTGGCCCCGTGAGCACACCTGACCGCCTCGTCACCGACCGGGAGCGCCGGGCGCGCCTGGCCCGACGGCACGCCCTGCATCCGGACCACCGGGTTCGCGACACCCTGGCCGCCACCCGCGCCATGACCGTGCTGCACGCGACCGAGGCCTCCAGCGTCCACCTCGCAGTGCAGGCCCGGACCGATCAGCCGGTCACCGAGGTCGAGCGGGCGCTGTACGAGGAGCGCAGCGTCGTCAAGCAGCTCGCGATGCGGCGCACGCTCTTCGCCTTTCCACGCGACCTGCTGCCTGCCGCCCTGGGCAGCGCCGCGGCCCGGGTGGCCGCCGAACAGCGCCGGTTGGTCGCTCGCGACGTGGAGCAGTACGGCATCGCGCCCGATGGCCAGGCCTGGCTCGAGCAGGCCTGCGCCGCGGTCCTGGACCACCTGGGCAGCACCGGTCCCCGGACCGCCCGGCAGCTGCGCGAGGAGCTGCCCGCGCTCGCCGGGACCGTCACCTACGCCCTGGACAGGAAGTACGGCGGCACGCTGCACATCGCGCCCCGCGTGCTCACCACGCTGGGAGCGGAGGGCCTGATCGTACGTGGCCGGGGCGACGGCCACTGGCGCACCTCCCGCCCCACCTGGACGCTGGGCGCCGAATGGCTCGGCGCACCGGTGACGCCGGCATCCTCGCGGGAGGGGTATGCCGAGTTGGTGCGCCGGTGGCTGCGCACCTTCGGGCCCGGCACCCTGGAGGACGTGCAGTGGTGGCTGGGCTCGACCAAGACCGCCGCGCGCACCGCTCTGGCAGACGTCGATGCCGTCGAGGTGGGGCTGGAGCGGGGCCGGACGGGGTGGCTGCTGCCCGACGACCTGGAGGAGGCGCCCGACGTCGAACCGTGGGCGGCGCTGCTGCCGAGCCTGGACCCGACGACGATGGGGTGGAAGGAGCGGGACTTCTACCTGGACCCGCGGCGCACGGCATACCTCTTCGACAGCAACGGCAACGGCGGCACCACGGCCTGGTGGGACGGCCAGGTGGTCGGAGCCTGGGTGCAGGACCCCGAGGGTGTCGTCCGGGTCGTGCCTGCCCCTGGCGTGGACCTCGGCGCCGACGCCCGCCGCGCGTTGGACGCAACTGCCGGGCGCCTGACCACCTGGCTGGACGGCACCGTCATCTCCAACATCTACAAGTCGGCGTTGATGAAGGGCGAGCGCCTGCCCTGAGCCACCTGCACTGAGCCGCTCGACGGGCCGTGAGGGGTCAGGACGGTGGGCGGCCGTGCGTCACCAGCGTGCCCGGCGAGCGCCAGTCCGGCAGCTCGATGACCGCCAGCGCGGAGGTCTTCATCTCCGGCCGCTGCCCGGTCAGCAGCTCCACCATCTCCTCGCACGCCGGGTTGTGACCGACCAGGACGACCCGGCGCTCCTGGCCCAAAGAGCGCACGAGCGCCAGCAGGTCGAGCCCGTCGAAGGTGTAGGCACCCCGCTCGCTGCGCACCGGGGGCGGCTCGGAGAGCTCGGCCGCGGCCAGTGTCCAGGCAGTGTTGGCCCGCTCGGCCGGCGAGACAAGGGCGAGGTCAAGGGCACCGCCGTGGCGCTCCAGCCACCTCCCGGCCTCGGTCGCCTGGCGACGGCCACGCTCGGTGAGCGGTCGGTCCTGGTCGCTGACGTTGACCGACCAGTCCGACTTCCCGTGCCGCATGAGCACCAGCGTGCGGGTCACCCCACACCGTCCCAGGGCCCGTCCGCCTGCACGCACAACGTTGGCATCTGCTCACCCTACGCAACAAAGTTGGCCCGGCACTCTGGACGGATGCACAATGACGCCCGGACGACGAGCCGAGCGGGCCCCCGACCGCCGGCCCCTGATCGGGAGAGGCTGTGAGTTCGGTGCTGACCCTGCCCAGCCTCCGGCCCGTGCTCGACGCCTGGCCCGCCGTCCTCGCAGCCCTCGCCGCGGTGCTCATCGGCCGCTTGGTCCCCACCGTCAGCCCGCTGCTGTGGGCCATGGTCCTGGGCATCCTGGTGGCGAACAGCCCCATCATGGCGGACCAGGGACGCAAGAGCGTGCAGAAGGCCGCCAAGACCTTGCTGCGCCTCGGCATCGTGGCGTTGGGGGCCCTGCTGTCATGGTCCGCGCTGGCGGCGCTCGGCCTCACCGGCCTCCTGGTCATCGTCGTCACCGTGGTCGCCGTCTTCACCCTCACCTGTCTCATCGGGGACCGGCTCGGTCTCCCCCGGGGCCTGGTGACGCTGACGGCCGCGGGCTTCTCCATCTGCGGGGCGGCGGCGATCGCGGCGGTGGAGGGCAGCATCCGGCGCCGGGACCAGGACGTGGCCCTGGCGCTGGCGATGGTCACCATCTTCGGGACCGTGATGACCTTCACCGTGCCCTTCCTCGGCACCGTGCTGGACCTCGGGCCAGAAGAGGTGGGCATCTGGGTGGGTGCCAGCATCCATGAGGTGGCCCAGGTCGTCGTCGCTGCATCCTTGGTCGGGGGCGCGGCCGGCGTCGCCCTCACCGCGGCCACCACCGTCAAGCTGGGCCGGGTGGCCCTGCTCGTCCTGGCCTACCTGGGCGCGCTGCGCCGCGAGCGGGTCCGCCTGCGTGGCGGGGGCCCGGACGACAGTCACCAGGACACCGGTGACCAGCCCGGCCGTCGGGGGGCACCTCACCTGTGCGGCTGCGCGCCTTCGTCCCGTGGTTCCTCGTCGGCTTCGTGCTGATGGCGCTTGCCCGCTCCGTCGGTCTGCTCCCGCAGGCCGCGCTCGACCCCATCACGAGCTTGGGCACCTTCCTGCTGGCCGCCGGGATGTTCGGTCTGGGGCTGGACATCCGGGTCAGCACGCTGTTCCCCCTGCCGCTGGCGGTGGTGGGCCTGTCGGCCATCTCGACCGGCATCGCCCTGGTCGTCCCCCTCTGCCTGCTCCTGCTCCTGTAGCCCGCGCTCGCGGCCCCCGTGCTGCTGGCGCAGACTGGAGCGATGTCACGACGTGTCCTCATCACAGGTGCCACCGGAGAGATCGGGCTGCTGCTCGCCGAGCGACTCCGCGACGACTACGAGCTGGTCCAGCACGGGCGCACCCCGCGCACCCAGGAGCAGGAGGAGCAGCTGCAGGAGGCCGACCTGGAGGACTATGAGCAGGTCAGGGCGCTGATGGACGGGGTCGACACCGTGCTGCACCTGGCTGGCTCAGCCTCACCGGATTCCGCCTGGGAGGACGTGCTCGGCGCAAACATCATCGGCCTGCGCAATGTGCTGGAGGCGGCCCGCGAGCACGGGGTGCGCCGCGTGGTGTTCGCCTCCAGCAACCACGCGATGGGCATGTACGACCGTCATGAGCAGTGGCCGGTCTACCCCCACCACCTGCCCCGCGGCGACTCCCTCTACGGCGTCTCCAAGGCCTTCGGCGAGATCCTGGGCAGGTACTACCACGACCAGCACGGTCTGGACTTCATCGCGCTGCGCATCGGGTGGATGTCCGGCGACCCGACCCTCGTCGACGAGGACGTGCTGCGCGCGATGTGGCTGAGCCAGGACGACACCGAGCAGGTCTTCCGCCGGGCGATCGAAGCCGAAGTTACCTTCGGGCTCTACTACGCCATCTCCGACAACCCCAACCGGCGCTGGGACCTGACCAACACGATGCTCGACCTCGGCTACCGCCCGCGGGACTCTTGGACCGAGTTCGAGCCGGAGGACATCGTCGAGGGCGGGGCCGCGGTGCGCGACAACTGGCCCGAGGACTCCTGAGCCGTCGGGACCACCGTCAGCGGAAGGCGGAGTGCCCGGTCAGTGCCTGGCCGATGATCAGCTGGTGCACCTCGGAGGTGCCCTCGTAGGTCAGCACCGACTCCAGGTTGTTGGCGTGCCGCAGGACCGGGTGCTCCAGGGTGATGCCCGCAGCCCCCATGATGGCGCGGCACTCGCGGGCGATCTTGATGGCCTCGCGGACGTTGTTGAGCTTGCCCAGGGAGATCTGGTCTGGGACCAGCGTGCCCTCGTCCTTCAGCCGCCCCAGGTGCAGCGCCAGCAGCATCGCCTTGCCCAGCTCCAGACCCATGTCGGCGAGCTTGGCCTGGGTGAGCTGGTAGGCGGCCAGTGGCTTGTCGAAGATGTCCCGCTCCTGGGCGTAGCGGATCGTCGCCTCCAGGCTGTCGCGGGCGGCCCCCACCGCGCCGAAGACGATGCCGAAGCGTGCCTCGTTCAGGCAGGACAGGGGGCCCTTGAGGCCGCGGACCTCGGGGAGGACCGCGCCGGCGGGCACCCGCACCCCGTCCAGGACCAGCTCGCTGGTGATCGACGCGCGCAGCGAGAGCTTGCGATGGATCTCGGGCGCGGAGAAGCCCGGGGTGCCGGTCGGGACGACGAAGCCCCGGACACCCTCGTCGGTCTGTGCCCAGACCACGGCCACGTCGGCGACCGAGCCGTTGGTGATCCACATCTTGTTGCCGGTGAGCACCCAGTCGTCACCGTCACGCACGGCGCGGGTCCGCATACCTCCCGGGTTGGAGCCGAAGTCGGGCTCGGTCAGGCCGAAGCAGCCGATCGCCTCGCCGGCCGCCATCCGCGGCAGCCACTCCTGCTTCTGCTCCTCCGAGCCCCACCGCCAGATCGCGAACATCGCCAGCGAGCCTTGGACGCTGACCAGCGAGCGGATGCCGGAGTCGCCGGCCTCCAGCTCCAGACAGGCCAGCCCGTATGCGGTCGCGCTGGTCCCGGCGCAGCCGTACCCCTCCAGGTGCATCCCCAGCAGCCCCAACGAGCCAAGCTCAGGGGCGAGCTCGCGGACCGGCACGTGTCCGGCCTCGTACCACTGCGCCAGGTGCGGCTTGATCCGCTGGGTCACCAGCTCCTGGACGGTCCGCTGGATGTCCCGATCCTCCTCGTCCACGAGCTGGTCGATGGCGAACAGGTCCAGCGGGGCAACAGCTGTCTTCGGTGCCATGGCTACTCCCGGGTCGGCCTCACCTAACATTGTTCGGCAGCCTACCGAACAGTGTTAGGCTCCGGCAAACCGTCGCCCTTCTACGCACCTTCTACTCAGCGTCCAGACAGGAGAGCACGATGGCCAGGTCCCGCACCCCCGCGCTGACCCGGGGCCGGATCCGCGACGCCGCGCTGGCGCTCATCGACGAGGACGGCCTGGGCGCGGTGACGATGCGTCGGCTGGCCGAGCAGCTCGGCGTGCAGGCCGCCTCGCTGTACGGCCACTTCCCCACCAAGGACGACGTCCTGGACGCGGTGGCGAACCTCCTGGTGGCCGACGTCGACACCTCCGGGTTCGAGCGCGGCTGGCGCGAAGGCCTGCTGACCTGGGGGCGCTCCTACCGTGCGGCGCTGATGGCGCACCCCGGCGCGGTACCGCTCATCGCCTCCGGCACCCAGCGCAGGGAGACCTTCCTCGCCATGGCTGACGCCGTCCACGGCGGGCTGCTGGCCTCGGGCTGGGCGCCGCGTCGGGCCACGGAGATCTCGGGGATGGTCAAGTACCTCGTCATCGGCTCGGCCTCCACCCCGTTCGCGTCCGGCTTCGCCGACGACGTCCAGGTCTACCTCAACCGCTATCCGCACCTGACCCAGGGCGCGCACCGGCTCCGGTCGGAGGCGACGCGCATCGACGAGGACAGCTTCGAGCTCGGACTGAGGTGCCTGATCCGTGGCCTGGAGCCAGGACCCGAAGGAGACCTGACGCGACCGTCCAGACCGCTCACGGACGCCTGACCGGCACCAGCTGGCCGAGTTCTGTGCAGCGTCGGGCGAGTCAGCGGCTGAGCTGGTCCAACGCCCTCTTGAGCCGGGCCACCGTCGCGTCGACGTCGTCCAGCTTGTCCAGACCGAACAGCCCGAGCCGGACCGTCGACCAGCCCTCGCGCTCGCCGCAGAAGAGCGGCACCCCGGCCGCGACCTGCAGCCCCAGGGGTTTGAACGCCGCCCCGGACTGGATTTCTGGGTCCTCGGTGTGGACGACCACGACGGTGGGTGCGGCGTACTCCGGCGCGGCCACCGAGGCGAAACCGCGCTCCGCCAGCAGCGCCCGTACGCGGCCACCGAGATCCTCCTGGGCCTTGCGCAGCGGCTCCAGGCCGCGCTCCACCGTCTCGCGGGCGACCTCGGCGTTGCGGGCGATGGCGTCGGTGGGCAGGGTGGCGCGGTATGGGGTGGCGCCGGTGACATAGGCGTCGCTGACGTCCAGCCAGGCCCGCAGGTCGAGGGCGAAGCTGGTGGAGGTGCCGGCCTCCACGGCAGCCCGGCCACGCTCCCGCAGCAACACGTAGCCGGTGGCGGGGGTCCCGCTCCAGCCCTTCTGCGGCGCGCTGACCAGCACGTCGACGCCCAGGGTCTCCATGTCCACCCACAACGGCCCGGAGGCGACGCAGTCCAGCACGAAGATGCCGCCGGCCTCGTGCGTGGCATCGGCCACGGCTCGGAGGTAGTCGTCGGGCAGCAGGATGCCCGAGGCGGTCTCAACGTGCGGTGCGAAGACGACGGCCGGGCGGGTCCGCTCGATGGCCGCCACGACCTCCTCGATAGGGGCGGGGGCCCACGCGGCCTGCGGCGCGTCGTCCACGGGGGCGGCCTTCAGCACGGTCACGTCCTGGGTGATCGCACCGGCCTCCAGGATCTGGGACCAGCGGTAGGAGAACAGCCCGTTGCGCAGGACCAGCACCGGCTTGCCGGTGGCTACCTGCCTCGCGACCGACTCCATCGCGTAGGAGCCACCACCGGGCACAAGCGCGACCGAGGAGGCGGAGTAGGTCGTGCGCAGGTCCTCCAGGAGGCTCTGCATGCTGCTCACGAAGCGGGCGGACATGTGGTTCAGCGAGCGGTCGGTGAAGACGACCGAGAACTCCACCAGGCCGTCAGGGTCGATGTCAGGATGCGGCAGTTGCATACCCACAGGCTTTCATGAACTGCCGGCACCGGCGGGGCGGGCAGCTCCTCCGGGCTCTAGAGCAGGATCGGGGCCAGGACAGACAGCGTCAACAGCACCAGGCCGCCACCGATCCGTGAGGAGATGGACAGGAACGGCAGCAGGTTGAGCCGTTGTGAGGCCTGCAGCACGGCCAGATCACCGCTGGAGCCGAAGTCCGCCAGCCCCAGACCGGCCGAGACGGCCGACTCGATGAAGTGGAGGCGGACCAGCCAGCCGACGACCCCTGCGAGGACGATCGCGAGCAGGACCGCAGCCAGGGTCATCAGCAGGTAGCCCGGGTCGGACAGCAGTGTCAGCACCTCGGAGATGTTGATGGCCACCACGCTGAGCGAGACCAGGATCGCCGGGATCATCGAGTTGGCGACGAAGACCTACCAGAGGTCCGCGCCCTCCTCGACGTAGCCGGGCAACGGGGCGAAGATCTTCAGCGCCGCACAGATGAGGATGAGGAAGACATAGGCGTGCAGCTGCGGCAGGAGCGAGCTCAGGTAGTTGGCGACCACGAACAGGATGCCGGCGAGGATGAAGCCGGTGATCGCGGACCTGATCGCGACCTCGGTGGGGACCTTGCGGCTCTTGGACTCCTCAAGACCCACCTCGACCCCCCGGGCCAGCGCGCCGTTGCCGTTGAAGCCCGGGTAACGGTCCCCCACCTTCTTGCCCCAGGCGTTCATCCCGCCGGCGGCGATGATGCAGAAGATGTTCGCCACGGCCACGGCGGGCACCAGCGCGGTGAGGTAGATGCCCGGGTCGCCGCCGCTCTGGCCGGCGATGATCTCCGAGATCGGAATCGCGCCGGCGGCCACTCCGCCGCCCAGGACGGGACCGACGATGAAGAAGATGGTGTAACCGGCGCCCATGCCGACCAGCTCGCCGATCAGCCCGAGAATGAGGAAGCAGCCTGCGATGACGGCCACGATCGGCGCGATGATCCGCGACCCGGCCTTGATCAGCATGGTGCGCGGCATCCCCAGGATGCTGCCGGTGATCAGGCCCGCGACGACGAACTCACCAAATCCGGAGGTGCTGTAGAAGCTGGAGATGAGTGTCTCCAGGTTCTGCGGGAACAGCCCGAGATACTGGACGACCGCCGGGACGAGGATGCACAGGATCACGCCCCCACCGATGAAGTTGAACCCGGGGATCTTGCTGCCCACCCACATCAGCACGCCGCCCATGGTCATCGCGACCGCAAAGGCGGCCGTCATCCCCGTCCCCTCGGGCGAGAGGGTTGTGGTGACCAGCACCACGACCGTCAGCGCGATGAACGCCGGCGCAGGCAGACCCAGGATGCCCCGGGATGCCGACGCTGCCTCGACGGGCTCGCCCTGCACGGGCTGCCCGCTCTGGTCAGTGGACTTCATCGTTCCTCCTGCTGACGCTGCAACGCTGCTATGTATACGCCCCAGTTCCGCTTCGGCCCTGATAACCGGAGACATCGGATATGTATACTCCGGTTGTATACAACGTGCAACCTCACCTCAGGGCAGCATGTCGCACGTCAGCGAGACGAACCAGGAGATCAGGAGACAGTGCATGGAGCAGGACGAGGCGACCACGGAGCCGGGAGAGACGTCGGTGGGTGGACCGCTGGAGGGGGTGCGCGTGGTCGAGATGGGCCAGCTCATCGCCGGGCCGTTCTGCGGCCAGGTGCTGGGTGACCTCGGCGCCGAGGTGATCAAGATCGAGGAGCCGCGCACCGGTGACCCGATGCGGCAGTGGGGACAGGCGAGGGTCGAGGGAGACTCGCTGTGGTGGTCGGTCCTCGGCCGCAACAAGAAGTCGGTCGCGCTCGACCTGCGCGACGAGCGGGGGCAGGAACTGGCCCGGCAGCTCATCGCCACCGCGGATATCGTCATCGAGAACTTCCGTCCCGGCTCGCTGGAGAAGTGGGGACTGAACTACGACACGCTGGGCGCGGACAACCCCGGCCTGATCATGGTCCGGGTCTCCGGCTTCGGCCAGACCGGCCCCTACGCCACCCGCCCGGGGTACGGCTCAATCGGTGAGGCGATGGGCGGACTGCGGCACGTCGTCGGGGACCCCGCCCAGCCTCCCGCCCGCGTCGGCATCTCCATCGGCGACAGCCTTGCCGGCATGTTCGCCGCTCTCGGCGCGCTGGCCGCCCTGCACGAGCGCACCCGCAGCGGCCGGGGTCAGGTCGTGGACGCCTCGATCTACGAGTCGGTGCTGGGCGTGATGGAGGCCCTGGTGCCGGACTGGACGGTGGGCGGGGTGCAGCGGGAGCGCACCGGGGCGATCCTGCCCAAGATCGCCCCCAGCAACGTCTACCCCACCGCAGATGGGCAGTGGGTCATCGTCGCCGCCAACCAGGACACGGTCTTCCGGCGGCTGGCCCAGGCCATGGGTGAGCCCGGGCTTGCTGACCAGGAGCGGTTCAGCACGCACGCCGCCCGGGGCGAGCTCCAGGCCGAGCTGGACGAGATCGTGGCCCGGTTCACCCTGCGGCATACCGCCCAGGAGCTGATTGACCTGCTCAACGAGCACGCCGTCCCGGTCGGCAAGACTTTCCGCGTCGCGGACATGCTGGTCGACCCCCAGTTCCAGGCACGGGAGTCCATCGTGGAGGTGGAGCGGCCCGACCAGGGCAGCATCCACATGCAGAACGCCTTCCCCCGGCTCAGCCGCACCGACTCGCGGATCCGCTGGACCGGCCCAACGCTGGGCCGCCACACCGATGAGGTGCTGCAGCAGGCCGGCGTCGCTGCGGACCGGCTGCCCGGGCTGCGCGAGGACGGGGTCATCCGGTGATGTGGGGTCTGCCGGAGTCCGCGCGGGTCGTCGAGGTCGGCCTTCGGGACGGTCTGCAGGCGGTGGCCGAGCCTCTGCCGCTGGACACCAAGCTGGGGATCGTCGAGGACCTGATTGACGCCGGCGTGCGGGAGATCGAGGTGTGCTCCTTCGCCCACCCCAAGGTCCTGCCGCAGCTGGCCGACGCCGAGGAGCTGCTGGCGCGGGTGCCGCGGGACCCGCAGGTCCGCTACCGGGGCCTGGCTCCCAACCTGCGTGGCGCCCAGCGGGCGGCCGAGTGTGAGCTCGACGAGATCACCGTCGTGATCCCGGCCGAGGACGGCATGGCCTTGAAGAACCAGGGCAGACGGACCGAGGAGTTGCTGGCCGACCTTCCCGCGATCGGCGAGGTGGCCCGGGGCGCCGGCCAGGAGCTGGTGGTGGCCGTGGCCTGCGCCTTCTTCTCACCCAGCTACGGGGAGGTCTCCCGGGAGAGCCGGCACCGGGTCGTCGCGGCCGCCGTGGAGGCTGGGGCGACCGGGGTCTACCTGGCCACCACCACCGGCCAGGAGCACCCGCGGGAGCTGTATGACGGGATCCGCGCTGCCCAGCGGGCCTTCCCTGGCCTGTCCGTCGGCGCGCACCTGCACAACCGTAACGGCTTCGCGCCGGCCAACGCCCTGGCCGCGCTCTCAGCAGGTGCGGACTGGCTGGAGACCTCCTTCGCGGGGCTCGGCGGCGACATGTGGTTCCCCGGCGACCCGACGGTGCTGGGCAACATGTCCACCGAGGACCTTGTCCATCTGCTGGCCGGGATGGGGATCCGCACCGGGATCGACCTGGAGAAGGTCCGGGCGATCGCCGAACGGGTGTATGCCGTGACCGGCTTCCCGCGCAGCTCGTTCGTCTCGCGCGGCGGCACACGGGCCGACCTGGCAGCCGCCGAGTGGCCGGACTAGGGACCGGCTGGCGGCTCGAGAACGGGGTCGGCCGAAAGGCACCCCGAACCCGGGCGGCCGGTTGATCAGGACAGCTCGGTAACCCCCCTCGCCTCCGCCTGCAGGTAGGCGCTGCGGCCGGCCAGGATGTGGGTGCGCATGCACGCCTCGGCCCAGTCGGGGTCACTGGCCTCCACGGCGGCGATGAGTTCGTCGTGATGGTTCATGCTGCGCTGCATCGCCTCGGGCGTGTAGCGGCTGAAGGTGCGGATCACCGCTGCGGGGACCACGACCGACTGCAGGGAGAGCACCAGGTGCCGGTTGCCACTGCCCCGCACCAGGATCCGGTGGAAGCGATCGTTGAGCTTGCCCACCTCGGAGTACTCGACCTCGGGTGCCGCCACCAGCTCACGCATCCGCCGGGACAGGTCTTTGAGCTCGTCGACCTGGTCGGCCGCCAACCGCGGCACGGCCAGTCGGCAGGCCTCGCTCTCGAGCTTGGCGCGCAGGTCGAAGAGCGACAAGGCGTCGTCGGTGGAGAAGTCGAGGACCTCCGCGCCCCGGTTTGGCGACAGCCGCACGACCCCCTGCGCCGCGAGCCTGCTCAGCGCGGCGCGCACCGGTGTCCTGCTCACCGACGCCAGCTCGGCTACCGTCTGTTCAGGGATGCGGTCCCCGCCCACCAGGTCGCCGCGCACGATGAGGTCGAGCACGGCGCGGTAGGCACGGTCGGTCGAGTCCATCCGAGCCAGGGCTTCCGGCACGGCATGCCTCCTTCGCCGGCGGTGATGCGGGCCGACCCACACCTGATCCCCCGCAAAATACCCGACGCGTCGAGGGACACCACCGGGGGGTCCTCGACACCCTGCCGACGCCATGCAGACACGGCCCTCCCGCTGGCTAGGCTCGTCCGGTGAGCGTCTCCGAGAACCGTCCGGGTCAGGCCGACGGCACGGACCTTCCGACCGAGCCCGCGGCCGGCCCTCTGGGCTGGCTGGAGCTGACCGTGGAGCTCATGCGGGACCGCTCGCACTCCTCCTGGATGCTGCTGCACGACGAGGAGCTGCTCGAGACCGTCCGCGGCAGGGGCCTGGTGGCCGCGTACCTGCCGGGTGAGGTGCTGGCCACCCCCGACGTGGTCCAGCTGCGGCTCGCGGTCTCCCCCGAGGGAAGGGTCGCGGTCGCGCCGGACGGGGGCCCGCCGCAGCCCGGTGAGCGGGTGGAGGAGTTCGTCCCGGCATTGCTGGACGAGCTGCGGACGGTCGCCTTCATCCCGCCGGAGGACAAGGTGGGGCCGCCCTGGCTGCCGGTCGACGAGATCGTCGCGGAGGCCAAGACCCCGGGCCAGGACAGCCGCGTCGTCTACTGCTACCGCGGCGACGACGTCGTCGCGGCCACCGCATTCGCTCGCGACCTGGAGACGCCGATGACGGTCTATCGCCAGGACGGCTGGGTAGTGGCCGCCACCGGTCACGGACCGAGCAGGTTGCTCGCGGCCCCGCCGCACCGGCTGACCGGCGCCTACCCCTTCGCCGTGGTGGGCCGGCGGGGCTCCAGCCGGGAGTTCGCTTTTGTCGAGCGGCCCAAGGACAAGGGGCTGAGCGTGCACGCGGAATGGACCCCCCACCTGCGGCCCGTCGTCGCCGAGGGCGCACACCCCGACACCGTCGAGTTGGCCGAGTGGCTCGCCGGGCCCCGCGCCTGGGAGGCCCGCGCCCGCTCCAGCGGTCGGCTGGAGCCACTCTCCGAGCCCAACCTTCCGGACGGGATGACGGCCGAGCAGCACCTGACCATCGAACGGTGGATGGCTGAGCCCACCGACGCCTCCGGCTTCCTGGCCGAGACGGCCGCCAGATTCGGGGTCCCCGGGATCGCAGCGCGCCTGGCAGAGGCCCGTCCCGGCGACCCCGACCCGGGGAGCGGCAAGGTGGTCGAGCCTTCCCGCGGGATGCGCTTCGTCGCCGACTCCCTCGCCGAGCAGGACACCGAGCCGACCGGTCGGCTCCCCTGGATGGTCCTGGAGCGCGCGCTGTGGCGTCGTCCCGTGCTGGGCATGCTGCTGGGTGTGGGCGAGCTCGTGGTGGCGTTGGTGCTCGGCGGGCTCCTCGTCGCCGGCCTGCTTGCCGGCTGGTGGGTCTGGGTGCTCGCGGTGGTCTTCGCCCTGGGTGGGTTGGCCCACCTGGTGCCCGCCATCTTCCGCTGGCGGACCCGGCGAGGACAGACGGAACCAGGCTGAGGCGGACGACGAGCAGACGCCGAGCAGACGACGAGCAGACGACGAGCACCGCCGACGTGGCCGGGATCGGACCGGGCGACCGGCGGCGGGCATGACCGGGCCGGACATCTGTGCTGGCCCGGGCGTCTGTGCTGGTAGACTGGGTGATAGCGCCCCGCACCGTCTCACCTCGGGGCGCTCGATCATGACCGGCCACTCCGCGCCGTCGCACGGCATCACTGCCGGCGGGCCCGGGCCGACAAGGTCGCGCTCCCCACGGGGCCCGCGCGCCGGGTGAGACCCCGCAACGTCTCGAAAGATCTTCTGTGCCCCATAGCTTCGCCGACCTCGGCGTGCCCGCCCTGCTGACCGACGTCCTCGCCCGGCAGGACATCACCGTCCCCACCCCCATCCAGGCCGCGACCCTGCCGGACTCCCTGGCCGGCCGCGACGTCCTCGGTCGGGGCCGCACCGGCTCGGGCAAGACCTTCGCCTTCCTGCTGCCGATCGTCACCCGGCTGCTCAAGGACCCGGGGGCTGCCCGTCGCCGTGGTCGTGCCCCCCGCGCCTTGATCCTCGCGCCGACCCGCGAGCTGGCCCGCCAGATCGACGACGCGCTGTCCGCGCTGGCCCAGGCCGCCAGCCTGACCTCACTGACCGTCTTCGGCGGCGTCAACCAGAACCCGCAGGTGCGCGCCCTCCAGGCCGGCGTCGACGTTCTGGTCGCCACCCCGGGCCGGCTGGAGGACCTCATCGGTCAGGGGCACATCGACCTGGGCCAGATCGAGGTCACCGTGCTGGACGAGGCCGACCACATGTCCGACCTGGGCTTCCTGCCCGTCGTCAAGCGGCTGCTGGACCGGACCCCTCGTGGCAGCCAGCGGATGCTCTTCTCCGCGACCTTGGACAAGGCCGTGGACGTGGTGGCCAAGCGCTACCTGCACCAGCCGGTGACCCACCACGCCGACTCCGCCCAGTCGCCCGTGGCCAAGATGGACCACCACGTGCTGCACATCGGCACCGACGACCGGCTCAGTGTGCTCACCGACCTGGGTTCGGCGCCCGGCCGCACCGTGGTCTTCACCCGCACCAAGCACGGCGCGAAGAAGCTGGCCAAGCAGCTCAACGCCGCCGGGGTCCGCGCCGTCGAGCTGCACGGCAACCTCGCGCAGAACGCCCGTGTGCGCAACCTCGACGCCTTCCAGTCCGGCGCCGCCACCACGCTGGTCGCGACCGACATCGCCGCCCGGGGCATCCACGTCGATGACGTCACCCTCGTCGTGCACGCCGACCCGCCGGTCGAGCACAAGGCCTACCTGCACCGTTCGGGCCGCACCGCCCGGGCCGGTGCGGCGGGCACCGTGGTCACCCTGATGACCGACGCGCAGGTCTCCGACGTGCGCTCCCTGACCCGGGCTGCGGGCATCAAGCCGACGATCACCCGGGCCGGGACCGGTCACCCGGTCCTGAAGCAGCTCGCGCCGGGTGAGCGGGTCCTGGTGCCTGGCGGTATGCCGAAGACGGAGACTGTGGGCGCGTCGACCGGTTCGGGCCGGTCAGGCGGCGGTGGCCGATCGGGCGGCGCGCAGCGCTCCGGCGGCCAGGGCAGAAACGCCGGCGGCGGTCAGCGTTCCAGCGGCGCCCGGCGTTCCGGGAGCCCCGAGGCTCAGCGTGCCGGTGGTCAGGGTGGCCGCGGCACCGGCGGGCAGCGTTCCGGCGGTGGCCAGGGCGGTCGCCGCTCCGGCGGATCGGCTCGCGGCAGCCAGCGTTCCAGCGGGTCCGTCGTCACCTTCTCCACATCCTCCTCCGGCCGCGGACGCGGCTGAACTGGCCTCGTCCGGCCGCCGGCGCGGCTGAGCTGGCCTCGTCCGGCCGCCGGCGCGGCTGAGCTGGCCTCGTCCGGCCGCCGGCGCGGCTGAGCCGCCCTCGGGCGGTCGTCAGCCGCCGGCTTCCCGGGGCTCGGCGGCCGCCAGCGCGTCGGCGGCACGGATGAGGCTGAGGTGGCTGAAGGCCTGCGGGAAGTTACCAGCCAGCCGGCCGCTGTCCGGGTCGTACTCCTCCGACATCAGGCCCAGGTCGTTGGCATAACCGCAGAGCTGGTCCATCAGCGCGCGCGCATTCTCGACCCGGCCGGACAGGGCATACTGCTCGACCAGCCAGAAGCAGCAGATGAGGAAGGGGTACTCCCCACCCTCAAGCCCGTCCATGCCGGCCTCGGTGCGGTAGCGGTGCACGAGCCCGTGCTCGTCCACCAGGTCCTGCTCGATCGCGGCGACCGTGCCCACCATCCGCTCGTCGTCGTAGGCCACGAAACCGGTGTGCGGCAGCTGGAGAAGAGAGGCGTCCACCTCCCGGCCGTCATAGGTCTGCAGGAAGGTCCGGCGCTCCTCGTCGTAACCCTCGCGCAGGATCTCTTCCTGCAACCGGTCGCGCAGCCCTCGCCAGCGTTGGGCGTCGCCGTCCAGACCGTGCTCCTCGACAGCCCGGATGCCCTCGTTGAACGCGGCCCACATCATGACCCGGCCGTGAGTGAAGTGGTGCGGTTCACCGCGCATCTCCCAGATGCCGTGGTCCTTGCGCTCCAGGTTGGCCTCGCAGTAGGCCAGCAGGTTGCGCTGCAGCCCCCAGCTGTACTCATCCTCACGCACCCCGTGGTCCCGCAACTTGGCCAGGGCGAGCATCACCTCGCCGGGCACGTCCGCCTGGTACTGCTCGGCGGCCCCGTTGCCGATCCGCACCGGCCGGGAGGCCTCGTAGCCGGCCAGATGGTCCAGCTCCTTTTCGTCCAGCTCGCGCTCGCCGCCCAAGCCGTACATGATCCGCAGCCGCTCGATGTCACCAGCCACCGCGCGCAGCAGCCAGTCCCGCCACAGCTGGGCCCCGTCGGTAAAGCCGTGGTCGATCATCACCTCGATGGTCAGCGCCGCGTCCCGCAGCCAGGTGTAGCGGTAGTCCCAGTTGCGACTCCCGCCGAACTTCTCCGGCAGCGAGGTCGTGGGCGCGGCGACGATGCCCCCGGTCTGGCCGTGGGTCAGCGCCCGGAGCACGAGCAGGGACCGCGCGACCATGTCGGCGTGCTCGCCCTCCACCTCGATGCGCTGCGCCCAGTCGTGCCAGAACGCCCGGGTCCGCTCCAGCGACTCGGTGAGCGCCACCGGCTCCGGCTGGTCCTCCCAGGAGGAGAACCAGGTCAGGTCCCAGGCCAGCTGCTCCCCCGCCGACAGCGGGAAGCGGCCGCCCAGGCGGGGTGCCGGGCCGCCCCCGGACGTGTCCGGTCCGTGCGGCTGCGTGCCCTCCTCGTGCTCGTCGGGCCCGTTGTGCGGGTGTAGGCAGGGCCCGGTCAGCAGCAGAGCATCCGGGCCAGCCAGGCAGGACAACTGCGCCCGCCCGTCCTTGGCGTCGTCCAGCCGACGGAACCACGGCGTGGCGCGGGCGTAGCTGAACCGGATCCGCAGGTCGTGCTCGACCTCGACCTCGCCCTCCAGGCACTCGACCATCCGGACCAGGTCACCGTGGTCGTCGGCTGGCGGCAGGAAGTCCAGCACCCGCGCCCGGCCGGAAGGGCCACGCCATACCGTCTCCAGGACGAAGGTGGACGGCTCGTAGCGGCGGCTCTCCACCTCCCCGTCGACCACGTGCATCAGCCACCGGCCGTCGTCCGGATCGCCCAGGATGGCCGAGAACGCCGCCGGGCTGTCGAAACGGGGCAGGCACAGCCAGTCGATGCTGCCCTGCCGTGAGACCAACGGTCCCGTGCGCAGGTCGGACAGCAGGGCGTAGTCCTCCAGGGGGGTACTCATGCACTCCATCGTGTCAGCCGTGTTCCATCGGGTCTCGGCTACCCCGCTGCTGCCTCACCGGAAGGACCAAGCGGCGTCGGGTAGCGTCCGCAGCATGCACCTGCCCGAGTTCCTCAAGACCGACCGCCCGTTCGTGCCGCTCAACCTGGGCGGCAATCCGTTCGGGTGGACCGCCGACGAAGAGGCGTCCTTCGCCGTGCTCGACCGGTTCGTGGACGGCGGCGGCAGCTTCGTGGACACCGCCGACGCCTACTCATCCTGGGTGCCGGGGCATACCGGCGGGGAGTCCGAACGCATCATCGGGGCGTGGCTGGCCAAGCGCGGGCTGCGAGACCAGGTGCAGATCGCGACCAAGGTCGCCAAGAAGCCGGACCGTATGGGGCTCGCTCGCGAGACCGTCCATACGGCCGTGGAAGAGTCGCGCGAGCGGCTCGGCATCGAGGTCATCGACCTGTGCTACGCGCACGCCGACGACGAGAAGGTCCCAGTGGAGGACCAGGTGGAGACCTTCCACGCGCTGGTCGAGGCCGGGCACATCCGAGCCGTCGGGTTGTCCAACTACAACGCTGACCGGCTGCGGGAGTGGGTCACCACGGCGCACCGACTGGGCCTGACGCCGCCGGCCGCGATCCAGCCCCGCTACACCCTGGTGTCCCGCTCGGCCTATGAGCAGGACCTCGCTCCCGTCGTGGCCGAGCTGGGCCTGGCGGTCTTCTCCTTCCCGGCGCTGGCCTCGGGCTTCCTCACCGGCAAGTACCGCTCCCCGAGGACTTCGAGGGCGCGGCCCGCGGCTCCGCCGCCCGCCGGTATGCCGAGGCGGGCGGCCTGCGGGTGGTGGACGCCCTGGTGCAGGTCGGGCAGCGACACGACGCCGAACCAGCCGCAGTGGTGATCGCCTGGCTGCTGGCCCGCGGCATCACCGCCCCGATCGCCTCGGCCTCGCGCCCGGAGCAGCTGGACCCGCTGTTGGCCGGCACCACACTGGCTCTCACCACGGAGGACCTGACCGAGCTCGACGAGGCGTCCGAGGGCTTCTGAACCGTCCGCTGCCCTCTCGGTGCGGTCCTGGCCGGTTGCGCTTCGGTCACCCCACCCGGGGGGGGACTGGCGGCCTGAGCCCCTCAGAGCCGGACGTTGATCTGCTTGACCTGGGTGAAGCCCTCCAACATGCCTTCCAGGGAGAACTCACGGCCCACCCCGGACTGCTTCATCCCGCCGTAGGACTGGCCGACCTGCTGACCCCCACCCTGGTTGACCTGAACCCAACCGGAGTCGATGCGGTGGGCGGTGCGCAATGCTGCGCCCAGGTCCTGACAGAAGACAAAGGCGGCCAGACCGTAGTGGGAGTCGTTGGCCATCCGCACGACCTCGTCCTCGTCGCTCCAGCGGATGACAGAAAGAACCGGGCCGAAGATCTCCTCGCGGGCGATCCGCCAGTTGTTCTCGACCCCGGTCAGGATCATCGGGGCGTGGTAGAAGCCCGGGTCGTCGGCCGTGAGCGAACCCCGCCCGTCGTATGCCACCCCGGCTCCCTGCTGGGCCAGGCCGTCCTCGATGTAGCCCTGCACCCGCTGCCACTGCTTGGCGTTGATGATGCAGCCGATGTCGGACTCTTCGTCCCGCGGGTCACCCACCCGCAGCTGCGCCACGCGCTGGACCAGCTTGTCGAGGAACTCATCGTGGATCGCCTCGTGCAGGAAGAGCCGGGATCCGGTCGTGCAGGACTGGGACTGCCGGGCGAACCGGGTCGCCAGCAGGACCTGCTCGACGACCTCGTCCGTGCAGGAGTCGGGGTAGACGATGCACGGCGACTTGCCGCCCAGCTCCAGGGAGTAGTGCGCGAGCCGGCCACCGGCCTTGGCCCCTACCCCGGCGCCGACGGCGGTGGACCCGGTGAAGGAGACCTTGTCGACGTCCTCGTGCACGACCAGGGCCTCCCCGATCTCCGCGCCGTACCCGGTCACCACATTGAGCACGCCCGGCGGCAGCACCTCGGAGATGAGCTCGGCCATGCGCAGCACCGACAGCGGTGCATCCTCGGCCGCCTTGACCACCGCGGTGTTGCCCGCGACGAGGAGGGCTGGCAGCTTGAAGGCGACGATCATCAGGGGGGAGTTCCACGGCAGGATCGCCGCGACCACCCCGAGCGGCTGGCGGCGGGTGTACTGCAGCTGGTCGCTCGCGGTGGGCAGGGTCACGCCCTTGACCTCACCGGCGAGGCCGGCGAAGTAGCGGAATGCCCCGATCAGCATGGTCGACTCGGGCCGGGCCTGGGTGCGGATCGCGTTGCCGGTGTCGACCGCGGTCAGCTGAGACAGCTCCTCCGTCGCCTCCTCGAGCAGGTCGGCGGCCTTCAGCAGCGTCCGTGCCCGTTCGGGGAAGGACAGCTCGGCCCACGCCGGAAAGGCCCGGCGTGCGGCGTCGACGGCGCGGTCGGCGTCCGCATCGCGGGCTCGCGGCACGGTGGCGATGACCTGGTTCCGGTCGATGGGGGTGATGACCTCGATCCTCTCCCCCGCGGCGGCCTCCACCCACTCCCCGCCGATGAGCATCCCCCAGTCCTTCGGGTCTTGCACCACCGTCTCGACCCCCGTGTCGATCCCCGAGTCGATCACCGTGTCCGCCATGGGTGTGTCCGCCATTGGTCCGTCCTCCGTGTCGTGTGCCCGTCCTCCTACCGAGGGTATGCCAGAACGCCACAGCCGCGGTCGGTGGTCGCGCGGCTCGGTCACGCGAGGTTCGGTGCTGCGACTCGGTCACGCGAGGTTCGGTGCTGCGGCTCGCTCCCGTCGAAGGGTGACGCGCCGGTGACTTCGGCCGTTCCACGACATGCCTGTGGGCCCGGCCGCTGGGGGTCGGGCACGGGGCGTGGTGGTCAGAGGTGCCAGCGGACGTGGCCACCGGTGACGTGGCCAGTGATGTCGTGCAGGTGGACGTGGGTGTGGTGCTGCTCGCACAGCAAGGCCATCTTGTCAATGTCGGTGTGCCCGCCGCGCGACCACCACTGCAGGTGGTGGGTGTCGCACCACTGCGGCAGGCGGGTGCAGCCGGGGAAGGTGCAGTGCCCATCGCGCACGACGAGGGCTTTGAACTGGCCGGGGGGTGGCGAACCGGGATGTGGTGCCCAGCGCCAGGGGCTCGTTGCCCGGCCCCACCCACACCGGGGTGATCTCACCGCCGCACGCCAACTTGCCCGCGCTGGCCTCACCCACGAGCAGACCACCTGGCGTATGGGCCACACCCGAAGGTCGGCCGGTGTCGGGGTCGAAGGGGATGACCAACAGCACTGCTGCCCGTGCGGTCGAGGGTGGCGCGCCGGGGTTGGACAGGCCCCGGTTGATCACCGTCAGCAACGCATCGAAGCGGCGTTGAGTGCTGCTGCGCCGGTCGGGCACGTCCGTCCCGTCCTCACCGGCGGTGGGGACTGGTGCAGCCAGGCGGGAGGTGATGATGCCGTCCAGGACCGCCGCGGCCGCGTCGGGGGCATCGATGGTGAACCGGGTCAACCCCTCCCCCAGCGCGCGGTGGGTGACCGACCGCAGCTCCTGCGCGGTCCTTTCCGCCTCCGGCGGGTGATCCAGCAAGGCCCGGATCAGCTCCGCGCACGCCCGCGCCAGCTCACCATCGGACAGGTCCGGGTCGGCGGCTGCGTCGGCCAGGATCTGGGCATAGCCTTCGTGCTGGTCGACCTCCACGCACGTGGCGATGCGGGTCAACGTGCGGGACACCAAGGCGCAGCGGTGTAACGGCGCTGCACCGGTGAAGGCGACGTGCTTGACCGGGCCACCAGAAGGCAGGAGGGCGCACTTGATGATCTGGTGGACGGCGGTCGCGTCCTGGGACGGCAGCCAGGGGCAGCGGATCCGCAGCCAGTCCACCAGCGACAGCCCCTGCTCGGTGTGCAGACCCCGCTCGTGGGCCTGGAGGGCCAGCAGCACCAGCCGGACATCGGCCTGCAGCCGCAACCCACCCACGGCCTCGATCCCGGCCACGACCCCGGCATCCAGCACCCGCACCGACTCATCCTGCGTCAGGCCAGCCCGCGCCAGTCCTCGCGCCGCCATCACCAACTCCTGCGACAACGCCTCCCCAGGCAACTGCGGCGCCTCGGAGCTGGTGCCCTGCAGCTCGATCTCGGCCACCATGGCCCAGTACGCCAGGTCCTCGTCGCTCACCGGCCGCGACGGCATCGCCATCGCCTCCTCGGCGACCGCGCCGAGCATCTCCTCCAGCTCGGCATCCCACGCCACCGGGTCCACCCCGAGCGGACGACCCACCTCGTCCATCACGCTGCGCCGCACACTCACGGCCCCTACATGCTGTGCACGTGGCCGCGGTCCGCACTCCTTCTGCAACGCCATACCTCACCCCACCACACAGCACCGACAAACCCTCTGGCCTGCACACATGCCCTCGAAGACGCCGATGAGCGTGGCACCGACCGGACCCGGACGCTGCCCGTCCCCTGCTTACCGGCTGTCGTCCGCTGCGGGGTCCATGACCACAATGGCCCGGCCCTGGATCTGCCCAGCATCGAGCAGGTCGTAAGCCTGGGGCGCCTCCTCGAGTGAGAACCTGCGGGTGACGGCCCGCTGCACGTCGAAGGCACCCTCCGCAGCGAGCCGGACCACCTCGGGGAGGTCGCGGCGGGTGCGGGCGCCGAAGCTGCCGGTGATCGACATCCCCCGGCGGACCATCGGGGTGATCGGGATGGCGGCGGTGGCAGCCCCGGCGGCGATGCCGACGACGACCAGCTGGCCACCCTCCCGCAGCAAGGAGAAGCCGAGCTCGACGGTCTCTGGCCGGCCCAGCACCTCCAGGACCAGATCGACCCCCATACCCCCGGTCGCCGTCAGGACCGCCTCCCGCGCGTCGGTGGTCCGTGAGTTGACGAGCACGTCTGCGCCCAGGGCCTGCACCGCAGCGAGCTTGTCGTCGTCGACGTCCACGGCGATGATCGGCCCGGCCCCCGAATGACGGGCCAGCTGGACGATCGCCGACCCCACCCCGCCGACGGCGACGACCGCCACCGACCTTCCCCGGACCTCCTCGTGGGCGCGGGCGAGGGCGCCGTAGGCGGTGAACGCGGCGCAGCCCAGGACCGCCGACTCTTCGAGGGGCAGCTCCTCCGGGAGGTGGGCCAGCGCCGTGGCGGGGACGACCGCGAGATCGGCCAGCCCGGCCATCGAGTACATCGACAGCCGCGACCCGTCCTGCCGGGTCAGACGTGAGGTGCCGTCGAAGAGGTTGCCCTTGAGCCTGTTCTCCGCGAAGAAGTTCGCGCACATGTCGTCACGGCCGGCCCTGCACTGGTCGCATCGCCCGCACGGCATGATGAACGCCCCCACGACGCGGTCACCCACCGCGAAGCCTTCGACCCCCTCCCCCAGCGCCTGGACGTGGCCGGAGATCTCGTGCCCCAGGACTCCCGGGGCGGGGAAGGCCACCTCGCCCTTGAACACGTGCAGATCGGTATGGCAGACGCCCGTGGCCGCCACCCGGACCAGGACCTCACCGGCGAGGGGCTGCGGCGCCGGGATCTCCTCGACGCTCAGCGGTTGACCAGGCCCGTCCCACACCACAGCTCGCATGCGCTCCATCGTCGCACGGGGGCCGGACGGGCACCGCCGTCAGACCCACATGGCGGCGTCCAGCCCGTCGCTGAAGCGCTCCGGCTTGGCCGGGATCCGCTCCGCCCTCCCCGCGACCACCCGGGCCGCTGTCCAGGCCGCCGCGGCGGCGTCGAGCACGTCGTCCACACCGCGCCGTCCCCCCGTGAGGTCGGGCGGCAGCCGGATGCCCTGCGCGGTGAGCAGCCCGACCCGCTCGCCGATGCCCTCGGGCGTCTTCTTGCGGGTATGCAGCGGCGCGCCTGCCATCACCGCGAAGCTCAGCTCGGGGTGCGCCTCGACGACGGCCGGCCGTCCACGACTCCCTGCCCCCACGCCGTCTGCCTCCTGCTCCTCCGCACGCCGGTCCGTCCCGCGGACGTAGGCGTCCACGTCGAGGATCGCGGACCGCAGGGCGTAGCTCTGCGCCGACAGGCTGCGCCCACCCGTCCGGGCCACGCTCACCTCCCGGGCCTTCGCATAGGTGTCTGCTGCGAGCGCCTCGCGGACCGGGGTGGGAAACACCGAGCTGCCCCGATGGCTCAGCCGCTGACGGACGAGGACGTCGGCCTGACGGATGCCGGTGTCCGGTAGCCCGACCGGGATGTCCACCGCCACCAGAGCCACCGGTGCCTGGGAGCGGGCCCGCTCCACCAGGGTGCTGAGGTCAGCCCCGCTGACCAGGTGCGCGTCCCCACGGCCGGTGACCGGGAGCACCACCCCCACCCAGCTGCCTGCCTGCCGGTCCACCCCCAGGACGACTGCGTCCTGGCCAGCCGTGCCCGACCCAGCCCCCGGCCGTCCCTTCTCCGCCGCCTCTCCCTGCGAGCTCCGTGCCTCGTCTGCGCCGCCCACCCCGAGCAAGCGCACGACCTCTGCCACCGCCTCGGCGGGAGTGGTGGCGTGGACGGGCTCGCGCACCTCATCCCCCGCGCCCGGCACCTGGTCAAACAGGCGCAGCCCGTCAAGCAGCACCACGGGCACCCCGGTCCGGGCGGCCAGCGCGATCTCGCTCACCGTGCCCCAGCTGCTCCCGACCGCGACCATGGCATCGCAGCTGCGCACCAGCAGTGCGTTGCGCATCTCCCCCATCCCGGTCGGCACAGTGAGGCTCAAGTGGGGGTTGGCAGCGCCGCGATCGGTGCCGGGCAGCAGCCCCAGGCTGAGGCCACCCGCCTGCGCGCACCCCGCCGCGGCACCCGCCATCACCCCGCCCAGGCCACCGGTGACCACGATCAGACCGTGCCCTGCCAGCAGCCGCCCCACCTCGACCGCCTGCTCGACCTGCTCGGGTGCGGCCGCACCGGGGCCGACCACGCCGACATACCCCTGGGTTCGCACGCTGTTCAGTATGGAGCAGCCCTCACATCGGCGCGTCCGGCGGGCGGGTGGTGTAGCGCGGCTGCTCCTGACCCCCGCCGTAGCCGAACGGCTGGGCCGGTGGCCGGGTCTGCAGGTCGTGCCGGAAGCCGCGCCGGGCCGCCACGACCAGCACCGCGGAGAGGACGAAGCTGGCCGAGGCCACATACCAGGCGACCGCGAAGCCGAGCAGCGAGACCACCAGACCCAGCAGCGCCGGCCCCAGCGCGCCGCCGAGGAACGCCCCCGCCTGCACGACCGAGGAGGCCTGGGTAGGGGCGTCGCGCCCCAGCCGCGCCACCGCGTAGAGGAGCAGACCGGGCCAGGACCAGCCGACCGCAAAGGCCAGGAAACCGAAGATGAGGACCGCCCAGATCTGCGGCACGGCACCCAGGAGCGCCAGGCAGACCGCGCCGGCGAGCGTCATCCCCGCGACGACCGGCAGGTTGCCCCCGTAGCGACGGTCAGCGCGGTGTCCGATGGCGATCCGGACCAGGACCGAGCTGGCTGAGCCGACCGCAAGCAGCAGACCGGCCTGCTCCACGGTGAGGCCGACGTCGTGCGCCCAGCTGGCCAGGTAGGCGCCCAGGAAGTTCGCCGCCGCGCTGGCGAAGGTCACCGCGGCGCCGCAAAGCAGCAGCGGACCGCGTGGCGCGCGGTCGGGCGGAGGGTCGTTGTCTTGGCGTGCCGTGGCGCTTGCCCGGGGCGCCGGCCGGGTCGCCCCGACCAGTGCCACCACCAGCCCGACGACGGCGATGATGACGAAGGTGCTGCGCCAGCCGAGGAGCACGGTGGTGGTGGGCACGGCCAGGCCGCCGAACATGATGGCGACCGGCACCGCGCTCTGCTTGATCCCGAATCCCAGCCCGCGCCGGCGCTGCGGGAGGGCGGTGGCGACCGCGGCGTTCGCGGTGCCCTGGCAGGCGGCGTTGGCCAGGCCCAGCACGGCCATCGCGAGCGCGAGCGCCCACCAGCCTTGGACGACCGTGGCGACGAGCAGACCGCCGATGGCGACGAGTCCGCCGGCGACGACCAGACCCACGCGACGGCCCAGTCGTGTGAAGGCACCGACGCCGAGGATGGTGGCCAGGGCCGCGACCCCGAAGAAGACGCTCACCGCCACCCCGAGCCGGGCCGGCCCGAAACCCAGGTCGCGCTGCATGAGCACGGCCTGGGCACCGAGCAGGAAGGGGGAGATCGAGCCCAGCACCGTCAGCCCGCTGGCCCCCAGCATCGTCCGCGCGGTGTCGCGGCGCGCCATACTCATCCCCCTTGCTCTGTGTCCGTCACCGCCTCAGGACGGATGCCCGCAGGTTACGTCACGCAGACCAGGGCGCCCCCGGCGCTGGCCGCCGTCAGCACGGTGGCCGAAAGCGCCGAGGGTAGTCGGCCACTCAGATCTCGAACCGCACCCCCTGCGCCAGCGGCAGCTCACCGGAGTAGTTCACCGTGGTGGTGATCCCACGCATGTAGGCGCGCCAGGCGTCCGAGCCGGACTCACGGCCACCGCCGGTCTCCTTCTCGCCGCCGAAGGCGCCGCCGATCTCGGCGCCGGAGGTGCCGATGTTGACGTTGACGATCCCGCAGTCCGAACCCTCCGGGCCGCAGAAGATCTCCGCCTCGGCCTGGTCCTGGGTGAAGATGCTTGACGACAGGCCCTGGGGGACGGCGTTGTTCAGCGCGATCGCCTCGTGCAGGTCCTCGTAGGACAGGACGTAGAGGATCGGCGCGAACGTCTCGGCGTGCATGACCTGTGCCTGCCTGGGCATCCGGATCACAACCGGGCGCACGTAGTACGCGTCCCCCGACTCCTCGACCAGCTCGCGCTCACCGCCGGCCACGACCTCGCCACCGGCCGCGGTCGCCGCCTCGATCGCAGCGACGAAGGCCTCGTAGGAGCGCCCGTCCAGCAGCGGCCCGACCAGCGTCCCGTCCGCCATCGGGTCGCCGACGGGCAAGGCGCGGTAGGCCGCGGCCACCCGCTCGACCACCTCGTCCACGACCGAGCTGTGGGCGATCACCCGGCGCATGGTGGTGCACCGCTGCCCGGCGGTGCCGGCGGCGGCGAAGACGATGCCGCGGGTGGCCAGGTCGAGGTCGGCGCTGGGGGCCACGACCGCGGCGTTGTTCCCGCCCAGCTCGAGCAGGCTGCGGCCGAAGCGCTCGGCCACGAGCGGGCCGACGGCGCGCCCCATCCCGGTCGAGCCGGTGGCCGACAGCAGCGCCACGCCCGGGTCAGCGACCAGGGCCCGCCCGACGTCGTGGGCGCCCAGCAGCACCTGGGAGAGCGCGGCGGGATGGCCCGTGTCAGCGATCGCGCGCTGCAGGAGCGCGTCCGCGGCGAGCGCGCACAGCGGCGTGCGTTCCGACGGCTTCCAGACGACCGGGTCGCCGCAGACCAGGGCGACGGCGGTGTTCCAGGACCAGACCGCGACCGGGAAGTTGAAGGCGGAGATGACGCCCACCACCCCCAGCGGCTGCCAGGTCTCCATCAGCCGGTGGCCGGGGCGCTCTGAGGGCATGGTCCGCCCGTAGAGCTGACGGGACAGCCCGACCGCGAACTCGCAGATGTCGATCATCTCCTGCACCTCGCCGAGTGCCTCGGAGGTGACCTTGCCGGCCTCGATGCTCACCAGGGTGGCCAGGTCGGCCTTGTGCTCGGCGAGCAGCTCGGCCCACCGACGCACCAGTGCTCCGCGCACCGGGGCCGGCACGACCCGCCACCGCAGGTAGGCCTCGTGGGCGGCATCCACCATCTCCCGCACGTCGGCCGCCGTGTTCCACGACAGCCCGGAGACCACCCCGCCATTGACCGGTGAGCGCCCCTCCATCTCACCTTCACGGGAGGCGAGGTCGACCCCGCAGGCACGGGCAGCGGCCTCGGCCCGGGTGCGCAGGTCGTCGGCCGTCGGCAGGGTGGTGGTCACGGTTGGGCTCCTTGGGGTCTGCGGTGTGCTCGGCCGTCGGCGGGCCTGCCCAGGATAGGTTGGGCGGCGCCGCGCAGCGGACGGGGCTGATGGCCCTCAGACCTCGACGTCGTCCTGGGCGTCGAAGTCTGGGATGTCCTCGAAGATCACCGGGGGCTCGCGCCAGGGCTCGTGCTGGCCGCGGGCCGCCTCCTGGATGGCGGCCCACACCCGCTCGGGAGTGCAGGGCAGGTCGATGTGACGCACTCCCAGGTGGGCCACGGCATCCACGACGGCGTTCTGCACCGCCGGAGTGGAGCCGACCGTCGCGGCCTCCCCGATCCCCTTGGCGCCCAACGGGTTCCGGTCGGTCGGCGTGGCCGTGAGCCGGGTGTCCAGCTGGACCACGTCGGCGGTGGAGGGCAGCAGGTAGTCGGCGAAGGTCGAGGTGATGGGCTGCCCCGACTCGTCGTAGCGAAACTCCTCCCACAGCGCCTGCGAGATCCCCTGCACCGTTCCGCCCTGCTGCTGGCCGCGGACCAGCAGCGGGTTGATCACCGTGCCGCAGTCGTCGACCGCGACGTGCCGCAGCAGCTGCACGTGCCCGGTCTCGACGTCCACCTCGACCACGCAGACGTGGGTGCCGAAGGGGAAGGTGGCGCCGTCCTGGCGGAAGTCGTGGTCAACGCTGAGACCGTCGCCGGTCTCGTGGGCCTGGGCCGCGACCTGCTCCCAGGTCACGCCGCTACCGGGCACCCCGCGCACGCCGAAGTGGCCGGCGACCAGCTCCACGTCCTGGACCGCCACCTCGAGCAGGTCGGCCGCGACCTGGGTGGCCTGCTCGCGCAGCTCCACCGCGGCCCCGAGGACCGCGCTACCGCCCAGCTGCACCGACCGCGCCCCGCCGGTCCCGCCGCCGGAGCGCACCACCGCCGTGTCCGACTGGACATAGCTGATCCGCTCCAGCGGCAGCCCCAGCTGGTCGGCGACCAGCATGGAGAAGGTCGTCGCGTGCCCTTGGCCGTGGGCGGACGTGCCGGCCATGACGGTGAGGTGACCGTCGGCGGCGACCCGGATCCCGGCATACTCCTTGCCGCCGAAACCGGTGATCTCGACGTAGCTGGCGATCCCGACCCCGAGCTGGAGAGACTCCCCCGCCTCACGACGTCGTGCCTGCTCGGCGCGCACCTGCTCGACCCCGGCCGCCTCCAGCGCCGCGTCGAGGGCCTTGGCGTAGTCGCCGGTGTCGTAGCGGGCGCCGAACTTCGTCTCGTGCGGGAAGTCCTCGGGCGCCAGGAAGTTGCGCCGCCGCAGCTCCTCCGGCGCCAGACCGATCTCCCGGGCCGCGTGGTCCATGATCCGCTCCAGCATCGCCGCCGCCTCGGGGCGGCCGGCGCCGCGGAAGGCGCCCGTCGGGGCGGTGTTGGTCATCACCGAGAGCGCGTCATAACGCAGGCGGGGTATGCGGTAGCTGCCCTCACTCATGGTCCGCGTGGACCCCGAGGCGTAGGAGCCGCCGTAGCCGGCGTGGGCGCCGCAGTCCCCCACCACCCGGGCCCTCAGCCCGCTGATCCGGGCCTGCTCGTCCAGCCCGAGCTCGACATACTGCACCTGTCCCCGGCTGCTCATCGACAGCATCGTCTCGCTGCGGGTCTCGGCCCAGCGGACCGGCCGGCCCAGGCGTTGCGCCGCCCGGATCACAGCGCCGTGCTCAGCGACCATGCCGGCCTTGCCGCCGAAGGCCCCGCCGACGTGCGGGGCCCGCACCCGCACGGCCTCGTCCTCCAGCCCCGTCCACTGGCCGATCAGCTTGCGGGCGACGTGCGGATGCTGGCTGGCCAGCCAGACGTCCAGCCCGCGCACTTCGTCCCTCCCCCCACCTTCTCCGCCCTGCGCTTCCCCCTCGGCCAGCACTGGCCGCACCAGGATCGCATGCCCCTCGATCGGACTGGTCGCCATCCGGTTGTTCTCCATCCGCAGCCGAACCACCCGCTGCGCGCCCTGGAGCACGTCCACGTCACCATCGGGGTCCTTGACCGCCAGCGCGACGTTCGTGCCCAGCTCGGGATGCTGTAGCGGCGCGTCGTCGGCCAGCGCCTCCTCCATGTCCACCACGGCCGGCAGCTCCTCGTAGTCGACGACCACGAGCTCGGCCGCGTCCACCGCCTGGGCCCGCGTCCGGGCGACCACGAGGGCCACCGGGTCACCGACGAACCGCACCCGGTCGACGGCGAGGGGGTGCCGGACGACGCGCTTGTTGATCTGCGCGAAGAGCGGCACCGGGTCCAGCCCCATGTCCTGCGCGGTGAGCACCGCGACCACGCCAGGGGCGGCGAGCGCCTCCGCCGTGTCGATCCCGGTGACTAGGGCGTGCGCGATCGGGCTGCGCACGAAGACGGCGCAGAGCACCTGCTCGTCTCCCAGGTCGATATTGTCCACGAAGCGGCCGCGGCCGAGCAGCAGGTCGGGGTCCTCGACCCGGCGGACCTCGGTCCCCAGGATCGAGCCGCGCGTGGACAGGATGCTCTCGGCCGACGTCATACCCCTCATCCTGCCAACCCGGTCCCAGGGACGCCCACCCCGAGCGTGCGGAAGGCGTGCTCGAGCCGGTCTGCCAGCACCGGCGCCAGCGACCGCGCGTAGGTGTTGGTGATGTGGC
The DNA here is from genome assembly GCF_008843165.1 of Ornithinimicrobium pratense. Classification (NCBI taxonomy): domain Bacteria; kingdom Bacillati; phylum Actinomycetota; class Actinomycetes; order Micrococcales; family Ornithinimicrobiaceae; genus Ornithinimicrobium; species Ornithinimicrobium pratense. The sequence continues at coordinate 1,274,223 of NZ_CP044427.1, read as the reverse complement.
TGCCCTGACGGTAGACCAGCACCTCACCCACCACGGGCGGGCAGTCGCCGTCACCGGGGCAGATCCAGTCGTTCATCGTCACGAACGCTGCCGTGTCCACCTGCTCGGCTGCAGCGCGCAGGGGTGGGGTGCCCGACCCGTCGTTGGGCGGGACCGCGCAGACCTCGACGTCGCCCCGGTGCTCAGCCACGCACGCGTAGACCTGCTGCCCACCCGGCGCCGGGCTGTCGGCGACCGCCACGACCGGCACCCCCTCCGCCCCGACCTCCTCCCACCGCTGCGCCAGCCCCGCCGTCATCGCCTCCTGCGTCGTCTCCCCCGCGCCGTCCGGGCGGTGCGCCTGGCCGATGACCGAGGACACCACAACGACGTCGGGCTGGTCCGGCCCCACCAGCCGCTCAGCGACCTCTTCACCCCACTCCTGGCAGGCCGCGGCGCGATCCGCGTCGGCGAGCAGCGCGGCGGTCCACGGGCAGGCCGACCGGTAGTAGAGGTGCACCCGCCACCCCCGCTCCCGGCCGATCTCATCGACCGCGTCGGTCCACTGGGCGATCTTGGAGTCGCCGACGAGCGCGACGACCAGCTCTCCGTCCGGGTCGCCGTAGTCGCACCGCACCACCTGCCCCTCGGCCTCGCCGTCGCAGTCCTGGTCGTAGAGCACCGGGACGTCGGCAGTGGCAGCAAGCGGGTCGGGGGTGATCCTGGCCGGGTTGGGCTCGAGCGGTATGACGGGCGGGCCGGGCGCCCCGGCCGTGCCGGGCGTCTCGGCGTAGGTGGGCTCAGCGTGAGTGGGTTCAGCGGGAGTGGACTCAGCGGGAGTGGGCTCTGCGTGAGGGGGCTCGGGGTGAGTGGGTTCTGCGGTGGGGGTGCCGGTGGCGTCGGCGTCCAAGTCCCCGGCCCGTGCACCAGCGGTCGGGGTCGCCGTGGTCAGGGCCCGGGCACCCTCCGCCTCCCCGTCGGCCTGCTCGGACTGGCGCACCTGCCGGTCCACCGCCTGGACCAGGGCCCCGCCCGAGGCCACGGCGAGGACGGTGCAGAGCAGCCCGACGCCCAGCGCCCGCCCCGGCGCACGCGCCAGGCGCGGCTCCCGCCGGACCGGTTCCTCGACATAACGGTGGCCCAGCCAGGCTGGCAGGACGGACAGAGCCACCACCAGCAGACCGGACGTGACGGACAGCTCGCCCCAGCGGGCGGCGGCGACGACGAGGAGCGGCCAGTGCCAGAGGTAGAGCGAGTAGGACAGCGCCCCGACCACCTGCAGGGGGCCCAGGACAGGATTCGAGTGGCGGCCCAGACAGGGCTGGCGGTGGCCGTGCCGCCCGCGATCATCGCGGCTGCGCCGAGGGTCGGGACCAGGGCCGCGGTCCCCGGCCAGGCCAGGTCTGGGCCCTGGGTCAACAGGCCCGCCAGGACCGCGAGCAGACCGGCCCAGGCCAGCAGGGCCGCCAGCGTCCCGGGCAGCCGCTCCAGCCGGGTGACGGCCAACGCGAGCACGGCACCGACGCCCAGCTGCCAGAGCCTAGTGGTGGTGACCAGGTAGGCCAGGGCTGGGTCGCTCCTGGTCAGGTGCAGGGACCACAGGAAGGAGGGCACCACGACCGCGAGGAGCAGCACGAGCAGGGCCACGCCCAACCGGGCCGGCCGCCGGCGGGAGAGCAGCAGCGCCACAACGACCAGGACGGGCCACAGCAGGTAGAACTGCTCCTCCACCGCCAGGGACCAGTAGTGCTGGACCGGAGAGGGGGCAGCGTCCTCAGCGAGATAGTCCACCGAGCGGGCCGCGAGACGCCAGTTCACCACGTAGAGGCCGGAGGTGAGGACGTCCCACCCGGTCTCCCGCCAGCGCACGGCCGGCAACACCAGGAAGGTGAGGACGGCAGTGGTGGCCAGCACCAGGGCAGAGGCCGGCAGCAGTCGGCGGGCCCGGCGCGCCCAGAACGCGACGAGGTCGATCCGAGCCTCACGGCGGGCCTCGGCCACCAGCAGGCCGGTGATGAGGAAGCCGGAGATGACGAAGAAGACGTCGACCCCGGCGAAGCCGCCGGCCGCCCACGGCACCCCCGCGTGGTAGAGCAGGACCATCAGGACGGCGACGGCCCGCATCCCCTCGATGTCGCCCCGGAACCTGCCCTGGCTGCGCGGCGCGGGCGGGGCGGTCACCTCCGGGAGTCTAGGCGCCGCAGCACGAGCCGGGCCACGGCATACCCGAGCCAGAACAGCGCCAGGGTGGCCAGCAGCGAGAGCAGCAGGTACCAGGGCTGCGGCACCATCGGCAGCACCGGCTGGTCCCGCTGGTAGAAGTAGTTGCCCCCGGTCAGGGCGTTCGCGGCCACCGCCAGGGCCACGTAGGGCAGAAACCACCCGTAGGCCCGCCACAGCGCCCGCACAGTGGGCCGCCAGCTGGTGGTGATCACGGCGAAGAAGGGCATGAGCAGGGTGAGCACATGGTTGACCCAGAAGCTCACGCCGAGGATGTTGGTCGCCGGTTGGACGTTCTGGGGGTAGCTGAACGAGGCCCAGGCCCAGAGCCCGAAGAAGAACAGCACGTCCATGACGCGGCGGCTGCCGGTGGCCAGGTAGACCAGGACCAGGACCGCCGACACCCGGGAGATGTGCAGCGGGAGCGAGTCGGCCCAGATCCACCCCGTGGCGGCGTAGAAGCCGTAGAGGGTCAGCTGCTGCGCGGCCATCACCCCGAGCAGGACCCGGCGCACGAGTGTCGCGTGCTCCCGCACCCAGCCGCGGCACGCGAGCAGCGCCGTGGCCACCACCAGCAGCCCCAGCACGTAGACCAGGTGGTCCCGGCCGGCCACCGGGATGAACTCCGGGTGGGGATCGAGGAAGGTCTCCACGCGCACGAGGGTATGCCGTGCCCAGGCCGGCCAGGTGCACCTCGCCAGGCCCCGGGGTGCTGGTCAGGCCACGGCGTGCTGGTCAGGCCGCGGCTCAGACCACGAGCACGCGTCCGCCCATCGCCAGCAGGCCCTGGGCCCAGATCATGTCCATCGCCGCGACCGAGACCCGTGCGCACCCGTGCGAGGCGGGCCAGGGCGGGATCGAGTCCGAGCCGTGGATGGCGTAGTTGCCGGAGTAGAACATCGGTCGGTACATCTCGCCCAGCTCTCCATCGCGCCAACCGGTGCCGTCGACGTACCAGACCGCGAAGTCGCCGGGTGGGGTGTGGGCGAGGTACTGGCGTCCCTCGTACTCATAGGGCTCGCCGTTCCCGGTTGAGGTGTTGAACGCCATCTGGGTGGCCCCGCCCCGCACCACGAGGATGAGCTGGCGCCCCAGGTGCACCTCGACATGGTCACCGCCGGCCACCGGCACCGGGCGGATACCGCTCTCGACGGCGGCCAGGGTGGTCGCTCCGACGATCCCGTCAAGGACGAGCCCGTGGGTCTTCTGCACGGCATAGACGGCCTGCTCGGTCAGGTGCCCGAAGCCGCCGTCGGGGGTGCCACACCAGTAGCCGGTGGCGTTGAGCCGGTCCTGCAGGGCGGACACCTGCTCGCCGCTCGAGCCCCGGCTGAGCTGGGCGGGTTCGGGCTCGGGTTCGGGCTCGGGTTCGGGCTCGGGCTCGGGCTCGGGCGGCAGGGGCTCCTCCCGACGCATCGCGAAGATGTCGTAACTGTCGGGTAACCCACCCAGCACGGCCCCGGTCACCAGACCGAACCCGCCCTTGAGCAGGCGACGGCGGGGCAGCTGTGGGCGGCCGGGTACCTCATACCTCTGCAGACGCACGTGCGGCACCTTCCTTGAGAGTTCGGAGCATTCTCACTGGAAGACGTCGCTCAGGGGCCCGGACGTTGCCGTGGGGCCCGGATCGTTGCGCACCTGTGACCTGCGGGCGACTGCCAGGTGAGCTTCATCGGGTTTCCACACGCCTGTGGCCGACTGCGACCGACGCGCCTAGTCCGGCTTGACCTGCACGGTGAACCCCTGGTCCCGCAACCGGTCGACGAGGACGTCACCCATCGCGACCGCGGGGGTCAGGACACCGCCGACCGAGGCGCACCGCTCCCCGTTCACCGCGAGCGCCAAGGCGGCCTGCCCGATCATCACCGAGGTGGCGGCGTACCCGGGGTCTCCCTGCGCCCCGACCGTCGAGACGTAACGACGTCCGCCTTCGGTCGTTGTCCGCGCGACCATCTCGAAGTGACCCTCCGCTTGCTGCTGAGGGGACGGGCCCTCCCCCGGTGAGGGCAGGACCCGGTCCACGAGCCAGGACAGGCCCGGCGTGCTCAGCCCGAGCCACAGGGCGCCCAGCCCGGCCCGGATGAGCTCGGCCCGGCACCGACCACGGCCACCGCTCCCGGTGACCATGAGCTCGCGGTAGCGGAAACGCGCGCCGTAGCCGTCCGGATCCTGGTCGGACCTGGCGAGGGCGTGGCTACGGCGCACCAGCCGGGTGTTGTAGGAGGCCATGAGGAAGGGCGCGGTCCACAGGCCGGTGTCCTGCTCGACGAAGACCGCCGTGGAGTCCCGCTGCCCAGGGACGCGCGGCTCGGTGGCCGGGTCCGGCGCTAACGCGTAGGGGTCGCGGGCCGCCCGGGCCAGCTCTTGGTCGGCGTGGACCACGCGCAGCTGCTCGCGCATCGAGTCGACCGTGCCGCCGGACACCCCGCCGCGCAACCGGGTCACCAGCACGGTGGTGTCGGTCAGACCACCGGCGCCATCGTCTTGCGCGGCCCGGTGCAGCAGATGCACAGCCAGGTCCGAGGGCATGGAGTCAAAACCGCACGAGACCACCAGCCGCGCGCCCGTCGCCGCGGCCGTCTCGTGCACCCGGTCAATGGCGTCGCGGACGAAGAGCACCTCACCGGTCAGGTCGACGTAGTCGGTCCCCTCCTGCGCGCAGGCCTCCAGCAACGGCATACCGTGCCGGGCGTAGGGGCCGACGGTGGAGATCACCACCCGGGTGCTGCGGGCGAGCTCGCGCAGCGACTCCTGATCGCTGCTATCGGCAAGCTGCAGCTCCCAGTCCGCGCGCCCCTCTTCCCAGCGCACCTGCTCCAGCCGCTCCCGCGAGCGCCCCGCCAGGGTGACGCGCAGTCCGGGAGGCGCCTGCGCAGCGAGGTGCCGGGCCGCCAGGCGACCGACGAAGCCGGTCGCCCCGAACAGGGTCAGATCGCTGCTCATCTAGCCACGGTATGCGGTGTCCCGCCGGTTCGCTTGCCCTGGCGGGCGGGCCGGGTCAGTAGTGGCGCTCACCGCCCTCACTCTTCCAGCAGCGCGCGTACGTCGGCGACGCCGATGCGGCCCGAGCGGAACCGACCGGAGTCCACCACGGTGGCGAACAGCTGCCGTTTGCGCTCCTGCAGGCCGACCACCTTCTCCTCCACAGTGTCGGTCGACACCAGGCGGTAGACGTGGACAGGGCGGGTCTGACCGATGCGGTGGGTCCGGTCCACGGCCTGCGCCTCCGCCGCCGGGTTCCACCACGGGTCGAGCAGGAAGACGTAGTCGGCCTCGGTCAGCGTCAGGCCCACCCCACCGGCCTTGAGGCTGATCAGGAAGACCGGGTCCTCACCCTCCCGGAAGGCCTCGACCCGAGCGCGGCGATCGCGGGTGCTGCCATCGAGGTAGGTGTAGCCGATCCCCTCCTGCTCCAGCGCGGTGCGGACCAGGGCCAGGTAACTGGTGAAGCTGGAGAAGACCAGCGCCCGATGGCCTTCCGCGGCCAGCTCGCGCAGCTGCTCGAGCAGGGCGGTGATCTTGGCCGAGGTGACCAGCCCAGCGTGCGCCTCGTCCACCAGGCTGGGGTCCAAGGCCAGCTGGCGCAGCACGGTCAGCGCCCGAAAGATCGCGATCCGGTTCTTCTCCGGGTCCTCCAGCAGGCCCAGGACCCGCTGCCGCTCACGCTGCAGGTGCCGGTCGTAGATTCGGCGATGCGCGGGCTCCAGGTCGACGGCCAGCAGCTGCTCGACCTTGGTGGGCAGCTCCTGGGCCACCTCAGCCTTGGTGCGGCGCAGCATGAAGGGGGCAAGGCGTCGCCGCAGCCTTTCCAGCAGGGCCTGGGCGGCGATCTCGCTCCCGTCCAGGGCGTCGCCCGCCTCGATCGGAGTGGCATACATCTTCTGGAAGTGCTCCGCCCGGCCGAACAGGCCGGGCGCGGCGAGCGAGGCTAACGACCACAGGTCCATCAGGGAGTTCTCCAACGGGGTGCCGGTGAGCACCAAAGTGCGCTCCGCCCCGATGTCGCGAGCCGCGGTCCAGCCCTTCGTCTTGCGGTTCTTCACCGCCTGCGCCTCGTCGAGGACCAGGCCGCTCCACGGCAGTTCGGCGAGGTCGGCGGCATGGCGGCGCAGAAGGTCGTAGGTGGTCACCACCACGTCCGCCGCGCCCACCGCCTCGGCCAGCGGTGCTCCGCGACGCCGCCCCGCGGTCAGGGTCGCCACCCGCAGCTGCGGGGTGAACCGCGCTGCCTCCCCCGCCCAGACCTGAACGACGCTGGCGGGTGCGACCACGAGCACCGGCCCCTCCACCAGGTCACCGCGTTCTTCGGCCCGCGCGACCACGGCCAGCACCTGCAGCGTCTTGCCCAGACCCATATCGTCGGCGAGCACCCCGCCGAGCCGGTGGTCCCACAGGGTGGCCATCCAGGAGAACCCCTCCTGCTGGTAGGGCCGAAGCTGCGCGGTGAGCTGGTCGGGGACCTTGGCCCGGCCCCGGTCACCGTCGGCGAGCGCGAGGAGGGCATCGACGCTCTGCTGCCAGCGCTCGCTCTGCTCGTCCACGACGCCCAGGTCCTGGAGCTCCTGCCACAACGAAGCCTGCCACCGGGAGATCCGGACCCGATCGTCCTTCGGCGGCTTGTCGTCCAGGGCGCGCGCCTCCTCGATGAGACGGCGCAGGGCCTCCAGCTCGGGCCGGTCGAGCCGGAACCAGGTGCCCGAGTCGAGCATGAGGGTCTCGTCGCCGCGCGCCAGGGCCGCGAAGAGGGGCTCAAAGGGCACCTGCTCACCGGCGACAGTGACCGTCACGTGCAGGTCGAACCAGTCGTGCACGTCGCCGTCGGTGGTCGTGAGCGTCACCACCGGGGCGTCGTCGGCCTCCTGGTAGGCGGCCAGCTCACCCTCGACCAGCACCTCGACGTGCTCGTTGACCTGCAGTGAGGGCAGCACCTGGGTGACGAACCGGACGGTGCTGCCCTCGGTCAGCACCCGCTCCGGGTGCAACCGGACGACCCGGCGGGCGCCCGGTCGGGACTCCTCGATGAGACTGGGGCAGGCTCGCAGCAGCGGGATGACCTCGGCCAGGAGGACGCTCTCGGCCCGGTCGTCGCGCGGCGGGTCGTCCGGGCTGTGCTGCAGCGGCAGTTCGGCGAAGGAACGCTCCACCTCCCTGCCGAAGAGATCACCGCCGACGACGGGATAGGCGAAGCTCCAGGCCAGCTCCAGCCGGTGCCCGGGCTGGGGCCGGACCCGGAGCAGCACCCGGGGGGCCAGATCCTCCGGTGCGGTCACCGACCCGTTGCTCGTGCGCAGGTGAACCGAGCGGGCCAGGCCGGCCAGGTAGTGGCCGCGGAACCGCTCGACCTCACCGGCCGGCACCTCGACCGCGGTGCCGCGCTCGAGCAGCTGGGTGATGGGGGCAAGCGGTGGCGTCGCGAGCGGCCACAACGTCAAGCCCCCTTCCTGGGTGACACGTCCTAGCCCGTGCCCCGGGCGGCCGACGACGAAGAAGCGGTCACCGGACACCGTCTGCCCCTCGTCAAGCAGGGGGCCGGCTACCATGCGCACGCCGCCGTCTTCGGTGCGCCGAAGGTCCAGGACCACCTCGACCGGACCCGCGCCCAGCTCGACCTCGGTCAGCCCCGGGCCGGGCACCAGCTCCACCCCTCGGCCCATCGCGACGGCGAGCGCCGACCAGGCCAGCGGACCGAGCCCGCCGAGGGCGAGCTCGGTGCCGCCGTAGAAGTGATGCACGCCGTGGGTCATCCGGTAGAGCGCCGCCAGCGCCTCCCGGTGGGCGGGCAGCACCTCGGGTGAGGAGTAGCTGGACACCAGGTCCCGCCAGGCGGCCCCGCGCCGAATCCACGGCTTGCTCACGCCTTCGCGCACCGGGGTCAGCTGCACCGCGGTGGTCTCTCCGTCTGCCCCTCGCGACCCCGCCGCCAACGAGACCTCCAGGCCCAACCTCGACAGAGCCCGTCGCTGCGGCGTGGAGGGCGAACCTGGCCCGGAGGCCTCGACCAACGGCCGCAGCACGCTCTCCCAGCCCTGTGACGCGTGGTCGACCCGCAGGCGACTGCGGGTAGCGACGATGGTGGCCACGGCGTGCTTGCACATCACCCGCACCGGGCAGCTGCAGGCGCTGGACCACTGACCGTCACCCAGGTGCTGCACGACGGTCTGGTAGACCGAGCGCTCCGCCCCAGCCACGGTCGAGAGCAGCTGCTGCCCTCCCGAGGCAGCGACCAGGGTGCGCACACGTCCGTGCTCGGCATAGGTGTTGGCCCTGGCGACGGCGAGGACGCCGACCTCCCGCTCGAGATCGACGTCCGTCAGGTCGAGCACCCACGTGGCCGAAGTGAGGTCTGCCGCTGCCATGGACGGACTGTATGCGGCGCCTCCGACAAGCCCTCGGGCTCGTCCACAGGTTCTCTTACGGCCAGAGCAAGAAGATGAGCGCCGCGGTCACCATGAACAAGACGCCGATGACCACGAACCACCATGCAGACGAACGACCCCGCACGTGCTGTACCCCCTCTCGTCGGACGCCTGGACCCTCCTGCACAGCACCGTCAGTCAGGCCGGTGCGTGCTGGGGTATGCCGGGGGTCACCTCGACCTGTCCCCGGGCGGGGTCGATGACCACGGTCGCCAGGGTCGCTATCCGGTCCTCCGGAGGCTGAGTGGGGTCGGGCAGCCTCGCCACGCAGTTGCGGTCCGGGGCCGAGCACAGCATCGGCAGCAGGTCACCAGCCTCACCGGGGGCGGGGGCCGAGCCGGCACCCTCATCCAGGTAGGCCAGCCGCTCGTGCGTGGTGGACGCCGGGTCGGTCAGCATCGCCCCGTCCTGCAGCTCGGGCGCCAGGAAATGGTTGGTGTGCACCGACCACCCGTCCCGCTGGAGCAGCGCGGTGCGCCCGGCGGCCACCTCCACCATCACCACCTCATCGGCACCGACCACGGTCAGCAGCGACGACGACGACAGGGGCGCGGACCGGATCATCTCCACCGCCTCAGCGACCGTCCCGGCTTCGGCCAGCACCCGGGCGAGCACCGCGTGCACGGGCACCCCACCTGCTCGGTCGTCGCGGTGGCGCAGGATGTTGAGGTGGACGCCTACCCCGGCGGCGTTGAGCCCGATCTTGCCCGGCATGCCGTACTCGGTGAAACCGCGGTGCGCGTGCTCGCCGGCCAGCGGCGCCACCTCCTGGCGGTGCCAGGAGGTGGCGAACGCCGCATACCAGTCCCAGGTCTGGGCCGAGACCGAGGCGCCCGGCTGCTGGTAGGTGACCGTGGAGCACTCTGAGGGCGGGTCCGGGGTCAGGGTGAGGATCTCGGTGCGGGCCAGGGTGGTGCCCAGCTCGACCAGCTCCAGCCCGGCACCCTCGGCGATCCCGAGGCTCTCCTCGTGCAGCCCAGGGTGCCACTCCGCCAACGCGTCCAGGCTCGCCATCGCCGCTGCCCGGCGTTCGTCCGCAGCAATCCCCTTGCGGGCGAACAGCCGGGCATAGCCCGCCGACGTCTCCCGGATCTGCCCGGCGAGCATCCGCCCGCGGGCCAAGCCACGCTCCCGGTGGCTGGCTCCCTCGACCCGCACCGTGCGGACCTGGACCCGGTGCGGCTCCAGCAGGTGAGACGGAAGGCTCATACGTTGCGGCGGTACTGCCCGCCGACCTCGAAGAAGGCCTCGGTGATCTGTCCCAGCGAGCACACCCGCGCGGCGTGCATGAGCTCGGCGAAGACGTTGTCACCGGCCAGCGCGGCCTCCTTCAACCGCTGCAGCGCCTCCGCCGCCTCTGGGGCATGCCGCTCCTGGAAGTCCTGCACCCGCTCCAGCTGGGACTGCTTCTCGGTCTCGGTGGCCCGGGCGAGCTCGACCTTGACCGCCTCGCGCTCCGACTCCGGCCGCAGGAAGGTGTTGACCCCGATGATCGGCAGGCTGCCGTCGTGCTTCTTGTGCTCGTACAGCAGCGACTCGTCCTGGATCCGGCCGCGCTGGTAGCCGGTCTCCATCGCGCCCAGCACACCGCCGCGCTCACTGATCCGGTCGAACTCGGCCAGCACGGCCTCCTCCACCAGATCGGTGAGCTGGTCGATGATGAACGAGCCCTGGTTGGGGTTCTCGTTCATCGCCAGGCCCCACTCCCGGTTGATGATCAGCTGGATGGCCAGCGCCCGGCGCACGGACTCCGTCGACGGGGTGGTGATCGCCTCGTCGTAGGCGTTGGTGTGCAGGCTGTTGGCGTTGTCGTAGATCGCGATGAGCGCCTGCAGCGTGGTGCGGATGTCGTTGAAGTCCATCTCCTGCGCATGCAGCGAGCGTCCCGAGGTCTGCACGTGGTACTTCAGCTTCTGGCTGCGCTCGTTCGCGCCGTACTTCTCCTTCATCGCCACCGCCCAGATCCGGCGGGCGACCCGGCCGATCACCGAGTACTCGATGTCCATGCCGTTGGAGAAGAAGAAGGACAGGTTCGGGGCGAAGTCGTTGATGTCCATGCCCCGGGCCAGGTAGGACTCGACGTAGGTGAACCCGTTGGCCAGGGTGAACGCCAGCTGGCTGATGGGGTTCGCCCCGGCCTCGGCGATGTGATAGCCGGAGATGCTCACCGAGTAGAAGTTGCGCACCCCCTGCTCGATGAACCACTGCTGGATGTCGCCCATCATCCGCAAGGAGAACTCGGTGGTGAACAAGCAGGTGTTCTGCCCCTGGTCCTCCTTGAGGATGTCCGCCTGCACGGTGCCTCGCACGTTCGCCAGCGCGTAGGCCCGCAGCTCCTCGGCCTCGGCACCGGAGGGCTCCCGACCCTCCCGCTCCCGGAAGGCAGCCAGCTGCTGGTCGATCGCGGTGTTGAGGAAGAAGGCCAGCACGGTGGGTGCCGGTCCGTTGATCGTCATCGACACCGAGGTCGTCGGGCTGACCAGGTCGAAGCCGTCGTAGAGGGCCTTCATGTCCTCCAGCGTCGCGATCGAGACGCCCGAGGTGCCGACCTTGCCGTAGATATCGGGCCGCTCCGCCGGGTCCTGCCCGTAGAGGGTCACCGAGTCGAAGGCCGTCGACAGGCGGGTCGCGGGCTGCCCTTCGGACAGCAGCTTGAACCGCCGGTTGGTGCGGAACGGATCACCCTCCCCGGCGAACATCCGCGCCGGGTCCTCGTTGTCCCGCTTGAACGGGAAGACACCCGCGGTGTAGGGGAAGTAGCCGGGCAGGTTCTCCTTGCGCCAGTACCGGACCAGGGCGCCGGCCTCGTCATACGTGGGCAGGGCGACCCGGGGTATGCGGTTGCCGGACAGGGTCTCCTTGGTCAGCGTCGTGTGGATCTCCCGCTCGCGCACCTTGACGACCTGCTCGTCGCCGGAGTAGGCCTCGACCCGGGCGGGCCAACCCTGGATCAGCTCCTCGATCTCGGCGGGCAGCTCCTTGCGGGCCTGCTCGAGCAGCTCGTCGACGCCGTGGTCGGTGCGGCCGGCGGCAGCCAGCTCGTCGTCCACGGCCGCCAGGCGCTCGACGCGGCGGGCCGCCTGCGCGTAGTTCTCGGTGTCCTCGTGGTAGTCCCGGAGCGTCTCGGCGATCTCGGACAGGTAGCGCACCCGACGCGGCGGGACCACCTGGCGGATCGTCGAGGAGTGCTGCACATCGACCGCTGGCAGGGTGCCCTCGGAGACGGCCAGCCCTTTCTCCGCGAGCACGCTGCGCAGCTCCTGGTAGAGCGCGGTGACCCCGTCGTCGTTGAAGGTCGCGGCCGAGGTGCCGAAGACCGGCATATCCTCCGGCTTCTTGCCGAAGGCCTCTCGGTTGCGGACCAGCTGACGACCGACGTCGCGCAGGGCGTCCATCGCGCCGCGGCGCTCGAACTTGTTGATCGCCACGACGTCGGCGAAGTCGAGCATGTCGATCTTCTCCAGCTGCGAGGCGGCGCCGAACTCCGGCGTCATGACGTACAGCGAGGTGTCGACGTAGGGCACGATCCCGGCATCACCCTGCCCGATGCCTGGAGTCTCGACGATGACCAGGTCGAAACCGGCGGCCTTGAGCACATCGATCGCGACGGGGAGCGCCTCCGGGACCTCCTTGTCACCCCGGGTGGCCATGCTGCGGAAGTAGGCGCGCGGTCCCTGCGCCGCCCGGCCCTCCGCGGCGGCGTCCGTGCCGTCCCCGGTCGACAGGTCCTCCAGCGAGATCGCGTTCATCCGGATCCGGTCGCCCAGCAGCGCTCCTCCACCCCGTCGTCGGGTCGGGTCGATCGCCACGACCGCGATGCGCAGCCGGTCCTGCTGGTCCATCCGGATCCGTCGCACCAGCTCATCGGTCAACGACGACTTGCCGGAGCCACCGGTGCCGGTGATCCCGAGCACCGGGGCCGTGCGGCCCGCGGCCACCTCGGCATACCTCGCCCTGTCCTCCTGGGGCATCCTCCCGGTCTCCGCGCCGCTGATGGCGCGTGCCACCGCGGTGCGGTCCCCCGCCAGGACGGCGTCGATGTCGGCCCCTCCCACCTCCCAGAGGTCGAAGTCGGCGTCGTTGATGACCTGGTTGATCATCCCCGGCAGACCCAGCCGCTGCCCGTCGTCGGGGCTGAAGATCGTCACCCCGCAGCTGCGCAGGCGCTCGATCTCCTCGTGCACGATGACGCCCCCGCCACCACCCACGACCCTGACGTGCCCGGCGCCCGCCTCGGCGAGCTGCTGCACGAGGTACTCGAAGTACTCGACGTGGCCACCCTGGTAGGAAGAGACGGCGACCGCGTTGGCGTCCTCGTCCAGGACGGCGTCGACGACCTCCTGGACGGAACGGTTGTGGCCCAGGTGCACAACCTCGGCGCCCTGGGACTGCATGATCCGCCGCATGATGTTGATCGAAGCGTCGTGACCGTCGAAGAGGCTGGCCGCCGTGACGATCCGGACCGGGTTCTGCGGCGTGCGCAGGGGCGGCCGCTCGGGGGCAGCGCTGGCGGACGGTGCTGACGACTGCTCGTTCTTCACCTGACGTCTCCTCGTCGAGTGGGGGTCCCCTCGATGGTAGACGAGACGAGGCCCCGGGTTGACGTTCAGGTCAACCCGGGACGATCAGCGGCGGCGTCCCTCCGCAGGAGCCGGCCAGATGAGTGGCACCAGGACCGCCGCACCGATCCCCAGGACGGCCGCGACCACGACCCCGAGACCGAGGTAGACCGCGAGGATGCTGACCCCCGCCGCCCCGAAGAACTGCACGGCCTTGCGCGCAGCGAGCTGCTCGGACGCGACTCGGGCAGCCGCCGAGCCCAGAGCCGGTGGGACCAGCCCTGCGACGACGATCACGCCGACCGCCACGACCAGGGCCAGCGGGCGGTCGTCAGCCTCGACCAGCCGGCGCAGGGCGCGTAGCAGCGCGAACAGGGCGAGCAGCCCGGCACCCCAGGCGACGCGCGAACGGATCCACGGCATACCCCCAGTGTGCCGGGTGGGCTCAGCGCGCCCGGAAGCCGCCGTCGATGGACAGCTCGACGCCGGTGACGAACATGGCCGCAGCCTAGGCCTGGAGGTGCCGAAGCCGCCCCCGCACCTCTGCCCACCTCCTGGCGCGGGGCGCTCCCCCGGTAGGCCTCGAGAGCGGCCTGGGGGTGGTGGCAACCGTCAGCCGCTCGGCGGCCCGTCTGCCGTGGGGGTGGCGCGCAGTGCGGACAGCACGACCTCGACGATGGCCTGGTCCGTCAGGCCAAGGCCGCGCAGCTGCCCCACGAGGGCGGCGGCGTGACGTCTGGCCTCCTCGTCCTGCCCCGGCCTGCCACCGTCGCGAGGAGCAACGACTCGGGTGCCGGCACCGCGTGCGGTGCGCACCAACCCCTCCGCCTCGAGCTCCTTGTAGGCCCGGGCGACCGTGCCGGTCGCCAGGCCCAGATCCGCCGCGAGCTGGCGCACCGGGGGCAGGTGCGTCTGGTCCGGAAGACGGCCGGTGTTGATGGCCTCCTGGATCTGGGCCCGCACCTGCACGTAAGGGGGCCGGGGGTCGGCCCCGGAGATCGACAGCCTCACGATGGCTGGGCACCTTGCTCCTGCGGTGAGGGCGCAGGCTGCGTGGGCAGGACCGGAGCGAGGAGCTGCACCAGCGCCAGCACGCTGGCCGCCCCCAGGACCAGCAGGGCGGCCAGGCACACCCAACCCACGGCATACAGGCTGACGGTGGTCCCCGGATAGAACTCGCTGTCACCGGCGCCGGTCAGTCCGGTCAACCCCATCACGGCCGTCAACCACGCGGTGCCGAAACTGACCAGGGCGACCAGGGCGACCACCCGCTGCGCGGTGGTCCGGCGGATCAGGTCGTCCAGGTAGCGCTCTCGGGCGCCGGGACCGCTGCGGGGCCGATCAACCACGAGGCGCAACACCCAGGCCACCGTCACCAGCAGCGCCGCCAGCAGGATCCAGATCGGGATCGTGTAGAACCAGCCGGGCCAGGGGCCCCGCCACCCCTCGGCGGCGCCGTCGGCGCTGCTGTAGGGAAGTGCCCGACCTGCCCGGCCCAGGTCATCGGACACCGAGACCAGAGCCGCGAGCACGGTGACCAGCAGCACAGCGACCATCCCGAGCACTGCGACCACCCGCCGCCCCAACGGCACCAGACCGGTGACCGTCCGGACCTCCAGCGTCACCTCCCGGTCCCCCGTCGGACGAGGCCCCGGCGAGCGGGCGGTGATCAGCTCACCTACGCCCGTCGCGGCCACGAGCACGAGACCGAAGACGAGCGGCGTGAGCAACAACCCCCGACCCAGGTCGTCCGCTCCCGCGATCAGCGCGACGGCCACCACCGCCAGGGCGGCACCCACCCACCACGCCGTCGCGGAGAGCGTCCGCCAACGCTGCGCCACCGGATCGGGGATCTGCGACCACCGGACCCCGCGCCTCGTCAGCCGCAGGATCAGTAGTCCGACACCCAGGACGACGGCCACCCCGACCCCCAGCGGGACCAGGAAGAACAGGTAAACCCCGACGCCTCTCATAGGCACCCCTCTTGTAGCGACCAAGTGATACAAGCCATATCGTGGACGCACTAGGCGGTTGTGTCAACCCCCCACTACAAACGCCGAGGCGGCCGTGCCCGATGGCCACCCGCCCCCGCTAGGTTGGTCCCCATGACCGCACGTGACCTCGCCCTGACCCGCATGCGGGAGGCCGGCGTGAGCCAGCCCGCGATCGACACCTTCGCCCTGCACTACGACGCCCTCGCAGCGGGCGCGACCGGCCTCATCGCCGAGGCAGATGTCGAGCCGGCGCTGCCGGCCGTGCACCTCGCCGACCTGGACGCCGGTAAGGACGAGGCCCGCGCCGCCCTGGACCGCACGGTGGTCATCACCCTCAACGGCGGCCTGGGCACCTCGATGGGATTGGCCGGTCCCAAGTCGCTGCTGCCCGTGCACGAAAACCTCACCTTCCTCGACATCACCGTCCGGCAGGTGCTGGCTCTGCGCAAGCGGCTCGGGGTCCGCCTGCCGCTGTTGCTCATGAACTCCTTCTCCACCCAGCAGGCCACCGGCGAGGTGCTGACCCGTTACCCCGAGCTGGCTGTCGACGGCTTGCCCCTGGAGTTCCTGCAGAGCCAGGAACCCAAACTGCGCGCCGAGGATCTCAGCCCCGTGGAGTGGCCGGACGACCCACGCCTGGAGTGGTGCCCGCCCGGCCACGGCGACCTCTACCCCTCGCTGCTGGCCAGCGGGTTGCTGGACCAGCTGCTCGAGCAGGGCTACCGGCACGCCTTCGTCGCCAACGTCGACAATCTGGGTGCCGTCCCCGACGCCCGCATCGCGGCGTGGTTCGCGGACAGCGGGGCCGGGTATGCCGCGGAGGTGGTGGGGCGCACCGAGATGGACAAGAAGGGTGGCCACCTGGTGCGGCGACGCTCCGACGGCCGGCTCGTGCTGCGCGAGACCGGGCAGACGGCGCCAGAGGAGCTGGTGCACTTCATGGACGCCGAGAAGCACCCCTACGTCAACACCAACAACCTCTGGTTCGACCTCGAGCGGCTGCACGCCATGCTCACCGAGCGGGACGGGGTGCTGGCCCTGCCGCTCATCCGCAACGCCAAGACCGTGGACCCCACGGACCCGACCTCGACCCCGGTGGTCCAGATCGAGACCGCAATGGGCGGGGCGGTCGAGCTCTTCGAGGACGCGGTCTCCATCGGCGTCACCCGGGAGCGGTTCGTGCCGGTCAAAACCACCAACGAGCTGCTGCTGCTGCGCTCGGACGTGTATGCCGTGGACCCGCAGACCTACCTGCTCACCCGGACGGTGGACGACCATCTCGTGCCGGTCATCGACCTGGCCAAGGACCACTACGGGATGATCGCCGCCTTCGACGAGCGCTTCCCGCACGGGGCGCCGTCCCTGGTGCAGGCGCACCGGCTGGACGTCGAAGGTGACTGGACCTTCGGTCGCGGGGTGCAGGTGGTCGGGTCGGTGCGACTCGGGCCCGAGGGCGGGCAGATCGAGGACGGAGCCACCCTCGACTCCGACCCGGCCTGACCGTCATGGCACCTGCCGCGGCTCACCAGCCTCTCGGCTCCTCCCGCACCGTCACCGACGACCTGGGCACCGCCGTCACCCTCCCGGCCGGCCCGGTGACCCGGGTGGTCTCGCTCGTGCCCTCGCTGACCGAGGCGCTGGCGGCGACACGGCGCGGGGCGCTGATCGGTGCCACCGACTGGTGCACCCACCCGGCCGACCTGGACGTGCCGCGGGTGCGAGGCACCAAGAACCCGGACCGCCGTGCCATCGAGTCTCTCGCCCCCGAGCTGGTGGTGTGCGTGCAGGAGGAGAACCGCGAGCTGGACGTGCGCCGGCTCCGCGAGGCCGGGGTCCCGGTGTGGGTCGGCGTGGTGGAGTCGGTCGACGACGCCCTGCGCGTCCTGCGCACCCTGCTGACCCAGGTGCTGGGCTGGGACGAGCCTGGATGGCTGACCGAGGTCGAACGGCTCTGGGGTCCCGACGACGGCCCGAGACCGATGCGCCGGCACGTCGCGGTCCCGATCTGGCGCGACCCCTGGATGGTCGTGGGGCCGGACACCTACACGAGCGACCTGCTGCGCGTCCTGGGTCTGGACAACGTCTTCGCCGGCCCGCGCAGCACTGGCGGATCCGGCCGCAGCACGGGCGACAACGGGGCCGACCCCGACGGGCAGGTGTCCCGCTACCCCTCGGTCACGGTGGACCAGATCGACGCGTCCGGCGCCGACGTGGTGCTGCTGCCGGACGAACCCTACGTCTTCACCGACGACGACGGGCCGGAGGCGTTCACCCGCACCCCGACCCGTCTGGTGAGTGGTCGGCTCTTGACCTGGTACGGGCCCGCGATGCTCGAGGCGCACCAGGAGCTGTCAGCGCTGGACGGCTGAGGTCTCCTGCCGTGCCAGCTCGGTGCCCGGCTTGCGGAAGGCCAGCGTCGCCAGCGCGATGATCCCGACCAGGTAGAGCACCCCGATGCTCTGGTGCACCAGCGTCACCGACAGGTAGCCGAGCGCCATCTGCACCAGCCCGATGACCGCCATCCCGGCCGCGTGCATGAGCAGGCCCTTGTTGCCGCTGCGGCGGGACCAGACGAAGGCGCCGACGGCGGCGACCAGGGCCAGGACGAACGCGAGCTCACCCGCGCGGCCGTGCCAGGCGGGGCCGGCCCAGCCGAAACCGGTGAACATCTGATAGATCGCGAGGAGCGAGGCCAGCAGGGCGGCCACGCGCAGGACGGTCAGGGACCAGTGGGAGCTCTTCATGGCACCGATTGTCCCAAACGGGGCCCCGCTCAGGTCACAGACGTCACACGTGGACCGCGGCGGGAATGCCGTCGGAGTGGCGCTGCGGCTCCCCGGGGAAGGTGGTGGCCTCGCCATTCTTGACCCGGTGAGCGCTCCACGCTGCGGCGCAGGCGTCCAAGACGTCGTCCGTAGCGATCCCGTGCGGGGCGCTGGTCGGGATGTAGACCCCTCCGGTGGCCAGGGCCGAGCGTCGCTCGGCCGTGCCGTCACCGGTGCGCCGGCGGGAGGTCAGCGGCGCGCCCGCCAGCGTCGCGAAGGCGGCCTCCGGGTGCGTCTCGACCACGAGCGCCGGCAGGTCCTGGCGCACCCAGGCGTCCAGCTCCTGCATCCGGCGACGCAGCTCCCAGGCCTGGGAGGAGACGCCGGAGCCGCCCGCGGCCCGGTTGAAGGCGTTGGCCTCGCTGTGGCTGATGGCGTAGACGGCATCCCGCACCGGAGTGGTCAGCACGGTCGAGCCCTGGTCGCCGAGGAAGCGTCGGGTCTGGACGTCCGCCTCCCGCCTGCCCTGGTCGGGCAGTCCCAGCGGGAGGGTGACCGCCACCACGGCGACCTCACCGGCCTTCTCGAGCAGCTCCTGCAGGCTGGCCGCGGCGATCAGGTGCGGGGTGCCGTGCCCGCTGCTCTCCAGAAGCGCGCCGAGCCACCCGTTCCGGGTGGAGTCCACCCCCAGCACCGGACGGGAGCGGTCCGGCTGCGGCATCCGTCCCGGCTTGCCCTTGGGCTGCTCGATCCCCTTGAGGTGGTCCGGCCCCCCTGGCCCTGCCTTCACCCCCTTGCCGGCCGGACCGCTCCTGGATCCCGACCCGTCCTTGCCGTCCTTGGCGATCCTGCCGCTCTTGCCGGCCCTGTCGTCCGTGCCGCCCTTACCCTTGCCGGTGATCCGACGCCACCACTGCGTGAAGCCCATGCGGCACAGCGTAACCGCCCTCCTCGTGCCCGGATGCAGCTGTGCCACCCTGTCCTCATGACCCGCCGCATCCTGGTCCTCAATGGTCCCAACCTCAACCTGCTCGGGACCCGCGAGCCGGAGGTCTACGGCACGGCTACGCTCGCCGACGTCGAGCAGCTGTGCGTCCAGACGGCGAGCCGGCACGGACTGCAGGTCAGCTGCCGGCAGACCAACCATGAGGGCGGGCTCGTCGACGCGCTGCACCAGGCAGCCACCGACCCCGACGTCGTCGGCTGCGTGCTCAACGCCGGTGCCTACACCCACACCTCGGTCGCCCTGCTCGACGCCGTCCGCGCCAGCAGCCTGCCGGTCGTCGAGGTGCACATCTCCAACCCGCACGCGCGGGAGGCGTTTAGGCACACCTCATACCTGTCCCCCGTCGCCGTGGCGGTCATCGCCGGCGCCGGCATCGACGGATACGGATATGCCGTGGACCTGCTGGCCCGCAGGGCACCCGGCCACGTCCAGGCCTGACGCAGACGCGGAACGCGGAGGCACTACGTGATGCCGCACAGGAACGCTTGACGCCGGGTCACCGCAGGCGCACACTCCCAGGATGACGAGCACCAGCAGCAGGGCGTCCCGGCAGCGTGAGACCTGGACCAGCTCGACCGGCTTCATCCTCGCCGCCATCGGCTCCGCCGTGGGTCTGGGCAACATCTGGCGCTTCCCGGGGGTCGCCTACGAGAACGGCGGGGGTGCCTTCCTCATCCCCTACCTGGTCGCACTGCTGACGGCCGGCATCCCGATCCTCTTCCTGGATTACGCGATCGGCCACCGCTACCGCGCCGCGGCGCCGCTGGCCCTGCGCAGGATCGCGCGGCCGGCCGAGACGCTCGGCTGGTTCCAGATCTGCCTGTCCTTCGTCATCGCCGTCTACTACGCGGCCGTCATCGCCTGGTCGTTGAGCTACTTCGTCTTCTCCTTCGACCTGCGCTGGGGTGATAACACCGCCGCCTTCTTCACCGGGGAGTACCTGCAGGTCGGCGCACCGGAGATCTCCAGCACAGTCGTCCCGGCCGTGGCGATCCCCTTGGTCCTGGTCTGGGTCGCGGTGCTGGTCGTCCTCGTCCTGGGCGTCACCCGTGGTGTGCAGCGGGTCAACGTGGTCTTCATCCCGCTACTCACCGTCACCTTCGCCGCGCTGGTGGTCCGGGCCCTCACCCTGCCCGGGGCAAGCGATGGCCTCAACGCCTTCTTCACCCCCAACTGGTCGGCGCTGACCGACCCCGCCGTGTGGATCGCCGCCTACAGCCAGATCTTCTTCAGCCTGTCCATCGCGTTCGGCATCATGATCACCTACGCTTCCTACCAGCGTCGGAAGGCCAACATGACCTCCTCGGGGCTGGTCGTGGCCTTCGCCAACTCCAGCTTCGAGATCCTGGCCGGCATCGGTGTCTTCGCCACCCTGGGCTTCATGGCTCAGCAGGCCTCCACCACCGTGGACCAGCTGGAAGGGCTGACCGGCCCGACCCTGTCCTTCATCACCTTCCCGGCGGTCATCAGTCAGATGCCGGGTGGAAATGTGTTCGGCATGCTCTTCTTCGGCTGCCTGGTGCTGGGCGGTTTCACCTCGATCATCTCGATCCTTCTCGGGGTCGCCGCCTCCGTGCAGGAGAAGTTCGGGCTGGGGCAGAAGGCGGCTGCGGTCACGGTCAGCGTGATCTGCGCGGCCCTGTCCCTCGCGCTGTTCTCGACCACCTCGGCCCTGCTCGCCCTGGACACGGTCGACCAGTGGGCCAACAACATCGGCATCGTCTTCTCCGCGATCGTGATGGCCGTCCTGGTGATCTGGGTCCTGCGCAAGGGTCCGACGCTGCTGGCCCACCTGAACACGGTGTCCACCTTCCGGCTGGGCTGGTGGTGGATCGGCCTGGTAGCGGTGCTGGCTCCCCTCTACCTGGGCTACATGCTCTACGAGCGCGTACGGACGCTGATCGTGGAAGGGTATGAGGACCTGCCGCAGTGGTATCTGAACACCTTCGGCTGGGGCACCATCGGGCTGGTGGTGGTGGTCGCGATCCTGCTGACCGTCATCCCCTGGCGCGGCCGCGACGACCCGAGCTTCGTCCCCTGGCCGCCGCTGCGCGAGGAGCCCGCGTCCCAGCAACAACCCGTGCTGCCCGAGCAGGAGGAGGTCCGATGAACACTTCGGCCGTGGTGATGATGGTCGTGGCCATGCTCCTGGTCTGGGGAGGCCTGATCGCCGCGATCCTCTTCCTGCGGGCCCGACCCGAGGTGCATGGGCTGGAAGACCCTGACCTCGGCGCCGCCTGAGGGCGTCGACGGCGACAGCTGCGTCCTTGGCCCCGGTCTGACCTGGCCGTGCGGCCGGCGCTGGTGCTGCCTAACCCTCCAGCACTGCACGGGCCGCGTGGTAGCCACCCAGACCGCTGACCCCGCCACCCCGGCGGGAGCCTGCGCCGGCCAGCAGGACGCCCGGGTATGCCGTGTCCACGCCCCAACGCTGCGCCGGTGTGGCCAGCGGGGCGTCGTCCTCGGCCCACGGCCAGGTCAGCGGGGAATGGAAGATGTTGCCGCCGGGCATCGCCAGGCTGTCCTGCAGGTCGCGTGTCGTCCTCGTCTCGATGCAGGGCCGGCCCTGCTCGTCGCGCAGGACCACGTCCTCGATCGGCTCGGCAAGCACCGAGGACAGTGAGTCCAGCACGGCCCGCTCCAGCTGTCCGCGCACCTCTTCCCCGCGCCCGTCCAGCAGCCGGTCCGGCGTCTGCAGGGTGAAGACGGTCATCGTCTGCGCCCCGGCCTCCTGCAGCTGCGGGCTGAGGATGCTGGGGTCGGTGATCGAGTGGCAGTAGGTCTCGGCCGGCATCGGGGTCGGCACCTGACCGCCGTGAGCCCTGCGGTAGGCGTCCTGGAGCTGGCTGTAGGTCTCGTTGATGTGGAAGGTCCCGCCGAAGGCCGCCGCCGGGTCGACTCCCTGGTCCCGCAGCCGGGGCAGCCGGGAGAGCAGCAGGTTGACCTTGACCTGAGCACCCTCGACCCGCTCCCCCTGCACGCCCATCAGCCCGTCCAGCACGGCCGGGGCGGCAGCCCACAGGACGGTGCCCGCAGTGGCGCGGTGCTCCATGCCTTCTGCATCGCTCCACGTGACGGCGCCCTCCTCGACCGCGGTCACGCTCGCGCCGGTGCGCAGCTGTGCTCCTGCGGTGCCGGCGGCGTCGGCAAGCTGGCCCGAGACCTGCCCCATGCCCCCGATCGGCACGTCCCAGTCGCCGGTGCCGCCCCCGATGACGTGGTAGAGGAAGCAGATGTTGTGCCGCAGGTCGGCGCCGTGGGCGTCGGCGAAGGTGGAGATGAGGCCGTCGGTCAGGACCACGCCGCGGACCAGGTCGTGGCTGAACGTCTCCTCGATGACCTCGCCCAGCGGCCGGGCGGTGAAGTCGCGGACCAGACCCGGATCCCCGGCCAGCTCGGCCAGCTCCGCGCGGGTGCGCAGCGGCTCGGTCATCGTCGGCCACCACGCCTGCGCCAGGCGCCCCACCCGGGAGTAGAACTGTTCCCAGCGCGGGGCGTCCGCAGCCGCGCCGACTGCGGCGAACGAGGCGGTGGTCGCCGCCGGGTCTTGGTTGTCGACCAACAGGCCCGCGTCCCGTCCCGGGACCGGGGTGTAGGAGGAGTAGCGACGCCGCGCCAGCCGCAACGAGAGCCCGAGGTCGTCCACGATCTGCTGCGGAAGCAGGCTGACCAGGTAGGAGTAGCGGGAGAGCCGCGCGCCCATCCCCGGGAAGGCCTCGGCGGACACGGTGGCGCCACCGAGCTGCGGCGAACGCTCGAGCAGCAGGACCGAGCGCCCCGCCCGGGCCAGGTAGGCGGCGGCAGTGAGTCCGTTGTGGCCGCCGCCGACGATGACGACGTCGTGGCTGGTGCTCATCTCGCGCCCCTGGCTTACACCACGCCGAGGGCCAGCATGGCGTCGGCGACCTGGATGAAGCCGGCGGCATTGGCCCCGAAGACGTAGTCACCCGGGCGGCCGTAGTCCTCGGCGGTGTCCACGCACCGGCCGTGGATGCTGCGCATGATCTCGCCCAGGCGCTCCTCGGTGTGCTCAAAGCTCCAGCTGTCCCGGGCTGCGTTCTGCTGCATCTCCAGCGCGGAGGTCGCCACCCCGCCAGCGTTGGCCGCCTTGCCCGGGCCGAAGAGCACCCCCCGGTCGGTGAAGACGTGGACCGCGCCCGGGGTGCATGGCATGTTGGCCCCCTCCGCGACGACCTGCACGCCATGCTCGACCAGGGTCCGCGCGGCGTCCTCGTCGAGCTCGTTCTGGGTCGCGCAGGGCAGCGCCACCTGGCACGGCACCTCCCAGACGCTGCCGTCCCGCACGAACCGAGACTTCCCGCCCCGCTCCTCGGCGTAGGTCGCGATCCGCGCGCGCCGGACCTCCTTGACGTCCTGGAGCAGCTCCAGGTCGATCCCGTCCTCGTCCACGACATACCCCGAGCTGTCCGAGCAGGCGACGACGCGTCCGCCGAGCTGCTGCACCTTCTGGATCGCGTAGATGGCCACATTGCCCGAGCCGGAGACGACCACGTCCAGGCCCTGCAGGGAAGATCCGACGTGCTTGGCCATCTCGTCGGCGAAGTAGACGGTGCCGTAACCGGTGGCCTCGGTCCGCGCCTGGGCCCCGCCCCAGGCGATGCCCTTGCCGGTGAGCACGCCTGCCTCATACCGGTTGGTGATCCGCTTGTACTGGCCGAACAAGTAGCCGATCTCGCGCGTGCCGACCCCGACGTCGCCCGCAGGGACGTCCGTGTACTCGCCCAGGTGCCGGTAGAGCTCGGTCATCAGCGACTGGCAGAAGCGCATGATCTCGCCGTCCGAGCGCCCCTTGGGGTCGAAGTCCGCGCCGCCCTTGCCGCCGCCGATCGGCAGGCCGGTCAAGGCGTTCTTGAAGATCTGCTCAAAACCGAGGAACTTGACCGTGCCCAGGAGCACGGAGGGGTGGAAGCGCAGCCCGCCCTTGTAGGGACCCAGCACGGAGGAGTACTCGACCCGGAAACCGCGGTTGATCTGGACCTGACCATGGTCGTCGGTCCACGGGACCCGGAAGATGATCTGCCGCTCCGGCTCGCACAACCGCTCGATGACCCGCTCGGCGAGGTAGTGGGGCTGACGGTCGACCACCGGACCCAGGCTGGAGAGGACCTCCTGCACCGCCTGGTGGAACTCACTCTCCCCGGGATTGCGCCGCAGCACGAGCTTGTAGATGTGCTGGAGCCTGGAGTCGATGGTGCTGGACATGAGCGGCATCCTATGCCCGGGAGTGCATAGGTATGCCATCGGCCCCGCCGGAGAGGCGGGGCCGATGGGGGGGTTCAGCTGCGGGGGCGCCAGTCAGGCCGGCCGTCGGAGCCGCCGGACCGTTCCCGGCGCGGACCGTCCTCGCGGGAGCCGCGGTAACCACCCTCACGGGAGCCGCCCTCACGGGAGCCGCCTTCGCGGGAGCCGCGATACCCACCCTGGCGCCGGTCTCCCTGACGGGGACCACCGGGCCGTCCGCCGGGTCGACCACCCCGGCCGCGGCGTGGGGGACGCAGGATGGCGTCCAGCTCGCTCTGCGGGATCGGCTCACGCTCGGGGACGGACCCACCTGCGGTCTCGATCACGGCGGTGTCCTCCGGCGCGACGGTCAGCGGCTCGGTCTGCACACCCGCGGCGTCGAGCAGGCGAGCGACCTGCCGCTTCTGGTGCGGCAGGGCCAGGGTCACCACGGCGCCGGCGTCACCGGCCCGGGCAGTGCGGCCCGAGCGGTGCAGGTAGTCCTTGTGGTCCGCCGGCGGGTCCACCTGCAGGACCAGGGAGACGTCGTCGACATGGATGCCGCGCGCCGCGACGTCGGTGGCGACCAGCACCGGCAGGGTGCCGGCCTTGAAAGCGTCCAGCACCCGGGTGCGCTGGGCCTGGTTGAGCCCGCCGTGCAGGGCCGCGGCGAAGACGCCGGACTCGCGCAGCTGCAGAGCGATCCGGTCGGCCCCGAGCTTGGTGCGGCAGAAGACGATGGTGCGGCCGGTCCGGTTGGCGATGGCCGCGGTGATCGGCTTCTTGTGGTGCGGGTGCACGAGGAAGACGTGGTGCTCCATCGTGGTCACGCTGGCCGTGGCGTCGTCGGTGGAGTGCGTCACCGGGTCCTGCAGGTAGGCCTTGGCGATCTTGTCGACCCCGTGGTCCAGCGTCGCCGAGAACAGCAGCCGCTGACCCCCGGGCTGGGTGAGGTCCAAGACCTGCTGGATGGCCTCGACGAAGCCCATCTCGGCCATGTGGTCGGCCTCGTCGAGGACGGTGACCTCCACCTCGGACAGGTCCGCGGCGCCGCGCTCGATCAGGTCGATGAGCCGCCCAGGAGTGGCGACCAGCACGTCGACCCCCTTGTCCAGGGCGTTGAGCTGTGGTGTGTAGGACATGCCGCCGGCGACCAGCAGGAAGCGCTTGCCCACGGCCCGCATCAACGGGGCGAGGGCGTCCACGCTCTGCATGGCCAGCTCGCGGGTGGGGCTGAGGATCAGTGCCCGCGGCCGGTGCGGGACGGCCCGTGGCCGACCGGTGAGCCGGTGCAGCAGGGGCAGCCCGAAGGCCATCGTCTTGCCCGAACCGGTCTGGCCGCGGCCGAGCAGGTCGCGACCGGCGAGCGCGTCGGGGATGGTCGCGGCCTGGATCGGGAAGGGCTGGGTGATGCCGACCCGGGCCAGCGCGGCGACGAGGTCCTCGTGCAGCCCAAAGTCCGCGAAGCCGTTGTCCTCGCTCACCTGGGCGGTGGCGTCCTCGACCAGACCGGCAGCCTGCCGCTCCTGGTAGGCCGCGTCCGCCGCGTCGCGCTCGGCCTCGGCGTCCTCGAAGGTGGCCCGCTCCGGCTCGTGGTCACGGCCGCGGCGGTCGTCGCCGCGCTCCCATCGACGGTCGTCCCGGCGGCGGTTCTCGTCCCAGCTGCGGCCCTCGTGACGGCCGCGTTCGTAGGTGCGCCCCTCCCGCTCGTCGCGGTGCGCGCGCCAGGTGTGCTCGGTGCGGGGGTAGCCCTCCCGCTCCTCACGACGCTGGTACCCGCCACGGTCGTCGCGACCCTGGTAGCCGCCACGGCTCTCCCGACGGTCCTGGCCACCGCGGTCATCCCGCTGCTGGTAGCCACCACGGTTCTCCCGACCCTGGTAACCGCCACGGCTCTCCCGACGGTCCTGGCCACCGCGGTCATCCCGCTGCTGGTAGCCACCACGGTTCTCCCGACCCTGGTAACCGCCACGGCTCTCCCGACGGTCCTGGCCACCGCGGTCATCCCGCTGCTGGTAGCCACCACGGTTCTCCCGACCCTGGTAACCGCCACGGCTCTCCCGACGGTCCTGGCCGCCACGGTCATCCCGCTGCTGGTAGCCACCACGGTTCTCCCGACGGTCAGCACCGCCACGGTCATCCCGCTGCTGGTGGCCACCCTGCTGGTATCCACCACGGTTCTCCCGACCCTGGTAGCCGCCACGGCTCTCCCGACGGTCGTACCCGCCACGGTCGTCCCGTCGCTGGTCGCCACGGTCACGGCGCTCGGCACGCTCGCCGCGGCCCCGGGGGTCGGCCTCGTCCCGGTCGCGCCAGCGAGCCTTGCCGGCATCGCCGTCCTCGCGACGGGGGCGGTCATCGGGGTAGCGCTCGGTGCGCCGCTCGACGCGGCGACCCTTGAGCTGGGCGCGAGCCTGCTTTTCGCGCGCCTCACGGGCGGCCTTCTTCTGGGCGGGCGTATGCCGCGACTTCTTGCCGGGGGCACCGGCACGGATGGGCTTAGCCATGATTGGCTCACTCACTTCGGTTTCATCGAGGTGGTTCTCGCCTCGACGCCGCTGTGGGCGTGACCGGACCGACCTCCAGGTGCATCTGCGGCACCCGCATGGGCCTCCGGGAACGGATCGTCCCGGGGCGTCAGAGGCGCCCGGGAGCCCGGGCGCGCAACCCTAGTCTACCGGAGTCGAGCAGTCCCTGGCGACACTCACGCGTCGATACGATCCCGGTCCAGCTCGTGCGCCGACCCGACGATGAAGTCCTTGCGCGGGGCCACCGAGGAGCCCATGAGCAGCTCGAAGACCTCGTCGGCACGGGCCGCGTCGGCCAGCGTGATCCGGCGCAGGGTGCGGTGGCGGGGGTCCATCGTGGTCTCGGCCAGCTGGTCGGCGTCCATCTCGCCCAGGCCCTTGTAACGCTGCATCGGCTGCTTGACGGTCCGGCCCTTCTTCGCCATCTCGCCGAGCTTCTTGCGCATCTCGGCCTCGGTGTAGGTGTAGATGTACTCGCGCCCGGCCCGGCCCCCCATGACCTCGATCCGGTGCAGTGGGGGCATCGCGGCATACACCCGGCCGGCTTCGACGAGCGGGCGCATATAGCGGAAGAAGAGTGTGAGAAGCAGGGTCCGGATGTGGGCACCGTCGACGTCGGCGTCGGTCATGATGATGACCTTGCCGTAGCGGACCACGTCCGGGTCGAAGGACCGGCCCGAGCCGGCGCCGATCACCTGGATGATGGCCGCACACTCGGCGTTGGACAGCATGTCCTGCACCGAGGCCTTCTGGACGTTGAGGATCTTGCCCCGGATCGGGAGCAGCGCCTGGTGGTCGCTGTTGCGGGCGAGCTTGGCGGTGCCGAGGGCACTGTCCCCCTCGACGATGAAGAGCTCGCTGCGCTCGGTGTCGTTGGTCCGGCAGTCGGCCAGCTTGGGCGGCAGCGAGGAGGACTCCAGGGCGTTCTTGCGGCGCTGGGTCTCCTTGTGCAGCCGGGCCGAGATGCGCGACTTCATCTCCGCCACCACCTTCTCCAGCAGGAGCGAGGCCTGGGCCTTGTCCCCCCGGTGGGTGCTGGTCAGCCGCTCGGTCAGCCCCTGCTCCACGACCCGGGAGACGATCGCGCGCACGGCGCTGGTGCCGAGCACCTCCTTGGTCTGGCCCTCGAACTGAGGCTCGGCCAGCCGCACGGTGACGACCGCGGTCAGCCCGGCCGTGATGTCGTCCTTGTCGACCTTGTCGTTGCCGACCTTGAGCTTGCGGGAGCTGACCTCCAGCTGCTTGCGGAAGACCTTCATCAGCGCCTGGTCGAAGCCGGCGAGGTGCGTGCCACCCTTGGGCGTGGCGATGATGTTGACGAAGCTGCGCACCGTGGTGTCGTAGCCGGTCCCCCACCGGACCGCGACGTCCACCTCGCACTCGCGCTCGACCTCCTGGGAGACCATGTGGCCACGGTCGTCGAGGACCGGCACGGTCTCGGTGAACCGGCCCGAGCCCTGCAGCCGCCAGACGTCGGTGACCGGCTGGTCCCGGGCGAGGTACTCGGCATACTCGGCAATCCCGCCGGTGTAGGCGAAGGTCTCCTCGTGCGGACCGTCCTCGGCCGGGGTGCCGGGCAGGCCACGCTCGTCGCGGATGACCATGATCAGGCCGGGCACCAGGAAGGCGGTCTGGCGGGCCCGCATGACTAGATCGTCGTAACTGAACTGCGCGGCCTTGAGGAAGATCTGCGGGTCGGCCCAGTAGCGCACCCGGGTGCCGGTGACACCGCGTCGCGCCTTGCCCACGACCGCAAGATCGCTGCTCTTCTCAAAGGGTGTGAACGGCGCGTCGGGCGAGGGCTCCTTACGGCCGTCGTCGAAGATGCCCGGCTCGCCCCGGCGGAAGCTCATGCCGTAGGTCTTCCCCGCCCGGTCCACCTCGACGTCCAGCCTGGCGGAGAGCGCGTTGACCACCGAGGCACCCACGCCGTGCAGACCACCGGACGCGGCGTAGGACCCGCCGCCGAACTTGCCGCCGGCGTGCAGCTTGGTGAAGACGACCTCGACGCCGCTGAGGCCGGTGCGCGGCTCGATGTCGACCGGTATGCCGCGGGCCCGGTCACGGATCTCGACCGACCCGTCGGGGTGCAGCACGATCTCGATCCGGTCACCGTGCCCGCCCAGGGCCTCGTCGACGGCGTTGTCGATGATCTCCCACAGGCAGTGCATCAGGCCGCGTTCGTCGGTGGACCCGACATACATCCCCGGGCGCTTGCGCACCGCCTCCAGGCCCTCGAGGACCTGCAGATGGCGAGCGGAGTAGTCCTGTGTCTTCACGTCGGGCAGGCTAACGTGGGGGTCTGACAGGCGGACGGAGGCGCGTCGGGGCGGTCCTGCCGATGGCAGACTTACGCGGACAGCGAAACACCCTGGGGCGGGGGCACAAAGACCGGGCGTGGCGGCGTTGACGTGCTTGACTGTGAAGCATCGGTCCCCGCCCTGGGTGCCGCTGCAGGAGAGAGGAGACAGTTCGTGAACAGCACGCTGACCCCCGAGCTGACCACCGCCGACCGCTGCGACCGTTGTGGCGCCCAGGCTTACGTCCGCGCCCGCCTGTCCGATGGCCTCGAGCTGCACTTCTGCGCCCATCACGGGCGCGCGCACCTCGACAAGCTGCGCGACATGCAGGACATCGACATTCTCGACGAGACGCACAAGCTGCATGCCGAGGAGAGTTCCACGATCTGACCCGGAGTCTCCGCGGCTCCTGCTGCGCCCGTCCACACCCCGGTGTGGGCGGGCGTCGTCGTGTTCGGCAGGAGCCGCCGTGCCCATGTGAGAATCGCGCCATGTCAGTGCTGGAGATCATCGCCCTGCTGCTCATGCTTGTCGGGCTCGTGGGCATCGTCTTCCCGGTGCTGCCGGGGCTGCTGCTGGTGGTGGTCGGCGTGCTGGTCTGGGCCCTGGACGCCCGCTCGACGATCGGCTGGGTGCTGCTCCTGGTGACGGTCGCGATCTACGTCGCGGGGGTGGTGCTGCAGTGGGCGGTCCCGGGCAAGCGGCTGAAGCAAGCAGGCGTGCGCACCTCGACGCTGCTGGTGGGGCTGGCCTGCGCCGTCGCGGGGATGTTCGTCATCCCCGTCGTGGGTCTGTTCGTCGGCTTCCCGGTCGGGATCCTGCTGACCTCGCTGGCGCGCACCCGGGACGTGCGGGAGGCCTGGCGGGCGACGGGACACGCCTTGCGCGCGGTGGGCACCAATATCCTCATCGAGCTGGGCACCGCGTTCACCATCATCGCCGTCTTCGTCGTGACAGTTGTCTTTCTGACCTGACGGGCTGTGTCCCGACCGCGCCGCCCTCGCGCCGGGCCCACCAGGACCGGCTCGGCCCTGACCCTCAGGCGGGCCTCAGGTCCGCCCCGCCGGGTCCGTCAGGGACCCTGCTCCTTGCGCTTGTCCCACTGCTGCTCCATGCGGCTCATGAAACTGCCGCCCGGCTTGGCCTTGCCCTGCTGGCCGGGCTTGGCGGAGGGGCCCGCCTGGACGCGGACCGAGCCGTCCTCCTGGACGACGCCCAGTCCACCGCCACGGACGGGGGTGGCGGCCCAGGCACCGCCCAGCACCATCGCCAGGAAACCGATAATGCTCAGCCACAACAGTTGGGTCACCACGCCGACGACCACCAGGGCCAGGCCGACAAGAGCGCCCAGGACACCGAGCGCCAGGCGGCGGCGGTCCAGTCCCGTGGAGGTGCGGGCGGCAGCGGTGCGTTGGAGCTGGCTCGCCAGGCGAGGGTCCTCAGCGTAGAGCGCCTGCTCCATCTGCTGCAGGACGCGCTGCTCGTGCTCGGAGAGCGGCATTGTCACCTCCGGTGTGAGTCGGCCGCACATCGGTGCTCACCGACGTCGAAGTCTTTGGTCCAGGATATGCGGTGAACGCACGAAGCACTAGCCGGAGTTCCCCGGGGGCGGGACCCAGCACGGCACGGAAGTCACCCTAGGCCGAGCGGGAGTGCTCCCGCAGCAGGCTCGCCGGACGCACCGCGCCCTGCCCGAACCTGGCCGCGGCCCGGTCCATCGCCCGTTCGGCGTCCCGCCAGCCGTGCTCCGGCTCGTCCAGCCGCCCCTGCACCAGGGTGCCGTCGGCCTCGGTGATCCCTTCCATCCGCACCCCGAGCATCCGAATGCGGGCCCGTTGCAGACCCAGGGCGGTGTAGAGCGACCAGGCCGTGGCATGCACATCCCGGGTGACGTCGGTGGGGACGGCAATCGTGCGGGACCGGGTGATGGTGGTGAAGTCGGAGAACCGGACAGTCAGCACCACGGTGCGGCCCAGCACCCCCGCATGCCGCATCCGGCTGGCCGTCCGTTCAGCGAGCTGGAGCAGCTGGCGACGAACCACCTCGGGGTCATCCACGTCGTGGGCCATCGTCTGGGAGGAGCCGACGCTGCGCTCCCGACGCGCGGGCACCACCGGGGAGTCGTCCACCCCCCAGGCCAAGGCGTGCAGATGCATGGCCGTCTGCTCGCCGAAGGCTCGGCTCAAGGTGGACCGTGGCACATGGGCCAGCTGGGCGACCGTCCGCAGCCCCAGGCGGTGCAGCTCGGCCTCGGTGGACTCCCCTACCCCCCACAGTGCACTGACCGGCATCGGGTGCAGAAAAGGCACCACCTGGTCGCGGGTGAGCAGACGCATACCGTCCGGCTTGGCCGCCCGGGAGGCGATCTTGGCCATCGCCTTGGTGGGGGCGCCCCCGACGGAGCAGGTGATGCCCTGCTCGTCGGCCACCGTGTCCCGGATCCACTGACCGATCCGGGCCGGTCCGCCCCACTGTCGCCCGGTGGCAGAGACGTCGAGGAAGGCTTCTTCCATCGAGACCGGCTCCAACTGTGGGGTGACCTCCGCGAAGACGGCCATCACCCCCTCGGAGACCCGGGCGTAGGCGTCGTGGTCGGGCCGGACCACCACTGCCGGCGGGCACAGCCTGCGGGCGGTGGCCATCGGCATACCCGAGCGCACACCGTAGGCCCGCGCCTCGTAGGTGGCGCAGAGCACGACGCTGCGCCACCCGCCGCCCACCACCACCGGCTGCCCGACCAGATCGGGGTGCTCCAGCAGCGACACCGCGGCATAGAAGGCGTCCATGTCGACGTGCAGGATGTAACCCTCGTCCGACGCAGGAGCACCCGCCTCGCCCCTCACCATCCCGCGCTCCCGGAGCTGGAGTGCCACAGCTTGCTGCCGGGCTCCTGGACGGTGTCACCAGCGGGTCGGATGTCGGCGTAGGGCGACTGGCGGAAGCCGGAGGCGTGCACCAGCACCCGCCGACCGGTGGCGCCGGTCGAGGCAGCCTCCTGACGGGCAACGGACTCGGCCTCCTCCGCGAGCAGCCGTGCCTGCTCCTCGCTGCGGCGCAGGTGCTCGTGGGCGGCCCTCAGCCCTCCGCGCTCCCAGGTCTGGGCCAGCTCGCCCAGCTCCCAGGCCGCGGTGGCCCGGATGGACACCCCTCGTGGTCCGGTGCGACGAACGACGCCGCGGACGAGGAGGAGCCAGGAGTGGAAGATCGTGCTGGCGTAGGGACCCTGGACATCCTCGAAGAAGGTGGCGTCGGCGGGGCCGGTCCCGTCGTCGAGGGTCAGGAAGACCACCCGCCGGCCAGAGCGCACCGGTGGCGTCTGGGTGGCGACCTTGGCCCCAGCGATCAGCACCTCGGCCCCGCCCCGGCAGGAGAGCAGGTCGCGGGACCTGGTCACCCCGAGCTCGGCGAGCATCGGCCCGAAACCGGCGACCACGTGGGCGCTGACGTCCATCCCGAGCACCTCCAGCTCGGCCCGTAGCTGCTCGGAGGGGGTCATCTCCGGTAATCCGCTGCCGGTCAGCGGCGCCGGGTCGTCCCCGAGGTCAAGGGTGAGCTGCGCGGCTGGTGCCGGAGCCTGGTGCCAGGTGCGCCGACCGGCCGCCTGGGCGCCGGTGCGGGCGGCGACCTCACCGCCGGTGGTGCCGCCCAGCACCGGGGCGGGCGTGCGTCGCCCGGTCCGGCTGCGACCCGTGGCGGTCGTGGCGTGCCGGGTCCACCGGTCCAGGTCACGCACGTGCAGGAGCAGGTCGCGCCGGGTGAGCAGACCACCACCTCCCGGGCCACCCCCGGGCCGGTGCCGGCCCACCCGGTGCAGGGCATCCAACCCGCCGGCCAGCACCAGACGCTCCGCGATCGGCCGGCTCGGCCGGGCACGGTGCCACAGGTCAGCCAGGGAGTCGTAGGGCTGGCCGGCGACGAGCCGGGCGACCTCGTCCTCGCTGATTCCCTTGACATCGGTCAGCGACAGCCGGATGCCGTAGTCGGAGGCGGCCTGTTCCACCCGGGTCATCACCGCATCGACGTGGTCGGGGACACGCCGCAGGCGGCCGGGCGGCACGGCGCTGGTGGCCTGTCCACCCTCAACTCGTCCGGGACCCGGCTCTCCGAAACCGCCCTGCTCCCGCGGGTCCACCCGCTCGACCCGGTAGCTCGCCCCCGAACGGTTGACGTCGAGGCCGAGCACGTGCACGCCCATGGTCCGGGCCTCGTCGAGGATGAGGCGCTTGGGGTACATGCCGGGGTCGTGGGTGAGCACCCCGGCGAGGAAGGCTGCGGTGTGGTGGGTCTTGAGCCAGGCCGACTGGTAGGTGGGCAGCGCGAACGCGGCCGCGTGTGCCTTGCAGAAGCCGAACGAGGCGAACGCCGCCAGCACCTGCCAGATCCGGTCCAGGTCGGCCTGCCGGTAGCCCTTGGCTGCGGCCTTCGAGTGCCACCACACCTTGACCTCCTCCTGGCCGGCCGGCGACCCCATCGCCCGCCGAACCTCGTCGGCCTGGGCCAGGCTCACCCCGGTCGTCTCGGCGACGATCTGCAGCACCTGCTCGTGGAAGACGACCACCCCGCAGGTCTGCTGCAGATAGGGCACCAGGCTGGGGTGCAGATGGTCCGGCTCCCCCCAGCCCTGCCGGGCGTGCAGGAACGGCCGGATCATGTCCGATTTCACCGGCCCGGGACGGAACAGTGAGATGTCGATGATGATGTCGGCGAAGGTCTCGGGGGCGAACTTGCCGACCAGCTCACGCTGCCCGGGGGACTCGATCTGGAAGCAGCCCAGGGTTCGGGTGGACTGGACCAGGGCGAAGGTATCGGGGTCGTCCAGCGGCACCCGGGCACGGTCGTCGAGGTCGACCCGGACCCCGTCCACGCGCTCGATCTCCTGGACCGCGTGCGCCATCGCCGACTGCATCCGGATGCCGAGCACGTCCAGCTTGAGCAGCCCCATCTCCTCGACGTCGTCCTTGTCGAACTGGCTCATCGGGAAGCCCAGCCAGCTGGCCTCCACCGGGGTGCGGTCCAGCAGAGAGGTGTTGGACAGGATCACCCCGCAGGGGTGCATCGCGATGTGCCGGGGCAGCCCGTCGAGAGACTCGACCAGCTCCAGCAGCTGCTGCATGCGAGGGGTGTCCAGCCCCTGCCTGCGCAGCTCGGGCAGGTCGTGGACGGCCGCGCGTGCGTCCTTGGCGCGGATGTGCGGGAAGGCCTTGGCGATGACGTCGATCTCCCCCGGCGGCATCCCCAGCGCGGCGGCGGCGTCGCGCAGGGCGTGGCGCACCCGGTAGGTCTCGGCCATCGACACGCAGGTCACCCGGTCGGAGCCGAAGCGCTCCAGGATCCGTTCGTACATCTCCGTGCGACGTGCCGACTCCACGTCGATGTCGATGTCTGGCAGCTCAGCACGCAGCGGTGAGCAGAAGCGCTCCATGAGCAGACCGTGCTCCATCGGGTCCACACCGCTGATCCCGAGCAGGTAGGTCACCAGGCTGCCCGCGCCCGACCCCCGGGCGGCGACCCGCACCCCATGCTCCCGGATGAGGTCGCAGACCTGGGCGACGGTGAGGAAGTAGGTCGGGTAGCCCAGCCCCGCGATGACGCCCAGCTCATCGTCCAGGCGGGTGCGGATGCCCTCAAGGTCTGCGGTGCCCGCCCCGGGGTAGCGGGTGCTGACGGCCTGGGTGCAGCGTTCGGTGAGCACCTGGTGCGCCTGGCCGATGCCGCTGACCCCCAGCACCTCGGGCTCGGGCAGGTGGACCGAGCCCAGACCTAGGTCGGAGCGGGCATCCTGGTGGCAGGCGGCGGCAAGATCCAGGGTGGCGCGCAGCAGGTCGGCGGCCCGGGAACCACCACCGGAGGCCCGCTCCAGCTGCCGGGCCAGACCGACCATGGTGCCGGTCCCGGCCAGGTGCCCGGCGGTGCTGACCCGGTCCAGGTGCCGCTCGTCGAGGGTGACCATCCGCCGGGCCGCGTCGAGCACGTCAACCACCCGGGCCTGCTCGGGGACGGCGTGCCGGACCGCGGCAGTAAGGACCGCGGGCACCCCGACCTCCCGGGCCAGGGCCCACAGCGCGGTGGCATGCCCCAGGCTGGCGGGGGTCCCCTCCGGACCGCCGTGGCAGACGACCTCGACCCGCACCGTGTCCGGAGGGAGCAGATCGACCCAGGCCTGCAGCAGCAGCCGGGCCTGCCCCCGCCGCCGGGCCAGCAGCGCCCGCCCCACGTCGGAGTCCGGGCCCAGCAGCACCACGACCGGGGCGACCCCCTCGACCGGGGTTGCTGCCCGGGCCAGCAGTTCAGGAGAGGTCCGCGGCACCGAACGCTCACCCGCCAGGTGGGTGTGCGTCACCAACCGGCAGAGCCGGGCCCACCCAACTCCTGGCCCCACGCCACCACGCTGCCCGCGGGCGAGCACGACCACCCGCGGCTGCAGGTCGTCGACCAGGGTCCCGCCCTTGACTGGGGTGCGGGACGGATGTCCTGAGGTGGGGGGCAGATGTGCCGGGGTGCCGCCCTCCCGCAGCCCGGTGACCACGGCAGGGGAGGCCGCGGACGACGGGTCACCGGTCGCCAGCGCCGAGCTGCCCAAGGCCAGGTCGACACCTAACACCGGCAGGATCCCGGCGTCCTGGCAGGAGCGCACGAAACGCACGGCACCGTAGAGACCGTCGCGGTCGGTCAGCGCCAGGGCAGGCTGACCCAGCTCGACGGCCCTGGCCACGAGGTCGGCGGGATGGGACGCGCCGTAGCGCATCGAGGCGCTGGAGGCGACGTGCAGGTGGACGAAGTCGCCCCCCATGCTCATCCCCGCCCGAGCGGTGCCAGCTCGGTGGGCAGCGGCAGCTCGCAGGGCAGGTGCAGGCAGGCCCGCACCAGCTCCAGGAAACGCTCGCCTGAGCGGACCAGGTCGTCGGCGTCACGGGCGGTGACACAGTCGACGCCCCGCTCCAGAGCCAGCCTGCGCCGCCCGGAGTCGGCGAACAGCACCGCCCACTCGGTCAGCTCCGGGGCGACCGTGGGCAGCATCTCCCACACGCTGCGCGGTCGGGCCCGACGACTGGGGGCGGTCCGAGAGGCCACCAGCGCCGCCCCTGCCCGCAGCGCTGCCAGGTGCGCCTGGGTGTAGCGCTCGCCCGCCGTGCTGCTGTGGCAGGCCGCCAGCAGCCCGGCCCGGGCCCGGTCCAACAGGTCCAGCACGGCGCCTGCCGTCATCCCCGGCCCGGGAAGTGTGCTCTGCGTGATCGTCATCTCGTCCATCCCTCCTCGCTGGGGCGGACCGTCCGCCGCCCGCTCCTTGTCTGCATCACGTGCTCTGCATCACGTGCTCTGCATCACGTGCTCTGCTCTCAGTCGCTCACCCGGGCCAACCACCACCGGTCGTCCTGCACCAGGTCGTAGACGCCGGTGCCCATCGACTGCCCGGCTCCTGCCTCCACCCGCCACACCCGACGCTCCAGGTCTTCCCCGTCGTGATCCTCAGCCCGCCACCACGGCACCCGCTGGGACCACTGCCCCAGCACCGCCCGGACCAGGTGCACCCGACCGCGCCACAGGAAGACCGTGGGCACCTTCTGGGCCTGGGCCCCCACCTCCGTCCAGAGCGTGGGCAGCGCGCCCTCCACGCGCACACCGTGCTCGGTCGCTGCTCCCAGCCGGACCTCGACCTGCTCCTCATACCGCCTGCTCATGGGCTCCTCCTCCACCGCCGACCCGCACGTTTTTCGAATACATGTTCGATAAGACAAATGTACGACCTGTGCCCAGCACTCTGTCAACCCCGTCCGACAGACCTGTGGACAGCCGCCGCGACCGTCGACCAACGGCCAGGATGGGAGCCGACCCGGGCCAGCTGGAGGGGATGGCCCGGGTCGACCCGCTCGCGACGGGCTCAGGGGCCAACTCCCGCTAGGCTCGACCTCGGACGCAGCAGCGCCCCTCGTCATCAAGCATCACCGAGCCAGGAGGCCGAGCCCCCGTGCCGTTTGCCCATCCGCTGGATGGCGTCGACCTGCGCCACCGGGTGCAGCAGGCTCTCGATCGCCACCTCCAGCACCAGCGCACGGTGCTCGCCGAGCTCGGCGCGCCGATGGACCCGCTCGTGGACGTCATCGAGCACCTGCTCTCTGGGGGCAAGCGGCTGCGCGCGGCCTTCCTCTACTGGGGCTGGCGCGCCCTGGGCGGCGAGCGCGAGGACGACGCCGCCGCGGTGCGCGCCTCGAGCTCGATGGAGATCTTCCAGGCCGCCGCCCTCCTCCACGACGACGTCATGGACAACAGCGACCTGCGGCGCGGACGACCCACGGCGCACCGCGCCTTCGCCGCCCTCCACCGGGAGCAGGGCTGGAACGGTGACCCGGAACGGTTCGGCCTGGCCGGCGCCATCCTCGCCGGCGACCTGTGCCTGAACTGGACCGACGAGGTCTTCGCCACCAGCGGGCTGTCGCCTGCTGCTCTCCAGCGCGCCCGTCCCGAGCTGGACCGGATGCGCACCCAGCTCATGGGTGGCCAGTTCCTCGACGTCCTCGAAGGTGCCCGTGGGTGGCAGGACCTGAACTACTCCCAGCGGATCGAAGCCTGCCGCACGGTGATCCTCTACAAGAGCGCCCGCTACTCCGTGCAGCAGCCGCTGCTCATCGGGGCACGCGCGGCCGGCGCCTCACCGCAGACCCTGGACGCCCTGGCCGCGTACGGCGACCGGCTGGGCAAGGCCTTCCAGCTGCGCGACGACGTCCTGGGCGTCTTCGGCGACCCGACCGAGACCGGGAAACCGGCCGGTGATGACCTGCGCGAGGGCAAGCACACCGTACTCATCGCGCACGCGCTGGAGCATGCGGACACCTCCGGGGCCGAGCTCGTCACTGCGAGCCTGGGTGACCCCGACCTCGATGACGAGACGGTCACCGCCTGTCGCCAGGTCCTGCTGGACTCCGGCGCCGTCGACCGCACCGAGCAGATGATCACCGACGAGGCGAAGGACGCCTTAACGGCGCTCTCGTCCACCCCGGAGCTCACCGAGGAGGGTCGGCACGCGATGGTTGAGCTGGTGGCCATCTGCACCGACCGCGCGACCTGATCCTGGCGCCCACTGCACTAGGGCACCGGCGTTCTAGAAGGCGTGCTCCTGCGCCCGGCGGCGCACCTCGGTCTTGGCCCCGGCGTGCAGGGAGGCGATCGCGCTGCCGCCGGCGAGACTGTCGTCGGGGGCATGCAGCCAGTCGATGATCTCCTCGTCCGCGAGGCCGCCATCAGTAAGTACGGTGATCGTGCCCCGCAGCGCGACCAGCGGGCCCTCCTCGGTCACGAAGGTGCTGGGGACCATGAGGGCCCGGTTCTGGCCCCGCCGCCGGCCGACGAGCTCGCGCTCGTGCAACCACCGTTTGACCGTGGGCAGGCTCGCGCCGGTCCGCTCCATGATGTCGGGGACCGTCAGCCAGCCGGGAATTACATCGCTGTTACTTACCACATCTTCTAGTCAACCACATGGAACGACACGCCGCGAAGGTGGCGCTCCCGCTTTCTGGGCTGTACTGTCCCTCCTGTCCCAGCAGAACCGGGTTCATCGCCGATCCCGCATGTCCCTAACGTCGCACCTGTCCCGGAGTCAACGTGCCCCTCTTTGCCGCCCTGCCGCCCACGGATCTACCGACCCACGCCTACATCCCGCCGACCGCGGTGCACGGGACCGCGCCGTTATCCCTCGACCTCGCCCTGTCGGTCACCCGCACGCACACGGTGCGCTCGGGCGACACCGTCTACGACATCGCCGCGCGGTATGGCGTGAGCGCGCAGGCCATCGTGCGGGCCAACTCCCTGTCCGACGGAGGCCGCTGGATCCTGCCCGGCGACATCCTGCGCATCCCCGGCGCCGTCGCCGTCCCGGCCCCGGGCCAGTCCTCCGCCTCGGACCGCGCTAACAGCTCGACCCAGTCCGCCAGCCCTTCCACCGGCGGCACGGTGACCGTCCGCGCAGGTGACACTCTGACGCACATCGCCGCCCGGCACAGCACCACCGTGGCCAAGCTGGTCTCGACCAACAACATCAGCAACAGCCGGCTGATCTACCCGGGTCAGATCCTCACCCTGCCCGGCTCGGGCAGCAGCTCGAGCTCCTCGACCTCCTCCAGCTCCTCCAGTTCATCCGGTGCCGTCACGGTGCGGGCCGGCGACACCCTCTACGGGATCGCCGCCCAGCACGGCACCACGGTCGACGCCCTGGCCCGGGCCAACTCTCTCGACGACACCCGGTTGATCTACCCCGGCCAGCGGTTGAGCCTGCCCGGCTCCTCGACCCCGTCCAGCTCGAGCTCCTCCGGCAGCTCGAGCAGCTCGAGCAGCTCCCCCAGCCGCTCCGGCATCCCGTCCTCACTCTCGCGCCCCTACGACGAGCACACCATCGGCAACCTGCTCACCGACGAGGAAGTCCAGAGCACCTTCCTGCACTACCAGTACTCCAGCGCCACCGCCCGCGCCGCAGCCGCCAACCGGATCTACCTGAGCAACGCCCAGGTGCCCAGCCAGGACGAGCTCAAGGCTATGATCATCGACACCAGCAACCGGCACGGGGTCGACCCCAAGCTGATGGTGGCCCTGTCCTTCCAGGAGTCCGGCTGGAACCAGCGGGCTGTCTCCCCCGCCAACGCCATCGGGGCGATGCAGGTCATCCCGACCTCAGGCCAGTGGGCCTCCTCGCTCATCGGCCGCGAGCTCAACCTGCTCGACCCCCAGGACAATGTGACCGCCGGCGTGGTGGTGATGCGGGCGCTGATGCGCTCCGCGGACTCCACCGACGCCGCGATCGGCGGTTACTACCAGGGTCTAGGCAGCGTCCGGCAGTACGGCCTGTTCAGCGACACCCGGCAGTACGTCACCAACATCAAGCACCTCATGCGCACCCAGTAACAGGTCCGGCCTCCCACGCTCGCCCGGTCGCGCTCCGTACCATGGCAGTGTGGACGCCTCGACCCCTGCCGTCATCGACCGCGTCGTTGACGGCCGCTACCGGGTCGAGGCCGAGATCGCGCGGGGGGTATGGCGACCGTCTACCGTGCCCGGGACCTGCGCCTGGACCGACCGGTCGCGCTGAAGGTGATGCGCCCCGACCTGGCGCACGACCAGGCCTTCGTGCGCCGCTTCCAGCAGGAGGCCCGCGCGGCGGCCCGCCTCTCGCACCCGCACATCGTCAGCGTCTACGACCAGGGCGAGGACGGTGACCTGGTCTTCCTGGCCATGCAGCTGGTCGACGGCCCCACCCTGCGTGACGTCATCGAGCACCGCACCCCCGCCTCGGCGCGCCAGGCGCTCACCCTGATGATCCCGGTGGCCGAGGCTCTGGCCGAGGCGCACCGCCGAGGGCTGGTGCACCGGGATGTCAAGCCCGAGAACGTGCTCATCGACCAGGGCCGACACAGCGGCATCAAGGTGGTCGACTTCGGCCTGGCCCGCGCCATCAGCGCGGCCAGCCACCACACCAGCGAGATGTTGTGGGGCACGGCCGCCTACCTCGCGCCCGAGCAGGTCGAGCGGGGCCGGGCCGACCCGCGGACCGATGTGTATGGCGTGGGCCTGCTCCTCTTCGAGCTGCTCACCGGCCGCAAGGCCTTCCCCGGGGACGACCCCCTGCAGGTCGCCTACGACCACGTCCACCGCGGCCTGCCCGACCTGCGCGCCCTGGCGCCCACGGTGCCGCCCGCCATGGTCTTGCTGGTGGCCAGCGCGGCGGCGACCGACCCGGACGAGCGCCCCCGGGACGCCGGTGAGCTGTTAGAGCTGATGCGCGAGCTGCTGCGGGAGCTGCCCGACGCCGCGCTCGACGCCGTCCCCGTCCGGCCGAGACCGGACGGGCAGGACGGGCAGGACGGGCAGGGCCTTGACGGGGAGGACCCCGACGCCACCCGCGCCTTCGGCCTGCCCGACGGCCCCCAGGGCGACCCCACGCAGCTGCTTCCCGGAGGCGGGCATACCCGTCAGCTGCCCGTGGCCGGAACGGGCAGCGGCGACGGCCACTACGCCCGCACGACCGGCAACACCGTGCGTCCCCCGCGCCGGCGGCCGGCGCCGCCCGTCCACGAGCCGCGCCCTGCCCCGCG
Source organism: Ornithinimicrobium pratense (assembly GCF_008843165.1). Lineage (NCBI taxonomy): Bacteria > Bacillati > Actinomycetota > Actinomycetes > Micrococcales > Ornithinimicrobiaceae > Ornithinimicrobium > Ornithinimicrobium pratense. Next base: position 1,233,138 of record NZ_CP044427.1, on the reverse strand, counting down.
ACGTCGCGGTGCCGGCCGGTGGCTGCTCGCGCTCCTGCTGGTGGTCCTGCTCGCCGGTGGCGGCTACGGCTTCTGGTGGCTCACCGACGGGCCCGGCGTGCACTCAGCGATGCCCGCCGTGGTCGACCTCAGCGAGGAAGACGCACGGGCCGCCCTCGACGCCCGGCGGCTGGACGCCGTGGTCAGCTACGCCTACTCCGAGGACATCCCCGACGGCACCGTCGTCTCAACCGACCGGGAGCCCGGCACCAGCCTGCGGCACGGCACCGACGTGACCCTGGTCGTCTCCCAGGGTCAGGAGCGGTATGCCGTTCCCCCGCTGGTCGGACTTACCCTGGAGTCCGCCCAGGCCGCCGTCGAGTCGGCCAGCCTGACCCTCGGCGAGCAGAGCCGCGAGCACGACGAGGTCGAGCCCGAGGGCCGGGTGCTGCGCTCCGAGCCGGAGGCGGGCGAGCTGCTGCCCCCCGATGGTGAGGTGGACCTCGTCATCAGCTCCGGGCCGGCGCCGGTGGAGGTGCCCGACGTCACCGGACGCCCCCAGCAGGAAGCCACCGACGCGCTCACCAGGGCCGGCCTCACCGTGACCGTCGACCCGAGGCGGATCCACGACGAGGACGTGCCGGAGGGCGCGGTCCTGTCGCAGTCACCATCCTCGGGCGCCCTGGCGCGCGGGGGACCGTGACCCTGGTGATCTCCGATGGCCCGGAGCTGGTCACCGTCCCGGAGGTGGTCGGCTCGCAGTTCCGCAACGCGGAGCGCGAACTTACCGAGCTGGGCCTGGTGGTGGTGCGCGAGGACACCCGCGGCGGCTTCTTCGGCTCGGTGCGCTCGCAGTCGATCGAGCCAGGCGAACTGGTGCCGGTGGGCACCGAGATCGTGCTCGAGGTCGTCTGAGCCGGTCGAGCCCGGCTAGCCCTGGTGGGCGAACCGCTCCTCGTGGACGACGCGAGCCCGGGGGTGGTATCCGTGCGACTCCCACCAGCCCTGCTGCGGTCGGTGGTGGTAGGTCAGCTCGGCCACCCACTTTGGTCCCTTGAAGCCGTACAGGTGCGGCAGCACCACCCGTCCCGGCCAGCCCTGCTCCGGCGTCAACGGCTGCCCGTCGACGTGGGTAGCCAGCAGGCTGTCCGGGTGGACCAGGTCGGCCAGGGTGACGCAGGCGGCATACCCCCGGGCGGCGGCGAGCAGCACGTGACCCGCGTCGGCGGCCGGCGGCGCCAGCGCCACCATGTCTGCCATCCGCACCCCGCCCCAGCGCAGCGGGGGCGTGGAGGTGCGCGCCACACAGTGCAGGCGGGCCTCGACCTCCGCCCACGGCAGCGCGTGCAGCGTCGCCCGGTCCAGCACGGTCATCCCGCCGTCGCGGGTCTCCCCGCCGACGGTCAGGCTCCAGCGCTCCACGTCCAGCCTCGGCACCCGCCCGTAGTGCATCGGTCGCCAGGAGCTCTCCCGCTGCCCCGGGGGCAGCGGCTGGTCATCGGCGGCGTGGACCGGCCTCATCCGCGGTCGTCCACGCCCCGCCCCAGCAGGTCCAGCAGCACCTCGGTGGCGTGGGCGCTCATCGGGTCATCCACGTCCAGGTGCCAGACGAACCGGGCACGCCGCGCGTCCATCGGGTAGCCGAGCACGCCCTGCCCGGCAGCGGCGACGATGAACTCCCCAGCCGTCCAGCCTGCCGCCGAGACGTCGAGCACGAGGATGTTGGTCTGCACCGTCTGCGGGTCGACCACCTGCGGGTATGCCGTGCCGACAGCCTGTGCAACGCGGCGCGCCCGGGCGTGGTCGTCGGCCAGCCGGTCCAGCTGGTGCTCCAGTGCGTAGCGACCGGCGGCGGCCAGGATCCCCACCTGGCGCATCCCCCCGCCCATCCGTTTGCGCAGCACCCGGGCGCGGGCCATCTGCTCGGTCGAGCCGGTCAGCACCGAGCCCACCGGAGCACCGAGCCCCTTGGACAGGCAGACCGAGACGGTGTCGGCGCACGCGCCGTAGTCGGCGAAGGGGACGCCGGTCGCAACGTGGGCGTTCCACAACCGGGCGCCGTCCAGGTGCACCCCTACCCCGACCGCGCGCGTGCCCTCGCGCAGCGCCTTCAGGTCGGCCAGCGGCTGGATGGTGCCCCCGCCGAAGTTGTGGGTGTTCTCGACCACGACGCAGGCGGTGCTGACCTGGTAGGGGCCGCCGTCGGGAACGATGATCGACAGGGCGGTGTCCACGTCGAGCAGCCCGCGGTCGGCCACCCAGGACCGAGCGCTGATGCCGGAGTGGGCCGCCGCGGCGCCCAGCTCGGCGCGCAGCACATGGGCGAGGTGGTCGGTGACGATCTCCTGGCCCGGGCCTGCGTGCAGCGCCAGCCCGACCTGGTTGGCCATTGAGCCGGTCGGCATGAAGAGCGCCGCCTCGTGGCCGAGCAGCCCGGCCACCTGCTCCTCCAGCAGGGCCACCGTCGGGTCCTCGCCGTAGACGTCGTCGCCCACCTCGGCGCTGACCATCGCCTCGCGCATCCCCGGCGTCGGCCGGGTCAGGGTGTCCGAGCGCAGGTCTGCGACTGTGGAGGCCGCCATCTCAGCGCACGCCCCGTTCCAGCATCTCGGCGACGAGGAAGGCCAGCTCCAGGCTCTGCTGGTGGTTCAGCCGGGGGTCGCACAAGGTCTCATAGCGCAGACCGACGTCGGCCAGGTTGATCTCCCCGGCACCGCCGACACACTCGGTCACGTCGTTGCCGGTCAGCTCCACGTGGATACCGCCGGGATGGGTCCCCGCCTCGGCGTGGGCGGCGAAGAAGCCGCGCACCTCCTCCACGACGTCCTCGAACCGGCGAGTCTTGAAGCCGCCGGGGGAGGTGAAGGTGTTGCCGTGCATCGGGTCGCAGATCCAGCTCACCCGCCGGGCTTCCTCCCCCAGCGAGGTCAACAGGGCGGGCAGGACGTCGCGGATCCGCTGCGCCCCCATCCGGGTGATGAAGCTGAGCCGGCCGGGGATCCGGTCGGGGTCGACCTTGTCCATGATCGCCAGCACGGTGTCCCGGTCCGCACCCGGCCCGAGCTTGATCGCCACCGGGTTGTGGATCCGGGAGATGAAGTCGAGGTGGGCACCGTCGAGGTCCCGGGTCCGCTCGCCGATCCAGAGCAGGTGGGCCGAGGTGTCGTAGAGCAGGCCGGTGCGGTGGTCGCGGCGCACCATCGGGCGCTCGTAGTCCAGCACCAGCGCCTCGTGGGCGGAGTAGAACTCCACCCGGCGCATCTCCTCGGCGTCGGCGACGCCGGAGGCCTCCAGGAAGCGCACCGCCCGGTCGATCTCGTTGGCCATCTGCTCGTAGCGCTTCTGCGCCGGGCCCTTGATGAAACCCCGGTTCCAGGCGTGCACGCTGCGCAGGTCGGCGAAGCCGCCGCTGGTGAAGCCGCGGACCAGGTTGAGGGTGGCCGAACTGGCGTGGTAGCTGCGCAGCAGCCGTTCGGGGTCGTGCCGGCGGGCCTCGGGGGTGAACTCGAAGCCGTTGACCATGTCGCCGCGGTAGGCCGGCAGCGTCACGCCGTCCCGGGTCTCGGTGTCCTGGCTGCGCGGCTTGGCGAACTGCCCGGCCATCCGCCCGACCTTGACGATCGGCATACCCGCCCCGTAGGTGAGCACGACCGCCATCTGCAGGATGGTCTTGATCCGGTCGCGGATGTTGGGGCCGGTGACCTCGCTGAGGGTCTCGGCGCAGTCGCCGCCCTGCAGGGTGAAGGCGTTGCCGGCAGCCACCTGGGCCATGCGCTCGCGCAGCTGGTCCGCCTCACCGGCGAAGACGAGGGGCGGGTAGGAGGCGAGCACGGACAGGGTCTGGGCCAGGGCCACCGGGTCGCCCCAGGTCGGCTGCTGCAGGGCGGCAAGGTCGGGCCAGTCGACGTCGTGCGTCCCTAGGGCCAGACCGGTCAGATCGATGCTCACCACACCCATGGTAGGAGACGCGCGGGGATGCTGTTGACGCGCCGTCAGGCGTCGGACCCCTCCGAGGAGGCCAGCCGGGCCTTGACGTCGGCGGCGTACTCGTCCACGTACTCCTGACCGGAGAGGCTACCCAGCGCGCGCATCACCTCGTCGGTGACCTCCCGCAGGGCGGCATGGTTCTCGCTCTGCCCGGCCAGCTCGCGGTGGTAGATCGCAGGCCCGATGCGTACCCCCACCTGCACGATCCGAGGGATCTTCTGCCCGGTGGGCTGGGCCTTGTCGGTGTCGATCATCGCGCACGGGATGATCGGCACGTCGGCCTGCAGCGCCATCCGCGCCACCCCGGTCTTGCCGCGGTAGAGACGCCCGTCGGGGCTGCGGGTGCCCTCGGGGTAGATCCCGAACAGTCCCCCCTCGCGCAGCACCGCCAGCCCCTGCTCCAGCGCGGCCATCGACCTGCTGCCCCCGGAACGGTCGATCGGGATCTGACCCGTGCGTAGGAAGAACTGCTTGGTCAGCCAGCCCCGCACGCCGTTGCCGGTGAAGTACTCCATCTTGGCCGGGAAGGTGATCCGCCGCGGCACCATCAGCGGCAGGAAGATCGAGTCGGAGAAGGACAGGTGGTTGCTGGCCAGGATCGCCGGACCCTGGTCGGGGACGTGGTGCAGACCCTCGACCCAGGGACGGAAGATCAGCCGCGCGGGGGGACCCACGACGAAGTGCTTGAGGAACGTGTAGACCATCGACTCCTCCTGCGTTGGGCCGGCCCGGGGCTTCCGGATGACGGGTGGGACGAGAGGACTCTACCGGCACCGGTCGGCACGAGGAGGTATGTCGTGGCGTGCGAGACTGGCCGGGTGAGCCAGCCGCGCCACCCGGAGGATGGCCCCGGGGACGAGAAGATCGACCGGGAGTTCCGGGAGATCATCGCTGGGCTGCGTCCGCCGAGCCACCTCGGCGAGCGAACCCCGGAGTCGATGGCGACCGATCACCGCTCCTACGAGCCCCCAGAGGAGGACGACCACTTCGTCCCCCCGGAGCCTCCCCCACTACCGGCCGGCGACCTGCACTTCTGGGCGATCACCGTCGGGCTGGTCCTGGGCCCGCTCCTCGTGGTGCTCTCCGCGGTGGTGCCGATCCTCAGCCGTGGGTGGACGACCGTGGGGGTGCTGCTCGCGCTGGCCGGTTTCGTGCTGCTCGTGCTGCGTCAGCCGCAGCGGCGCAGCCCCGACGACGACCTTGGTGCCCAGGTCTAGGGCCGTCTTGGTCTGAGTCCCAGGTCCGAGTCGCACAGGTCTGCGGTCGCGCAGGTCCGCGGTCGCGCAGGTCTGCGGTCGCGCAGACCACAGGCGCAGGGTGGCTAGAACGTCAGGTCCACCCACACCGGCAGGTGGTCGGTCGCGCGCTCCAGCGGCATACCCTGCAGCAGTTGGGGGTCGCCGGGGATGGCCAGGACGTGGCCACGGGAGAAGATCGCGTCGATGCGGTGCTGCGGCTTGCGCGCCGGGTAGGTGGGCCGGTCGTCGCTCACCACGGCCAGCCCGGTGGCCAGAACGCCCCACGCCGCGCCGCTGGGACCCTCGTTGAGGTCGCCGCCCACCACCAGCGGGGCCTGTGCCCCACCCTCTGCGGCCAACCCGGCCAGGAGCGTGCGGGTGTGCTCGGCCCGCTGCTGCTCGCGCAGCGGAAGGTGCACCGAGGCGACCGTGATCGCCGGACCGTGGGGGCTGCGGACCTGGGTGACGGTGTAGCTGCGCGGGTTCTCCCGCAGACCGACGGGCAGCTTGACGTCCTGAGAATCGGTGGGCAGCGGCCGCAGCCCGGTCAGCATCCCGGTGCCACTGACCCATCGGGTGCGGCCGGACCACAGCATCCGGGCCTCGCGCGCGAAAGAGCTGATCGCGTAGTCCGATCCCGGGTATCGGGGCAACTCCTGCAGGAGCAGCACGTCGGGGGCGATGGCGCGGACGACGGCGGCCGCAGTGGCCGCATCGTCCTTGAGACCACGAAGGTTGTAGCTAGCGATGCGCAGGCGGAAGCCGGTGTCGGGCATGATCCGTATCTTCTCTCAGGGCGTCGACATCACTGTGACCGGGCCAGGTCGGCTGCTCCGACCAGCCCGGCACCGGCCCCCAGGGCGGCGGGGACGATCGCGGGGACGGGGCGGTGGCCCCGGCCCAGCAGATGCTGCGCGAGAGCGGCCCGGGCGGGGTCGAGGAGCAGGTCCCCGGCCTCGCTGAGCCCCCCGCCGACGACGACGGTGCCCGGGTCGAGGGCGGCGACCGCACCGGCCAGGCCCGTGCCGAGCCACCGTCCGGCTGCGGCCAGGACCGCGCGGCTGGCTGGGTCGCCCTCGCGGGCCAGCCGGGTCACGTCCTCGCCGCGTAACCGGTCGGGGTCGCCGCCGCAGGCTGCGGCGAGCGCGGCGGATGCGGCTCCCCCACGGCGGACGAGCTCCTGGCCGTCCCGGCGGAGCAGCGTGCCGGAGACGTACTGTTCCCAGCAGCCCCGGTTGCCGCACGGGCAGGCCCGCCCGTCGGGCACGACCCGGACATGGCCCAGCTCGCCCGCCAGGCCGTGCCGACCCCGCTGCAACCGGCCCTCGGTCAGGACGGCCCCGCCGATGCCGGTGCCGAGGGTGATGAGCAGCAGGTGGCTCTCGCCGCGTCCGGCGCCGAAGCGGTGCTCGGCCCAGGCTGCGGCGTTGGCGTCGTTGTCGATGACCACCGGCAGGTCCAGCCGTGCCGCCAGACGGTCGCGCAGGGGCTCCTCCCGCCAGGGCAGGTGGGGGGCGAAGACGACGGTGCCCCTGGCGGCGTCCACCAGCCCGGCGACGGCCACGCCGACGGTGTCCGCGCGGTGCCCGGTGGCGGCCGCGCCGGACCGGAGCTCCGCGATGACGGACAGCAGGGCCTCCTCCAGCACGGCCGAGGGTGCCGACCGAGCCGGCGTGTCGCGCCGGGCGGTCGCGAGCACCGCCCCTGCCCGGTCGACGAGGCCGGCCTTCAGCCTCGTCCCGCCGACGTCGACGCCGATGCTCAGCGGGTCGTGCACGGCCAGGGCTCCGCGGCGGGTGACCGGCTCATCCGTGCCCGGCGGGCGGGCGCAGGCTGGCCGCCGCCAGGTCGGCGACCCCGATCATCCCGGCATCGTTGCCCAGCTGGGCGAGCGCGATGGGCGCGTGGGCGCGATGACCGCGCCCCGAGAGGTGGCGCCCGAAGGCGGCTCGGGTCGGTTCGAGCACTAGGTCGCCTGCGGCGCTGACGCCGCCCCCGACCACGAGGATGGAGGGGTCGAGGATCGCGGTGAGGCTGGCCAGCCCCTCGCCCGTCCATCGTCCGATGTCCTCCAGCAGCTCGACCGCGGCAGGGTCACCGGTGCGGGCCACCTCGGTGACCATGGTCCCGGTGAGCCGCTGCGGGTCCCGGCCGCAGCGATCGGCGAGCCCGCCGGCGTGCGGGCTGCCCCCGGCCACCAGCTGCCGCGCCTCGCGGACCAGGGCTGAGCCGGAGGCATACATCTCCCAGCACCCCTTGTTGCCGCAGCCGCACCGGTGGCCGTCCGGGACCACCCGCAGGTGACCGACCTCCGCGCCCATCCCGTGCGCGCCGCGCAGCAGCTGCCCGGCGACGATGACCCCACCGCCGACACCGGTGCCCAGGGTGACCATGACCATGTCCGTCTGCCCGCGGCCAGCACCGAACCGGAACTCGCCCCACGCCGCGGCGTTCGCGTCGTTCTCCAGCACGACCGGCAGCGGGATCGCCTCCTCCAGTCGGTCCTTCAACGGCTCGTGACGCCAGGCCAGGTTGGGGGCGAAGAGGACCGTTTCCCCCGACCGGTCGATGAAGCCGGCGCAGGCCGCACCCACCGCGACAATGTCCTCCCCCTGCGCCCTGCCCTGGTCCTTGAGCTCACGCACCACGTCGGCGACGGCCAGGACGATCTGGTCGGCGTCACGGGCCGGCGTCTCCCGACGCCCGCGTGCCAGCACCGTGCCGTCGGCCCGTACGGCGCTCGCCGCGATCTTGGTCCCACCGATGTCCACACCGACGCAGATGCTCACGCGGTCACCCTAGTGCGGAGCGCCGGGCCGGCCCCCCGCACCGGAGTCCGGCACGCCGGACCGGGGGCAGCAGTCGGCGCGGCGCTGGGTATCGTGGACGGCGCCCGTCCCCCCGCAGCCCTTGCCCTGACCCCCGGCCCGGGCCCGACCCCCACCCAGAGGTGTCCGTGACCGAGGTGTCCGTCCCACCGCTCGTGCCCCCTTCCCCGGAGGGGAGCCTGGCCGACTACCCGGCCCGCTGGGCGCAGACCGAGCCGCAGAGGGTCATGGTCAGCGTCCCCCGGGACGGCGGCTGGGCGTCGGTCACGGCGGCCGAGCTGCACCAGCGTATAGAGCAGTTGGCCAAGGGCTTCATCGCGGCCGGGGTGGAGGCCGGCGACCGCGTGGCCATCATGAGCCGGACGCGCCTGGAGTGGACGCTGGCCGACTTTGCCCTGTGGACGGTGGGCGCAGTGCCCGTCCCGGTCTACGAGACGAGCTCGGTGGACCAGGTGCGCTGGATCCTCCAGGACTCCGGCGCCGTAGCGATCCTCGTGGAGGACTCGGTGATGACCGCCGGGGTGGCGCAGGTCCGGGGCCAGCTGCCCGACCTGCGCGACGTGTGGCAGATCGAGGCAGGCGCTCTCGAGGAGCTGTCGGCCGCCGGCAGCGAGGTCTCCAACCAGACCCTGCAGGAACGACGGGAACGGGTCCGGCGCTCGGACACGGCCACGATCATCTACACCTCGGGCACGACCGGGGAGCCCCGCGGCTGCGAGCTCACCCACGACAACTTCATGGCCCTGGCCGAGAACGCCGCCGAGCGGCTGAGCGAGGTCATCCGCGCCCAGGGGGCGGCGATGCTGCTCTTCCTGCCGCTGGCGCACGTCTTCGCGCGCTTCCTGCAGGTGGCCTGCGTGTATGCCGGGGCCCGGCTGGGCCACACCGGTGACCCGCGCACCGTGCTGGACGACCTGGCCAGCTTCCGTCCCACCTTCCTGTTGTCGGTGCCCAGGGTCTTCGAGAAGATCTACAACGCCACCGAGCAGAAGGCGGAGGCCGCCGGCAGGGGCAAGGTCTTCCGGTGGACGGCCCAGGTGGCCGAACGCTACAGCCGGGCCCTGGACTCCGGTGGTGCCGGTCCGGTGCTGCGGATGCAGCACGCGCTCGCCGACCGGCTGGTCTACGGCCGGCTCCGGGCCGCGATGGGCGGACAGGTGACCTACGCCATCTCCGGAGGAGCTGCGCTCGGGGAGCGGCTGGGCCACTTCTTCCGCGGTGCCGGCCTGGTCGTGCTCGAGGGCTACGGGCTGACCGAGACCACGGCACCGGCCACGGTGAACACCCCCGACATGATCCGGATCGGCACGGTCGGCCGGCCGCTGCCGGGCGTGTCCCTGCGGGTGACCGAGGACGGCGAGATCCTGCTGCGAGGCGTCAACCTGTTCCGCGGCTACCACGGCGACCCGGATGCCACGGCGCGGGCGATGCGGGACGGCTGGTTCCACACCGGCGACCTCGGCCAGCTCGACACCGACGGCTTCCTGACCATCACGGGGCGGGTCAAGGAGATCCTGGTCACCGCCGGCGGCAAGAACGTCTCGCCGGGACCCCTCGAGGACCGGCTGCGGGCGCACCCGCTCATCTCTCAGTGCATGGTCGTCGGCGAGGGCCGGCCGTTCGTGGCCGCGCTGATCAGCCTGGACGCCGAGATGCTCAGCACCTGGGGCACCACCAACGGGCTGACCGGTCTGACGCTCGAGCAGGCTGCGGAGCACCCGCAGGTGCTGGCCGAGCTGCAGCAGGCCGTGGACACCGCCAACGAGTCGGTCAGCCGGGCCGAGTCGATCCGGGCCTTCCACGTCCTCGTCACGGACTTCACCACGGACAACGGCCTGCTCACCCCGTCGATGAAACTCAAGCGCGGCAGGATCAACGAACTGCTCCAGCGGGAGATCGAGGATCTCTACGCCCGTCCCCGCCCGCGCTGAGCGGACGGCCACGGAACGACCGTCGGGTCGGCCTGCTGCAGCCCGCACCACCGGCAGGCCGGTAAGCCGGTAAGCCGGTAGGCCGGTAGGCCGGTAGGCCGGTGCGGACCTCACCGCGCCGACACTGAGCCCGGTGCGGACCTCGCCGCGCCGCTGGTCAGCCCGCTGCTGACCTCGCGGTGAGTTGGGCTCGCGCCGCAGCCGCCTCGTCAGGGTCGACGAGGCCGGCCCGCACGAAGGCGCTGACCGCGGCCAGCTCATCGGAGTCCAGCGGTGCTCCCCGGGCAGGCTCGGCCTCGGAGCCCAGGGTCACGTCGGGGCGCGTCGGGTCCGGCGCCTCGGTCCGCCGCACCGGCGGATCCTGCAGCCATACCCGTCCCAGGACGGGGACGAAGCAGTCGCCGCACATTCGCCCGCGGCCCGGGCAGGTGTCGCAGTCGATGGTGAACGTCGTGGGGGTCATGGGTTCACCTCCTTGTCCCGACCGACGGTAGGGGCAGCCACCGACACACCCCGTTGGTGACCGTCCTCCGCCCATCCACTGCCCATCTACGACCCACCCACTGCCCAGCGCTTCCCGTCTGCTCCCGCACTCCTCACGCAGGCTCATGCATGCGCGCTCATGCATGCGGGCTCATGCGTGCCCGCTTCCCTCCTACCTCGGCCTGCCTGCCGGGGTCTGTCGGTGGCCCCGTCTACGTTCATGGCCATGCAGATGGTGCAGGAGACGTTCGCGGACCTAGGGACCGCCCTGCCCGACGTCACCTTCGTCGTCGTCGACCTCGAGACCACCGGCGGCTCACCCGCCGGCTCCCAGATCACCGAGATCGGCGCGGTGAAGGTGCGCGGGGGCAGGTGCTGGGGGAGTTTCAGACCTTGGTGCGGCCTACGACCCCGATCCCAGCCTTCATCTCGGTCCTCACCGGGATCACCAACGCCATGGTCGCCGACGCGCCACGGATCGCCAGCGTGCTGCCCCAGTTCCTGCAGTTCGCCTCCGGGTCGGTGCTGGTGGCGCACAACGCCGGCTTCGACGTCTCCTTCCTCAAGGCGGCCGCGCTGGAGACCGGTCACGCCTGGCCGGGGTTCGCGGTGTTGGACACCGTCCGACTGGCGCGCCAGCTGGTCCACAAGGACGAGGCGCCCAACCACAAGCTGAGCAGCCTGGCTCGGCTTTTCGGCGCCGCCACCAACCCCGACCACCGCGCCCTGCACGACGCCCGGGCGACCGTCGACGTGCTGCACGGCCTCATCGCCCGCGTGGGCAACCTCGGGGTCCACACCCTGGAGGAGCTGCAGTCCTACAGCTCCCGGGTGAGCCCGGCGCAGCGCCGCAAGCGTTTCCTGGCCGAGGCCATGCCCGCAGCCCCCGGGGTTTACGTCTTCCGCGGAGCCCGGGGCGAGCCCCTCTACGTCGGGACGGCACGCGACCTGCGGCGGCGCACCCTGACCTACTTCACCGGCTCCGAAACCCGCCGCCGGATGGCGGAGATGATCGGGCTGGCCGAGTCCCTCACCCCGATCGTGTGCGCCACCCCACTGGAGGCCTCCGTCCGCGAGCTGCGCCTGATCGCTGAGCACAAGCCACGCTACAACCGGCGCTCACGCCACCCGGAGAAAGCGGTCTGGGTCAAGCTCACCGACGAGGCCTTCCCCCGTCTTTGCGTGGTCCGCAGCGTCAAGGAGGACCGCGCCCACTACGCCGGCCCCTTCACCAGCCGGCGCACCGCCGAGGCCGCCATCACCGCCCTGCACGAGGTCGTCCCGCTGCGACAGTGCACCACCCGGTTGTCGGTGCGCTCCGTGGCCGACTCCGCCTGCGTGCTGTTCGACCTGGGCCGCTGTGGCGGGCCGTGCGTCGGAGCCCAGACCTCGGATGACTACGCGGACGTCGTGGCCCGGGCCCGGGCCGCGCTGGGCGGCAGCTCACGCGAGGTCGTCACCGCTCTGCGCGAGCGGCTCGACGAGCTGGCCGCCCAAGAACGGTTCGAGGAGGCCGGCACCCTGCGCGACCGGATGATGTCGCTGGTCCGGGCAGCGGCCCGCGCGCAACGGCTGCGGCCCCTGACCCGCACCCCCGAGCTCATCGCCGCACGGCGCCGCGACGAGGGCGGATGGGAGCTGGTCTGCGTGCGTCACGGACGGCTAGCGGGCACCTCTGTCAGCCCGCCCGGGGCCGACCCGATGCCCTACGTCGTGGCGCTGCGGGAGACGGCCGAGGTCGTGCTGGGTGAGGACCACGGGGGGGCGGTCCTGCCCGAGGAGACCGAGCTCGTGCTGGGCTGGTTGGAAAAGCCAGGCACCCGACTGGTCGACCTGCAGGGTGAGTGGACCTGCCCCGTGGACGGCGCCGGTTCGTCCCGGGCCGCGTTAGAGCCGCAGGCTGAGTCGTGGACCGCGGTGGAGCCGTTCGCCCAGGGGCTGGACCGCCCCTGGGACCGCCCCGCAGGTGCCGTGCCGGTCTGAGGCGGCCCGAGTGGGACCGGGCGTGTCCTACTCGCCGTCCAGACCGAGGGCGAAGCCGGCGTCCAGGTCCTCGGCGGAGTAGGTGCGGAAGGCGATGTGGGTGTTGGTCTCCAGGACACCGGCCACCTTGTTGAGCCGGTCGGCGATGACGTCCGCGAACTCCTCGTGGCGCGAGACCCTGGCGACAGCGATGAGGTCGATGTCCCCGGTGACCGAGTAGACCTCGCTGATGCCTTCGATCTCGGCGATCTGCTGGGCAGCCTCGGGGATGCGGTCAACCTCGGCCTTGATCAAGACGATGGCGGAAATCACGGGCCTCACTCTACTTCAGCGGCGGCCCCGCCGGCTCGGTCGGCACCGGCGGGCAGGGCTCGGACCGGACCGCCGGTGCCGGTCCGGCACCTGCGCGGGGTCAGCCCCACCCCAGGTCGTGCAACCGGTCGTCGTCGATGCCGAAGTGGTGGGCGATCTCGTGCACGACCGTGACCGCGATCTCCTCGAGCAGCTCTTCACGGTCCTGGCACATGCGCAGCAGAGGCCCGCGGAAGACCGTGATCCGGTCCGGGACGTGCCCGCCCCAGGCCAGGTCGCGCTCGGTCAGCGGGATCCCCTCGTAGACCCCCAGCAGGTCCGGGTCCTGCGGCGGCGGCTCGTCCTCGATGAGGAAGACGACATTGTCCAGCTGGTCCATCAACGCTGTGGGCACCAAGTCCAGCGCGTCCCCCACGGCGTCCTCGAACTCATCCCGGGACATCTCCAGGGGAACGTGCACCTGCCCGCACTCCGGGCACGGCGACGCCGCCCCGTCCACGTCGGGATCGGGGCGGCGCTCGGCGTCGTGCTCAGGAGTGATGGCGCGGTGCCTGCACGGCAGAGCCGTGCGCGTCCGCGAACTCCTCATCACCCGCCGCGTCGTCCACGGGGGCCCCGAGCTGCGGGGTCCGTGCAACCTCCAGCGCCTCGGCCTCGCCGTGGTGCTGAGCGGCCGCCAGCTCGACCGGGGTCACCGGCTCGACGACGTCGCGGTAGAAGAAGTTGGACAGCCCGTTGCGCAACCCGGTCATCGGGCCCCGCTTGCGGGCTACCCCGTGCTCGTCGGTGTCCGGACCAGTAGTGAGCGCCAGCGGCTTGGGCATCTCGTGCTGCACCAGCGCCCAGCGCTCGTAGGCGTCCATCGGCTCGTGCAGCTCGAAGAACTTGCCTTCCGGCGTGCGGATGATCGTCCCGGTCTCGTGACCGTGCAGCACCTTCTCCCGATCATGCCGCTGCAGGCTCTGGCACAGTTTCTTGACCACGATGAAGACCACGACCGGCAGCACGAAGAACATCGTCCGGAAGACGATCGTGATGTCGTTGATCGACAGGTTCAGCAGCACCGCCAGGATGTCGTTGATGGTCGCCAGCGAAAGCACCAGGTAGATCGAGATGGCCGCGGCGCCGATCGCGGTCCGCACCGGAGCATTGCGGGGACGCTGCAGCAGGTGATGCTCCCGCTTGTCGCCGGTGACCCAGGCCTCGACGAAGGGGTAAGCCCCCATGACGATGAAGACCAGCGGCAGCAGGACCAGCGACCCCAGGAAGATGTTGAAGCTCCAGACCGTGCCGAAGATGGTGAACTCCAGCCACCCCGGCAGCAACCGCAGGGCACCGTCGGAGAACCACATGTAGAAGTCGGGTTGGGACCCGGCCGTGACCTGGGTGGGGTCGTAGGGCCCGTACACCCAGACCGGGTTGATCTGGACCAGTGCCGAGATCAGCGCGGTCAGGCCGAAGACCACGAAGAAGAAGCCACCGGCCTTGGCGGCATACACCGGCATCACCGGGAAGCCGACCACGTTGTCGTTGGTGCGGCCCGGGCCGGGGTACTGGGTGTGCTTGTGCACGACCACCAGCAGCAGGTGCGCCACGAACAGACCGACGATCAGGGCGGGGAGGAGCAGCACGTGCGCGATGTACAGGCGCGGGATGATCGCCTCGCCCGGGAACTCGCCGCCGAAGACGAAGAAGGTCAGCCAGGTGCCGATGACCGGCGCCGACATCATGAAGCCGTTCATCGCCCGGATGCCGGTGCCGGAGAGCAGGTCGTCGGGCAGGGAGTAGCCGGCGAAGCCCTCGATGATCGCCAGCAGCGCCAGCACGGTGCCGATCACCCAGTTGATCTCACGCGGCTTGCGGAAGGCGCCGGTGAAGAAGACGCGGGCCGCGTGGAGCGCCAGGCCGATGATGAAGAACAGCGCCGACCAGTGGTGCAGCTGGCGGATCAGCAGCCCGCCCTTGACCTCGAAGCTGATGTCCAGCGTCGAGGCGTAGGCCTCCGACATCCCCACGCCCTTGAGCGGGACGTAGGAGCCCTCGTAGGTGATGTGCCCCAGGCTGGGCACGAACCACAGGGTCAGGAAGGTGCCGGTGATCAGCGCGATGATCATGGAGTACATCGCGACCTCGCCGAGCAGGAAGCTCCAGTGGTCGGGGAAGACCTTCCTCAGCAGGTACCGCATGCCCTTGGCTGCGCCGGTGCGGTCGTCCGCCCAGATCAACGCCTTGGGGAACTGGGCGTCCGGGGACGCCTGGTTGTTCGGGTCGTGTGCCGAGCCTGAGCCACCCTGCGCGTCGTCGCGCAGGCTGTCGGCCCCCTGGGGGACGTAGGCGGTCATGAATTACCTCCAGGCAGGAGTCCGGGACGCTCGCGCTCCCAGAAGCTGACCCCGATCGGCTCGCGGAAGTCGTCCGCGGCGACGAGATACCCCTCGTCGTCGATCGTGATCGGCAGCTGGGGCAGCGGCCGCTTGGCGGGACCAAAGATGACGTTGCAGTCGTCGGTCATGTCGAAGGTGGACTGGTGGCACGGGCAGAGCAGGTGGTGCGTGCGCTGCTCGTACAGCGCCACCGGGCAGCCGACGTGGGTGCAGACCTTGGAGTAGGCGACGATCCCGTCGATGCCCCACTCCCGTTGCTTCTGGCTCTTGATCTCGGCCGGGTTCATCCGGACCAGGATGACCGGGTCCTTGGACCGAGAATGCATGACCGCCTCGGCTCCGTGCTCCTCGATGGCGGCGTGCCCGACGAAGCCGTCCGGCATGACGTGGAAGACCGATCCCTGGGTGAGGTCCGCCGCGCGGATGGGCGTCCCGGAGGGGTCGATCATCAACCGCCGACCCGCCTCCCAGTTGGTGCTGAAGAGCTGCTCGCGCCGGGGCGCGGGACCCAGGCCGGCGATGGCCGGCAGCACCACGGGCAGGGCGAACAGACCCAGCGCCCCACCGGCGGAGCCGAGGATGGCACCGCGCCGGTTCAGCTGCGAGCTGCGCCAGCCGTGCGAGAGCACCTGACCCGCGCCGAGCCGGTCCTCCTGGCTGGAGGCCTGCGGGTGGCGCTCCTCCACGAACTCCTCGTCGGGCATCAGGGTCTTGGCCCAGTGGATGGCGCCCACACCGATGCCCAGCAGCGACAAGGCCATGGTCAGGCCGAGCGCCAGGTGGAAGCCGTTCATCTCGCCGATGCCAGGGACCCACGCCCGGGCCTGGGGGTCGATGGCGAAGTAGGCGACCACGAACGCGATCGAGGCGATGACGGAGAGGGTGAACAGAGCCACCACCTGCATCTCGGCCCGCTTGGCCGCCTTGGGGTCCAGGTCCGCGCGCCGCGGACGGTGCGGCGGCAGGCCGGGGTTCTCGAACCGCTCGGGCTGGGCCGGCCGGTCCTGTGCCGGACGGGCCGGCAGGTGCTTGTCGTCGTGCGTGCTCATGTCTTAGGCAGCCTTCCGTCCGAGCCAGACCGCGGCACCGAGGAAAGCCGCGATCCCGAAGGTCCAGGCGAACAGCGTGTCCCCGGCCGGGCCGAGGTTGCCCATGCCGGACCCGCCATGGTCGTTGACCCCGTTGTCGATGGCGTCGATGAAGGCGATCACGTCACGCTTCTCCTCGGGGGTGATGTTCTGGTCGTTGAAGACCGGCATCGCCTGCGGGCCGGTCACCATGGCCTCGTAGATGTGCACCGGCTGCACGCCCATCAGGCTCGGCGCGTACTTGCCCCGGGTGAGCGCCCCACCGGTCCCGGAGGAGTTGTGGCACATCGCGCAGTTGGTCCGGTAGATCGCACCGCCGTTGGCGGGGTCACCCAGCGAGGGGTCGACCCACTCCTCGTCGGGCACCGCCGGCCCCGCTCCGAGGGAGTCGACGTAAGCGGCCATCGCCGAGATCTCCTCCTGGTTGAAGCGCACCTGCTGCTCGTTGCGCTCCGACTGCGTCGAGGGCGAGGCCAGGGGCATCCGACCGGTCCCCACCTGGAAGTCCACCGCGGCGGCACCGACCCCGTGCAGGGAGGGCCCGATCGGCTCGTTGCCCTCGGCGTTCAGCCCGTGGCAGCTGGCGCAGTTGGCCAGGAAGAGCTGCTGCCCCTGGGCGACCTCCTCCGCCGAGGAGGTCGCGGCGGAGGTGCCAGGGCGGGCGGTGCCGGGCTGCAGGGCCGCATACGCGGTCCCGGTGAACATCAGCCCCAGCACGAGCAGCACCAGCAGCGCGTAGGGGCTGCGGCGACGGGCGGCGAGAGAACTCACGCGGCGGTCCTTCCGGAGTCGATGAGGTTGGGCCTTCGGGGCATCGGTGCGGCGTCCCACGCGCTTACCTGACCAGGTAGATGACGGCGAACAGGGCGACCCACACCACATCCACGAAGTGCCAGTAGTAAGAGGTGACGACGGCGCCGGTGGCCTGGGCGTGGGTGTACCGCCTGGCCGTGAAACTGCGGCCGATGATGAAGAGGAAGGCGACCAGGCCGCCCATGACGTGCAGCCCGTGGAAACCGGTAGTGATGTAGAAGGCCGAGCCGTAAGGGTCGGCGGCAGGCGTGACACCTTCGCTGACCAGCGTGGCGTACTCCCAGACCTGGCCGGCGATGAAGGTGGCGCCGAAGAGGTAAGTCAGGGTGTACCACTCCCGCATCCCCCACTTGCCGATCTCCAGCAGTCGGCCGGTCCGGTGCGGGATCCCCTTCTCCGCCGCCCAGACACCGAGCTGGCACCACACCGAGGAGATCACCAGGATCGTGGTGTTGATCGAGGCGAAGGTGAGGTCGAGGTACTCGGTGCGCTCGGCCCAGAGGTCGGGCGAGACCGAGCGGATCGTGAAGTACATCGCGAACAACCCCGCGAAGAACATGATCTCGCTGCCCAGCCAGACCATGGTGCCCACGGCCGTCATATTGGGCCGGGTGGCCGGTCCGGAGGCGGTTGCGTGGAACCGCTCCGCGTCGGTCATCGTTGATGCAGGTGTTGTCGCCACCAGGACATTATGGCCTATCGGTTCGCGAGGTGTGCCACCCCCTTGCCGCGCGTCGCCCCACCCCGTGCTCGCCGATCGCGCGCCGGCCTGGCTACCATCGTCTCTATGAGCTCTCCCGCTGCTGCGCCGGCCGTCGGCACCGTCTCCCGCTCCATCTCCGTGCTGCTCTACAGCAACGACCGCGCGGTCCGGGATCAGGTGCGCCTGGCGGTCGGCACCCACCCTGCGGACGACGTCACCGTGTCCAGCTGGACCGAGTGCGCCACGCCCGACGCGGTCCTGATGGAGGTCGACAGCAACGACTTCGACGTGCTCATCCTGGACGGCGAGGCCCGGCCCTACGGCGGCATGGGCCTCTGCCGCCAGCTCAAGAGCGAAGTCTTCCAGTGCCCGCCGATTCTCGTCCTCACCGGGCGACCTGGAGATGGCTGGTTGGCGACCTGGTCCCTGGCCGACGTCTTCTTGTCACGGCCGCTGGACGAGTCGCGCCTCTGCGCCGCCGTCGCCGACCTCGCGCGCCGGTGAGCGAGCAGTCCCCCACCTGGCCAGACCTGCTGACCGCGCTCATCCGCGGTGAGGACCTCGACAGCACCCAGGCCGCCTGGGCGATGGACCGGGTGATGTCCGGCGAAGCCACCCCCGCCCAGCTCGCCTCCTTCCTGACCGCGCTGCGCGCGAAGGGTGAGACCGTGCCGGAGATGACGGGTCTGGCATCGATGATGCTGCAGCACGCCCACCGCTTCGAGGTGAAGGGCCCGAGCATCGACATCGTCGGCACCGGCGGTGACCGCGCGATGACCGTCAACATCTCGTCCATGTCCGCGGTGGTCATGGCGGCGGCGGGCGCGGTCGTGGTCAAACACGGCAACCGGGCCGCCTCCAGCCGGTCCGGCTCCGCCGACATGCTCGAGGCCCTCGGCGTGCGCCTGGACCTGACCCCTGAGGACGTTGCCGCCGTCGGCCGCGAGGTCGGGATCACCTTCTGCTTCGCCCAGACGTTCCATCCCTCGATGCGGCACTCGGCCGCGGTCCGGAGGGACCTCGGGGTGGCGACCGCCTTCAACTTCCTCGGGCCACTGACCAACCCGGCCCAGCCCAGGTATGCGGTGGTCGGCTCGGCCGATGCCCGGATGGCCCCCCTGCTCGCCGGCGTCTTCGCCGAGCGTGGCACCCAGGCCGTGGTCTTCCGGGGTGACGACGGGCTGGACGAGGTGACCCCCGCGACCACCACCCGGCTGTGGTGGTCCCCTGGCACCGGTGAGGTCCACGAGTGGGTCCTGGACCCCGAGCGGCTCGGGGTGCCCACCCATCCGGTGCAGGCGCTGCGCGGGGCGGACGCCGAGCACAACGCCCAGGTGGCCAGAGACCTCTTCGCCGGAGCGACCGGCGCGGTCCGGGACGCGGTGCTACTCAACGCGGGCACCGCCCTGGCGCTGCTGAGCGCCGGGGAGGAGGACCGGCACCCGACCGACGAGGCGGGACTGCATACTCGTGTGCGGGCCGGCATGGAGCGGGCGGCCCGGGCCATCGACGAGGGCGGCGCGGCCGCCGTCGTGGACCGCTGGGTCGCCGCCACCCGGGGCCGTTGAGGTCACCGCCGTCCAGGGCAAGGTAGCGTCCATCGCATGCGTGCAGTCATCGTGGAACGAACCGGAGGACCCGAGGTCCTCACCCTCGTCGAGCAGGAGACCCCCGAGCCGGGTGCCGGTGAGGTCCTGGTCCACGTCGCGGCCGGCGGCGTCAACTTCATCGACATCTACCAGCGCTCCGGTGCCTACCCCCTCCCCCTACCGTTCGTGGCGGGCAGCGAGGGGGCTGGCACCGTGTCCGCGCTCGGGCCGGGCGTGGAGGGGGTCTCGGTCGGTGACCGGGTCGCCTGGGCCATGGTGCCGGGCACCGGGTATGCCGAGCAGGTGGTCGTCCCAGCCGCACGGCTGGTGCCCGTCCCCCAGGAGGTGGAGCTGGAGACCGCAGCCGCGGCCATGCTCCAGGGGATGACCGCGCACTACCTCGTCAACTCCACCTTCCCGGCCCAGCCGGGTCAGACCGCCCTGGTCACCGCGGCGGCCGGGGGCGTGGGCCTGCTGCTGTGTCAGCTGCTGCGCGACAAGGGCGTGCGGGTGATCGGCACCGTCGGCAGCGCCGAGAAGGCGGAGCTGGCCCAGGCCAACGGTGCCGACGAGGTCGTCCTCTACCGGCAGGATGACCTGGTCGAGACGGTCGAGCGGCTCACCTCCGGCGACGGCGTTGACGTGGTCTACGACGGGGTCGGCAAGGACACCTTCGACAGCGGGCTGCGCCTGTTGCGCCCGCGCGGGACGATGGTGCTCTTCGGCGCCGCCAGTGGGCCGGTGCCCCCGGTGGACCCCCAGTCGCTCAACACCGGCGGCTCACTCTTCCTGACCCGGCCCACGCTGGCGCACTACGCTGCGGACCGGGAAGAGTTGCTGTGGCGGGCCGCAGACGTGCTCGGCGCGATCGCCGAGGGACGGCTCTCCATCCGGGTGGGCGGTCGCTACCCGCTCGCCGGCGCGCGCCAGGCCCACGAGGACCTCGAGGGAGGCCGGACCACCGGCAAGCTGCTCCTGCTGCCCTGAGCACGGCGCCTTGTGCCTGAGCCCGAACAAGGGGAGCCCGAACAAGGGGAGCACGAACAAGGGGAGCACGCAGAAGAAGAGCACGAAGAAGGGGCCCGACCGGGTGGTCGGGCCCCTTCGTGATCTCGCGGGGGTGCGGGCCGTTAGATGGCTCCCTCGCCGCGGAAGTGCTCGAAGGTCCAGCCCACGATGGAGATGACCAGGAAAGGCGCAGCCGCGACGGCCAGCCACCAACCGACGCCGATCCCCAGCACCACGATCGCGCTCGACAGCCCCAGCCACAGCGGCCACCAAGAGTACGGCGTGAAGTGACCGTAGTCGCCGGAGAGGTCGGCGATCTCGCCCTGCATGTCGTCCTCGGGCCGCGGGTCGGTCTTGCGTCCGACCAACCACAGGTAGGCAGCGACCCAGGCGGCGAAGAGCATGGTGAGGAAGAACCCGATGATGCCGACCCACTCACTGAAGTTGGTGAAGTAGGCGTAGATCACCGTCATCACCCCGAAGAACGGGATGAGGGCGGCGAAGACCTTGACCTCTGTCTTCATGGGCTCAGCGCTCCTCTCCGGTGTAGCCACCGGTCTCGGTCCCGACATCGCCCTGCGGGTCCGTCTGCGGGCCGCCCAGCAGTTGCTCCGCCACACCCTTGTCGGGCTCCGGGGACTCCAGGACGCCGATGTTCGGGTGGTTCATGTCGAAGGCAGGACGCTCGGAACGGATCCGCGGTAGGGAGGTGAAGTTGTGCCGCGGGGGCGGGCAGGAGGTTGCCCACTCCAAGGTGGTTCCCCAGCCCCAGGGGTCGTCGACGGTGACCTTGGGGGTCTGGAAGCTCTTCCACACCGCCATGAAGAAGGGCAGCATCGAGATCGCCAGGACGAAGGAGGAGATCGTGCTCAGCTGGTTCATCCAGGTGAAGTTGTCCTCCGGCATGTAGTCGGCGTAGCGCCGCGGCATACCTGCCGCACCCAGGAAGTGCTGGACCATGAAGGTGCCGTGGAAGCCGACGAAGAGCAGCCAGAAGTGGATCTTGCCCAGGGTCTCGTCCAGCATGTGGCCGGTGAACTTGGGCCACCAGTAGTAGTAGCCGGAGAACATCGCGAAGACGACGGTGCCGAAGACGACGTAGTGGAAGTGTGCGACCACGAAGTAGGAGTCGTGCAGGTGGAAGTCCAGGGCTGGGCTGGCCAGGATGACACCGGTCAGGCCACCGAAGAGGAAGGTGACCATGAAGCCGACCGCCCACAGCATTGGGGTCTCCAGCGAGATGGAGCCGCGCCACATGGTGCCCACCCAGTTGAAGAACTTCACGCCGGTGGGCACCGCGATGAGCATGGTCATGATGGCGAAGAACTCCAGCAGGACCGCGCCGGTGGCGTACATGTGGTGCGCCCAGACCGCCACGGACAGGGCAGCGATCGTCATCGTGGCCATGACCAGGGTCTTGTAGCCAAACAGCGGCTTACGGGAGAAGACCGGGATGACCTCGGAGATGATCCCGAAGAAGGGTAGGGCGATGATGTAGACCTCGGGGTGGCCGAAGAACCAGAACAGGTGCTGCCAGAGCATCGCCCCGCCGTGCGCGGGGTCGTAGATGTTCCAGTTCCACAGCCGGTCCACGACCATCCCGAAGAAGGCCGCCGCCAGCACCGGGAAGACGATGAGCGCCAGGATCGAGGTGATCAGGATGTTCCAGGTGAAGATCGGCATCCGGAACATGGTCATGCCGGGGGCGCGCATGCACACGATGGTGGTGATGAAGTTGACGGCACCGAAGATCGTCGCGAAACCGGTCAGCGCCAGACCGAGCACCCACAGGTCACCACCCAGGCCGGGGGTATGCGACGGGCCGGCCAGCGGCTGGTAGGCGGTCCAGCCGAAGCCTGCGGCACCCTCGGGAGTGAGGAAGCCGCCGACTGCGATCAGGCTGCCGAAGAAGAAGAACCAGAAGGCCAGCATGTTCAGCCGCGGGAACGCCACGTCAGGCGCACCGATCTGCAGGGGCACGATGGCGTTGGCGAAGCCGGCGAAGAGCGGCGTCGCGAACATCAGCAGCATGATCGTGCCGTGCATGGTGAACATCTGGTTGTAGATCTCGGGGTTGTCCACCACCTGCAGGCCGGGGGTGTACAGCTCGGCCCGGATCACCAGCGCCATCAGGCCGCCGACCATGAACCACGCCATCGTGGTGACGAAGTAGAGGTTGCCGATGACCTTGTGGTCGGTCGAGGTCAGGATCCGCACCGCGTTGCGGACGAACGAGCTGCGCTCCGCGTCACGCCGGGGCTGCGGGCTCCGCGTCTCCTCGGGGGTGCTGAGGGTCGTCGCCATCAGTTACCGCTCCTTCCGCGCAGAGGCTCGTCCTGGTCGCTCTGCAGCTCGTACTGGTCGAGCTCGGGACCCAGCTGCCCGGTCTGGCCAGCATCGCGCAGGGACTCGATGTGGGCGTCGTACTCCTCCTGGGAGACGACGGAGACGTTGAAGAGCATCTCGGAGTGGTAGGAGCCGCACAGCTCGGCGCACTTGCCGTCGAAGGTGCCCTCTTGGGTGGTGGTGACCTGGAAGATGTTGACCCGGCCGGGGATCATGTCCAACTTGATCAGGAACTGCGGGACCCAGAAGGAGTGGATGACATCGCGGGAGGTGAGCACGAACTCCACCCGGCTGTCGACCGGCAGCACCAGGGTGGGCAGGGTCTCCGGCACACCTTCTCGCCCCTCGTTGAGGGTGTAGGCCTGGACACCGGTCTCGTAGACGTCCTCGTTGACGTAGTTGAAGTCCCAGCTCCACTTCTTGCCCGCCACGTTGACGACCACGTCGGGGTCCTCCTGGATGTGCAGGAGCGTGTTCTCAACCTTGACGGTCTGGCCGAACAGCGTGAGGACGAGCAGGATCGGCACCGCGGTGTAGAGGATCTCGAAGGGCACGTGGTAGCGGAACTGGGTGGGGATCTCGTCCTCGCTCCGGCGCCGGTAGGCGATCACGCACCAGAAGATCAGGACCCACATGAAGATGCCGATCGCCCAGGCCGCGATCCAGGTGCCGTTCCAGAAGGTGAGGTACTCCGCACCCTCGCTGGTGATCGGCTCGGGCAGGAAGCCTCCTCGTAGCTGCTCACCGCAACCGGTGAGCAGCAGCGCACCGGCTACCGCGACCGCGGCCAGTCCCCACCGCCTGCCGACCGGACGACGTTGTTTCTGCTCAAGCCGTCGCACTGATACACCTCACACTTCTCGGGCTCCCGGGCATGACTGTGCAGAACCATACCTCCAGCACTCGATGATTCTGGCACGCGGGGCACGGCTTAGGTCGGTCCGGCGCGCCACCGGCTGGGCAGGGGTCGAGACCGCAGCCGACGCACCAGCTCCAGGTAGGTGGTGCGGCCCACCTCCCGGACCCCCAGCCGGGCCAGGTGGGGGGTGCTCCACTGGACGTCCAGGACCCAGGGCTCGGCGTCCTCGGAGAGGACCTCGACCAGGCGGACGAGAGCCACCTTGGAGGCGTCGGTGGCGCGGTGGAACTTGGACTCGGCGGCGAACAGGCGCCCGACGGCCAGGCCGTACAGGCCGCCGGCCAGCTCCCCCTCCCGCCAGACCTCCACCGAGTGCGCCCACCCGAGCCGGTGCAGCTCGATGTAGGCCTCGGCGACCTCGGGGGTGATCCAGGCCCCCGCCCGGGCCGGGTCGGCGCAGGCCTCGACCACGTCCCGGAAGGCCGTGTCCAGTGTGGTCTCGAAGCGTCCGACGGAGCGCCGCAGCGAGCGGCTGACGTGCAGGTCACCGGGCAGCAGGATTCCCCGCGGATCCGGAGACCACCAGCCCAGCGGCGGTCCCCCGCCCACGCCGACCCCCATCGGGAAGATCCCCTCCCGGTAAGCCTCCAGCACCGTGCCGGGCGCGAGGTCGGCCCCGATCCCGACCAGGTCCTCCCCGGCCCGGGCGCCCTCGGCACTCAGGCGCCATGCGGTGCGGGGCGGCGGGGTCGGCATACCGACCATCATGCACCCGGGACGCGCCAGGGCCCGACCAGTAACGGGCGCGGATGGTGCCGCGGCCGGTCGGGCCCTGGAGCTGGTTGCGCTCTGCGGACGGGCGCCCGTGGGGCCCGTACCGCAGGATCAGCTGAAGCTGTCGCCGCAGGCGCAGGAGGACCCGGCGTTGGGGTTGTCGATCGTGAAGCCCTGCTTCTCGATCGTGTCGGCGAAGTCGATCGAGGCGCCGTCCAGGTAGGGGGCGCTCATCCGGTCCACGACGACCTCGACGCCGCCGAACTCGGCGACCAGGTCGCCGTCCAGGCTGCGCTCGTCGAAGTAGAGCTGGTAGATCAGGCCGGAGCAGCCACCGGGCTGCACGCCGATGCGCAGGCGCAGGTCGTCGCGGCCCTCCTGCGCGAGCAGGCTCCTGACCTTTTCGGCGGCGACGTCGCTCAGCTGCACTCCATGGGTCGCGGTGCTCTGGATGTCGGTCATGCTCGGGATCCTCTCGCAAGGGGGTCGGTGCTCGTGGGGTCAACGCCGGTGATGGGCGTGCTGTTCCCAGGTCCCAGGCTACGCCACTGCGTCAGGCGCGGCGGGCCTGCGTGCGGACCCGCCCGGCCGATGCGGACCGGTGGGGGCCTCACCTGACTGGTGTCCAGGTTCGGGCCACCCGGGCGGCCAGACCGGCCAGGTCCTCACCCTCACGCAGTTCGTAGGCACCACTGACGCCCAGGCTCATGCCCTCGCGGCGTCCGACGGCCACCTCCCGGGCCAGCACCACCGTGGGAGTGGCGAACCCCAGCGCGGCCCGGGCGGTCTGGGCGACCACGCCGTCGTGGACGGTGGTGTAGTCGTACCGGTCGGTGACCAGGACCAGCAGGGACCCCGGCAGCCGCGTGCGGATACCGAGCTCGTCCAGCAGGAAGCGGGCGCCGTCGTCGGTGCGCGCCCCGATCAGCTGCAGGGCGTACCCGACCCCTCCCCCGGCCCCCGAGCCGGGCTCTCGCTCCGGGCGGTGCGGTAGTCCGGTGAGCAGGTCGCGCGGGGGCGGCAGGACGGCGTTGACCCGGTCGGTAAGATCCCCCATCCGGGCCTCCAGGCGCTGGGTGACCTCGGGGAGGACGCCGTGCTCCCCGAGGCTAGCGCTGGCTCCCTGAAAGCCCAGCAGCGGCGCCTCGGTGGTCGTCACCAGCACCAGCCGGGTGCAGTCCCACTCGTCCCGGACCGCGGGGAGAGCTGCCAGGTCCGCCCCGGCGCCGAGCTCCTGGAGCAGACCGACGCCCCCGTCATGGGCGGCCAGCGGCCCCACGCCCACGACGATCCGGTCCACGCCTAGGTCGCGGGCATGCCGCAGCAGGCGGGCCACACCCGCGCTGGACAGCCCCTCGGGGTCGGTCAGGCGTTCCCGCGGCACCAGGTGGCGGCCGGCCACCTGCGCGGTGTCGAGGTATGCCGTGCCGCCGGCTCCGATGTCAGCGCCGTCGCCGTCGGTCGCCGAGACGACGGCCACCGCGGCCGGCACCTGCGCACCGGCCGGCCCGGGCACCACCACCGGGTGCAGGGTGGCACCGAGCCGGTCTGCGATGACCGCCGTCAGGCCGGCGCCACCGTCGTGGCAGTCGTGTGCCTCAACCAACGTGTGCGGTGCGGTGCGGGTCCAGCCCTGGGCCACGCCTGCGGCGGCGGCGGCCGTCAGCCGCTCCCCGGCGCGGTCGACGACAACCACTACGCGGGGGCCCGACGGGCCTGGGGTCGCGCTCGCGCTCACGGGCGGGCCCAGCTCAGCCGTAGACCATCTGCATGGCCTGGCGCACCTCGGCCAGCGTGGCCTCAGCGACTTCGCCTGCGCGCGCGTTGCCCTCGGCCAGGATGCGGGACAGCTGCGCCGGGTCGGCCGCGAGCTCGGCACGCCGGGCACGCAGCGGGGCGAAGTACTCGTTCACCGCCTCCGTCAGTAGTTTCTTCAAGGTGCCGGAGCCACCGTCACCGATCTCCTCGGCGATGGAGTGCGGGTCGCGGCCGGTGGTCAGGGCGGCGAGCTGGACGAGGTTGGACACCTCCGGCCGGCCCGCCGGGTCGAAGGTGATGCGCCGCTCGGAGTCGGTGACCGCCTTCTTGACCACCCTGGCCGTGTCGTCGGCGCTCATCCGCAGCTCGATGGTGTTGCCCCGGGACTTGCTCATCTTCGCCCCGTCGGTGCCGAGCAGGTGGGGGACCTCCGACAGCAGCGCGTCGGGGGTGGGGAAGACCGGCACGCTCTTGTCGCCGGCCCGGCCGTAGCGCTCGTCGAAGCGGCGGGCGATGACCCGGGTCTGCTCCAGGTGCGGCAGCTGGTCCTTGCCCACGGGCACGACGTTCGCCTTGCAGAAGAGGATGTCGGCCGCCTGGTGCACCGGGTAGGTCAGCATCAGCCCGCTCATCGGCCGCCCGCCCGTGGCGTCCTGCTCGGCCTTGACCGTCGGGTTGCGGCGCAGCTCGCTGTCGGTGACCAGGGACAGGAACGGCAGCATCAGCTGGTTCAGCGACGGGATCTGGGAGTGCGCGAAGATCGTGGTGCGCCCAGGGTCGATGCCGGTCGCCAGATAGTCGGCGACCAGGGAAAGCACCCGCTCCTGGATGGAGTCGACGCCGTCCCGGTCGGTGATCACCTGGTAGTCGGCGATGAGCACGAAGGTGTCCACGCCCAGGTCCTGCAGCGCGACCCGGTTGCGCAGGCTGCCGAAGTAGTGGCCCAGGTGCAGGTGGCCGGTCGGCCGGTCACCGGTCAGCATCCGGAACTGCCCGGGGTCGGTGCGCAGCTCCTCCTCGATCTGCGCGCTGCGCGCCACGCTGCGCTGCAGCGAGGCGGCGGAGGTCGAGTCGGCGAGGACGTCGCCGGCGGAGTCGTCGAGCGGAGCGGTGTCAGTCACGCTGGACGATGCTACGCCGATCCGCTAGCGCAGCCCGTCCCGCCCGTGCGGCAGCTGCCAGACGGAGGTGTCCGGGCCCTTGGGCACGACCCCGGTGGGGTTGATGTCCAGGTGGGTGGCGTAGTAGTGCGCCTTGACGTGCTCAAAGTTGACCGTGGCGCCGAAGTCGTGGGTCTGCCACAGGTCGCGCGCGTAGCCCCACAGGGCAGGCATCTCGGTCAGCTTGGAGCGATTGCACTTGAAGTGGCCGTGGTAGGCCGCGTCGAAGCGGACCAGGGTCGGCCAGAGCCGCACGTCGGCCAGCGTCAACCGGTCGCCGACCAGGTAGCGCTGCCGAGACAGCCGCTCCTCCAGCCAGTCCATCCGCGCCCACAGCGCGTCGTAGGCCTGGTCGTACGCCTCCTGGGCGCCGGCGAAGCCGCACTTGTAGACCCCGTTGTTCACGTCGTGGTAGACGAGGTCGGAGACCTCCTCGATCTCCTCGCGCAGGTCCTCGGGCCACAGGTCGGGCGCGCCCGGACGCTGGTGCTCGGTCCACTCGGTGACCAGGTCCTTGACGATCTGGTGGAAGTCGTTGGTGACGACCTGCCCGGTGGTCGTGTCCACCATGGCCGGCACCGTCACGCCGGACTCCGGGAAGCCGTCGGGCCGGGCGTCGTAGGCGTCCTTGAGCCTGGGGATGCCCAGCACGGGATCCACACCGCCGGGGTCAAGGTCGAAGGTCCAGCTGTCCTCGTCGTGCACCGGGCCGGCGACGGCCATCGAGAGCACGTCCTCCAGGCCCAGCAGCTGCCGGGTCAGGATCGCCCGGTGCGCCCACGGGCAGGCGCGGGAGACGGCGAGCCGGTAGCGGCCCGGCTCGACAAGAAAATCGCCATGGCCGTCTCCGTTTCGGGTGATCCGCGTCTCGATGTAGCGGGCCTTGCGCTCGTAGCCGCCCTCGCCGCTGACGTAGCTGCCCGGGGTGCTCGGCGCGTCCGCGTCCTGCGCGCCCTCGTTCTGTGCGCTGTCGTTACCGTTGTCATCGACCATGGCTCAATCCTTGCCCACGGTCCCGAGGCGGTCCAGCAGGAGAGCCTCGGCCAGGCAGACCCGCTCGAACTCGCCCAGGTGCAGGCTCTCGTTGGCGGCGTGCGCGCGGGTGTCCGGGTCCTCCACCCCGGTGACCAGGATCGCCGCGTCCGGGAACCGCTCGGCGAAGGCGGCAACGAACGGGATCGACCCACCCACCCCGATGTCGACCGCCTCGACCCCGGCCCAGGCGTCGCGGAAGGCGGACCGGGCCACGTCATACACCGGGCCCTGCGCGTCGGCGGCGAACCCGGAGCCCTCGTCGTCGAGGGTGACGCTCACCTGGCAGCTCCAGGGTGCGTTGTCCTCCAGGTGCGCCTTGAGGGCCAGGTATGCCGTCTCCGGCGACTCGGCCGGGTGGATCCGCATCGAGAGCTTGGCCCGACCGACCGGCGTGAGCAGGTTCGCGGCCTTCTCGACCGAGGGCGCATCGATGCCGATCACGGTCATCGCCGGCTTGGTCCACATCCGGGACAGGATCGAGCCGGTGCCGATCGGGCTGACGCCCTCAGCCAGCCCGGAGTCGGCCCGCAGGTCGTCCTCGGTGTAGTCCAGGTCGGCGGCGTGCGAGGTCATCAGCCCGGGGACGGCCACGTCGCCGGCCTGGTCGTGCAGGGTCGCCAGCAGCCGGGCGAGCGCGGTCAGGCCGTCGGGGACGGCGCCGCCGTACATCCCGCTGTGCACACCGTGGTCGAGCGCGCGGACCTCGACCACGACGCGGACCATCCCGCGCAGGGTGGTGGTCAGGGCCGGGACCCCGACCTTCCAGTTGTGTGAGTCGGCCAGGACGATCGCGTCGGCGGCCAACCGGTCGCCGTGCTTGTCCAGGATCGTCGGCAGCGAGGCGGACCCGACCTCCTCCTCGCCCTCGATGAAGACGCTGACCCCCACGGGCGGCCGTCCGCCGTGGGCGCGCAGGGCGGCGACGTGCGCCATCACCCCGGCCTTGTCGTCGGCCACGCCGCGGGCATAGAGCCGCTCCCCCACCTGGGTCGGCTCGAAGACGGGCGTGTCCCAGTCGGCGTCGTCGCCGGGCGGCTGGACGTCGTGATGGGCGTAGAGCAGTACGGTCGGCGCACCCTCGGGCCCAGGCAGGTGCCCGATGACCGCCGGCCGCCCGCCCTCGCGGACGATCTCGACCTCCAGGCCTTCGGCGCGCAGCAGGTCGGCGGTGGCCAGGGCGCTGTCCTCGACGTGCCGCTGGTCGAAGGAGTCCAGGGACACCGACGGGATGCGGGTCAGTGCCTCCAGGTCGGAACGGATCCCGGGCATGATCTCGTGCACGCGGGCGGTGAGCTTGGCGGTGCGGGGGTCGGCGGTGCGGGGGTCGACGGCGGGCGTGGTGCTGGCGGTGTCCTCGGTCACGATCCCGACTCTAGCCAGCCCGACCGCGCCCACCGGACCCAGACCTGAGCGAGGCCGGGCGGCGGCCGTCGGGGGCGGTGCAGGGGCCGCATACACTGGGCTGGTGCTTTTCGGGAAGAAGACTGCCACGTCAGAGGCCAGCGACACGGCCGCGGCGGAGTATGCCGCGCAGGCCCAGGTGACGCCGGTGGACTCCTCGGGTCCCCAGGGCAAGGGGCGGCCGACCCCGAGGCGTAGGGAGGCCGAGGCGGCCAACCGGCGACCTCTGGTCGTGGACCACAAGGCGATGAACGCTGAGCAGAAGGCCAAGGTGCGGGCAGAGCGCGCCAAGGCCCGCGAGTCGATGCTGCGCGGTGAGGAGCGCTACCTGCCGCCGCGGGACCGTGGCCCGCAGCGGCGCTTCCTGCGCGATGCCGTCGACAGCCGCTGGAATATCGGCGAGGTGCTGTTGCCGGTCATGCTGTTCCTGCTGGTGATGACCTTCCTGCCCATGGAGTGGGCACGGATGAGCGCCTTCCTGGCGGTCTACGGCCTCATCCTCTTCGGGATCGTGGACTGCTGGCTGCTGTGGAAGCGCACGAAGAAGAGCTTCGTGCGGGAGTTCGGTGAGGAGCCCGGCCGCGGCTCGGCCTGGTACCTGGTCATGCGCTCGTTCCAGATGCGCGGCAGCCGCGTGCCCCGTGCAGCGGTGGAACGCGGCTCCGAGCTGCACCGCCGCTAGGCCGAGAACTCGCCGGGCGGCCCCACGGACACGGCCGCCCGGAGACGCCTCAGTCGGCCGGCGAGAGGCTCATCGGGCCGTAGACGACCTCGTCGTCGCGCTGCAGGGTCACCGAGGCCACCCCCGCGTCGGCCAGAGTGGCCCACTCCTGCGACAGCCACGCCTCCGCGTCGGCCTGAGTGGGGAAGGTCGTCGAGGCCAGGCCGAGGTCGGTGACCTCGGTGCCGTCAGCCCGGCCGTAGCTCCACGTGTAGTTCTCGCTCATGGCCTCCACCCTAGGTTGCTGGGGGCCGTCCTTCATCTCAGCTCGCGGCGCCGCCCTCGACGAACGGTGGCTTCTTCACCTCGGCCTCGACCTTGCGCCCGCGCACGTCGATCACGACCGGCGTGCCCGCCTCCACGCCGCGGTCGAGCAGCGCCAGGGCGATGCCCTGCTTGAGGGTGGGGCTGAAGGTGCCGGAGGTGACCGCACCGATCTGCGCGCCCTCGGCGTCCAGGACCGTGCACCCGGGACGGGGTATGCCGCGCCCGGTCACCAGCAGGCCGCCGGAGAGCCGGCTCTCCTTGGCCTCACGCTGGGCCTGGAGCGCCTCCTTGCCCCAGAACTGCTCCTTCTTCCAGCCCACGGCCCAGCTCGTGCGGGCCATGACCGGGGTGATCTCGCGGGACAGCTCGTTGCCGTGCAGGGCGTAGCCCATCTCGGTGCGTAGGGTGTCTCGGCTGGCCAGGCCGGCGGGGACCCCACCGACGGGCTCCATCGCCTCCATCAGGGCGTCCCACACGGCCGAGGCGTCCTCGGTGCGGCAGACCACCTCATACCCCCGCTCGCCCGTGTAGCCGGTGCGGCAGACGGTCACCGGGTGGCCCTGCCAGTGCGTGTCCACGAAGCTCATGTAGCCGTGCCCCGCCGGCAGCCCGAGCGCCTCGAGCACCTCGTCGACCTTGGGCCCCTGCAAGGCCAGGACGGCGTGGTCCTCGTGGACGTTCTGCACGCTGATCCCCTCCGGCGCCGCCTCCTGCAGGCGGGCGACCACCTCGGCGTTGTTGGCGGCGTTGGGGATGAGGAAGACCTCCTCCTCGCTGCGCAGGTAGGCGATGAGGTCGTCGACGACGCCGCCGTTCTCGTCGCAGGCCAGCGTGTACTGGGCGCGTCCGGGCTCGATCTTGTCGAGGTCGTTCGTGAAGCACCGGTTGAGGAAGTCCTTGGCGCCGGGGCCACTGACCAGGGCCTTGCCCAGGTGGGAGACGTCGAACAGGCCGACGCGCTCCCGGACGGCGTGGTGCTCGGCGACGCCACCGGTGGCGGCGTACTCGATCGGCATCGACCAGCCGCTGAAGTCAGCCATCTTGGCCCCCAGCGCGGTGTGCTTGTCGTGGAGCGGAGACGTCTTCGTCGTGGCAGCACTCATGCCGGTCACCCTAGTCCCCGTCCGTTAGTTAGTCTCAGACTGACTAATCACGACCCCGACCGACAGGACCCGACGATGAGCCTGCCCACCACCGTGACCTTCACCAACTCCGCGCCCGCCGGGGTCGACGCCGACGCTCTGGTGCTCGCCGCCCGCAAGAAAGACGGCCAGGTAGTCCTGGTCGACAGCAACGGTCTCGGGGATGAGGCCCGGTCCTCGGTCGAGGCGGCCTTGGCCGCGGTCGGTGCCGAGGCCGGCTCCGAGGAGGTCACCAAGCTGACGGGTGTCGACGGTGTCGCGGCAAGCCTGGTGCTGGTCGTGGGACTGCCCGGCTCGGGCCCGGCCCCACGCACGGAGCAGTTGCGGCGAGCGGCCGGGGTGGCCGCGCGGGCGCTGGCCGGGCGGGAGAAGGCCGTCTTCGCCCTCGGCCAGACCGACCGCACCGAGGCCCTGGCCGTCGCCGAGGGCGTCGCCCTGGGCGCCTACACCTTCGCCGACCACCACGGCGTGGGCAAGGCCGAGTCCGCCAAGGCGGGCCTGGCGCAGGCGATGGTGACCGGGCTGGCGCAGGACGAGCAGGCTGACGCCGAGCTCGCTGCCGTCACCCAGGCCGTCGCCCTGGCGCGGGACCTGGTCAACACCCCGCCCAACGTGCTCTACCCCGAGACCTTTGCCGACCTGGTGGTCGAGCGGGCCGCCGGCACCCCCGTCGAGGTCGAGGTCTGGGACCCCGAGCGCCTGGAGGAGGAGCGCTGCGGCGGCGTCCTTGGCGTCGGCCAGGGCTCGGGCCGTGGCCCGCGCATGGTGACGCTGCGCTACACCCCCCAGGGCGCCAGCCGCCACCTCGCGCTGGTCGGCAAGGGGATCACCTTCGACTCCGGCGGTCTGTGCATCAAGCCGGGCGCCGCGATGGTCACCATGAAGATGGACATGGGTGGGGCCGCCGCCTGCGCGGCCGCCACGCTGGCGATCGCCGAGCTGGGCCTGCCTGTCCAGGTCACCGCCTACCTGTGTCTGGCCGAGAACATGACCGGCGACCTGGCCCAGCGCCCCGGTGACGTGGTCACCATGCGCGACGGCCGGACCGTGGAGATCATCAACACCGACGCCGAGGGCCGCCTGGTCATGGCGGACGGCCTGGCCTTGGCTAGCGAGCAGCAGCCGGACGCCATCGTCGACGTCGCCACCCTCACGGGTGCCTGCATCATCGCCCTGGGCGAGCGGACCATCGGCGTCATGGGCAACGACGACGAGCTGCGCGACTCCCTCGTCCGGCTCGGCACCGAGACCGGTGACACCGCCTGGGCGCTGCCGATGCCCGAGGAGATCAGGCCCACGCTTGACACCCCGGTCGCCGACCTCAAGCACACCGGCGAGCGGTCGGCCGG